>CAWBBA010000044.1:0-165296 GCA_963786905.1 uncultured delta proteobacterium | reverse complement strand
GAGTAGCCGCCGGCGAAGTAGAACTTGAGCCCCTCGGTGCCGGTCGCCATCGAGCCGCCGAACGACATCGGCGTGCCGGTGAGCTGCACCAGGAGCCCGACCCCGCCGCCCGTGTGCCACTTCTTCGAGTCCTCGCCCTCGTACCAGACGCGGCCCGACTCGACGAAGGTCGTGAGCCCCCAGCGCAGCGGCAGCACCCCCTTCTTGCGGTGGCCGAGCCACCAGCGCAGCTCCGCGTTGCCGTACAGCGAGGAGTCGCCGCGGAAGCGCCCGTCGTAGTAGCCGCGCACCTTGCCGTCGGCCCCGGTGCCGCCGGCGCCGCCCGAGATGCTGGCCGACTCGAACCACGGGTAGGGGCCCCACAGCACGCGCCCGCCGACCTGGGTCGCGAGCACCAGGGTCTGGTTGCCGAGGTAGCCGGAGACGCTGCCGTCGAGGCCTCCGAAGTCCCCGGTCACGTCCCAGCCCTTCGGCACGAAGAAGCCCTCGGCCCGAATCCGCACGCCGCTCGCCGGAGGCGCCGCCGCCGCCGCCGTGGCGTCCGGTGCCGCCATCCCGCGCGCCTCGGTCATGCCCCGGGCGCGGCCGCGCGAGTCGAACGCGAGTCCGGCCCGGAGGCCGCTGGCCGACTCGCCGGCCCCGTACTCCTGCCCTGCTCCACGAGGCTGTCGCCGCCCTTGGTCTGGACGATCCTGCCCTCCGGCCCGACGTGCAGCGCTCGAAGCGCTGCCCCGGCTGGAAGCGGAGCGCCGGGAAGATCGAGTACTCGTTCGTCTCCGTCTTGTAAAGCGCCTTGTCGTCGATCGTCGCGGTCTCGTTGCCGAAACCGAAGAAGTTCATGTTCTCGATCCCGGAGAAGCGCGCGCCGACGGCGCCGATCAGGCTCGTGTCGCTGAGCCGCCACTGGCCCAGGTACGTCGCCCGCACGTTGTTGTAGCCGCTCGAGTACAGCAGCGTGAAGGACTGCATGTTCGCCCACGGGTACCGGTGGAAGCCCCACGCCGTGCGCGTCACGCCACCGCCGATCATCAGCGCCTGGTTGGGCTGCCACCAGGCCTGCGCCATCGGCACCGTCCAGTGGCCGTAGTTCCGCGGTGCCCTGTCCAGCAGCCCCAAATCGTCTTACAAGGTCCGCTGCATAAGCATCGACGGTCTATTGTCCGAAGCAAATATAGAAAAAGCGGGCAAGTTTGTGATCAAAATCGATGTGGAAGGGAGCGAGCCCCTGGCTTTCCAGGGGATGAAGGCGACACTGGAATCTGCCGTGGGCTATCAGATATTTTTCGAGTTTCATCCGGACGCGTAAAATCCTGCGGCCATGACCCGTTGAAATTGGCTCAGGACCTGTTTGAATTGCAGCCGGACCTGATTGCGGAAATTCAACATGAAAAGAAACTCAAAAGGATAAGCAACCTCGCGGATTTCGAGAGCATAATTCACGAATGCCTGACCACCAAAGAGATGTGGAAGGATTACACCAACATATTTCTTTCCAAAAATGCGGCATTGCCCGCGGAGATGCGCAGACTGTTGGGTCGGGAAACCGCTTGACAGGAATCTCGCGATTTTGTGTCAGGGAACGGAAGAATGATTTCAGACGGATAGGGCCGTAAAGGATCTGGAAGTGCAGACGGAAATAAGAACCGCTACGCCTTTACGGTTGGGTGGATACAGACTCACCGGGATCCGCGATAACGAACTCCGGCGCGCTGCCTGAACTATTACAAGATGTAGAGGCACCCGAAGCCACTGGACAATGGAATAGCAGGCGAACGGCCGAGATCAGTGGGCGGCCTGGCGCATTCGCTCCATTGCGTAGTTAGGATGTCTTGGCGTCAGCTTTCTCAGCCAATTCTCTTTGGTAGGCTTTCCAGCCCGGACACCACCCGGTGTGCCATCGCCAAATCCGGGCGAGTAGCGAATTCGGCTTTCGCTCCGCATAGTTCCGAAACCTGCATGTTGCACATTTGGATTTCACTGTCTTGTCCTCCTCTATCTGCTCGGTTCGCACCCTATAAGGCATCCGTATCCTGCGTTCGCGCTCAGCCGTTGGTTCGACCCCGGTAGTAAGACGTATTCGTAGCAGCTACGATCACCTCATTCAATGCTCTAAAGAGATCTTCAGAGACCTGCTCGTATTCCTTCTGCGTTTCCTTCGCAAAGCCCATGTCATTCCAAGAGCCCATGCCGCCGAAGACGTAGGAGGATTGAGCCGCGTCGAGCATCACTACTGCGTCCGCCTGCAGGAAGTCTACTGGTGATAGGTCCCTGTGATACCCATGGAGCTTCATGCCTTGAGCCGAGATGGTGTCCAAGGCCTTATCGAAGGACGCCGTGAATGGATCGCACTTTTCCTTGACTGAGAAGTTTCGAATTGCCTGCAGTTTCGTCAAGAACCGCTGTTTGAGCTGCCCGAAATCCGGGGCAGGCGAATTGGTCGTCGATCCTTGGTCTACCCTGCCATAGGTCACTCTCCAGATACGCTGTTCAGGAGCGTTCGGATTCCAGACCTCCCACCTGGCGACCCAGTGCTCGCTTCGTCCTTTCGCCAAAATGACCTCGATCATCCAGGTTCCGCCACCGCCTACGAACCCCGCGGACATACGATCCGAAATCCTCGGGTAGTTTTGAGCCTTCCGAAGTAGTCGGACTCCCCGAGCCCCCTTCTTGCGTAGGTACGAGAACCATTCGTCGGGGGAGGCCGCGATCCGACTCTCCCTGATCTTACGAAATAGGCTCTTTTCCAATTCTGCGAAGGCGATCTCGTCGCAAAACTGGCATGTAGAATTGTCGGGAAAGAACTTGGGGATGGAATGGCCCGTCAGCACTGCATTGCCGTAGATCGTGAGCGCGACTATCTGAGCAATTGGTCCGTTCATTTCATCGCTTTCCGGTCGAACGTTTGACACGAGCCGACCGCAACGCCGGAACGCCGTTATGGGTAAAATCGATGGAAGAGTTAGCCGTCCTATTGACCAGTTTTCGCACCAGTCTTATCGTCTCCGACCACAATCTTGATCGGCTGTCCTCTCGCCACCTTTCCGGGGCGACACCAGATTTTGGAACTGGACTCAAGGATGAATGTCCCCGCTTCCAAGAAGACGACCTCGCGGTATGGTCAGCACGAAATGCGGTGTTGAATCGAGCACTAGCTGGTGGAAACACCTCCCAGCGCAAATTACCGGCAACCTCCGGCTCTTGAGTCGGCGGTGGGCGGCTCAACCAGCGCTGTTCATTGGCGAGTTCCTTTCTCTCGACCTGCTTCCATTCCCCGCCCGTCCTGCGCTTAGCGTACAGCACCACTGGTTCGCCCACGGACACTTCGGTCGCAGATGCCCGGACGACCAGTTCAACCTCCGGTTCAGTCGAAGGCACATACACCAAGCGTGGTTCGCCTTGGCAAGCCGAGAGAACCACCACGAAGGTCAGGATGAAAACTCCTTTGCAAGTCATCACGTTCCCACGGACAGCCAACGCAGAGTTCACCGGTGCACCACTTCTGTACGGCCGGTGGAGTGAGGCGTTATGCGCTACGCTACAACACAGAGATGAAACTGTGCTCCATCTTGCCGGGCCTTTATGATTGAATCACGGCAATCCGATAGGTCCTGCATGACTTGAGGATAGCCGTCAGACAGCAGGCCAAAGCGAATTGGTTCCTTCTGTAACTGCTCTATCAAAGCTGACAGCACTTTTACTCCTTCGTCCGGATGGAACCACTTCCCCTTTCTTGCCATAAGCTCCCAGGTATTGCCTGTGTCAACCGGTTCATCGCTCATGCTCGCTTCCAGGTCAGTAGTGTCGAAAAACTCGGAAAGCGTGCGGACACCCAGTTTTACACACAACTTATCGAGCTTATCGACGTGCCGATACATAGCGCTCTTGTCAGATTCATCGCTTGAGACGTGTCCTTCTTTCAAATAATTCACCCACACGGTCATTCCCATCGCTGCTTCTCCTTAGTGCCCATAACGTCTGTTTAGACGGCCCGTCACGAGTGCCTCAGTCACTTGAAATAGGTAGCCGAAAAGGAGTGTGCCGGAGGCTGGCATTCGGCGGTTCCCTTGAAGTAGGTAAACTTGCCGGTCAGTAGCTCAAACACGAAGTAGCCACCGAGCGATTCCGCGACGTACACCTTGGTCTGCTCGTGAAGGTCAACGAAGTGGAATGGGGAGCATCGCCACCAACGTGACGAAACGGACTGTTTGATAGAACTGAGTTGGTCGGGCGTGTAGAGCTGCTCCAGTCCCCATGAGGCCACCGGCTTACCTGCAGGACCGTAGATGGCGACCGCTTTGCCGTAGCCTAGATTGTGCCAGTTATCGAAGGTGATCAGGTAGCCACTGTTGCTGAGTAGTAGATCGACGGGAGCGATGGGGTTTAGAAGCGCGACCTCGGTGGTCAGCCGATAAGAGTGATCGGCCTGGCGCTCGTAGAACAGCGCTTGAGCGTAGGCACCCTGCTTTGCTCCCGCGAAACCAATTGAATCTCCAAGGCTCTCCCCGGGCGTCACTCGCACAAAGCGGGCGCCGTCCTCGCTGAACACGTTCATGACCCGCGGTCCTGGCCAATCGTCCGCGGCCAAGCCCTGAGCCAACAGGAGAAGCACGACTCCAATTTTAGCCACTCTCGCCATCAATGTCTCCGGGACGCCTAACGTCTGTCATCAGCGGCGTCGCCAGCCGTCCGGTGGATGTCTTGGGTATGGCATCTTTCTAAACTAATGTCCTTTTTCGAACTCCTTGTTTGATTTCTTATAAGTTGCCGAGTCAATAGATGCATTCGTACCACAACCACTATCTTTACACAGACCAGTAACGTTCACTTTAACTTTATCGTCTGTAAATATGAACATTACGTGGCACTGATTTTGCGAATAGCTGTATTCGTTGTTTCTCACCGCGGTTGCCTTACCGCCAAGAGAACAGGTATTGTAGCCAGTCGATACTGTCGTAATAAAAAAACACATCTCATTGGCATTTTTGTTCCAGACCAGCAGTTCATTTGCAGCTTCACTATTTCCGCGTCGAACATGATGGGCCGCACGTTCACCTTGGAAGACCAGAACTCCTTGTTCGGGGAAATCTTCATCACCAGGTGTCGCGCATGCCAATCCCTCAGATAACTTGGCGCCATGAGCTTTCAAGTACCCGAACAATTTCAGGCTGGCTTTTGGCAGAAGCAAGGCTCAGAGCCGTGCGGTTGTTTTGGTCCTTGGCATTCACGTCGGCTCCCCCTTTTATGAGGAACTTCACGATATCTAGTCTTTTCCCCGAGGCAGCGGTTGTGAGTGCCGTTCGACCGAAGTTGTCCTTGGCATTCACGTCGGCGCCCTTATCGATGAGGTATTTCACGACTTCGAGGTTTTTCCGCCATACAGCGTCCATGAGAACTGTTCGTCCGATGTCGTCCTTGGCATTCACATCGGCGCCCTTATCGATCAGAAATTTCGCTATATTGCAATTTCCTTTGTCGGCAGCAGCCATTAGGACCGTTTTGCCGCTCTTGTCCCTGGCATTCACGTCGGCTCCCTTATCGATAAGGAATTTCGCTATATTGCAATTTCCCTTCTCGGCAGCGGTCATTAGGATCGTTTTGCCGCTATTGTCCCCGGCATTCACGTCGGCTCCCCTAACAGTGAAGAGTCTAACGACTTCGGGAAATCCGGACTCGACCCTTACTGCGTTCATGAGGACCGTTTCGCCGCTATTGTCTTTGGCATTTACGTCGGCTCCCTTATCCATGAGGAACTTCACGACTTCGAGATTTCCAGACCGGGCGGCATTCATGAGGACTGTATTACCGAACTTGTTCTTGGCATTTGCATCTGCGTCCTTATCCATGAGGAACTTCACCACGTCCAGATTTCCGGACCGGGCTGCGGCCATGAGGGCTGTATTGCCGAAATTACTCTTGGCCTGAGCGTCTGCGCCTTTATTCATGAGGAATTTCACGACTTCGCGATTGCCGGACCGGGCCGCGGCCATGAGGACTGTTCGGCCGTACGGGCCCTTGGCATTCACGTCCCCATCTTTTTCCAGCAAGGCTTTGATCTGCTCCAGAGAACCGTTCTCGGCTGCCCGCAGCAGATCGCCATTCAGCGAGGGCTCTGTCTCGGATTTTGTCAGCCGCCTCAGTGTCGCATCATGGTGTGGCTCAGTTTTTGTATGGACAGCCATGCGAGGCAGCTCTATCGTCCGTGATTTCGATACCTTCGGTGGAGTTTTAGAGGGAGATGCGCTTCGAATTGGGGGTCTAAGCATCGCAATACCATATCGTGACAAACCTAGTTCCTTGATTCGAGTTTCATACGCATTCTTCACACACTCCGCATGCTCACATGCATCGCGTTCATTTTTCAGCCATTGCCTTTGGCTTTTGATTATTTGCTTTTTGATGTCAGTCTGCTTAAGCGCCTCAAGGTATGCAGTGTGCAAGGACTTATCCAGCCTCGATAACTCATCATCACTGCATATCATTTTCTCGACTTCAGATTCTGCTTTTCCGCAATCAAAGCTAGCAGCGTGCGCCTGGCGATCTACCGCAGGCTTCTCAGGCAGAAGTTTTTCGAGCACTGCGAGACGATTGCGATACTCTTTGTCCAGGCACGGGCCGTCTGTGCACAGGTCACGCACCTCACGCAGCCACTTCCATTGTTCCCGCTTGAAGCCTGCGGGATCGCGCGCCCAGCGCAGGACTTCCTGATAGGTCTTGGACAGACTTTCATCTAATTGCGAGAGACCCTGATCCCCGCAGATAAGCTTCTCGACTTCAGATGCTGCTTTTCCGCAGTCGAAGCTTGCCGCATCGATGTTTCCGGCAATTATGAGAAGAAAGAATGTGCCTAAAATAAGATTATGTATCTTCATGGATTAATACCCTTCCGAAACACGAGTTCGAGTCAACGGCAGTGGGAAACCCCAACTGATATGGTCACTGCACTTTAACTTGCTTTTTGAAACATCCATCACAGACCTTATGTATCTTCCCATCCTTTATGTATGAGACAGTGTGGAATTCTTGTCCCGCATCCTTCGGCTTATTCCCCGGATACTTTGTTTCGTAATAGGTAATGCCCTTATATCGGAACCATCCGGTGACATTACCCTCGCAGTGAGGAACAGAGTATCGCTCATCCTTATCGATCCCCTGCAATTCGTGCAATAGCTGCCTCTTCTTTGAACTGGAGAATCCAGTTCCTTCGTCGTTTAATAGGTCAAAGAACTCATAAGTACAACCCCGTCCGCCGACGTCGTCAAAGTGAAGTTTTGCGAGCACTTCACTACGGCCATCGTTATCGAAATCCACATTTCCCGCCTCACCGGCGCTCGTACGATGAAGCCCCGCGTCTCGAATCATCTCGTCATCGATTGAATGAGGCTGATCAAAAGGCAAATATGGCGGCGGGTCCGAGGCTAGCATGCGGTTGCATATTTCTGAATCTGCCGATTTCTTGTCGAAGACTTCCGTGACATGGATAGAGAAGCGGCAGGCGTTTCCTTTCTTTTCTGCTGCGCCAATAGGCACCGAACTAATCAAATATTCACCATGGTTAAAATACAGCAAATGATGGCCATCGGAGAATGGGATTAACTCAATCTCCGCTGTATCACTACCTTCCTCGGCAATTTCACTACTCTCGGCAATTTCACGTTGTCCTCCGAGATCTCATCATTTGTACTGTTATCGATCACCCTGACCCAAGGTAAATTTGCGGTGCCTTGGTAAATTATATTTACTTGCATGGTCCCACTTTCGTCAGCCTTCAAGACTGAATCGCCCCTTCCAAATAGCTCTCGAAGCCTTCCCTGATTGGCGTAGGCTGCCACGTATTCACAAAAGTCGGCAATCGGATTATCTACGACATTGAGGGCGAGAAAAGAATCGATTGCGGTCGTGGATTTTCCATGAAGCTTTTTGTACTGCAGGTAAGCGCGCTTTATTTCTTTTGTTAATTCAATCTTTTCCTTGAAGGAATCCGCCTGGGACAATTGGTTGCGCAGGCTATCCCCAAGGTTCAAGTACGCAACAGCCCGATTCGGGTTCAATTGAATGGCTCTTTTATATACATCAAGTGCCTCCTGACTACGACGGGCTTTACTCAGAAAGAAACCATAGTCATTCAAGATTTCCGCAAGCACTCGATCAGACATACCCGATGGCTTCCTTTTCGATGCATGATCAATACCCGCAGTCTTAAGACCGCTGATCGTGTCTCTAGCGTTTTTCCATCGGTCATAATCACATTTGTGTTCTTTGGGTTGATACTGCTTGAGAGCCGCGGCATGGACCGCGCGAAGTTGTTCGGAAGAGACGATTGCCTTGTCGGGATCTATGACAGCAATTGCCCCTACCAATCCGACAAGTACATGATTCCCGTTCCGCGCCGGTACGGCTGAAAAGATATAACCGGGTAAAATATATTCAGACACAGTTTTGGGCGATTTCGGCTTAGTGACATCAATAATGTGGAGCGCTTTATCCAGCGTAGAGAAATAGAGTGTCTCCTCATCGAAAAAAGTTACTTTCGCGCCGGAAAAATCGCCTTGCAATCTCCCCAATTTCTCTGTCGGTGGGTATGTCTTTGCTAAGGATAGTATTGTATCATCAATTAAGCACAGTATTCCGTCGGATCTTATTGCCTGGGGAGTCCCTATATTATTTTCGTAGTGCCACTTGTGCCACTCCATTTTTGGACTTGATGGATTGGATATATCAAAGGAAATTAAGTCATAGTGAGGTCCTTTGACCAGCAAGTGCTTTCCACCGGGAATTGGGTAAAACCCTTTAGCCTCTGAAGGCCACGAATCCTGAGCCTGCACCCGTGTAACCAACTAGGACTGCCATCATGAGAAACCTCAAAAATACTAAAAAAATACCTCTCTTCTTTTTTGCGAATTAGCGCCTTCTCCGTAACGAACAGGTATTTCTCATCTGCAGAGAGACGAGCCTTTTTGATATCTAACTCAACTCTGCCAATTTCACGCAATGCTTTTGGATTGTTAACATCTAATACAACGATGCCGTACCAAGAGTTAGGCTCATCACCTTGATGATACGAGCTATACAGCAACAGGGTTTTCTCGTCGAGACTAATGTCCATTCCCATTGGACTGGTAATGGGGAAGTGTGCAATCTGAACGATTCTCGTTACATCCGAAATATCGAAAACATAGAGTCCTGTGTTGTCAGTAGTTTTTTTGGGGCGGCCACTGTTTGCAACTGCTGCGTATAGGAGATTTGGAGCACTTTTAGGGACTATCAGTTTGTGAACGGTGCCGTCTACCGGCAGTGTATTTATGATGTATGGATAATAATTATCCGTAGTCGATGCTTTTGTGGCTGATTCGCTAGCAAAGCAGCTTATCGAAATTGAACACAGAAAAAGGAAGGACATGACGGCAACCGCGATCTTGCGCTGAAATCCTGTTTTCATAGGTAACCTCCCCAAAACTCAAGACAGGTGGTCTGAATAGGGGACAAGGGCTTGTCCGATTCCAAAACGCTCCTCTCACAATCCCTCCATTCAGTCCGGATTAACGCCACAGTGCATTGCCCGTTGCCCTAGGCCCAACATGACATCGATTTGTGCAACTGTGATGACAACGATGAGGAGAATTCGTGGAAATTTTGTGCAAATTCTGTGCAACGATCAGATTGTCCTGATCCACCATGAGGTCATCACGGCAACGAAAGGCCGGGCCATTTCCGCCAGGTGCCGGACATCATGGAAAAGGTAATAGTTCACCGCGGAGAACGCAGAGATCGCAGAGAGATTTTCAGGGGGTTATTCAAACTTACCATTACGCGTTCAGGCCCTTGTCATGGTAGCTCTCTTGCATCCTCGGTCCCTCACGTGCGTACTCTGTGCACTTGCGAGAGGACATTGTAATTCTCTGCGGTCTCCGCGATCTCTGCGGTGCAGTCTGTCTTCCTGGTGAACGATTACTGGAAAAGAATGTTCCGCTTTGCCCACATGACGTAGGTGTGTTCCGTCCGGCGGCTGTAGTGCCGGGAAATGGCCCGCGACGATGGCCTGATCTCTGACACAAAATAGCTGCACCCCCCTACAGACAGTGGCTATGGAGTTCCTGTGGTTCAGAACTGCACTTCCCCCCTAGCCCGCAATTCGAGCGGTGTGAGGCTGCTGTAAATAAACTCGTTCAGAGGAACAGGCACTCCCCCCTTGCGTCCCAAACGCACCACGGCTCCGTTTTGGGACGACAGCTCAGAAGGCCGCCCTTCCATGATGTCCCGCTGCATGGAAGCCGTAGTCTGGGGCGGCAGCCCGTCGATCACTGCCATGGTCGCGCTGACCGCGTTATCTTTCAGATTGATCTTGCGGGCCTTTGCCACCGCGGGCAATCTCCTTCACGGCTTCTTCAAGCATCTGTCTCGTCTCAGGCAAGGTGCGCATAACGCCTGCGGGAGCGCGGGTCACCGCTCCGACTCCGCTCAACGACGCTATGAAAAGGAATTTCCCCCACATGGCTGCATGTATATCAGGAGGCATTTCCGCAGTCACACCAGCCTTCGAAAAGGCATCGAGGAGCCGCTGCCCGCGCTCGCTGGGACGATTGTCCAATTCGCCGAACGCGATATAGGGTTTCATGCCACCGTGTTTAATACGTCCCGGACCCACGATAAAGCTGACTATGTAACAAAAACCGCCGAATACATGTTCCGTGCCTAAAACGGCTGCCAGTTGCGACGGGGCTTCTACACCGTTTTGAAGCGGTACCACAAAGGTTGCGGGCCCTATCAGGGGGCGCATGGCCTCCGCGGCCTGCCCCACCTGCCAAGCCTTTACTCCCAATATGACCGCATCGACCGGCCCCACTTCCCGCGGATCTTCGGCAGCCTGCGCGGGGAATACGGTGAAA
Organism: uncultured delta proteobacterium; assembly: GCA_963786905.1. Taxonomy (GTDB): domain Bacteria; phylum Desulfobacterota; class Desulfomonilia; order Desulfomonilales; family Desulfomonilaceae; genus CAWBBA01. Next base: position 154,413 of record CAWBBA010000044.1, on the reverse strand, counting down.
TCACCATCCGGGCTGTCCACGCGGAGACCATCGGCGCGAAGGGCTCGGAGATGTTCGCCACGAGCGATAAAAACAACGTCTTCTCCGGCGTGCGCGAGCCGGCCCCCGAAATAGCCGCCCACGCCCCCAGTTCCAAATACCGCGATCCGCATAAGATACTCCGCTTCTTCACTGTGCTGTTTAGTGCTCCTTTTCATAAATTCGGTAACATATTTCGGGCAGAAGTGGTGGGACAGGCATCCTGCCTGTTTATCAAGAAATGACAGGCAGGATGCCTGTCCCACCAATACACTGGTCTCGAACCGTCCCTCATTGTCTCCAGCCGGAGAATGAGTCACACGAATTATGAATTGGACCTCTTACTCTTCCTCCATAGCCTCCGCAAGGACCACGAGCCTGTCGCACATCTTGGCTATGTAATCATTAATCCCGGTGATGGAATCCAGAATGTCCAGAAAAAGCGACGAGGCTTGAGGTGAGCTGAATCCCCGCTCCAGGCGTTCCCAGTGAGCTAGCCGAACATCTTGAAGAGTTTGGCTGAGATTCTGGCCATCAGTTAGGATACGAGACACAAGGAATCTATTGGTAGTCACGAAGGCATCGCGAAGGTTGACCAACATGTCTGCCAAGAGTGCGAGGAGTTGATCGAGTTCGGCATGGGCCTTGTCACCGAACGGTATTCCGTCTCGGGCCTTAATGCGGCAGCATCTCAGGATGCTTTCCAGCAAGTCTCCTATCCTTTCCAGGCGGTAGGGGAAACGGATAAGATCGCTGAGCCGCACCGTCTTTACCTCGGCGGACAGCAGATTCCTGGTTAGCACCTTTTCCTGCTCATGGACATCCTTTGCCAGTGCCTCGCACTTGTTCATCTGTGCCTGGGACCCGCTGACGACGGCCTTTGAGAGCAAGCGGGTTATTTCGATCGCTTTGCTGACCATTATCAACAAGCCCTCTTGAAGCGCGACGGTCTCGGAAAAGGGTTTTTCGTGGAATTCTTCCAGCCTCAGAGCCTCGGAATCGAGCTTGGGGCTGATCATCCGAAAGGGGTTCACAACTATGCGATGGTCTTTCATTCTGAATCACCTCCTGATGCTGCACTGGATTTTTAAAGAGCAAGAGCTGTGCCATGACAATATGCAAACGCCAGGCTGTACCAAAGGTCTAGGAGCCTGACATACTAAGATTTTTCCTTGGCAGCCCTTGAGATATGCCGACCTAATAGCATTTCTCTAAAGTTCTTTCCGAATGGCACGTTCCCGTCGTCCCGGCGTACGCCGGGACCCAGCTCCCCCTGGATTCCGGCGTTCGCCGGAATGACGCTAGTACACAATCGGAAATTATTTTCGAGAATCGCTATAATACACACCGTCGTGCTATGAATTCGGGAAAGTCCCACGACGGGATCACGCAACAGCCGCCGAGAACGACATTTGTCCTTCAAACTCGACGCCACGCCCCCGGAAACGGCTCAAACAATTGTCAGGATTTTTTACGATTTGTAAAGGATGAATTTACCAGCCCTGTCAGTGCTGGTTTTGCTATCAACCGATCCTCACTGTTTGGTGGAGAACCGGTACTACTCACCGACCAGACTTCCGCACTACCTCAGCAATCGAGAACCATCCTTTGGGGTCCGAATGCCATCCGTTGATCATCAGGCCGGCCTCATCGACCATCTTTTCCCCGGTTTCCCGGCTAAACTTGCGGCATATCTCGGTACGTATGGTTTCCCCTTTGCCAGAGTTACAGACAATCCGAGATCGCGAATATGGGCGGTAACCGGACAATTGGCTCGCAGGTGCATCTCGACTCGTTCTCTGTGCGGATCAAAAAAAGCTACATGTTCGAAATCATTCAAATCAAATGTGGCGTCCAACTCACGATTCAATACCAGGAGAATGTTCTTATTGAAGGCCGCGGTTATCCGTTGCGCATCATTGTACGCGGCTTCCAGGATTTCTCTGGGCTTCAACATATCGAGGCCCAAGAGAAAGCGGTCGCCGGCTTTAAGTGTGTCGGCAACAGCCCTTAGGAAGATTCGGCACTCGTCTTGATCGAGATTGCCGATAGTGCTCCCGAAAAAGAGAAGAAGCTTGCGACGGTCAGAAGGGATGTTGCTCAGATCTCGCGTGAAGTCCGCCTGCACAGCAGCCACCTTTAATTCCGGGTAGCGCCTCACCAACCCTTGGGCCGCGGACAGAAGGGCTGCCTCGCTTATATCCACAGGCACATAACGAGTAGTCGCGCGACGTGAACGCCCCATGGCATCTAGCAGAGCACGAATTTTCAGGTTCGAGCCCGAACCCAATTCCACCAGGTCGCCTTTGTCAAATCCATCGATCAGTTCGCCTGCGTCTCGCCGCAAAACGGACAATTCCGTGCGCGTCGGATAGTATTCCGGGAGCAGACAAATTTTTTCGAATAATCTCGATCCACGTGCATCGTAAAAGTATTTACTGGGTATGTATTTTTGATCCGCGGTCAAGCCGCGACGGACGTCTCTCGCTATTTGCGAGACAGCTAATTTTTTCGGGCCGTTTTGGACCCTAATCTCTCTCTTTTCGGCCAACAAAGCCTGATACATTTCACTCCCCCTCTCATTGCGTCAGCGGCAAGGAACGAACCGAATTCCTGAGGATACATCTCTCATTAGTTCGCCCAAAAGCTCCACAGTGCGGTCAATTTCGCCTTCGGTGTTACCAATTCCCAGTGAAAATCTCAGGGCGCAATGAGCGTCCGCTTCAGATAAACCCATCGCCAGCAAGGCGTGCGAAGGATCCGGCGAACCCGCTCGGCACGCCGACCCGGATGAAAGTGCAACCCCCTTCTGATCCATCGCCAGAACAACGGACTCACCCCGCAGGTCGGGCAATGTTACGTTCAATGTATTGGGGAGCCGATTTTCTCTCGGACCGTTGAGTTTTGCCCCAGGAACGAGTTCTCGGATGCCTCGTTCCAATCGGTCCCGGAGCGCCTGCACATCAGCCATCCTTGGCAGCCGCTGCACAGCTAATTCAGCCGCCTTCCCCAGCCCTGCGATACCGGGGACGTTCTCGGTTCCTGCACGCAATTCGTGTTCCTGTTTGCCACCGTGCACCAAGGGGTCCAGTGTTACTCCCTGCCGCACAAACAGTGCCCCCACGCCTTTCGGACCATGGAGTTTGTGAGCCGACAGAGTGAGCAGGTCCACGCCAAGCTCCTGAACATCGAGCGGAATCTTACCTACGGCTTGAACCGCGTCCGTGTGGAAGAGCACTCCCCGCGAGTGCGCCACCATAGCCAGCTCACCTGTTGGCTGTATGGCACCGGTTTCATTGTTCGCGGCCATGATGCTCACCAGTATGGTCTCGGGCCTGATCGCTGCGCTCAGATCCGCAGGATCCACAAGTCCTTCCTGGTCCGCCTTCAGGTGAGTAACTTCGAATCCGAAATCCTGGAGCCATCGGCAAGCCGCCAAAACTGCAGGATGTTCAATGGCGGAGGTTATGATGTGCTTTCCCCGGAGCCGGTGAGCAAAAGCCACTCCTTTGATCGCCAGATTATCCGCCTCGGAGCCTCCGCCAGTAAATATAATCCGCCGAGCCGTGCAGTTGAGCAATTGCGCCACACTCCGCCGCGCCGACTCAATCGCAAAACGGGCTTGATTACCTGGGTGATGTATGCTGGATGCGTTTCCATAAATCTCTTCCATGAGCCGGCTCATGAACTTACCGACCTCGGGATCTACCGGCGCGGTGGCGTTGTGATCCAAATAGATCCGCCGCTGAGCCTGAGAGGGTTTGTGGCTCTTCTTGAGGCGTTCTACTTCTCGAGGGTCTTCCGTTGATTCCGCAATGAGCCGGCCCTCGCCTGCCCCTACTTTGACCACCTCGCAGAGCAGTGCCTTGTACACGGGAAAACCGGAGATGGGATCATAGCGGTTGAGATCGGTCAGCTCATTGACATTGCACTCTTGCCAGGCTTCCGGTCCAAGCGGGCCGCCGCCGCCCATGTCCGCATCAATAACACCAGGCATTATCCCGTCCGTGACTTGAGCACGGAAGCTTGTCCGCCCGCGGGGCGTCATCACGTCCACGAGATCTCCGTGAACTATGCTCCTCGCGGAGGCATCCGCACTGTTCATCATGACGGTCGGTTCGGGGCGGTCCTTGATGAGGCCGGGAATGCCGTGAAACTGGGATCGGAAATCGTTGGTGACCCGTGAACCGGAGTTAAACACCAGCGGAAAACTCTTCGCCAGTTCCGGCTGCGCCAGGGGCCCTTCCCCGGGCTCAGTGTACACAGGTAGCGGATCGTAACCATGTTCTTGTAGAATGGTGGACGCGATCTCAAACTTGCCGGTTGGCGTTTGGAAACCGGGCTGCCCCATCACCCCGCAAAAGGCCCTTCTCCCACTTCTTGTATTGCATCATGGTCGTGGGCACTTGGACTATTCCGCCCGCAGCGCGGACGTCCTCAAGAGAAAAACCGGAGCCTTTCAGCACGTGGCGGAGAAGCTCCTCCTCAGTCTGCGGGTACAGGTGCCCGTAGCCCAGACGTTGAGCTAATTCCGCCAAGATAAAAAAACCGGGCCGAGCCTCACCCACGGGTTCAATGACCCTTTCACGCAAGCGGAAAACCGGGCCATATACCATGTAGGACTCAATTTCATAATAAGTCGTCGCGGGCAGTACGATGTCCGCGTAGGCAGCGTCTGCGGTTAAGAACCGGTCAACGGACACCAGAAAATCCAGGGAACTCAGCGTGTTCCGCCATACGTCAGGCTGCGGCCATGCCGTGATGATTGATCCGCCCACAATAATTAGGGATTTGATCGGGTAGGGTTTGCCCTCCAGCACCGCTTCGGGAAGGGCAATCGCATGGGATTCACCCCGGTAAGCGCTGTACACGGGGAACCGATCACGCCCCAGGGCCTTGCGGACGTCGGGATTTTCAATATGTCCCTCCCGGTTGATGGGGAATTGATTTTGCGGCATGGTGAAACATCGGCCCCCTGGAACATCCAACTGGCCGGCCAATGCCCACAGTACAAGAGTGGCCCGGATGGCCTGAACCCCGCTGTCGCTATATTCGAGACCACTGTACATGACAGGAGATACGCCCCGAGTCTGAGCGATGCGTCGTGCAAGGTTCCGAACCGTTTCCTGAGGGACTCCGGTAATGGATTCCACCACGTCCGGCCGGAAATGTTGGACATAACGTGCGAAATCCTCGAAGCCGTGGGTCCAATTTCGCACAAAAGCCTCGTCATAAAGCTCTTCTTCGATGAGCACATTACAGAGGCCCAAGGCAAGAGCGCCGTCAGTCCCCGGTCGGATTGGTATCCATTGCGCTTCCGTCAGAGTTGCTGTACCCGTCCGCCGTGGGTCGATCACGATGACCTCCGCTCCTCGGGCACGGGCATTCATGATTCGGGTCAAGTCAAGAGGCGGAGAGTCGGTAGCAGGATTCGCGCCCCACACTACGATGAGTTGGGCATTCTCGAGGTCCGAGAACATGTTGATCAGCATTCCGCCCATCGTCACGTGCGGTGCAATCATGGCAAAGGATACGTAACAGAGTGCTCCGACCCCTAAGGTGTTGGGCGACCCAAATGGGAAGAGCAGACTGGAAGCGGAAGAGACCGCCACACCTTTGGGCTGAAAAATGTCACATTTGGCAAGCTCGAAACTACCTCGGCCTGTGTATATCGCGGTGGCCTCGGGACCGTCGTGTGCTTTTATAGCTTGCAGCTTGTCAACTACAGTGTTGTAGGCGTCATCCCAGGATATACGTTCAAACTCGTACGTTCCTTTGGGGCCTACCCTGCGCAGGGGATGCAGAACTCGATCCTGTGAGTATACTATTTCGCCTGAGTGACGGCCGAGCTTACAGATCGCCCCCCACTCGGATTCACTATCCGCTCGCGCTTCAGCCACTTTGCCGGAAGAATCGTAAACGACGTTAACCCAACAGCCTGCCGGACAGATCCCGCAAATTGCCCGTTTGGAGTTGGAGCCACGGGACTCTTCGCATGAAGGTTTCATCAAATCCTCAAAAGGAAAACACAGTATTGCGTCAGTTCATTGTAGTTCACTAAAGAAAAAGTACAATTATTATGATGCGCTCCATTGCAACTGACTCTTGTCGAGCTTTAATCGCCTTGGCTTACAGCCACGCTAAACTTAATGCTACCAAATGCGAAATGATTGTATTTTCAAGGATACGCAGCCCTTTATTAGTTGTGCAGCTTGCTGCTTTATTCGGCAGCATACCGCTCACGTCTCATCTTCATCGTCAATAATTGTGATCGAGGAGATGGGTCGGATGTTTTTTATTCTATTGCTCCAAGAGGAGCCGGTGAGCATTCATGGTCCCACTCTTGCCCCCGCATCCGATGCCCCGCCCCTCGAAGATCGAACAGGTCGCTCGAAGAAAACATTGCATGAGAGCGGTTTGCCGAGTTCACTCGCCTTCTAAAACCTCCCCTACTTTTCACACCCGGCACTGAAATCGGTCTTTTGGTCTTCCATTTGTTTGTGTTATCAATGCCCGTTCAATGCCTTCCCCGCTTTCGAACAACGTGCAACCTGTGACTTACCATACTCCCGCTATTTTATTCGTACTCGCTTTCTCGCTCCATTTGCTCTCAAGCGTCACTCTGGCGCCTATAATTAGCACCATAAGAACACTCTCGACATTTCCTTCGCTACCCGTTTTTAACATTCTCAACTTATGGCGTCACTAGACAGCCATTTCTGATCATAGGGTAGACATTTGAATAGTTCCTGTCAAGTATCCATAACTCGAGGAAGTAACCCAAGCCTTATTGTGCGGGGTCCGAAAAAACCTTGATCAAGGGTCCCAAGACCTTTAGGATGAAATAATAGCCGCAGAATTTCGGAGGAGTTGTCTAACTTCATCACCACATTTGGGGAGGAGGAAGAACATGGGAGCCAAGAAAATTCTGATGTTGGTCGGGGACTACGTGGAGGATTACGAGGTCATGGTGCCATTCCAGGCCTTGCTGATGGTCGGGCATACGGTTCACGCAGTTTGCCCGGACAAGAAGGCCGGCGACACGTGCGGACCGCAATTCACGACTTTGAGGGGGACCAGACGTACAGCGAGAAACGGGGCCACAATTTCACCTTGAACGCCACGTTCTCGGAAATAAAGGCTGACGATTACGACGCCCTGGTAATTCCAGGGGGCCGTGCTCCGGAGTACATCAGACTCAACGAGGCAGTGCTCAAGGTGGTGCGCCATTTTGCAGAGAAAAACAAACCCATAGCTTCCATCTGCCACGGGGCGCAGGTGCTGGCCGCGGCGGGGGTTGTTGCTGGCAAATCCTGCTCGGCCTATCCCGCGGTGGGTCCTGACGTCAACAGCGCGGGCGGTAAATGGGTCGATATTCCCTTGGACAAGGGCCATGTGGACGGTAATCTGGTAACGGCTCCTGCGTGGCCTGCGCACCCAGACTGGCTGGCGAAGTTCCTCCAGGTTCTCGGCACCAAGATTGAGCCGTAACAACGACCTCAGAGCTTCAGATTTTCCCGATTTCGTGGGCTTGGGGGCGCAGAGCCGGAAACTGACTCAAAACTCAGGCTGAGATCCGTGACGTGCCACGATTGCCGCTGGTATGTATTCTGTTGCCCTCACCCCAACCCTCTCCCAGAGTGAGGGGGGCCCTTGGAGGCCACGTTGCAGTCCCGTCGCCCTTTGGGAGAGGGTCAAGAGGTGAGGGCATGCTCCGTGCTCATGATTTCAGCGGCTTCCAAGATTTTAGATACAGGACGTCGGAGCCGCTGCGCCCCGCAGTAGGCCCAGCTCACTCCTTTCCCTCGTCCGGGCTTTAACCAAGATTATCCGCTGTGTCCATTTTGATATCAGTTTGTAGCTCGGCAGAACTACAGTTTCGGCATTTCCATGAACTTTCCCTGGTGACTCTCTTTCAAAATCTTGCCGGTCAGACTTTGTCACGTTGAGTCTTCAAAGAGGCTACCATGCACTGGGCTCAAACCGTTTACCTCTCCGGATCTTTCCAATTATACCAATGCGCTTTCTGGTGTGCGACACGAATTGGCTTTCCAACCGCAAACCTCGGTAGGGGCAGACCTGCGTGTCTGCCCGTTTTTTGGGCGCACGCGCAGGTCCGCCCCTACCAGGCTATGTCACTTCCTTGAACGCGAAATGGTATTTTGGCGCTGAAACAGATCCTTCTCTGTCCTACCTGGTTCATTCCAATCTCGCAGGGCACGGCTAACCTTTTTCTAACAAAGCCTTAATGTGATTCGCCACAAACCTACGATACAACATAGCTGTCGAATTGAGTGTCAACGGGAACTGAAAGCGGGCGCAGTCGCCTTGAGAGGGGTTGGAAACGATGTCAGAAACTGACAAGCCGAATCGAAGCAGGTTGAGAATACTCTTCCTGTGTACCGGAAACGCTTGCAGAAGCCAGATGGCCGAAGGCTGGGTCCGACGTCTGTATGGAGACAAAATCGAAGTCTCTTCGGCGGGAATCGAGAAGCACGGCCTGGACCCGCGAGCTGTCAAGGTCATGGCAGAGGCCGGAATAGACATTTCGAGTCACCAGTCCAAGCGAATCGATGACTTGCCCAACCTGGAATTTGACTACGTCATCACGCTATGTGACAAGGCCAAGGAGAGTTGTCCATTCTTTCCAGGCGATGCCAAGCTCATCCATGCCGGGTTTCCTGATCCTGTCGCACTTGCAAAGGACACACCCGATGAAGACCAGAAGCTCATGCACTACCGTCGCGTAAGGGACGAGATAGCTGCTTTTTTGGAGAAGCTTCCCGAGGTGCTGCCGAAGCTAAGTGACGAGTGATCATCGAGCAAGCGGGGAATGATTATGGCCAGAGAAAAGATTCTTGTGGTTGACGACGAGGAAGATATCCTTGAATTGGTAAGGTATAACCTCTCGAAAGAGCGATATCGTGTAAGTAGTGCCCTATCCGGTGAGATTGCGTTGCAAAAGGCCAGGGAAGAGCGCCCCGACCTAATTCTGCTGGATCTCATGCTGCCCGGCCTCGATGGGCTGACTGTCTGCCGAGAACTGAAACGCGATCCTGCGATCAGTAGTACTCCCATAGTCATGCTCACTGCCAAAGGAGAGGACGCCGACATTGTCGTAGGGCTGGAATTGGGCGCTGATGACTACATTGTCAAACCATTCAGTCCTCGGGTTTTGCAGGCACGAATAAAGGCTGTCCTTAGGAGACGGGACCATGACGAGGCTGACGATGCGTCAATCAAATACACGATCTCAGTATACATCCGGCTCGCCATGAAGTACTGCTAGAAGGTGTCCCCATCACTCTGACCACAACGGAATTCCGAATCCTGCATTTTCTAGCCCGACGTCCGGGATGGGTCTTCAGCCGCGAAAAAATAATTAATGCCGTCAAGGGGGAAGACTATGCGGTTACAGACCGATCTGTTGACGTTCAAATAGTGGGCCTACGAAAGAAGCTTGGCCCGGCTGGCGAATGCATCCAAACAGTCAGGGGTGTCGGCTACAAATTCAAAGAGTCATGAAAAAGGGAGGTTGTTAATATCCTGCCTGCCAGGTCTGACCCGTAGGCGCTGACTCATAGAGTTCGCCATTATTCCTACGTAGCAAGCTTCATCGGTGAGCTGCCACTGTCAGGCGTTTAACGCCGGGAATCCCACCTGGTCAAAGAGTACATCCGCCCTGAGGCGCCTCGAATGAGAATTATCCGCGGTTACGCTTCTCCAGCTGCTAAGACAACGCCGGTTCTCGGTCAGGGGCAGACTGCCAGGTCTGCCCGCTTTTTGGGCGCACACGCAGGTGCGCCCCTACCGAGACGACTTTACTTCCTTGAACGCGAGAAGGTATAAGGTAGCGCAAATTAGGCTGAGCCTGGGAACGAGACTCAAACGGGCTTCGGCGGAGAGTATGCTGAGCCTCTCCGCCATCGAGGGCAACATAAAAAAGGAAACAGCAAAATTACTTGTCTGCCACTTGTTTCAAATCTTCTTCGGCCAGTGCCTTTGACACCGGATAGAAGCCGTCCTTAATTACAACCTGCTGCCCCTCCTTTGACAGGACGTACTTGATAAACTCCGTCATGAGCGGATCCAGCGGCTGTCCAGGCTTCCTGTTAAAATAGACGTAGAGAAACCGGGCAAGCGGATAGTCTCCGCTGTAAGCGTTCTCAGACGTTGCTTCGAAACATTTTCCTTCTTTAGCGGCCAGCGGCACTGCCTTCACATCCGCCGTCTTGTAACCGATGCCAGAATAGCCAATTGCATATTTGTCCGCGGCCACACCCTGCACCACAGCGGAAGAGCCGGGCTGCTCCTTCACGCTGTCGCTGTAATCGCCCCCAAAAAGAGCCACGTCCTTGAAATACGCGTAGGTCCCGGATGCGGAATTACGCCCGTAGAGGGAAATCGGCTTGTCTGCCCAGTCACCTGTGAGACCCAGATCGCCCCAGGTCTTTATTTCCTTGGGGGCCCCGCCTTTACGCGTCTTCGAGAATATGGCGTCGACCTGCTTCATAGTGAGGCACTTGATGGGATTGTCCTTGTGGACGAAAACGGCCAACGAATCTACCGCTGTCCGGATGGTTGCGGGTTTGTAGCCGAATTTCTTTTCAAAAGCCTGGATCTCGCTGGATTTCATTTCTCGTGACATCGGGCCGAACTGAGCGGTTCCTTCGATGAGGGCCGGTGGCGCCGTGGCAGACCCTTTGCCTTCGATTGCTAACTTGACGCCCGGATATTTCGCTCGGAAGCCTTCAGACCAAAGGGTCATAAGGTTGTTCAGGGTGTCCGAACCGATTGATTTCAAAGTTCCGGAAACACCGCTGACCGACTTGTACGAGGAGAGGTTGGGGTCCACCTCGACCCCGAAAGCTGTGGACGCGAGGAACAGACCAACTGATACGGCAACTAACAGACTTCTTTTCAATGTCATTCACCTCCAAGACGCATGAACTATGAACCGGGATTTGGGTTCACAAATAATATGAGCACGCTGTGTTAGAAAAATGTTAAGTGTTCACTAAAAAACGATGAAATGAGCGCATCGGGTTCTGCAAACCGTGGCCTGACGCCTTTTTTGCCCTTGACTTGCCGACAATAATAAATCAACATTGTTTTATCTGTTAACAGGCTTAAAGACTGAGCAAGATTGGTAAACATCATTGAAATCACAAGATCAGAGCGTTGAGATTCTCTCTTTGGTGAGCCTGGGGGCCACAGAGTCTCCAATAGTCAAAAGCATTCTCGACAGTATGAGTGACTGCCTAGTAGTGCTGGACCAACACGGCGACGTCCTTTACGCAAATAGGACCTGCGGTCAAATGCTGGGTTGTTCGCCACACGATTTGATCGACCACGGCCTTGAGATGTTGTTTTTCATGAGCGAGAAGAATTACGATTTCAATCAGATATTTCTCGATGCCATTAATGGCAAGAACGTCAACAACTATAGTGAAGTGGATTACCATCACCCTGATGGCTTTGTCAGGCGCCTTGCTGCTACCACTTCTTACCTTATGGCCGCGGGCGAGCATGAAAGTTCGTTCATCGGCTTTGTGGCGCTGTTCAAAGATATCACCGAGGTCTTCAACCTCCGCCGCGAAGAGCAGGAACTGATCCGTGAAAAGGACAGGATCGCGAAAGAGAAAATTAGAAGCCTTCACAAATTGGCAATGGGAGTCGCGCACGAAATAAGAAATCCCATGGTGACCATCGGCGGATTCGCAACCCGCATTCTTAAGGATGAAAAGAACACTGACGAGACCCGACAATACGGTCGAATAATCGTTGACCATGTGAAACAACTGGAAAAGGTGGTGGATCGAGTTCACGAGTGTTGCGATCTGCCTGACATTAACCCGACGAAAGGGAACGTCTCGACAGTTGTGGCTGAGGCGGTTTCTGAGATGGGCTCTTTGGGGCTTAAGAGGAATATATCTTTGAAGTTCCTAAATCAAACGCCCGAGCATCATGCGGTCACATTTGATGCATCTTTGTTTAGGTTGGCCGTGAAGCAAGTATTGGCGAACGCCATAGGTTTCTCGAATGATGGGGCTGTTGTGGACATTGCGGTCTACCCGACGAGCGAGGGCACAGTCCTTGAAGTAAAAGATTACGGGGGCGGGATCAAGGATGAGGACAAGGAATATATCTTCGATCCCTTCTTCTCGACCCGTGCTCACGGCACCGGTATGGGCCTTGCTATCGTGGAGAGGGTCGTCCACGAGCACATGGGGCGCATCGAAGTCGAATCAGAGTTCGGGAAAGGTACCACTGTCCGCATCATACTCCCCTAATGTACAGCCACTGACTTCGGGAGTGATATGCCCTTATCATGAGGAGCGTCGCCCCTACGCCAAGAATCTCTGCGGAGACCATTTTAAGACACTCTCAGATCCCTGTCCCGCCAATTCTACCCCTCCCCACCGAGTCATCCTCGGTTTAGGACACAACTTGTAGCAATTGCCAAAAACCGATTGGGAACCAACCACACAAGAAACCCCAATTGAGCATTTCTTCACTCTTTACCGTTCAAGTCGCTTTCTACTTCGGAGAAAGCCCTCATGAATTGAGTCTCCGAAAGTTTCTCTCGTTCCCAGAGCCTCCTCAGGGCGACCAAATCAGACCGCCTCAGCATTTGCAAAATCTGCTCAAGCCTCTCTTCAGACAGATTGTATTTGAGCATCAATTCTTCTGACCGCATTCCTTTACGCAGGTCGGTGAGGAAATCTTTTGTCCCATATCTCGTCATGGCAGCACCCCTGGGCCGAATTTACAATTTACACGGCATGCCCATCTCGCCATTTGCCTACTTAGATGAGGGGACACTCTAAAAGGATGCAAATCCTACGTGACGAGAGACCAGCGATCAGCGCGGATCGCCGAATTCATGACCGGAACGAACCCGAGGTTCAAGCAATGGTTGCCCACCGGCATCCGATACCAGTTTGCTTTGAAACGAGGAAGGATTGTGGGAACCTTCTTCACACAAAGAAGGTTCCCACAATCTCACCGCATTAAGACTCCTCTTGGTCCACTACATAGCGGTTGCATTGCTCGCGGAATTCCGTGACCACTTCCTGGACAGGCTTTCCGGTCTGTTTGGATTCCTTGCCAATCATTTCCCAAAACCTGTCCAGCAAGGGATAAATCTCTTTCGTAAACGCTATGGTAAGGGTGCTTCCGCAATCGCAGTTCCTGTACTGCATTGTGAAATTTGGATCCACGGCATTGCCGTATTCTTCAAGGCAGTGGGCAGTGGGGGAGGTGTTGTGTATGTACTCGGGAAAACTGCGGTACACGGTGCCGCACGTATTGCATTTCTTTGGGAAAATCCTGGAATCTGACCCGATCTTGGCAAAGAGCTTGATGAATTCCAGAAATCGCTCGTTGTACTTGAATCCCCTCCCCTTTGATCTCGCTTCCACCGTCAGCTCCTTTGCGGTCTCGATCCTCAAAATCAATCTTACAGGGAAAAAACAAGATTTGGAATATTGATATTTTACCGCAGAGAGCGCCGAGAAATGGTCGTCGCGATTGCCAACAATAACGACTGGTTGTGTATTCGTCCGTCACCCCGGCGAAAGCCGGAATCCAGGGATTGAATGGCCTGGGTCCCGGCCTTCGCCTGAAAGTGCGCAACCGTTATACAGGAGTCGACGGATATCTGGTGCCACGGATGTGCCGAAGGTTCATCCGTGCGGCGACGGGTCCAGCGGTACGCCGATAGCGTCAGATTCTCTTGCCGGGGAGGTAACCGTCAGACATAAAATGATGACCGGGAAGCACGGATGAGCCCCGCGGGGCGGAACACATCCGTGGCACCAGACCCTCGCGCAGCACTTTCATGCTCCGTTGTGATTGACAGGTCATGCTGGTTCGATCGCATCGTCCGGGCGAACTGTTGCGGACGATCTTAAGGGAAATGCCATACTTGGGTTCTTCTCCGCGATCTCAGCGACCTCTGCGGTAACGATTATATTTTGCATTTCCGCTGTTCTCTCCACATCTGAGTGGGTCCGTCGCTTGAATACGGGCTTGACAATAGGCTCTACGCTTGGTATTCAACAATTCTGCGGTCCCATCGTCTAGAGGCCTAGGACACCGCCCTCTCACGGCGGAGACACGGGTTCGAAACCCCTTGGGACTACCAGCACCCCGGCGCGTTAAGGCAAGGCCAAGACAGCCGCCTCCAGTTTCAGTCGCATGGCAGCCGGCTCGCCCGGCCTTGTTCCAGGAAGACAGTTCCTCCATATGGCCAGTCCTTGGTGGGGGCCGTTCATGAAAAAAATCCCGAATCCGTATCTCGGAAGATGGCGTATCCTCGAAATGGAACAATGGGACAAGGATTTCATCGACCTTATCGGAGAAGGACACATCACTTTTCAGAAAAAGAACAGAGGCGAACTTCACTTCGGAGCAGTTGAATGCGACCTGGACTGCCGCATCGAAAAGGTGGGGGAGACAGGAGCGGATCGAGTTCTCATTTCGTGGGCCAGGACGAAGGAGATGAAGTCTTTGGCAGAGGATGGGCGGTATTAGAGAGTGGTGACCGGCTGCGGGGTCGGATCTACTTTCACTACGGAGATGAGTCCGGGTTTCTCGCCGAAAGATCATGACCGCCACGTCAGGAGGCACGGAAGTCTGCCGAATTAAGTAAGGTGTCCCCGGAATTCCACATGATAGAGTCCGAGCCGAATGCAAACATCAAGGAAATGGAGCATGGCCAAAGCGTCGCAAAGTCTGGATGTACTGCCCACCCAAACCCAAGAAGCCACAGGTGCCCGATGGGTTGAAGGCCGAGGTCTCCTCCAAGTCCAAGAAGCTTATCGACGAGCATCTGAACCCCTCACACGTAAAGCCGCCGCCCAAGAATCCTGAATTCAACTACGTTACCGAACTATTCACCCGTTGGTACCAGAGCTATTTCTATTTCTGCGCGATTTACGCTTGTCCTCATCCCGACGCTATCTCCCCCACGTTCGAGAGTCGTTTCGCCCGCATGGGTTACGAGGGAGACGGTAAATTCAACCTGGCGTACATGCGTCACACACGGCCAATGGAATGTGATCCATTACGACCTCTCCGTGGACGAATGCCTGACCGCCATCCGAGACGAGCCGCATTTCTTGCCCTGAGAACGGGTGCGGGGTATTTGCACAGGGGAAGGGCTGTGCTTGACCAGCGGGCAACCAAAGTCCAACTTCAATCACGTTGAGGAAGTCTCACTATCTGTGCAAGGAGAAGATAGGACAGGACTCATGGTTACACGGAAGCAGCATAGGCCGGTTTGGTCAGACGTGAAACGCAAGATTGTCAGCTTGGACCAGAAGCAGCTCGTCCAGTTGGTTGGAGATCTCTATCGGTTATCCAAGGAAAATCGAGAGTTTCTCCATGCTCGATTCGAGGTTGGGGACGATCCACTGGCCCCGTACAAGAAAACGATACGGGAATGCATGTATCCAGACGTTTACAAGAACAAGCCCGTTCAGATCTCAAAAGCCAAAGAAGCAATCAGGCGTTACTCCAAGGCTGTCGGAGACCCGCTCGGTGAGGCGGAGTTGATGACTTTCTTTGTGGAATGCGGGAACAGCTTTACCGTGGAATTTGGTGACATTGATGAGGGATTCTACAACGCCCTGAATCTCATGTACAGGCGAACCATTGAGAAAGTATTGAGCCTTCCGACTGAGCAGCGCCCTGACTTCAGGAAACGTCTGGAATATATCATGACCTCCTCCAGCGACATTGGGTGGGGCTACCACGATGAACTCCGCTACGACTTCTACGAGGCATTCCTCGAGGAGAGTAGTATCGACAGGCCTGCAAGCAACTTGTTGTGTCTCCTGATCTCGCGTAGCCCCATGCTGCCCGCATGAAGTTTTGAAGTGCGATACTCCATACAGGCTTCTTAGCTCCATAAACCACTATTAGGCTATCCTTACCCAAATGTTGGGGAAATGATCATGCCTAAGCCTACTCCTACAAGAACGTCGCTCAGAATCGTTCTCAGGTGGCTTTTCGAATGAAAAGAATAAGGGGTCGCCCATTAAAAGGCCCTCTGTCAAGGGGAAAAAGTACCCTGGGGCAAGGAAAGATTCGTTTCCTTGCTGAGGGTACTGCCGTGTTGCTGCGTACAGTCTCTGTGGGAAAAGGGCTCAGATCTACTCTTGGCTCATTTCGGCGCACCATGACATCGAATAACACGCTCAACGTGAGTCAAGAGCAGACTTGACCCATTTTCTGACCCATTTTCCATTTTCTGCCCCCAGACAAACAGTCTGACACACAAGGAGCCGAAAGCTTGAGACAGATGGGCTCCAATAATGTCCACACTAGCGGAACGCCCGATAACTTTTTCATGCCCGTGGCATTCCCTTTGGCTTCAAGGATGTGCTAAAGTGACTATACTTGCCTCTCTACGGGGGATTGACATGGCCAAAAGAACCATTAACGGAAAAGCAATTGCGGCTGATGTGCTTGAGGGTATGGGTGACGCCTTCTTGATGGAAAGATATAACCTGACCCCAAACCAGTTGGAACTGGTATTGAGAAAGCTGCTCGATGCCAACCTGATCACTGACATGCAGCTTTATGAGCGGACAACCTTGTCAGATAGCATCATAACAAAGGCTTTTGTCGAAAAAGAAATGGCTAGCTGATAGCCCGTATCGTGCAGGTCTCCCTACTTTTGCGGGAAAGAGGACTCATGTTCCCGCCCTAGCTCTTCCCCTCTTCGTCAACTCTACAGGACAGCGCCCAAAATACCCCCAGCCGCGAAGTGAGCCTAAAGCTATTTTTGCCCCCCGTTTCACAAGGGGGTCGTGCCTGTACTCACCCTCGAGCAAAATTTGGCGGGTGCTCGAACGTAACTGTGGCCAACCGTATGAATTCCTGTAGATTTCTCAGGCTTTCTTCGAATATTTCAGTCATTTCAAATCCCGCAAGACACCGCGAGGTCCACTTCTCACTTTCAAACCATCTGCATACAGCCTTGAACAGGAATGGTTTGATGTCCAGACAATGATCGACACTAGCCAAAAGGTGCTTTTCTTCCCCTTCACTCACGCGCAATCCAGCTGTGCCAACACCAGTCTCCGTGATGTCACGGACAATGCCTTCGAATGGACTGTTTCCCACCTCACATACTCGTAACGATAAGACAGGATAGCATCTAACTGCTCTGCGGGTTTCTGAGATCCTGGCAGTGTCATCAGATGATAACGAGATTTCAAGAAGCTCTGACGGTGCGATAGCTCCAGCACCCAACAACCTCTGAAACACGCGCTGAAGCCCTGCCGCGGACAAATCGTATTTCGCCATCAACTGAATTTCGGGAACTCTTCTCCTGATATCATTGACAATTTTCTCCATAACTATGGTCACTTTGTCGCGCCGGATTTGCGGATGCTGAGCAACAGGCAATAGTCCAAAGTCTTGGAGATCTTTTAATAATCGGTCCAGTCCGACGGAAGACAGTTTGTATTTTCCCCTGAGATCCGCATCGCTCATTCCGAGCCCTATGTCCCTGATCAATTCTCTTGGATTGATTTCTCTGATCAACCCTTCGGCCGCAAGCTTGCTAAATAAGCTCTTCAGGCCCTTAGTCGAAAGATTGTATTTTCTCATGAGCGTGGAATCGTCCATCCCGGACTGGATGTCCTGGAGAGCCTGCCTCGCATCTATAATGGGCTTCTGCATGACCGTCCCCAAACCCCAAAGGCACCTTATTAGGATTAACCAATATCAATAATATCATACGATATTGCTTTTTTCATTTCCACTCAGTCAAGGTTCCACGACCCAAATCGAGAGGATGTCCCGGGGCCTCTCATCATGGCCCATCTTTTCTACATGAATTACTGCAATTCTTCGGCGGCAAGGCAATCCGCACAAATGGATCGCAAACACCTCACGACCATTCCATCGCATTTCGGGGAGTCATTATGACGGCCTCTCGCCACATTCCATATCCACACGCGGAGCTAAGCCTCAAAGGAGTAAATCTTAATAAGCTTTTGAAGTTCCCTCATGTTAGGAGGAGAAATACTTATTATTTTGAATCCTGCTCTGGTTCCGTCTGTCCAACGACACTCTGCAACGAAAGAAATGGTCTGAACGTCTTCCAAATGAGTCGGTTTAATTAAAAACTCTCGCACGTCGTTCTTGAGAATTTTGATAGGGGCCACCATGAGTCCAAATTCGGAAATGTCCTTGATTTCAAGCCTATACGAACAGGCGTGCGCAGTCATATCACAGATTTCAACACTACCAAAAAATTTGTTTCTTGGTGCTTCCCTAGCATCAAGATTTGTTATCTTCTCTTCTATATTCGGCTTCGGGTCTTTTTTCCATTTCACCTTCCAACCTTCAGGAAGCCTATATTTTATTTCATCTTTTTCTACAACTCCCATCATAATGAGTCTGTCAAAAACTTTGTGGAGATCCGCAGCCCACGAAATCTTGTACTTTGTCATCAGTTCAAGATCTGTTAATCCATTAAGAATGTCATTTACGACGTCTTTGACAGGAAGTTGTATTTTTTGACTACACATTTCTTTCTAGACCACGGACGCTCTCTCAATCATTAGTGTTCAGGTTGACACTTCCGCACCGAAATTATGCGGCGGCCTCGCCATTTTTGGGGGTGTTTGGGCCGACGAGCGTTCGAAACGTGGGATCCCGTCCCCTAAGAGCGCTCCGTATTTTCCCCCACAAAACTCTAGGGTGCCAAAACCGTCGTCACGTTGACGAAGAAGCCCCTTGTTTCCTAGTGTTAACTGTATCTCGCCATCGTTCGATAGGTCAAGCATAATCTTGCGTGCACACCTTTAACGAAACACTCCGGGGCCCGCGGGCTTATAGACGTCCGCCAGAAACCAGTTACGCGAATTTTTGAAGGTAAACTCCATGACAGCCAGCGTAAAAGCCCTTAACCTGCACGGGTTAACAAAAAGGCTACCGAAAGGCTACCAGTTGCAAAGAGGTTAATCGGTAGAAATGGCTTTTACGGCGCTATTTAGTCTTGATATAGGTGTCAAGTCTCGTCTTGGCTCATTGTGAACCGGAGTTACATGGGGACCATACACAGGTAAAGGGCAGGACCCATGAACGGACTAGCCCTTTTCCCCTCTCAACAAAAGAAAAGGCCATCCTGCGGACGACCTTTTTCCTGTTCTCCGGTAAGCCGGAGAGGATTTGAATCAGCGACGCCTTTCGGCAATTCAAACATTCTTCCCTTTCGCATCCGCGCTGTGAAACCCAACTTTCGACGAGGGGAGTCTTAATCATGAGCCAAGAGTACCATGTGACCCCTTTGCGCCCTCTGCAAGTCCCAACAAAAGAGTGACGTGGGGCATTTCCAAAAACAGCCAGCAGTGAAAAAGGAATGGGAAACGCTTTTCGACATCCATTGACTTCCAAATTAGTTAGTGATTATCTAGCAGGAACCCCAAAGGGGACCAATTCATGACAAGAATGGTCCTAGTGGAAAGGAGGATGAGGGTATGGTCAAAAAATCCACCATAATTTTTACAATCCTTGCGATGCTGGCATTTGGCGCTTGCACGTGTTGGGGTTACACGGTCAGCAAGTGGCCGGTGCCCGGTATACCGAACAAGGTGTTCGGTCCTGGTTCCGGCGGTGCCTGGTACCGGTGTGCCGGATACGGCGGATACGGCGGATATGGCCTGGATACGGCGGATACGGCGGGTACGGCGGATACGGCTACCCGGGGTATTACGGCGGACATTACGGCGGTTATGGCACAGGTTACTATGGACAGGGCTGGCGCCGGTAGCCTCCTGTCCAGTGGGGCCGGCCGCGTCTCTTGGCTCATTTGGAGCTGTGAGAAAGTCCCTAAGGGACTTCCCGATAATGGCCACGGGTGTTCATCCGGTTGACCCGTGGCAATCATGATTACTAAAAGCCGGCCCCTATAAAAGTCTCCCTGACAAAGATTGGTGGACCCCGCCAGGCTCCTAACTGCAGAAGGGTCAGATCCGCTCTTGGCTCATTTCGCGCACCATGACATCGACTAACATGCGCGATGTAAGTCAAGAGGACTTGACCCCATTCCCGAACCCGATTCCGATAAAGCTTCATTATGCTTGAGTCTAGTTTAGTCAATGGGTTTTGTCTTTGCGGCTCAAACCAAGTCCCGTAACAAGCTCAAAAAATTGTTCGAAGCCAGTGGGCCTGGAGGTGGAGCGATGAACAAGCTTGAAATCTCGGGAAACTGGCAGCAGCGGCCAATCGCAAGCCGGGCGCCTGGAAGTGCTCCGTGAGCCTTGCGAAGCGATTGCAGCCATAAACGTTGCTCAGGACGTAGCAAAATCGATTGCCCCTCTGATTGCGATTGCCGCCTTTGCGCGTCGGTAGCGGCAGTTACCGCCTGTATTTTGGCCGTGACAGTCCTTCGATGTGTGGTTGGATCTATCATTGATCGCTGCTTCTTCGCTTTTGAGAGGGGTGACGTTATGACTGTGAAAGACGTTACGCAAGCGTCCGGTTTCTCCGCGTCGGTGCTCAGCATTGCCTCAGAGAGAAGAAGCGTTGGCGCATCCTTTCTGCTTGGACTATCCATTCTGCTCTGCGGCATTGCAATCGGGACCGGGGGAACCGTTGGTCGTGATGAAGCGCATCATTCTTCATGCGTATTCAACACCCTGAAAAGTGTCCTCAACGGATAACTGATCGCATGCGTGGCAAGCTGGATCTGACCGAGAATCAAGGCAGCGAAGGTCAAAGCGATTCTCACCGAGCGCCAGAAGAAGATCGAGGCCTTGCTCCGGCGGATTCAGCCTGAAGCGGACAAGGAGTTTGAAAAGGCAAAGGAAGACGTTGACAGCTATATTGAAGCCGGACCAGGCCAAAGAGTGGCGTGATCGATTCCATTCGATCGAGGAATCTGGTTCCCAGAAGGTGCCGCCCGCAGATCGCAGCGCTTCCGGCGGCAAGCCGCACGAGTAGCAAAGTCCGGTGGACTCCTCAATGACACGGATCCCTGATTCGAACAACCACAAAGGGACTTTATCTGTCCAGCACGACGTAGGCCGGCTCTGAGTTCGTAGGGCCGCGAGTGAGACTGAGCACCGCACGATTCTGGTACAGGCAATCATCCCCTGACCCCTCATTCAACCTTATGGGCCCAAGAATCGCAAGATCGCCGCTTAATTCCGGATAAAATGGAAGAAAACCATGTTTGAGAGGAAAGCTGAAATGCACCGAGGAAGAAGTTTCTTTTTCGGATTAGAAGCAGCCAAGAAATACGTCGAAAAGGCCCAGAAATCGAGGACTGAGATATCGTGCCTTCTTCGAACAATCTTGAATCTTTGGATATTCAGGGGAAATATCTTGACGTTGGTGCCGGAACTGGGTAATCTTGCTATGATCGTTGCACAAAACAATCCAAAAGTTGAGATTACAGCTCTTGAACTTTCTGCCGATATGGTAACCCTGGGCGAGGAAAACATCAGAAAGAAGGGATTTCAAAACCATATCAAATTCATTAAAGGCGATGCAGCTGAGAAAGAGCTGCCAACTGAAGTTGGGTTAGTTCGATTTAATATACAGCCACTTATTCTCTTCATCATTGGAAGAACCCCAGAAAAGTGATTGACAATCTCACGACTCATCTGGGCTGACGATGGCGCTATATATTTGTATGACCTTAGAAAGAGTGTGGTGGCTGTACTGGATACCAATTCGCAATGGTTTTCTTTAACTCCATCAGAGCAGCCTATGTTAGTTCAGAGGCGAAAGAGATGTCTAGCAGGCTATCGCCCTGAACATTGTGAGATAACAATACGCGTTCCTGTTTATGCAGTCGGTTATTATCAGGCAGTGATGAAAGCCGTGTGTTAGCGGGTCAGGTATTGCTACGCTTCTTGGCTCATGTTGAAGATGCTATTCGAGCCGCTGGACGGCGTTCTCGAGCCTCTGGCGCACTGAAAGGCCGAGAGGCAGATTAATGATGTTGAGCCTATATGAGCCAAGGGTAGACTTGACCCTGAGTTACTGAGTATAATTCCGGCCTGGACGGTGAGTAACGGGAAAAAGGTGTATTTTCGTGGAAATCGACGAAAGTGACCTTCTGGAGAATCAGCCGCCGGGATAATCCCGTCGCCGTCCGTCAGCGTCATTACTGGCAATGCTCGTTTTGGCACACCTTAGGTGTGGGCGTCAGCCATGCAGTGGACATCAAGTCCTCCGAAGGAAGATGTGTAGGCAAGATGAAAAAGATGCGTATTGGTCACCTATGCCAGTAAGCATGGCTCCACTGGGGGAGTCGCTGATGCCATTGGAAAGGAACTGTGTGCCAAAGGCGTGAACGTGGACGTGGTTTTGATCGAGAATGCCGGTGACGTCATCAGCTCATATCAAGGAGTGGTCATCGGAAGCGCCATCTATAGTGGGCAAGTGGATGGCTGAGGCGATAGATTTTGTGAATAAGAATCAGGATATCCTGGCGTCAAATGCCCGTCGCACATTCCTTGCGTGTATGAGCCGTGTGTTTTTTGCCAACAGAGAGAAACGAACTGGGTCCGAGCGTTGTCGTACATTAGACCCCATCCTTGAGGCCGTGCCGAAAACAAAGCCTGTTGGTATAGGCCACATTCGCTGGAAAGCGTCCAACTATAGCAACCTTTCTTGGCTAAACAAGAAGATGTCCGAAGTCGAAAAGGATCTCCAGAAGGGGATTTCCGCGATCCGGAGCGCCCTCATTCGCGCTCGGGCACGGGAACCATTATATGCGAGGTTCATCCAGAGAGGGACCCAAGAAATGAGAAATGACGCGGTCGTACCCGACTGAAAGGGGAAAAGGAAAAGGGGTCAGATCCGCTCTTGGCTCATTTCGCGCACCATGACATCGACTAACACGCGCGACGTGAGTCAAGAGCAGACTTGACCCCATTCCCGGATCAAGCTTCATTATGCTTGAGTCTAGTTTAGTCAATGGGTTTTGTCTTTGCGTCGGCTCAACCAAGTACGCCAAATCGCAAGAAATGTTTTGCCGAAGTGCCGTCATAGATATTTCGTTTTCAACACGTCCGCCATCCGGTTCACCGCTGCGAAAGCGCTCTCCACGGTGCGTTCCTTGTCCGGGTTGACCAGGCAGCACGTAGCTGGGGAAAGCATGGAGCGGGCGATGAGTTGTTGCCGATCAATGCCCTTGGACCAGAGGATTTCCCAAACGTTTTCGAGACGCTGGACCAAAGAGGGGATCTCCTCCTGGGCGAACGCTTCGAAACCCGTGGGCACGATTCCCCAGACGATGACGCCGCCCCGATCAAGAAACTTTTTGATGGCGGCGGCGTATGAGGCGAAAATTTCCGCATTGGTGTAAACGTCCAGGGAGAGCACGTCCAAGTCCAGATTCAACAGGAAATCCCAATCCGGGTTGCCGCAGAGATGAATGCCCCGGGGCCGGTCCACCTGGGTGAAGAATTGGTCCAGGTCGCCCTTGGCCTTCAAGTCGCCATATCCCGCCATGGCCGAGAACAGGAATTGCAATCCCGGTTCATCCACAAACATGAAGGCATTGGCATTGCGCTGTTTGAGCCGCTCCAACTGAACATTCAATCGTTTGGCCATGAAATCAAGCATGAAGGGCCGTACGGTGTCATCAAAGAGAATGGGGCGGTCATCCTGGTCCAGTATGTTGAATCCGAAACTGATCGGCCCTTCCAGTTGGCCCCGAATGGCCGGCCTGTCCTTGAGGTCCAGTGCCAGAAATCGATGGTATACCGCCGAGTAGGTCTCGCTGACGTCAAAATAGGTCGGGTCATCAAAACGGAGCAACGCCTCTTCCAGCTCCTCGGCGAATTTGTCCATTGAAAAACGCAGCGTCCGTTTGTCCATATCCAGGATGATGCCGGGAAAATGTTCCGCCGCTTGCACATACATGTCTTCATAGTAGCTGTAGTTTGGCAATTGCGGCCAGAAGGGCACGTCCAATGACAGGGCCATGTCCAGAGCGCGCGACACGTCGGTATGCGGCATCACGGCCATGGCGGTCGTTAAAAGGTTGCCAGGAATTTTGTGAGCCATCTGTTTCAGCACCGTCCGTGGAAATAATAAGGCACTTTCACATTTTCTCTCCCGGCATTTAGTGTTCCCTTCCGTAAAATCTATGGGCACAAAACAGAATATGTTTTGGGAACCGGGTCGAAAGCCAATCGCCTAACATGGAGATCCGGCAATATTCAGCCTTCTGTTGTCCGTTTTGGCACCCGTGACTGGTGGACGGATAGCTCCGCTGACCCCTAAAAGGTATCCGCAGGAGTCCCACGCGACCGGACGCAGGCAAAACCGTCGTCACGTTGATGAAAAAGTCCCCTTGTTTCCTAGTGTTAAGTGTACATCGCCATCGTTCCATCGGTCAAGCTCAATCTTGCGTGTAGACCCTTACCGAAACCTCCCCCGGGCCGCGGGCTTATTGACGCTCCACCGGGATCAGTTACACGAATTCTTCAAGGCAAGTTCTATGGTAGCCAGCGCGGTAGCCCTCAACCTGCTCGGGTTAACAAAAAGGCTACCATTTACAATGCGGTTAATCGCACGTAAAAGCCTTTTACGGCGCTATTTATGGGGGTTTTAGAGGTTACGCTGAATCCTATGTCATGACCCTCTCACGACGGAGACGGGGGTTCGAAACCCCCTGGGACTACCAGCTTCCCAGAGTCAGTTTGCCAGTTGTAACCGCCCATTTTACCCCGCAGACTGTTCCCCCGCTTTTTGAAAGCCGTCTTTTTTTAGCCACTTCAGCATCGGGTCCATAGCGTGCCTGAAAACCCCATTTCACAGACCATGAGAATGTGCGCCGTGACGTTGTAGATCCATGGCAACCATGATAAGATTTCATGAGGCAACACGCAATTTGGCGATTTCCAACTATCTTGCATGAGGTCATCTGAATCGTCGAACAATTTTCGGAGTCCACCATGACTGACCAGAACCGCTTCCCCTTGAAGAAAAGCCGTTGGCCGTCGACACGGAAGAATCGGCGATAGAGCCCAGAAAAGGGACGGCCCTGCTCAATCTGAATTGCAGGAAAGAATCCTGGAATTCGAGCGATTCAATCGCCTGGTCATGGCCAGGGAACAGCGGATTCTTGACCTGAAGAAAGAAGCCAACGAGTTGGCCCAGGCTGCCGGCAAACCCGCTGCCTTACGGATCCTTGGACCGGATTGAAAAAGATGAGGCATTGGACAATCTGGTCCAGTCCATGAGCGGATCGAGATGAAGGCGTCAGGCTCCGAGCCTGAAGAATTGCAGGTCTCGGACTTGTTGCATGTTGAGGACTTGCAGACTCCTTCTCAGCCAACTTCTGCGACGCAGTAGGGGTTGCCTCAGCCATATCAGACCTCAAAGGCAACCTGCTGGCATTCGCAAACTTTCGGCGAGCTTGCACCCAATTCCATCGTGTTGGCGAAATTTCCTCTCAACGCTGTGCCGAAAGCGACTCAATACTGGGTTCCAGACTCGAGGAAGGTCAGGATTTCACCATTTATCAATGCAAAAATGGCCTGACGGACGCGGCTTCGCCGCTGATCATAGACGGGAAGCATCTGGCCAATATTCTCATCGGCCAGTTCCACTTGCAGGAACCTGATCTGGACTTCTTCCGTCGCCAGGCTCGAGACCTCGGTTACGATGAAGAGGATTATTTGGCATCCATCAAGGAAGTGCCAATGATGTCCGAGGAGAAGCTGCCCAGCATTCTCGGCTTCTTGTCAGGCTTCGCCAAGATCGTGGGCTCCCTCACGTTAGACCGAATTCGCGCTTCACAGGCAGCCGAGGACCTAAAAAGGAGGGCCGAGGAACTGCGCCGCAGCCAGGCCGCGGCTTTGAGCCTGGCCGAAGATGCAGAAATGGCCCGCAGCGAGATCGCGCGATACAGGGATCATCTGGAGCAGTTGGTCAAGGATCGCACCGAAGAGCTGCGAGTTTCGGAAGAACGCACCCGGCTGCTCCTTGAATCTGCAGACGAGGGGATCATCGGTGTGAGCCTGGACGGCAAGATGACTTTTGTCAATCCTGCGGCTTGTCGGATGCTCGGATACTCGCCGGATGAATTCGAGGGCAAGGAGCTCCACAGCCTCATTCACTATGCTCATGAGGATGGTTCTCCATATCCGCGAGAAGACTGTCCCATGCACAAGTCCATTTCAGATGGAACCGCCAGCCATATCGATAGTGAAGTGCTGTGGCGAAAAGATGGCACGAGTTTTCCCGTAGCTTATTCCAGCAACCCTGTCCATAAGGACGGCTCTCTTGTCGGGTCTGTGATCACCTTTAGAGATATCACCGACCGCCGTCGAGCTGAACAGGCACTTGCTGAGAGTGAACGCAGGACCCGCACAATTTTGGAGACCGCCATCGAGGGAGTCTGGATGGTTGACAACGACGCCGTCACTCTGCTTATCAACCCCGCCCTATGCGGGATCCTGGGCAGGCCGCAGGAAGAGATAATCGGCCATCAGATTTTTGATTTTGTTGATGAAGAAAACCGCCTGATTTTTCTAGACGAGCTCGAAAAAAGAAAGAAAGGAATGTCAGGGGCCTATGAGATTTGCCTGCAAAGGTCTGACGGAGTGAACGTGCCCTGTCTGTTCAATGCCACCCCTTTTCTTGACGAAAAAGGACTTAAAAAGGGCTCTTTCGCACTCGTCACCGATATAACCGCCCGGAAAGCTCGCCGAAGAGCAGGTGCGCCGCGCCAAGGAGATAGCTGAGGAAGCCACCAAAGCGAAATCTGATTTTCTGGCCAACATGAGTCACGAGATCAGGACACCGATGAATGCGGTGATTGGAATGGCCCACCTGGCGCTTCAGACTGAGCTGACTCCCAAGCAGGCGGACTATCTGACGAAAAATACAGCGCTCCGCACATTCCCTTCTGGGGATCATCAATGACATCCTGGATTTCTCCAAGATCGAAGCGGGAAAGTTGCAGATGGAGTCCGTGGATTTCAGCCTGGACGAAGTCCTCGACAATGTATCTACCGTGGTGGGAGTGAAGGTTCATGAGAAAGAGCTGGAGTTCCTGATGGATACCCCGCAGGATGTGCCACTTGCCCTGGTAGGTGACCCGCTCAGGCTGGGGCAGGTTCTGATCAACCTGTGCAACAACGCTGTGAAATTCACGGAACGAGGGTGAGATCGTTATCTCTACCAAGCTGGTGGAAAAACAAGACGAATGGGTCATGCTCCAGTTTTCCGTTCGAGACACCGGGGTCGGCCTGACGGAAGAGCAGAAGGGGAAACTCTTCCAGGCCTTTAGCCAGGCAGACATGTCCACCACGAGAAAATACGGAGGGACAGGTCTCGGGCTTACCATCTCCAAGCGGTTGGTCAACATGATGGGAGGGGAGATCTGGGTCGAAAGCGAAGCTGGAAAAGGGAGCGAGTTCATATTCACGGCAAAATTCGGTTTGGCGAGGAAATTCTCAAGGAGACGCCTGGAGCCATCAGTCGACCTGCGAGGAATGCGGGTTCTGGTGGTAGACGACAATGCATCATCCAGGGAAATTCTACAGTCTTTGCTGGAAACGATGAGTTTTGATGTAACCGTTGCAGCTTCGGCCGAGGAGGGAATAGCGGAGTTGGAGAAAGAGGCCAAAGCCAGTCCCTATAGGCTGGTCGTAATGGACTGGAAGATGCCTGGTATGGACGGGATCAAAGCATCCGCGTTGATCAAGAAGCATCCGAGCCTGCCTGAGAAGCCCAAGATTATAATCGCAACTGCCTATGGTCGTGAAGAGGTCATGCAGAAATCCGAGAACGTGGGGGTCGACGGCTTTCTTCTTAAGCCCGTGGGGCAATCCGTGCTTTTTGACTCGATCATGGTCGCTTTTGGGAAGGAAGCTCCAGAGGGTGTGGCTGTGGCTCGGGTGAGCTGCATTGATGAGGAAGGGCTGCGAAATATTCGCGGGGCAATGGTGTTGCTGGCGGAAGACAATGAAATCAACCAGCAGGTGGCTAAGGAAATATTGGAGCAAGCGGGACTGGTTGTGAGCATTGCCAACAACGGAAAAGAGGCTGTGGAGATGGTCAGGGCGGGGAACTTTGAGGTGGTGCTCATGGATATACAAATGCCGGTGATGGGGGGATTTGAGGCGACCCAGGAGATTCGAATGGACGAGGGGTTCAAGGATTTGCCGATCATCGCTATGACCGCCCACGCCATGGCGGGTGACCGAGAGAAAAGCCTTGAAGCCGGTATGAACGATCATGTGACCAAGCCCATTGATCCGGATCAGCTCATATCCGCACTGGTAAAATGGATAAAGCCGGGCAAGCGGGAGACATCTGAAGGCGTGTGTGAGTCGTTGAGTGAAACTAAGGAGGTGGAGGACGTCCTCCCTTCTGAGTTACCCGGGATTTCCATAACCTCCGGCCTAGGAAGAGTAGGCGGAAACAAGCAGCTCTATACGAAACTCCTGTGCAAGTTCAAGGACGGACAGGAAAACGCCGTTGAGCAGATCAAGGCGGCTCTCCAATCGGGAGATGTGGACACCGCTAGCCCGACTTGCTCATACGGTAAAAGGAGTCTCCGGAAACCTGGGGGGAGAGAGCCTCTACCGTGCTGCGGCCGAGTTGGAAAAGGCGATTAAGGAAGGCAAAGATAGCCTGGATCATCCCATGACAGAGTTCGGTTCTCAGTTGAAGGTGGTCATGGATGGGATAAAGAGTTTTCGAGGCAAGCATGGCCGCTCAGCAAGGGCCCGAGAAGCCCGCGGCGGAGGTGCATGTCGATAAGGAAGTAGTAAAAACTCTGCTCCAGGAAATAGCTCAGCTTCTGGAGAGCGATCTGACCGAAGCCATGAACCGGCTTGAAGCTTTGAATCACCACCTGGCGAATTCATCGGTTTATGAAGAATTCAAACGGCTGGAAAAGCAAGTCGAAAGCTTTGACACGGACAGTGCTTTGAAAAGCGTGGAGACCATCGCCGAGAAGCTGGAAATATAGCTATAGGAAGGGAAACGATGGTGGAAGTCGGGCGAAAACCCAAAGTGCTGATCGTGGATGACACGCCGGAAAACATCCAGGTGCTTATGGAGACGTTGAAGGATCAGTATACAATTGTGGCAGCAATCAATGGAGAGAAGGCTCTCAAAATGGCTATGGCAGAACCGAGGCCGGATCTCATTCTCCTGGATATCATGATGCCCGGCATGGACGGATACGAGGTCTGCCGCAGACTCAAAGCCGAGGAGCAAGTGCTTGACATCCCGATCATTTTTGTCACGGCAAAAACCGAGGTGGAAGACGAGACCTTAGGATTTGAGCTGGGCGCAGTGGACTATATTACCAAACCGTTTAGCATCCCTGTGGTCAAAGCGAGGGTGAAAGCCCACCTGGAGTTAAAGATACTGCGTGACCTTGAGGCAATTCAGCGGGCAAAGCTCGAGACTGTGCTCGGGATGCTCAATAGCGAACTTGCTGAGGCTGCCGAATATGTCAAGTTCCTACTACCGCAACCAATCACGGAGGGACCACTGCAGGCCGACTGGCGTTTTGTGCCATGCACCAGCCTTGGAGGAGACGCTTTAGGGTACCATTGGCTCGATGAAGATTCGTTCGCGATTTACCTGATTGACGTGTGCGGACATGGAGTGGGAGCAGCGCTCCATTCAGTGTCCGTGCTCAACGTCCTCAGATCCGAGAATTTGCAAAACACCAATTTTCGGAGGCCAGACCAGGTTCTGGCGGGCCTCAATGCGGTTTTTCCCATGGAATACCATAAGGACATGTATTTCACCATATGGTACGGCGTGTACAATCGCTCTTCTCGCCTTTTGACCTATGCCAGCGGTGGGCATCCACCAGCCCTGTTGATGCAGGATATGCCGGGGAACAGGTCAGAGATTCGAGAACTGAGAACTCCGAACCTGTTTTTGGGTGGTCTGGACGGCATAGATTTCGAATATGACCAGGTCGAGATCAAACCTGAGGCTAGACTCTATGTTTTTAGCGATGGCGTATACGAGATCATGAATGAAAACGGCGCATATTGGGAGTTAGACGACCTGAAGGCCTACTTGGAGGATTCAGGTGACAGGGGCAAATCGACCATGGATGATCTATGGGCGCACGTACGGCAAATCGCAGGCTCAGAAACTCTTGAGGATGATTTCTCTGTGCTGGAGATAAGGATACCTTGAACAAAGAGGAACCATAGCTGCACTAGAAGTTGCCAAGATAATGTCCGTCTGGAAGGACGAGACTGGGAACTCATGAAAGCCCTCTCGGCGGGCCTCCCACTCGTCATTCCGGCCAGCTCCGACGGTTGTCCGTTGCGAGGAGTCGGAATCCACGAATCTGGACCCTGGATCGGTGTCCGGAAGTGACGGCTTCCACTATCGTAATCGGACAAGTATTTTGACAATTGCTATACCGAGCAGAGCTTATCCGAAGCATACGTCATAATAGATCAAAGCGTTCGTTCCCTCAGGGCCGCGGCTCCTCAAGCATCCTGAGCGGACACGTACTATAAGGAGGCATACGATGCTGGAGGGTGAAAGAAAACCCAAAGTTCTCATTGTGGATGACACCCCGGAAAACATTCAAATCCTCATGGGGACGCTAAAGGATCAATACGCTATCGTGGCGGCTATTAATGGAGAGAAAGCTCTCAAAATGGCTGTTGCAGAACCGAGGCCGGATCTCATTCTCCTTGATATTATGATGCCGGGAATGGACGGGTTTGAAGTGTGCAGTCGGCTAAAATCTGATCCGGAGACTCGGGATATCCCGGTCATTTTTCTTTCCGCCCTTGATGATACCGCCAATAAGGTAAAGGGGTTCGCGACAGGGGCTGTGGACTACATCTCGAAGCCTTTTCAACCTGAAGAAGTTCATGTGAGGGTCAATACTCATCTCACCATGAGTCTTTTGAAACAGAATCTTGCAGAGAAAAACAACGAACTCCGGATGTACACTGAACTCCTGGAAGAAAGGGTGAAAGAACGAACCGCAGAGCTGGCGTCGTTGAACAACGTCTATGAACGTTTTGTGCCGAGGGAGTTCATCGATTTACTGCAGAAGAATAGTATTCTCGAAATCAGTTTGGGTGATCAGGTGAGCCGGAAAATGACCGTCATGTTTGCGGATATTCGGGGATGGACCACCCTGCTGGAAAAGATGACCCCGGAGGAGGCTTTCAGTTTCATCAATGCTTATCTGAGACGAGTCAGTCCGGTGATCAAGGACTGTAATGGGTTCATAGATCAGTACTATGGAGATGGCGTGATGGCCCTGTTCCCTGGAACACCGGATGATGCTGTGAGAGCAGCCGTCCGAATGCAGGAGACCGTGGCCGAGTACAACAAAGAACGCGAGAGAACTGGTTTTGGGCCCATCGGAATTGGAATAGGACTCCACCGTGCCGATCTCATGCTGGGCGTCATCGGTAGTGAAGATCGTATGCAAGGAGCCGTTGTGGCGGATGCGGTGAACCTTGCCGCACGCATCGAGGGTTTGAACAAGATGTACGGCTCCTACGTCAGCCTGAGTGACGAGACTCTTTCTGCGATGAAAGAATCGGACCGCTACAGGCATCGTTTCATCGACAAAGTGCGTGTAATGGGAAGAGAGGATTCTGTTACCGTTTATGAGGTATTTGAGGGAGATCCTGAAAGCGTAGCCAGCCTGAAAGAGCAAACGAAACCCGCATTTGAAAGCGGTATTCAGCTCTACTATGGCAAGAAATTTTCCGAAGCCAGTGTTCATTTCAACCAGGTGCTGGAGAAGAATCCGGGGGACCTGGCTGCCCGAATATATCTTAAACGCTGCGCCAACTACATGGTGAACGGCGTCCCGCCCGATTGGACAGGAGTGGAGACGCTTCTTGAGAAATAGAAATAGGGGGACGTTCCCTGACCTCTTTTCCAGAGCCGACTTCTGAGCCTCTGCAGCTACAGAGAGGACACACCGAGGCGTGAAACCCTTTAATTCTAGTCTCAGATGTGAGTCAAGAGCAGACGTGACCCCTTTGAGACCCCTTTGACCCCTTTGATAAGAGGGGTCACCCATTCTCCCTTGATCCGGGGTCCAGATCCGGGACTCCGGCCTTTACCTGAAAGTGCGTGCTCATTGCAGAGGACCTAAGTGAGATTTGGTGCCACAGATGTGTCCCACGCTTCGTGGGGCTCATCCGTGCTTCGGCTATGCCTATATGAAAGCTTCTTCACGGTTGACGTTTTCGCCTCGATAAAGAATTGGTGGAGCAAAAGAAACTTGACAGTGCTAGTATAGCTGCTATACCATAGGCCCCATGAGATCGGAAGAAGAAAAACTCATGCTGGCATTCAAGCGTTTAATACACGTACTGACGACGGGGAAAAGGAGCCCGCATCAGTTTGGCAATACAAGTCTTTACCGAGCTGAAGTCCATATTTTAGAAATAATCGGCAAAAGGCCGGGCATTTCTGGATCAGATATTGTTAAGGATATGAAGGTCACAAAGGGAGCTGTTTCCCAAATCATATCGAAGCTTTCGAAAAAGGGACTATTAGAGAAGTCTCCTAATGCCGATGATAGGAAAGTTCAAGAACTTAATCTCACGAAAAAAGGGGTCGAGGCCCTTTTTCATCACAGCGAACACGAGAAGAAACTTGTTCAAAAGGCGAGATCTGAGTTAAAAAAATGCAGTGTGGAAGATATCGGTGCTTTTACGACAATAGTGACTCTAGTCGCTGATTTTGTCGAGAACCCCCTTCACCAACACCTTCATGACGATCAGTGAATACGACTCTGCGTTAAGGGATCCCGCAGGGGTATCCTTAACAGGGAGGAATCGTGGCGACGAATAGATTAGCAGCTAAACCACCAGACCAAAGGAGTAATAAGATGTTGAGACCAAGACCCCTCTTCGCAGCAGCAGGAATCATAGCAATTTTCGGCGGAATAGTCGTAATAGCTGGTTTTGCTGCCCTAAAAGTGGTGTTCGGGTATCCTGAAATAATCAGGGCAGACCCGAGTATACTGCTAGAAAGATTGTACGCAACCATAAACATTGTGCCTTACCTATACTACGTTGGGGTTGGAGGTGCTGGTATATGTGTCCTTCTGTTCTCAGTTCTGTTTGAGAGAATACTTAGAGACGCGGGAGAGGAGGTATGGTCATCCCTTGGAAAGGTGTGTGGCATAATAACGGGCATCTTACTGTATGCCGGTATCATACGTTACAGTATCTTATTTCCGAAACTAGCTGTCATGCGTCAATCCGGGATGTATGACACCGACACGATCGATCTCATTTTCACGGCTATGAATACTTACATTGGTGATTCGCTGGCAGAACATGTGCAATTCACATTCACATCGCTGATGTTACTATTCTTTGGCATATCAATCATCCGCACAGGAGTACTGTCAAAATGGATTGCCCTGTTCGGGTTTGTGATCATGGCCGTGCTAGCTGTAGGAAATTTAGAACAATTCGGCATGAAGTTCGCTTTTGCGTTCAACAGGACTGGAGCCAAAATGCTTGCAGCCTGGCTTATTATTGCGGGCGTAGCCCTTCTCACAAAAGGGGTTACCGGCGCTCGTGGAGAGGGAGCACGCTCTTAACAAACTAGAAAGGTAGAAAGGAGGTCACCCATTAATCAGAGAACGAGGGGTCAATACGGATAGGGGTCACGATCTGCTCTTGGCTCATTTCGGCGCACCATGACATGGAGTGACACGCGCAACGTGAGTTAAGAGTATATTTGACCCCGTTTCTGACTCCGTTTCAGGATATTTCTTGTTCACTCCCATAATGACATGTCAATGGAGAAGAGCCGAGAGCAGATGTGACCCCTTAGATTTGATCGTCCACACTAAACCCGGAGATCTTCCACCGATCGCCGCAGGTCAACGCACTATACCTCTCACTTAACAAGTGGTACATAATACGGGGAAAGGGCAGCTGTGATTTCCTCGACAGGTCTCGGATCTTGAGGAACTCCAGTTTCAGAGATACCGGTGACTCACGCGGGGACGATTTCCATGACAAATGTGGATGACCCAAGTTTCAAGTTCAGAGATCAGCTAAGAAAGCTCAGTGAGAAAGTGGACCAGCTTGCAGCCGGTACAGCCGTACAGCAGAGGACTGGGGAAGTCCGTGAGATGGCAGCTGAGATCCGCCACCTTGTGAAGGATTGTGAACGCGAGTGGACGAAGGCAGCCCAAAGCTTTGAAGGAGAGATTCGAGAGCTTAAACTCGAGAATGAGATGCTGCAAGCAAAGGGTGCGCTCCACGAAGCTGTTTTCGAGAATTCCGACGATGGAATAGTGATAACCACGAAGGCGGGGACTTTCCTGGCTGTGAATCAGGGATTCGTTCGCTTGGTCGGCTGTAAAACGAAAGAGGAGGTTTTTGCCAGAAAAATTCAGGATTTTTATGCAAATCCCGGCCAACGTGTTCAGATGAAGCGAAAGGTGGATCGGTCCGGAGTCGCTACAAATTTCGAACTGAAGCTTAAGCGGATCGATGGTAGCGAAGTCGATACCCTCCACACAATTAATGTTCGCTTGGATGGGCAAGGCCGAGTCAGCGGATATCAGGGGCTCATGAGGGACATCACGGAGCGAAAGCTTGCCCGGAAGGCGCTACAAGAGGCCCGCGACGAACTCCAGATACGCGTCCAAGAGCGCACTGCTGAACTTGCGAAAGCAAATGCCCGCCTCAAAGCTGAAATTGTCGAGAGGGCGCGTGCCCAACAGGCGCTGACCCTTAGTGAAGAGCGAATGAGAGCTATCTTCGAGGCGGCCACAGAATGCATATTCATTAAGAATCGTTCACTAAAGTATGCGCTGGTGAACCCATATATGGCAAATCTGCTGGAACTGCCTGCTGGCGATATCGCTGGCCGGGTCGATGAAGAGCTCTTCGGACAGGAGGCAGGGCAGCACCTCAGACAGGTGGACCAACGAGTGCTGGCAGGGGAAACGATTGAAGAAGAACATACCCGGCCAGTGAAAGGATTGCCCACAACTTTCTTGGACGTTCGCTCCCCTATCCGAAACAGTGAGGGGCAGATCATTGGTATATGCGGGATATCACGAAATATAACGGACCGAAGCAGGATCTTTTCCCTTGATGAAGGTACGCCGGAGGAATATCTTTCCCCTGCCATGCGTGCCTCACTGGCCAGGGCCAGCGTTGCCGCTAATTCCGATCTCATAGTGCTCATCGAAGGAGAAAGTGGCAGCGGGAAAGACTACCTGGCGCGCTACATTCATAATAACTCGAAGCGCAGCGGCGGCCCGTTTTATGCCATCAATTGTGCTGCAATTACCGAAGATTTGGCGGAATCCGAACTGTTCGGGCATGAAGCGGGGGCATTCACTGGTGCAATAAGGCGCAAGCGAGGACTCGTCGAGTTGGCTGAGGGTGGGACTCTGCTATTGAACGAAATCGGAGAGCTGTCTTTACCGATACAGGCCAAATTGCTCACTTTCCTGGACACATTCTCATTCACCCGCGTTGGCGGCGAGAAAAGTGTGACAGTCAACGTTAGAATTATGGCCGCCACCAATAGAGATTTGAGTCAAGCTGTCTCCAGGGGTGAGTTTCGGCGAGATCTTTTTTTTCGTCTGAATGTGTACGGGATCCGGGTACCGCCCTTGCGTGAAAGGCTTGCAGACATACCAGTGCTGACACGGCAGATCGTTGACCAACTGGCCCGAGAACTCCGGCTGACGGCGGGATTGATCATTCGTCCTGAAGTTATGGAAAAATTGATGCAGTACTCCTGGCCGGGAAACGTACGGGAACTGAAGAATGTCTTGGAACGCTCAGTTATTCTTTCCGAAGGGCCAGATCTGAGACTTGATTTCTTGGAATTGGCAGAAACAAGTCACTGTAAATCACCGTGGACTGTTGAATTTCCGCCTTCTCCATCCATCACTTCTGTCATGGGGGAACTGAGGCGCCAGTTCATAGAGCTGGCGTTGCAACGGACTGACGGCAACAAGTGCGCTGCAGCACGAATTTTGGGTATTTCTCGATATGCGCTCCAGCGACAGATGAAAGCTCTGAAGATGGACTGGGCGAAATAGCCCACCGTAAGATCTTCCTTTGTGCTATTTCGCCCACCACGTATTGCTGTGTCATATTAACCTGATATACAACTAATCTCCGTTTAGTGGGCGAAATAGCCCGACTGTGATCGAGTCAATGAATGATCGTGTCCCGCCTCGACAGATTGATTAATAACTAAAATCTCACGATCCCAACATGATTAGCTTTTCTTCTTTTGTGTCACAAGATCTTAAGATTGGCATAGAGCGTGCAAAAACCTTATCGGTCCTTGCTCCATCCGTTAGACAGTGGGAGGCAGCAACCATAGGTTTCCCTCTTCCTGATACGTTCAGACGGCACAGTCACGTTGTCACGTACTTCGTGACAGACCGGATATCCTTACCAAACTTAGCCAGGAGGTAGAGCATGCTGAAGAAACGGTCTTGGGCGTTTTTGTGCGGGTGCTTCGCGATCCTATTGCCGATGGTGATGGTCGCGGGTCCCGGTTATTGCGCAACCGTAGAGCTCACTTACTCCATTTTCTTTCCTGCCACTCACGGGCACACCGTGTTAGCCACCGAGTGGGCTAAGGAAATAGAGAAACGGACTAACGGCGCTGTCAAGATCAACATGTATCCAGGCGCCACCCTGACCCCAGCCGACCAGTGCTACGACGGAGTGGTCAAGGGAATTTCCGACATCGGCATGTCTGTCCTCAGCTACACGAAAGGACGGTTCCCCCTCACCGAGGTCATTGACCTTCCTCAGGGCTACAAGAGCGGCTCTCAAGTGACTAATCTGTGCAATGCGTATTATGAGAAATTTAAGCCAAAAGAGCTTGCTGACACTCAAATAATGTACCTTCACGGCCACGGTCCCGGCATCTTTCATACCAAGAAGCCGGTCAATAAGATGGAAGATCTGAAAGGCATGAAGATAAGAGGCACAGGGACAAGTACAAAAGTCGTGAGCGCCTTGGGGGCCACTCCCGTTGCGATGCCTCAGACCGAAACCTATGACGCGCTTCAAAAAGGAGTGGTAGACGGCCTTGT
Organism: uncultured delta proteobacterium; assembly: GCA_963786905.1. GTDB lineage: Bacteria > Desulfobacterota > Desulfomonilia > Desulfomonilales > Desulfomonilaceae > CAWBBA01. The sequence goes on along the minus strand of CAWBBA010000044.1, from coordinate 117,329 downwards.
GTCCCCCATGGAGGCCCTCAAGGGTTGGAAGTTTGTCGAAGTGACCAAGTGCACGACTGAGAACTATGGATCTTCGTACTCGATCGCCTTCTTTGTTGCCATGAACAAGAAGAAATGGGATTCCCTGCCCAAGGACGTCCAGGAAACCATTCAAAAGGTGAACAAGGAATGGATCGCGAAGACCGCCACGACCTGGAACAACATGGACAAGGAAGCTCTGGAGCTGGCTCTTTCCAAAGGCAATCAGATAATAAAGCTCTCCCCGGAGGAGGACGCTCGGTGGGCAAAGGCTTGTAGTCCTATTTTTGACGAGTACGTCAAGACCACGAAGGAAAAAGGCCTGCCAGGCCAAGAAGCCTTAGACTTTTGCCGTACCTGGCTGAAGGAACACCCCTAATAATCTTATCGAGGGCCGGCGTCCCCACTTCGGAGGGACTGCCGGCCTCCTCATGGGATGACAGATGAACGCACTCTCGGCAGTGGCAAGAGGTTTGTCCCGTTTCATGTACGTGATTGCGGGTATTGCTCTTGCCGGCAGCATGTTTCTCACGGTTGCCGATGTAATCTTGAGACAGTTCAAGGTGCCGATAGTCGGGACTTATGAGCTGGTAGGCCTCCTTGGAGCAGTGGTGGTGGGCTTCGCTATCCCCCAAACTTCCCGGCTCCAGGGCCACGTGATTATGGACTTTATCACTTCTAAGCTGTCCCAAAGCTGGCAGACACCGTTTCACGTTCTCACACGCATCCTTGCCATAGGCACATTCGCTATGATTGCCTGGAATCTCTGGGGACTGGGCAACGACTTGAAGAAATCCGGTGAAGTGAGCCTTACCTTGCAGCTACCTTTTTACCCTGTGGCTTATGGCATTGCCCTTTGCTGTCTTGTTGAATGCCTGGTTCTCTTTGTCGATATGGTGAAAAAGAGGGAAGAGGAAAAATGAGCATAGCGACTATAGGCTTCCTGGTTATTATCCTGCTTTTCGTCTTTTTTCTCCTGGGCCTGGAGATCGGCTTTTCAATGGCGCTCGCAGGCTTCATCGGGTTTGCTGCAATCGTAAATGTGGAAGCGGCCATGAATCTGGTAGCCAAAGACATATTTAGCGTGCTGTCCTCTTACGGATTCACCGTCATTGCAATGTTTGTGTTCATGGGCCAAGTCGGAGCCAGTGGGGGCGTGGCGCGAAGTCTCTATGATTCGGCGTACAAGTTTATCGGTCACATCCCCGGCGGACTTGCTCTCGGCACAGTGGTCGCTGGTACCGCGTTCAAGGCGATTTGTGGTTCTTCGCCGGCCACAGCAGCGACTTTTGCCACCATCGCGGTGCCTGAAATGGACCGATACGGGTATGACAAGAGGCTGTCCTGCGGCACCGTCGCCACGGTAGGAACTCTCGGAGTCCTGATACCGCCGAGCGTAGTGCTGATAATATATGGGATTATTACGGAAACTTCGATTGGGAAGCTGTTTCTGGCCGGCATTATCCCAGGACTGATAGTCGCCTTCTCTTTTGCTGTCACGGTAGTAGGCTGGAGCATGATCAATCCTACCTTGGGACCGAAAGGCGCAAAGTCAACCTGGAAGGAGCGGTTTGCATCTCTCCCCCCGGTCCTCTGGGTAATCACAATATTCCTGGTGGTGGTAGGCGGCCTCATGGCGGGATTCTTTACGCCCACGGAGGCGGGAAGCGTCGGCACCTTTGCCGTACCTATACTTACCATCTCCAAAAAAGACATGGACTTAAAACGATTTATCAAGGCGATATCCGAAACACTGCGAATAGCCTGCATGGTCCTGATGCTCGTAGCAGGCGCGACCATTCTCGGCCATTTCTTTGCCGTTACACGAACCCCGTTCCTGGTCGCGGAATGGCTGGGCGGCCTCAGTGTTCCCCCCATGGTCGTGATGTTCATCATAATAGCGGTCTACTTGATTGGCGGCTCATTCATAGAAGACCTGGCCTTCCTGATTTTGGCCACCCCGATTTTTCTGCCGGTGGTGATAAAGCTGGGGTACGATCCGGTCTGGTTCGGAGTTATCATCTGCGTCGTCACTATGATCGGGATCATCATCCCGCCGGTCGCAATCAACGCGTTCGTAGTTTCCGGCGTCACCAGGGTTCCGGTAGGGATTATCTACAAGGGGATCTATCCCTACATTGCAGGTTTGGCTATCTGCTTGCTTATTTTTCTCTTCTTCCCTCAGCTTTCGCTGTGGCTTCCTAACATGTTAATAAAATAGGTGTGCCTGACAGTCATGTTCTTTAACGATGTTGGACAGTTGCAAAATAGGTGGGTCTTCGTTGATTACTTCTGTGAGGAATAAATGAATAGAGAAGTTCCGTACTGGAATCCGTATCTGGAAACAGCTCACGCGAGATGGTCTCGAGAGGCTGCAACTCAAGAAATTCAAGCGCATTCTAACGTGGGCATACTCTAACTCGCGATTTCACCGCAATCTTTACCAGGATGCAGGAATGCATCCGGACGACATCAACTCGCTCGAAGACGTGCGCAGAGTGCCGAAAGTCGAAAAGTCGATGATGCAGCCGATTCAGCGAAAGGATCCGTTTCCGTACGGCGATGCATTATGTGTTGATTTGGAAGATGTCTGCGTGTTTCGCCAGACGAGCGGAACGACCGGGCAGCCAGTCTATCAACCCGACACCTGGCAAGATTGGGAGTGGTGGTCCGACTGTTGGGCCACCTTGTTGTGGGCACAGGGTTATCGGCCTTCCGATCGCGTCTTTCTTCCCTTTGGGTACAATGTGTTTGTGGCATTTTGGGCTGCCCACTATGCCTCGGAGAAGATCGGCTGCGAGACGATCCCAGGAGGCGTGCTGGACACAAAATCTCGCATCCTCAAAATCCAGGAACTTCAAGCAACAGCGCTCCTGGCCACGCCGACGTACGTCCTGGGGATGGCTGACACGGCACGCAATCAGCTTCATCTGGACCCCGTTGCTCTGCCGATTACCAAGATAACCTGCGCTGGGGAACCGGGCGCCCTGATTCCCGCGACGAAAAAACGAATGGAAGAAGCATGGGGAGCAAAGGTTTACGACCACGCCGGCGCTACTGAGATAGGGGCTTGGGGATTCGAATGTTCCAGCCAACCAGGGGCTTTACATGTAAACGAGGCTATGTTCCTTGCCGAGGTCGAAGATTTGGAAACAGGGAAGCCGGTAACAGAACCCGGGCATAGGGGTAAGCTGATCATCACGGCCCTGGATAGGTTCGCTCAGCCGTGCATTCGGTTCGACTCCAAGGACATCGTCGAGATCGGTGACGACCAATGTGAATGCGGGCGCACCTATAAGTTGTTCAAGGGAGGAGTAGTCGGACGAGCTGATGACATAACCAAGGTTAAGGGTGTTCTCCTGGCTCCCTCCGCCATCGAAGATGTAGTTCGTTCCGTTCGAGGACTCGGCAATGAATATGAAGTGATCGTAGAAAAGCGGGGAGATGTGGACAACATTACGTTGAAGGTTGAATTGATAGAAGAGCAGGCTAGCACCGCGACGGAGGAACTTAAGGCAGAACTTGCGACTCAGCTTCGTCTCAAAACCAACCTTGGCTACAACCTCGAGTTCTTTCCGCCCAACAGTTTGCCCCGGTACGAAGTAAAGGCACGGCGGTTTAAGGACTTGAGGAAAAAGGGGATATAGAAGATGGAAGGCCAGTATTCGCTTACAGAGATGCGCAAAACTGTTGATAGTCTAGCTACTCTCGCTCGACAGCTTTACGAAGCTTCAGAAGACTTTCCTGCTGTGAATCGTAACAGCAAACGTGTCCTCGCTTCGGTGGAGATGCTGAGAATCAATTTAGAGGAAGGGTAGAAGGGTTCCGTCCTACCGACTTGACGGGCGAGTTTCGTAAATCATGGACCAGGATCCCTTTCTTGCTACAATTCTCTTCTATCCGAGGGAGAATGCACGATGGATGAGCAGTCTGTCTTAGAGCACAAGAAGCTGCTGGCGGTAGATGACGAGGCCGACATACTTGAAATCATCAAAGAACAACTCCCAAGCGCTATTGTGATTACCGCACAGACTTTTGAGAGCGCTTTAAAATTGATCAACGAAGATGAGTTCGATCTAGTGATTCTCGACATTATGGGCGTAAATGGCTTTGAATTGCTCAAAGCATGCCGAGCCCGACATCTGCCCGCAGCGATGCTCACCGCGCGAGCCATCGATGTGGAGAGCATCAATACCGCCATCAGAGAAGGCGCCGTCTCATTTCTGCCCAAAGAAGAACTGAACAGATTACCCGAGCTTGTGGCTGAAATCCTGAGTGAACTGGAACAGGGAAGGACACACTGGGCCAAGTTATTTGAACGATTAGGTTCCTATTTCAAAGATAAGCTGGGGGTCACTTGGGAAGACTTAGAGAAACCACAATATCCCGGATATTATTGAGTGTGGGACTACCAGCTCCCAGAGCCGGTTTTGGGCTTGTCACCGCCCATTTTACCCTATAGGATTCCCCCGCTTTTTCTACCGCTTTGATTTAGCCTGTGTGCCGCGCAGTTGACTCCATGGTCATGAAATCGCGTTTCACAGACCACGGGAATGGCCCCTTTCGAAAAGTCAATGGTGTCAATAGTTTCCAACAACCGGGTGTTGGTTCTGCCTGCTCTTGCTGTGCCGGGAGGAGGCACGCTTCGCGGTAAAAGGACGGCGTGGACAATCAGGACCTCAAAGACGATTAGATCGTGTGGATCAATTTCCACATTTTTGGCTTGAAGCAAGCGCCCTGATTAGGCTATATTTTACCAATCGTGAGAAACTGGCTAGAGCAGTTCAATCTCACGCCCATTAATGTAAGGACGGCTGAACAAACTCAGGAGCCCCGGATGAAGTTCCTTTTTGAGAGTGAGGAACAAATCTTTTCATTACTTGAAGAAAGCGATTTCTTCCGAATGAAAGTTGGCAAGTCCGCAGTCAAAGAGGACCATGTGGAAGAATTTATGGATAAAACCGTGGAGTGGCTCAGCACGAACCCGAAAAAAGGAATATTGATCGATTTGGAGGGAGTTAAGTCCGTCTGCTCGGACTTCACCGTCGCGTTGACCCGTTACTATGAGAATATCAAGAGACGTGGTCTGTATGTACGATTCGTGAATGTAGATCCTAAGATTCAACCTTACGTAGATGTTTCCAACATCACTGTGGTGATGGCCATTCCTGACAAACCGGTCATTAGCGCACGCGAATTGCTCGGTGATCTGGCAAACAATTTGTCCGACAACGAGCTGATGAAAAAACATAATCTGTCCCCAAAAGGATTGAAGAAATTGTATAAGAAATTACTCGACAAGGGACGGATCTTCCGCCGAGCGCTTTCAAGAAGAATGGGGATGTCGACCCAGGAACTCGGCGTTGTTTTCAAGACTAAAGATGCCAAGAAAGTTACAGTTAATGCCTCAGATGTGATGAAGAAGCTTGCCAGTGAAATGACCGACACGGAGCTTATGCGTGAGTACAAACTTCTCTCCGCGCGGACTGCAAAGTCTCTTCAGAAAGCTTTACAAGAATGGGCTCATTTCCAAGGCAACGTTTATGAGACGAAAAGGCGCTTTGGGAAAGATTTCAACTTCTCGCCACTAACCCACGGACAATCGCCTTGCCTATTCAAATTGCTCCGGTATATGTCCCCAGCAGAAGTGGGAATTTTGACTTGTAGAATTAGAGAAGAGGTCCGGGACGCCTCAACCTAGTGACATCGTCACCGCCCTTATGGTCAACCCCCGCTTTCCCCCCTTTTACCGTTTATGGTTCCTGGGCCACGTGACCAGATTAAGTATGGTGTCCCCCGAATTTCCAAGTATCGAGAGTGGACCGCAACCCCGAACATGAGCCAAGGGCAGACCCCTCTACCCCTCTATGACCCCTCTACAAATTCTTATGAATATTCCTCGTAAAGATTAAGTAAAAAGCTCACCGCTGAATCATGACTACCCGTGTTACCAATGAACAATGACCGAAGAACGTTTATCCGTTTATTTGATGTCTGCATGATAGCTCTGAACGGACTTCACTTCGCCTTTCTTTCTGTGAAAGGCCCGGATGCCTCTTGCCGCGGCAAATGCCGCAGCCAATGTGGTAATGTGAGGTGCCTTGTACCTGATAGCGGCCTTTCGAATATAGGAATCATCTTCTTTGCTGAGCTTGCCGCTTGGTGTGTTGATCACCAGATGAATCTCGCGGTTCTTGATATGATCCACAATGTTGGGACGGCCTTCATGAAGCTTGAACACATATTCTGACTCGACTCCATGTTCCGTCAGGTATTTGTGGGTTCCTTCGGTCGCCTTGATTCTGAAACCCAGATCAACAAATTGCCGGGCGACTTCGAGAAACAGCCGGTCGTTCCCTGGCGGTGACGGAAATGAGCACAACCCCCTCAGAGGGAAGGGGCCCCTGAGTGGCCTCCTGCGCTTTGTAAAAGGCCAGGCCGAAAGAGTCCGCAAGTCCCAGAACTTCACCTGTGGAGCGCATTTCCGGTCCCAGCACCGGATCGACCTCCGGAAACATGTTGAACGGAAAGACCGACTCTTTGACGCCGTAATGGGGAATAGATTTGGGCTTTACGTCAAAATCCTCGAGCTTCTTGCCTAACATGATTTGCGTGGCCATACGCGCCATCGCAATATTGCATACCTTCGAGACAAGGGGAACGGTGCGGGAGGCTCTGGGATTGGCTTCCAGGATGTAAACCGTGTCGTTGGCAATAGCGTATTGAATATTCATCAATCCGACAACGCCCAGTTCAACCGCTATCTTTCGGGTATATTCGTAAATTGTTTCAAGGTGTTTGGGAGGGATGCTGATCGGCGGTATGACGCACGCGGAGTCCCCTGAGTGAACACCGGCCAACTCTATATGTTCCATTACGGCCGGCACAAACGCGTTTGTGCCGTCAGCCACAGCATCAGCCTCAACTTCGATGGCTCTTTCGAGAAATTTATCGATGAGTATGGGTCGTTCGGGGCTTACCTCCACTGCCGCGGCCACGTAGTGCCGAAGCATGTCCTCGTCATGGATCACCTCCATGGCACGGCCTCCCAACACATACGAAGGCCTCACCATCAACGGATAGCCGATTTTCTTTGCAATCTCCAGCGCTTCATCGAGGTTGCTGGCCATGCCGGACTCCGGCTGCGGTATGCCCAGTTTGCCCATCATCTTGCGAAAGCGGTCCCTGTCTTCAGCCAGGTCGATGATGTCGGGTGAAGTTCCGATGATGCGCACCCCGGCCGCAGCCAGTTCGGTGGCGAGGTTCAGAGGAGTTTGACCGCCGAACTGCACAATGACTCCCTCGGGTTTCTCTTTCCGGTAAATGCTCATCACATCCTCAAGCGTGAGCGGCTCAAAATACAACTTGTCGGAAGTATCGTAATCCGTGGACACGGTTTCGGGGTTGCAGTTGACCATGATGGACTCGTAACCCGCGTCTCTGATGGCAAACGCGGCATGAACACAGCAATAGTCAAACTCGATCCCTTGCCCTATGCGGTTGGGACCGCCACCAAGGACCATTATTTTGGGCCTTGAGCTGGACTCCACCTTGTCGGGGGCATTATAAGTGGAAAAGTAATAGGCGGCATTCTCCACGCCGCTGACCGGAACAGGCTCCCATGCTTGAACGATTCCGATGGATTCTCGTTTGGCCCTGATGGTGCTCTCCGGAATCCGAAGCAGCTGAGCCAGATAACGATCCGAAAAGCCGTCCTTCTTGGCTTGTTCCAGGAGGGCGTCGGGGATGTCTTTTCCTTTGAATTGGAGGATTTGTTCTTCCAGTTCAACCAGTTCCTTCATCTGCTGGATGAACCAGGGCTTGATGTAAGTCTTTTTGTAAAGCGCATCAATACTTGCGCCTTTACGCAGGGCCTCGTACATGATGAACTGTCGCTCGCTGGACGGCTCTGCCAAAAGGTCCAGAAGATCTTCCAGGGATTTCAGATGGAAATCCTTGGCAAAACCCAATCCGTACCGGCTTATTTCCAGGGAACGGATCGACTTCTGGAAGGCTTCTTTGTAGTTCTTGCCGATGCTCATCACCTCCCCCACAGCACGCATTTGCGTGCCAAGTTTGTCTTCTGAGCCGACAAACTTCTCGAAGGCCCACCGGGCAAACTTCACCACCACATAGTCCCCCCAGGGAGTGTACTTTTCCAGGGTACCTTCTCGCCAATAGGGGATTTCGTCCAAAGTCAGGCCTCCGGCCAGCATTGCCGAGATCAAGGCTATGGGAAAGCCTGTGGCCTTGGAAGCCAGCGCGGATGACCGCGACGTTCGGGGATTGATCTCAATGACCACGACCCTTCCGGTTTTCGGATCGTGCGCGAACTGGATATTTGTTCCGCCGATCACCTGTATCGCTTCGACGATGTCGTAGGAATACTTCTGGAGCTTCTTCTGCAACTCAGGATCTATGGTGAGCATAGGCGCGGTGCAGTAGGAGTCTCCCGTATGTACACCCATTGCATCCACATTTTCGATGAAGCAGACCGTAATCATTTGATTCTTGGCATCACGGACCACTTCCAGTTCCAGTTCCTCCCATCCGAGGACCGACTCCTCTACCAAGATCTGGCCCACCAGGCTGGCAGCAATACCGCGACTTGCGATGACTCGCAGTTCTTCCACGTTGTACACAAGGCCGCCACCGGTTCCACCCATGGTGTAAGCCGGCCGAATCACCACGGGGTAGCCGAGTTCATCGGCTATCTTTTCGGCTTCTTCCACGCTGAAGGCCGGGTCGCTTTTCGGCATTTCGATGCCCAGTCGATTCATGGTTTCCTTGAAAGCAATCCTGTCCTCACCTCGTTCAATTGCGTCGGCCTGCACGCCGATAATCTGGACGCCGTACTTGTCCAGTACGCCTGCTCGAAAAAGCTCTGACGAAAGGTTCAGAGCTGATTGGCCCCCCAGATTGGGCAACAGAGCGTCCGGCCTTTCCTTTTCAATGATTTTGATCATGGTTTTAAGGTTAAGCGGCTCGATGTACGTAACGTCTGCCATCCCCGGGTCAGTCATAATGGTCGCCGGGTTGGAATTCACGAGCACGATCTCGTAACCCAGCTTCCGAAGCGCCTTGCAGGCCTGAGTCCCGGAATAGTCAAACTCACAGGCCTGTCCAATGACAATGGGCCCGGAGCCGATAATCATAACCTTTTTGATGTCCTTGCGTCCTGGCATCGCGACCTTCCTTACAGTTGGAATAAAAAAAGATGGGGAGGGTATTATTCATACTAAATCCTGATGGCCAGCGCAAAGCTAAACTTGCCTTCGTGTACCGATAGGCCGTCCACTGTCCATGCCCGGCTGCCGCCTTCGAGGTTCCGTGCCTCGCTATACTGACTGCCAAAAATAATGTCCCTTTGACCATGAGGCGGGCACGTTGCAGGGGAGCTGGTTCGGGACTGCCTTGTTTGTCATTCCCGCGAACGCGGGAATCCAGAAGGCCCAAATAACAACAATGGTAGACCCTGTCCAAACTTTCCCGGACTGGATTCCCGCCGTGCGCGGGAATGACGGAGAAAACGCCCGTCACCATGGGCTTTCAGCATTCTCAATCTCGGATGGCCAAAGAGACATTGTTCTTGGCGATTGCTATAAGGGTAGGCGGGTTTTTATTGAGGGATAGACCTTATCAAAAGAAACGAAGGAGAACGGCAAACGCGGCGATCAGGATATCTTTTTCTCAAGCCTGGAAAGAATGAACAGCAGGACCAGTATTGTGATGGGAACACCCAGATCGCCAATCCAAAGCACTGGCCCCGCATTGTAGATTGCCATATTGCCTTCTTGAATGATCTGTCTGATATGACCAAAAGCGCATCCTAAAAGAAAGACGGAGCTTCCTATACCTGTTGCAGTCCAAAAACCCTGACGTAACCAGATGCAAAGCACACCGCAAACTCCCCAGCTCAGGTCGGCCAGGGCCACCTCGAACTGAAAAGGGCTTCCCGGCTGCCAACCTATTTTGCGGGCGATTTCATCTGCCATGAATGTGTGTCCGTACCAAGCCAAAATCCCGCCGATACCGATATTTACTGCAAGCAAATAAAGGAGAAGAAGCTCCACGACTCTCTTTTTGGTGCGGGGCTGCTTGCTTAGACTCAGATGCAGTGCAAATCCTATGATGGTAGCTGCCAGGAAAATTACCGAGATCATTATCGACTCCTTTGCTGTGCTGAACTCAAACCGCACGCTCAGGGATAATCAATATCATATCCCATGAGAATCATAAGAATAAATTAATGGATTAGTGGGTCTTTCTTGAGGGATATTCCTGATGAAAAGGAATACGCATGAAAGGAGGCTTTTCCGTGAATGGGGCATATCAAGAATTCGTTGGACGAATCGGACTCAATCTACTCTCGCCTCTAGTTGGCTCCATCATGTGGTCATAAACCAACTTTACATTCTGAGGATCGGATTTACGGACAAATGCAGAGGCAGAAATGGCACTTGGGGTCTCAACATAGTGACATCGTCACCGACGTTATGGTCAACCCCTGTTTTACTGGAATGTCGAGTAATAATGGGCTATTTTGAGGGACGTTGAGGGTGCTTGATTTGGGGAAATCAGGCTAACTTATTTATATCATAAGCATGTTGCCCCGCCCTCTCACGGCGGAGACGGGGGTTCGAAACCCCCTGAGACTACCACAACTTGGTTTTTCAGCGCAAACTTCGGGGGGCTCTTTTCCGTAAACAAACTTACAAGAAAAAAAAGTCACGAAAAAAGGGGCAGATCTGCTCTTGGCTCAATTCTGCGCACCATGACATCGAATAACGCGCGCAACGTGAGTCAAGCGCAGACTTGACGCCAATTCCCTTCTGAATCATAGAATCGGTTCTACCAGGACAACAAAATGAGATCGCACCTAGAAATCATAAGACCGTACATGGAATTCATTACCGGAATTTTTGGAAACCTTGCTGACGAGGCAGCTCGGCACAACGTGCGGATGGCTCCCGAAGAACTTAGCGAGGTGAACCGTTCGTGACGGTCAATGGGAATCAGAAGAGATTGCTAGCAAATTGAATCCCAAGTTCCACTGCTACACGGTTTTTTTGAACTGCTGAAGATCGACCAGAACAAGCCTTCAGTCTTGGATTCACTAGTGCCAGAGGACGATATCTTCAACTGCGCTGCGGGGATATCCTTTAGCCGAAGGCGATTCCTGGAAAGCAGCGAAAGATCAAGATGCTCGAAGGCACAGAGCCCTCCAAGTACCGCAAAGCTCCTCTATTCAAAAAACTGGAGACGCTCCCTTCCGAGCTATGCCCGATAAATCGGCTATCGAAATTCCTCCTCAGGGCTCTGTGACGATGCGGGCAATGCCGTACGAAGACCCTCCTAGCTTGCCTGGAAGTGCGGCCGCAAGAAACTTGCACCCGCCTCCTAGCTATCGGTGGTATATGAACAGGGGTATACAGTGCTCTCCAAAGCTACCGTGCTGGGCGAGGGTCAATACCTTTCGGCATCTTTGACATGGTCAAAGTCGATGTTCCTAAATGCGTTTAACTGAAGGCAAGTTGGAGGGGTTTTGTGAAAGGGAAGCTCCAACCGATCATGGTCTTTTCTTCGACAGAGTGCTGGGAACTCCGCTGGGCCGAAAACGCTTTGCCATCAATTAAAAAAGGGGTCAGATCCGCTCTCGGCTCATCTCGGCGCACCGTGACATCGAATGACACGCGCAACGTGAGTCAAGAGCAGACTGCACCCTATTTCTGACAAACTGCATTTCACCCATCGGAAACTTAATGCTTACCAAACGGCTTTAATTCTGCTTGACTCTGTGCATTGGGTTACAATATGTTCCTCAAGACCCAAACAATTTCGTTGAAATTATGCAGGCTGATCATCTGACTGGATAGCTGAACTGTCACCATGAGGCGTGGCGCTGTTGCCGTGGGGTGCGGCATAGCCAGAGTCAGGGCCTCTCTTTGCTGGTGCCTTGTGGCGGTCTCCTTTTTCTCAAGTGTGGTCAGTAAGGGTGAGGTGCGGATATGAGTTCAAGGCGTATGTCTGAGGTTTGCGGTCTGGTTTGTTTGCTGATTTCCATCCATGTCTCGGCTGTCGTGGGGCAGACCATTAACCTCCCGGAAATGCCCTTATTGGGCGCATCGTTGGGTCGGCGGTGGATTCCCGCTGGATCGGCAAACCAGGACTGCTGGTCGGTTGCGTCTTTCACCGTGGGCTGGATGACAGCCCCGCAACGAATCCACGTAGGTTATGATGGACTTGTCCTTCCTGGGGCATGCGTGTCGTCCTTCTTCGTCTCTCCTCTCAGCGGTGTTCAGGCGCTCGGCTCTTCCCGGTCCCTTGCGGACCATTATACTCTGGAGTGTACGGGTCTTACCTCATCGCTCACAATCCACAAGCCAGCCAAGAAATCACGTGGACCAATAACCCTCCGGGAACCCGAGAATGGCGTCACAGCAATTCGCAGTGGTATAAAGTCGGAGGGGAAATGCTGTATCGAATGTCCGGCGAGGCGGCTCTGGTGGGCGGTTTCCGACTGGACTCTCTCCTTACCAACTTCAGCGATCCAAACCCGGATTACCTCTTTACTGTGGCGTCCATGCAGGCGCAGACCACGGTAACAGCTTATGAACCGTACCTGGAAATCGTTTCCAGCAGAGTCCTGGAGCAGGTGGTTTGAGTGAGGTAATCGATCATTTTCGAAAGGTTTGCAACGGACGAAGAGGCACTCCGCAATTTAGCTCGGCCTGAGTTGTTTATGTTAGATCAGGATGTGGAGAGAACTCCGGAGGCACAGTGGGCCGTAGCAGTAGAGCACCTCGCCGAGAAAGTCTTGCGCTCGATCGCCTAAGAGGTAAAGGAGCAACCTTAGTAGGGAACGTGCTCATGGCTCAGATTGAGTCAGGCCACGGACATTCTTTGCCGAACCGTTGAGCAAGGTTTTCATCCTCTAGTGACAGCGCCTCGGTCATATTATTGGTTGACTCAAAAAATTAGGCTAAACCAGAGGTACGTCGGTGAAGCTTTGGGTATCGACTTCAATGAATTGGCCGTTACGAACTCGTTACTAAGTGATCAGAACCGTTGGCTTGGTAATCTGACACTCGATCAATTGATAACGCTAAGGCGACGTAATGAACTGGGGGATCTTCGAGCGGAGTTGACTAGAAGTCTTGATGGCATTGCCAAAGCTTCTTTCGGCAGACTTCAACTCACTGGTAAACCAAGTGGACTGGAATTTGAAGAGTGCTCTGGAGAAGCACCATGATCAACTCAAAGCCCTGGATCGCAATCTGCGACAAAACCTAGTGATTTCAGTTCCCTCACTCCTTTTTAGCATTGTTGCGGCCTTCCAGCCAACCATTGGGGTGATCCTCCCCAGTTGGGCCGTGGGCCTCGTCGGAGCTACGAAGTCTAAAGGAATTAATCAGTGGATTTGTGGCTTACGTGAGAGATCGCCGATCGCTGGCCAAAAACCCTGTTGGGATTCTTTGGACGGCGAAAAAGACTAATTAGGATGCATCTAACAAAGCTAACATAAAGCGGGGTCATGAAAAGGGTCAGATCTGCTCTTGGCTCATTTCGGCGCACCATGACATCGAGTAACACGCGCAACGTGAGTCAAGAGCAGACTTGACCCAATTTCCTTTGACTTTCCCACAGGTGGCCGGAGCACACTGGCGGGACAGTATTCCGGGGCAAACGTCCCCGAAATGGCAAGACCGCGGCCTGATTCCGGGTGTAAACCAAAGGAGGTGTTTTCAATGGCATATCGTGAAATCTGGCATGAAATGATCATCAATGCTTCCCCAAGCGAGCTTTACCAAGCGTTAACCGATGTGAAAAAGCTAGCGCATTGGTGGACCACCGAGACGCAGGGGGAATCTGCCGTCGGGAAGAAATTGGAATTCTGGTTTTATGGGAAATACTTAAAGGAGATGGTTGTAACCACTCTGAAGGTTGATGAACTCGTGCGGTGGCGCGCAACTGAGCGGAGCGATCCTGATTGGGTCAACACCGAAATTGAATGGAAAATCTTCCGCGAAGACGACAAAACGTTTCTTCACCTTCGCCACTCAAAATGGCGCGAGGATGCCAAAATGTTCCCTCGGACCTCGATGCACTGGGTGCTTTTCCTCCTTAGCCTCAAGGAATTTGTCGAGACGGGCAAAGGCCGTCCGCATCCTTACGACATGCCGGTGGGCCTATGAGGAAGGGGTCACCCATTTCTAGAGCCTTCGGTCCCAAGAGGTTGCTAGTTTCATGTTGCAAATATCAAACGAAGTAACTGTATCAAGCGAAGAGATTGAGGTGCAAGCCATACGTGCTCAAGGGGCTGGTGGCCAGAATGTGAATAAAGTGTCTACCGCTGTCCATCTGCGGTTTGATATCAAGGCATCATCACTACCGGATATTTATAAAGAAAGGCTATTGATGCTAAAGGATCATCGTATTTCGGAAGAAGGCGTCGTTATCATTAAGGCGCAACGGTATCGTAGCCAACTGAAAAATAGAGAAGATGCGCTCGATAGGCTCGGAGATCTTATCAGGAGTGTAATCGTTTCCCATAAACAACGGCACGCGACGAAGCCAACAAAAAGCGCACAGCAAAAGCGTTTAGACACCAAAACTAAACGAGGGCGGGTGAAATCGTTAAGAGGAAAGGTAGATCATCGGTAGTTCATGCCGGCATAAGTGAAAGGGACGATCTCACAGATGAAACAATCTGTGGATTTGTTGGACCGTCTTCGCCCTGATCGTGGGGAGCGTCCTTTACGAACTGGTCACGAAGACTGCCCGGGTGCGAGGCATTGGAGCGTATCCTCGAAACGAAACCCCTTGGAGCTATTGGCTAGTCCTGCTTGCCAAATGAGTCCTCGCCACCCTGATCGCTGGGATCGCTCTCACTTTCAGCACCTGAAGCCGCTGCCACAATAACATTCGGACATTTCAGCTTGCCGACTCTTCCTTGATGAGGTGCTTGGGTCCGATCAGCAACCCAGGCAGGTCCTTCAGCGATCGCGGGCACGTCAGGGTCCTGCAATCCCTGCACGAATGGGGGGCCGTGCCGAACGGAAAAAGCATACGTCTTTGATATAATGCAAGAATAAAAATGAATTGCAGGTTACGAATACAATCGCTTGACAAGTAAAGCCTTAGCCCTTAGTCTTAATATTGAACCTTAACTTGTGTTTCTCCAGTCGGCCTAGCGTCAGGGACTACGGGCGTCATGCAAGGATTAAGATCCTGGACATAGGCCCCGTGTAGAGGATTTCACACCGCAATTCCATCCGGTTTATCCCCGTTCACAAAAAGCCCTTGTTCGTATCTGCAAATGCACTCTCGCATAACGTGTGGCGTGCCTTTTCTAAAGGAGCTAGAGAATGAGTATTAAAATTTATGTCGGAAACCTTTCCTTCGATTCAGGCGAGTCAGATCTTAACGGCTTGTTTGCCACGTACGGCGAAGTGGTATCCGCCAAGGTCATCGTTGACCAGTTTACCAACAAGTCTAGGGGATTCGGATTCATCGAAATGTCTGACCGCGAAGAAGGTCTTAAGGCGATCCAGGCATTGGATTCCAAGGATCTCCACGGCAGGAGCCTAAAAGTGAATGAGGCTAAACCCAAGACCGACTCTCGGGGCGGCGGCGGCGGCGGACGCAACGGTGGCGGATCCCGCTGGTAATCGGTTGTTTGTAAATTAGCATGAGGGCCGGGCAAGGGTTCGCAGTCGCTATCTCCTCCCTGGCCCTCTGTACTCGATATCTGCGAGAATGAGCCGTTGGGCACATAGCAGAAGCGAGCCAACCCTGGAAAAGGGATCAGATCTGCTCTTGGCTCATTTCGGCGCACCATGACATCGAGTAACACGCGCAACGTGAGTCAAGAGCAGACTTCACCCGATTTAGACTTACAAACTTCCCGTACCTGAGAGTTATGAAACTAAAAGCGAATCGGTATCAGAACCTGGATCAGTTTTTGGGGGGCAGGTCACCCGCATTTTTTAATAGTTTGGGATCCACTCTGATACAGGCTCCAGTGTCCCTTTGGCTGGATTCGATTTCAAGACTCGGGCAACTGGAAATCTATTGCTCTTGATGGTTAACGGGGGTGTAAGCCCTCCAGTATCAAAATCCTGCAATGACTGTAATGCCTTGGCAACTCCCTCCTCGTTCAATTGCCCGGCAGCGTCGGCTCTCCTAAGACATTCGATAAAAATCTTGCCCGCGGTGAACGTCACGATATAGTTCAAGGGTCGGTATGTAACATCAGGATAATGCTTCGCCGTGTAGGCCCTAATCGTCTTGATCATCGGCACATCGTCCATCCACCAATAAGCATAGGGACTCACTGCCAGAAACGCAGGTCCGTCTGGTCCCAGTGCCTCCACAACATTCTTGTCCGCGCCCCAGAGTGTGAATACATAGTTGCTCTTTAGCCCAAGATCACGGCACTGTTTGATTAAGTCCGCGTTCGCGGGGCCGACCCAACCATGAAAAACAACGAAATCCGGGGCCTTGCTCTTGATTTGCTCAATTTGCGCTGTGTGGTCGCCGCCTTTGATGTCCCCTGCCACCTCACCGACCAATTCCAGTTTCAACCTTTGACACAGGATACGGCCAAATGCTAAGGGATCCTCTCCAAATGGGCCCTTCGAGTAGAAAAAGGCTACTTTCGCATCTTTCTTCGATTTAGCTATATACTTCAGAGCGACAGCGAATTGGTCCCCGTACGTAGGTCCGGCGATAAACATTGAGGGAATACCGCCAACAGCTACTTGAGCTGAAAAAGAAGTGGAGCAGTAAAGGACCTTATAACGATCTCGAATCAACGGCGCAGTAGCCAATGCTACAGGCGTGCCTGAACCAAAAAAGCACAGTGGTTTGTTTTTTGACATGATGTCTTCGAAAACCTTTACCCCTACATCGGGCTTGTATTGATCGTCTGCCGACACTAATTGGAGCTTTTTACCATTAATTCCTCCTTCATCGTTGGCTATCCCTAGACTGTCCTTGATGCCGCATTCAAGTGCGTCGGCCGTCGCTGCAATCCCTGGGGGGCCGGTTCGGGGGAGACTGATCCCCACCGTGATTCTATCCTGAGCCATACCCACGCGAATGCATGCAAAAGAGAAAAACAAAGCCAGCAAAAGGACCAACGCAACACTAGCGTCTTTTCTCATCGCTTCCTCCTAAATTATCACTTTTATAGTCCTCGTGGAGTCCTGGGTCTCAACGTTTGAGCTTATGATTGAGCGGCCACTTGCCTATGCAGCTATCGTGCCACCAAAGAGCATTGATCTGGAACTGCTCGATAACGCACAGCTCATGACACCCCAAGAGGGAGTCAAGTGAATAGACTCAAATCCGGATCTCCTAGACATTCGAGCCAGAACAGGTCACTTTGGCCTTTTCATTCTAAGATAATAGATAATCATTAATGACAACAACATGTTGGACTCTGGTCAACGCGACCTAACGGGAGATGTCCTGCGGGGCATTTTGACCCAGCTAAGGTATTAAACCATCTTTTGTCAACACGAACACGGGTCAAACATGGGTCAGATCTGCTCTTGGCTCATTTCGGCGCACCATGACATCGAGTAACACGCGCAAAGTGAGTCAAGAGCAGACTTGACCCCTTTTCGAAGTAAAAGTTGCAACATGGTAGAAAAAATATAGAATAAGGGAGACCCTAACACACGATTCAACCCGACATTGCTACGCAATGCGGGTTAATCGAACGTTAGGCCGTGACCGAATCTATTAAAACCCGTAAGGAAATTTTCTACAGTGGACATCCCACGGATCTTCAACATCACCGAAAGTGCTCACCGTATCCATAACCCGATCACACCCGAAAAGCTCGCCACTCTCGGCGCTGCGCTGCGTCTGGAACCGGGTGCCCGAGTGCTCGACCTCGGCAGTGGTTCGGGGGAGATGCTGTGCACCTGGGCACGCGATTACGGAGTCATCGGCACTGGCATTGACATGAGCCAGTTGTTCACCGAGCAAGCGAAAATCCGCGCTGAAGAACTCGGCGTGGCCGATCAAGTCAAGTTCATCCATGGCGATGCTGCGGGCTATGTCTCTGACGAGAAGGTCGGTGTGGCAGCCTGTGTCGGCGCCACTTGGATTGCTGGGGGAGTCATCGGCACTATCGAGCTTCTGGCGCAGAGCCTTCACAACGGAGGGATCATCCTCATCGGCGAGCCCTACTGGCGGCAGTTACCGCCGACGGAAGATATTGCCAAGGGGTGTCTTGCCGACTCCATCTCTGACTATCTCATGCTTCCAGAACTTCTCGCGTC
The DNA here is from genome assembly GCA_963786905.1 of uncultured delta proteobacterium. Taxonomy (GTDB): domain Bacteria; phylum Desulfobacterota; class Desulfomonilia; order Desulfomonilales; family Desulfomonilaceae; genus CAWBBA01. Next base: position 99,015 of record CAWBBA010000044.1, on the reverse strand, counting down.
TTTCGGCCACCTCGGCTACGACGTCGTTGAGATGGTTCTGGCAGACCAAGACGGCTGGGACAGATACGAGGCGGCCAAATGGCTCACCATGCGCCGATGGCTTGAAGCCAATCCCGACGACGAGTTCGCGAAAGATGTTCGAGCCAAACTGACCTCGGAACCCGAGCGCTACGCCGCTTACACGCGTGAATACCTAGGCTGGGGTGTGTTCGCGCTGATGAGGCGGTGATGAGTTGGGGCATCCGGCGGATTGTCAATGGCTGTGCCGCGCAACAGCTGGTGGCTCGCCGAGATGTGATTGCGCCTGAGCGGAGGGGTCAAATCTACTCTTGGCTCATTTCGGCGCACCTTGACATCGAGTAACACGCAACGTGAGTCAAGAGCAGACGTGACCCCTTTTGACCCCTTTTGCCCCTTGTGAGGCGTATGCACAGACACTCAGTTTTTCATCACTTCCTGTAAGCCCCCTCTAAACAGGTCGTACAAATATAGAGCGCCATGGTCACCCAGATTAGACATGAGAGTGTCAATCACTTTTCTGGGGTTCTTCCAATGATGAAGAGAGTAAGTGCTGTATATTAAATCGAACTGACCCAACTCAGCTAGCAGCTCTTTCTCAGCTACATCGCCCTTAATGAATTTGATCTGGTCCTGGAATCCCTTGTTTCTAATGTTTTCCTCGCCCACGGTTACCATGTCGGCAGAAAGTTCAAGAGCTGTAATCTCAACTTTTGGATTGTTTTGTGCAACGATCATAGCAAGATTCCCAGTTCCTGCACCAACGTCAAGATATTTCCCCTGAATATCCAAAGATTCAAGATGGTTCAAGAAGGCCCGATATCGCATTCTCGATTTTTGGGCCTTTTCGTCGTATTTCTTTGCTGCTTCTAATCCGACAAAAGATTCTTCCTGGTGCATTTCACCTTTCCTCTCAAACATGGTCTTCTCCTATTTTATCCGAAATTAGGCGGCGATCTTTTGCACCCCCTCGTCACCGATTTTGCCGCTATTGAGGCGTATGCACAGACACCTCTTTATCATCCCTTCCTTAAGCCCCCTCTAAACCCCTCAATAGAAGAAGGGGAAAGAAGAAACAGAGCAAAGAAGAAAGCACGACAGGAGGTGGAGTGACTGCTGAGGAAGGGGGTCAGCACTCGGCTGAGATGGATGTTCTGGAATGTCATCGGGTGAGTCTGGGCAACGAGGCAGAGCTTACATCCTGGGCTTGCGGACGTTGTGTGCTATAAGATCAAGGAGAGACGAATTCTCTCTCGTGTTCAGCACCGTAGCTTCCGTGAAGAGAATCAGGTTCAGTTTTCGACGAAAAATGTAGCCGAAAAGATTCAAGTGAGCCCTGCCGGCCAATTTGTGGCCTGCGCCGAGTGTCTCGACAATGTCCAGATCTCCGGCTTTGACAAGGCACGATCCGTCAACGATTTCTCCATCCACGACCCGTGGCCAGATGACTCCCAGGTAACCCATGTTCAGGGAATACGTCCCGCGGGCCATTACAACCGAGGCTACTTTCCGCTTAACCCACAGGGGAAAGAAGCTCAGGAATGCGGCCCCACGTGAAAGTGACCGGTGAAGTCTTCGATCCCACTGACCCCTGAGACTGGCTTCTCTTTTTGCGGCTATGAAACGGGCCAGTTCCAGATAGCTGTCTCTGTCACTCGGCTTGGTCCGGAAGAAGATGATTGATGTGAAGTTCCGCGCGCTTGCACCGCCGAACCGCTGTCTCATGTTCACGGTCACCGCTGACGTGACGGTGCCAGGCGCTACATTCCTATCGTCGTTCCACTGGTCCAGCGAAATGTTGGCGCCGGCCAGGAGATGATCCACCATTCTGAAGCCGTGTTGCGTCACGAACGAAATGATACGATCTGTTTCATCTTCTGAAAGCTCGCGCTTCGCATAGTTCTCCCCCCGATCTTTACGGGTACCCGACCCTGAAGGTCGAACCGGGGTTTTCTTACGAAAGGAGCGCTCTCTCTTGGCTCCGGACACGTCATCCTGCCAGATGTTCCCCGTCTCGGCGGTTTGCTTCTTGGACGAGCTGGACAGGACGTACGGAGAACCCAGCCATTCCGGCGTATCACCTTTGGTAATGGCGTGGTACTGGCCGAGAATGTCTCGGAGTGACGCGAACGCCATGGCCACGTCCCCTACCACGTGATGGACTGCGAGTGCAAGAATGTGGTGGTCTTCTTCAAGCCGCAGGACATGCAGCTCGGCAGGCGGCTCGTCGTTCAAGTTCCACTCTCTGTCCAGACGAGGAGACAGATAAGCGATGGCTCGGTCGAAGCTCGATTGGCCGGGCCAAGGTTCCGGCAGATCAGCGACGAGAATTGGAACGGACACTCCCGGGTGATGCTGTCTCATCAGGCGCCACCGAATCCCCTGTCTGACCACCGCAACCGTACTTGTGAGATTGGGGAATTCGGCCAACGTGCGGGAAGCGGCAAGCGTAACGGCGTCCAGGTCGAGGGGCCCCTGCGTCTCAACCGCGGTCCAGAACACGTTCTTCGTATCCTTACTCGTGCTCGAGACCATCAGCTCGGACATTGTGCCCAGCAATTCCTGCTTGACTGTCATGCCAACTCCTTTCCAAGAGCCGGCGAGACATGAGCGTCGGCCTTATTGTAGCAGTGCGACCTTACGACACCAGCGCCGGTATTGTCAACGGTCTGCGTCGTCTTGTAGGAGGGGTAGGAGTTATCAGATCTGCTCTTGGCCCATTTCGGCGCACCATGACATCGAGTAACACACGCAACGTGAGTCAAGAGCAGACGTGAACCCTTTTTCCATTTCGAACCCCCTGGGACTACCAGATGATACCAGCCCCATACTAGCGCGAAGAGACCGTCGGTGTTTTGCCCTAACCCCTAGGGACCAGTCTTGAGCCCGAGTTTCTCTTCAGGACTTTCCAGCCAAGCGCGTGCGCCGAGCCGCGGAACCCGTTACCGTCAGGCAAGAGAAAGTCTATTTCCTCGGATTGCCGCTCTGTGCAGTGTGATAACGGCACTCGTGCTCACATCGTGTGCGAAATCAATTGTCGGGGACCTGACAATAGTTCTCGTCTAAGGTCATCGAGAGTGGACCGCAACTCCGAACATGAGGATTCAGCTCGATAACATTCATTCCCAGAGTATCTCGTAAATAGTTGTTAGCCATCATTCCCTTAAGATTGTGAACAAAATCCAAGAATAGGACTCCAACTTCATCTTCGGACAAGGTCTGGGCTATTACTTGACCTATGACTTTATTGCGAGTCAAAAGGTATAATGATTGTTGTCCAATTTCCTCGGCAGATATCGTTTCCCCAGCTTCGTCCTTTCTTAATAGTTTAGTCTCATTCTTTTGGGATGCCATTAATAATTCATGCTCTTCACACGGCACGAGACTTGTCCCCATATTAGCCAATCTTAACAATATACTTTTGTTATGCCCTTCAGGCATATTGTAGATTTCGCTTAAGGCTTTAGGTACATCTTTTGGCGGAATGACAATCAGCGTATTGTTGAACGTGTATAGACCGTCGCTATACATCTTCTTCGGTATAGGCTGAAGGGAATCAATGGAATCTTCTATTTCAGTCCATATTGATTGTGATTGTGCTTCACGGAATTGGTTTTTTATTCCTGCTTCGTTGTAGGTATGTACGATATTGAAATAAAATAAGGGTAGTCGTGTCATTCAGTCTCCCATTTTAGTGAAAAGAAATCTATTTCTCGCATAAGCGCTGCCAATCGGATTTCACAAGGTCTCGTATCCGCCGAGCACGATCGGAATAAAGCTGAATTGATTCAAAATCAGGTGTGAACAAGAGCTTCTGCATCAAAAGACCATCATCATCGAACCACTGTGGAAGAACTCCTCCTATAAAAAATCCACTCGCTCTGCAGGACACTGACTACACTGCCAACCCAGGGTGAAGTGAGTTTCAGCCATACCTGAATGACAACTGATCCATTTTCTACTGCTTCGGATTCCAGGTCCGATATGCGTTCAGCAAAATCTGAGCCGGTCTCATAAAAAGCTATGCGGGCCACCTTCGCAAAATCGAAGAGTTCCATATTGGCTTGGGAAACGGTGCCGAGAGGAATGGGTTCAGTACTTTCAAGAAAAGTGCGACCTGATGAGAATTCTCCATACATGAACCGTATAGTCTCATTGTAGGATATTGGCACAAATATGTTTTGGGGAATGTTCCGGTAAACACGAAAACTCGACAGGGTGCTTACTCGATTTGAAATTACACCCTCACCGGAATATGCTTCCCCAGGCATGAGGCCAACTTCCAGGGCCGTAGGCTGAAATCCATAATTTTCTGAGTGCTTCTGCATCTGTAAATGGATCGTTACCGGTTCACCAAAGACCGTGTGCATACCTAATTCTGGAACTACAGTCTCAATCATGAACCGCTCAATGGCTGCCGACACACCAATACTTCGCCATTCTTTCAGAACCAGACCAACTCCCCATTCATATACGGCTCGACTTGGGGCTGAGCGAAAGAGGTTGTGAATACCGATAATTTCTCCGTCTGTGGATCTCGCAACAATGCTGTAATAGTCCCCTTCTTGATTGGCTCTGATAAGTTTAGCGGGATCATAGAATATCTTAATGGGATAATCCTCGCCGTGCACCGAGCGGAACAGATGAGCAACGCCTTCAGCATCTTCAGAGCGAAAGAGGCCTACCTCAAAAGATCTTTTCATCCCATTGGATGATTCGTGTGTTCGTGTTTCCATAATTCCTGATACCACTCTTTCCAATGAAAAATTTGATCGGGATTTATCTTCTAAAACCACTTTTGATATGGTCTTCCATTAACAGCGAACCATGAACAACCTGAATCCGCCAACTGAATCCCTGAATATGTATGCGGACCATCTCATGATTTCGGGTGCCGTGCGATTGGAACTCCTTGGCTTAAAATGAGGATCAACAGTCGAATTCGATCACTCCAAATCTCTGGTCACCAATTCTCTTTCCACGCCGTTGCAGATACTAGATCTACTTGTCAGCCGCCCAGGAGCCACGTAGTCTGCTTTTACGCTCTCTGCCCAAAGCGTCTGCGGCCCAGATGGCCGACTCAACCATTTCAGCAGTCACAGGGAACCAAGTGGAATGAATAGTCTCGTCCGCTGCCGTGGTTGCTTCGGCGACTTTCCTTATATCATCACTGCTCGGATCGCAAACGCCCAAATCCTCCAAACAGACTGGTAATCCCACGCTCAAACAAAAATTTAGAACTTGGTCTACGTCTTTTGACGGTCGGCCCTCCAGGACCATCTGTGTAATGACTCCGAAAGCCACCTTTTGCCCATGAAACCTGATGTGCGACTCTTCCAGAACTGTCAAACCATTGTGGAAGGCGTGAGCTCCGGCTAAGCCGCCGCTCTCAAATCCCAAGCCGCTGAGCAAGATGTTGGCTTCGACCACCGCTTCTACAGCTGGTGTCACGGATTTCTTTTCTACAGCAAGCTTGGCCTGGAGCCCGTACTCCAACAACGTGTCATAGCAGAGTCGAGCCAATGCTAGTGAAGATAGAGTGGGCGGACACGCCCCGGTAAGAGCATTTGGTTTGCAGCTCTTGGCGCACGTATCTGCTTCCCAATAAGTGGCCAAAGCATCCCCCATTCCAGATATCAGCAACTCTACGGGAGCATTGGCCACCAGAGTCGTATCCACTAAGACGCAGTCCGGATTTTTCGGTAGAAGGAGATAACGCTCGAAAACACCGTGCTCCGAATAAATTACTGACAGAGCCGAACATGGGGCATCGGTCGCTGCAATGGTGGGAACAACGATCACGGGGATTTTCATTTCATAACCCACTGCCTTGCCTGTATCAATTACTTTCCCACCACCGGCGGCAATTACGAGATCAGCCTGGTTGGCTTTAGCGATGACCGTCAACCGCCTGATCTCCTTGTCTGAGCATTCGCCTTTGAACACTTCCTTATGGCAGCTTACCTTGTGGTCTTTAAGGCTGGCCTCAACCGTGGAACTACAAACGTTGAGCGCCGTCTTTCCTCCTATGAACAGGGCCTTGGTACCCAGCCTGGCGGCGTGTATCCCCATTTCGGCGATCGCTCCGGCCCCTTGAACGTAACGACTGGGCGCAAGGAACATTCGACTCATTTGAATTCCTTATCGTATTCATAAAGTTCCAATGGCTGATCACTCTTCCCAAGCATCAGTTTTATCATGCACCACTCATTTTTTCACCAACCGAAGGAACATACTTTGTGTTAAGCGTCCGCCCAATGATCCGGGCTTGCCGATTACATTAGTCCTAAACTGCTTCCAACATCAAACTCTTCATCAGGGTCAGCTTCAGGATTGTCACAGGACGCATACGTATCTTTTCCCTCTTTATATTTGAGGGATGGACCTTATCGAGAAGGAAGGGGGTATCTTGCGCGGTGAGCTTACCCTGTGGAAACCCAGCCTCCCTCGACTGACACGTTGCTCGACTCCGGAAAATTAAACCCAGCAGCGCCACACTCAAATTTTGTGAAGGGCTGATCTCATCTACCTTTTCGAGAAGTTATCGACCCTGGGGCCTCCTCCGAGATACCCTCTGGTTTGAGTATATTTTTGCCCTGTCGGTGCGATATCTTATTGACTCATGGTCTTGGCTATGTGTCTCATCATCTGACGACATACACCTTCATAAATCTCTAAGGTCAGGAAGTAATCCGGATTCGCTTTTATGAAGGAGGAAGCCATTTCTCTGGCCGCTAAGTCTATGTCGAGCGAACGACGATAAATGTCTTCCAAACGGGCTCGCTCTTTTATTGCCAAATCGATAGAAGAGCTAATATAGCTCTTCGCCTCATTACCACAGATATAACCAAAATGATCTGCACAAAAATAATCTATTTGGAGCATCTCCATTTTCTTGAGACTCTCCAAATATAGGGTGAAATTGGAATTTGCCGAGGCAAGAATAGTCCCTTTGTAGGGGATTCCTCCACCGTCCGACGGGAAAAGCGCCCTGATCTGAGGAACGTAAGCGGAGATTGAGCATGAAGAATGTCCAGGAGTCTCAAATATCTGTATTTCCCTATTGCCCAGGTCGATAACGTCTCCTTCGGAAATTACTTCACCGGACAGTCCTACGGGCCAATCGAGCTGGTGCGCAGCGTATGGCACATGAATGTTCATGCGCTCAGTCAGTCGGCCACTGAATTGGTTAATGGTATCGATGTTTTTAGGTTCACTTAGGATTTGCCATGCCCTTGCCGAGGCATATATTTTGAGGCCTGGATTCCGTCTCCGAAAAAACGGCACAATTCCGATGTGATCAAAATGGGCGTGAAGGATTATTATTCCTTGGATTCGGTCTTCCTTGAGTCCGAACTCATCGAACTGATGCAGAAGATCAGGCACGAGGTAACTCATGCCACCGCTGATAATCACTGACCCGTCCCGGCCTTCCAGCAGATATACTCCGGATTCGGGACGTCCTAAATACCACAAGCCATCACAGACTTTGCCGGGATTTTGACAGTTCACGGTTGCTGCTAATTCCTTTCATTCGAGAGAAGGTGTTCAGTCTAGGCGCCATTGCCATTTGCCAGAAAGAGGACCTCGCCAGGTTCATTCTGAGACAGAGTTCAATTCTCCTCCACTTTATGAGATCTCGCTCTCTTTAGCAATTATTGACACTCGTGGCCGTGTATGCATCTTCCCCTCTTCCTATATTTGAGGGTCTAGGGGACACATCCTTGAGGGTGTATGTCGTCAGCAGAAGTGGGAACTTTGACTTTCAGAACTAGAGGAGAGTTCCGGGACGCCTCAACGTAGCGACATTGTCACCGCGCTTTATGGTCAGCCCCGCTTTCCACCGTTTTACCGGAATGTCGAGCAGTAACGGGTTATCTTGGGAGTACGTTGAGGGCGCTTGATTTGGGAAAATTGGCTAACCTGTTGATATTATCAGCTATGTTGGCCCGCCCTCTCACTGCGGAGACGGGGGTTCGAAATCTGGAAATCTGGGTGGAAATCTGGGGACACCATACTTAATTCTCGGGGCAAAGGCGCAAATTAGGTATGGTGTCCCTTGAATTCTTGAATGGGTTAATAACTATTTAAGGGGTCAGGCTTGACTCAAGAATTCGTAGGACATATACGGATTTCGTTGATGCATTGTGTCTCCCGAGAGGCTTAATGACAGATGAAAGGTGTCCGGAGATCATGAACAAAGCGCCTGCCGGCACGGCTCTGCGGATGCGGAAGGATAATGATTACCAGGGAAAGCCGAAGCGGTACAAGCACACGTATCGTGTGGTGCCCGAGGGAAGTGAGAAGCCCTTGTTTTCGTGCGATGTGGTTGGTCACTCGGCTCACGCCGAGCAAAGCTTTCTGGATAGTACAGGTCGGCCTGCGTTCTCCATGCGCCCCAATCGTAAAATCATGCCTACCCAGTGGTTTGTTTTCGAGTCGTCAGGCCGAGAAATAGGACGAGTCGACCAGCAGATAATTGGGAAAGGAGCGTGGGCCGCATACGATGCATCGGGCGCAGAGATTTTTCGCATTGCCGATGCCGAGACCCGTGTGGACAGAGTCGGCAAGGCGCTCTTAGGAGGCTCCTCAGCAAAATACTGTATCATGCAGAGCAAGCGTGTGTTGGCCACGATGGAGACGGAACCGAGGGAGAAGACCACCAGGAAAGGGCTACGAGGTGTTCTGCAGGCATTTTTGACTCCAAGCGATTGGGTAGTTCGCTTCTCAACGGAGGCCCCAGAGCTGGACACTAGATTGTTAGCTGTAGCCATGGTCCTCCTGATCGACGTTACCGTCACACTGGATCGGGTAGACTGAGTACAGTCTCGAGGAAGGGGTCAGATCTGGCTCTTGACTCATGGGACGTATGCGCTCAATCGCTTCCACTTTCCTCCTCAAGTTTCTGAGGGAAATCTTGGGACACCATACTTAATTCTCGGGGCAAAAGGCTGCAAATTGCAGGCTAGTCAGGTGTCCCCGGATTCTCGTTGATCAAATTGGCGTCCTATTTGGCACCAACGACGTCTCTCAGGTTGTTGACAAATAAGGAGTACAGGTGATTGAATCGAAAGCTGGCCGGTTATCTAACGGATGCTGTTCAGAATCAAGTTCATCAGAGTCTATTCCAAACTCTCGCACTACGGAGCTTCTCATGCTGTCTCGCAATGAAATCATCGAAAAGGCACATGAACTGGATTTCGAAGATATAGGTTTCACCACCGCGGAACCTTTTGAATCACAAAGAGAAATACTTCGGCAACGTGAGACGGAGTATGCGTGGACCAGTGCGGCCGGACTGGATCTCATGGCCGGCACGGATCCCAAGAACGTGCATGCCGGAGGCGCAGACTATCATAGTGCTCATGGAGCTATACTTCCGCAAGAGCTATCCTCGAAATCTGGAACCATTTTTCGGGCGGTGCTATCTGGACGATGATCGAGTCACCAAAGACGGATTGGCTGTGCGTATCAAGGCTTTTCGCTCTTTTTTGAGTCAGAACGGCGTTAATTCCAAAGTGCCCTTTCACATTCCTCATCGGCTGGCCGCGGCGCGTGCCGGGTTAGGCACGTTCGGGAAGAACTGCCTTTTATATTCAAATACGGTGGCGCGGCGAAGCTCTTGGGTTTTGCCTGTAGCGTTGGTCGTGGATGCAGAGTTTGAGCCGGATCAGCCGACGCTGGAAGTGGGCTGCCCGGACTGGTGCAAGAATGCCTGTATCGTGTCCTGCCCCACAGGAGCACTCAGAGGGCCGCGCCACATCGATCCTAGGCGCTGCATCTCTTATCTAACCTACTACGGCTCGGGTCTCACTCCACGGGACTTTCGGGAAGCCATGGGCCTGTACGTCTACGGATGCGACCGTTGTCAGAATGTCTGCCCGCGGAATGCCCCTTGGCTTGCCGCGGACCTGCCGGAAAACGAACGGGTCACCAAGAAAAGCTCGGATTTCCAATTAGAAAAACTCCTTCACATGGACCGGCCCTATTTTGAACAACGCATCTGGCCGCATATGTTCTACATGCCCGCCGATGATATCTGGCGCTGGAAGATGAACGTAGCCAGAAGCATGGGTAATACACGCGACACCAAGTACGTGCCGGAACTTGCCCGAGCCTTTCAAGAGAGCGCTGACGAGAGAGTGCGGGCAATGTGTGTCTGGGCGCTCGGACGGATAGCTGGGGCCGAGGCTAAAGGCATCCTGGAATCTATCCGACCGCTGGGCGACGGCATAATAGCTGAAGAAGTCGAATATGCGCTTAATTTGTGCCGGTAAGGAGGAGCTTTCCATGTCTATTCGCATAATTAGGCTCGGATCTCCCAGAACAAAAGGAGAAGGGCTTCGTGTCGGTACAGTCCGCCGCCCGCCTCGCGGCGTTCCAAAATCGGATTTCGCCAAGAGGGACTTCTATGATGTCTGGCTCCCCAACCTCTCCCCCACTCCGGAGCTTATGAAGCTCGGACAATCATCTCAAGATGAAGCGTCTTGGTCTGTCTTCAAAAAGAAGTTTCGCACTGAGATGAATGGACCGGACGCTAGTAAGGTTCTCGATCTGCTGGCTGCCCTCTCTCATCAGACGAACATGTCCCTGGGGTGCTACTGCGAAGATGAAAGTAGATGTCATAGATCTGTTCTGAGAGAGCTGCTTATGGAGCGTGGTGCTAGTCTGCTTTAGTCCATGAAGGGATATCGCCTCACTAATATTCTAGAACGGTTCTCGAAAGTAATCACGAATTGTGAAGAGCGATTCCTCGAAATTGGTAGTCCCGCGTCCCGCGGGACCTCCGTGCCGGTGGGCTATTCTCAAATAGATCAACCGGTTCCGTCCTGTTATACACACATCAGAAACGCAGAATGTTCCCTTTTCTCCCTCTATTTCATCTCCATCCGCATGCCCTCTCCGCCAGAACTCTCCTGACGTCGGGAGACTTGAATTGAAAACGATCTGTCGTCAATTCTCATTTGATCGCGTTCATAGATTCCGTCAACAGCGCAAGACTGTCAGGACCCATCCGCAACTCCCCGTCCGAATTAGTCCCCCGACGCGTCGGGGAAGTAAATTTTGGACCCATTCGTTACTGAGCTGGCCGCATTGCACACGTTTCAAGCTGATTCGGTTCAAGGACCTTTTGACTTGCATTCGTTGTGGAGATAATGTGGAAGATGGGACTGGTTTTTGCTCCCATTCTACAGATCTGTCATGACACACTTTCTCACGGGGTAAGTCGCATGCAGGACGACAAGTTGAGTCGACGAGGAACTGCTGGCGGAATTGCATGAACTGCGCCGAAGGGTCGAGGAGTTGGAGGCTGAAAACTTCTGTCTCAGGGAACAGAGACCTACAGGTGATGAAGCGCCTCCCGGAAAGGCCTCGGACAGAATTGATGATCTTCCCCTACCTGGCTCTCCCGAAGTCCGAGAAATCGAAGACGACTATCGCGCAGTCGTGGAGAGTGCCAGCGAAGCCGTCTGCATTACCCAGGACGGGGTGCTGAAGTTCGCCAACCCGGCTGGAACCCAACTGACCGGCTATTCCAGAGAAGAGCTTCTTTCCAGGCCATTCGCTGCCCTGACTCACCCGGAAGACTTGGAGGAGTTGGCCCGCATCTACCTGATGAGACTGCGGGGAGAATACGTTGCTCCTGGTCACCGCTTTACGGATTGTTGCGAAAGCTGGAGCGCTGCTGTGGGTCGAGTCTTGGTCGGCCTCCATCATGTGGAATGGACAACCGGCCGTCCTGTCCATGATTCGGGACGTGACCAGGCAGGTCCACGAGGAGGAGGGTCTTCGGTCTGCCCATCTTGAACTCGACCGACGAGTTCAGGAGAGAACTGCAGAGCTTCAGGCAATTAATGACAGGCTGATGCTGGAGGTCAGGGAAAGAGAACGAGCGGAGCTGTCGGTGAGGGAAAGTGAGGACCGCTTCCAAAGACTGATGGAGCATTCTCCGATGGGAATAGCCGTAACTGGCATGAAGGGCGAAGTCGAATACTTGAACAAGAAATTCATTCAGCTATTTGGTTACACATTGAAGGATATACCGACGCTTGAGCATTGGTGGCACCTCGCCTATCCCGATCCGCAACACGCGGATCGAGTGAAGTCTGAATGGCTCAGTGCAACCCGAGAGGCTGGTGAAAAAGGCACGGAAGCTGAACCGGTAGAGCGAGAAGTAAGATGCAAGGATGGAAGAATCTGTGTGATCGACTTCAGAAAGACCGTAATAGACAAATGGGTCATACACACCTTTCACGACGTCACGGATAACAAACGACAGGAAGAGGCGTTGCTCGAAAGTGAACAGATGTTTCGTCTGCTTTCAGAGCAGTCTCTAATGTCAGTCGCCATTCTTCAGGACGGAATTTACAAGTACGCGAACCAAGCTATGTCCGCCTTATGCGAGTATTCTCTAGAAGAGATCTTAAACTGGGGGCCAGAGGAATTCCTTGCAGTAGTTCATCCTGCCGACCGAGCGTTGGTGATGGAGCAAGCGAGGATGAAGCAGACGGGCGACGCGCGCCAGAAGGCCCACTACGAGTTTCGGATAATCACGAAATCAGGCATCACCAAGTGCGTGGAAATTTATTCGAAGACCATTCAATTCAAAGGTAGTCCTGCAAATCTCCTGACCATGCTGGACATCACCGAACGTAAGCAGGCGGAGGAAGCTCTAACGAAGGCCCGTGATGAAATGGAACAGCGAGTCGACGAACGCACTGCGGAACTGTCGGTCTTAAACAAAAAACTCGCGCAGGACATCACCGAGCGCAAGAAGGCGGCGGAGGCGCTGCGAAAGACTGAGGAGAGGTTGGAGCTTGCGTTGAAGGGAGCCGACCTCGGTCTATGGGATTACAACATTCAGACCGGTGAGGCGTTTGTCAACGCGCGCCGGGCAGAGATGGTCGGATATGCACTTGAGGAAGCCACGCCTAAGCCTTACTTGGTGGGGGTCACAGGTCCATCCCGAAGACCTACATACGAGTAAGGAAGGCTTTTAACGCTCACGTAAAAGGTCGCACACCCTTATACGAGGTTGAACACCGACTGCGGCACAAGTCAGGCGATTACATATGGATTCTGGCTCGGGCAAAGTTTTGGAGTGGGACAAGCAGGGCAATCCAGTACGAATAGTGGGAACCAGCCTTGACATCACTGATCGGAAAAGGACTGAAGAGGCGCTGCAACAAGCGCACCGACGAGCTTGAACGTCGCGTTCGAGGAACGGACCTCCGAACTCATGGGCATCAACCGAGCAGCTCGAACAAGAAATCGTGCAGCGCAAGCGTCGTGATAGAGGCGCTTCGGAAAGCGAGGAAAAATACCGCACTCTCTTCGAGCAATCCCGAGATGCAGTGTTTCATTTGACGACGCCGGGACGATACGGCCGGCATTGGTGCGAATCAAGTCGTCCTGAATACTGATCGGATTCACCATTCGAGACATCAGGGATAAGAAGATGATCGCGGCTATCCGGGAGGCACTTTCAGGTGGCATGGACACTTGCAGCATTATTCTTCCGTCACAGCAGCAAGGCCACGAGAAGAGACCAGAGATCGACATTCCGAGGAAATAGAACGAGACGGATCGCTCAGCATGAGGTCAGATTCGGGAAGGACGGCACAGTGATCGAGTGCCTAATCAGCTCCACGCTCCGGCTGGACAAGGATGGAACAATTGTTGGCTACCAAGGTATTGCATCCGGGACGTTACCGAACAAAAGCTGCTTCAGAGCCAACTTCTCCAGGCCCAGAAGATGGAGGCCATCGGCACCCTGGCCGGTGGCATTGCCCATGACTTCAACAACCTGCTCCAGGCCGTCCTGGGCTATTCAGACCTGCTCCTCATGAAAAAGGCGCCGCGAGACCCTGACCGAAAGAAACTGGAAGTCATTCAGCATGCCGCGCGAGACGGAGCGGATCTCGTATCGAGAATACTCACGTTCAGCAGGAAGAGCGAGTCCAAGACCCGCCCATAGACTTGAATGATGAGATCCGCAGGGTCGGAAAAACTTCTCCGCCGAACGCTCCCCCGGATGATCCGAGATCGACCTGCTGCTCGCTGATGATCTGCAGAATCATCGATGCTGACCCGGCACAAATCGAGCAGGTACTGCTCAATCTGGGAGTTAACGCCCAGCATGCCATGCCGGACGGGGGACGGCTGCTGATAGAAACGAGCAACGTTTCCCTGAGTGACGAATACCTGAGGACCCACTTGGATGCTAAGAAGGGCAAGTACGTTCTCCTCACCGTCTCGGACACCGGATCTGGGCATGGAATCAGCAGATTGCTTGGACCGCATATTTGAGCCCTTTTTTACCACGAAGACGAATGGAGAAGGAACTGGCCTTGGCTTGTCCATGGTCCACGGCATCGTCTCCACAGCACGGCGGGTACATCAGATGCTACAGCGAACCCGGCAGGGGGACATCCTTCAAGATCTACTTCCCCGTGTCCGCTAGCGAGCTCATCTCTGATCTGACGTTGACGCGGGAAATGCCCGCATTTGGAACGGAGACCATTCTCCTGGTTGATGACGATGACCGGATTCGCGAGATGGGACGGCAAATGATCGAGATGGGCGGATATCAGGTAATCGTAGCCCGCAGCGGAGAAGAGGCCCTGGAGATGTACGCCGTTCACAGAGAGGAAAGTCTCGCTCGTAATCCTTGACCTTATCATGCCGGGGATGGGTGGCGAGCCGTTGCCTTGAAGAACTTGATCTGAATCGATCCGGATGTCAGAGTCCTCGTTGCGAGCGGTTATTCTTCAAACGGCCTTGCGCACGACCAAAAGGGCAGAAGGGCAAGAGGATTCGTCAGCAAACCTTACGACGCCAAGGACATCCTCGCTGCCATCAGGAAGGTATTGGATCTGGGGCAGTTGTAACACACGTAGTGACCAGCTCAGAGACGACAGGAGCCCCCTCGGAGAATCCGCCGGTAAAGAAGAGCTGCCATGCCCCAGAATTTGTCATCGTTCTGGCTTTGATTCTTGCTCTAATTATGCAGCCCTGATCAAGAACCGTCCGAAACTACCCGTCAGAATTAGTCCCCCGACGCGTCGGGGAAGTAAAGAAGTGAGAGATCGTGCCGTCGAAAACGGTACTCTTTTGACTCGGTTTCTCGACTCTTGTATGTTGATACGTGGCGGATTCTCTACTCGTAGGTTTTCAAGACCATTTTTCCCCATCTTAGATTCCTCGAGGAAATCGACATGACGGACGATGTCAAAGAAAAGGCGGCGGCGAGGATCTTGATCGTAGAAGACGAGAGCATTCTTGCTGAAGATCTAGGACTATCTCTAGAGAATCTAGGATATTTGGTAAGAGGCAAGGTCTCGTCTGGAAAAGAAGCTGTCAAGCTGGCAGAGGCCTTGAGGCCCGATTTGATCTTGATGGACATCAAACTTCAGGGCGACATTGACGGCATAGAGGCTGCCGACCAGATCCGCACGAGTCTGGACATTCCTGTTGTCTATCTCACGGGGTACGGGGAAAAGGACGTACTCGACAGAGCCAAGAGGACCCAACCTTACGGGTACCTGGGCAAGCCCTGTACTTTCCAAGAATTGAGAAGCACCATTGAGACGGCGCTCTACAAACATAAAGCGGACAAGCGAGTGAGGGAGAGCGAAGAGCGATTACAATCCATTTTGGATAGTCTGCATGACTTTGTGTTTGTGATCGATGAAGATGGCATTTTCAGGGATTACCATCAACCTGTTGACCTTCAGAAATTGTACGTGCCGCCGGGGGCGTTTCTTGGGCGTCATTACAAGGAAGTGTTGCCTCAGGACGTTAGCCGCTTGTTGGAGAGCGCGATCAAGTCAGTGGTGAGACAGACCGCTTCCGTTCAGCTGTTTGATTATCAGATGGAAATAGCTGGCAGGGATGAGTGGTTTAGTGCAAAGGTATCGAAGCGGAGGAACAAATTCGGTGGCTTCGATGGGGTTACTGTAGTTTGCCGTGATATCACCGAACGCAAGAAGACAGAGGAGGAGCTACGGAAGAGTGAGAAACAGTTATCTAAAGTAATCGAGAGCATCAGCGACGGATTCTTCGCATTGGACGGCAACCTGGTTGTGACCTATTTCAACAAGGCTGCGGAAGCTTTGTTGGGGAGGAAACGCGAAGATGTTATACATCGTCAGTTGTTTGAAGCATTCCCCGAGGCCAAGGGATCGATCTTTGAAAAAAACTATACGAAGGCGCTACGAGAGCAAACCCATTTGGTATTCGAGACATACTTTGGAATCAAACCCTATGAGAACTGGTATGAAGTGAGAGCGTATCCGTTTGAAGGGGGAATATCGGTCTATTTTCAGGTCACAACCGACCGCAAGCGGGCAGAGGAGGCGCTGAGAGAGAGTGAGGAACGGCTGCAAACGATCTTCGAGATCTCACCGGCAGGAATAATACTCGTCAATGCTGAAGGCCGCATCACCTTCGCCAATCGAAAGACGGGAGATCTGTTTTCCCGACCGTGCGAAGACTTGCTTGGTACCCCTTATGTCGATCTGGTCCATCCAGAGCAACGATCAATCGGTCATGGGATGATGAGATCGCTCATGGAAGGTGAAATTGACCACGTGAGTCTGGAGCGCCGCTACCAGGCTGCAGACGGACGGGAGTTCTTGGGGCATTTGTCCGGACGGCGGATCTTAATGGAAGACGGCACTCTGGAAGGCTTAGTCGGTTTCATTGCAGACATCACTGATCGTAAGAAGGCTCGGGAGGAACTGCGTAAATCGAACAGAGCGCTAATGGCTCTAGGTAATTGCAGCGAGGCATTGGCATCGATTGTGGACGAGTCTCAACTGCTGAACGAGATATGCAGGGTGGTCGTAGAGGTTGCCGGGTACCGTCTTGCCTGGGTGGGCTACGTAGAGAGCGATGACCTGAGAACAGTCCGTCCAGTTGCTCAAAGCGGATATAATGAAGGCTATCTTGACAAACTGAACATAACATCGGCGAATGTTGAACAAGGCCGTGGACCAGTCGGCACCGCTATTCGTATAGGTATGCCTTCGCTCGTGAGAAATACTTGTGCCGATCCCGGGTTCGAACCTTGGAAGGCTGATGCGTTGAAGCGAGGTTATGCTTCTTGCATTGCTCTGCCCCTCATGGCACACGGAGAAGCATTTGGAGCGATAACCATTTATGCGCCTGAGCAAGATGCTTTTGACGACGAAGAGACGCGGTTCCTCGAAAGACTAGCCGACAACCTGTCCTTCGGGATACAAGCTCTGAGGGAGCGTGAAAAGAACAAGAAGGCTGAGGCACAGATCAAAGCTTCCCTCATAGAAAAGGAAGTCCTGCTCCGAGAAATCCATCATCGAGTGAAAAACAATCTGGCGGTCATGCAAAGCATGCTTCGACTCCAGTCTCGTTATGCCCAGAGCACAGAGTTCTCCCGAATGCTAGAGGATGCCCAGAATCGGATCATGTCCATGGCCTTGGCTCATGAGCTGCTTTATCAGTCCGAGAATCTTTCAGACGTCAATGTTGGTCAGTATGTGGGCAAGCTCGTGCATCATCTGGTCGCTTCCCTCTCGGAGGTTGGGGGCCGCGTTAAGATTACGAACGAAATCCAGAATGTCAACTTGGGGATCGACATCGCCGTCCCCTTAGGATTTATTCTCACTGAACTGATATCCAACTGCCTTAAGCACGCTTTTCCTGAGGAGCGCTGCGGAGAAATCAGCGTTTCTCTTCAAACCGTAGGGGATAAGGAGTTCGAGCTTAGAGTTCACGATGACGGTGTGGGGATGGCCGCGGATATAGACACTGAACATCCGAGTGCTATGGGATTGGATTTGGTGAGAATCTTTGTGAGTCAATTGAGCGGGACTATGGAGATCGTACGAGAGAAGGGAACAGATGTTCGGATCAGATTCCGAGAAAGGTGAAGTGTATCACGAGCTTTTCCGTCAGGACAACCTGGGCACCGGACCAAAAGCACCCTGTCCTCGCAAGAGCCCGCACTCAAAACAGAGCCTTCTTTGCCACCAATAGGAGACCACAATAGGGGAGGCTCCTGACCAAGTTTTGGCCTCCTCTCCTCGGATCAACATGCCGAACGTACGGCATGTTAGAGCGCCACTCATAAATCGGATCTGTCAGGGCAAGAAACACGGCTCTTGCTGAATATGCCGGGGACATAATACTTAAGGCGAATACCGACTTGGAAGAGTATCAGCCGCTGCCTATTTCTCTGCCTCGCGTTTGAAGGAAGGTGGGGGAGATATGAGCGCCTCGATTAAAACGTAAGCCGCTTGGAGTGCCTCTGTAGGGCAAAGGGGAAAACATTCTTTGCAGTTCCAGCACTCCTTAGAGGCTATCTCCGGGATGAAACTGATCTCTTTCCTTATTCCTCTATCGACAAATCCGACCGCGTTCTTCTTCTTGACCTCAGCACAGTATCTTACACAAAGACCGCAATGAATGCAGAAGGAGGACTCTTTTTCAAAACGGTTTCTGTCTGCACCATACTCTTTAGCCAGATCCTGCAATATGAATGAATCAGGAGCATGAGCCATCTGGAGCTCTAAGATCATTTTGCGAATTCTATCTATCTTCTCAGATCTGGTTCTTACGACTATATTCTTTTCCACCGGGTAGACGCAGGAAACAACGATTTTTGTCGAGCCGCGACTTTCTACTTCCACTATACAAAGTCGGCAGGCCCCGTAGGGTTCCAGTTTCTCGTGGTGACACAGTGTGGGGATCGATATTCCCGCACTTCGGGCTGCCTCCAAAAGGGTCATTTCCTGCTTCGCCTTGACTTCTTTTCCGTCGATCTTTAACAGGATTTCGCTCATTTTTGTTTTCTCTTTCGGACTATAGTTCTGGCTTCTTCAGGGATAGGAGGCGGAACAGGCTCGCCGGAAATCTTCTTGACCGCAGCAAAACGAGAGGGGCAAACTTCAAAGCAGGTTCCGCACTTGGTGCATTTCTCCTGGTCAATGACATGGATCTGGTTCTTGCCGCCTACAATCGCCTCTGCAGGGCATTTCTTAAGGCAAGTCGTACAGGCCTGGCACTTCTCCGGGTCAATATAGTACGAGATCAGCTCCTTGCACGACAGGGCCGGGCATCGCTTCTCCTTGATGTGGGCCTCATACTCATCTCTAAAGTACTTTCAACGTGCTCAAAAACGGGTTAGGGGAACTCTTACCTAAAGCACAAAGGGCCGCTTCTATGGCTGTCTCGGATAGCTGCTCCAAAAGCTCGATGTCGCCCTCTTTCCCCTTTCCTTCGGTGATATTGGTGAGAATCTTAAGCATCTGTCTCATGCCTTCACGGCACGGGACACATTTGCCGCACGATTCATCGGTGAGGAAGTTAAGGAAGTACCTGGCCACATCAACCATACAGGTATCTTCATCCATGATGATCATCCCACCGGACCCCATCATTGACCCGGCCTTGGTGAGTTCATCAAAACCAACCGGCAAATCCAACAGTTCCTCGGGGAGACATCCGCCGGACGGTCCTCCGGTCTGCACTGCTTTGAACTTCTTGCCTCCCGGGATTCCGCCGCCGATCTTGTAGATAATATCCCTCAGGGACGTGCCCATGGGCACTTCTACGAGGCCCGTGTTGGTTATTTTACCGACCAGGGAGAAAATCTTCGTGCCCTTGCTGCTATCCGTTCCAAACTGAGTAAACCAGTCGGCTCCGTTGTTGATGATGAGCGGCACATTGGCCCATGTCTCGACATTGTTCAAAACGCTGGGTTTGCCCCAGAGGCCCACGACGTTGGAGCGGATGTACTTGGGTCTGGGCTCTCCTGCCCTGCCTTCCAACGCCGTCATCAGAGCAGTTGATTCACCACAGACGAAAGCGCCGGCTCCTCTGTGCACCTTAACGACGAAATCAAAGCCCGAGCCGAGGATGTTTTTCCCGAGAAGGCCATACTCCTCAGCCTGCTGGATAGCGATGTTCACATTCTCAACCGCTAAGGGGTATTCCTGTCGCACATAAATATAGCCCTCGTGCGCACCGATGGCATAGGCACCGATGGTCAACCCCTCGAGGACTGAGTGAGGATTCCCCTCGAGAAGGCTCCTGTCCATATAAGCTCCAGGGTCCCCCTCGTCTGCATTGACGATCACATACTTTATCGTCGCCCGGGGCATTACGGGATCCTTCCCACTTGGCCCCGGCGGGAAAGCCGCCACCGCCCCTCCCTCTCAGGTTTGCTTTCTTGACTTCCTGCTATTACCTGGTCGGAGGTCATCCCGGAAAGAACCTTGGCCAGCGCGGAATAACCGCCAATTGCCAGATAGTCATCGATATTCTTGGGATCGACACTGACGTTGGAACCGAAAACAATACGGCCCTGGTTCTTGTAGAAGGGGATATCAGATTCATGAACTATCTTTTCATTGGTGGCAGGGTCGGTGTAGAGCAAACGCTCTATGACCTTCTTCTCCTTTATCGTTTCGGAGATAATTTCAGGAACATCCTCAGGCTTTATCTGGAAATAGCATATATCCTCAGGGCGAATAACGATAATGGGGCCTCGCTCACAAAAGCCGTGGCAACCGGTCCTCCTGAATTCCACCTCATCGTTTAAACCCTGTTTTTGGATTTCCTCTTGGATACTAGCAGCCACTTCCCGACTGCCGGAAGCATGGCAAGCCGATCCGGAACAGAGGGTAATGCAGGTTTTATTGGGGTCTCTTTCCGAGAGGATGTTTCTTCTGAATGCTTCCAATTCAGCGGGTGAATTTATCCGCGACATAGTTTTTCCTTAATCATAGTTTTTTAACACGTCTGCGGTCTTTGCCGGCGCCATCTTACCGTGAGTCTTTCCATCGATCTCCACCACCGGTCCCAAAGCACAGCAGCCGAGGCAGTTAACGGTCTCCAGGCTGAACTTCAGATCCAGGTCTGTTTCACCCGGTTTAATTCCCGTCAGGCCTTCCACCGTGTCGAGCACACGCGACCCACCCCGAACATGGCAGGCCGTTCCCACACAAACGTGAATTTGATGGCGTCCTTTGGGAACCAGACTAAAGGCTTTGTAGAAGGTAGCGATATGCTGTATCCGGGTCAAAGGAACCTGCAATCTTTCGGCGACCCTCTCCAATGCCTCCCTGGGAAGCCAGTTATTTTCTGCCTGAATGTCCAGTAGCACCTGAATGAGATAACTGGGCTCGCAGTCGTATTTATCAATTATCTGGTCGATTCTGTCTGTGTCCATAACCTCTGTCCTAATCTTCTTTCTTTCTTCTGATTCCACCGCTTGCTTTTTCACCTCAGGGGAGAGCAAAGCACTTCCGGCTTTCATCGTATCGGACCAATCTTTGCTTCGATGAGGCATTAAGGTGTTTTGATACCTTAGACGGGGTTAGGCCTAACTTCTTTGCAATTTCTGCAGTTGGAAGGGGTCCTTCCCGCAGAAGCGCCACAATTTGGGCTATTGCCAATTTATCTGCGACTGTTTCTTCGAAGAGCCGGCTCAGCTCTTCACTCTCGAAGAATTTACGGTATTCTTCTTCCGGCATAGCAGGCAGTCTCAGCCTCTCCCTTTCCACCAATCTGATGTAGGGGATTAGTTTTGTGACCGCATCCAGCTTGAACTTCAATCCCTTGTTTATCCAGGCCTTCCCCTAGGCCAAGGGGTCCTAGCTCCTTCACCTTCTTGACAAAACCGTTAACCCCTTCGACGAACAGGTTGGCTTCACTGCCGGACATAAATTCGATCTTCAATCTCTCCGGGTTCAGTCCTATGTGTTCCAGCAATTTCTTAGCCAGGCTCACCATGGTTAAGGCATGATAATTCCCATGAGTAGTATAGTTACATTCATTTAAGTGGCAGGCACCAATGAACACCCCATCCGTTCCGTTAGAGAAAGCCCGGAATACATGTGCCAGATCAACTCGACCGGAACACATGACGCGGATGAGCCTCAGTTCAGTTGCATATTGACTTCTGGAAACTCCAGCTAAGTCGGCTGCACCGTATGCTCACCAATGGCACACAAACCCTAAGATCTTTGGTTTGAATTTAAGTCCAGCACTCATACGTTCTCACCTCGTACTTGGTAATCCCGGCTTCAGTCATTCGCATATCCTACGCATCTCTTGCCGCAATCCATTGGCTCTATGACACCTTCCTCTGGAAACGCCGCATCAATTTCGCTTAAAAGCTCTTCATCGGTAAAGTGCTTTAGTTGTATGGCACCGGTTGCACACTTTGTATTGCAGAGACCATCCCCTTTGCACAGGACAGGGTGAACCCTGGCCTTTCTGCCCTGCGGCGTTTCATAAAACTCTATGGCGCCATAGTTGCATGCTGTTATGCATGCACCACACGAAACGCATTTATCTTCATCCACCTCGCACACAGAACCGGAGGCGACCACTACATCCTTGGAGAGCAGGGTTAAAACGCGTCCTGCAGCTCCATAAGACTGCTTGATCGTTTCTTGTATAAACTTGGGGTAATGGGCCAGTCCACAGAGATAAACGCCGTCTGTACCAAACTCGACAGGCCTTAATTTGACATGGGCTTCTTTGAAGAAGCCATCAGGGCTCAAAGTTACCTTGAACAATCCGGCAACTTCCTTGGTCGCCGCGGAGGGAATTATAGCGGCAGCCAAAGCAACGATATCGGCATCCAATTCAAGTTTTTTCCCCAAGATGAAATCGGTCGCGGTAACCTTTAGGACGGGCTGACCCTCGTCCGACTCGCCTGCTTCCACCTGAGGTTTATCCTGCGGCTCATAGCGGATGAACTTTATGTCCTTGTTCGAAGCTTCTCGGTAATAATCCTCGTTGAACCCATAGGTTCTCATGTCCCGAAAGAGGATGTAAATCTCCATCTCGGGATTTATCTCTTTCAGTTTCAATGCGTTCTTTACAGACTCACTGCAACATAACCGGCTACAGTAATTTCTCTCTTCATTTCTGCACCCTACGCACTGGATCATCACGAGACTTTTTGCGTTAGTTATCTTTTCGTCTGATTTGGAGATCAGCTCCTCCAACTCAAGGTGCGTCATTACCCTGTCATCTTCTCCATAAAGGTATTCGGTAGGTGTATATAGATCAGCACCGATAGCAAGAACCGCTGCACCATGTTTTATCTCTGTAGATCCTCTTTCAGACTTCACCGCAGTCACGAAATTCCCAACATAACCTGTAGCATCCGTGATCGTCGCATCATGATAGACATGTATTAAGCGGTGTTGATATACCTTTGTTATGAGATCGCCCAGGTACTCCTGAACATCCAGCCCATCCAGAGTGTAATGAATCTTTCGTGCTATTCCCCCAAGCTCCGAACTCTTTTCCACCAAGTGCACCTCATGCCCCTGGTTGGCGATGGACAGAGCACAATTCATGCCGGCTACGCCTCCACCGACCACCAACGCGGCCTTGTTAACCGGCAGGTCAAATTCCTGTAACGGCTCCAAGCGGCAAGATCGTGCTACCGACTTCCGGATGATATCCTTTGCCTTTTGTGTGGCTTCATCCTTTTCTTTCTGGTGGACCCAGGAGTTGTGCTCCCGGATATTAGCCATTTCGAAGTAATATGGATTAATTCCCGCCTCCCTAAGGGTGTCCCGGAAGAGCGGTTCAAGGGTCCTGGGGCTGCAAGCAGCGACAATCACTCGATTGAGCCCTTTTTCCTTCGTCATGTCGGTTATATCTTTGGCGGAGTTCGTAGCGCATGAAAATAGCTGTTCCTGAGCATAGACAACATTCGGTAGCGTTTTGCAGTACTCGACTGTTTCAGGAACATTGACTATCCTTCCGATATTGGCCCCACAATGACATACAAAGACTCCTATCCTAGGCTCCTCTTTGGAGACATCCCTTTCAGGCGGATATATCCTTTCTTTGGCAAGATTTCCTCGCCTGTAGTCAAGGAGCTGACCGATTTGGGAGCCCGCTCCGCTGGCGCTGAAGACCGACTCGGGGATATCTATAGGCCCCTGAAATGATCCGCTGATATAGACCCCGGGCCTTGTGGTCTCCATAGGATTGGATGAACTTACTTTACAGAATCCGTGTGAATTAAGCTCGATTCCATACTTATCCGCAAGATCCTCACGATCAGCAGGAGGATTCAAGCCAACGGATAATACCACCATGTCGAATTCTTCTTCTTTTACACCATCCTCTGAAGTAGCATATCTTAGCTTTACATTCTTGGTTTCCGGGTTCTCCCCGACGATTGATGTGTAGCTTCTGAAAAAACGAACCCCGGGAAGTTCCTCCGTTCTTTGGTAGTATCGTTCGAAATCCTTGCCATAGGAGCGAATATCATTATGAAATATCGTGCACTCTGCCTCTGCGTTATGATCCTTTGTCAGAATCACCTGTTTCTGGGTATAAGTGCAGCATACGCCTGAGCAATAACTGTTGTCGCCCGGTGTAACTCGCCTGGAACCGACGCATTGAATCCAGGCTATTTTATGGGGATGCGTCTTGTCCGAAGCACGCAGTATCTCACCCTCGAAAGGCCCGGTGGAAGATAACAGGCGTTCATAGTCCATACTGGTGACCACGTTCTCATACTTACCGTAGCAATATTCGTCCTTCACCTTAGGATCAAACGGCTCAATGCCGGGCGACAAAATAATCGCGCCCACTTTAATTTCCATCTTCTCCGGCTTTTGCTGAAAATCTATGGCCTTGGCCTGACATACTCCTTCGCAAATACGGCATTTCTTCTCTTTAAGATAAATGCAGCTTTCATCAATATATGAGACCAGGGGAATTGCTTGAGAGAAGTATACGTGGACCGCCTTATTCTTCGATATTTCCTGATTAAATTGATCAGGGTATTCGATCGGACAGTATTCCACACACGTCGTACAACCCGTGCATTTATCCTCACGAATATACCTTGGCTTTTTAGTCAGGGTTACATTAAAGTCTCCCGCTTCCCCCTCTACACCGTTAACTTCAGTATAGGTGAGGACCTCTATATTTGGGTGCCGGCCGACCTCGACCAGCTTGGGGGAGAGAATTCACATGGAACAGTCATTGGTGGGAAAGGTCTTGTCAAGCTGGGCCATATGGCCGCCAATGCTCGGCGCTTTCTCAACCAGGTAAACCTTAAAACCAGCAGTGGCGAGATCTAGAGAAGCTTGAATACCGCTGACCCCTCCACCAACAACCATCACGTCTCCAAAATTCCTGTCGGCGAAACTCTTACAAATCTGTTCAATTTGTTCTTTTTCCATCTAGTTGTTTCCTTATCCGGTCTTTCGGTTCCCCAAATCGTTTCCATCCAGATCTGATCTGGAACCTCATTTGGGTCGAGATTCCGTTTCTAAATAGACGCTAAATCACTTCCTGGATGATTTCCGTGATGTCTTTGACATCTATCTTTTCGGCAACACCCAGGGTTAATCGGCTATCTTCCAACATGGTAATGCAATATGGGCAGGATGTTACCAGCACCTCAGCCTCAACCCCCATGGCCTGTTCTATTCTGAGGTCGGAGAATCGCTCGCCCTTTTGAGTTTCCATCCAAACTCTGCCGCCTCCGCCTCCGCAACAGAGGCTGTCCACCCTTGAATCAACCATCTCATTCAGCTCTAAGCCGGATATCTTCTTTAAGACCCCTCGCGGCTCATCATAAATGCCGTTATGTCGACCCAGGTAGCATGGGTCGTGATACGTCACTTTCTTTTCATATTCTTTTTTAATCTCAAGCCTTCCGTCATTAATTAGCTGGAATAAGAATTGGGAGATATGAATCAGCTCAAAGTTCACCCTAAATTCAGGATACTCGTTTTTGAAGGTGTGGTAACAATGAGGGGAAGAAACAAGGATTTTCTTTACCCCATTATCGATAAATGTTTTGATATTTTCCTTTGCTAAGCGTTTGAATAATTCCTCATCGCCCGTCTTACGGATGCTTTCTCCGCAGCAATTCTCCTTTTCTCCCAGTATCCCGAAATCTACGCCTGCCTTGTTGAGGATGGTTGCTGTCGCTCTAGCTACCTTCTTTAACCTGGGATCGTAGCTCAGATAGCAGCCGGGGAAGTATAAAATGTCCATCCCTTCGGTGAACGCTTTTACAGAGAGACCTTCCGCCCAATTTGCCCTGTTTTTCCGCTCTTCACTCAGGGGATTACCTTCGCCAACGAGGCTTGCGCTCACGGTGCGGACAGGTTTGACAGAAGGCGGGAAAACCTGATATTCCGTGGCAATCCTGCGCAAGGCCACCCCGGAATCTATCTGTTTTACGTCCCTGGGACATCGCTGAGGGCATCTTCCGCAAGTGGTGCAACGCCAGATATCTTCACTTTCTATCTCAGTCAAACCGAACGTCGCTTCTCGGACGATCTTGCGCATACTGAAGTCTCTCACCCTGTTCCACGGACAAACCGTATCGCACAACCCGCATTGAAAGCATTTTTTAAAGGCGTCTCCACCGCTCGCCTTTATTTCATCAACGATCTCTTTGAGGGGGGTTACAGTCTCCACTATCTTCTCTTAGCCTCTTCTTTCATATGTTGCTTAAAAACCCTTTTTGCACCGGTTAAGGCACTATTCCTTCTTTGATAGTGCCATGCGGGCAACAGTGTCCATCATCTTGTCTAATCCATGTTTGTTTACCAATGCTTCCAATCCGATCTCCAACTCCTCCTGTTCCTGCTCTTCTTCAATTTCCTCTTCCCTTTCTTCGTAAGTCAGGGCATCAACCAGGCACCACTGAACACACAAGGGTTTTTCTAGGGTCGGATCGCCTTCACACATGTCGCATTTCAGAGGGAGTTTGGAATCGGGTTCTTTGAAAATGTCCCTGGATGGACAGGAAGCCCTGCAGAAGGCACATTCTTCGTATGCCTTTCCGTCAATCGTGTATTTGTCTCTGCCGGCACATTCCGCTGGAGTGTACTCACCCGCGTATACAGGAACATATACGTCTCTCAGGGGTTCACGAATCACCCTAATACGAGCCCTCGCCGGATTGTTGCTGCTATATTTCGGCGCGGCGTGAAAGGCAGAGCAGGCTACCTCACAGGCCCGGCAACCATTGCATTTGTCAACGTCAACCTTTATTGTCTTGACGACTTTCTTTTTTTTCTCACCCATGACGGTTACCACCCTTCACTTTATATTCTTCCGCCAGAGTCTCACTGGAAGGAGTACCTTCCTCTGAATAGATCCCTCTCTTTTCGAAGTCTTCGGCTACGTAATCCAAACCCAATTCATGCAAAGACTCCTTGGTGGGAATACCCTGACTGTTCCACCCCTTTAATTTGTAATACGTATCCAAAAGTTCCTTTTCGAGTTCGGGAAACCTTTTCTTCCAATGGTTCTCCGGGGGCTTGTCGTCTTTCCTCCTCATGCCTCTTCCTATATTAAAGGCCCTAACTAAAGTCCGGTATCTCTTAATTGCCTGTGTCAGTTTGTCTTCATCCATATCGATCCCGGCACCTGCTGAGATGAATTTCGGGTAATTATGTATATGATACGGAGGCTTCAGGGGAAATGATGATAAACCGGAGCACATCCCGAGTGCGTCATCAATGTAGTGCATCTTCTCTTGCCAGTCAACAATATCACAACACATTTCAACGGTCGGGTAATAGGGCATCGACTTTTCCCCGCGTGGTTCCCAGTCCAAAAGAATTTGCTTAAACTTTTCATCCGGAACCTGGAACCAATCCTTTACAAACTCTTCTCTCTCCTCTCTCGTAAGCCAAGGTGCCTGGGGGAACTGCCCTTCAATCTGGGTAATGTTTATCTTCTCGCCGGTAGAATACATGAGGAAGTAAATGGGATTCAGCATTGATAGCTTGAGAGGAAGTTGCTCATGTTTCTTAATATTATTATGTGCATAGGCCTCTGCGCCCTTACCAATCTGTTTGGCCGCCCAATAAGTCCCATTGGCCAAAACGTCTCCAATCCCTTCCCGCCGAACAATTCTGTCAAGTAACCAGTAAAATCTCCCCTCATTGTCGGACGGCATTCCCGGGAAGTCGTCGTCAGTTAATATGCCGTTTTCGTAAAGCTCAAGGGCAAAGGCCATGACTTGCGGTGTTGAGAATCCGTCCACCCCGTACTCCGTAGCACTTTGGGCGATACCCAAACCAAATTCCAGGTCTGAGAAGGCCGCCATGGTATAAGTGAGCTTCGAGAAGCATTTCATCATGTAGGTTGGAAGTCCCGGGGGAGAAATGGTTGCCCCGCATGTCATCGGACAGTTGAAGCAACTGATCAACCGCGTCCGCATCCTATCCAAAGTCTCCGCCCACTGTTTTGCGACTTCGTCATTCCAGAAATCTTTTCTGCGGACGCGTGAATTTCCCCACATGAAATTTTCAGTGTGCCACTTTTCATCATGGACTTTCATCTCTTGGGGCGACCCGAGCCCGGCTAAAATGGGCATGACACCCGGAATCGGATTTTCATTCCGAAATTTTATATATTTCAGCACTTCGTTGCAGAGCGCCATATACTCAGCGGGTTGGGCAATATTAATGTCCTTTGTTCCACGAACAGCGATCGCCTTTACGCCTTTGTCTCCCATAACGGCGCCTATCCCGCCTCGACTGGCACTGGACCTGCCCTGTTCGATGGAAGCAAAATAGACCCTGTTTTCGCCGGCCAGGCCGATAGCAGCCACCTGGGCTTTCGGCTCATTCAACTCCTGTCGAATAAGCTCTGCCGTTTCAACGGTGCCTTTACCCCGCAAATGAGTGGCATCACGGATTTCCACTTTGTCATTGTTGATCCACAAATAAACCAGATCGGGGGACTTGCCGCGAAGGATCACTTTGTCATAACCGGCATACTTCAATTCCGGTGCCCAAAACCCCCCCATCATTGAAAATGCCATTAACCGAGTTTGAGGCGAAACTGTAGAAACAATGGTGCGATTGCAGCCGGTAGCAGGTGTGCCACATAAGAGGCCTGCGCTGAATATTAAAAGATTATCCGGAGAAAAGGGTTCGGTTTCAGGGGGAACCCTCTCCCATAATATCTTGGCGCTAGTACCCAGGCCGCCCAGATAAAGCTCGGTGTCTCTTGGGTCGCTTTCTACCCTCTCAATGTTTCCTCGGGTTAGATCAACCTCTAAATTGAACCCTGTTTCTGCGTACCTCATTTTTCTTCCTCTTACACGCGGCTTGCGATATGGTCGTCCACGCTTCTGCAACCAAAAAAGTGTTAATTCCTGATGCCTTAGTGGCCGAACCAAGCTTTTCCCGATAATATTCCGGTCGAGGCGCCCCGAAGCGCGTGCTGTCGATTACTGCAATGGAATCGACGCCTTCTTCTTTCATATGTACGGATCTGAACACTTGCCGAATCAATATCCTTTTTGTTCACGCTGGCCTGCC
This sequence comes from uncultured delta proteobacterium, assembly GCA_963786905.1. GTDB lineage: Bacteria > Desulfobacterota > Desulfomonilia > Desulfomonilales > Desulfomonilaceae > CAWBBA01. The sequence goes on along the minus strand of CAWBBA010000044.1, from coordinate 69,670 downwards.
TTTTCTGAATGGCCCCGGAGCCCCAATACTCAATAGTATAATGGAACCGGTTAGACCGGCGTCTGGGCTCTGAAGGTTATGTTGACCAAGATTTGGCAACATCCTTGATATGAATATAACTTATATAAAAACTATGTCAAGGCTTTTTGCGTTTCGCCAAAGAAAAATTTCAACTTGACCAGCATTGCCTTTTGCCATAAACGTTCCGCCCAATGCGGATAATTTATGGAATAAAGATCTGCCTTATCGGCAGCACCGCTCAATATCCCTGGATAAGGGACTAAATAATAGCTGATTGCCAAGAAAATACCATGTTGGAGTGCTTTCCAAATCACGCGCACAAGAAAGTTCTTGACTCTTTCTGATGTGAGTGGTATTCGGTTTAGAATGAAGACAGAATAATCACTGTATCCGCTTCCCCGGAGTTACGCATGGACTATACAGGATCGCCCGAAAGCAGTATCAAAGAGGCGTCCTCCACCAGACGAAGAAGCCCTTCAGCAGATAGAAAACGCCAACTTATAATAGAATCCGCGGAACGTATCTTTGCCTCGCGTGGTTTTCACGACGCTACTATCGCTGATATTTCCAATGATTCCGGGGTACATGAAGCATCTATCTTCCAATATTTCAGAACCAAAGAAAATCTGATAGTTACGGTTCCGGAAAGACATCTTAAAGAGACTCTGGCAGGCATCACCGAGCATCTCCAAGGAATGAAAGGGGCCGAGCCCAAGATTAGGAAGTTACTTTGGCATCAGCTCAGGGATCTAACCATTAACCGGGCTTATACATCTATTCTCTTGCGGGACTTGAGAACCCAGCCTGCTTTTTACACATCCCCTGCTTACGAAATGATACGGCGATACAGTGGATTCACTTCGGAGGCCATTAGAGAAGGGATTCAGGACGGTGAGATAGACCCCCACGTCGAGCCGATCCTGGTCCTGGAAATGATTTTTGGGGCCATAGACAGCATTGTTCTGCGATGGCTCTTCTTCAATCAGGCTTACGATCCAGCCAAGGTTGCTGACCAACTTTGTTCAATCATCAAGGCGGCAATCTGGCGCCGTGAAGAAACTCCCAGGTATGAAAACGGAGACGAACCCACTCGCGGTGAAATGAGGCGCCACGCAATCATGCAGGCCGCGGCCGAGGTTTTCGGGGAAAAGGGTTATGGCGGCGCGACGATTTCGGAAATAGCCGGGAAAGCCGGAATTGCCGAGGCTTCAATCTACCAGTATTTCAAGAGCAAGGAAGACCTTCTCCTCTCGGTTCCGGGAAACTGGTTCGACGAACTTGCTGAAGAACTCGAGCGGCTATTTTCTGGGCGGCTAAATCCATACGAACGCCTCTTGTATCTGCTCCGGCGTTGGGCTCTGGATTTTCAGACACGCGAGTGGGAGACACGCGTGTTGATCCTCGAACTTTACCGCAATCCAGCGTTTTATGAGTCTCAAGCTTACAGGAACACCCATCGTTTTTGGCGGCTCATCCGGTCCATTGTTGAAGAAGGGCGGAAAAGCGGGGTCTTCAGGGTGGATTTCGAAGTTGATCTCTACATGCACATGATCCAGGGTACGTTCGAGCACGAAGCCCTGGGAAGAATGATGCTGGCCAAGCGGAAGCCCACCGCGGCCAACACCGAACAGATGATCAGCCTCCTTCTCCGTGCGATCAAGGCGTGATCTTGCCGGTTGCATAGTCAGCGGAGTTTTCTTGCGTTCGATTCGGCCTGACTTGAGGTCTTCGATTCACCGATCTTGGGCTACTTAAAATTCCTTTAAAGCGTAACAATTTAGGCCAATTAATTGGGCGTTACGACGGCTTCCAGCCATTACTGAATTTTACTATAAATCGGAATGGGTGCAAGCTTGATACCCGCTTAACCCATGTGGGGATGTCCGAGGCTCCCACGACGTTATCTGGATCAGGAGGTAGCGATGAAAGTCAATAAGGTGGACCACATCTGCATAGCAGTCAAGAATCTCGACGAGGCCCGCAAGGTGTGGGAACCGCTCTTGGGCAAGGATAAGCCGGACGATGCGTATGTGGATGAGCCGGAAAAGATCAGAGTGGCTCGTTATCTGGTAGGAGAGATCGGTTTCGAACTCATGGAATCAACGACCCCCGACGGCGATGTGGCCAAGTTCATCGAGAAACGAGGCGAGGGAATAATGCTCATAAGCTTCAATGTGGATAATACACGTGAGGCTGTCAAAGATCTCCAGGGCAAAGGCTACCCGTTCATACCAGCTTCCAGTGGCGAGATTGCACGTCCATTTCGTGACTGCGAGTTCGCGTTTGTTCATCCCAAGAAACTGAACGGAGTGTTGACCGAAATTATCGATTTTAAATGGGAGTAGCTTAAATAACAGCGGAGGGGAGACACAGCTTTAAAACCTTGTACCTATTGATGTTAGTTGATGTACCAAGCGCATTCTCTCCTTCTCGTGAGGTCCCTCCTGCGGACGAAGGGTCTTATCGTACGGTTTCATGATCACTCTGGGCCCGGTCATTCTTGGCACGTTCGCTGACTTGGTAAAAACCTCCCAACTGTGCATTCATGCTTCCTCATAGCTGCGGGCCAACAGTTCTTCTGCTTTCCGTAAACCAGATTCATTTAAGATAGTTACTTCAGTTCCGGCAGTTCCGGCAGTTCTGGGGACACCATACTTAATTCATTGCCTGACTCAGGCGGATGTGCGCATGCTGCGATGCCAAGAGTGCTCCGCGGGCGAGCCTCGACGGAAAGCAAGCCTGTCGGAAAATTAGAGAAGGGGGTCCGGTGGGATACCCCGGAGAGCAAAGCAGGGCCCTAGGCCCCAAAGCCGAAACTAATTAAGTATGGTGTCTCCGCAATTCCTCCCAAAAGGAACTTGGCCATCAGCCTGACTGATGGTAAGTCGGCACGGCAGATATTACCGTGTCTACCGATGATAAGTCGGCACGGTCGGTGTCACCGGATAGACCGATGGGTACGTCGGCACGGTCGGTGTCACCGGATAGACCGATGGGTACGTCGGCACGGTCGGTGTCACCGGATAGACCGACGGGTACGTCGGCACCGTGGGTATCACCGTATCGAACGACGGGTACGTCGGCAACGTGGGTATCACCGTATCGAACGACGGGTACGTCGGCAACGTAGGTATCACCGTATCGAACGATGGGTACGTCGGCAACGTAGGTATCACCGTATCGAACGACGGGTACGTCGGCAACGTGGGTATTACCGGATAGACCGATGGGTACTCCGGCACGGTGGGTATCACCGGATAGACCGGTGGGTACTCCGGCACCGTGGGTATCACCGGCTGATATGGCGGGTAATAGGGCGTCGGGTACGGTTCCGGAGGGGACTCCGGGCATCTGCACCGGTACGTGCCGTCCGGGCACCGGATGAACGCTTTGCATACTCCGTTCACGCAGCAGGGCTTGAGGCCTCCGGTGGCCTTTCGGCACTGTTCGTCGGAGTCGCACCGCTTCCGGACGACCGGCTCGCACTCGCATTTCTCGTTCAGTACGGTATCAGATGGGCACGGCGGTTTTTCGACGCATTTGCCTTTTTTGCAGACGCCGCATTTACCGCACTCGTAACACGGCTTCCCTTCCGAGACGGGGACGCACTCGGGCCGGCCTCGCCTGTACGTGAGTTTGGTGCAATTCGGGCATCGGGGCTCGTCGGCCCCATAAACTTGAGCGCCCTCGCAGGCATATCAACCTGACACACCCAGCACGGCATACCGGGAGTAACCGTTTCAGTCTGGATGAAGTAGCCGCCCATCATCAGGCAGTTGAGCATGGAAATGCATCTCTGGCCTGGGCCGCAGGTCCCGTCGGTGGCGAGGCCCGCTGCGTTGATACCGCACGGGTTGCCCGGCGCCGCGGCCGCCTGATCGCAGTCACAGCATTTGGGGCACGGATAGGAAGAAAGCGGGTCAGCCGGGAGAGTGGGCCCTGGACAATTCCCGCAGCGTCCGTCCCCGCATGAGGCGTCGCCGAGAAAGCTCAGGTAGCAGCCCACCGCGTCATCGCAGCACGCGCACTCCGGGCACCCCGCATTCGGCATCACGTTGGGGTTGGGCGGCGCCAGTCCCGGCCTGGCGATAGGCATCTGGGTAGGGCACTGCGGGGTGCAGGTCCCATCCGCCGCATTGGCGAATGTCCCCGGCGGGCAGAGGCACTCGCATCCGCAGGTCAGAGGATTGTACACTGCGCCGGGCGCACACTGCCGGCATGTGCCTCCGGCGTCCATCGCGAAGCCCGGCGGGACAAGGACAGACAGGCTGAGGAATAGGAGCAGGTGGCGGCCACGGCCCAGGAGGCCAAGGACCGGGGGGCCAGGGGCCTGGAGGCCAAGGAGATGGCGGCTCGGGCGGCCAAGGCTCCGGCGGAACCGGAGTCGGCTCAGGGCCGGGCGGTTCGGGAGCGGGCCCTGGCGGCGGCGGAATGGGCTGAGGGGCCGGGGGTTGAGGACCAGGCTCTGGTGAGGGAGGAGTAACTTCGGGGATATTGTCGGTGGGCAGCGTCCCCGGTATGGTGCTGGACTGGACCAGCCCCTCCATGCCTTCTTTGGTGCTCTGAAAGACGCTTGAGGGTTCTTTTCCGGCCACCACTAGCGCGGTCTGCCCCGCTTCGAGCATTCGTTCGCCGGGAATTTCTTCAACGATGTTCTTGAGCCTGACCTTCCCGTGAAGCACAGTAAGGTTGGTCTGAAGCTCGCTCAGGACCTCGACAAGGAAGTCTGCTTCCTCGTCGGTCGGCTCCACTGCTATGAGCGCGGTCGGCGTGGTGATCACATAAGAGGAAGAGGGCTTGGTGACCCGCAATTTCTTAACGAGCCGTACCAGCCCTTTAGCCACGTGTCCGTGGAAGTACGTGGCTTTCTGCTCCACCCCAAAATCGTTCAGGAAGACGATGGATTCTTGTGCTAGGGAAAAGCTGCTCTTGTCGTGGAGCACGACATACGCCCGTGACTGAGGCAAAGTGCGTACGCGATCCTCCAGGGCAACAGGATCCTGTTTCTTTAGATCCTCCTCTTGAGGCTTTCCTGGATGGAGAACTTTTGAGCTGCCTTCGACTGCGAAGGCTTTGCCGATGGTAGTCCTTGCCGCCTCGGCCGCCCAAGGAGAGGCGAAAAGAAAAATCGCCGACAGGACGGCGACTAGTAACCGATCTGCATTCGTTCGCATGGACACCCCCCGGTGCGCCACGTTGGATAATGCGTCATTATCCATGATGAATGGAATGCTTTCAAGCCGAATTTTTTTGAGGCCATTCTCGGAAATGTGAAATCCAAGGGATGCAGGGGCCATGAGGCAGACTTCCCCATTCGAACGCGGACTGTATCACCTGTCGTTCAAAGGTACGCACGCATCAAGGCAAAGCGATTGCAGGTTTCTCTTATAGGAGCATAATAGAGTTTCGCATCTTTCAGAAAGCCTGCACCGGGGGAAAAGTGTCATGCTCGCGTCATATTTTCGGAAGGGAATGATTGGGGCAGGTCTGCCCATGCTTGTTTTAGCGTTTATCCTGGGAGCCGGAACGGATTTCCCGTGCGCGGCTCAGCGAGGAGGGACCCCGTCCTTCTGTGCTTGCATTGGCGACATATCGGGAAGCCGCGAACTGATCGATGCCTCGTGCTCGGGCAATATCCAGGAAGTCAAACGCCTCATCTGTCAAGGCGAGGATGTGAATTCCGCGATCACTGCGATACATTGCCCCGGTGACTGTCCGCCGCAGCAAGAACAAATCAACATTACGGCTCTTATGATTGCCGCATGGCGCGGGGATCGAGAAATCGGTGAGATACTATTGTGCAGAGGCGCGGACAGAACGCCGTTACCCACGTTGGCTCCGAAACGTTCACTGCACAAGACTTCGCGGTCATGCGCGGACACGATAAGGTGACGGGGTTCATTAAGGACTATTCGCCGCGCGTGAAATGCCCGGAGCTGAGATGCGACCAGTTGCCGGAAAAGGCTCCTCCACAGAAAAGCCCGACAGGGAGACATGAAGTAATAATATGCATTAACTTGACTAAGTGCCAAGAATCCGGAAGTGATCCCTCGTTTAACAATTGGGTAACCGACCCCGTGAATACCGCGGGGTGCCGAGAGGGTTACATGGCATGCGCCCTGTGCATGGGAGCGGACCCCAATGCTTATACCTGGTCCGCAGCTGGACACCCCTTAACGGCTCTGAGCAAGGCTACGTGGAATTGCTGCACCAACCAGGTCAAGATTCTTCTCGGGGAAAACCAGTATAATACCAAGCCTGCGAACGTTAATTACCAGGACGACGTTGGACATAGCGCACTATGGTGGACTGCGGACAGCTGCAAAGAGTCGGGTGAGTGCCTTGAGACAGCGAAGGTTCTGCTGAAACATGGAGCCAACGTCAACGCGGCCGCCGATAGCGTGAGCGTCTTGATAAGGGCAGTCCAGCGGAATTGCAGCAAAGAGTTTATCAAACTTCTCCTGGACAGCGGGGCGGATCTGAAAATGAAAGACAAATATGGAAAGACCGCCCTGGACTACGCCAAAGGGAATCCGGAAATCGAAGAACTGCTCAAGCAGTACCGCGCGAAGAAATAATCCCGAGTAACGTCAACTTCGCCACTCGCTCGCTCAGATTTCAGAAAACTTTTCAGCCGACGGGACGACGACAAAGCGTGAGCGACGCTATCCTAAAGGACTACGGGCGCCAATGGCATTTCAAGAGATTTCGCCAGCCATAGAACACAGAGCAAAAGCGGAATTGCCATGAACATAAACAAGTCTAATGTCTCGGAAATCGGCAAAGTTCTGTTGGCAGTAGTAATGGCCTTCTTATTGGCAACCTGCACAGGCCCCGGTGGTGTTCAGGATAAGAATGAAGCTCTGATAAAAGCTGCCTCACTGGGCGACCTAAGAGGAGTGGAAAACCTTCTCGGTAAAGACGTGGCCGTCAATGCAAAGAGTAAAGATGGCGTTACAGCTCTGATGATAGCTTCATCAATGGGCCACGTGGAGGTTGTGAAGTTGCTTCTTGAAAAGGGCGCGGATGTCGATCAAGGGGTTTTGGATGGCTCGACGGCTCTAATGGAGGCTTCCAGTAAAGGCCACCTGGAAGTTGTTAAATTGCTTCTCGAAAAAGGAGCTAACGTCAATACACGGTGTAAACACCACAACACAGCCTTGACGTGGGCTTCCTGGTATGGCCGCCCTGAAGTTGTGAGGCTGCTTCTTGAAAAGGGAGCAGATGTCAATGCAAAGATTCGGATAGACGGATCGTCCGCCCTGGACAACGCTTCTGCGAGGGGCCATCTCGAAGTTGTTAAATTGCTTCTCGAAAAAGGAGCTGACGTCAATGCAAAGACTATTGATGATGCAACAGCGTTGATAACGGCTTGCGGGTCGGGTCATGTCAACGTGGCGAGACTACTTCTGGACAGTGGAGCAGATGTCAATTGCGAGACGAAATATGGCGCGACGCCTCTAACATTGGCCTCCCAGAGAGGCTACACTCAAATTGTCGAACTTTTAAAAGAGAGAGGGGCACGAGAGTGACATCTGCCAAACCTGGACAATGTTGACCCAAGTGACCATAAGATTAGAAGCTAGGCACTCTGCCTGGCTTCCATTTCGTGGCTCCCCGAGTAGGACTCGAACCTACAACCTAGTGGTTAACCGATCAATATTAAGCAAAATATCAATAAGTTCACCAAAGTTTGTCGGAACCCGTTGCACAGAACCAGAACTGTCCATAGCCGTCCATCACCCACTCCCGCAAAAGTCCCGCACGTTCATTTTCTATTGGATAAACCAATCCCTTTAAACTACTGGACATCACTGAAGCCATCCCACGTTTATCACAAAACCGTCTTTTTTACTTGAACTAATCAGTTTAATATATTAAAATTAATAAGGTTTAATACTGCGGACTAATAGTGCTAGGTTAGTCCGTGGTCCTTTATTCTTGTTTCGAGACGATGCTCCATCCAATTCTTCGATTTCATTGGAGAAGACTATGCGAAATCTCTTGTGGGCCACGTTCGTCGCACTGGTTATTGCTCTGAGTATCGTTTCTTTGTCATTCGGACAAGGATTACAGTCGAGTCCATACGCTGCTGCTCCTTTCCTCAGACGAGAAAATCTCAATCTCGCACCATCCGGACCCTTTGACGCCGCAAACGCACAGAGTCCGTTTCTTGCAAAACCTGAAAGCATTTTGTCCGGGGATTCCTGGAAGAAAGATATTCCCAACCTTCAGATGGGTTATGAATTTTACTCCGGCAAGGATTGGCGGGTCGGATATTTCACTCTCGACTACCTCCTGCCGATACGGATGACGGAAAACAGCATCGTTTTTGGAGCGGCTCATTCCGAGTTGCAGGGCTCCTCGACAAACTTAACAAGAAGAGCTGACGAGCAGGTATTTCTATCCATTGGTGGAGGATATCGGACCGTACTACGGGGGAAAACACTCCTGGGCTTTAACGGCTTTTACGACACCGCTCGGTTTGCGAATCGGTGGGTGTCTTCCGGCGGAGCAGGCCTCGAAATGGCTCACTTGATGGCTGGTCACGATGCCCTTGATATGAAAATCAACTGGTATGGCGATCTATCCGAAGGCGATCTTGTCAACCAGTACCGTGACGGGCCCGGAAACTTTGATCTTCAGTTCGGATACTCTCATCAATTGTTCGACGGCGGTCCGGACTTGCGTCTCTTTGGTACGGCTTATGAATTTGATGATGATAGCGGCGTTTTCGGGTGGCAAGCGGGATGCGAAGTCAAGAGCCCGAATGGGGTTGTGTCAGTCAAATGCGAGACGGCGTACGATCCTGTAAATGATTCCTATCAAAGCGTGAGTGCATTTGTTAACGTCGGTTTTCAATTAGAAAATTTGGTCCAAGGAAAAAATCCTTTCGTCATGCCCGAGCCGATCTTCGCCAGCCCGAGGAATATGAACCGGCTCACTCACAAGGTTGCCAGAAATTATCGTAATACTGCGCATGGCTTGCAAAGCACCCCTCCTGACTACACCAAAATCCACACCAGAACAGTAACAATTAGGAATAACACCGGTCAACAACAAACGGTGTATGCGAAGTTCTCTCCATCAGGTTATAATTTAAACGACTTGGCAAAGAAAAACGGCTGGAATGTTGATGGCAGTGTTCTTTCGGCCTTGGTGAATGATGGGCAGTCTCTGCAGCTGCTGTTCGACAAACCGAATACAGGGTTGGTCAATTTTGTGATGTCGCTGGGTTCTACTACCGCGCCCACCTGTCAATTAACCCAGGCTGAATTAACGCTCCAAAACAATTGGGGTACCGTTGATAATCCGAACTTTCATGAAGGCGCCGACATTAGTTTAGTGAACGGCTTCAATTACCCGGTCACTATAGTGGGGCCGTATTCGCAAAGCCAGGACCTAAAGCCTAAGGCACAACCAACAGACCCCGACACCTTCTACGGCTCAACGATTCAGGTAACAGCGGCGACTGGAAATAGTCAAAATTATGGAGTATTCGGCCTTGGAAATGATCAGTGCTGCGCGTCATGCGTCATGCCGGGTGGTTGCTGTTCTCAGTGGACTGTCGGTACGATCAAAAACGAATCTCATCCCGCCACAACGACGCCAGTACAATGCCCGACAGCCCCCCCTCCCAATACCTGTGATTCTAGTGACACATGTTTTACCTACCCGTGCGGGGGAGTGCAGTGCGCTTCGCTTATCCCATGTCAAGCAAATTACTGGCAGACTTATGCAAACGGAACAGAATGGACCGTCACCTTCAATAAGCCTTAGAATAGAAGGGCCTGCTGCTTCAGGGCAATTCTCACTCGTCTTCGGGGCCTGCCCAGGATTTGGTTTGCGCCTAAGCGAGTTCTTCGTTCCCGCAGCCCAAGAGCGAAGCCCTTCAACGTACGACGCTGCTTTCAAGAGTCTGCTTACTTCCGCAACATCTACTTCGACAGACCTAGCCTCTGTTCCGACTTTCCGGACTGTTCCGGGGACACCAGACTTAATTCATAGCCTGCCTCCGCGGGATGGGCGCCTGTGGCGATACCACGAGTGCTTGGGGCGACCTTTACGGAAGCGACAAGTTTGTTCGACGATTATAGGCGTCCGGCCGGATACTACGGAAAGGAAACCCCGGCCGCGACCCCAAATCAAAAGAAATTAAGTATGGTGTCCTCCGGAAATCCCAATTTGGTTTGTGGGGAACAGTCCCGCAAAAGTCCCGCACTCGCTATCCTGAGAAAGAAAATCCCGCTCCGGCTTGTTGGCAACCGGTCGGGATGATTTATCTTTTTTGGCTCCACGAGCAGTCCCAGCGCTACGCGGGACCGAACTTACAACCCAGTGGTTAATCCCGCTGTCGGCGGGACTCTGCCAATATGGCTCTTCGCCGAAAAGCTCCACCCTTATATCACTACCTACCGGGCAGAAAAGTAAAAATATTGGCCTGCGTTCCCACATGGCAGGGGCTATTCCAAGCTCATGATAGGGCAGATGAAACTAACATTCGTGCCTGCTTCCTCAGGTGTTATTGAATTTGATCTTTTAAAGTGCCACTTGAACCGTTAGAATTTGTCAAGAGGGTCCTGAGTCTCCAGCTAGTACTTCCTTGGGAAGTATTGCGCGTGAGCAGATCTGACCAATGCTTTTTTAGAGTTTGAGGATTCTAGGACATGCCTGCAGGTAAAGCAGCACCCGAGTCGGCCAAGTCTCAGATGGGAGATATCCCGGACCTCTTTCGACCTCTTTTGGCGCAGAAGACTTCCTTAAGAGATTTCGGCCCCGGAGAACCCATAAGTCGCGTCGGAGATGGCGGCGATCAGATTGTCTGCGTCCTGGAAGGAAGAGCGGAAGTCATCCTGGGATACCGGGCCGCGCACGAAGTAATAGTGGAAAGCCTGGAGCCTGGCGACGTATTCGGAGACCTGGCCTTCCTCACTGGCCGCCGTTGGCCGGTTGATGCCGGCCTTGTAGCCGTCGAGCCGTCCCGAGTATTGGAAATATCGATGGATGGGTTCCAAAGGCTACTTCGCGAGAATTCCGAATTTACTGTGGCTCTCCTGAAGTCCTTGGGCAAAAAAATTGTCCGAGGGGACCGAGGGGAGTTCACCTCGCGCGCCCACGTGCAGGGCAGTGGCTCGGCAGCGGTATGCGCATATCCTTCCCATCCGGGCATGCCCACTGATTTGCAGATGCGGTTCCAAGCTCTGGCTCTTTCCAATGAATCCGTTCTCATTGTCGGAGAAAATGGTGTGGGCAAAGATATGCTCGCATACGCTATCTTTGATGCTGCAGATGGTTACACGGAAGTGCTGGTTCCGGTGAATGCCAGGCAGACAGGGTCGGATTCCTTCTTTTTAAACGGCGCATTGGAGGCAGATCGCAAGGAACTGAGCCGTACGGAAGAGCAGATGAGAGCCTTGTTTGGACACGAGGACCGACGAGCAGACGGATCGGTCACCATCTTGCCGGGATATCTGGACCTCGCCCGCGAGGGGACGCTCTTCATTCGCCGAGCGGATCTTCTCACAGGGGTTACACAGCAAAAGCTTCTGGACGCTTGGCGAACAGGTTGTTACTGCCCCCCTGGCAGCGGCCGTCGCACGGAAGCGGATTTCCGTCTCATCTGCACCGCCGAGATCAAGCCTTCCGTATTTCATTCGGAGAGGTACCCTCTGCTGTGCGAGCTTCAGAAGAACGCCTTGATCGTACCGCCATTGAGGGAACGCCGCGACCTTGTCCCCGCGCTTGCAGCTCATTACCTGACTCATTATGCCGAGGAGATGAACAAGCCGGTTCCGGAGATGGATGAATTGACGCTTAAGGCGATGACTGACTATTCCTGGCCCGGCAATGACCTCGAACTTGCAAACGCCATGAGGCGGGCGGTGCTAGTCTCACCCGGCGACAAGATAAGGCGCCAAGACCTGACATTTGACGATCGTCGTAGAAGCGGAGGCCGTTACGACCTCCTGCAACTCCGTCCCATTCGACAGGCTTTGTTAAGCCCCCTGTTCCCGACCATCTTGCAAAGTGCCTTCACTCCCATGTTCCTGGCAATAGTGCTCCTGCTTTTCTTGGGGCCACCCGACGCCTCCAAGAATCTTGCATCTGTCGCAATGTGGTCACTAGCATGGCCCGGTATCATCGTGGGGGCGTTATTTGGTGCAAGAATCTCATGCAGCATCTGCGCTATTGGAGCTCTGAGCAAGCTCGCGAAGCGTATCGTGTCACTGGAGTGGCCGTTTCCAGAAGCCCTGCGTATGAGAAGTAATTTCCTGATCGCCGGCGGCATCCTATTTATTATCTGGATCGAATCCGCCACGGACATGAGAAGCTCCCCGGTCAGACTAGGGTTACTGCTATTGACCATGTTCCTGATCGCGTTTGTCCTTAATACACTTTGTGCTCGTCAAGCTTGGTGCAGGTACCTCTGCCCGCTCGGAGCCATGACGGGACTTTTCGCAAGAACCTCTCTGCTCGAACTGAGGGCCGACAGCACGGTATGTCTTTCGCGATGCAGCACCCATGAGTGTTTCTACGGGACGCCCAAGAGCGAAGGCTGCACCTTTGGTCAGGTGGTCGCAACCCTGCACAGCAACCAGTTCTGCAAGATATGCGGGAACTGCTTGAAAAACTGTCCTTATGACGCTGTGAAGCTTAATCTTCGGATCCCCGGGCTCGAACTGGGTGAAGTGCGCCATGTTCGTACCGGAACAGGCCTGCTGGTACTTTCACTCTGCGGTGCTCTTTTCAGTGATATGATTACCCGGGTTTCGTGGTACGAACCTCTCACGAGCTGGATGAATGTGTCGGGCATCGCGAAGTTTACCGTGGTTTACGCAGGGTCGATTCTGGCGGTGAATGCATTAGCTTTGGCTTCAGCGGCCTTTTCGCACAGAGCCTTTAGAGAGAGATTCTTGGAGAATTATTCGCGTTTTGCTTTGTCCCTCCTCCCGCTGGTCTGTGCGGGTTTCCTCGCTTTCCACACGTACTATCTGCTTACCCTGGGACCCCAGATGTTGACTTTGTTGGGCGAGTACTTCGGTATCAAGGTCCTGGGAGGTTCTGCCATGAATGTCCCGACGCAGTTCATACGAATGATCCAGCAAATTATCATAGCCGTGGGATCGGCTTGGACCCTGATTACCATGTACCGACTTGGACACTCTTCTCCCACGGGTCGGTTTCGGCGGCTATGGGGCGTCTTGCCCCACTTCGTTCTCGCGATCGTGCTGACTTGTGGGCTCTCTATAGTAATGGGCTGGGCCTTTCCGAGCCACTGAAGTGTCCCTGCAATATGTTTACGGACTTCTCACCGTGGCAGTGCGAAGATTGAAAAGACCAAGGAATCCATTATTTGAAGTCCTTCTTGACCGGCCCCCGGATTTCAATTCATGCATGCCCGACCAAAGCCGTTTCAATACACTCCAGTCCGTGAAAGTGGTAACAAAATGGCAAGACGGTATTCTGCCCGTGTCAGATGAAATCTCCGAGCGGTCCCGCATGCCTCGAACAGTTCCGACAGTTAGTTCCGGGGACACCATACTTAATTCATTGCCTGCCTTCGGCGGATGTGCGCATGCGGCGATGTCACGAGCGGTCCGCGGACCGGGCTTGAGGGAGAACGACCCTGTCCGAAGATTAGAGAAGGCGTCCGGTGGGATAATCGAGCAAAAAGAGCGCATCCCCTGTCCCTCAAGCCGACGAAATTAAGTATGGTGTCCCCATAATTCCTCATAGAAGTCAACAGCTCAATCGATAACAGAAAGTTCTAGCGTACCTGGACAATCTGATACTGTAGATCACGTCTTGCGATATTCGTTCAATCGGGAAGTGCTGGCCAAAGTCCATAACGGAGAGCAGAAATGGAATCAGTGTCGTGGCACGAAGTCTTAGCTTGGGTGCTGGTTTTCCTGAACGTGATCTTGACAATCGTGGCTTGGAGCGCAAAGTTGTGGTGGAGCAAGGAATATAAGGCTGCTAAAGAGGCTCAGATCAAGCTACTAGAAGCGCAGGTGAAGCAACTTCAGGACCTTACCCCGATGAAACTCCAGGACTACGTCAAGGCTTCAACCGACATGCTGACTAAATATAACAATCAGCTTGAAGACGAAAGAAGAAAAGTTCAGGAGGACCTTGAAAAGTCTCGAACACAATTAAAGGAGGCACTTGAAAAGGGGGGCCTGGCAGACGCAAGAATCAGTGAGCTTGAAGAGCAGACAAAGGTTTCGACGGCGGATTTGAATCAGAAGGGAAATGAGATCGACTGGTATCACAGATATGCACGCAGTTTTCCCGTTAGGTTCAAGGACGCCTACGGCCCCGTGGGCGCGTGGTTTCCGATGCAAAAGTCCAGGACAGAACCTGCGGCGGATCAAGAAACCTCAGTTAAGATCATTTCCACGAATAAGGACATAGCAGAGAACCAACACTCGAAATGCCTTGAGGAGGAAGCCTGGGAAGAATTCCTGGATCGGACGATAACACAAGCCATCATCTGGGCGAAAGAAACCAAGAAATGATCCTGACCCATTAGCAACCGAGTTGTCCTTGTAAAGAGGTCACCCATTAAAAGGCCCTCTGTCAAGGGAAAAGGCATCACAGTGGCAAGGAAAGTATTGTTTCCTTGCTGAGGGTAGGTCGTGTTGCGCACAGTGTCCGTCAGCGCCTTGTCTTCGCCTTTGCCGGTATTTCTTCCGGGTGGTGTCGGTGGATCGGCATTGCAGATCCTTACCGCAGTGGTCTCGCCAGCCCTCCGGGCTTAAAGATGAGTAATGGGTGACCCCTTTGGACCCGGTACCTAGCTGTGCTTTTACTTTAATTAGCAAACTTCGAATTCCGATAAACCATCTTGGGTGTTCCACTCGACAAATCGTATACCATAAAAAGACAAACATGCTGCCGTACTTCGATACCTATTTGTATCGAGGTCGGCATCCAGATGCTCCATCTCCGTCTGCCCCGCGGAAAGACCCATAGGTCGGTGCCAGTCTCTCCAGTTCCCAGTCTGTCGCCCGGTCAAACATGAGCAATGTGACATTCCCCGCCAGCACCTTGGGTGGGCATCGCGGAAAGACTCATCACTCTGGGGATCTGGGTCAATCGATGAGGGTCATTGTCCTCAACCTCGAAACACTTCTCAGTTCCTAACAAACGGGTCGCTTCAAAATCTGTATCCCAAGTGAATGCTTCCGCTGTTTCTTGCTCCACATATACCCATTTTGCCCAGTAAGACGGTACCAGTTCGGGTTTCAAGACATCGGCTAGACAGCGTGTCCTTTTATCACTATCTATGCGACACACAAAAGGCACTGAAAAAGAAATTTCAGGTTCGGCCACCGGGTCTTCGCACAAACAGGAGCCAAAAATCAAAAGCACAGAAGCCGACAAGCACAAGACCACTGTAGACATCATTCTCATTCAGTTACCTCCAGTCCATTTAGCGGCAATTATGCGCCGCTCTTTTGGTGAAAAAGCCTCTGCTGTCCTGTTTCGGAGCATACGTCTTCGAGGCTTCCCCAGTAAAGGGGTCAAGAGCAGCCGGCACAAAATCCGCGAACCTAGCCTTAAGACTAAACATCCCGCTCCGGGTTGTTTCCAACCGAGCGGGATGATTTATCTGTTTTGGCTCCCCGAGTAGTCCCGCGCGACGTGGATCGAATCCCGCCTGATGCGGGATTTCGGCTGAAGCCTCAACCACTACAACCTAGTGGTTAGCAGATGCAGGGTGCCCCAATAAACTACAATCATATTAACCAGTTCTCTCGCGCCGCCCGTTGCCATGTTCCACGACAATTCAGGACGTTACAGCGCCCAGAGGTGCAAATCCGGTGCAAGACGATTTTCTTAGGAAGTGAGCGTAACCTAACTTTAAAAACATCCGATAATCTGTCGTGTAACCCCGAATACGGCTCTATCGGATGGCACATTTGAGGGCCGGGTCGAAGGGATCGTAGCCCGGATGCAGATGCTGGTTGATCGCCTGCCAAGTCCGTTCCATGAGCTGCGGCACGTCGTTCACGGTGAGCCCCTCCGTGACGATCGGGTCACCGATGGTCAACGTGACGTGGCCCGGCCTGAACAGAAGCTTCTTCTTCGGCATAATCCTGAAAGCCCCGTTGCAGGTGACCGGAAGAATCGAAATCCCTGTCTGGACAGCCATCATGAACGCCCCCTTCTTGAAGGGATGAAGAAGACCGTCCGGAGTTCGGGTTCCTTCAGGATAGATCAATACCGACCAGCCGCCCCGCAATTTGTCGGTACTCTCCTGGAGACTTTTCACGGAGCGATCTCTGTCAGAGCGATCCAGGCAGATCGCGCCGGTGGCGCCGAGCGCCCGGCCGAAAAGTGGTATCTTGAGGAGTTCCCTCTTTATTACCCATCTGAAAGGAGTGGGAAGGCAGACAAACAGAGCGAGGATGTCAGCGAAACTCTGGTGGTTTGGGGTAATAATGTATGACGCTCCGGGAACGACCTTTTCTGCTCCAGTAAGGGAGAATCTCACTCCCATGAATTTTGCGACAGCCCAGTTCCACGCACGGCCCATCCGGTACGTTGAGTATCCGGAGCCCGGGATCATACTTGCGATGATTATGGCGGGAGCCAGTAGGATGGTCATCAGCGCCATTCCTACCCATGCGAGAATTAGCCTCGGTAACAATCGGATGTCGAATCGCAAAGCCAACTCCTGATGCTGAATCTTGCCGATGGCCGCGCCATGGCTTAGAGTATTCGGTAGCGCCGCGCTAAGAGCGGGTGTGGCAACCGCTTGCTAATCCCAAGAGCCACACGATTTCGGGAAAAACCTGACTGCTGATGCACTATTGACCCATCCTTCCCGGCCGTCCGTGGATAAAAAGTGCTGTCAGGCTAGTGAAACGCCGTAAACAACAATTCGTTCAGACGGTCGGCTCATTTCAGGTCATCCTCTGCCGAGAATTCTCCGGCAGAGCGTGCCGGACATCTCTGCCGAGGAGTTGGTTCCAGGTTACCACACAGAGATTCGTTTTGGAACGAGGTTTGTGGGACCGGCAAGGCCGTGTCATAGTGGGACTCAATGTTCCAAGAGCCTGTCGCTCAACCGCCACCATGGACACCAATACATTTAGGCGTCAGGTCTTGAAATGCCGGTTGCTACCCCAGGTCTCTATGGAAATTCCTTTGCAGAGGCCATTGAGATCCGGCCTGCAAGCACAGCATTGACAGATAAACAAGAGGAGTTTCGTTCCAAGAACTACCCCCAGCGTCGTGCTGAGACGAAAAATCCCGCTGCGGCTTGTCTCTAACCGAGCGGGATGATTTATCTTTTTTGGCTCCCCGAGTAGGACTCGAACCTACAACCTAGTGGTTAACAGCCACCCGCTCTGCCGATTGAGCTATCGGGGAACTGGCCCAGTATTCAGGCCGCACGCTCGCACCGGACCGGCCGGTCTCTTTGTGAGCCGCAGCCAAAAAATAATTCTGGATTATTCCTTCGCGCTTGTCAATCCCGAAATTCGGCGTATCGCAGTCATCCCGCCCTACACGGACGGTTCACCCAAGAAGATAACAGACCTTTCACCGCAGAGAACGCAGAGGCGCAGAGAAGAGTAGAAAAAAATGTCGCTCCGCGATCTCGGCGTTCTCCGCGGTGAAATACAGGCTCCGTCCCGCCCCTTCACTCCGAAGCTGTGGACACCCACTTGCGCAACGCTGGGAGTTCGTTTGCCTCCCACCCATCGGAAATCCTTAGTTTGAGGAAGTACTCGAACAGATCGTCCACTATCTCCATGCCTTCTTCTATAAGATAGGTCTTTTCCAAGAAAGATCCTTCGACATCCGCCTCACCTTCAGCTTCGCCTGTAGGCAGAATTGGCGGGGTCCTGAAAGAACCGAATGAGAACCAGGTCCCTTTGAGCATCATCGTAAAGTCGTTGTCGCCCGCCCTGATCGATATCCGGGCCTCCTCTATCTTCTTCCCCTCTTTGAGCGCTGCAAGACCCTCCCGCAGTTCTGAATGCTCTCCCTTCAGGGTCACTGTCTGGGGAGTCTCCACATCCGAGAGGTCCAGTGTCATGCGGTCGAGAAAGAGGACTTCAACCACCTTTTTGCCGGGTATCTCTATTCGGCCGCCGGTCTGGTCAGATTTGAACCAGAGCCAAGTGAGAAATTCCCGGCCAAGAAATGCCTTTTCGCGAAGTATATCGAGGAAATCCATAAATTCAGTCTCCTTGTATGCATTCAGCGGGTAGATAGTCCCGCGTTCCGCGCGGGATTACCGCAGAGTGCGCCGAGAACGCAGAGAAAGACTATGTCATTTTAGGAAGTCCCAAAACACGGTGGTACGGGGCGGCGGAACCAACTGTCGCGAAGCCAAGGGCATGACAGCGATAGTCGCACCTGGGAAAAAACCACCAAAATCTCTCCGTGTTCTCCTGCGCTCTCCGCGGTGAACTATTCGGTTACGCCTGACCTGTTCAAGGGGCCATTATACAGGGTTTAAGTTCTTCGAGAAGGCGCCCTTCCGGTTTATCCTGAAGTATTTCTTCGCCACGGATGTAAGGCAGGAGCGGTACCAGTGTCAATCCGAAGCATTTCTTGAAATGTGCTTCCATGCGCTCCCGGGCCTTCACCGCATGACTCCCGAAATAGACTACGGCCCTTGCTGTGTCCCAGATGAGGTCGAAAATCTGGATGGAAGGGAACACCTGCCGTTTGAGCGATTCCTTGAGCTGCTCCTTGAGTTCCCGCCGCTGGGCTGAAGAGAGACGCCGTTGTCCCGTTTCTTCCAGCTTCTTCCGGCTCTCCTTCTTGAGTTGTATCTCGAGTATACGAGGGGGAACCCTCACAGTATCAATGCGAAGGCTCAGGGCGGCATAATTGCCCCGAAGATATGACGCTCCTGTGAATTGACTATCTGTAAAGTCGTCAATGGACGCCCATCCCATGCCAACTTCGTCGCCGGCAGTCTGGACTTCTGTAAAGGCGCCTCTTTTTATGCCCGCGTCCACAGCTTCCCAAAAAGACCCCTCTATCTCTCCTCGAACCCGGTACCTCATCATCGAGACCGAACGTGACGCAAACCCCATGCAATGCTCCCCTGGTTAAGTTTTGTGACGGGACAGAATAGATGAAAATAGCTAAATCGGGCAAGTCATCCTGGAAGAAATGGAAATTGCTCACCTTGCAAACGCGACAAGTTGTTGGAACTCAGCCGAACTTTGTGATAACGGGCATGGAACGTGTCGTCTCGGGCAGGTTTGTATTGACACCCCCGGAGAGGGTACCCAGTAAATACTTATCGGTTTTTCAATAAGTTGCCTTTTGATAAGGAGACCTCAGCATGTCCGTGATCAAAATTATCGAGTTGGTCGGCGAATCGGCCCTGGGATGGGAAGATGCCATGAAACAGATCATCGCAGAAGCACAGAAGACCCTGCGAGGAATCACTCGCATTGGTGTGGTGGAGCAGGATGTCAGGATGATCAACGATCAGATAGATGTATGGCGGGTTCGGGCCCAAGTTTCCTTCAGGGTTGAACGACCGGATCAGAACCTGTGAGGGTTCAAGCAGGCTCAAAGGGAAATGCGTCCAGGAATGCGCCCGTCTCACGTATCAAAGCATCCTCGCCGCCCACATGAAAGTGGTCTGCCCCGGGGAGAATGACCCCTTTTTTGGGCTCAGGGATTCGATCCAACAGATTCTCAAAGCGCTCCAGTGAACACACAAAATCCCTGTCGCCCGCAATGAGAAGTTTGGGACGCGTTTCATTCTCGAGAAAACTGAAATCATAGGAATCAACAGGTGGTGATATGCCGATCAGCCTCTTTGGCCGTGGATCGCGTGCCGTGGCCCTTAACCCGACCCAACAACCGAACGAATAGCCTGCAACGATCAGTCTTTCAGAATCCACCTGTTCCAAGCCTTGAAGAAAGTCAATTGCTGCCAGCACATCATCGATCTCACCAATGCCGTTGTCGTGCGTGCCCCAACTTTGGCCCGTGCCCCTGAAGTTGAATCTCAGACATGTCACCCCCCGCTCATTCAGCCCCTTTTTCAGGGCCCTTATCACGTTGTTGTGCATATTCCCGCCGAACATCGGGTGCGGATGGCAGAGCACGGCAGCCGCGGCCGGATTTTCACCGGTGTCCGGTATCTCGAGGACCCCTTCGAGTGTTAGGGTGCCGCAGGGAATAGATACGTCTTGTCTGGAACTCATCTGTTGCCCCGTGGAGTATTAGATTTCCAGTTCCGTTATGCGGGCCAGCCCCGTACGTAGCGGCTGAATAATAACAAAGAGGGCAACCGCGAGCGCTCCGAGGAAGCAGCCCCCGATCAGGAAGTAATCGTAAGTCCTCAGGCTGTGTTGAAAATACCCGGCTGAAACGATCCGGTAAACCGGAAACGCTTCCAGCAGAATCACAGCCGCCACGGCTAGGGCCGCATAGATCATCGTGAGAAGCCCGCCGAAGCCCGTGAAAGCTCGATTGGGATCCACTTCCTTGAAATCCGCGTAGGCAACTCCCATGCCGACAGAGAGGGAGGTTATTCCCACTGTAAGAAAAGCCATGGTTACTGTGGAAACCAGTGAAATAAGGAGCCCCAATCCGAGCAGTCGATTGGTCATTACCACCAGAAACAGGCCCAGCGTCAGCATGGGCGCCAAATAAAAAAAGAATTTGACCCATAGTATTTTGCGCAGCCCTACCGGAGAACTCTTGATAATCCAGAATGCCCTCCCCTCGGCAGAAATGGTGGGAAAGAGGAATCTGACGCCAAGAGAGGAAAGCACGAAACCCGCGAGCCCAATATTCAGGAACGCGATGGTGTTCTTGAGGAACATGGCAGCTTCCGGCGAATCCAGCGACGGCAACACGCTGAAATTGTACAAATAAACTACTATTAGTGCGAGCAGAAGAAGAAGCTGACTTAGTCGGCCCCAGTCGCGCGCCATCAGCAGTGTCTCTTTCAGCACCAGTCTCACGGTCACCCTATCAAGAAATCGGCTGAGGATTCGTCCGAAGAGGTCGATGACTCTACTTTGACTGAGTCTTGCGCCCTTTGATTCCACCGCTTTGGAGTACCCGGAAAAATGAACCGCTTCGTGGTTATGTCCTGCCAGGCGGAATGCCGCGACAGCCCCAGAAAGTAAAAGAGCCAGGAAAAAAGGGATTTGATCGAATCCCTGCCCCGTTATGTACGGCCGAAGCGTTTCCATTATCCAAGTCGTCGGCAACAGCGGAGAGGAAGATTCCGACATGATGGAAAGGTAATCCATGACCGATGCGAATCCTGCGGGATTCAGAAAATCTTCCGGGCGCATCATCCTGAAAAGGAGATAAACCCCTACAAATATCAGGACGCCCACCAGGACGAAGAGGTCCCTGAGCCGCCGGACCGGAAAGGTTCTCACAAGAGTCTGCATAATGAAGATTGCCGCCGCGGTGGTCATAACAAGCAGGCATAGGAAGCCCGCAAGGCTGACAACATAAAAGGACCACCCCGCGTCGAAGACTCTGCCGTAAGCCAGGAAGACCGGCAGACCAAAGACGAGCACCATCCATGATGAGTCTGCCAGCGTTTCTATGAACCTCGCGGTGTATAGCGAAGGACTAGGAACAGGAGCGGCCATAATGAGTTCAAGGTCTTCAGAAAGAAAAAACGTGGAGAAGGTCGTAATCATGTTGCTGATCACGACCACGAAGGTGAAAGTCACCAGGATCATGGATAGGAGCTTGGTGGCTGCTACGGTTCCGAACATCTCTTCCGCGGTAAAGTACGTCAATGCCTTTACAAAGACGACGTATATCACCGCCCACAGAATCGCGATAAGGCCGAGGACGAACAGGTACCGAACCTGATCGTGTCTCGAAGCTCCAAGACGATTACGCAACTTTTTCCAGCGAGGGCTCAGAAGCAGCAAAATATCTGTCATGTGTCTTCTTCGTGGGCCAATCCGACGGTAAACAGGCCGCAACGCGTGGTGCCAGCCGATGTAGGATCCGGTGAGCTTAGCAAACTGCATTGCCAGTGCGAAAGAGGCCGGCAACGCGAATCCCCATCTCGCGGGGTCACCACATCCTGCGCGCTTAGAAGGTCAGCGTTAAGCTCCTGGTTTTCCGTTAGTCGGATTGCCTTCTCTTGGCTCTTTCTCTTTATCGATTTCTTCCGCTTTCTTCTCCTGCACATCAGGCGAGTCGGCGGACTCCGCTATCTTATCCTCTTCAGTCGCTTTTTCCAGGAGTTCAGCGTAGAAGTCGGGCCCGGTCTTCTCTCCGGGTGGCGGAACAAGGTCACCCTGGCCGACCATTCGCTGAGGGGCCTCATGGTTCGTGAGCGGGGGTTCATTGTGATGGCTGTTCGTAGAAGTGAGCGAGTCCAAATCCACGCTATTGCGAATATCCCACATCATTTTCTGGAGTTCTCGATACATCTTGCCCACGACTCGGGCAGTCTCAGCGAGTTGACTCGGCCCCAGGAAGATCAGGGCTATGACGAGGATAAGCACTACTTCCCACATTGATATTCCGAACACGAATAGCCTCTCCTGTCTGCGTTATATCTCAGATAATATAGCACATTCTTATGAAAACACTTGGCCAGGACCTCGACGGGCGTCCCTGCCGTTCCTGGTAGACGAAGCGTTCGCAGCGGTTTTCATGCTTCTTGTAGCTTCTTAGCGTCGGGAGTTGTAATCAGATCTCCCCTTCGGTGGAGACGACCCTGGTAACGTTCAAGATGTCCATATAATGCCGTCCTCCACCCCAAGATTCGATGAGCAAGGATACGTTACCGATCAAAGCGTCCAGACGAGTATCTTGGGACGTGAATTTGGACTTCTCGTCGGATAGAGGTTCCATCCAATCGAGCGCTTTGGAGCGCAAACATATTTTGACCTCGAATCCTTGACCCGCCTTTATCAGAATGACCTGGCCGCAATGTTTTTTGTCGGTCGAGGCATCGGGATGCTTGATGTCGTAAAGCTCCACGTCTTGGCCCCGGATGGTCCGGATGAGTTCAATTCTCCGCATCTCCTCATCGAACAGAATTTCAGATTTTTCGGAACACGAGTCGCAAACTGCCGGCTTCTCCTCAGGAAGAGCTGCCGGGTGCTTGCCACAAATTGCGCATGCTTGCTCAGGGGAAGATGACGTTGACATAATTTGTCCTCCGGGTCGCGGTGGCCCCGCCCAGGCGCGACTTTTAAAGTCCTCGCAAGATACGTCACAACTTTGCGCCCCAAAAGGCATTGCATCACCCGGGGCCTTGACTATAATGAACACGGGCCAGGGCGCACAATGTAACGTAGGCCCGTACCCCGTGAGACTACACGGGCCGGTAGGTAGTCCGGACCCGAGAGATGTCCCATCGAGAAAACCTATTCAGGCATCGTTTGGCCTATGATAGCATTGACCACCTGCCTTGAGAAGGAGAAGAATCATTATGCGGATAGCAGCGGCTGTAATTTTAGCCATCCTCTTAACCGTGCCCCCATTGGTCGGAGCAGGAACAGGCCCTATTATAAATTTCGACGACGAGAGCCACGATTATGGGCGCGTCATGTACGGCGACAAGGTAACCCACGAATTCACCCTGACCAATACAGGGGACCAGACCTTGACCATAGAGAAACTCGATTCGACTTGTGGTTGCACCAAGGCAGTAAAGGGCGCTTCGGAAGTTCCCCCTCATGAAAAAACTCACATCCTAGCCTCGTTTGACACCAGTGGCCTGAAGGCCGGCAAAAAGGAGAAGAAGATCTATGTTCACTCGACCGACCCCAAAAGGCCCATGGTCTCTCTGACCCTTACGGCTGAAGTGGTAAGAGAGCTGAGTATAGATCCTGTCAGCCTGGCCCGAAAATTACCCGCTCGTGTTGAGACACTTTCCTTTCCCGTGAAGATCACTAACTCTTCTGATAAGGCGGTTACAATAAAGGGGGCAGCAGCGACGGCCGGCTCACTCCAGGCCGTCCTGAACCCGGAGCATATATTGGTGGAGCCTCATTCAACAGTTCCGTTCACCCTCGTATTGAAGCTCAAGAATGAACCAAATCAATACTACTGGATGGGGAAAATTACACTGGAAACTGATCATCCCCGGGAGAAACAACTCGAGATCCGCTATCTGATCCAGCTCAACCCTGACTAACTCTTTAGAGGCTCCGTTTGGTATTGCTGGAAGGATCTTATCATGCAGACCGGACACCCGGAGAATTCATCACGGGCGTGACGATGTTGTCCGGAGAAGGCGAAGAAGTCTTGGAGTCGTGGAGGAATTACTTCCCAGCGGGATCTCAAACTATTGATAAGGCGAAGCGCCTGATCCACACCGTACCTCCACAATTACCAGGACTAGGCCAGCGGTCCCCGCCAACCCTAAAAGACAGAAACACGAGCAAGATGTAGCCGATCCATCTGGCGCCGATGCTATCCGTTGACAACGGGATTATCAGAAGCAAAAGAAGGAAGAATGATTTTGGAAGCGAGCCGAGACTGCCCAGGAACGTCTGGACGCAATCCAGCACTTTCATGAGGATCTTGAAGCAGACCCAGATGAGACCTGCCCCGAAAATCAGGAGCACACCCAGGCGGGCTAAGAAAATCTCCGTCGAAGATGCCTGCAGACCACTGAATAGAAAATCCAGTTGGAAGAAGTTCTGTAAATGAGGCAAGCCGTCCCATGGTATTTTCATGTCTGCCTCCACGCCGAGTCAAGGCTTATCAAGCTCTGGTTTAATAAATACTCATATTAAACCGTAATATGGCTACTATTAACGCATATTCTACTTTAGGAATCAAGAGAAAAGTCTTGGAGCCGCCGCGTGCGGAATCGGCCACCGTTGCTTTAGGGACATCATTGACAAAACCGGTGTGCGACCGTACAGTCTTGGCCAATGATCGTATTGCGGATCTCATGAACGCTACACCACATCAAGGAATTCTCCCTCTGCACCCCATTCGGCTCTCCCGGCAAAAAAGAGCCTGCGCGCGGGTTGTCCTTAGCCTCTTCTTACTGGTCTTTATGATCGGTCTAACAGCGTGCGGACGATCCCCCACCTCCAGGCTGGACCAGGCACGCCGCCTAATAGATGACGGCGAGTCTGCCAAGGCTGTCGAGATTCTGAACGGGGTGATAAGAGAAGAACCCGAAGGATGTTACAGCGCTGGTTCTTAGGGGACGAGCCCTGGAGAGGACCGACGAACAAGATCTGGCGCTTCGAGACTACAAACTTGCTCTTGATCTGGATTCGACCGCAGCGGATGCATGGGAAGCCAGAGGAAAGCTGCTAGTACGCTTAAGGGATTACGACTCAGCCGTGGCGGACCTGCAGCAAGCTGCGAAGCTCGCGGGACGACCTGCACCAATTATTGCAGCCATTGGCATGCTTTATTTCGACAAGGAAGATTATAAAGAGGCGCGCCTCTATTTCGACAAAAGCTCAACTCTGGATCCAAATGAAGAAGGAGGTTATTTTGGAAGAGCGGCTATTCTGATCGAGGAGAACAATTACCTGGCCGCAATTAACGAGATTGACAAACTGCTCAAGGTTCAGCCTAAGAATGCTCAGGCTCTATTCCGACGAGGCTTTGCCTTGCTCAAAGCATCTCAATCCCTCAAAGCAGTGGCGGATTTTAATAAGGCCCTGGAACTCGACCCGGAAATGGAGGAGATATACTGGTATCGGGCCGATGCGTACCGAGCACTCAATGATCTTGAACAGGCCCTGAAAGATTACAGGAGGGCGGCTGCCACCGATCCGGAAGATTCGATACTCTTCTTGAACCAGGGAACGATCCTAATGATGATGGGTAGGTATGAAGAGGCGTTGGAGATGTTGCGACGCTCCATAGTTCTCGACCCGGATAACCCGTTGCCCTATACAAACAGGGCAGTGCTCCACCTCCGAACCGGTAATTTTCTGGCTGCCCTGAGGGATCTGAACAAGGCTCTGGACATAAGGCATGATGATCCCTGGCTCTTGGTCAAGCGGGCATACATATTCAAGCTACTCGCCAGGGGAGATAGGGCCCTGGCCGATCTTGATCAGGCCTTGAAGCTCGATCCTGACAACCAGGAAGCCTGGCTGGTTAGGGGGAGTCTCTATTTTAGCGAAAATCAGCTTGACCGAGCGATTGAAGATCTCCACCAGGCCATAAGGCTACTCCCCGATGATCCGACCCCGTATCAGCTTTTAGCCGAAGCGCTCATGCACAAAGGCAAGAGCGTCGAAGCCCTGGATAAACTCGGCCAGGCCCTGAAGAAGGAGTCGTCATTCGTGCCTGCCTACGTTACCATGGGTGACATCCACATGGGGGATTCACAGATAGACCGCGCTCTGGAAGCTTATTCGCGGGCGCTGAACATTGATCCGAATCATTTTGAAGCGCGTGTGAGAAGAGCCAAGTTGTACGTGGAATTGAACAACTATAGAGACGCGGTTGCGGACCTCGAACAGGCCGCGAAGGTGAACCCGTATAGTGGCGAAGTTTACTTGCTCCGTTCCCAATGCTATGAAATTCTTGGCGATAGCGAAAGGGCGAGGCAGGATACATGGAAGGCGAGAGTATTCGCGGACCGTTGATTCTACGCGACTGAGACGCCCGTAAAGTCCCCCTTTTCTGAGGAGGGATTTTCAAAGAGTTAGATCAAAATCCCCCCTGCCCCCCTTAGGAAAGGGGGAAAAAATCAACATTTTGGTCTCCATGCTCCTCAACCCATTCAGAAAAGAGCCTACCTTTCGTCGATGATTCTCTTGGCTTTTCCTATACTTCTCTCAATCGTGTCCTGAGGCAATATGTTGACCGGGACATTGATCCCTATGACTTGCTGTATCCTTGAAGATATTTTCTTGGCGAGTTCGTCCAGTTTCGCCTGGCCGGCCTGATACGTTGCGGGCTTGACCTCTGTTTCAACCAGAATGTTATCTATATAACCCTTTTTCCTCAGCCGGATCTGATATTGAGGCTCCACCTCTTCGAATTCCATGAGAACCACTTCCACCTGAGACGGGAAGACATTCACTCCGCTGATAATCATCATGTCGTCAGAGCGACCCAGGATCTTGTCCATCGTGATTAGAGTGCGCCCGCAATCGCATTTTTCGCGTCGCAGGGTGCAGATGTCACGCGTCCGATAGCGGATCACAGGCATCGCGCGGCGTTGAAGAGCGGTGAAGACAAGCTCACCTTCCTCTCCCGTAGCCACCGGTTCAAGTGTACCCGGATCGACTATTTCGGGAAGCACATGGTCTTCATTTACATGAATCCTGTAATGCTCGCAGGTGAAAGAAACGCCGGGCCCCATAAGTTCCGTTAGGCCGTAGTGCTCATACGCGTGCATCCCGCCTCTGGACTCGATGTCACTGCGCATCTCGACGCTCCAAGGCTCCGCTCCGAAATGTCCGGTTTTGAGCCCCGAATTCTTAATGTCGAACCCCATCTTTTCGGCTTTTTCGATGATCGTCAAACAGTATGAAGGGGTACAGCAGAGAGCATTGGTCCCAAAGTCCTGGATGAGCAATATCTGCCTTTCGGTCATGCCGGCCCCCGAAGGGACAACCGCGCATCCAATTCTTATTGCACCTTGAAGAAAGCCAAGGCCTCCCGTGAACAGGCCCATACCGTAGGCATTTTGAAGTATGCTGTCAGGCCTCACCTCCTGTGCCCACAAGCCCCGCGCCATGCAGTCCGTCCACTGTTCCATATCTTCAGCCGTGTAGGGGCCGGTAATAGGTTTTCCGGTGGTTCCAGAGGAGGCATGAATTCGAACTACTTCCGACATGGGGACCGCGCACAACCCGAACGGGTAATTGTCCCGCAGGTCCGTCTTCACCGTAAAGGGAAACTTGGCTATGTCCTCAAGCTTCTGCAAATCAGCGGGTTTTACTCCTTTTTCGTCAAAGGCCCTCTTGTAGAATGGAACCTTGTCATAAACCCAGCTGACCGTCTCTTTCAGTTTTTCTGTCTGAAATGCTTTCATCGCGGACTCGTTCATCGTTTCGAACTTTTCGTCCCAAAACTTTTTTGACATGGGGTGCCTCCTCGACGACGGATATGTTTTTTCCGATGATAGACAATACGGGGAAGGGCTCTGTTGATCTATAATTATGAAATCAGACAACTGCTGTCAAGCTAAAACAGGGGAGTACTTCGTTGGTTTTTCTAAACAAATCCCCAGGCACGCGACTTCAGCGGACTGAATTCTTAGAAGGTGGATGACCGATTATCGGTCCGAATGGCAAAACTTTACTCAAATACTGGGAATCCGCAGACAGGAACTGCGCGCCGTTCAGTTCATGAGCGATTTCAAACGCGAAAGCGTGGCTTTATCAAGGGCGGTTTCAAGCACAGGCGACACTTCCGGCGAGGAGGCCGGGCCGCGGATTTTTAGAATCACGCTCACCGGGGTTTTCGCAGGCTGTGAGGTCTCCGGTTTGGCCTCCTTTGAATCGGGGACCTCTATGCCGAAGCGCTTGAGTTCTTTGCCTAACCCGGTAATGTTCAAGAGATCTTCGTGCTTCTTGACGAATTTCTGAACTGCGGGGATTTTTCCGAGGACCTCACCAACAGCCGTTACTGTATGAATGCGGGTGACTAAATCGAGATGTGAAGGATTCCAACGGAGGCTGCCGATCGCAGCCGCAGTGATCTCCGGCCCTTTCAACCTCAAGTTGTCGGTGGAGGCGGTACCAGACTGCAATTGAATGTCTCCGTCAATTGACTGGAACTCTAGAAGTTCGCTTTTCGAATCCGCGGCCTGCGGATCCAGCAGCGTGCCGACAAAAGCCTGGACGCCTTTCAGCACGTTCTTCAACCGATCTGCTCTGATCCTCCCCTGCCCTACTTCCAGCGTGAGTTGACCATTCAGCTTTTCCAGGGAGGCCACATCTTTCAACGATCCCCTAACCTTCAAAGGTCCTTCTATGGGGCCTTGGATCGTGCCGGTCAGTTCGGGGATCTCCGCATCGCCGCTTGCCGTTTCGACTGTGCCCTTGACCTTGTCGAGACTCCAACCAGCGTCTTCCGATCGGTAATTCACTCCAAGCAGACGAACAAAGCCTCCGGGAATAACACCTTTGTCGCCCTGACTTAGTCGGATCGTAGCTTCGGCAGGCCCGGATAACTTGGTCCCCGCCATACTGGGCAGATATCGGAGGAGGTCCTTCAGGTCAGTCTTCTTGATGTCCAGCGTTACTTCCTGAAAATTTCCGTTGCGATCTCTGAGAACTCCGCGGCCGATGAGCGCAATTCCTGGCAGGCTTAGCCGCCCGTTGGTCAGATCCAATCCCTGTTCAGACAATTTTCCTGCAGCGGTTAATGAGCCCGCGACGCCGCCCTGTTTCCTAAATGCCTGTCCTACGCTCACATCGAGATGCTTCAGTGGAAGTTCCAGCGACCAGGTCAACGCCGTCGGAGACCCGGCAAACTTAGCTTTCAGAGGAACGTTTCCTGTCACTGTTGTTCCAGGGGGGAATTTCAATCTCGCAAGAGCGACGGTATCAGAGTTGAAGGCCAGGGTTGCGGTCCCGTCGATCTTGGGCTCTGCCGACCCGAGGTCGGTAATATTAGTCTTGGCCGTAAGCATGTCGGCTGATTCGGTTCCTCTGCGGACAACAATGGATGTGTCTTTAAGATCTGTGGCATTCGACTTGAAGAGGACCTTGGAATCGATGCGCATGGCCAACCCTGACACCCAGGGCCCCTGAGAGCTTAAGCGCACTCGGGACCCTATCATGCCGACGTTGACGATGGCTGGTTCCAAAGTCTTCTGATTTCTCCACGGAAAGAAGGTCCCTTTGAAAGAGATGGTTCCTTTATTGCCCGAGGGTTTTTCCAGGTATGGTGACCACTCAATCGTCGTGGCAGTGAGATCGGCCCCCATGTCCAGCCATAGGCTTTGAGGCCGGCCCCTCGCATTCCATCTAACGGGGATAGGCCCTTTAACGTTCAGGGCTTTAGGCAGTTGAATCCCAAAGTCTTTCAACCATTCGGGGTGCAGCGAGATATCTCCCTGCAAATCCACTGCGCGATTGTCCGAGAAGGGGCTGGAGATCTTACCTCTGGCAGATACTAGCTTCCCGGCTTCGCGCACCTCCACGTTTTCTAACATCAACTGTTCCGGGTCCAATTTAGCCTGAACCCAGATGCTCATTTTGGGACCTATCGCCTTGTACGTGCCGGTAGGGACCGCATTTTCCAGGCTGAGCGTTCCGTGAACGCTCCACTTGTTCGTTGCGCTCCATTCCCCTTTAATCGCGGCTTTTATTGTTCCGTTTTCTGGATCCAAGGGAAGTGACGGAGGGAACGATGCCTTGAAAATGGCCAGAGGAAGCGTGTCTGTTTCCGCGCTCGCCCGCGCAAGTTGAATTGCAGAAAAGTCCTGGGCAAGAACAAGGTCACCTTGAACATTCACTTGCGCAGCACCTCTGGATTTCGCTCTTAGGTCCGTTTTCAGGGTGATCTTGGCAGAGTCGCCCTTTTCCCATGTCACGTGGGTACGAATTGCTGCATTGTCGAAATCCCTGGCCACGTCAGTCCACGGCGGAAAATATACGTGAAAAGGCTTCAGCCCTAAAGAATCGGCGGAGATATCCACCACGATTCCTTCCAGACTTGATAGGTCCTCGGCCAATGTGGCCTGTCCCTCAATATGCACCGAATGGTCCTTTGGCTGTCCATTGTCCAATCGTCCGGTAATGTTGGCTGAAAGCACGTTTCCCGGTCCCTTCCTCTTGATGGAGCCGACGATCTGCTTCAGAGACCGCTCAACTACCTTGCCCGGTGCAATCTCTTGATCGATCCAATCCACGCGTCCTTCAACAAAATTGATCTCGTTGATTGAGAACTTGAAGCGCTTCTCCTGCTTAGGCCCCGAGGTCCCCTCACCATCACTGACAATGGTCAGGTCGGGACTCCCTTTTTCCGGTTTAGTCGTGAGAGTTTTCTTGTCCAGAGAAGTTACGGGGAGTGGAATTAAGGCCCCCGCAATCTTTCCATCGGGAGATCTGCGTATCGCGGCGCGCAATCCCTGGATCGTCATAGATTCGACAACTACTTCCTTTTTCAAAAGAAGGGCCAGGGAAGGAATGAGGACAAGCCTTTCTGCTGAAGCCAGCTTCTTCCCGTCTTGGGACACTATTGAGATGCCTTCGACCTTCAAGCTAATCAGTCGAGGGAAAGACCACGAGATCTTCAACGACTCCAAAGTCACTCCCTGACCGGTAAGGCTGCTCAACTGATCCTGCACTCGACTACGGATCAGGTCCGTCTCCGGCAGGACACGGATGCTTACCGCCACCGCGGTCACGACAAGAGCCATCAATAGTAAAAGAATTACTAGAATACGCCGAAAATGCCTCATTGTCTGCTCCCAAACGACTCACCAGAGCGGGCGAACGTTCGACCTTCATTTTGAATGGACCCCCAGGCTCGCTATCGGTTCTGAATCGTCGCGAGGACATTATATCCGTTGCCAAAATTTTTGTCCGTTCGGCAGGCAATCAAGATAATGAAGGCCGACAATGGTCGAAAGTGTCATTGCGAGGGCGAAGCCCGAAGCAATCTACCCCAGTCGGGAATTAGTAGATTGCTTCGTCGTTTCCCTCATCGCAATGATATGGCCGCCCGGAAGTGTAACGGTCCATAACTATGAGAAATCGGACAAAACTTTCGGCATCTTCTACAAAACAGCGCGGCCCGGATTTTTCCCCGGGATACCACACAATTGGCCCTGACAGACTCTGCTAAATATTTCTTCAATCATTCTTGGAGGTTCTACCTGCTTCGGTACTTTTGCACAAGAGTTTTGTCAAATGATGCGGGATTTCTTCCCAAAGGCGCTTCCTCGCTGGGAAATGTCCTTTTTCTACCGTTGACAACGCGCTTCATGAGGAGCTATAAACTCTATCTATGAGCAGAAAAATATTTGCAGTAGGTGATATTCACGGCTGTTACGACAAACTCGCCGCAATGATGAAGATCCTTCCGTGGCGCAAGGACGAAGGTGATCTACTTCTATTTATAGGCGATTACATCGATCGCGGCCCGAAGTCTCGCGAAGTTGTTGACTTCTTGTACGGCTTCGGCAGCAAGGCGGTGAATTCGTTTTCTTAAAGGGAAATCACGAAAAAATGCTTCTGGATTATTACATTCAGCAAAAGGATCAAATGCTGCTACGTAGCCAATGGGGGAGCCGAGACCATCGCCAGCTACGTCGAGGGAGGAATCGGTAGAAAAGCTTTTGTCTTGCCTGAGGAACATCTTGAATTCTTCCTATCCCTGGCCCTGTATCACGAGACCGAGGATTACATTTTTGTTCATGCGGGATTGAAGGACGGCGTACCCTTGAATGAACAATCCGAAGAGGAATTGCTCTGGATCAGAGAAGAATTCATCTATTCGGCATACGACTGGAACAAGAGAGTAATTTTTGGGCACACAGCCCTCGAGATACCGTTCGTTACTCCGGGTAAAATAGGAATCGACACAGGCGCGGTGTACGGAAACAAACTTACCGCCGTGGAACTGCCACGCATGAAATTCTATCAGGTGTGATGGTTTGCGGAATCTTCTTCACGGGATGCTGGCGCATACTCGGGGACACCGTCGGATCAAGCTTTCCATCCGAGAGTATTTAGGAACCACTGCTTAAGCATTCCAATACAACGCGAGTCAAGACGCAGGCGGTGCATCCCTCCCGGAATTACATGTAGTTCCGCGACTCCTGCCGGAGCACGGTTGAGAATCTCTCTACCATGGTCCACAGGGATCAACTCGTCTGCATCGCCGTGAACGATAAGAATGTGCTTGGCTTGCACTTGGGCGATCCATCGCCTGGGCTCTATCTCCTTGAAGCCGTCTATCCAACGGCCCAGATCTGGGGGAAACCTCGCGTGTCTCTGATCAGTCCCCTTTCCTTAAAATCCGCCACGATGTCGGCCGGATCTTTCTCGAATATTCCGAAATGTGCTGGGGTCCCCACCGCTGCAAGGCTGTACACCTGCGCACTGTCCGCGGCAACCCGGATAGCCGCGGCCCCACCTCCGCTAAACCCCAAGAGCATCACACGTGTCGGGTCTATGTGAGGCGTGTTCAGGATCCTGTCCAGCACAGCCTCCAAATCGCGGACCCATCCCATCATGTCAAAATCCCCGCCTGAGTCACCGCATCCCCGGAAATTAAAAATCACAGCGGCGATACCCGAGGACGAAAATTCTCGGGCCAACCCCTCATATCCGGGATCATCACGGGGCCTGGCGGCTCCGCTTCCGGGAATTCCATGACAGATGACGAGCGTGGGGTATAACATAGCGGGGCGGGCTGAAGGGAAGAAAATCTTGCCTCGAATGGTGATCCCGTCAGAGACTACGCTGAATGATTCTTCGCGCCGCTGATCCGATGAGTCTATTTCTACGCTCCGCGCAGGTGTGGGTTTGATGCGAAGCGCCTCCAGAAGCCTACTGAACATAGCTCTTATGAGATTGATCTCCATTCAAGATGCCATGTCTCACCCTCTGGGATAAACCCTCTTGCAAAGGGGACAGAAATAGACCTTTTCCCTGGCCAGAAACATGAATGCTCCGACGGTAAGAAGGGAAGCACCGACGAGGAAAGATATGCCTGTAGCACAGACCACGGCCAATCTCCACAGCGAATAACCGTCAAAAAAGCTGACCATCAGGCATCCGAGAATTCCGAGCACCAAGAAGGTACCAGACATCTTCATGGCCAAATAGCTTCGATTCCGATCGTAAACGTCTCGCAGACCCGATTGCATCCTTTCTTGGCATGTGTCACAAAGGGCCTCTACCGCCGGTGCGTCGGGATCGGCATCGGCATCGTTCGCGTATTCCAAGGGGCTGCCGTGGACCATTTCATCCAATGGAGCATCAAATCCGGAGTGAGCTTCATTCGTGGTGTCCGCCACTGCAAAATTGCCGTCGTCGCCGTCTTGCGGAGGAGCACCGGTAGATTTGTTTTTGTGCCCGAAGAGGCTGCGGTCCCGTACACCGCTTATGACATCGAGTATTTTTTCTCCGAGAGGAACTTTTTCCACTCGTGCCGAAGAGGCTGCCGGGGGGGCCTCAGAAACAGGCTCCTTGGGTGTGCGTTCCCTGCTCATCAGTTCCTGAAACG
This sequence comes from uncultured delta proteobacterium, assembly GCA_963786905.1. Taxonomy (GTDB): domain Bacteria; phylum Desulfobacterota; class Desulfomonilia; order Desulfomonilales; family Desulfomonilaceae; genus CAWBBA01. The sequence goes on along the minus strand of CAWBBA010000044.1, from coordinate 35,536 downwards.
AGACACCGCAACTGGGACAAATGTCGAACATTGTATCTTGCGCTGCCAGGCAGGCCGGGCAGATGAAACGGGCTTTCTCCTCTTCATCTTTGCGAGCTTCTGTCTGGCGCTGATTCTCTCTTTTGTAGTGGTGCAGGAGTTCCTGAGAACCAAGAATGTGGCGGTCCAAGAGCATGCTGTAGAATTTTTCGAGCCCCGCGGGGGTAAGATGATATCTTTTCTGAAGTTCCCCGTCCGGCATGCCGCCGTGGAAATCGTCAAGGAAATCCTTGACCTTAATCGTTCGCTTCTCTTGGCTGGTTTGGACAGTATTCATAATGTTTCACCTCGCGTGGACAGTGCAATTGTGTTATAGCAAATAAACTCAAGCCTATCAAGTAAAATCGTAATGTTATATTAATTTTCTATAATTTACTTTAATATTGGCCTTGCGCTTTGCGTCTCTTAAATTCTGCAACCAGCCTTCATCGCCTTGCAAAGACCAAAGCTTTCGGCTAGGTTCTCAACTCGGAAACAATGTTGAAATTGCCTGATCGCCATCGAAGAGAGGAGTTCAACCTCCACTTCGGTAACCGGCAGATAGGGCCTTTAGAACTAGCTGACCCGGCAACAGTGGCCTTGGAATACCTGGTATGACAAAAAGTGGCGTTTCTACCCTTGTCTTCTTGCTTTCTGCACTTTCCGTCATGGGAGCTTTGGTTTCTCCGTCCTTGGCCGTCGAAGAAGGGATTAGTCACATCTGCCGCCCGAACCTCGGTCCCTCGCCGGTAATTGAACTAGGAAAAGCGGGCGATTTTACATGGAGTTGTTCCGGAGAAAATGAGAAGGGCAAGAGCTTCTATATTGTGTTTATAAGGCCGTCAGGCACGTACGTGCTCTTGAAGGTGCCTCAGGGGAGGGAATCTTTTGAGTTTACGCCGGATACTCCCGGCATGTGGCGATGGATTGTCATCAATACTGACCCTGATCGCACTAAACCGGATGTAGAGTCGAAACCGGGTCATTTTCAGGTGGTGCTCACGCAGGAATAAGCCCATTAGAAGGCTGTCGGGTAATCCAGGTTCCGCAGGGGCTTGCAGATTTGTACCATCTACGAACTTCTTTGCCTTTTATGAAAAAGTAATGCACAAGGGAAGGCGGCCCTTGCTCGACGCTGAAGGCCGCCTTCTCCACCCTCCGTAGGCTTAACCTAGCTTCGGGGCATCCCACAGCCTGTCCCAGCCGCCCCCTCCATCTTCTTCATCTTTGTCGTCCTTTTCATCCTCTTCGTCGTCGCCGTTTTCGTCTCCCTTATCTCCGCTAGCTACGTCAGCTAAGTTCTTGCCATTTCCGTTCTTAGCGGTTTTGCCTTTCTTCTCACCCTTCATGCTGTCCCAGTCCACATCTCTGAGATCAACGTCCGGGCCCGATCCGTTGTCCGGTTTCACTGTCCTTGCCGGGCTTATCAGCGGTGCTGTGGGCAATCACAAAAGACGCGTTTCGGCCTTTCTGAAAAAGGGCATTGGCTGCGGCGTCTTGAGCCGGTGAGGCTTTCGTGGGCAAGGCGCCCCATTGCACCTGTGAATCAACCCGTGGTAGAGAATTACTACCCGCTTGTACGGCCATCACCGCCAGCGGAAGAAGAATTGCCAAGATCGCCAAAAACCTTCTCATATTGCAGCCTCCGCTTGTGTTCTCTAGAAGTCGAGGTGACACCACACGTCAGAAATCCATTACGAGGTAGAAGTTCCCGCCTATTATTGGGTCGAGCGTTTCTGTCGGGCCGAGTGCCGAAGGAGTTGCCGGGCCCGCCCGTGTGCCAACCAGGAACCGATCTGTCAATGCAGGCGTAGTTGAACCACTTTCCTGGCTGCCAGGTACCCGACGAGGAGTCCCCCGGTAAAGCTTTCCAAGAGCTTCCAATCGAATCCGAGATCAATCTCATACCCCAAGGCAGTGTCGGGGATGTTGGGTGCTGTAGCATATCGGTTTAGGTTGATATTTATGTTCCCGTCCGGTGGCGAACCAAAAGCACCGATTCCAGCATTCGGACCGATGCAACCCCAGCTATACCCGTTGGAAGTGCGGTTGGCGTAGAAGAAAGAGCCAAAGAGGTTAAGGTTCGCTGCTACTGCGTAATCGAGACGGGCAGCCAGCACGAAGGCATCCCGCAGATAGCCGTCACCAGTCGAATAATAGCCTCCGAGCCCGCCTCCGTAGTTGTAGGAGAAAAGGTAGCTGTACGGCCTGAATACGTTGAAGTTGCCATGCATTCGATCAAAGGTGCGATGCCATACAAAGGCGGCAGGTTGTCGGTCAATGAGGATTCCCGCTCGTCTGTCGGGTCCGGGAGTCCAAGCATTGAGCAAGCTGACCTTTGCAGGTCCGCACATTGCTCCCATTTCCACCATGTAGCGCCACTGCTCAGTGTAATGACTATGCGGAGTGCCTATGACCGAATTCGGGTCAGACTTCCATCGATCGTTCCAATAAACCCACGCCCCTTCAGCGTTGAAGTAGAAACGACCGTTGTTGTACTTTAGGTAACCGGTGCCATGGAGTAATTCGGAATCCATGGCCACCACCGCCGGCAATGGCAGCGGGTCAAGGCGGTTCTGCAAGACAGCTTCGGGACCGATATGGTAGCTCACGAAGGAACCGACAACACCCATATTCATGGGACCATTGTGGTAGTTCACAAAGATCAAAAAGTCCTTGCCAAGTGTCCCACTGGAATCCGCGCGGCTGTAATATTGGCCGAGGACGGCTGTACCGCCAGGCGTCGTGTACGTAGTAACGTCAAAAGGATCAAACGGCACCGTGGCCCCTGCGAAGTAGTCATAACTTGCGAAAGTCCAGATGCTGGAGCTGCCCGCGAAACGATACGGGTAAAAAGCTATGCCAAGGTCAAAGGGTCCGTATGGAGCCACTAGGGTTACGGATTCAGTGGTGGCAGCATTCTCCCCGTCGTATTGCAGGCCAGTGCCAAAGGTCCATGGCCTCTTCCCGACCGCAAATGTCCCCAGCGGAGTCTGGGCGGTGGCCCAGAACAAGGTCCATTGCCCCTCACTAAAGGCATTGTTAGTCCCCGGCGCATCAGAGGTGTGGTAGTCCGAGGCTAATGGATTCTGGTATGTGCCGAGCCGGTATTTGCCCTGCAGCCTGATCGCCTCATTCAATTTGATCTTGGGCACGAATTCCACGTTGAAATAGGACCAGCCGGCCTGTGAACCCGTAGTGAGGTTGGTATCGAACTGGCCGCCGTTCCAGAAATTCAAGTTCCCCGCCAGGGTTCCGCCACCGTTATCCACATTGTAAGGTCCGAAGAACCCTTTGGAGCCCTGTTGACTGTACCACTCATAGGTCCAGTTGAATGAACCTGCCAGCTCGAACTCCCACCCCAGTGCGGGTGGTGCAAGAAAGGGAAGACATGTCCCCAAGACGAGTAATGAGACCAGAGACCTGATCCTTAGCATGATCCTTCCTCCCATAGCGTATCAAACAAATCAGTCAAATCGTTTGCTAGTATCGGTAGCACGTTTGCCATAATCGTGGCAAGCATAAAAAGTGCTCAGTGCCAATTTTCTTACAAATGGTCACGTTGAGCGGGTCAAAAAAATCAGCCCCCCCGAAGGAGGCCCCGTTTAAATGGAGGGGCTGGACAAAAATCCCCGGAGCCGCTATCCGCTAAACGTTTCAGAAAACACGACGTGAACCAAAGCTAAACCACGGGGGTAATCCGGGTCCTTAACATGGTCTTGGATGGCCGACGTCATGGACCGTAATCCGTTTCGCGGCGTTTCAAGTGTGTCTCGACGCGTTCGAAGTCTCCATGGATTTTGGCCAGGAGACTTCGCAGGCACTGGAGGTCCTCCGGCAACGGCCCCATGATCGTAGCCTCTTCTTGGTAACATCGTTCAATCTTGACAGATAAGGCATAGTTTGTTAGATGACTCTAACTGTTCACTGTAGGTCTGTCAAGCGAATTCCGCGGACGCCCCGATTTCCGCAAGAAAGGTTGCCTTATGATGCGGCAAAAGAAGATATGGGAACTTCAGCACACCACCATCTGCAAGGTGGTAGGCATGGCACTTGACCTTGAGGACTTGAAAAAGGTCGGACGAAAATTTCACCTGATTTTCAAGGAGACATGTGTTGACGAGGAGTTTGCACTGCATTCCGCCATAGTGGGGATTTGCGACAAAGACAGTAAAGTCTCTCGGCATGTGCAAAAGCTCATCGAAGAACGTTTCCAGCGCTACGTGAAACGGCTTTCCCAGCGAGACGCAGGCGAAATCACGGAGCTTGTGTTGAACGAAGCCCAAACCGCTGGGATACCGCTGTGGGCAATCTTGTGGCACCTCGCCACCAGTTCGCGTCGTTGGGGGGGACCGAGTCGAGACAGCCCTGTTCGGGCATCTTCACATGCTGGAGCATAAGCTCCTGAAGGACTTCTGGAATGCCGCCAGGGGCGACCGGGACGGACAAGAGAATCGGCGGAAAGAAGAAATCGACAATCTGAGAAGGGAGCTGATCATACTTCGATCGTCGAACATCAAGCGAGAGAAAGAGAATCAGCGTCTGACTCAGCGCTTAGCGCAGTCGAGCCAGCGACCCGCATTCTCTTCACCGACGACAACCTCACAAGGCGAGAACAGCGTTCAGGACAAGAAAATAGAGAGATTAAAGCTTCTCTTGGAAGAGTCGCGTGAGAAGAACCGGGAACTTGAAGAAGAATGCTCCCAATCCAGAACGCAGATCGAAGCCTTGACACGAGAACTCTTTCTCCTGGAGAGAGCGAACCTCGGCGCTAACGAAAAGGCGGCGAGGGACACGTGCTCTTGTCCATTGAAACATTGTCTCCGTGGGAAACGAATAGCTATGGTCGGCGGCATCGATAGTCTTGAGAGGCATTACAGGAGTTTGGTAGAGCACTCAGGTGGAGAATTCTGTCGTCATGACGGCAAATGTTGCCGTGGAGAGCGAAAACTTGAAGAATGCATCAGGCATGCAGACTTAGTAGTGTGTCCGGTCAGCGTGAACAGCCATTTTGGCGCCATCGGGGTCAAGAAGGTGTGCAGGAGGTACGGCATTGCTTGCTGTTTTCCTGATTCCTCCGGACTAGCGTCACTCCGCAGCACTTTGCTCCAGCATTTCACACCTGATCAGGAAATCCCTCGGGACTCGGCGAGCAATGGTCTTGAATGACGCAAGCTGCCTCTCCTCCCTCGCGCAAGAAGCCTATCTGAATAACCACTGGAGATTTAATGCAAAAAGTAAGGGTCGCTCTTCACTTGCGGATTTCAATGTGTTATAGATCTGAGCCTATCGGTCGGCCCGGAGTCCGTCAAGGCACGATCAGAACCAAAACCGCGGATGCGAGTCAAACGGAATAACTTTATTTTGTCGAGAAGGAGAAACACCCATGACACAAGGCCGTTGCCGGTCAGTTCACATTTCAATTGTCGTGATGCTTGCAATTGCGCTGCTTGCAGCTATTTCCTTATCAACTTCAGCGGCAGAAGCCCCGTCGGCTCTTAAACAATTGGACGAAGCGTTCGTTCAAGTAGCCGAAATTGCTACACCTTCGGTAGTAAACATAAAATCCTCCAAGAAAGAAAGTTCAGGCCCGATGGGTTCGGACCTGGAGCCCTTTTTCAGGTCTCCCCCTTTTAGGGAGTTTTTCGGCGGTGAGGATCTTTTCAAGAAATTCAAGAAGGATCCCCGCCACGAAGGAGGCTTGCGTGCCGAGGGGATGGGTTCGGGCGTGATTGTATCGGCCGATGGTCACATTCTCACGAATTCGCATGTCGTAAAGGACTTTGACAAAATCACGGTCACATTGTCTGATAAGCGATCCTTTGATGCCAAAGTTATCGGAGCAGATCAGGAGAGCGATATTGCAGTGATCAAAATTGAGGCCACTGGCTTGCCTGTGGCAAAATTGGGGATCTTCCAAACTTAAGGTCGGTGAAATCGTCATGGCTGTGGGGAACCCCTTCGGATTCAATCGAACCGTCACCTCGGGCATTGTCAGCGCCACCGGCCGGTCCAACGTGGGAATCATCGGCTACGAGGACTTCATTCAGACGGATGCGGCAATCAATCCCGGTAATTCCGGAGGCCCTCTGGTCAACATCAACGGCGAAGTGATAGGGCTAAATACTGCCATAGCTACGCGCAGCGGTGGTTATCAAGGGATCGGATTCGCAATACCCGTCAACGCAGCCAAATCGATCATGGATGACCTGGTCAAGGATGGCAAAGTCCGCAGAGGACTGCTGGGCGTAAACATTCAAGACCTAGACGAGTCGCTCGCGAAGTCGTTTGGTGCGCCTGGAACCAGCGGCGCGCTTGTGTCCCAGGTGATCCCGGAGAGTCCGGCTGAAAAGGCCGGCATAAAAGCAGGGGACATCATTCTCAAGTTTAACGGAGAAAGCGTGAGCGGCGCGGCAAATCTGAAAAACATGGTCGGACGTGAGAAGCCGGGAGCGACGGCCAAATTGACTATTTATAGAGACAAGAAGACCGTTGACGTAGTCCTAACGATAGAGGAGCGCACCCCGAAAGCCCTTGCGTCAGTAGCTCCTTCAGACGGCAAAGGAAACATCAAACGAACTCGGGGTGGAAATTGAGAGGGTGCCGGCCGCGATGGCAGAGAAGATGGGCTTGAAAGAGGGAGAAGGAGTCCGAATAAAGGAAATTACGAACCCCGACGGTTCAGGAAACAAGATGGGCCTACGAGTAGGTGATGTCGTGCTTGAGGTGGATGGCAAATCCGTGTCTGATGTCACTGCATTTAACAAAGCTGTGGCGGAGGCGAAAACCAGCGGGCTGATACGCCTGAAGATCCAGAGAGGGTCTGCAAAGGTGTTTCTGGCGTCTCCGTTGAGCTAGAGTGTGTAGCCCCCCTTCGGTTGAAACCGAAGAGGTTGGAATTGGTCTCAGCTTGCACGTAGGGGCACGGTCCCGCGTTTCGCGGGATGCCCCTACACGAGGCTTTGCAGCATCCTTCTCTCAATTTCAATGCATCGCGATATAAGTGGGGTTTCCTCGGTTCACAGCGGAAGATCATGAAAAGTGGCCCCGTACCAATTCGCGGTCTATCAATGAATGATCCGCTAAATCATGCACGGATCTGACAGAGCCCATATCCGTGGCACCCCTAGCGCTATGTTAATCGAATGCTGGGTGCCCCTGACCTGAGGGCAAGGTCAGCGCTGTTCGTGCTACTAACCGATTCTCACCGTTTGAGAACGAACCGGTATCAATCTTCAGAAGAATTCTACCCGCACTTCGTATCCATGCGGTTCAAGATCTTTGAGCAATGCATGCGCAGCGTGTTGGAAGAGGGCCCTATGTTCTTTTGCATTGCCGACGCGGCGCATTTCTCCTCGGAAGACACTGTCCTTGGAATCGAAAAGACCATCATTGAAGTAGGAGTCAAGGGCTTCTTCCCACAGGCCCTTTAGTTCTCCATTCTCGGAATGCGTCAGGGGAAACCGTATCTCGTCACTCTGAAATTCCTTGGCAACGCGCACTTCGACATGAATTCCGGGCCTGTAGGTTATATCGGCCACCGGCTTCCCTTTTTGGGAGATGTGCGCGACGATCATCGTAAGCCACCCTGCGGAAGCGCTGTCAGGAAGGGCTGGGCAAAGGGCCCAAGTGCTATTGCAAAGGCAATAATACTAGCAACTTCCGTTTCCGGTGTCCAGGAGAAATCCCGTGATCCGCACGCGTCTGCCGATGGGCTCGCTACTGTTGCATTCATCGGAAAGGGGTGATAAGGGAGGATCAAGCGGTTGGGTTCTGCAAGGAATCTCTCCGTGAGCTGCCTGATTTGATGTCCCTGTGAAAGGCATTGAAAGTGACACAGCATCGCCCCTCCCTAGCCTCTTCCACAAAGGGAGCGGTATCGTTTCACCCGCTCGACAGAGGAAGAGGGAAACAGCGATGGGACTGAGAAAATCTCCTCTCAGAATACACTTTCAATGCATCGCAATGTTGAAAAATGAAATCTGTGGTGAGCCTTGATGGCCTGGGGAGCTTGACAACTGCCATGGACTGGTTTAAGGAATCCTATTTCCAGGGATCGCAATGACCATGCCCCTGCAGACGCGGCAGTTTTGTGAATTGATCATTGACCAATGACAGATTTCGGAGTTATGAATACGCCGATCAGACGGCGAGGGCTGCACGAACAATGGGCGCTGACACGCAACTCTTTCTGCAACAAATGCTTTTCACGTGGCTTCAGCGTAAGGGTATCCGTTTCTTTTGCGGAGACGCCGAAAAGATCTTCCGATATGCCCGGTCGGCTTCCTGTGAAAGGACGTCCCGCATAGGGATGGGAGGTTGGTTGAAGAAATGGAACCGTGTCCTGTACTGGTGAAAGGTAACCGAGAATCGGACAGACCTTACAGAAAAGTAGACTGCGACCATTACGGGTGTTGTCTTGACACAGCGTTGAGGAGTCGCTGGTCTGACTTCTCGTGCTGCCAATGTGAGGCATACACGAGGACCCGATTCATCGAACAAGCCACCGGCTCGGACGACTACTGGTAGAGGTTCCCAAATGTAAGGGAATACTGTGAGGCTGGTTCCCGCGATCGTTTTGTGGGCAGTCGCGTTCGCGTTCGTCGAGGCCGCAGTGGTGGAGTACCTTCGGGCCATCTACTACCCTCAAGCCGCTGGTGGGTTCACATTCCCCCTTCTCACGGTCGATCAGATTAGAGCGTTGGGCGAAGAGCATTGGCGGCGTCTTCTCATAGAGTTAGGCAGGGAGGCCGCTACTTTGGTGATGTTGGCCGCGGTTGGGATCGTGGCCGGAAAGAATCGCCGTGAGTCCTGGGCCTATTTCATGATAGCCTTCGGGGTCTGGGACATTTTCTACTACATTTGGCTCAAGCTTTTGATTGACTGGCCGCCTGCTATCATGACGTGGGATCTGCTTTTCCTCGTCCCGGTTCCGTGGGTGGCGCCAGTGCTAGCCCCCGTAATTATTTCCACCGCGCTGATAGTTTCGGGTCTTATTGTTCTTTTTTGCGAAAGCCAAGGCCGTCCCCTTATCGCCCGCAAGACAGACTGGGCCCTCGTGACCGTTGGAGGATTAACAGTAATTGCATCCTTTTGCTGGGATTACGACAATGTTATCAACGGGGGGGCTCCCAACCCCTTCCATTGGTCTCTATTTCTTGTCGGCTTTGCTGTAGCGGCGGCAGCGTTTCTGGCAATGCTGTGTCGGCAGCGTACCGGGCCCGCCTGAAAAGTTTGCCTTGCCCCTTTGCATCCAAGGACCCGGAGGATTAACTTCCGAACAATCATTCAGTTATGGGCGGTGAAATAGGTGGTCGCGGGGCTGTATCTGCAAGGTCGCAAGACTGAAGCTATCCCCAATCCCGCTCGAAGCAATTGGGCACTTCGCTCCCCGCAATGACAGCGTACGACATGTGTGAGAGATGTTGCGTGAGAGTGCACTGCCTTGATCTCCCCCGTAACTGAAGCATTGCCAGTCTGGTCAGGCCGGCCTTGACTCAATTGTCGGCCTTTGGTAATTATGTAAGATTAGACCCGGATTCCGCCTTAATCCCGGCTTGCTTTGCCGTAACGTCCGCTCAGCGCCAGGGACAAGCCCCGGGCCCGCAGAGTATAATTCCTGTCTGAGACGTGAATGGAGGCTTCATGGGAACCGGACCGCGGAACAGGACCGGCTCGCAAGCGTATGATGAAGAGAACCTCGGGTTCGGAAACATTTTTACGGACCACATGCTGCAAATGTCATTTTCAGCCGACAAGGGGGGATGGCAACAACCTCAAATTCTTCCGATGGACAATCTTGTTCTCCATCCGGCGACAATGATGTTGCATTATGGTCAGCAGGTTTTTGAGGGGCTGAAAGCCTTTGCAGGCTCAAACGAAGAGGACATTTTCCTTTTCAGACCTGACATGAACATAGGCCGGTTCAACAAATCCTGTGAGCGCCTGTGCATTCCTACCGTGGATCCGGACCTGTTTGGACCAGATGTCCCGTCTCATCAGGATGGATAGGGACTGGATCCCCAGGACTCCCGGCACATCAGTTTATGTGCGTCCGACAATAATCGCTTCAGAGCCGCATCTGGGTGTGAGACCCTCTCAAGAGTATCTTTTTTATATAATTCTTTCGCCTGTTGGGGCCTATTACCCTGAAGGCTTCGCCCCTGTAAAGATCATGGTGACGGACAAATACATACGTGCGTGCAGAGGCGGAGTCGGTGAGGCAAAAACTGCTGCAAACTACGCCGCCTCCCTCCTGGCCGCTGAAGAAGCTCATGCCGCGGGATTCACTCAGGTTTTGTGGCTCAACGCGGTTGACAGGGTCTCCATTGAGGAAGTCGGCACGATGAACATCTTCTTCCGGATCAGCGATGAAATCATCACCCCGGCCCTCGAAGGAACTATCTTGCCGGGTGTCACAAGGGATTCTGTCATTCGCTTTGCGAGGGGCATGGGATTGAAGGTTACCGAACGGCAGGTCTCCATAGAAGAAGTGGTGCGAGCCGCTGAAGACGGAAGCCTACAGGAGATCTTCGGGTCAGGAACGGCTGCCGTCATATCCCCGGTGAGTAGCTTCCGATACAAGGGGATAGATCATCTTGTAGGCGACGGTAAAACCGGAAACGTAGCTGCAAAATTGTTCGAGGAGCTTGTGGCAATTCAGACGGGAGTGAAACCGGATCCCTATGGATGGGTAGTTAACATCGGGAAGGCATAGCTGCGATTATAGTGATTGCCAAAAATAATGTCCGTTTGGCCATGAGGCAGGCGGACTACAAGAGAGATGGTTCAGGTTTGCCTTGTTTGTCATTCCCGCGAAACGTGGGAATCCAGAAGGCCCAAATAACAACAATGGTAAACCCTGTTCAGACTTTCCCGGACTGGATTCCCGCGTTCGCGGGAATGACGGGATTTGGCCTCTCTGAATCGGACAAGAATTCTGGCAATGGCTATAAGCGTCCTGATGACCGTCGTCATTAGGGAGGCGTTGCCACTACTCAGTCTTCGTCGCGCCGGTACTACTGAAACGCGAATCCTTTTTCTTCACCACCTGGCGGAGTTATGAACAACTGCAACGCGCTGGGACCGGTGCCCTGGAAATAGTCGAGAAACATTTCGTGGCTGCCAGCTTCCATGGTCGTGGTCCCGGATTGCTCAACCGTTTTGCCCCCGCCTTCTGCGTTGATAATGATCTTCTTGCCAATAATCAGGCGAGCCCCGTCACCACACACAATCCGAAACTTGTAAGATCCAGCCTCCTGCTCCGAAAGAGAAAACTTTACGTAAAACCTCAGGCCCAGCCAGTCCTCGCGCTTGGGCACGCCCGGAAATTCCCGTGAGCCCCTGTTCGCAGGATAATCTATTGCCTGGGTGAAGAACATTCCGGACGGGGAAAGTTTGTTGTAATTCGGCATCTTCTTGGTATTGGGCTTCAAGAAGTACACAAAGGCTGGAATCAGGCTCACCTTACCCTCTTCTGACGAGAAGCCCGCCAAAGTTCTAGCCGGCGAGAATAATTCCTCTTTTTGCGTAGGAGCGGTGACGTATAGTTCGAGACGTGGATCCCCTTGAGGATGGAAATAGTCAACCGTGATCGGATAACTCCCCTGTTGGAGGAACGCCCATCCGAGTTTCCCCTTTTGATCCGCTTTCGCCCCACCTGTGATATCAACCACATTTTGCTTGCCGATGGTCAGCCGAGCAAAGTGGTCTGCGAGGAGCCTGAAAGCGAAGATGCCCGCGCCTTGGACATTGAAAAAGCCCTGGTACCGAACTCCGACCATCTCTTTTCGCCCAGGAAGGCCAGGCAAGCCCTCTCCCCCCAATATGTTGAGTTCCGGCGCGATGAGCCGACCGATGGGGCTGAGCTGGCTAAAATCCGGCCCCTCCGGGTAATTGCCTTTTGGAACAAAATAGACTTGTCCCCAGAGAACATCGTATGGCTTTGCCGGTTCCTTCCAGCCTGCTAAGCCGCTCCCTAGTGAGAATACTTGCTCACGTCCGACCGGTGGTTCTACAAATAACTTCAAGACCGGAGGCCCTTGTGAGTTGAAGCTGTCGACAATAACGGTGTGGACCCCCTCTGCGAGGTGCAGAAACGCTGTCTTAGACGAGGCCTCATGAATTCCGTCGTTCTCGATCAAGGTCTTGTCGTCTATATGCATCCGTGCCCCGTCTTTTGATTGGAGCCTCCATTTGAAGATCCCTTCTCCGGAAACCATGAACATGCCCACAAATCGCATTCCCAGACCATCGGTTTTCTCAGGGAGACCGGAGGGCTCGGTCTCACCCTTTGCCGGATCAAGATTGATCCTGTCAGAGGTTAGGGTCTGGGTAGGTCGAAACGCGCTGTAATCCGGTAATGCTTTGATATTTTCAGGCAATTTGTACACGTTTACGCTAAAAGCGCCTTTGCCCCCAGGAAGAGCTGCAGCAACAGGACCTGACACCGGTTTTTTCGGCGGAGCGGGAGCCACTTCTCTGCTGGGTGGCCGTTCCGAAGGTTTAGGGCCCGCAGGCGGTTGCTCAATTTCGGTCTCCGTGTCTTCTTCCGTCACAGCCTGTCCGGGCGGAACGCCTCCGGGCCCTCTCCTCAGGATCGAAGGCGGCGCGGCAGGAGCCCCCGGTCTTATCTCGAGAGGTTTGCCTTCGGGTTGCGTTCCCTGGGTTTCACCTTGCCTCTGGGTCTGTTCCAGACCTGGGGTGGCGGGGGCCGCTTTTCCAGCCGGCGCCCCAGGCGTTGACTCCACCTGAAAAGACTCGATCTGGTCAGGAGCGAATTTGAGGGGCACCTTTTGAGTTGGTCCACCCTTTTTCTTGATCACGAGGTAGTCTTCGCCTAAGCCGGCAATTGCCGTACATAGAACTACAGCCGATGCGACAACGATTATCTTTGGCAAAAGAGATCTCATCTGCTCACCTCATCCCCCGCTGAAGGGGGGCGCACGGCATGGTCCTTGGTGCTGATCCGATAAGAACTGAGATGCTCCAGGGTTCCTGTGAGAGGGGATAGCAGCGCCAGGGGTTTCAGCCCGGCGTCGCCACAGCCACACCGTAATCCTGTGGCGGGATTTGAACTAGCAATAAACCCTGAGTCATTTCAACCCGATCATGATTTCCTCTCCCCTAAATATCGGGCGCTCCCCTCCAAACCTTTTGCGGCCTTGCCCGTCATGGGAATCGGACTGTCCGTTAGGCGATTGTACACCCGCAGGACCTTTCGCACAAACCGTCCGGCTGCATCCGACCGATTAAGCTTTTCCACCGGGCCCGGTCCTATATTATATGCGGCTAGAGCCAGATATGTCGAATTCGGACAGTGTTTGTACCGTTCGAAGCAGTTTCGCAGATAAGCAGTACCGGCCATAATGTTCTGATGTGGATCCCAAGGGTCCGTGACCCCTAAAACCTCTATCACTATGGGCCTGAGCTGCATGAGCCCTCTGGCGTTGCGGCCAGAAGCCGCCCTAGGTTTGAAACTTGATTCCACATGAGTGACGGCGGCAATAAACACGGGATCAACATGGAATTCCCGCCCTGCCATTATTAGTATTTGCGCGTAGTCCGGTTTTCCGCCGAGAGAGGAGACTACTGATTTGAGGTTCTCCAATTCCTGCACGCTTGCAGGAGGTTTCAATCCTGCAGTGACGCGCGAAGTCACCGCCGACGGCTGAGCTCTGGGCATGGAAATCGCAGGTCTGGCGACGGCCGGGTCATAGTCCACGGCTGTCAATATTCCCCCTAGGGACAGGAACAGCATACCATGGAGTATCATGTGCAATTACCCGGTGACGCTACCGCGGTGTGTGAGGTTCTTTCCTCGATTGCCATCCTAGGTTCCCCTGCAGCCTGGTACCACCTGCTCCTCGTTCTCCTCTAACGCCTCTTCGTCCGGCTTCCACGATGACGGGTATCTTTCCACGAATTTCACCTGGAATGGGAGAAACTTCAGTCTGCCAACATCCTTGGCCAGGCGTCCCGAAGTTTCGAGTCCAACGAGTTCCCGCATACCTTCAGGGGTTATGGCTTCTGAGATGGCCTCCGCCGAAAAACAACGGACATTGAAGGCACACTGACTCAGAGGGTTGAAGAGCCGTTCAGGTGCGACGATCCCCTTCAGGTCCGGCAAGACTTTCTTCTCGAAGTCCCCTTTGGCCTCGACATAGACCAGACTTGACCGGAATCTGTAAATCGCCATCAATGAGCGGGCTTGGTCCAGAAAACTCTTGCCGAAAAGAATTATTGACACGTTCAACAGGATGTCGACGACGAGACTGAACAGGTAAAGGCGGAAGAAATCCTCGTAACCTGCGGAAAACGCCGGGTATTGCATTAGGATGATCTGTAGAAATCCCACCAAGATCATTACCGAACCGAGAAACAAACTCAGAAGAGCAGCCAAGCGCGAGGAAGTCCTCACATATTCAGGAAAACTCTCGATAAGCGTCCCGAGTAGGGTCTCTCCGTCTCCGCACACGACAGACTTGGACCTGGAAATCCTATTTGAAAATCCCTTATGGGCAAAAATTCTCGAGCCTTCTTCCAGAATGCTAAAAAAAACATACGGATGCCCTTTGCCCTCGACGATCATGGAATCCATTTCCCGGCTAGCCCCAGGTTTTTTTAGAGGTATGAGGCTCAGAGCGATCAGAAGCTTCAGCGCACACACTATGGCGAGAAGATTGTAGAAAGGCATCGGAGAAGGTATCACGTAGCCTGTCCCCAACCCGAGCCCTGAGAGATACGATGGCAGTAATTCCATGAACTTAAAGATAAAATGGATCGCAATTCCTATGAAAAGAGCCTTCCAGACAAAGCGCGCATTCCAGCGCACGATCAGCCCTGGAATCTCGGAAATGTACCTCGCATTGGACCACACCCGGCCTATTAGTGAAAAGATGAACGAAGGGGCCCGATCGTACGAATGAAGCTTACCTTCCTTCAGACCGAGAGACACCCCCTCAGGGCGATAATAGTCCCCGGCCCACCTTAGTGGTATCCGCAGATGGGACATATGCCTCATGCCCCCGAATATCCAGTTCAGACCGACTATCAAGCCCGCCAGCGCGGCTACTGTGGTGATAAAGGTACCCAGAATGAAGGGCACGTAATTGAGAATGAATTCGTTTACCTGTTCAGGAAGCCTGAGCGGAAAGAACTCTCTCAATTCGTAGAGGCGCGTCAGGGACCCGAGCGTGACTAAAACTCCGAGAGCAACAAGGATTATCCCGTAGAGGAGGGTGTGGTTAGGTAGTTTGACTGTGTCACCGGCGCGTCCTGTGAGTATGGAAGCCATGCATAACCCCGGATTACGTTCTCGACAATGCAATATCATACCAAATATATGTCGTCAATTGAAATCGTTATGATATTTATACAATATTGTCTTTTAACATGTCTTATGAACTCCGCGGAGAAACCTGGGAAAACTGTATTATCCATGCCGGAGCATCGTGATCAGATGGCCGCCTCATCCAAACCCCCTCCATCGTGATTCTCAACCTGATGCTCTACTTCACGTGAAGAGTTTCCAACTCCACCTATTTTCGGTTGACAAGCTCTCTTAACTGAACTATTAGCGGAGCCACCACCATTGAGGAATTGAAACAAATAATTGAACCCAGGAGAGTAGAGAATGCGAACTACTGACGTATCAGGCGCCAAAACCCGAAGGCAGCCTTATAGGCCGCTTCAGGAAGACCGACGATATGACGAAATTAAGAAGATAATAGACGATTTCCCCGCGGAAAAGATGGAAAAGCTGAAGACATACATCGAGAGATGGCTGCGTAACTCCTAAACCCAAACAGACTCACGTCACAAAGAAGGGCCGGATCCATAGATCCGGCCCTTTCCATGTTCAACTACCGAATACTATTCCCATTCGATGGTGCTGGGGGGCTTGGATGAGATGTCGTACACCACCCGGTTAATACCGCGCACCTCATTTATAATGCGATTTGAGATTATTGCCAGAACTTCATGTGGCATCGGGTACCAGTCCGCAGTCATCCCGTCCGTGGCCTCAACGGCCCTGAGCGCTGCCACGTGCTCGTAGGTTCGCTCATCCCCCATGACTCCCACGGACCTAACTGGAAGCAACACCACAAATGCCTGCCAGATATTTCGATACAAGCCGGCCTTGCGGATCTCTTCCATGGCAATGGCGTCTGCCTCTTGCAGCAACGCTACGCGATCGGGGGTGACCTCTCCGAGGACTCGCACCGCCAATCCCGGACCGGGAAAGGGATGTCGCCACAGGATTGTGTCCGGCACACCGAGTTGCGCCCCCAGATCTCGCACCTCATCTTTGAAAAGCTCTCTGAGGGGCTCTATCAACTCCAGGTGCATCTTTTCGGGCAACCCCCCCACGTTATGGTGGCTCTTTATAGTAGACGATGGACCACCCTTGAACGAGACGCTCTCTATAACGTCAGGATAAAGAGTCCCCTGAGCCAGGAAGCCTGCATTAGGAAACTTAGCAGCCTCGGCTTCAAATACCCTTATAAACTCTTCACCGATAATTTTTCTTTTTTGTTCCGGGTCCGTGACTCCCCGAAGCTTGGCCAGGAAACGATCAGATGCATCCACATAATCCAGCTCAATGCCAAGTTCTTCCCTGAATGTGGAAAGAACTTCCCTGGCTTCCTCTTTTCTCAAGAGTCCGTTGTTCACGAAGATCGGGTGAAGTTGTTCGCCAATGGCCTTGTGAAGGAGGGTCACCATTACCGACGAATCCACCCCGCCTGACAGACCAGCGACCACATGAGCTTTACCGATGCGCTTCCTCACGTCAGCTATTGTGGTTTCAATGAAGGAGGCCATGGTCCAATCCGGCTGAAGCCCCGCAATCTTGTGAAGAAAGTTCTTGAGAATTCTCACCCCTTCCGGGGTATGGACCACTTCAGGATGGAACTGGACTCCGCTGATGCGGTGATCGATGCTCTCGAACGAAGCAAACGCAGTATCGTCCGTACTGGACGTAACCGTGAAGCCCTCCGGAAGCTCAATGACCTTGTCTCCGTGGCTCATCCAAACCTGCGCGCCTGCCGAGATGCCCTGCAACAGAAGTGAGTCCTCCTGTACGTAGCTCAAGTTGGCCCGCCCGTATTCTCTCTCCTGAGCCGGTTGTACCCTACCCCCCAACGTGTGGGCAATTGCCTGTAATCCATAGCATATTCCGAGGATAGGCAAGCCTAGTTCAAGGATTTGTCCGTCAAGTTGCGGCGCATTGTCGTCGTAGATGCTCGCGGGCCCGCCGGAAAGAATGATTGCGGCTGGTCTCTTTCGGCCGACAACATCCATTCCCTGATCAAAGGGATGAATCTCGCAGTACACACCGGCTTCTCTGATTCGCCTAGCAATCAGCTGGGTATATTGAGCCCCGAAATCAAGAATGAGAACGTAAGAAGAGGTTGTCAACGCGTGACCTCCTGGAAAAGGCAGTTCCTCGTAAAGCGGCGTGTTACTTTTGTATCCGGGAAAGGCTGTATTGTCAAAGGACGGAGTAGATCTTCTTTGCACATGGATACAGAGTCTACTGCTTATCCGATAAGCGCCCGGACTCTGGCTGGAGCCCATGCTTAAACTGGCAACCGGAGAGCCTGCGCACAAGTAGAGGGCCGACCCCAAATAAAAAGAGACCGGGACATAGGGCCCCGGTCTCTTTTTGGAATATATGCAGTTTAGGATTCGGTCTTACTTGACCTGCTGCTTCTTGACCATTTCATACTGAAGGCCACCGGTCACACAGGGATCGCACCCAGGGGACTTTACCGAGTATTTCTCGACGTTGCTCACCAGCTTGCCACCAGGCATGAGCGAAGGAGGAGCACCCCAAGCTACGGGGCCGCCATAAGCGGGAGCCACGCACTTCGGCGGAATAACCTGGACCTTCATGGCGCACTTTGTGCCCTTCCACACTCCCCAGGGACGGAAGCCACCGGTATACTGCTCACAGCCATCCAGCAACAGCGTGCTGTCACCACCGGCAGTACCACCCGTGGTCTTGGTGAAGGAGGTCTTCACTTTCATGGGGATCATTATCATGTCCCCTGTGGCGCTCACACCACCCGGCATGCCCGGCATATAGGCGCTAGCAACTCCCACCCCAGTGATGATCAGGGCCATCGCGCTGAGAACAACAATCATCTTGTTAACCATACCCAATCCTCCTTTTATTAGGCCCCACCAATCATTAGATGGGGAGCCGAATTTGGAATTATAGACAAATAAAACCTATTGCCACTTTGATTATCAGAACCATCCCGAGAAGTCAAGATATTTTTTCCCGGGAAAGCCCTATGTCGCCTCTGAATCGTGTTCGAGCATAACAGAAAAAAATCTGAATTCAAACTTATTTTTTAGATTAGTTTACTAGCGCTATAGTTTCACAAACCGCGCTTCTATCGAATGCCCGGAGAAAATTCCCTCGGATCAGCTACAAATCCTGCCACCGCCGTTGCAGCCGCCACCGCCGGAGACGATAGAACGACTTCACTTTCAGGGTGCCCCATCCGGCCCACAAAATTCCTGTTCGTCGTGGACACTGCGCGCTCTCCCTGAGCCAATATCCCCATGTAGCCCCCGAGACACGGCCCACAAGTGGGGGTAGACACTGCTCCGCCGGCCAACATAATCGCTTCCACAAGCCCTTCGGCCACCGCTTGCAGCATGATCTTGGGCGTGGCGGGGATAACTATTAACCTGACCCCCCTGGCTACTTTTCTTCCTTTTAATATGGAAGCAGCGATGCGTAGGTCTTCTATTCTGCCGTTGGTGCATGACCCGATCACCACCTGATCTACCCTCATCCCCTTCACCTCCGATACAGGCCGGACATTCTCGGGCAGAAACGGGAGAGCTACAACCGGTTCCAGAGAAGCAAGATCGATCTGATGAGTCTCCACAAATACCGCGTCCGGATCAGATTCATAGATCGTGTACGGCCTTCCCTTGTGGGCCTCGGCAAACGCTCGCGTCTCTCCGTCGAAGGGGAAGATCCCATTCTTTGCCCCGGCCTCAATGGCCATGTTTGTTATGGTAAATCTGTCTGACATGCCCAAATGCCGGACCCCTTCCCCAGTAAACTCCATAGCTCTATAGAGGGCTCCATCCACACCTATCTTGCCAATTATGGACAGAATCACGTCCTTGCCCCCCACCCAGGGGCCTGGCTGACCGGTTAGCACGAAGCGCATTGTCTCAGGCACCCTGAACCAGCAATTTCCTGTGATCATGGCCGCGGCAAAATCCGTGCTCCCCACGCCCGTTGAAAATGCTGCTAGAGCGCCATAAGTGCATGTGTGGCTGTCTGCTCCAATTATGAGGTCTCCCGGCCCTACCAGTCCCTGCTCCGGGAGCAGTGCATGCTCAATGCCCATTTCCCCGACGTCATAAAAATGGACCAAGCCTACCTCGCGGGCGAACTCCCTGGCTATTCGCAACATCTCGGCCGAAGCAATGTCCTTGGCCGGGTTGAAGTGGTCCAGCACTACCACTACGCGCTCCCGGTCAAAGACGTCCGTTCCGCCAGCCTCTCTGAAAGGACCAATGGCCAAAGGAAGCGTAATGTCGTTGGCCAACGCAATGTCCACTCGTGCCTCTATGAGTTCCCCAGGCTGCACGACCTTCTTTCCTGAGTGAGCAGCCAAGATCTTCTCGCTTATAGTCATTCCCATATATGAAAGCTCCTTCGATTAGGGTCCTGTCCCGCGTCTAGAGCCTTGTGGGCTCTCCCGGCCCGAGGCATTGCCACACGACGTAGATTACGTCTTTTCATCAGACCCGTCCATCTCGGCGTGAAGCGTTGATCATTCAGTTACGGCAGCCCCGCGCGGAACGCAAGGCCGCTCGTCCCAATCTAATTGCGTTCACCAAGTAATCCTCGGTTTCGGACACTCTTTCAGGCAACTGCTGTATGCGGAATACCCCGACCCTTATAGTGCGCGTTGCCGCTCACTGAGGTAAGCCTCCAAGGCATCCTCCCAGCTTCTCAGGCCCGAACCTGTGAGACCGATGAACCGGGAATTGTCCATGACTGAATACGCAGGCCGGGGAGCAGGCCTGCCTAGTTCTTCGGTAGTCATGGGATCAACGCGCACGCTGCCCAAGCCCAGCTAACTCAAGGATCTTGCTAGCGAATTCATGCCAGGTGGCCTCTCCTGAATTTGTGACGTGAACAGTCCCTCTGGCGCGTATGTCACAAAGTTCCATCAGCGCGATCGCGAGATCCGGCGCGTATGTGGGTGAACCACGCTGGTCGCACACTACTCTAAGCACGTCCTTTTGTTGCGCCTGGGTCAGTATTGCCTCCACAAAGTTCTTCCCGTGCAGTCCGAACAACCACTGAGTTCTACAATGCAGTGCCTATCCGGAAGCAATTCCCTGACGTGACGTTCCCCTTCGGCCTTGGATCTGCCGTACACCCCGAGGGGATTGATCGGATCTTCTTCCACGTAAGGCGCCCCTTTATTGCCGTCGAACAAATAATCGGTGCTTAGGTGCACCAGGAACGAACCGGCATCGAGCGAAGCTTTGGCGAGATTCTTCGGGCCCTGCGCGTTAATGCTGAAAGCTTCTTCCGGTCTTGATTCGCACCCGTCTACATCAGTATAGGCCGCGACATTGATCACCAACGCCGGATGATACTTTGCGAAGGCATCCATTACCGAATCGGCGTTACAAATGTCCATCTCATCTACATCCAGTGCTACAGTCTGCGTGCCGCTTCCCTGTAGCAGCCTCACCAAATCCGTGCCAAGCATCCCCTTGGAACCCGCCACGAGGCAAGGTTCCTGCAACTTCGCCATAACCGCCTCCAGACTCATCTTAGCAGTTGAACTTGCAAGTGTTTTTCAATATGATGACCCGAGATCACTTCTCTTGACAACCCCTCTGTCATATCCGGAGGTTGGAGCATGCAACACCAACGCGGTGGAAACTTTCCGTCTTCAGCCATATTGTTATGACACTCATCTTTGACGGAGCGCAAGAATCCCGATGAAAATGGTTCTCAGATCCGCGCTGAAGCAGGACCTCCCGGCTATCAAGACGATCCTCAAGCCATGGACCGAGCATGACCCCGGAATCCTTGACCTTCTGGACAGCTTGCCCTTGACGGGCGAGCATGGAGCAATAGGCTGCAGAATCCTTGAGACCGACAAAACAGTTCGCTGCGTGTCTCTGTGGTCTCAAGAAAAGCCGAACGAGGCGCATTTGCTGGCTTTAGGCCTTGGGCCCGGAGCATCCGAGCTTGGTGCGGACAGGAGGCTTTTGCGTGAGGAGATCCTCGCGTGGTCGGAGATGGGGATCGCGAAAGTGACCATCCGACTTCCCGAGGCATTTGCCGGCGGCCTTATCGACTGCCTGAAAGGCTGCGGGTTCATGTTGGAAGGGATTTCTTCTTGTTGCAGCGTTGATGGCAAGCCTCAGATATGCTTGTGCAAACATTTCCTCTACCGTGTTATACCGGATTCCCAAGTTATGGGCTTTCTGCGGGATTTTTTCCTCTCGCTTGGTTACGAAGTCAGGGAAGAGCCGGAGGGGCTTGGATACCGTATAAAAACGGAGTACCGCCTTCCCTTTATCTTCAGTACCTGGCATCGCATTACGAAAAGCGGACCAGACATAATCGTTCACCCTCCAGCCCGCGTGCTCGAGATGCATGAATTAGAGACCCTATTCTATCCCCTCAGGATACACGCGCGCCACGAACAGCCTCTCCTTCTCCCCATGGAGAAAAAAAGGGCCATGCATCTGATCGACCTGCCCCAGTCGGACTCTCGGCAGGACAGCCTCTTCGCCACCGATCTTGTCGGCCGGCAGAGGCCGGTCCACTTCAACAACCTAACATACGGTTATCCTACAGGGATCCGCGGGATTCGCAAAGGTCTTCCACTCCTGTTTTACGTTAACAGAATCGGAGTTGTCGGGTCAGGTCGAGTGGAAGACTGGTATCTGGACGAGCCGAAAAACCTCTATAACAGAATTGATGAAATGGGTTATTTCGACCCGGAAGACGTCAAGGAGCAGGCGGCAACGTCCGGACCTAAAATAGGCAAAGTCCTCGTAATCCGTTTCCACTGGTATAAACCCCTGAAAAGGTCGGTCACGCTCGAGGAAATCCGAAAGATGGATGAGAATTTCAATCCCCAGCGCGCACGCACTTTGTCTTCGGTGCTATTTCAGTCGATCATATCCGCAGGAGACTCGGAGAAGTGAGTCGTTAGATGGCCGAACTGGAGATGAAGCGCAATGAATTGGGCATGACATCGGCCTCCTGCAACCCCGGTCTCGCGTCAGTGATGTCTTCCTAAGAAGCTTGCCTGCAACCGGAGAAGTTGAAATATACTAGAGAAGTCCCTCTAACCCCCTTTAGAAAAGGAGAGCAGGGCGATTTTCTAATCTTGCTCCAATTCAGCAAGAGGTTCGCGGCGAACTTAACGAGGCCATCAAGCATCATGATCTACGAATATAAAGGAGTCAGGCCCAAGATCGGCGAGAATGTGTTTCTTGCTCCCGGGGTCGTCGTATTGGGAGATGTCGAAATAGGAGAAGGGAGCAACCTTTGGTTCTAGTACGGTGGTGCGAGGGGACGTTCACAGCATCAAGATCGGAAGAAAGACCAATATTCAGGACCATTGCATGCTGCACGTTACCGGCGGGCGTTTTCCTCTTAATATAGGAGATGGGGTGATTGTGGGCCACCGAGCAGTGCTCCACGGCTGCACGGTCCATGACAACGCGCTCATCGGAATAGGAGCTCTCGTGCTTGACGGCTCCGTGGTGGAAGAAGGGGCTATCGTTGCCGCAGGAGCAGTAGTCACCCCCGGGAGCACCATACCATCCAACCGTGTGGCGGTCGGTATCCCAGCGTGCGCCACCCGGGAACCCTCTGCGCACGAGAGGGCCTTCCATCAGCAAAACCTCTCCAGGTACCATGAATACGGACGACTCTTCCACGAACTGGTCCGGCCGATGTCCGCAGGGACCCCTCTGCACACTTCTGAGCCTACCCCGTCCTATCATTGCGACGAGTGAAACGCCGAAATCCCTTGAGGCGCGGGACTTCGGCCCGCGTATCGAGGGGGTTGGGGATTGCTTCGGGCTGGGCCCTCGCAACGACATCCGAACACACCCCGCGTCTTCTGCCGGCACCGGCCAGACCTTCCTTGTGTGTCCTGATCCCCTACCCTTCCCCCACGGGAGGGTAATGGAGGAAGAAGCCGTTCTCCTCAGACCTTCCTCTCGACACCTGAGTAGTGTCGGATGAGGACGGAAACCTGACGGAAGGCTAATGGATTCTTCGAGATCGTAGTGCTTTTCCGGCTTGTTTCTGTCCCCTTGCGCGACGCGGTGGGCGCGGGTTTCAAACCCGCGCCCACCACTTCCCTCAGTCCAGTTGTTCTCTGGTCAATTGCCTTCCGCACAATTTCTTCATGTGTTACTTTAATTATTGACAATAGCTCATTGTTATGCTTTATTAATTTTGTTGCTTGGCAACGTCATCCACTCGAGTGCGGGAGGAGTTCGCATGCCTCATTCACACAATATTGACTATTACATCGGACAAATGAACGATGAATCCCTTGCTGACGCTCTGGCTGACTTTGAGGACCCCCTGGACGGGCGATCTGCCGAGTTGTTATCCTCCCTGGACCTGGAAGACGAATTCGGCGAGGACGAACTCTCAATGGATTACGACGACTTTTGATCCCCACTGCCTCCACACAGTTACGGCCGAAAGGACCATAGTCCTCTTCGGCCGTTTTCGTTTCCAGAGTCTGCCTTGAGCGGCAAGCCCTTTGATGAATCGGGGAGCTTTATAAGACAATGTTTCCCGGTTTCCGCGTCCTGACACCGGGCCTCAATTTGATAGCTTCCCCGCGTTGTAGGCCTTGATGTAATCCAAACAAAACCTATCTTTGTTGACGAGCGCCTCCGAAGCAGAGATGAGCGCCATGAGTTGACTGTCCAGCGGGTCTGCAATCACTGCATCGAGACCGTAAGCAATACTCATTACTGCAAAGGCCCGATTTAAGTGACGACGCTCAGGAAGACCGAACGATACGTTACTTAATCCGCTTACCAAGTGTAGCCCCGGAAACTTGTGTGATAGTTCCCGCATCACTTCCAGAGTGTCAATGACAGTTTCCGGGCTTGTGGCAAGAGTACGTACCAGGGGATCCAGGTAAATGTTATCAACAGGAATCCCATCCTCAATTAGGCGGCCTATCAAGGCATCACCAACTTCCAAAGCCGCTTCTCTGGACGAGGGCAAGCCCCGGTCATCATTGCACAACGCTATCACTCCAGCGCCGTACTGTATCACCAGCGGCAAGACACTGCTGTATCGAGCACTTTCCCCGCTGATTGAGTTGATGAGCGGCCTCCCTCTGTGCTCGGCCAGCCCGGCAGACAATGCCTCCGAGTTTGCACTGTCGATGCACAGCGGGAGATCAGACACTTCCTGGACCGTCTTTACCAGCCACTTCATGGTTTCCGGCTCTTCCAAAGCCGGGACTGTTCCGCAATTGACGTCCAGCGCATGAGCGCCGGCCTGCTCCTGGGCTTTCGCTACTTCCTGAATCAGGGCGGCGTTTCTCTCTTTTATTGCAGCGTCTATGCTCTTGCGCGTTGCATTTATCTTCTCACCTATGACGAACATGTTTTCCTCACGGACCAAAGGGCGAATTACGAATAAATCTCTTTACACATGTTAACACCGGCTACGGCGTCTTTTGCATAGTAATCGGCTCCCGCATACTCGCGTACCTGCTCATTTACTGGAGTCCCGCCCACTATGATCTTGACCTGATCCCGCAAGCCGGCACTCTTCGACGGCCTCTACCACTTCCTTCATCATCGGATAGGTGAAGTTCAAGAGCGCGCTCAACCCCAACACCTTCGCTCCCGATTCTTTCACGGTTTGAACGAATTTTTCGGGCGGGACATCCACGCCAAGATCAATGACGTCAAAACCTGACCCCTTGAGCAGCGTGATGACGATGTTTTTTCCTATATCGTGAATGTCTCCTTTGACCGTTCCGATGACCACTTTACCGCCTGCAGGACCGCGCGTTTGGATACCCGCGAGCAGCGGCTCGAGTTTTTTCATGACCTGCTTCAGGATTTCGGCTGAATAAATGAGCTGACTTATGAAGTACTTTCCCTCGGAGAATAGTTCTCCGACTCGAATCATTCCGTCATTACATTCTTTTATCATGTCCAGGGGGTTTACCCCTTCCACGATATTCCGGTCTATAATCTCGTACACTTGCTTTTCTTCGAGATTGGCCAATGCCTGCGCGAGATCTCCCATTGTGGTCCCCTCCTATCTCAGAGTGTCCATTGCCACATGAACGTGTGGGCCATGGCTTCGAGTTGTTCCCAGTTTTTCTTGATAAGGTTTTCGTCACCCATAATTTGTCCGAGCTCTCCCTTCTTGACTTCCCACGGGGTCAATACTCTGCGCGGCTTCAAAGCTTCCGCTTTGCCTGGGGGAGGAGCAGACTTCGGCTTGGCTTTTATGCTCTTGTCATGCCATCCGTACTCCATGACCGTATCAATCATTGCCCTGAAGTTCTCGGGTTTGGTGTCGTAGGGAAAGTTACATCCGGCGCTGATGATGTATCCGCCGCCCTTGCCCGCTCGCTCGCACAACTCTCTCACGTGTTCCCTGACCTGGTCGGTTGTGCCGAGAATCAGCATGGAGTCCTGAACCCCTCCCGCGATGCACTGGTAGCCTTCCAGGTCTTTCTTTGCCTGGAAAATGTCCCCTTGGGTATCGATGTCGCAAAGGACTCTCCCTTTGGGCATTTCACGCATGTGGTGCCAATGCTTCCCCCAATCGCCTTCAAGGTATGCCCGGATGCTGTAACCGGAGTCGATGAGGATTTCCATTACCTTCTTGAACGACGGCCAGTAAAACGTGTCAAATTGCTCCGGCGACATAAAAATGGCCTTGTGCGTCGGAACGAAAATGGGATACCGCTTCAGCGGATCTGCCAGCGTAAGGGCCATGTGAGCCATTTCCTGCACGAGGACGTCGCACGCAGCCAAGACTTTGTCCGGCTGGCGGAACATGTCGAGAAAGGCGCCGGTCATGCCTCGCATCGCGTCCGCCAATGCGTCGAAAGGCGCCAGGAAGAACCCAGCCATTGGCTGGGGCATGCCGCATTGTTGTTCGAGAACCATGCCGCGGTTCCGCATCACGCCACCCATCATCATTTGAGCGAAACCGGCCTTTAGCATCGCAACGTACGAACGACCTGTGCCTCGATTTCCCAGTTCCCCAAGAATTCTGGGCAGCCAGATGTCCATCATGAAGCCCGGCGGATCGTTGATCAGGTCGTCGTATTCATCTTCTTTCATATATTCCTGTTCAACGAACTGGAATTGTGTGTTAGGTGCGAGATCGCGGCCAGGCAGCCTATACGTCTTCACATCGAGGGCATCATAGAGTGGCCCGTAAATCCGGTTGTTCCTCAGTACGTCAACTTCCGGAAAATCCTGGCAGAATTTGATCTCTGCCTGTAACCATTTTTCCGGATCGTCGATTGTCTCCTGCTTGGTGTTCCCGGAATAGACTTCCGCAAAATAATTGCTTCCTGTCGCAATGGGAATGCGATCGTGCGGTTCCAGAGCTATTGCCGCATGATAGCGACCCAATCTCTCCTCAAAAAGCTTCTTAAAGTCTTCGGACATTTCACCCTCCACCATGCTGATGCGCTTTAATTGCCGGCAACCGACTCAATCAAGGGGTGCTTTCATGACAGGATGAGCAGACACTTGGGGAAAAGCTAAAGCAGGTTTCATTGAAGCGCTGGGCTGCGACCTCCTGTCGGGCACGGGTTCCCCTTGGGCGAGGCATGCCTCGCGACTACCAACGAGCCTCAGCGCTTCATCCTAGTGAGCGATTACCTATTCGGAGCAATTGCAAAGAGCTCTACTGGAGGCTCTTTGCACCCGTTCTAAGGGTTTTTCTTAAGCCATTCCTGGCAAAACGTCAGAGCTTCTCGCCCTGGAAGGCTTTTGGCTTCGCAACTCTTGACGTAATCCTCCAAGACCGGCTGCACGGCCTTGACCCAACGCGCTTCCTCATCCTTAGACAGAGCAATGAAATTGATTCCCTTGGAAAGAGCATATTCTTTGCCGGTTTTGTCGATCTTGTCCCAACCTTGGCCGCTTTTCTCAATCCATTCCTGGTTGATTTTTTCAATGGTTTCTTGCACGTCCTTGGGCAATGAATCCCATTTCTTCTGGTTCATGGCCGTGAAGAACAACAGCGTATATGCAGTGCCGTAGTTTTCCGTGACGTCCTTCACTACCTCGGCGAATTTCCAGCCTTGAAGCGTCTCCATGGGCGAGAGCACGCCAGCGACCACGCCTTTTTGTAGCGCGTCGTAAGTCTCACTCTGTGGCATAGCAACCGGGGTTCCGCCGAGCGCGGAAACTACTTTCAAGCTTGTGCCCGTGCACCTGATCTTCATGCCTTTGAGGTCTTCGAGCTTTTTGACCGGTGTCTTCGTCATGAGGAGTCCAGGACCGTGAGCGCTCATATAGAGCATTTTCACGTCGCTGAATTCCTTGGGCTTGAACTTCTCGAAGTACGCATTGGCCAATCGCGTCGCTTGGAGCCCACTGGTGTATCCTAGAGGCAGATCGACCGCTTCGCTAAGCGGAAAACGCCCTTTGACGTAGCTCACGACAGACAGCCCTATATCGCAGATTCCCTTGACTACTCCATCGTATGTCTGATCAAGGGGTGTGAGCGTCCCTCCAGGAAATATGTTGATCTTCACGGCGCCGTTGGTTCTCTTTTCCACTTCCTTTGCCCAATCGGCAGCGAGGATGGTATTGCCATGGGTCGCAGGCCATGGAAGGGAATAATTCATTGTGACGGTGGCCGCCTGAGCGGTGAACACGGCAACAACGAGGATGAGAAATGCCGAGCCCCAACTTACCAAACCCATGTTTAATCGCTTGAACATCGCATCGTCTCCTTTCCGGATTACTCTGGGATTATCAGAGCCCCCAAAGTGGGCATATTAAAGACAAAATGGACTCTTCCATCGGCGTCGCAGCAGCATGTTAGTCGCAAAGTAGGAGGGTAGGTATCGGTTGAGCCGAATCCTATGGTGCTTCACAGTGGATAGATCTTTGTCATGCCATTTCGCCGTAACGAGGGTCCAGGATGCAACGGCGCGATTACCGGGACGGCGGTTTCACGAATATGAACCCAAGGGGCTTGTGCCGTCACGAGAGCATACACCGACGAAGCACCCCACGCAATCGCGAAGTCGTGTACGCTGGGAGGTCTTGCAATCGCTTGCGACACCGAGCGTAACAATTGTGCCAAACGGTCCAATTTTTACGTAAGCATTCACTTACGGGCGGCGATGGCCGATTCTTTGTCATTGCAAGGAGTGAAATCCCGCGTTCCGTGGGAAAGCAATCCAGACAGCTAAAGGCAGACATTGCCACGCTGCGCTCGCAATGACACTCTTTTTCCGCGCGTAAGTGAAAGGATAAATTTTACACTTCGCTCACGATGCCCCTCGCCGGTCTTAGTTAGTCGACGAGATCCGATGTTCCAAATCTCATTACATATGTCGTAGCGAGCAGAATTCGGGCATTTCTTGCTATGGCAGGCACTGCTGCGCCCAGAGCTTCTATCTCACGTGCGAGCTTTTCGATGGTTTCAATTCTTGAACTCACTTCCATCAACACGGTTTTGTCCGGCAATTCCATGCGGTTCATTTTCCTTCCCCTCCCCTGAGATCTATAAACCTCTTTGCCTTGAGCGTGTGTCGGGGTAGTTCACCCACTGCGGCCACCTCGATAAGGAATCGTAAATTCGTCTTTGTTTTCAGCCGCTGGAAGAGCTTTTGCACAGTGTCCTTGACCGCGTCTTGGCTTGCATCCTTTTGGGGCTCTACTTTTAGGCTGATCTCATCCATGATCCCTTTTTTGTTCACAAAAATTAGGTATCCGTGATCTCCGGGAATTCCGCTCTAACCACTTCCTCCACTGTAACAGGGCTAAAGAGTACCCCTCGAATCTTGGTCAGGTGGTCCGTCCTCCCGGAAACCTCATGAATCATCATGGAGGTTCTGCCGCACGGACAACCATCCTTTCCCTTTCTGACTATGTCTTTGGTATTGAACCTGATCAACGGAAAAGACCGTCTTCCTAGTGGCGTGACCACGGCAACGCCCAGTTCCCCTTCCTCGACTTCTCTGCTCTGATCTTCCATGTCGAGAATTTCAACCAAGGAAAATGGTTCCATCAAGTGCAAACCCTTTCGTTCCGAGCACATACCGGCCCAGGCACAAGGCTCAGTGCCGCCGATATGGTCGTAAACCTCTGCTCCCCACGTGGTTTCCAGTCGTTTTCGCGTCGCTTGAGGAAGAGGCTCGCCAGCACAAAGCATTCTTTTGATCCCCAGACTTCGAGGATCCACTCCCATTTTTTGAGCCTCCTCAGCCATATGGAGACCGTATGTTGGCGTATTCAACAGCGCTGTGGCTTTTATCTCGCGGATCTTGCTTATTCTTGCCTGTGTATCGAGCGCACCGCCGGGCACGACCATGCAGCCCAGCTTTTCCGCGGCATAGTGGGCTTCCCAAAATGCGACATACACGTTGTATCCAAAAGGTATGAACACGCGGTCTGTCTCCCTGAAACCTGCCATCCAGAGAATGTGGCACCAGACTTCCACGCGCCACTGCCAACTTTCCAGACTTTCAGGCACGTAAACAGGCTTGCCCGTCGTACCGGAAGTCTGGCGGAAAGTGGTGACGTCTTCCGTGGACACTCCGGGAATAGTTCCAAATGGAAACGGCTTCGTTTCATCCTGAGATTTTCTCAGGTCGTCCTTGTCTATGAGCGGCAGCTTTCTGACATCCTCCATGGTCACAATGTCTTCAGGCTCTATATGGCGATAATTCTCACGATAGAATTCGCTGTTGAGCTTGACATAGGAAATGAGCCGCCGTAGGCTTTTGAGTTGAACTCTTAGGATCTCGTCTCTCGACAAGGTCTCCACATACGGATTCCAGAAGTTTCCGCGTCGGTTTCCCATTCAACCTCTCCCTGCAAACGTCCTTCTTGTCTGTTCATCGTCGACTGACTTTTGACTAAGCTTTTCAACTCCTTGGGGCAGTTAAAGACTTGTCCGTTTGATGGATTCCCTGATTTAGGACCGCAGCACACGGAGGTCCATGAGGGCGTGAACGATATTGAAAGCAGTGCTCTGGTTAAGGCTGAGTTTTGTTGCTATTTCGCTTATAGCAAAAGGTCCTCTCGATTTCGCCATGAGGCCGAGAATGCCGAAACCCTTGTCGATAGTAGGGACCCTTTTGAAGCGACAGTTGACCGGGCTGCTCACTATTGGTTCTCCTGAGAGAACGATTGCCATCTATGGTGAACGCTTGGTAAAATGATGTCAAGTAAAAAACGCGGCGTGAGATACCCCTCACTTACGCGGGCAATCGTTCGTCCTGTGCCATTTAGAGCAATGACGGCCTTCCGCCGCAAAAATCCTCTCGTCATTCCAGCGTCTTACTGAAAGTGCCTACCGTTTGTGCAGGAGC
Organism: uncultured delta proteobacterium; assembly: GCA_963786905.1. Taxonomy (GTDB): domain Bacteria; phylum Desulfobacterota; class Desulfomonilia; order Desulfomonilales; family Desulfomonilaceae; genus CAWBBA01. Next base: position 4,922 of record CAWBBA010000044.1, on the reverse strand, counting down.
TGTTAGAAATTTGGTGCCACGGATGTGCCGAAGGCTCATCCGTGCTGGGACGGGTCCGTAGGGACGTTCGTGGCATTGCGGTCTCTTTCCGGAGAGGTATCCGTAAACCATCAACTAATAATCGACAGGCACGGATGAATCCCGCGGGGCGGGACACATCCGTGGCACCAGACCCTATCGAAGCACTTTCATGTTCCGTTGTGACTTAAAGGGCATGGTTGTTCGTGGGAATGACGGATGAAGCAGTCAGTTCCGGAAGATGAGGTGACTAACGGAAAGCGCATCGTTAGCGGTCTTTTCTAGAGCGATACGGTTCGCTTTCTTCAACCGCATGCTACCCGACTGAAGGGGTCAGAATTCTTGGAGTGCGGTGACTCATTAACGACTGGCACAACTATTGAGAATTGATCGAGCATTTCGCTGTCCCTGTCATTGCGAGCGAAGCGAAGCAATCTCATTGGTTGAGAGCGTACAGGACCGAGATTGCCGGTGGGACGGTCCCACACAGAACACCGGATTGCCCGTCATCCCTAATAGACAGGCTGGAAGCCTGTCCCACCATTAACTCCTCGCAATGACACAAAAACGCCGATGCCCGCCGTAATTGAGCGGTTACTCGGTGCCGTTTTTTTTCCTTGACATCGAGTTACTCGCTGTTCAAAATAGAGGCTAATAGTTTTCCATAGAGAACAGCCCCATGCCCAATGTGACCAAGTCAGCTTTCAAACAGGTTCCAGCCGTAAAAAAGTGCTTCGCCATTCTGCAACTTCTTGCCAACACTAAGCAACCTCTCGGTCTGAGCGAAATTTCCAAGAAACTGGATCTCAACAAGAGCACTGTGTTCAACCTGATCCATACCCTTGTGGATCTAGGCGTTGCTGGAACCTCGGCTCAACGGAAAGTTTGGATTCGGCACTCAGCTATACCTCCTGGGACGCGCCGCTGCGGCACAGGCCGAACTAATCAAGACGGTTCGCCCCTATCTCGAAGACTTCAGCCGAATTTCAAACTTTTCCAGCTTCCTTGGCATTAGATCGGGTCCCAAGGCGGTCATTGTTGACAAGGTCGATGCCGCCGTTGAACTCCGAGTCTCCTCAGAGGTAGGAATGCGGATGCCGCTGTGTGCCGGGGCGGGACGGAAAGGCGCTTCTCAGCCAACTTTCCGACTTGGAACTCGACGAATTTCTTTCGGAAACTGAGCTTGAGAAATTCACTCCAAACTCTTGCACCGACAAAGTCAAATTCAGGGAAGCAGTCCTGGAGGTTCGTAGAAACGGCTTGGCCGTTGACATTGAAGAATACATGTTAGGCCTTGCTGCGGTGGCCGTGCCTCTCAAGACGTACAGACCAGGTCTCCAGGCAGCCATCTGGGCGGTGGGCTTGACTCGACATGCGGCCAACGGAGAAATTCCCGGTTTGTCGGAGCGCTTGAAGAGCATTGCGCGACAACTGGATATGCGTTTTTGCAATTTGTGACATTATGGCAATTGCCAAAACTCTTCCCCGAGTTGCCTGCGTTTACCTGAAAGTGCCATGCGCTCGACGGAGAGCGGCTCTTGCTTGGTGCCACGGATGTGCGCAGCTCATCCGTGCCGGATCGTGTCAGGCGGGACGCCGGCACGCCAGTTCACAATGACGGTGGTATTTGTCCGCTATTAGACCCCGGCACGGATGAGGTCCGCGGGGCGGTACACATCCGTGGCACCAGAGTCAATCGCAGCACTTTCATGTTCCGTTGTGACTGACAGGTCATGGTTGTTTCGCGGGAATGACGGAGAAAACGGCCGTCACGGTGGGCCTTCCAGATTCTCCATTTTGGATGGCCAAATGGACGTTGTTTTTGGGATACGGGTATAGACAATCCATCGAGCGAAAGGAGGAGGAGACTGTGAGGTTACCAAAATTCGATTACAGGCGCCCCGCAAGCATCCAAGAGGCCTGTACCATCTTGCTGGACGACCCTTCCGCAAAGGTCCTGGCAGGCGGAACGATCTCCTGGTAAACATGAAGTACAAGGTCGAGACGCCTGCCACGATAGTCAGTCTCAAAGCTTGTCGGAACTCAATTACGTCCGGCTGGCAAACACGACCCTGAGGATTGGCGCGCTCACTCCCCTCAAGACGGTTTACAACGATCCTTTCGTAGCCCAAAAACTCCCGGCCTTGGCCATTGCCGCTTCCTCAGTGGGATCGTATCATCACCAGACCATGGGGACTATCGGAGGCAATCTTTGCCAGCAGACCAGATGTAAATATTTCAATCAATCCAAGTGGTGGCACGATCCAGACCGCTTTGTTTTAAGACCGGGGGGGAGCTGTGTCACGTAGCCCACAAAGAAAGAGTCTGTTACTCGACTTACTGTGGTGATGTGGCCCCGGCTCTACTCGTATTGAACGCAGAAGTGGTATTGACCGGTAAAGGCGGCTCAAGGCAGTTGATTGGAGGTCCTCTATTCCGGAGAAGGCAAATCACCTTTAAAACTCGAAGCGGGGGAGATTACCGAAATCTTCATACCTGCCAAGGCCGGCGAGGGATTCTCGACATACAAGAAGATTGCTAACAGAGCTACTATTGATTTCCCTACTGTGGGGGCCGCTGTATGGACTTCGTTCATCCGAGGAATCCAGAGTGGCGTTGAGCGCGGTGGATCGCAAGCCTGTAAGAGCCGTACAACTTGAGGATTTCCTCAAGGGGCAAAAGCTCAATGACGAGCTTCTCCAATCAGTAGACGGCCTGGTCGCCAAGGAAACCAGATTGATGTCGTCATCAATCGATCCGATTTCATACAAAAGAAAAATAATGGGAGAGCTGGTCAAAGGCGCACTCCGTGAGCCCATGGGAGGTAAGTAAGGTGAAGCAGGTGATAACCCTGAATGTGAACGGCGATATGCACGAGGTCCTTGTTGCTCCAAACCAGACTCTTCTTGAGGTCCTCAGGGATAAATTGGGATTAACAGGGACGAAAAAGAGGATGCGATCTCGGCGCATGCGGGGCATGTTCAATCTTGTTGGACGGACAATCCTATCTGTCATGCTTGATGCTCGCCGTAGACGCCGTGGGAAAAGAGATCGTGACAATAAGAAGGTCTCAGTGAAGGCCCGCTCCATCCTATCCAAAAATCTTTTGTTGAAGTAGGCGGATTGCAGTGCGGCTTCTGTACAGCCCCGGGATAATTATGACCGCCAAAGCCGTACTTGATGAAGAACCTAACCCCACGGAAGAAAGCGTCAAGAAGAAAATGGGCGGCAATCTTTGCCCGTACACAGGGTACAAAAAGGTCGTAGAAGCGGTCATGACCGCATCCGGAAGGATTGGAGGTAAACAATAGATGGAAAAGCAATTCAGTGTGGTAGGCCATAGGCTGCCCATGGTGGATGCCGGGCGAAGGTCAAAGGTACGCCCAGTTTACCGATGATCCGACCTTCCGGAATGCTCCACGGAAAACTTCTGAGAAGTCCTCATCCTCATGCAAAAATACTTAATGTGGACGTATCCAAGGCCCTGCGATTGCCCGGCGTCAAAGGAGACGGTGACCGGCGCTGAAATCCCGGATCGCCAATATGGAATAGTTCCCAAGGCAAGAGACGAATACGCCCTTGCAAAAGGTAAAGTCCGTTACATCGGTGATGAAATAGCAGCAGTGTGCGCCGTGGATCAGGAAACCGCGGAGGAAGCCTTGGACCTGATTGAGGTTGAATATGAGATATTGCCTGCGGTGTTCGACCCCAAGGAAGCCATCGAGGAAGGCGGCCCCGATCATTCACGAGGGAGTGGCTAATAATACGTCATTTGCGATACGAAAAGAATTCGCGGACCGTAGAGAAAGCATTCTCCGAAAGGCGTTGGTTTCCGAAGATTCTTTCTATTCTCAGGCGGTGAACCACGCTCCTTTGGAGCCTCACGCCGCAGTGGCCCAATACGATCCCCGTTTCGGGACAGGTTGTGTTGTGGTCCAGCACCCAAATACCGTTTTCCCTCAGAAGAAATCTGTCGGCCACCCTCCAGATACCGGAAAGCAGGGTTCGGGTCATCAAAGCGAAAGTCGGCGGCGGATTCGGTCAAAAAATAGACATGTTCGCCAAAGACTTCTGTGCCGCATGGTTCGCAATGAAACTCGGTAAACCGGTGAAATTCGTTTACGACAGGGATGAAGTCTTCATTTAGCCCGCCAGAGACATCCCATGTCCCTAACGGTCAAAACCGGAATGGCCAAAGACGGGAAGATTCTGGCTCAACAGTTTCTGTCATATGCCGACGGCGGGGCTTACAACAGCACTGCCCCCACAATGATGGCCCTATCCTGCTTCTTCCTGATGGTTCCGTACCGCGTGCCCAATCTGTTGTACGAGGGCTATCACGTTTATACCAACAAGCCGGTTGGCGGGGCTATGAGAGGCCATGGAATCCCCCAAGCCCGTTTTCACGCCGGTTGAACGCCAGCTCGACCTGATGGCGGATCGACTGAATTTGGATCCCGCTGAAATTCGATTCAAGAACAGCATAAAAGCGGGGGAACCGCACCCCCGGAGGATTCGTCATCAACACTTGCGGATTCGCTGAAAGTGTGGAAAAGGCCGCTAAAGCCATAGGCTGGAAAGAAAAAAGCAGCGGCAAACTGCCTCTTCGGCCGCGGTGTTGGGATGGGCGGAGCTTCATTCCCCAGCGGTGTTACCAACATGAGCCACATTAGTTCAGGCGCCGTGGTCCAAGTCGGGCAGGACGGCGGGATAAACGTGCTTACCGGCGCTGCGGATATCGGTCAAGGCGCTGAGACGGTAATAGCCCAAATCGTCGCGGAAGTCCTCGGCGCAAAATTCGAGGACGTAAGGGTAACTGCGGCGGACACGGGTGTAAGTACACTCGATCCCGGAACTTTTCGGAAGCGGAGTAACCGTAAGAGCCGGTAATGCGGCACGGATAG
>CAWBBA010000043.1:0-111473 GCA_963786905.1 uncultured delta proteobacterium | reverse complement strand
ATTTTTTCCAGATGAGGCATTACGCTTTCGGGTCTGTGACGGTGAAAATAATACTGGCCAAATTGCGTACCTCCGTGGCGTATGTGGTGGTGTGCAAGCCATTTTTCGACTCTGCGTTCTCGGCGCACTCTGCGGTGAATCCTGCCTGCCAGCGGAACGCTTACTAAAATGTTTAAGCTCATGACTTTTGGGGCTTTGACCCCGTCGCACGCTATGGTTACTCTGTAGCCCTTTGCTCGCGCAAAAGTCGACGAACTTCTTGATGCGATCATCCTTAGATTGACCGTCCCAGTAGAGGCGGATCGAGTTAATTATCGGGTAAGACTTCTCCTTCAGGGTCTCTGCAGACGGTAGGACAGGCGCTGCGTTTTCATCTTGTTTTATGGCCAGCACTTTGATCGCTCCTTTTTCAGCCAAGGCAGGAGCGATCCCGATTGGCAAGTCGTTGGCCGTTGTGCATACTTTAACAATGGCGGTCCAACTGTCGGCCATCACTGTAGCGGCACTGTACGGCTGATTATGAAGAACCTCTTGCATGAAGAACACGGCACCGCCGGACTCCGGAATTCGTCGGGTGAGTGTCCTTATTGGAACATCATCGCCTCCCGCCTGTTTCCAATTGGTATATTCACCGGTGAAAATGCGTCGGAGCTGATCTAGGGTCAGTTCATTGATCGGATTTTTCGGACTGGTCATCACAGCCATGCCGGAGTACCCGATCAGTTTGTTTTCGAGTTTGAGGCCCTTTGCCGCGGCTTTCTTCTGCTCGTCCGGCGAGATGACGCGGCTCGCCATAGCCACATCTGCATTGCCTTCAATTAAGTCGTTGAATCCTTTGCCCGCGCTGGAGCCTGTCACTACAATGCGAACGTCCGGGTTGGCCCGCATGAATTCCTCGGCCCACATCTGCACCTCATGGCTTCCCATTACGGCACCATTCACCCTGAGGGCTTTAATAGTCGTGTCTTGTGCATGAGACGCGGGCGCCGCCATAGCGGCCAACGCGAAACCGATAATAAGAGTTAGTGCCAAAGTCTTTCTCATGAACATTGTCCCTCCCATGCCGATCCTCCATTGAATTTGCATCTCGGTTGTTTGTTTTCGTACCGCCGCATCCAATGGCGGCGATTTCCCATAGCGAAGATGTCAAGAACAGGGAGCAAGTTGCGTACCATAACTGAAGGGGAAGGCTCTTGGGTTAACCAATGATAATTACGGTGTAAAGTGTGTGGACGTGAGCTTGGGCCAAGTGGCCGCACCTAAGGCATGTCAGAGTTTTTGACAGAGTGTAAAATGCATTGGGAAGCTGAAGCCGTACGGTTTGTTTACGATCGTACCCGGGCTTGCTCACGCGTAAAAATCACGTAGATGCAGGGCATCAAAAACAGTGCGACCGGGATCAACATGATGAGGCCGCCTATAGCACCCACCGCCATAGGCTGGAGCATGTCACCGCCCTCCTCAATGTTGAGGGCGAGTGGAATGAGACCCATGATGATGGGAAGGGTTGTCATCAGGCGAGGACGCAACCTGATCTTGGCAGCAGCAATCACCGCATCGAAAGCCGACAGTTGGTCGCGGGCACGTAGCTCTTCGGCAAAGGTCATGAGCAGCACCCCTTCAGTCACCGTAGCTGCAACCACAACCAGGGCGCCAATGAGCACAGTGGCTCCGATCGGAAGCCCCGTAACGAAGAACGCGAACACAAGGCCGGCCATACAAAAGGGGACACATCCCAAAATAAGGATCGGAAGCTTAAGACTGTTAAATTGCACAGCGAGGACAACAAATGAAAAAAACAAAGCAAAGGCCAGGACTCCTAATGCAACATTCTTCAATTCCGCCATCATTTGGGCTTGCCCACCGAAACGAAATTCATAACCGAGCGGACGGTCCAATTTTTGGATCTCTGCCTGGAGCTCTGCAAGGGCCTGTCCTACGCTCACACCAGCCGCGTCTCCTCGGACGATCACCTGTTTAATCTGGTCCTCGCGTGCGATCTCCACCGGGCCTACTGCCTGGTTAACTTTGGCCAGGTCCTTGATCCTCAAATAGCCTCCTTGAGCGCCCTCCAGAATCAGCCTTTCAATGTCTTGCTTGGAAGTGACCTCTTTTTCCGGGATAATCACTCGGATGTTATAGTACCTGTCACCGTCTCTGTATCGAGTGGCCACTGCGCCGGTTAGCAGTGACCGCAGTGTAGTGGCTACGTCGGCAATGGAAACGCCCATGTCTGCCGCAAGCTGGCGATCCACCTGCACCTGATACTCTGGTTTGGTCATGTCCAAAGAGACGTAAACGTTTGCAAAATGCGCTAACCTGTTCATTGCCGTTGCGGTTCCTTGAGCCATCTCAAACAACTTGGGGATCTCTTCACCCTTTATTTTGACTTCAATATCCGCGTCTCCCAGTTTTCTGATCCCCTTAACTTGGGGTATTATCACCATGGCCATACCGCCCGGGATGGAAATCTTGGCCACTGAGGGTCTCAGCCGGTTCATATACGCCTTGGTGCTGAATTTTCGCTTGTTCCGCGGGATAAGCTGTACGTTGATTTCTCCTTCATTGGCGACAAGGTAGGTGTAAATTCCCCACACCTTTCCTCCGACGAGCGTAAAGTAAGATTCTATAAGCGGATCGTCAGCAATCAGGGCTTCAATCCGACCAAGGGCTTCGCTGGTTTGCCACACCGATGCCCCTGTGGGCAGGCGCACTTTGACCATGACTCTCCCATCGTCCATCTGTGGGAGAAACTCGGTGCCAAGGTTCCGAACGGTAACGGCTGCGCCGATCAAGACCAAAATGGACACAGCTACAACCATCCATCGGCGGTTCAGTGCCCGGCCCAGAAAGGTAGCATACTCACCTGTAAATCGCGTAAACAATCGCTGGAAGCGAGTATCTTCCGCTTCGGACCCTTTGCGGCCGCTCAGAAGCACGGCCGTTAACATGGGCGTCAGCGTAATCGCGGTCGCCAGGCTTATAAGGACCACGCCCGCAATAATCAGGATTAGCTCTCTAAATAATAGGCTCGTGAGTCCTGGAATCAGTAAGAATGGGACAAAAATCGCCATGAACGAAAGGGTGGCAGCGACAATTGCCGGTCCAACCTCGGCGGTAGCGGAAATGGCTAGTTCGCCTGTGGCGACATCCGGACTCTTGTGTTTCAAACGAGTTATGTTTTCAATCACCACTATGGAGTTGTCGAGCACCACACTGATGGCGACGACCAGCCCCCCTAGGGAAAAAAGGTTGAGCGAGAACCCCGCAAGTTTCATGAAACCGAAATTGACAATCATCGTGACGGGCAATGCCACGAACATTACTAGAACCTGACGCCAACTGCCCAAGAAGAGATAAATGATGAGAATAACCAGGATAGCGCCCTCAATTGCTGCATTACGGACTCCGGCAATAGCCGATTCAATGTAATCAGCCTGATTCTCCACCATGCCCAATTTGATGCCTGCCGGAACCGAGGGTTGTAACTCCTGAATTCTTCGATTGACGGCCTTGGCAACCTCGACAGTGTTGGCGTCCGCCTGCTTGAGTACGCTCAACTTGACGCACGGTTTGCCATCCAAGCGTGTGATAACGCGAACTTCCTCATTTGCGTCCTCGACCTTGGCCACGTCACGCACATAGACCTTGGCCTCGTCTTTTCGGGCAAGAATGACTGACCTTATTTCTTCGAGGGAACGATATTCCCCCACGGTCCTGGCGATAAACTCACGTGGTCCAACCGTGACCCGTCCACCGAATTGGTCGACATTTTCATCGCGGAGTTTCTTGACCACCCCTGGAAGAGACAACTGGTGTTTTTCGAGGGCGTTTCCATCCAGATTTACTCGTATTTCCCTTTTGAGACCCCCTACGATATCTGTCCCCGCAACGCCTGACACTGCCATAAGTCGATCCTGAAGCCAGTCTTCCGTCCAGGTTCGCAGTTTGACGAGATCCAATTGATCCGAGCTGATGGTAAGCTGAACCACCGGAAGCTGAGAAGGATCCGCCTTGATCATGAACGGTGGCTCGATATCTTTGGGCAGATTCTTGGAAGCCCTAGCCAATGCGGCCAGGCAGTCCTGATAGGCCACGCTCACGTCCTGGCCGTACTTGAAATTCACCAGAGCTGTGTACAGACCTTCAATGGATGAGGATTCCAAATAGTCCAGACCGTCTACGGCTGCCAACTGGCGTTCGATGGGATCGGCCAGATCCTTATCAATCTCTTCGGGGGTTGCGCCGGGCCATGAGATGTACAATCGGATCAATGGGTACGTGATGCTGGGCACAAAGTTCACAGGGAGTTTCCACAGGCCATACACGCCGAGAACCACAAGCGCGATCACAATTGCACTGGTGGCTATACGGCGTCTGACAGCCGATTCGGTTATCTTCATCGTCCTGCGTCTCCCTTGTCTTTGCCGTCTTGAGGTTTCGGTTTTTCAGCGCCTTTTTTTTCAGCCCCTGGAAGTCGTACCTCAACGCCGTCTTTCAGTTTCTCATTGCCCGCGACAACGATCTGATCTCCTGCCTTGATCCCGGAAAGGATCTGTATTTTGCCACCCCCTTCAATGCCTGTTGTAATCTTGCGTTGCTGGGCCTTCCCATCCTCGACCACATAAGCCACACGCAACCCCTTTGGGGTGACAATAACTGCTTCGGAGGGAACCGCTATCGTGTCTTCTTCGGACTTCAAGGTCAGGTTCAGCCTGGCGAACATGCCTGGAACGAGGTCAACCGCGTCCACGACTTCCACCTCAGCGGTGCGGGTCCTCGTTCGTCGGTCCAACTCGGGATAAATGCGAGAGACCTTTCCGCGAAAGCGTCTTGTCATCTGTACGCATCCAGTTTCACGGCCACTTCCATGCCCAATCGGAGTTCCTGGCTTTGGGCTTCCGGCACGGCCGACCGAACAACCAAAGATTTAGGGTCAAAAATCTCAACCATCACGGTTCTCGGAACGACATAGTTTCCGTCCGAAACCATAACCTTGGAGATTATACCGTCCCAAGGAGCCATCACTTCGTAATCATCTGAAGTTTCCTTGACTTTTTCTCGCTGGGCCGTCGCACGATGAAATTTTGTCCGGGCCAGATCCAATTGATCCTTGGGAATCGCCCCGCTCTCCACTAATTGTTCAATTCGCGCCAACTCTTCTTCCTCGGTCTTCACATCTTGCTTGGCAGACAACAATAACGCTTCCGTGGCTTTCTTTCTTCCGATGCTAAGGACTCTCTCACCTTCTTTCACCGGGTCGCCTTCTCTCAGATTACAATTACAGACAGGGCCTTCTGCTGGAGACGCTAAGCGAGCCACCCTCGTAGCCTCAACCGAGCCGGTCAGTTCCACAGTGTTGGAAATCTCGGCCAGCTCAACCTTCTGGGTTACTACGAGCGGTTTAGGCTTCGTCTGTTGTTTTTGTTGGCCTGCACCCTTGGAGCCCGTTTCCCTCAAAATCCCCCAGGCAGCAAAAGAAAGAACAACCAGACCAACACAGATGAATATCCAACGTTTCATAAATGCGTCCTCCAGGCAGGCCTTAATTGGCAGGCGCCATTTGTCAACCGCAACGGCTATTTGGTGAATCCGCGTCCGATAGGTTCTTCCCGGCCGTTTCGACAGAGAGGCCAGCCATCTCACAACTCATTACAGCCGAAAATGAGAAAACTTGCGGAGGATAAACCCTGGCAATCGTTCACCGCGAAGGTCGCAGAGAACGCAGAGCAATCTTGTTATAGCGTCCTGGTTCCCAGGCTCTGCCTGGGAACCTATGTCTTCCAGGGCTCTGCCCTGTAAATCGTGTTATTTCGCCATGATAGTGGAGGCAGAGCCTCCAGGTCAGGCATTCCCAGGCAGAGCCTGGGAACGAGAATTAAAAAGGCTACATCTTCATCTGCCCGAAACAGGGCGCAAATGATCCATATAGTCTTGTTCAAGCCATTTCTTTTCTCCGCGATCTCGGCGCACTCTGCGGTAAATTCTTAACGCCGGTGGGGCCGAAAAGTCTCCGTCACCTTTTCTCTCCGGTCGCGAGGCCCAACTGGGCAAGTGCGATGTTGTATTCAGCCAGGGCCCGGTAATAATTTGTCTGGGTATCGAGCATGGCCGCCTGTGCATCGAGCACGTCCGTTATGGACCCTTTGCCTAGGTCATACTTCTCACTATCGATCCGGAAGCTTTCCTTCGATTGTTCAATGGCCTTCTGAGTGGATTGGACCCGTTGCCGGGAAGACGTGACATTAAGCAGCGCTGTCTCCACATCCAGCCGTATCTGAAGTTCGAGCTTGCGCAAATTCGCCTGGGCAGACGCGAGCCTGGCCTCTTGTTCGCGGATCTGCGCGGTTATCCTTCCGCCGTCAAAGAGTGGGTAATCAGCGACGACTCCGATATTTCCGACCGGCAGCGAGCGTGAAACTCCAGGGGAATTGTAACGTTTTTGCGCCGGCGGATCGTTAGGGTTGGGGGCTTCAGGATTAGCGCCAATAAACCTATTTATGAAGACTGCCCCATTATCTGTGATTCCCGCGGCAACCCTCGTCCCGTAACTCCCTGCCAGGGACAATGTCGGCCACAATGCCCCACGGGCCGCGGTCACCCGGGCCATTTGAGCGTCCAAAGATGCCCTTGCCGCCCGATAATCCCCGCGCTCGGCATAAGCCATAGCAATGGCCCCGTGAAGATCCGGCACGCGTCGGTTCAGACTCAGGTTGCCCCGAACAGTGACGGGTCGGCTGCCGTCTCCAATGCCCATAAGGGTACCGAGCACGCGACGTTGTATTTCCGAGACAGTCTGCTCGCGCACCAGACGCTGGTCTAGGTCTGAAAGCCTTACCTCCGTCCGTAAGACGTCCACCTTAGCGGCCTTGCCAACCCTCATCATGTCAAGGACCCGCTGGCGCTGCTTGTTCAACACTTTCGTGGAAAACTGCAAAGATTCAATCAGCGGCCGCTGGCCCAGAATCGTATAAAACGTGCTGGAAACATTGAAGACCAGCTCTTCCCAGGTGCGGGCAAGGCGGTGTTCGGCTGCTTGGCTCAGGAGAGCCGCGGCATTGATCTCGTTCGTGATGCGCCCGCCGGTAAAGAGCGGCATCCTCAGAATTATGTCCCCGGCAAAGAGGCTCGTGCTGAACATGCCGGGATCATTATTCTTACGGACCGGGATAAGCCGTTGATTCTGCAGGTAGCTGTTATAGCTTGCCGTGCCGCGGACATTCGGCCATTTTTCGGCTGCCGCAATGTTCCACTGAGCAAGGGTAGTCTGAACATCCCAGATCCCTGCTGCCAGCGACGGGTTGTTTGCCCGCGCGGTCTCAATGCATTGCTCCAAAGTCAACGGCTCCTGTGCCTTGTCCATGGGGCCTGGACGGCCGGCGGACTGGCGGCGCGCAACTTGGCAGCGGGCGGAACAACGGGTCGATTGTGAGCCATTGGCACCAGTGAGAGGCAGCCTGACAAGGATATAACCAGCGGCAAAATGATCGCCACAAGGCCGGCAGCCTTCATGATTCCTCCCAACACCGGGCTGTCACCCGGAATTCACAGCACGTAGCGGAGGCCCAGTTCGACCACCGCGCCTCCGTACAAATTACGAAAAGTCTTGCTATCTAATGTTTCTACAAAGCTAACGGAGAATTCCCGCGCGGCGGAACATATCACAGTGGAATAGGCTTTGTCATCCGTAAAAGGCCATGTTCAATTGGCGGGAGCCCATCCAGCAAGCACTCAGTTGTGCGGATCACGCGAAAGGAGATCTTGGGCTTGAACTAACAGACTCAGAGGAAGTAACCTATCACATATCTCAGGCCGATCCGCTGATTACGATCGCAAGCGCCGGTTTGATAATGGTTCCTGGAACATACTTCTGAGTTCCTGGCTCCCAGATACATTCCCGCAAACCCGCCGATTCCAAACAGAAAACCGAGGAACCAATCCGGACGAACAGACTGGCCCGGCAAAGCGATGTAAGGACCGAAGAACTCATAGAAAATGACCCCACCCACAGACGTGACACATGTTCCCATGAGTGTTGCGCCCGCGATGGTGTGGATGGGCAGACCGAAGACGGAAACGATAAACGGCGCTATTATCGCTCCCCCACCGATCCCGTAAACACCCCCTATCAATCCCACGACCAGGGAGAGTGCGAAGAGTCCGGTAGTGTGAAACCGGAAACACTCTCCGAAAAACTCATACTCGGTGCAGGTGAGTGACCAGCTCAGCGTACGGATACCCGGCTTACCTGGGTTTGCAACCGCGCATGCTTGACCGGCAGCGTGCTGCCGCATCTTGGTTTCTGCAGCCTTTTCCGAGGTCTTGTCTCCCCGCACTGCGATCAACTGAAAAAGCATGCGGCCCCCAATGTAGAACAGGACGCAGCCCACGAAGAGCTTGAACGCTCTTGGGTCCGGCAAATACCACACCCGTATGAAGAGTCCCAACACAAGGCCCGGCAGCGTTCCCACGATGATGTTCCAGGCCAGGGGCCAGTTCATACGGCCTTCTTTGAAATAACGGTACACAGCGCTTGGAATACCGACGACATTAAACACTAAGTTCGTCGGGGTTACCGCGGGGCTGGTAAAACCCAGGATACTCATCTGAAAGGGCAAGATGAGGAAGGCTCCTGATATGCCTCCCATGGAGGTAAAAAAGGAGATAACGAGTCCCACCAACGGCGGGACCCATATAGCAGTCTCTACCCCTGAGACGGGGAAAGTCATTTCGACCTCCAAACATAATGAAGGTAGAATCTAATGCCGGGGTCAGGGCACAAGAAATTCATAGGGCTCTCAGGATGATTCCCCCCCTTCGGGCGGGGCCTCTACGATCAGCACAGGGCGGTGAGCCGTTTTGAGAACGCTCCGTGCGATGCTTCCCATGACCAAGTGCTTGACTCCCGTGCGCCCGTGCGTCCCCATCACAATAAGATCAACCGATTCTTCGGCCGCGAGGGCCGCAATCTCCTTGGACGGCAAACCGATTCGACACCAAGTCTTCACTTGCTCCACACCCTTCGCGCACTCGCCTTCCAGTGAATCGAGGCGGTCCTTCGCGTGCTCCTGCGTCCGTTTGAGAATTTGTTTGAGCGGTTCGTCCGTCCAATCCGCAGAGTGTTCTTCCCCTACCCAATCCACGTAGTCAGGAAAGCTATTCGAATCAATCACATGGACGATGAGGAGTTGAGCACCGAAAGCATTAGCGTAATCCACGGCCAGTTCCCGAGCGGGCTCGCTGTTCTCCGAGAAGTCAGTACAAAACAGAATTTTCTTTGGAAGCATGACACGAACCTCCTTCTGCTTTGAAGCGGTGATGGGATCATTCCATGGCGGTGATGGCCATCCCCATAATGGCACGTTTTTATATAAACTCGTGTTACTATGATAAAGAGGCCCAAGGTCGTTGTCAAGCGTTTTCTGTCATACTCTCCTATTGGTCTGGGGCGGAGGATGTAGTAAACTCTCTCAACCTAAAATGATTTGGTGAAGGATGCCGACGAAGAAAACAACGCACGACGGTGAAGGCCAAAACTCCAAATCGTCGGATTTTGCTGGCGTGCATCACAACTCTGGCCTTATGAATCCTGCCAGAATCTACGCAGTCCCCCAGGAAACTCACTACCTCGATCCGGCTGGCTTGGCCAAACTGGAACAGGCTTTCCGCTTGTGGGAAAGGGCTTCATCGCGCGCCGACGTACGTGTTTCTAGGAAACGGATTTTATTGATCTTTTTACTCATTCGTTACACCGGTGCGCGTCTTAACGAAGTGTTGGAGCTTGACCTCCGCAAAGACATAGATGAGTCTAAACGGATTGTGCGGTACAGGAATGTTAGTGAGGTCAACAGTTCGCCTGCACGCGAGGTACAGATTTCATCGGAATTGATGTCCGAAATTCAGGCGACGTTGCATGACCTCGCTTTTGCAGAAAAGGCCGCTTTGCTGTTAAAGGTGGATGCAGGTCATGTCCGACGAAAGTTTTATGAACGAGCTGTGGCCTGCGGTTTTGCACAGGATCTTGGTTCGCCTAACGCCATTCGTCGGGCCAGAGCAGTCGAGTTGATGCAGAGCAATGTGCCATTGCCTGTAGTCCAGCGGGTTTCTTGGTCATTCTACCCCTAATCTTACAGCATCCTTCATCGCTTTCTCTGAAGAGGACATTCATCAGGTCGCAAGACACTTCATTGAAACGGAAAGCCACAGGAAAACCAGTGCGCGGAATGCCTTTTTCGGGAAAATCGGCGCGATACGGCGCGGGGATATTCAATCCGAAGTCGAACTGGTGACGGTCGGAGGCGAAGTCATAACCACTGTGATTACCAGGAACAGCCTGAAAAAGTTGGGACTCAAAGTAGGCTCATTGGTAACAGCCGAGGTCAAAGCGCCCTGGGTTGTATTGCAAAAGTCCGAGACGCAACCGTTGTGTACCGCAGAGAATGTGTTTTACGGCGCGGTGAGCCAAATCCTCCGCGGCAAACTGACCACTGAACTGATTGTTCGAATTCAAGACGGAACTGAGTTCTGTTCCTTGGTGACCGAGGGTAGCAGGCGCAAGCTCGATGTTAAGAAAAACGACAATGTGTGGGTAATGTTCAACAGTTTTGCCGTAATTTTACATGTTCATTAGAGTATCGACTTCGGGATTGTGAACGAAGATAAGCGTTGCAACACTTTGAGTGCGGGGGCCTACTGACCCGGACTTCCCTGTCCCTGCAATTCGGACAAGAACTTTGGCAATAGACATAGCGGCGAAAAACGAGAGGAACATCAATGACCGATACCAACAAAACACCCGATGAACCCGGAATACCCGATGCTCAAGAACAGGTGGAAGACGAGGATCCCATCAACTTTAGCGATCGGGTGATCGCTTTTCTGATACTGATTTTGCCGTTTTCCTGGTCTGTCGACAAGCTCCAAGAGGTGCTTCAGGACAAGGTTTCGCAGTATGTTAGCAACATGGGTGTACTTGTGGGGTTGATAGGGTTTCTGGTGCTCGTGGGCTGGCTGTCCAAACGGGTACACGCGTATCGAAAAACAACGTAAAACAGCAGCCGAAAAGGAATTGTACGGGCAGATTCTTTTTTGACCGACGATGACTGCAGATGAGAGGCGGAGGACTACACCTCCGCCTCTCACCCGCGTTCCTCATTATATACAATGGGAACGATGGCCTGTCAGGATGGGGTTAAGACCTTTTATTTTTTCATCAGGTCCTGCTTGGAAACGTTCATGACCCTGATGGCTTGCCTCTTGTCGCCCTTTTCCTCAAAGGCTATTCTAAGGATGTCTCCAGCCACTGGGGCGGCTCCTATCAAAGCGTCGGCCACATTGTAAGTCGATTGCTTGCCCGTAGGCGTGCCGAACTTGTTCTCTTTAGTAAAATTCGTGTCATAATCTTCTATTACAATGATTTTCTTGTCTTGATCGTAGCTGACGCACTTCCCTTGCGCCACAGTATCCGCCGCCATGGTCGGGGCGGCCAGACACAGGACAAGGAGTACTGCCGCCATATAGAACAGGACTTTGCTTTTCATGCCTTGACTCTCCTTTATCGATCTCGAGATTGCTCTCACAGCTAGGCGGCAATCTTTTCCGCTGCTTTCTTTTCCCGCAGCTCGTTGGCCGCGCCCTTGAACATTATACCGCAGATATAGACGCAGATTGCGCCGACCGCGCCCAGGATGACAACCGTTGCGGGCAGATCAAACCTGTATTGCTTCAAGATAATGGAGACCATACAGGCGACAACCGCGAGGCCGAAGGCGATCCGGATTCCATATCCCTTGGCGTACTTGGTTGCCACTGTCCCGATCTGCGCACCAATTGCAGCCCCGGTCAACATGACGAACACGGCCCAGATCTCTATCCTACCTTTCACGCCATAGGTGAAAGTCCCGTAAAGACCGGAAATCATGACCTCAAAGAGGTCGGTGCCCACTGCTATGTGTGTCGGGCAACCGATCAGGTAGACCAGCGCGGGCATGCGCAGCAAGCCGCCGCCGATACCAAGAAAACCGGCGAGTACGCCTGTCAAGAAGCTCACTGATGATGGGCAGCCACACGGAACAGGTGATGCCGGCGGTCTTGAAATGCATCATTGGAGGGATCTTGATGTTGTGCAGCGTCTTATACCAGGTGAACCCTTCCGCTCCGTGCTCGCCTACGATTCCTGCCTTTTTCTTCTTACGGGCTTTCGCGTAATCGGTAAACACCATCAGGGCTATCAGGAGCAGCACCCCCACGTAGACCCATCGGACGACCGGACCGACCTTGCCGATGCGTTCCAGCCACATGACTATTTGGGCCCCGCATTCGATTCCGACCACGGTGCCGACAACCATGACAAGGCCCAGTTTGTAGTCAACGTTTCCGAATTTGGAATGCCGAAACGTTGATATCATCGACTTCCCGGCAATGTGGGCAATGTCGGTTCCAATGGCAAACGCCATAGGGAAGCCGAGAATGTTCAGACCCGGGGTTACCATCCAAGCTCCGCCCATTCCGAAGAAGCCGCCTATGACACCGACCGAAAAGCCGATCAGCGCCAGTCCAGGCCAGAAGATGTTGAATCCGGCAATGGGCATATACATGTACAGCCAGTCCATATTAAAAACCTCCCTGCTTTTCTTATATCTGGGATCAGTGTTCGACAATCTTTCTGGATGTGAGGTCAAGTCCGGTGCGCTTCATGATCTGGTCAGTAATGAGACCCAAGCTGCCCCCGAGCAGGGCCGTGATTATCGTGCACCAGACTCCGAACATGAACGGATCGGTGTTGTACAGATGGAGAAAGAATTTTGTGAAACCCCACTGGACCACGCGATCGTCCGCCACAACAATGAGCAGGTCGGCCTTTCCTCCCGCGGCCAGAACCAGGTCAGGAAGCAGCAGACAAACCATGGCTAGAAATGCCAGTAAGCTGTAGTAAATACTCCTCATTTAGATAAACCTCCTTGCGGGTTATGGTTGAGTCTTACGACTTTTGTGAACAGGTCCCATCAGTGAGTTGCAACCCCCGTGCCAAGGATCAGAGACGAGACGCGCGCTGTTAGACCCATCAAATTAGCGGAGCTTGATTCATCGAACCGTTTTTTTTGTTATGGTGAATAAAAGGATTTCCCTGTCGGTTTTTTTTACAGACTGTAAAGGGATGTGAACCGGCTTCAATTCCTGGTGGTCGGAAAAAATAGGGAATAATTCCCTGTAGACTGACAATAGGGAAACGGTGCCGTCAAGTTACTTATGGCTAGGAAGAATAATCGAGGATCGCCAAGAAACGCGGTTTTGGGCGGGCCGCGTTAAGGGCACAGATATTGCTTGGTTCAGGGAGATGGATCTGGTTTCGCCGACACGCTTTCAGAATGAACCTTAAATGAAAGCTCTCAGACCCCCTCACCCTTCCCTCTCCCGCCGAGGGAGAGGGTAAATCCATTCCCCCTCCCTTGACGGGAGGGGTGAGGGGAGGGTGATTCGCAGACAATCTCAATGCGCCTTACTATTAAGCAAAGTAACTTTGCGCAGATAAGAACTTTCAGTCGGAGCAGGCATGCCTGAGGTCATCTCAAATATCGTCAACAAGATCAAAGCTTGGACATCGCGTGCTCGGCCGGCTAAGGCCGCGGTGTCTCGAGTCTTCCAATTCAAGTATGCCAGCTTTAAAGACCTATTAGCATCTAACACCGAGCTTTTAAACATTGTTGCGGATCTGGAAGAGAAGCTTCGCGGACAGGACGTCTTCGGAATGTCGTATATCAGGTCCCAGTCCACTCGCGCTGTTTTCCACACCCTCCGCATGGTGAAAAGCCTCGATGATCTGTCAGGTCACCGGTACCCCCTCCTCTTTGACGTGCTGGAACGAATCAATCTTGCCATAAGAGAGGAACTAGGAAAAAGAAAGGAACTGCCGGTTTGCGAATGGGTGTTACCTTATTCCCGAATCACCAAAGACATGGTTGATTGGGTCGGAGGGAAAAACGCGAATTTGGGTGAGTTGGTCAATAAAGCGGGCCTGGCCATCCCTGAGGGGTTTGCCATCACGACGTGCGCGTATGATTTCTTCCTAGAGCAGAACGACCTCATCGATGAAATCAACAGGCTGAGAAGGGACCTGGACCCCAATGATCCGAAGGCTCTAAACAGAGTCGGAGAGGAGATCCAACGGCTCATAATTTCGGCTCGGGTACCAGAGGAACTTGAAAGAGGCTATCCTCTCCAGCGTACGACGCCATGGTGGACACCATCCGGGAAAAAGGGGCCAAGCCGGAGGCGTCACCGCCGGTCGCCCTCCGCAGCAGCGCCATAGGCGAAGACAGCGAGCTTTCTTATGCGGGGCAATATGTTTCTATTTTGAACGTGCCGCGAGACCGTATCGTCCAAACCTACAAATTGGTAGTCGCCAGCCTGTACACCCCTCGCGCCATTTCCTACAGACTAAACAAAGGGATGCGGGATGAAGACCTTGCCATGAGCGTCGCATGCATCGAGATGGTGCAATCCGTTGCCAGCGGCGTGATTTATTCAAGGCATCCATTCGACCTATCCGCGGACACCGTCCTCGTCAACGCAGTATGGGGCCTCGGGCCCTATGCAGTGGACGGAATCGTGACACCAGACAGTTACATGGTCGCCAAAGACGAGGATCTGACCATACTTAAGACCACCCCCTCCCACAAACCAGTCCAACTCGTGGCCGATGAAGGAGGCGGTCTCAGTGAAAGGGCGGTGGAGGAAGAAAAACAAGACGCGCTGTGCCTTTCTCCGGAACAGGTCAAGACCTTGGCCGGGTATGCCGTGAAACTTGAGAAACATTACGAGTATCCTCAGGATATTGAATGGGCCCTCGATCCCCATGGACGCCTCCTCGTGCTGCAAACGCGGCCTCTCCATCTGGGGAAGGGTGGAAAGGGCAGCCTGAAGAAGTTTCCGCGGGTGGAGGGATACCCTGTTCTGGTTGAGGGGGGCGAGGTGGCCTTTCCGGGCGTGGGCTCAGGACCGGCGTTTCATGTGCGCTCCGATGAGGACCTTGTGAATTTCCCACCGGGCGCGGTCCTCATTGCCAAGCATTCAACGCCGCAGTTTGTCATCGTGATGCAAAAAGCCCAGGCCATCGTGACTGATGCCGGGAGCGTGACTGGTCACATGGCTTCGCTGGCGAGAGAATTCGGCGTGCCGACCCTGCTGGGCGTTAAAACCGGCACCGCGGTCATTCCTAATGGCGAGCAAGTCACTGTGGAGGCATATTCGGGCAGGGTGTATCAAGGACAGGTGCGGGAGTTGATCGCGTTGCAAACCAGCAGGGAATCCGTGATGAAGGACACCCCGGTATACAGGACGCTGAGGCGGGTAGCCGATTGGATCGTGCCCCTTTACCTGGTGAATCCGAGAGCGGCCAATTTTTCACCCGAATTCTGCAAGACTTTGCACGACATCATGCGGCTGGTGCATGAACTGTCGTACAAGGAGATGTTCCAAATCAGCGACATTGTATCGGATACCGACGGCGCCGGCGCCATGAAACTGAGGGCGCCAATTCCCCTCGACCTCCACATCATTGATCTGGGAGGAGGTCTAACGGGAACAAATGCTTATACAAGGTGGGTGAATGTGGATCATGTAGCCTCGATCCCCTTCAAGGCGGTCCTCAAAGGGATGCTGCACGAAGACTTGCGTAATCAGGGCCCGAGACCCGTGGACCTGGGAGGCTTCCTGTCCGTAATGAGGGAGCAGATGCTGGCGCCCAACAACATGGTGGAACGGTTCGGAGATCGGAGTTACGCCCTCATTTCCGATAAGTATCTAAATTTCAGTTCAAGAATCGGGTACCACTACAGTGTCCTGGACGCCTATGCCGGTGAAACCGTCAACAAGAACTACATTACCTTCTCTTTCAAAGGGGGCGCGGCCGATGATGTCCGAAGGAACAGGCGAGCCCGGACTATTGCCACGATTTTCGTGGCCCTGGACTTCTCCGTGGAGGTTCGGGAAGACCGCGTGGACGCGCGATACTACAAATATGAGCTTCCTTTGATCGAAGCGAGGTTAGACATGGTCGGTCGCCTGCTTCAGTTCACCCGGCAAATGGACATGCTCATGCATTGCGAGGAGTCTGTGGAAGTTCTCGCAACAAGCTTCCTGAAAGGGAATTACAACCTGGATGTTAACTTTGTCTGCCCGACGCGAGCCTCGACCGCTGACTAGCTCCGGTCACAAATCACTACCACGTATGCGACTTATATGCCCTAAGATCATGGTCATGCGGGAGATTCAGACCATGACCTAGCTCTCTAGACTCATCTGGATACTGCCACTGCAACCTGCGCTTTTCCCCTTTTTGAAGCCGATTGGCTCTTTTGTTTTGCCTGCTGCAACCGCGCCTTCTTATGCCATGCCATCATCAACTCACGTTGCGTCCGCGCCTGTTGCAGAAGCTTGTCAAACCGTTCTTGAATCAATTGCTGCTTCCGCTGCATACGCTCCCATTGCTGCTCCGTAAATACTGTTGAGTTGCCTGCAAAAACCATTTGCGGCAGAGGCACAACGCCGAGCAATAGCATGAGAGCCGCAACCAACCATACATTCATCCATGCCGGTCTCATCTTTCCGTGCCCCCATCCCTATGATCATCGTCTTTACAAAAGAGATGCTTACGGGCTGAAAAGGATTCAGGGGGAGAATGTGGGGCTGGTGCCTCCATTCCGGCGCGCTCACTCTGACGCGTTTGTAGCAAGTATTCCTGTTTCCCAGTAACGAGGTTCGGCGCAAACAGGTTCCATATCTCCCCATACTCTACTGGTTTTGTAATTTCAGTAATATCTGTGGGGATTTAAATATTATGGATCTTGTCAGAAATGATCTTGACTTGGCCGGTAGGGAACAGTATTCTGGGTTACATATCCCTGTTGGCGCACCGCTTACGGAAATTGTGGCATGACCCGCCTCAGGTGAGAGAGCCAGGATTGAAATAGAGTGTGAATCTTACCGACCTCACACGCAAACACCAAGAAGACGTAACAGAGGTCCCGACAAGGACCCGGAATAACTGATTGTCGAAGGGAGAAAGAGGAATCATGGAAAACACCGTGAGCCACGCCATGTATATCCTGGAGGAACCGGTGCAATACATCTGCCTGACTTTTATGGCGCTGATGTATGCCATCAAGATCTACCAGATGATGAAGAAGCCGGGACCGCCGGAAAAAGCGGAACTCAAAGGGGATCGCTATGCAGGCGCGTTGCAGTCTCTGGCCAACGTGCTCAGACCCTGGGGCATGGAGAGCACCCGAAATCATCTCTATTTTTATGCTGAATTTGTGGTCTTTCACATTGCCGTTGCATTGACCATCGGATCGACCTTCTTTATTCCCTTGGTTCCCCAGTTGATGAGCCCCACGGTTTCCAAGGTCATTATGGTCTTCATGGGCCTGGCGTTCCTCATCGGATTGCGACGGATTTACCGCCGAATTACGGTTCCCGAAATACGAATCATCAGCAGTCCGGATGATTTCTTCGCCATAACGCTCATGACGGTCTTTTTTGCTGTCGGGTTTGGGGCTATGTGGCTCTGGATTACAAGGAAGACCTGAAACCGGCTTCATGTGGATCTTCTTCCTGATGACCACTTTCTTTCTTCTTTACGTGCCTTTCAGCAAGATATCCCATTACGTCCTCTATCCCGTTCGGTCGGGTGATGTTCGGCCAGATCTTCGGGGGCCGAGGAGTCTTGAACAGACATGCAAAATAACTAAAGTGACTAAATAAAAAGACTTACAATAGCGGAGGAAATGAAATGGCCGACCCGGCAGAAAAGACAGCTCTCGAGGTAAAGAAAGGAGAAACCGGAAAAACTCGGGACTCAGGCAGACAGAAAGTGGCCCGTGAAACCGGAATTCACCCCTGAAATGTTGGCGGAAATGGAGAAGCTTCTCCCTGCCAAGCTCAACAGGATAGTCCAGACTTCGCTGGCGGGCTGCATCCATTGCGGACATGTGCTACTGACTCCTGCCACTACAGTGTGTCCATACCTGAGGACAAGACCCTGCTTGCCCGCTTACAAAGCCGACAGTTTCCGGAAATGGTACAAATACCGATACGACTGGATGGCCAAGGTGTTCCCGTCATTCGTGGGGGCCCAACCTCTCACCAAAGAACTTGCCGACGAGATGTACGACAAACTTTGGGGCGGCTGCACCATGTGTCGGCGCTGCACCTTCAATTGTCCCATGGGCGTGGATTACGGGATGTTGACCACGGGCCACGCGAGGGATCATGACTCAGGTCGGCCGTGTGCCCAAACATCTCCAGGACACCATCGATACTCATTACAACTACGGCAACAATATGGCCGTTCCGCAGGATGAATTCATCGAGACAATTGAATGGATCGAAGAAGAGCTGCAGGATGAGGACGGTTGTGCGGATTTCAAGATCCCGATTGACAAGAAGGGCGCCAAATACTTCCTTACACTGAATCCCAGAGAGCCCAAGTACTATCCCCTGACGATTCAGGCGAGCGCAAAAGTGCTTAACGCGGCAGGAATCGACTTCACCATCTCTTCACGGTACTGGGACCTGACCAACTATGCCATGTTCAACGGCATCGATCCCGACGCGAAACAGTTTGCGCAATGGATCTTCGATGAAATGAAGCGACTGGAGTGCGGGTATCTCCTCTCCGGTGAGTGCGGCCACGGGTACCGCGGCCTCCGTTGGGAAATGGCCAACTGGCTGGGAGGAGTGCCGTTCAAGATTTCCAGCATGATGGAGCTTATGGCCGATCTGGTTCAACAGGGAAGCTCAAGGTCGACAAGAGCGTGTGGGCGGACAAGTGTTTCACATACCATGACTCCTGCAACATAGCTCGGTCCGGCGGTGTGATGGAAGAACCTCGGATAGTGATCAGAGCAGCGGTCGATAATTTCGTGGAAATGGAGCACAACCGGGAAGAGAGCTTCTGCTGCGGTGGAGGCGGCGGCGCCCTGGCCATGCCCGAGTTCTCGGAGCGGCGTATCGCGGCGGGCAAAATCAAGGCTGACGAAATACGGGCTACCGGAGCGAACGTGGTGCTCCAGTCTTGCCACAACTGCACGGACCAACTCAAGGAGATAGTCGAGCACTACCACATCGACGCCAAAGTGATGAATCTCGCTGAATTGCTGGCTCCGGCTCTAGTGCTCTGAGCTATCGCCACTCAAAGCGAGGGAAAATGGTTGATGCCGCTGTGCCGGCCAGTACTGCGGCATCACACACCGACCGGGCATAAAGCGCGCATGAGGTTTACCCCTCATGTTGGAGGAGCCGCCGGCGCTTCGTGCCGGTTCGGCAGTCGGAACACCATGATTTCATGACACGTCTCACGGCTTTGGGGGCACTCTTGAAACCCCTCATGCCGTTCTTGCGGAAATTGTTCCTATGCTCAAGACGGCAACCCGGTTCGTCACAAAATTCACCCGCAGTCTGAGCTTCAAACTCAGTTTCTATACCGCATTCATAATGTTCCTTGCTCTGCTCGCCTTTGCCTACCACAGCATATCCGCGCAAGAAGACAACCTTATAACCAAGATGATCCAGGGGGCGCTCAAGGATTCTGAAGTCATAAAGGCCGCGATCTGGAACGGGATGATGACTAAGGACCGTGCGGTTATCAGACAGATTGTCCAGACCATAGGCTCGCAGGAAGGGTTCAAGGAGATAAACATTTATGATGCTAAAGGTGTATTGCACTACACGAGCAAACCCGATTTAGCCAATGAGCGCCTTGCACCGCAAAAGAATCCGCTGTCTGGAGGATATAGGAACCAACACCTCAGTGCGACACACAATCTCTCAGAGCGGGAAATCGCTTCTCGTAGTAAACCCCTTCTCAATGAAAAGAGTTGCTCCACAGCATCATGCCACGCGCACCCCGAATCTCAAAAGGTATTGGGCGCATTGGAGGTCAAACTTCCCCTGGAGGGGGTTAGGCAAGAGATCGCACAAACTACCAGAAAGACGGTGGTTTTTGCCTTCTTGCTCTTCATATTTATTTCGACTATCGGTGGATTGGCCGTCACATATCTTGTGATACCAAGTATCAGGCGACTTCAACGGCGGGCTGCAAAAATGGCCCGCGGAGAATATGATCCAAAAGGGCCGGAGCGCCGGGTCGGACGAAATGGCGGAACTTCTGCGGTCCTTTGACAAAATGAGCCGGCAAATCAACGAGCGCACGGCCGAGTTGGATGCCAGCCGTAAGATGTACAAGTCGTTGTTTGAAGAGGCGCCTTGCTACCTCACAGTGGTAAGCCACGATTACCGGATCGTCAGGGCAAATCGGACCTTTCGAGATCAATTCGGCGTGCAAACAGGCAAACACTGTTTCACCGGATACAAAGGGCTCAGTTCCAAGTGCGACGAATGCCCGGTAGAAAAAACATTTGCGGATGGCAAATCACATCAATCAGAGGAAGAATGGCAGCTTGACGGAAGCACCGTGTACGTCATGGTCAAGACGTCTCCAATCTTTAATGACCAGGGTGAGGTTGCCGAAGTATTGGAGATGTCCGTAGACGTGACAAGGTTGAAACAGCTCCAACTGGACCTTGAGAAAAAGCAGCGAGAATTCAAATACCTCTTCGAAAATGTCCCCTGTTACCTGACAGTTGTGGACCGAGATTTCAACATCGTTCAGACCAACAAACTCTTCGACCAGGATTTTGGGAACGGTTTGGGCAGGAAGTGCTTCAAGGTATACAAGCGGCGAGATTCCAAGTGCGACAATTGCCCGGTTGAGAAGACTTTTCTTGACGGCCAAACCCATAATTCCCAGGAGATCTGGCGACGGAACGGCGAGGAGACTCACATCATTGTGTATACGGCTCCCATTACCGATCAAAAAGGGGAAATCCGCGCGGTGATGGAGATGTCTACGAACATCACAGAGGTAAAACGTCTTGAGAGCGAGCTGACGATCCTCGGCGAGACCATCGCGGGAATGTCTCACAGCATTAAGAACATTTTGTGCGGACTTGAAGGCGGCGTGTACGTGCTCGACTCGGGCCTCCAGCGAGGAAAGGAGGATCGAGTACGCGACGGCTGGGAAATGGTCAAGAACAATGTGGCAAAGGTCTCGGAACTGGTGAAGGGAATTCTGTACGCGTCCAAAGAGAGAGAACCCGAGTACAAAGAATGCGACCCCGGCAGGCTGCTGACCGAAGTTTGCGATTTGTATGAAGCAACGGCAGGCGGTGAGGGGATTCAGATTGTAAGAGAATTCGAAAAGGAGATGGGTAATTGTCTTTTGGACCCGGCCGGGATCCACAGTGCCCTGTCCAATCTCGTCTCCAACGCTGTTGAGGCTTGCCGCGCAAGTGATGTGTCGGGCCACAGAATTACTGTGTCCGGCCGATTTGAAGGCGGCATACTCTTGATGGAGGTGACGGACGACGGATATGGCATGCCTAAAGAAGTCAAGAGGAAGCTATTCAACAGGTTCTACTCTACCAAAGGGTCTAAGGGAACAGGGCTGGGGCTGGTAATCACTAGAAAGGTCATTGAGGAGCATGGCGGCACGATACGGGTGGAGTCCGAACCAGATCGGGGAACAAGCTTTTTCATTGAAATACCGTTGAGGTCCGCGCAAAAGCCCACGGTGCGCAGCGCGGCCGGCTGATTTCTTGTTTGAACCACAAATAGAGCAATAAAGGAGGGAACAATGCACGGAATCGGATTTTGTGCCATCTTTTCCAAGCAAGGCGATTGGGCTTTTGATTATGCCCTTTCCCTGGCGAGGAAGCACAACACGAAGCTGAACATTTTTCATTTTCTCGAATCCCCTTACACTCTTCGGCGCGATGTAGTCTTCGTTGACGCGAAAAAGGAGAAGACAGCGGTTGTCACCCCTGAACTCATCGCTGAAAAGGACAAGGAACTGCGCATCCAGTATGATGATCGCCTGGGGGACTACGTGGAGGTCGGGTTTCGTCTCTGCGAAGGAGCTGACGAATGGGAACTCAAGAAATGCTTCAAACGAGGCGACTATGAAGTCCTCGTGCTAGGTTACCAAGCTAAGGGAGCCGATTTTGGTGGCACGACCACGATCGAAGAATTTGCCGCGAGATTCCACGGGCCTCTCGTTCTGGTCGGTCCGGAGGCGCCCGACACCTTTTACATCAACGATAAGGCGCAGGCCATATTGGATCAGCTAGACATTCCGGAAGGCAAGGCGAAGTTGCTTAACGGAGCCGGTTGATTTGCCCGGATAAGTGAACGCCCGTCGCGGGGCGTTCACTCATCTGTAAACAAATGCCTAACCTCATGTCCGCAATTCAAGCTGAACCTTTCCGATAGTGGCAGACTTGGGGTTGCCGGATAAATTGTGCCGGCATCTCCCGAAATTTTTAGAATGGATAGAAATATTTTGGCGAAAGGGGGACACCATGGAATCGCAAAACTGCTGGGACTATGTCGGCTGCGGGAAGCAAGAGAATTGTCCCGCATACCCAAATCATGGACGCGCGTGCTTTGCTGTCACCGGCACCTCGTGTCGTGGCGAGAAACAGGGGTCCTACGAAGAGAAGATTGGACGATGCAGAGAACTCTGTAATTTTTACAGAGAGCTTATGGGCTTGGATTCCAAATGAAAGGCGTCCGGCGGGGCTGACAAAAAACTACTGCAAACAGCACGGGGCCGAGTAGCTATACGCTTTTCAGCCACCTAATATTTCGCGACCGTAATTCTCAAACCACCATATATTCTTGACGTAAGCTTGCGGGGGCAGATAGAGTGGCCCGACGAGCTTGGGGTAGCCCTGGTTTCTCAGCTTGGCTTGCGCCCTCTTGAAGATTCTTCGAGGAGGGCACACGGTCGTGCAGGGAAGGGCCCTGATCCTACGGAGGTTCTATGAGTGAAAGACTGACAAGTCTCCGCTTTCGGCAGAACGCGGCAGCGGCTGTTCTGAACCCCGCTCTGCGACACGCGCTGCGGACATCCACTGACCTATTCGCCATCAAGAGAGCTCAGGGCGTGGAATCGGTTCCGATGGAAGCCTGGCGAGATGCGGCCTCGGCAATTAGGATGCAGGTTTTGGATAATTTACCGGCTTACCTCGACCGCTTTTCTGCAAAAGCCAGCCGGGCAGGCGCTATGGTGCATCGAGCGAAAGACAGCCAAAGCGCGAGAGACATTGTCTTCAACATACTCAAAGATCACAGTGTAAGAAAGATTGTGAAAGCCAAGTCCATGGTTACGGAGGAGATCCACCTCAATGCGTACCTCGAGGCTCGAGGAATGGAAGTGGTCGAAACAGATCTGGGGGAATACATTGTGCAAATTGCAGGAGAGACCCCTTCCCATATTCTCGCACCGGCCATTCACAAGAGCCGGCAGGAGGTCGGGCAACTATTTGCAGAGAAGCTCGGCGTGGACTACTCGGATGACCCGACAGTCTTGGTGAGAATAGCCCGAAATGTTCTGAGAAAAAAATTTCTCTCCGCGGATGCGGGAATTACCGGGGCCAACTTTGCCGTTGCGGACTCAGGCAGTCTGGTCATCTTCACGAATGAAGGGAATGGACGGATGGTAACCACCCTCCCTCCACTCCATGTAGCAGTCCTCACTATCGAGAAAATCATCCCGTCGCTCGCGGACCTGCCATCGTTTATCCGCCTGCTGCCGCGGTCTGCGGCAGGACAGCCGCTCTCCAGTTATCTCTCTCTAATCACCGGAACTCGAAAGCCGGGTGAGGCCACAGGCGCCAAAGACCTTCACATAGTAATTCTGGATAACGGCCGGACCGAAATACTCGGCGGGGATTTCCGTGAAATACTCAAGTGCATACGGTGCAGCGCGTGCCTAAACGTTTGCCCGGTTTACCGTGTAGTGGGAGGGCATGCGTACGGCTCCACATATTCCGGCCCCATGGGAATTGTTCTCACCGAGCTACTTGATGGGATGGACAAGGCCCACCCGCTTGTAGACGCCACAACACTCTGCGGGGCATGTGTAGACGTCTGTCCTGTAAGGGTGCCCCTCTTGAAGCTGCTGAAAATGTTGCGTGAGCGCAGGGTGAGCGAAGGATTCACGTCGTCGCTTGAACGCTCGGCCATGGCCGGGTACACTCTGGCGACAAAAACGCCTGCTCTTTTCAATCTCGGGCAAAGGGCCTCTCAGATTTTGTGGCCGATCTTGAGCAGAATAGCCGGCAAGGGTGTGTTGGATCGGCTTCCACGCCCCGCGCGACGCAGGTTCAGGGAGAGAATTTCCTAAGCCTTTCCGCTTCTAACTCATCACTTCCAATGCCCTTTTCATGGCTTCCAGCAACAGAATGACGTTTTCCGCACGGCTGTTGAAGCCCATCAGTCCTATCCGCCACACCTTCCCCGCAAGTTGACCGAGCCCGGCCGCAATTTCTATGTTGTAGGTCTGGAGGAGGTAGGCGCTCACAGCCTTACTGTCTACCCCAGGAGGTACCAATGCTGTTGTGAGACTGGGCAGGCGAAACTCCTTATGTACGTGGCACTCTATCCCCAGCTCTTCAAGTCCTTCCCAGAGCATCTCCGCATTGGCCCGGTGCCTTTCCCATCGATCTTCAAGGCCCTCCTCCGCTATTAGACGAAGGGCTTCCCGGAAAGCGTAGTTCATGTTGATTGGCGCTGTGTGGTGGTAAGTCCGTTCACTCCCCCAGTATTTGCCTACGAGGTTCATGTCCAGGTACCAGTTGGCCACCTTTGATTTTCGACTGTTGAGCTTGTCTATTGCGCGCTCACCGAGTGTAAGTGGAGAGATGCCGGGCGGACAGCTCAGGCATTTCTGGGCACCGCTATATGCGATGTCCACGTGCCATCGGTCGAGGAAGACCGGCGCACCTCCGAGACTTGTGACCGTATCAAGGAGTAACAGGGTGTCGAATTCACGGCATAGTTTCCCGACGCCTTGCATCGGGTGGAGCGCGCCGGTAGATGTCTCTCCGTGAATGAGGCCGAGAATTGCAGGTTTGTGAATTTCCAGGGCCGAACCAATCTCGTCGAGGGTGAAAACTTCGCCCCACGGTTTTTCCATTCGTCGCACATCGGCTCCGTAACGAGACGCCATTTCGCAAAGCCTCTCGCCAAAGTATCCGTTCACCCCGATCAGGACCACATCCCCCGGTTCGACGCAGTTGGCAAGGGAAGCCTCCATAGCCGCACTGCCGGTGCCACTGATTGGAATTGTGAAACGGTTGTCTGTTTGCCAGACGTAACGCAGAAGCTCTTGCGATTCATTCATAAGTTCGATGAATTTCGGATCCAAATGTCCTACTTCATTCATGCCCAATGCCTGCCGCACTCTAGGATGAATGTTCGAGGGGCCGGGACCCAGCAGCAGCCTCGGCGGCATGTCCAGTTGAGCGGCCATGATTCGATGAGATTCATCTGTTGGGTGAGTCCTGTCTTGCATTTCGAAAGCCCCTTGTCTCCGCAAATGCTTCAGCTTGCCCTGCGACGAGCAAAGTTGAATGATATGCATTCTGCCATAAGATTTCAACTGGCTCTACGCCGGGGAGTTGGATTGTGGCACGTGTAGGGAGTAGACAGGCCCGCTTACCATTCTTATATTGAATCCATGACAAAGAAGGACCGTCTCAAGCCCTATCGCGAAAAGAGGGATTTTACTCGCACAGGAGAACCATCCGGGGAGTCCACAAGATCCGACAGCGAGAAACCCATCTTTGTAATTCAGAAGCACAAAGCCAGAAATCTGCATTACGATCTGCGTCTTGAGGTGAATGGGGTTCTCAAATCTTGGGTCGTGCCGAAAGGTCCTTCGTCGGATCCCAGCGTAAAACGACTGGCGGTGGTTACGGAAGACCATCCTATGGAATACGCTGACTTCGAAGGCACTATCCCTGAAGGAGAGTGACGGGGCAGGGGTGGTACTTGTCTGGGATATTGGGATCTATCGCAACATCACCCAAAATAGGGACCAAACACTTTCGATTGAGTCAGCCATCGAACAAGGTCATCTGAATGTGTGGTTGGAGGGGAAAAAGCTTAGAGGCGGGTATTCGTTCGTCCGTTTCAGGAGGGAGGCGAAGAATCAGTGGCTTCTCGTCAAGATGAACGATGCGGAGGCTGATCCGGCAAACGATCCTGTGGTTACTCAGCCGGACTCGGTCCTTAGCGGCCTTAGCCTCGAAGAAATAGAAACACGTGAGACCTCAGAGACCTCTTGACAGCATAGCCGTTTAAGATATGAGTCTCTGCGTGAGCGAGGCACTGAACCGATTCTTTAGTGCTTCGGCTAGCAAGATCGGTGACGTAACGTCGCCTTCGCAAGACAAGTAGGGCCGGCGTCCCTGCCGGCCGTGGATCTAAAGCCGTTGGACTACTAGATACGCGACTGGTCAAAGCATAGTGATTGTCAAAAGTTTTCGCGGAATGAAGACACACTGGTGGACAAGACGGTAGTGGCAGCCACAAGTCAATCCGTGATTACTTTCGCGACCAATTTTAGATGACCGAATTTAGGAATCAGAACACATATCAAAAAAAGGAGGCGAGTATGGAAGAAAAGAAAGAGACCGAAAAAAAAGAAGGATGGCTAAATTATCTCGCTCTGGCGACCGTTATTGTGGCCCTGGGAGCAACTCTGTCCACCTTAAGAGTCGGGAGCTTTTCCAATAGGTCAATACTCAGGCAAACCCAGGCGTCTGATCAGTGGGCTTACTATCAGGCAAAGAGTATCAAGGGGTATCTCTACGAATTACAGAAAGAGAAGCTGGAACTCGAACTCAAGGTGCTGGGCAACACCGGCCCGAAAAATACTGTTGAGGAATATGGGCAAAAAATTCAGTCGTACGACAAAAAGATAAGAAAATATGATGAAGAAAAGGCTGAAATCCAAAAGGAGGCAAAGAGCTTGGAAGAGCAACGGGACGTTGCGGTAAAGCATTCCCTGGCATTCGGATATGCGGTGATATTATTTCAGCTCGCCATATTGCTTTCTTCTATTGCCGCTCTCATGAAGAAGCCGCGTGTCTGGTATCTCGGGCTGGTTCTTGGCGTGGTCGGAGCATTCTATTTTGCAAATGGCTTCTGGCTGTTTCTATGACCTAACAGGGGTTCATTGATGATAGCCCACAGCGGAGATTGGCTTTGCAGCAGGGTGGGGCGTTTCGAAGATCCGCTGAATTCCATTCGATTTCTCGGAAGTTTCTTTATCTGATGATGCAACACTCTTTTGGGGACTCGGCAACTCGGTGGTCTTCAAGGGTTGGCCTGTATTGAGAATCTCCTTACCCTGAACCACCACCATTTCTCCTTCTTTGAGCCCTTCGAGCACCTGTGCGTAGCGCGGGTCGGTCGTACCTATCTTTACGCGAGTCAGTTGGGCTTTTTTGTTCTGGTCCACCAGAAAGACTGTGTTCGTATCATTGACGCGGACTTGCTCCATTAAAGCGCCTATCGGGACCCTCAGCACGCCTGGTATGGTTTTCACCACGATTCGCCCCCGCGCAAACATCCCCTGCAGTAGGACCAAGTCCGGATTGTCCAGGTAGATACGGATCTGAAAAAGACGCGCCTGACTGGCGACCGGCTGGATGTAAGTCAGCTTGCCCTTGAAGATCTTGCCGGGATACGAATCCACACTGACTTCCCCGTCCACTCCTTCTCTGACTACTTTTCCCACATCCAGTCTGCCCACTTCCATATCCGAGAGAAAAGCCTCCAGATAAATTCTGCTGTAATCGCTGACCAGAAACAGCTTTCCGCCTTCAGATACCCAGTCGCCCTTCTCTATGTATCGATTCGAAAGCAGGCCGGTGATGGGGGATAATACTCTCGTTTTCTTCAGATCCTCGTTGGCCTTTGCCAGAACCGCCTTATCTGCCTCCACCTGTGCCACCGCGTTCTGATAAGAGGAGAGTTTCTGGTCGAACTGGGTCTGACTCACGGATCCGGTCTTGAGCAGTCCCAGGTTCTTCTCCCATTCAGTTTTGTTAAATGTAAGGGTTGCCTCGTCCTTTTGAAGGTTTGCCTGCGCCTGATTAGCGGTTTCTCTGATCTTGGTATCATCGAAAACCAAGAGCAATTGGCCCTCCTTAAGGGGCTGGCCGTCCGTGACTTCCAACGACTTTACCTGGGCCGACACTTCGGAAGATACAGTGGTGTTAGCGATGAAAGTGAGAGTCCCGGACATATCAAGGGTATGTTCTATGACGCCTCGGTCCACACTGAGAACACCCACATTCATAGGCGGAGGGGGCGGCTTCTGCTCCGGCTTTGACGAGCAAGCGGCCAACACGGTCAGCGGGAAGATCACGATCATAAAGAGCCGATAGAAAGTCATGAGACCTCCGTCATGCGGGGCCAAGAGAAACCATTGTACGGCGACAGGGCTGAGCAACGTGTGCAGGGTTTGTTGTCCGTTGTCTCGATGAAGAAGTTGAGGTCGCGAGCAAGAACGGCAACCGGCCAATCGCCCCGTAGCAATAGAATTATGCACCAGTTCTGGTTCGGTTTCAAGAAGGCTCGGTCACATCCGGGTCAGAAAAAGAGAGACGTCAGGAGTGTTTGAGTAAATGAATGCATGGATTCAACGGACGCAGAAGAGAGAATAGCGGAGGATATCTGTTCAAAACATATAGTTGGGGATGGTCGATGAAGTTAGGTTTTCAGGACCGTTTCTGAGGCTTTCCAGACCTTCTCGTGAACATTCAGCATCGAGCTTTCGAAGAGCCTATCAGCGGTTCTTAAGGGCCTCCAAAACCTGGCCGAGAAGATTCGGGCTTACCTCGATGCCGTATTCCACTTGACCGATACTTTTGATCAACACGAAACGCACACGGCCCTCAACGGCTTTCTTGTCCGCGGCCATGACGTCAATAAGATCGTCAGGGTTCGCACTGTGCCGAACCGGCAGTCCGGTTCGGCACAAAAGGGATTCCAACCTGTCCGGCACAGTAGACTCGCAAAGCCCCATTTTTTCTGAAATTCTTGCCGCGGCGACCAGACCTACAGAGACGGCCTCTCCGTGACCCACAGTGTACTCGCTGCACTTTTCGACCGCATGACCTACTGTATGCCCAAGGTTCAAGACTTCACGCGGCCCCGATTCAAATGGGTCTGCCTCCACCACCCTAACCTTGACGTTGGCCGAACGCGCAATTAGGGCTGCATCCAGACCGGACGCCTTGTCCGAACGCTCCAAAGCCTCAAACAATTCAGGGTCACCGATGACAGCGTGCTTGATAAGCTCTGCCATGCCCATCCGTATTTCTCTTTCCGGGAGCGTGGCGAGAGCTTGAGTGTCTGCAACAACTAGAATGGGCTGTTTGAAGGCCCCTACAAGGTTTTTCCCCTCCGGGAGATCCACACCAGTCTTACCGCCCACACTGGAATCAACCATAGCCAAAAGGGTGGTCGGGCACTGCACCAGGGCTACGCCCCGCATATAGGTTGCCGCAGCATATCCGGCCAAATCTCCAATCACCCCTCCGCCCAGAGCGACTACGGCGCCGCGACGATCCAGTCGGCCTGCTAAGAAGGACTGATAGATCGAGCTTAGCCGCCCAAGGTTTTTGCTCCCTTCGCCTGGCGGAATAGTGCAGATAAACGGTTTGAACCCTGCGTCCTCGAGTGCGCTTACAACTTGATCCGCGTAGAGCTTCGTGACGTTAAAATCGGTGACCACGGCTATCCGCGAGGTAAGACCCCTGTCTCTGAGCATCTCCCCGAGATGGTCCAAGCTTCCGGGTCCAACGGCGATAGTATACCCTCCACCCCCAGGAAGATTCACTGCCAGAAACCTTGAGGGGCCTTTCCCGTTCTCAACAATTTCATACACACGGTTCACCGATTCTTCGACTGAGAGACCCGTAGCGTTCACCTGGTATGCAAATGAAGAGTACGAGGCTTCCCGTTCACGAAGAAGACAGTCTACTCTCTCCGCAGGGTCTTTGACCTCAAGCATCGGACGGCCCCCGTTATTGCCGATCCGCGCCAGAATCTCTTCGATAGAGCGCCGCAGGCAGAGCACAATACCTGCGGAACTTAAAAGCTTGCGATTCTCCGGGTCCAAGGGCATCCCCCCGCCGGTGGCTATCACGGTTCCTTGCCGTGATATGAGCTCCCGGCACAATTGCCTCTCAAGATTCCGGAAGTGCGCTTCACCGTGTCGGGTGAAAACTTCTGGAATGGATATCCCGGCGCGACGCTCTATTTCTAAGTCCGTATCCAAAAATGTCCACCCCAGCCGCGCCGCGAGCGCCTGGCCTATGGTAGATTTTCCGGTTCCCATAAAACCCGTAAGAATAATGTTTGCGTATGCCGTCATAATGCTCAAAAATCGTTAGAAGATTAGGGTTGAACTCGGTTTTCTACGTCGTCTTCAATCGTATCCGAATTTCCAAGGAATGTTATCCATGGGAAGGTCTTCGAGCTGGGAAGACCGGAGGCTCCGGAATCTTGGCATCATCTCTTCGATGCTGTCTCCGCCGAGTTTTTCTATTAACGCGTCGGCAAGGACAAAGGCCACCATCGCTTCAGCCACAACAGATGCCCGAGGGACAGCGCAAATGTCGCTGCGTTCGTAGACCGTCTTGACCGGTTTTCCTGTTGCCAGGTTAACAGAGTCGATCCCCTTGAGAGTCGTGCTGATGGGCTTCATGGCTGCTCTGATCAGGAGTGGGGCTCCGGTGGATATTCCTCCTTCTACGCCTGCCGCTCGGTTCGACCCACGTTTCAGAGCGGTTGTCGATCCACTCTGGGCAGGCAGGATTTCGTCGTGAACCTTAGAGCCCATCTGACAGGCGTCTGCGAAAGCGTTGCCAAACTGGACCCCCTTGATGGCGGGGATGGAACCCACCGCGGCCATGAGCCTGGCAGTGAGCCGCCGATCCCATTCCACATGGCTCCCTAGACCGGGTGGGACGTTAAGCGCGACGCACTGAAAGATTCCTCCAAGCGTATCGCCGGCCTCCCTCGCTTTTCTGATCTCCTCGATCATTGCCTCAGTGGCCTCTTCGTCATGACACCGGACAGGCGATGTCTCGGCCTGGAGTAAAAGTGGTGCAAAATCAGGCTGTTCGGGAAGTTTGGCCTCAGCAGCGCCTATGGAAATCACATGTGAGCCTATGGTTATGTCAAAGTGGGCAAGAAATTTCTTGCAGAGTGCTCCCATGGCTACACGAGCCGCAGTTTCCCGGGCTGAAGCCCTTTCAAGCCCCAACCGAAGGTCTCCGTACCCGTACTTTATGGCCGAAGTCAGATCCGCGTGACCGGGCCTGGGGATTGTCATGGGGGAAATAGCCCGGTCACGCCACGCGCTAAAGTCTTTGTTGGCAATTACCAGCGAAACGGGAGCGCCTGTGGTCTTTCCCGCCATCACGCCTCCTGTGATTCTAACGCGGTCTTCCTCTATAGACATTCGACCGCCTGATCCCTCACCTCGCCGGCGCCTGTCCAGTTCGGAATTTATATCTGCGCGCTCCACTGAAATGCCCGCAGGAAGACCTTCGAGAATTACTGTAAGTTCAGGCCCGTGGGACTCTCCCGCGGTGAGGAATCTCAGCATAATGCTACCGCCTGTTTCATCACGTCCAGCGGGGCTGGTTTGCCGGTCCACAGTGAGAATCCAATCGCAGCCTGGTGGACCAACATTCCAAGTCCATTTGTCCCTTGGATCCCTGCGTCAAGCGCCTGCTCGAGAAAACGCGTACGAGGCGGGTTGTACACAAGGTCATAGGCTAGTCGGCAATCAGGAAATCGCGCCCCCTCCGGCCACGGTGAAGAATTGATCTGAGGAACCATGCCCAGGGGCGTCGTATTGATAATCAGATCGAGAATCCGGTCCATCCCCTGTAGTCTCTGAAGCGTCCAAGTCTCAGGACGCTCTTTAGAATGGAGCTTTCGTAAGCGTTCAACAAGGGCCGCGGATGTCTCGGCATTCCGGCCGCACACCACCACTTTTGCCCCAACCGAGACCAGAGCATAGGCCACTGCCCGCGCTGAGCCACCTGCCCCCAGTATTACCGCAGTATATCCTGCGGGGTCAAAGCCGATTTCTGACAAATGACTCAAGAAACCGGTCCAGTCCGTGTTCTCTCCTGTGAGGCTGCCGTCGGCGCCAATGGTGATGGTGTTGACAGCTCCGATCTCTGAAGCAGGTGTGGAAACCCGGTCCAGAAACGGAATCACCTTCTCTTTGTACGGTACAGTCACATTGGCTCCGTGAAATCCGAGCGCGGTCAACCCTTTTACCGCCTTCTCCAGGTTGTGTGATTCCACGGGTAGCGGCACATAGAGCCAGTCCATTCCTAGTGAATGAAATGCGGCGTTGTGCATCACGGGGCTTAAACTATGAGCGACAGGATTCCCGATGATGCCGACCAGCCGCGTAGCGCCCGTTACCATTGCACGTCTGCCCCAAGCCGTTTCAAGATGCGCGGAAATTCCGGGAATGAATCGTTGATGATTTCCCATCCTTCAATGAGGGTCTCCCCTTCGGCGACCAAACCCGCAACTGCCAGACTCATGGCCAACCGGTGGTCTCCGCGAGCGTTCACGACGGCGCCGGTAAGCTTCGCGGGCCCATTGAGCGTAAAACCATCAGGCCTGGTTTCGATGCCGGCCCCCATTTTATTCAGTTCCTCAGCTAGACTCTCAATCCTATCACTTTCCTTTACCCGGAGTTCTTCGGCGTCCCGGACAGTGGTTGTTCCACGGGCCTGAGTAGCCGCAACCGCAAGTATTGGAAACTCATCTATCATCCTGACAACCAAGGAGCCCTGAATCGTCGTCCCGAGCAAGTTTCCCGGCTCCACGGCTATGGTTCCCGTGGGTTCACCGTTGGATTCGGAATAGTCGTTCACGCTCAAGTTCCCGCCCATCGAGCGAAGGACGTCGAACAATCCTGTTCTCCCGGGGTTCAGACATAGGTTCGTAACCTCAATATCTGAATCGGGAACAAGCAGCCCCGCTGTAACAAGGAACGCGGCCGACGACGGGTCTGATGGAAGCTGTACATCCAGTGGCGACAGTGAGGCCACCGCTCCGGAGACGGTCACGCGGTGACGGCCCTGTGGGTCTTCCGATTCTGTTACCGGCACACCCAGACCTCTCAGCATTCGTTCCGTGTGGTCTCGACTCTTATGAGGCTCGATGACCGCCGTGAGACCGTCAGTGAAAAGGCCGGCCAGCAAAAGCGCGGACTTTACCTGCGCGCTGGCCACGGGAAGGAAATGCTCGGATGGCTGCAACAGAGAAGGAAAGAAGGTCAGAGGCGCGTTTCCTTTGTCGGTCTCGATTATAGCCCCCTTGGCACGAAGTGGTTCCACAACACGGTCCATCGGCCGCGCCCGGAGGCGTTGGTTGCCGTCAAGAGTGGATTGGAATTCCTGGCCAGCTAAGACACCGGCCATCAGCCTCATTGTGGTGGCCGAGCCTTGGCAGTTGAGTGGTTTGGAAGGCGCCGTAAACCCCCTTAGGTTCTTGCCTGTGATCAGCAGATCAGCAGCACCGGGCAGGCGATTGGGCTTGTTTTCTTCCGTCACCTGTACACCGAGTGTCTGTAGGCCCTCGATCATGGCAAGAGTGACCCCAGCCATCGCGGCAATTACGGACTCGCGACACCCCGGCCCCGAGCGAAGAGATTAACAGGGCTCGATGCGACAGGGACTTGTCACCCGGCAGCGATACGACGCCGCGCAGGCGGCTCGCAGGACGAATTCGGAGGGCTCTGCGGTCAGCCATGTTTTCGGGTTCCCTCCTCAGGGGACAATTGCTCATGAAACATTGATACTCTGCGGTCGTGCACATGCGACAGGGCTTCACGCAGGCCCGCTTCATCGTTGTCGACCATTGACCGCGTAAATGCTTCGATTATTCGTTGGGCTGTTTCAAGCATCTGAATCACGCTGTCTCGATTGGCCGCGAGTATGTCCATCATCATGGTCAAATCACCTCCCGCTACCCTTGAAGTGTCTCTGAACCCGCTGGAAGCCAGGTTCCAGACGTCAGGCTTCTCCAGAGCAGTTTCTTCGGCGACCGCCACGAGGGTTGCTGCGAGAAGATAGGGGAGATGACTCACGCATGCCGCAATCAGGTCGTGGTCATCCGCGCTCATGAGTAGCGGCCGAGCGCCCACAACTGTGACCATTTCTTCGATAAGCTCTAATGCCTCAGGATGGGTCTGATTAGGTCGTATGAGCACCCATGCCTTGCCCCGGAACAGGTCCGGATCAGAGGCTTGAAGACCTGGGGTCTCCTTTCCGCACATTGGATGTCCGCCCACTGCTCCGATGTTGGGTGGCAATTGTTCCATAGCCTGCATTATGTTCCGCTTGACGCTACCCATGTCTGTTATGATCGCGCCGGTTTTCATGAATGGGTGCAGAGTTGCGATTTGCTGTTCAATGGTGCGGACGGGAGTTGCAAAAACCACCAGGTCAGCTTCTCCGAGGAGCCCTTGGGGGTCTGTGCCTGCAAGGTGAACCGCTCCAGCGGCCACAGCTAATTGCGCGGCAGCTTGACGCCTTACGAGTCCCCGCACCTGCCGGCAAGCTCCGCCATTCACCAGAGCTTTACCAAGGCTGCCTCCCATGAGCCCCAGGCCCACAATTGTAATTGTCGCATCCGAAAGCCTCACGGATTATCCTTTTGCATTAGGTGCTTGTAAAAACATTGCCGCTGGTAATCTTTATTTGATCCTCTTGAATAGCTAACATATGCGCCCGTCTAAGCTACTGGGCCACCTGTCCAACAGTCTCCACCCTAGATGGTTCTCCCCACCGCCTCGGCTACCGGACGGAGCTCGTTCATCAGTGCTTCAAACTCATGGGGACGAAGGCTCTGTGCGCCGTCGGACATGGCATTCTCAGGATCCGGATGGACTTCAATGATAAGGCCGTCAGCTCCAGCCGCAATGGCGGCACGGCTC
The DNA here is from genome assembly GCA_963786905.1 of uncultured delta proteobacterium. Taxonomy (GTDB): domain Bacteria; phylum Desulfobacterota; class Desulfomonilia; order Desulfomonilales; family Desulfomonilaceae; genus CAWBBA01. Next base: position 76,576 of record CAWBBA010000043.1, on the reverse strand, counting down.
ACCGCGGGCACGTATTCGCGTTTTCCAGTACCGTGGCTCGGATCTACCATCACGGGAAGGTGGCTCAGGGCTTTAAGAACAGGGATCGCGTTAATGTCAACGGTGTTGCGAGTGGAAGTCTCGAATGTGCGGATTCCGCGTTCACAGAGGATCACGCGAGGATTGTTGTGGCTAAGTATGTACTCCGCAGCGTTAAGGAACTCCTCAATAGTGCTCATGAGGCCGCGTTTCAGGAGAACTGGTTTGTGGGATTCGCCCACCGCGTTGAGCAGAGCGAAATTCTGCATATTCCGCGCGCCGACTTGTAGCACATCCGCGTACTGGGCCACCAACGGAACTTGTTCCGGTGTTGTGACTTCGGTTACGATCGCCAGGCCCGCCACGTCCCTTGCCTGCGCCAGAAGCTTCAGGCCTTCCTCCCCCATGCCTTGAAAGCTGTACGGGGAAGTCCTCGGCTTGAAAGCGCCGCCCCTGAGAGCTGTTGCCCCTGCCTTTTTCACCGCCAGAGCGGTCTGTATCAGTTGATCTTTGCTTTCAACCGCGCAGGGACCGGCCATGATGATGATCTTCTTGCTCCCAATCTGGGAACCGTCGATGGAGAAGACCGTGTCTTCTTTCTTGAAGTCACGGCTGGCCAGCTTGAAGGGCCCCAAGAGCGGGACCACCCGTTCGACCCCTTCCAGGCACTCGAAGGTCCCACCATCCACGGCGCTGTTGTCGCCGACAACGCCAACGATGGTCCGTATCTTGCCTCGGGAGACATGGGCCATCAATCCCAGGGCTTCCACCTTGGTCAGTACCCGCGCCACCTGTCCCTCACTAGCTTCTTTTTTCATGACTACCACCATCTTCTTTTCCTCCAATAAAAAAAGATGCGGAGCGCTTGCTCCGCATCTTTTTATTTCTTTGTATGACTAGTTATCAGCAGGAGCGCGTGTCACCCTCGACAGGGTACAAAATAGTACCACCAAAAATAGAGGTTAAACACGCTAAACTGTTGGAACTGAGTCATAGATTTAAACTGCCTCGTAACTTATAGAAATACGATGGAATGAAAACTCTGTCAAGACTTTTTTGCCCAAGGCGGTAACCCTTCAGTTAAGTGGGGGATTGTGGGTGGCGTGTCATTGCGAGGAGTGAAACGACGAAGCAATCTCAGCTTTGGCACAGCAATCGTCATTCCGGCGTACGCCGGAATCCAGTCTGGACCCCGGATCAAGTCCGGGGTGACTGTGTCATTGCAAGCAGGGCGAAGGCAATGACACAGTCACCCGTAACTGAATGGTTACCTAACTTGCCCGAGAGGTTTCTCGCGGAGCTTGAATTCATACACCTTTCTGTGAATAATTCAGACAAGGTTATCCATGATACTTGCTTGAGTAGGGCGGACCATGACCAAACACACCCTTGAAGAGCTGCGCGAAAGAATAGACGAGCTGGATCGTGATATCGTCAAACTCCTCAATCAAAGAATGAACTTGTGTCAAGACATTGGGCACTTCAAATCCGCGGCCGCTCGAAACGTTGTTGACACAGAGCGGGAGGCGGAAATCCTTCGACGGCTCGCGTCCGAGAATCCCGGCCCACTTTCCGAGCAGACCTTGTCGGCTGTGTTCCGAGAAATTTTCTCAGGATCCAGAGCCTTGCAGACTCCCGTGACCATAGCCTTCCTGGGGCCGGCCGGCACGTACACCCATGAGGCCGCTATACAGATGTTCGGGCATTCAGCCTCATTTCTCCCTTGCATGACTGTGCATGACGTCTTTGAAGAAGTCATCCACGGCGGCGTCACCTATGCCGTAGCGCCCATAGAGAACAGCATTGAAGGCTCTGTCCGCGAAACCTTGGACCTTTTAATGACCTCCTCGATCGGCGTATGCAGAGAAGTTTCCCTAAGGGTAAGCCACGCGCTGATGAATCTTACCGGAAGAATCGAGGATATCGGGCAGGTGATCTCCCACCCCCAGGCCCTGGCCCAGTGTCGTCAGTGGTTGGCCGACAAGCTTCCGGGGATCCGGCTGCAAGAGACGTCCAGCACTGCTAGAGCAGCGGAACAGGCGATGGAGAATGAAGGAATCGCGGCAATCGCAAGCGAAAGACTTGGCATGAGACTGGGCCTGCAAATAATTCGACGAGGCATTCAAGACCGCCCGGAAAATATTACGCGATTCTTTGCCCTGGGGCGCCAGAAACCGCTGCCGACAGGTGATGACAAAACATCAATAGTGTTCTGGACCGAAGACAAACCCGGCGCGTTGCACGAGATATTAATAAAATTTGCGCAGCATGGAATAAACCTCTCAAGGATAGAATCCCGCCCGGATCGGGGAGCCGTTCCCTGGAAGTATGCTTTCTTTGTAGATCTGGAAGGGCACAGAGATGACGCGGAAGTGGCTACTTGTTTAAAAGAAATAGCCGGCAAAAGGACCATGGTCAAGGTTCTCGGTTCATTTCCCAGCCGTCCTCTGCCGGCTGGTGAATGATTGGGCCCTTGTCGGCCTTTGTTCTATTAGCAGTAATATTAACTTGGAATAACAATATTATACACTAATAATATCATGTTATTTATTAAAGTTATTGACAACGGCTTATTTTTATGAGATAAACAGCATCAGTAAATCAAACACCATACCCTTTATTGCCCGGCATGACCGGGCTTTTTTTTGCCTTTCAGCAGCGCACGGCTCAGGTCCTTTATGTTGACTTGGTCGGTCTCGTGCGGCTACACTTGGCGCCGACGTTTCGGAATTGCCGGTCTTTGCCGAAAGGACCAGAGACCACATTATGTAACCGGCTTCTAACCGTTGGGGGATGGCGATGAAAATTCTCGTCTTGCACGGTCCGAACCTTAACCTACTCGGCGTCAGAGAGCCTGACATCTACGGTCGAGTTGGGTTAGACGAAATCGACAAGGAATTGGCTGCCCGGGCAAGAGATCTGGGGTTCGAACTCCGCTGCTTACAGTCCAATCATGAGGGTGTCTTGATCGACGCCATCCACGAGGCAATAGGGTGGGCAGACGGGATGCTAATCAATCCTGGAGCCTTTACTCATACCAGCTTGGCTCTCCGGGACGCGATTGCATCAGTAGGAATCCCGACTGTAGAGGTCCACTTGTCCAACATTTACGCTCGTGAGGACTTTCGCCGCAGGTCGGTCATCGCGGGGGTCTGTGTGGGTCAGATTTCGGGCTTTGGAGCAAACTCTTACTACCTGGGGTTGGCCGCGATGATAGAGGCTTCCTCGAAGACTGTGAAGAGCTGAGTCACGGGAGCACTGCTGAGAAAGTCATGTGGGGGATTCTCGCAAACCGCGGCACCGTGGCCCTACTCACGTTCGCAACATCTTCGTCTCCACTTCACACGTGGCCGTATAGAGAATCGAAATCCAGAGAGCATTCAAGCACCGCTATTACCCCCTGAAGAAAAGAGTGTTGACAACTAGAGCCGCAGTCTTATATGGTGTTGAGTCACAGGTAGCAAACCCATGATATCCATAAGCAACCGAAACTGGTGGTGGTGCTGGAAAATCGAACACGGGAGGTCTGCCTGAGCCGCGACATAAAGTCTTAAGAGACTGAAATAAGCATCTGAATGAAAAAAAGGCCATGGGCAGACAGCCCATGGCCTTTTCGCGTTCTGGGCATGGAACAATGCGTATTCCAATGAGTAACACAGGGTCGAAGCTGCACGAGAAGCCGCTAATCCGTCATTCCCACGAAGGCGAAATCCATCGTAGGGGCGGACCTGCGTGTCCGCCCAGGGAAGGGCAGACACATAGGTCTGCCCCTACAGACGCCGGGTCCGGGACCAGACTGGATTCCCGCCTTCGCGGGAATGACGGAATTTCCGCATCTCTGAATTCCCTGACGGAATGCGAATTAGAATCATAGTACGACCCGAGAGGCTGATAAACATGATCAAACCAAACTATGAAGACTTCAAGGAACTTTGCCGCCAGGGGAACCTGATCCCTATGGCCACCGAGATGCCAGGAGACCTCGACACCCCTCTTTCGGCCTTGCTGAAGATCGACGACTCACAAAGCTCTTTTCTCCTGGAGAGCGTCGAAGGAGGTGAGCGGTGGGCCAGATACTCCTTCCTCGGTTCAGATCCCAGGGCGATCATCAAATCCAGGAATGGAACGGTCGAGATTCACACAGACGAAGGCGCGGAAACCATAGGCGGAGTTTCTGATCCGACCCGTCTGGTGAAACAAATCATGGAACGGTTCCGTGCTGTGCGCGTTCCCGGCCTACCGGAGTTTTTCGGCGGAGCCGTAGGCTTCTTATCATACGATGTTGTACGTGATTTTGAGCGGATCCCGGATCTCGGTAAGCCGGGCCCGGGATTTTATGACGCTTGGTTTATGGTGACCCGCGACCTGGTTGTTTTCGACAATTTCTTACACAAGATCCTCTTAATAACCACTGTCTCGCTGGACGAAACCTCATCAATGAAGAGTGCATACGGGGAAGGCTGCGCCAGACTGGAAAACCTGGAACAGTCGCTTCGCTCCCGCTGCGCACAGGCGGCAGCCGACAAGCCCCAGACCGATTCTCCGGTATTCTCACCAAATATGTCTCAGGGTGCCTTTGAACAGATGGTGCACCAGGCCCAACGGCACATAAAGGCGGGGGATATTATACAGGTAGTTCTTTCTCAAAGATTCCAGGGGGATGGGCTCGCTGATCCTCTGAGTGTTTATCGCGGCCTGAGAATGATCAACCCTTCGCCGTACATGTTTTTCCTGCGTATGGGGGATGAAGTGCTCGCGGGGGCATCCCCCGAGGTCATGGTACGGATGAGAAGCGGCGAGGCCGTATTGAGACCCATTGCTGGAACGCGGCCGCGCGGAGAGACACCTTCGCAAGACACGGAGTTGGAACGCGAGCTCCTCGAAGACCCCAAAGAGTCGGCTGAGCACGTAATGCTGGTGGACCTGGCGCGCAATGACCTCGGACGCATCGCCGAGCCCGGCAGCGTCAGCGTGGACGCCTTCAAAACGGTCGAACGATATTCTCACGTCATGCACATGGTGAGCAATGTCCGAGCCAAGTCGGCAAATGGTCGAGACTCCTTCGATGTGCTCAGAGCAACTTTCCCCGCGGGGACACTTACCGGCGCCCCGAAAATCAGGGCCATGGAGATCATCGAAGCCCTGGAACCTGAACGGCGGGGGCCGTACGGAGGCTGTGTAGGCTATTTCTCTTACACAGGAGCCATGGATATGGCGATCACCATACGCACGGTCATGATGAAAGGATCTCACACATATTTTCAAGCCGGTGCAGGCATTGTGGCGGATTCCATCCCGGAACGCGAATACGAAGAGACCATGAACAAGGCCCAAGCCATGAGAACGGCCCTGGCTCTGGCTCACAATTTGGAAAGGAGAACCTGATGCTACTCGTCATCGATAACTACGATTCGTTTACCTATAACCTGGTTCAGTATTTTCAAGAGCTGGGACAAACGGTGCTAGTCCGGCGAAATGACTGTATCACGCTCCAGGAGATTACCGACCTGAACCCACGTGCTGTGATCATTTCCCCAGGTCCCGGCGGTCCGCAGGACGCGGGCATATCCATGCAAGTAATCCGCGATCTAGGAGATAAGATTCCCATCTTCGGAGTTTGCCTGGGTCACCAGGCCATTGGCGCTGTCTTCGGGGCACAGGTGGTTTCAGCCGATCGACTGATGCACGGTAAGACCTCTCGCATATTTGCCAATGGCAGCGCCCTGTTTTCAGGCATAAGCAGCCCTTTTGAAGCGTGCCGTTACCATAGCTTAATCGTGGACTGGGAGACTCTGCCTGACTGCTTGCAAATAACAGCTTGGACTGATGACGGGGAGATCATGGGAATCCGACACAAGGACCGTCCCATTGAAGGGGTCCAGTTCCACCCGGAATCGATTCTCACGCCGGCAGGAAAGTGCATACTCAAGAATTTTTTGGATATGACAGCAAAATTCCACTCGAATTTGGTCTGTAAGTCAGCTCTCAGTGATGAAGAGGGACTGAACAAGACTCTCTCGTCCAGCGAAACGGCCACAAATGGCTGAAATGACCGCTTTCCAGCGGTTTCCTACAGGAGGCAAAAAAATGCTCAAAGAAGCTATCAGAAAAACAACAAACGGGAAAAATTTGAGCCGGCAGGAAATGGAAGCGGCCATGGATGAAATCATGTCAGGAAGCGCAACTGGAGCGCAGATAGGATGTTTGCTGACCGCCTTGAAAATGAAAGGAGAAACGGTCGCCGAGATCACCGGGGCTGCAACCGTCATGAGAAGCAAGGCTGTCCCACTTCCGGTGGAGGAGAATGGAACCCCATTGATTGACACGTGCGGCACTGGTGGAGACGGGGCCGGAAGCTTCAATATCTCCACTACCGTAGCATTTATCCTTGCCGGAGCGGGGTTGAGGGTTGCCAAACATGGCAATCGTTCTGTTTCCAGCTCATGCGGGAGCGCCGATGTTCTCAGGGAGTTGGGCGCGGACTTGGATCAGACCCCAGAGACCGTGGGGCAATGCATTAATGCAACGGGTTTCGGTTTTCTTTTCGCTCCTGTCTTCCACCGGGCCATGAAACACGCGGCAGGTCCACGTCAGGAGATGGGGATTCGGACCTTGTTCAATCTGCTGGGACCTCTCACAAACCCTGCGCGCGCCCCGTACCAACTTCTGGGAGTGTACGATCCTGACCTGACCGAACCCATTGCATGGGCATTACACGGTCTTGGCACGTGTTCGGCCATGGTGGTGCACGGTCTGGACGGGCTTGATGAAATATCTCTTTCCGGACCGACGAAGATTTCCCTTCTAAAGGGTGAAACCGTAGTAACCACGCAAATCGAACCGCGTGACGTCGGGCTGTCCACATGCGGCCTTGATGAGATCAAGGGCGGGAACCCCTCGGAGAACGCTCAGCACCTTCTGGACGTGCTAGACGGCAAATGCGGCCCCCGCCGGGACGTGGCCCTGATAAACGCGGCTGCCGCGCTGGTGGTGGCTGAAGTCTCGGACGATTTGGAAGCCGGTCTTCATGTTGCCGCAGAGTCCATAGATTCCGGGAAGGCGCGCCAAAAACTGGATGAGTTCCTGCAATTCAGAGCCGCACAATGAGCACTATACTTGGCAAAATCGCGGACTTCCGCCTGGCTCGACTGGCCGAAGAGATGAAAAGAACGAGCCGGGACGAACTTGAACAAAGAGCTCACCAGACGAAGCCGCCTGTGGACTTCGCCGGAGTCTTCGCGGGGCCCCGCATACATGTGATAGCGGAAATCAAGAAAGGCTCGCCTTCTCGAGGAATACTCCGGCCTGATGCGGATCCGGAACAGCTTGCCAGAGCGTATGCGCAAGGGGGCGCTTCAGCGGTCTCAGTTCTTACCGAGTCTGATCATTTTTTTGGCAGCTTAAGTGCGTTGACAATGGTCAAGAGCGCTGTCTCGTTGCCGGTGCTTCGCAAGGACTTCATACTGGACCCTTACCAGGTGGTAGAGACAAGGGCCTCGGGAGCAGACTCTTTTCTCCTCATCGCCGCTCTGCTGGACGCTCAGTCCCTGGGTTCCCTGATGACAGAGGGCCGCAAATGGGGAATGGAGCCGCTGGTCGAAGTTCACGATGCCGATGAGGTGGAAATGGCCCTCAAAACCGGCGCCAGGATAATCGGGATCAACAACCGCGACCTCAATACCTTCCACGTGGACGTGAACACCTCTCTCAACTTGATTAAGCACATCCCTGAAGAATGTATTGCCGTTTCCGAAAGTGGTATCAAGACGCGTGGCCAGATCGTCCGACTTGCGGACGCGGGATTTAGAGGTTTTCTCATTGGAGAGAGCCTCGTAACATCCGCAGACCCTGCTGCCACGATAAGGGGCTTTTTGCATGACGATTCATGATCATGCGGTTCGCGTCAAGATATGCGGAATTACGCGCTTGGAGGATGCTCACGTTGCAGTAAGCTCAGGGGCTCATGCTCTGGGCTTTGTATTTCATCCGGCCAGCCCGCGCTATATTGCTCCCGAAAAGGCCGCGGCAATAATCAGCACCTTGCCCCCTTTCACAATGGCCGTCGGGGTGTTTGTAAATCTCCCCGCGCAAGAAGTGGAAAGAATAGCTGATCGATGCGGTCTTCACGCGGTTCAGCTTCACGGGGAGGAATCGCCTGAGGAATGCGCCGCATACAAGCGGCCGGTGATCAAAGCTGTTCGCTTTGACCCCGCGAAAGGAAAACTTGAACTGTCGAGATATGCAGTTTCATCCGTTCTCATCGACACAGGAGTCGTAGGAGCATGGGGAGGCACAGGGGTGCCCGCGGATTGGGAACTGCTCAATCAGTTTTTACAATCTGAATCCGAGGCCGTCCGGCGACGACTCGGTACTGGCCGGCGGCCTGGCTCCATACAACGTTAGAGAGGCTATGAGCCTAGTCAAACCGTTTGCCGTCGATGTATCCACAGGAGTCGAAGTCGAGCCGGGAATTAAAGACCATCAGAAGATCAAGGAGTTCATGAATGCTACACGCAACAGGAGAAACCCAGGCCAAGTGGCCTGATCCATACGGATACTTTGGGGAATTCGGCGGGCGCTTCGTGCCTGAGACCCTTGTCACCCCCTTGCTGGAATTGGAAGAAGCGTTTTTCGCAAGCAGACAGTCTATCAAGTTTGCACGAGAGTTGGAGAGCCTGCTGCGAAACTACGCGGGTCGGGAGACGCCCTTATTTTGTGCGTCGCGGCTCTCCGAGAAGCTTGGCGGAGGAAAGCTGTACCTGAAGAGAGAAGACCTTCTTCACACAGGGGCACACAAGATAAACAACACTTTGGGGCAAGCACTACTTGCCAAACACATGGGCAAGCTCAAAGTCATAGCAGAGACAGGCGCGGGACAACATGGCGTGGCAACAGCCGCTGCCGCTGCCCTTTTGGGTCTGGAATGTCGAGTTTTCATGGGCGAAGAGGACATGCGACGGCAAGCCCCCAACGTATTCCGCATGAGGCTCATGGGTACCGAAGTAGTCCCCGTCACAGCGGGCACCGCAACGCTCAAGGATGCCATGAGCGAAGCCATGAGGTATTGGGCTGCGCACATACATGACACCTTTTATGTTATCGGTTCCGTTGCCGGGCCGCATCCTTACCCTCTCATGGTCAGGGCGTTTCAGTCGGTGATCGGCCGGGAAACGCGTCGGCAAATCCTCGAAGCGGAAGATAAACTCCCCAAGAAAGTGATAGCTTGCGTAGGTGGTGGTAGCAATGCTGCGGGTATTTTTCACGGATTCCTCGAAGACGATAAAGTGGAGCTTATTGGGGTCGAAGCCGGCGGCCACGGGCTTGATTCAGGAAAACATGGCGCCACCATATGTGCGGGCCGGGAGGGCGTATTTCACGGGTCCCGTTCGTTTGTACTTCAGGATGACGAAGGCCAGGTAAAGGAGGCCCACTCGATCTCCGCGGGATTGGACTACCCTGGTGTAGGGCCTGAGCACGCACTTTTGCACATTACCGCGCGAGTCCGATATGTCTCTATAACAGATAATGAGGCGCTTGAAGCTTTCTCCATCCTTTGCCGCACTGAGGGAATAATTCCTGCTCTGGAGTCATCGCACGCGCTGGCTTGGGCCATGAAAGAAGCTCCCCGGTCTCGGCAAAGACGACATCTGTATTGTCAATCTCTCCGGTCGGGGCGACAAGGACATGCCGATAATTGAAAACGCGCTAACGGGGAGCTGAAACATGGAACGAATTTCACAAAAATTTAAATCATTACACGACAATGGCGACACCGCATTTATCCCTTTTTCAGTGGCAGGGTTCCCTAACGCTGAGAAGTCTTTGGAGATTTTCTTGAAACTCGCTGAGGGGGACGTGCTGGAATTCGGCTTCCCGTTTTCAGATCCCGTCGCTGACGGTCCTGTAATACAGAGAGCGTCAACTGAGGCCATCCAAAACGGCATAACCATGGACAAGGCTCTGGACATGATAGGAGAGATTCGGACACGAAGCCAGGTTCCGATAATCTTCTTCAGCTACTTCAATCCAATTCATAGTTATGGAGCCGAAAGATTTGTGGACCGGGCAAAGGAGTGTGGTGTAGACGGTGTGCTGGTAGTCGATCTCCCCCTGGAGGAAACTCGCTGGTTGAAGCCGCTCACGGACAAGGCGAACCTTGCGTGGATCTATTTGGCCACGCCCACCACACCTGATATTCGGATCAAGAAAATGGATCAGGACGGTGCCGGCTTCCTCTATTACGTGTCTGTAGCAGGAGTGACGGGGGCCAGAGGATCGCTGCCCGGCGGTCTTGCGGAGAAATGTGATCATGTCAGGCAATTGTGCCGTCTTCCGGTGGCGGTGGGATTCGGGATTTCGAGCCCGAGTCAAGCTTCTCAACTGAGCCCTCACGTGGATGGGGTTGTAGTTGGGAGTGAAATAATTTCCCGTGTCCAGAGAGGGGACTCAGTTGATGATATCGGGAAATGGGTCAAGAAAATGAAGGCGGCGTTGACGCGGCCGGCATGAAGCCGCCTAATGGTTGTGCGCCGACGGCAGACACGGATTGTTGAGGCAATCCAACTGATGACGGAATTGCAGGTCCACGGAGGACAGACAGCGTGCCTGTTTATAAAGGACGGGCAGGATGTCCGTCCCCACCGACTTGTCCTCAACTTTGGAGACTGCTGCGGGCGATCTCTATGAGTTCCTGTTCGGCCTTGCTATTCGCGAGTGTAAGAGTTGACGGCCGGCTTTACCTCCACCACAGCGATGGCCGTATCCGTAACCACAGAGCTGTGGCCGTGTTCACCGCCGGTAAAGAAGAATACTCTCAGTAGCGCCACGCTAATAGCTACGCTTAGAAACTATCACCACAACCAACCAAGTAACAATCTTCAACAATCTGAATCGCATGACCAGCTCCTGCTGTTTCCGTTCCCCGGGCTTTCATCAGAGCCGATACGCTTTGTCCGCTCGATGGGCTTGGAAACGTACGGCCGTCAGAGAGAGAATATTTCCGTATGAATGCGGGGGTACGGTATCCCCATAGCCAACAATGTTTCAATAACCTTCGTGTTCATGGCTGGCGGTCCGCAAACATAAAAAGCCTTTTCTGACATGTTGTCCGAGAGGTATCGGGCGATCTTATCCCGATCTACATAGCCGGTTTCGCCATTCCAGCTCGGTTCGGGATCACTAAGAATGTGCACGACTTTGAGACGTGGCGCGTCGCCGGCTTCTATTGCGGCCAGTTCCTCCCGAAAAACGATGTCCTTCTCGGTCCTGTTAGCGTAGAGGAGCATTACGTCGACCTCGGCCTTGGTATCTCGCATGTGACGGAGCATGCTCATCAACGGCGTTATACCTATGCCTCCCACAATGAATACGAAGTCTTTCTCCTTCGGGTAAAGTGTGTAGGAGAAACGCCCGAAAGGGCCCTGGACAAGGGCCGTGTCACCAGGCTTGGTCAGCCCTATCGTTGCGGTAAAGTCTCCTGATTCCTTTATGGTTGAACTGACAAACCCTATCTGAGTCGGGCTGGATGAAATGGTCCAGTGATGTTCTTCAGTCGGCAGATTGGGGCCGCGGTTAAATGTTATGAAGTGAAATTGTCCGGGCTGATATGCATACAGTGCCTCTCCTTCAGAAGGGGCGAGCTTCACGGTCCAAACCTTGGGGGCCTCCGGTTGGACATCTACCACACGATAAGGGGAGCGGCGAAGGTGTGCCGGAATAATGATCTTGTGATAAATGTAGGCCGCAGCCGCCGCAGCCAACAGAATGACCCAGAGGACTTGCATTTGTGGCAGTTTTAGATCATCTCCTGCTTCCACGCTGTGAACGAACACAAGAACGATAATCAGAGGCGCCAGCACGTAATGTATGCGGCGCCACTGTTCAAACTTTAACCCCACCCGATTTGAATACATGCTTATCAGGGTGTGGACCAGCAGCAGCACAAGGCCGGCTTTACCGACCCAAATATACCAGGGCTGGCTGAAGCCGAGGACCTGACCGCCTCCAAGTTCCATCAAAATCGGGTGAGACACCATTATGACCGTAACAAAAATACCCATGGACTTGTGAAAGCGGCTCAGCATGTCCATGCCGAAAGGTCGCTCGATCCATTTTAGTCTGGCCACGAGTATCGGCTGCATGGCCAAAATGACAAAGCCGGCCAGGCCGAAACTTCTGGCTATCTCGTAGACTATGAGGTTAGGACTGTGAAGTCGAGGTGCTGCTACCAGCAGCAAAGGGGTTACGACAATTCATATATAGACAGCTACCAGAACCGTCCCGTACAACATTATTATTCCTCCCCTTATGCCTGTAGTTTACTTCAAAACAAAATAAACTCTATATTGCAGTCTCATTATATTCTAACTACATTCATCCCTGCGGCTACATTCGGCCGCATGGCAGCATTTCTTAGCGCATTCATCTATTCCTGGGCCCCATATTCTGATGGTAACAAAAAAAAGGACGAATATCCGTGGCCCAAACTTCAATCTACAAACATATTATGTATGATAACGAGCATTCGAATGCTTGTCAACGCAAGGAGTGTTGTGAGGAGGAAGTGGGAGGAAACTCTCTATCGAGAAAGCCTCCTCCCTATAGTGCTTTGTTCAGGCTGATTTTTTGGAGGGCTGAGGCCACACGAGCTCGATGGCGTGAACCGGGCAGGCCTGTTCGCAAAGGCCGCACCCTACACACGCCTTTGGATCGTACAGACCGGCAATCGTCTCGTTGTTCATTTCTCCCATAGCAAGCGCCTGGAACGGACAAACTGCGGAGCAGACTTCGCAACCGACACAATCCTCTGCCCAAACATACGGCTTGGGCCATTCTGCTCGCTTAATTCTTTCGGGCTTATTTCCCTGTGCGTCTCTAATCGCTCCGTAGGGGCAACCTCTCCCGCATACCCCGCATTCGATACATCGTGAAACATCGATGCTGTGTGGTAGTTTCTTTTCTCCGGTGGAGGCCCGAGTAGGACAGGCCCTGGCGCACGTTTGGCACCCCTTGCATTCTTCCGCGACGATTCGATACGGCATCTAGAATACTCCTTCGCTCTATGAGAATTTCCAAGAATAAGATTTATGGATTCCCGGGTAAGGTAATTTACAGAATACATCCATCTCTTGTGAGTTGTCAACGATCACGTGAGGAAGTCGCTATTGCACCAGATGCCGCAATTCTAGAGAATTTCTTGAAGCAACTTCACCCATGACGCGGAACCGACAGGAGGATATGTCGTGCTCGGCTTTCAAGCCACTGATTCTACGCTCTTCACCGCGGGGACCTTCTGCTTGAGGACTCTTTCAATTCCCATCTTCAGCGTCATCTGACTCATGGGGCATCCCCCGCAAGCCCCTTTAAGACGAAGCTTAACCACTCCGTCCTCGGTGATCTCGACGATCTCTGCATCTCCTCCATCAGCCTGAAGCTGCGGACGAACTGTATCGAGAGCTGCCTGAACCTCTTCTCTCATAATCGTGCTCCTTTCGATGAATTTCCGGCATCAACTTTCGCGCGAAAACCATAACATACTATTATAGATGCGGGCCAAAAAAAAGGATTCGACGTGCATTGCGAGCAGCGGCATTTTGAAACGAAAATTGCGCGCGGTTTGGTGGTTATCATATTCGAGCCATCTTTGACACACAGCAGCGGAGTTCATGAAGACTCCTATTGGGAAGCAGACGGAGGCCCTTCATGCGGCCCTGTTCGCTTCAGACTTGAGCCACGATCTCAACTCCTCAGTGATGCCACAGGCTCGGTTGTTGCACGCAAAGAATCTTACTGATTCGTCAATAAGGTCCTGTGGCGCTTCCACCTCTGAGATTATTTCGTAGTCTTTGTGACTCTGGCGCACGATAACTAACCGAGGCGGCTTATCCACGGCGTTTATCTTAAAATAGACGCACTCTTCGTTACACGATTTCGCATGATCGAGGCCCCGAGACCAGTTGGTGCCCCATTCCAAGTACCTGGTCACGGCATCAAAAGGATGGAGGTCCCAGTCAACGAGTTTCGCGATGTTCCTGTCTTTCATGATTTCTCTGATGCTTTTCACAGACGTATTCCTTTCTTGACTATGTACGGATTGGCCGCAATCAAACACCCTGCTTCTTTTGATGCGGAACGCAGCGAAAGGTTTCGAAGACTGCCGCATTACCCACCGGCTTTCCCGGACTTGACGTGCCTTTGTGACCTCGGGAAAAGCGCCATGAGCCTGATATTTTGGACAGACCCGTTCTTGAATGGCAAGGCTTCTCTTTTTCAGTATGTTATGTTATAATAATAACGTTAAACTAGATATTTTAGGGCCAAAGGCTGGAGGATTAATTATGAGGTATGGTACGAAGGTTGTCGCAATCGGTATATTGATCGTGCTGGTAGCCGTGGGAGGCGCATTGGCAGTCGGCTATGAACGTTACAATGCTGAAGGCACGTCTGACGGTCAAATCAAGGCAAACGCCGCAGCTCGTCCAGATTTTTGCACGGCGGTGAAGCAAGCCACTTTTGTGGAAAAGGCTCCGGCTGTGCTCGACGAGGTAGCTGCTTTCATCAAGGATTTCCTTGCCCAATTCGGTCTCACCGAGAACAGGGCTCGGTGACTTTGCACCATGGATTCCCAGGGAATTGATTGATCCATGTGATGAAGCTGCGGCAGGAACAGAATTGCCGGAGCTTGGGCAGGCACATCCCAGAGCCGCGAAGGAAGCCGCAATGAAACTCATGCCGGTGATTCTCCTCTTATTGGTGTCGATTTTCGGCGCAGCCTCCTCTGAAGCGGTTCCAATACGAGGAGGCCAGGATAGTCACAGCTCTGCCCTCCAGGCCCTCCAGGGAGGCGATGTTCAGACCGCTGTGAACTTGCTTTCGCTCGCGATAAAAGCAGATCCTAATAATTACCGTTATTTCAATGACAGGGGGGTGGCTTACAAGAGAACAGGTGACCTGGAAAAGGCGCTCTCGGATTACACCAAGGCTCTTGAAATCAAGCCCAATTATACCCATGCGTTGAACAACCGTGGCATGCTCTACGTGCAGCAGGGGCGTCATGATAAGGCCATACAAGACTTCGAAGCGGCTCTAAAGCTGGGAGAACTGCAGGGCAAGGTACACACGAACCTCGGGATCGTTCATGCTCGCCAAGGAGACCACAAAAGCGCAATAAAAGAGTTCGAATCGGCGGTTTCATTTCAGCCACTCGATTATAGGTCTTTTCTTTTCATGGCAGAGTCTCTGGAACAGGTGGAAGAAAAAGACAAGGCCCTGAAGATGTATCAGTTGGCGCTCGGTCTCATCGTAGATCGTGCCACAACGGACGCGGTGGAGAAGCGGATAACCACTCTTGAAAAAGGTTTGTCCCCAAGCAAACCTGTCTCCGCCCCCACGGTTCCGAATGACAGGAATATCACCCTTAATTCTCCTCGGGAAAAGACCGTCTCCAACCAGCTCGCGGAAAGGCAGCCCAGCCGCACTCGAGAAATACTTCCTGCACGGCCGATTCATGACGCGGGGACCAAGCAAATGAGCAAATCCTCTGCGGCAGAGGAGTCGGGAATAGAAAGTCTCGATGCATTGAACAGCCGATCCAGGAAAAGAGCCTTGGAATCATTTTCTCCTGCCACGGCAGAAATTTATGGCCAAGGAGTCCAGTTTTGGGAACGGTCTGAAATCAGAAAGGCTCTGATTAGATTCGAGGACGTCCTCCAGCTTGAGAAAAGAAACAAGAATTCTCATGGTATCGCCTGGAGCTGTCTTGAAACAGGTAGACTCTACTCAAGGATGGGGGATCATCCTAGGGCCGCGGGCTTTTTTGAAGAGGCGCTGAAGCTTTTCAGCCGTCTCAAGGCAGGCGATGAAACCATTCTGACGCTAGTGGAACTGGCTTCAAACAAAAAAATCACAGGCAACAAGGATAAGGCTTCGGCTTTATATTCGAAGGCAATAGAAGAGGCGGCTTCGAGAGGTCATTATAAGCTGGCAAAGACGGTAACTGACCTGGTCGAGGGCCGTGCACCCGAGCGCGTGGCCAAACCGGCGTCAGCTCCGCCCGAGGAGCGAGCAGTTCCGCAGAAGGCTATTTCCGAAAATCGGCAGAAGATCTCTCCCCCGACTCAGGCCAAAGCTTCTCAGGGCAATCAGCAGCCCGCAGTTGTGGCTAAGGAAAAAGCAGTTCCGGCAAAAGAGCAGACGGGCCAAAGTCCCGGAAACTCCAAAACTGAAAGCTTCGTCAACATCGGCCGAGGGCCCATGATTTGGAGTGAATCCGGAAGGGGTGGCGCTCCGATGCGGCCCATCGCAGGCGTTCGCCAAAAGGGAACCGACTCTCGGAATACAGTTCAGCCCTCCGACATAAAACCTCCGCAGGCGAGCGTTGTTGCCGGAGGGAAAAATTCCATTGCCCAGGACAAGCCTGCACAGACGGAAACAAAGGGCCGTGCGGATAATGCTTTGTCCCGTGAACAGGGTGTCCCTTCCCCCAAAGCTCTGGCTGCTGTGAACCGCCTCCATCTGGAAGGGCCTGCCTTGACCGAGGCGAGGAGCGCAAAGGGAAAAGGCCCCCGCGACGATTTGGTAGAACTGAAAAAACTTAAAGAAATCAATGATGAAGGACATATGATTATAGTCTTGGAGCGGCTAGCAGACAAGTACGCTCGTCAAAAAGAATACAGGAAAGCTCTCGCAGGCCTGACAGCTTCACTCGCATTTCGCCAAAAACTGGGGATGCACAAGGGTGAGGAAAGCGTTTTCCGCCAGAGCGGTCTCCTAAAAGAACAATTAGGGGATAAAGCGGGGGCTCTGGAAGATCTTACCCGTGCAATGGCCCAGGCCGTTGCAAATGGCGCGTCCAAGACGGACAAAGCACTGGTTGTCAGAGCTAGGAACTTGGCTGCTTCGATTGGGCTTAAACCTGACCCGTCGCTTCAAGCATTTCGGCTCCTTTGGAAAGCGCGCATAGCAGGAGACAACCACGGGGAAACCGAAGCGTTGTACTTGATAGGTAGCCTTTACGACAAAGCGGAAAGACCTGCCGAGGCTCTTCAGTATTATGAGCGCTCATCTGCTTCAATTCTCGCTGACAAAGCCCGAATTTACGAGAAGATCGGAAAGACTAATCAGGCTGAACAATCGTACAGCGGGGCTTTGGAATCTTTTAAGAAGCTGGATTATTCTCGTTACCTCAACCTCTTAAGAAAACTGCGCGTACCAAAGACCCTGTCGCTGCAATAAGAGGCTGTTGCGTAAATTCGCGTTCGGCGGGACTTTCTCGAATTTGTGGCACGATGGTCCAATAAGTGTGGATGCGCGACCGGCTCCTAGAGGGACCTGCATTTTCAAGTGTTTCCACCTGTTAAGGCAGGTCAGAACGTTACAATAAGCCCTGAAGCCTCAACTGATGTAGGGGCGGTTCCGGTTTTCATGATTGCCAGAATCCTCACTAGCAATTGGTTTGCTGCTCTGGTGCTGCTGGTTGCAGCCGCTTCCCTGGTGTTGCTGTATGAAAGCGGTAAAACCACGGAGGCAGTCCTGGGGGCAGCGATACTCTTTCTCGCTCTTGTGCTCATTTTAATGGGCTCCAGAAAGAGCGACAGAGACAAGTAACTCGCGGCAACGAGTCCCTCTCACGTACTGAGCACCCCCTGCCTTTCACCGCACAGAAGTCCACTCCATCAGAGCAACCGGCATCAGCGCACTGAGATATGCCACTAAGCGATCTCCGGAAATCTGAGAACGGGCCGCGGACGCGTCACGGTACTCCCCACCATCCCTCGATCAATCTGTATCCTGGTTAGAACTATTATGACATCACGGGCTGGTAACTTGATAAGTGTAGGAGAACTTCAGACCGTTGCAGCCGTCTGAACATACCCGATGGCCGTAAGCCTTGCACGCGAGATCGGCCTCGTAACCAATGTCCGGAGACTGGTCCACCGGTATGACAAATGCGAAATTTCCCACCGTGTTATCCTGCAGACAGCGGCAGGTTATATGACATTTCGTTCCGACCTGCCCCCCCAATGCCACCGCAAATGGCCCTGTCGCCAAAAGCATAATGAGCACGAGGGTAATAGCACTCTTTGAATACGCCATCATCTCACCGGTCTTTGATAATCGGGTGCAAGTTTATCACAGCTTCTTCCCGCAATGCAACGGCGATGAGGGCGGTCGTGGCATTTAGTCTACAAATTGCTTGATGAATTGTCTACAACATGCTATAATAAATTATTATATCGGAGGTTTATTATGTCAAAGAAGTTTTTGGTGATAATCTTGTCGCTGGCGTTTTATGCACTGTCTCCGGCATCTCAGGCTTTTGCATTTGGAGAGGGCGTGCTCGCGCTCACCGGCCAGTATACCTTTTTCATCAGGCCAGTCCCAGGCTGGGACGTGACGTTCTACCAAAAACTGGTTCCTTGCGTGGCCGAAGAGGCCGTCCCCGTTGCGAGGCGGGTGGTTCAGACCTACCCCCTTCCCATTCCTGCGATGCAGCGGCAGCCTATAACTATTGCTGAAACACCCGTGGGATGCGCGGAGGGCTCAGGGCCGTGTGTTGAATGCTACCCGAAGCCGTCTTCCAGATCTGCGTCAAAAGACGTGGTTGGTCCCAGGGTTGTCCCCGTAGGCGTCCCCGAGATAGAGCTGAACCCCAAACACGTGACACGCCGCGTTATGCTTCCTCAATGGTTTGCGGTCACTGAAGAGCCAAAGCATCCTCGCAAGGTCTCAAAGGTGAGATAGAGCCGTCATACACCCACATTCTTTGTGCCCATAGCAAAACTAGCAGTTGAATTAAGCTGATAGGCGTGATAGATTTTATTGGTTCTAACCCTATCAGCATGGAGAGTTCCGTGAATCTTAGCGAGATTGTGGATCGCTTTGCCGAGGATATGCCTGACCAGGCGGCTTTAGTTTTCGAGGACCAGACCATCTCTTACGCAAAGTTGCTTGGTTCAATAAATAAGCTGTCCAACGCGCTTGTCAAGGCGGGGGTCAAAAAAGGTGACCGCGTGGTGCTTCTGATGGGTAACAGGCCCGAATTCGTCATGGGATACTATGCCTCCATGAGGATTGGGGCGATGGCCGTCACGCTTAACCCAATGTCCACCGCGTACGAGCTTAGCCATTACCTGGCGGACAGCAAGCCTGTGGCAATCCTGTGTAAAGGAGATCAGATCGAGAAGATTGAAACCATTCGGGATCGCGCGGACTATCTGAAAACAATTATCAGTACCGAACAGGCGGACGGAGCCGTAACTTTCGATGAGATCGAAAAAGACTTCTCGGACCGCTTCACGGCCGTATCGATGGACCCTAATGATCCGGCCGTGGTGATATTTACCGCAGGTCTCCTGGGCCGGGCCCTTGGAGCAACCCTGAGTCACCGCAACTTGGATTCCAATTCGAACATGCTTCGCGATCAATGCAGACGTGGTCCGGAAAGTCACGGGCTCGCTCTTATCCCTTTGTTTCACGCCTTCGGAGCGGTGGTGAACCTGCTGTGCGTAACGAAGGTAGGCGGTACCGTCTATCTCGTGGAGCGTGTAGATTTTCCTAAGCTGATTCCCTGGCTTCAAAGAGCCCGCATAACCTTTACCGGCATGGTTCCCATGGTCTATTACGGTCTTCTTTACCACCCTTCTTGCAAGGACTTGGATCTTTCCAGCCTGGATATAGGCATAAGCGGGGGCGCGCCGCTTTCCATGGAAATATACGAAAAGTTCTGCGCTCGATACAAAATAGACATCTATCAAGGATACGGTCTCACCGAAGCCTCGCCGGTGGTATCCTGGAATAACATCAAAA
The DNA here is from genome assembly GCA_963786905.1 of uncultured delta proteobacterium. Lineage (GTDB taxonomy): Bacteria > Desulfobacterota > Desulfomonilia > Desulfomonilales > Desulfomonilaceae > CAWBBA01. The sequence goes on along the minus strand of CAWBBA010000043.1, from coordinate 56,752 downwards.
TCCCCAACAAACCCCCTACAGTGGGTAAGGCTCTCCCCGACGTGACCATCGAGGTCCATGATGATAACGGCAAGCCATTAGCTGCCGGTGTCCAAGGAGAGGTGGTAATCAAGGGACCTAACGTGATGCTGGGATACTTGGGCAGACCTACTGAAACGGGAACGGTGATCCGGAATGGATGGTTGTATACCGGCGATATCGGCCACCTGGACGATGATGGCTATCTGACCTTAACGGGCCTGAAAAAGGACCTTATTATCACTTCCGGGTTCAATGTGTACTGCCAGGAGGTAGAAGAGATTCTTATCCGGCATCCCCACGTGGCTGACGTTGCTCTTAGAGGCGTCGACGACCTGATGCGCGGTCAGGTTATCGAAGCGCTGGTCGTCCCGGAGAGAGGAATCAAGCCGGAAGAGAGAGAGATCATCCGGTTTTGCAGGGAGTACCTTTCGAGGTACAAGTGTCCCAGAAAGGTCATTCTTGTAAAAGAAATCGTGAGAGACGCCAACGGCAAGCCTGTCCGCTGGAGTTAGGAGGCTGTTGCATAATCCCGCGTTCCACGCGACGTTCCCAAATTTGTGGCTCAGCCAGGCCCATAAAGATCGGTTCAATCCACGATGAATCCTTAGAGGGCGTGTTCCTCGAGGGAGGGCTTCCGAGTGAATTTCCGCCGCCGCATCATTGATCTATTTCGACCGGACGGACCGTGGGACGTGCCTGATTTCCGCAGGCGAGTCGAATGGCTGATGCTGCTCAGGCTTATGGTAACCACCCTCTTGCTGGGCATTACCATTTTTTTTCAGCTTCGGGAAAGCGCCGACTCCTTCATTTCTCCGGCCACCCCCCTCTACATTCTCATCGGGACCACATTTCTTCTCAGTTTCATCTATGCCTTCTCCCTTCCATTAATTCCGGACCTCTGGGTGTTTTCTTATTTCCAGGTGATGGTGGACGTGGTGTACGCCACGGTCTTGATTCACTTTACCGGCGGCGCGTCCAGTATTTTTACGTTGCTGTACATTTTTCCCATTATCACATCCGGCATATTGCATATGAGACGCGGCGCGTTGCTCACCGCGGCCGTAACGTCCGTGCTGTTCGGGCTCCTTGTCAATTTTGAATTCTATCGACTCATCCCGCCAAGCGACTGGCCCTGGGTGAGTCCGTGGAGCAGAGATACACCCGGATATCTGGTCTGGGTCCTGGTAGTGCATTTTACGTTCTTCTTTCTTGCAGCGATCCTAGCCAGCACCGGTGCAGAGCAGCTCCAGAAAATAAAAATCTCTCTGACGAGGCGAGAAAGCGATTATCAAAGACTCTCAGAGTTGTACACGAGTATCGTGCGGTCAATTCCAAGCGGTATCATGACCACTGATGAGATGGATCGGATCACCTTCGTCAATTCCGCAGGCGTTATACTGCTGGGAATATCTCCGTCCGATCTGATCAATGCCCCCCTGAAACAAGTTTTTCCGGTCGTTCACAATGATGTGAGGTCGAGCAGTGTGAGACGCGAAACTTATCTGACCGTAAAAGAGATTGACGGCGATAAAAGGCACATGGAACTCACGGTTTCTGATCTCCAGAGAGAGAACAATGTTCCGAGCGGCCGACTGGTAGTGTTCCAGGACGTGACTCAGGTCCTAAAGATGGAAGAGCGGGTAAAGCTTAGCGAAAAGCAAGCAGCATTTGTCAGGATCGCCGCGGGCATGGCCCATGAAATACGGAACCCCCTCGCTTCATTGCGAGGAGCCACCGAACTGCTCTCGGAGCCCTCTTCCGGCCGCGGTCATCAAAAGAAGCTCCTTGGGATTGTAATACGGGAATCGGACCGGCTGAACTCTCTGCTGGGGGATTTTCTTCTGACCGTGGGCAGCCAGCAGCGTAAGAAAGCCCGGGTGATGCTTACGGATCTTGTCAAGGAAACAGTGGATCTCTTTGCAACTGAACCGAGGGCCCGCCTGGGAGTATCCTTGGAAACCTTGATCCACAAAGGGGTAGAAGTAGAAGGGGACTCTACGAGGCTCAGGCAAGCTGTATGGAACCTTTTGACGAATGCCCTGGATGCCACGCCGGATGGTGGCGTCATCCGAGTTGTCCTTGAGTCCGAATCGGGGCAAGCAATTTTCAAAGTAGAAGATTCGGGTCCGGGAATACCTCCGGAGATAAGGGATCGCATTTTTGAACCATTCACTACCACGAAGGGTAAAGGGACAGGACTGGGTTTGTCGTTAGTCCTGAGCATCGTGGAAGCGCATAATGGGACAGTCGAAGCAGAGAGCACTTCGAGGAACGGTAGCCTTTTCATTATCAGGCTCCCGCTGGCCTCACCGAAAGCTGCTGTCGAAGAAGGAGAATCCGAGAATGGCTGAGCGACTCCTGGTAGTGGACGACGAGCCGAGCATGAGGGAGTTCCTCGAGATAATGCTTTCGCAGGAAGGCTATCAGGTTCGGACCGCATCCAACGGGGAGGAAGGGGTTAAGGCCTACCGGACAGAAGAGCCCGACCTGGTGCTCACTGACGTAAAAATGCCCGGTATGAGCGGTTTAGATTTGATCAGAGAGATACACTCTCTGGATCCAACGGCCCCCATCATTGCTATAACCGCCTATGCGTCTGCGGACGATGCGATACGTGCGGTTCGTGAAGGGGCATATGACTACCTGTCCAAGCCATTCCAGATAGAAGATTTGCGCATTATTATCCGTAATGCGCTGGAAGCTCGACGGCTGCGACGCGAGAATCTCGAGCTGAGACGATCAATAGAGGGGCGATACCGATTCGGTGACATTATCGGAAAGTCGCATGAGATGGTTGAAATCTTCGATCTCATCTCGCGAGTGGCCCCATCCAAAGCAGGCGTGCTCATCATGGGGGAATCGGGAACGGGAAAAGAGTTGATCGCAAAGGCGGTCCACTACAACTCCCCCAGGGCCGACAAACCATTTGTGACCATCAATTGCACGGCCATCCCCGAGAATCTCCTGGAATCGGAGATGTTCGGCCACCAGAAGGGCTCTTTCACCGGAGCTATCGCAACCAAGGCCGGCCTTGTGGAAGCAGCCCACACCGGGTCGTTGTTTTTGGATGAAGTCGGCGAAATTCCTCAGGCTATCCAAGTCAAGCTCCTGCGCTTCCTTCAGGAGAGGGAATTCCGGCGAGTCGGTGGCACTGACGACAAAAAGATAGATGTCAGAGTGATTGCAGCGACAAACAAGAAACTTGAAGAAGAGATGGAAGCGGGAAATTTCCGTGAAGACCTCTATTACCGCCTCAATGTCATTCGCATACTACTCCCCCCATTGCGAGAGCGTGAAGAAGATATTCCACTCCTCATAGATCATTTTATGAATAAATTTGCCAAAGAACAGGGCAAAAATATTGAAAAGGTGTCCTCCCTCGCAATGAGGGTCCTTTGCAATTACAGTTATCCCGGAAACGTAAGGGAATTGGAGAATATCATCGAGCGCTGCGTTACGCTCGAACAGTCCGACCAACTCACCGCGGAGAACCTTCCGCACAAACTTTTCGAGTCAGCCATTCCGGTCTGCATCGGCGGCGAATTGGATATACCGCCCGATGGCATAGATATGAACCAGACTATAGAAAACGTGGAAAAGAAGTTGATCAGCCGAGCACTAGATATCGCAGGCGGCAACAGGCCCAGAGCGGCCAAACTACTGGGCATTTCATTCAGGTCTTTGCGCTATCGGATGTTGAAGCTTGGTATGGATATTGAAGAAAACGTCGAATGACATCCCCTCTGGAGCCTCGAAAGGAAGGTGACATGAGGCATTACGCAATAGTTCTGGCTGCGGATCTTCCTACTGCAGATGAAGTTCTTTCCGTAGTTAAAGAGGTGGGCACCATCGTGGACGCAGTGAAGGTTGGCGAAGCCACCGTGCTCGAGGCCGGAAAGGGCATTCTGGGTAGAATCCGTGATGTCATTCAAGACGCCCCTCTGCTGGTGGACCTCAAGGTCGCGGACATCGGCTTTCGGGCGGACGGCGCGTGGCAGGGGACCAATGCCAAGATCATCAAGAGCCTCGAAAACTCGGGCGCCACTCACGTCACTGTCCACGGATTTCCAGGCCCTGTCTCCGTAGCTGAGGCCGTGGCCACGGCCCGTGAAGTCGGAATAGGAGTACCTGCTCCTTCCTCTGATGAGCCACGCGGGTGCCGGCTTGTTCTTTTCCAGACCCCTCGATTATTCCTCGTTGACATACTCCACTATAAAAGCCGGAATGGACGTTCATTTCCCGGAAGAGCAGCTCTGCCGCGACGTGACGGAAGGGATATTGGTCATGGGTGAGGCGCTGGACGTTGACGGCTATATTGGGCCCGCAACGCGGCCGCTTGATCTCGAACGGTATCGTTCCATAACCCAGCGCCGGATATGGTGTCCCGGGTTCGGCCGGCAGGACCGGCAAGGTCGAAGTCTAGAGGAACAGTTCAGACAATGGGCAGCCATCGTAGGTCCGGCTTCTGCCGCCATAGTGGGATCAGCTATCTTCAATGCGGCTGACCCGGTGGCCGCGGCAAAAGAGATAATGGGAATGCGTGACAGAGCCGTGGCTTGAGGCCAAATTGTGTAATTGGGGGGTGCTATGACAAACCTATTGAAAGGCGAAGAGATCGTTTCTTCAGCCGAGGGCCTTATTTCCGCCAAGAAGCAGCAAGGCCAGTCTTCCCTTGATCTCACAGTGAATACCATTAGCCGTATAAATTTAGGGGGAGCGTTGGATTTCGGTGGAAGCGAATACCAGGAGGCATCAGTTTCGCTTCTGGAGCCTGAGAAAAAGACTCCCGACGAGCCTTATGGCTGGTGGAACCTGGACGCCGGGGATTATCTGATACGGTTCAATGAAACAATCAACATCCCGCCGAGAGGTCTCATCATGATTTTGCCCCATGAGAGACTGCTCGCGGCCGGAGCATCACACGCTCCAATAGCCGTAGAAAACCTCGATCAAAATATCTGTGTGCCGATTCACGTAGGACCGTCAGGGCTAAAGATCAAACAAAACGCCAGGGTTTCTAAAGCCATCGTACTGTAGGCTGCGCTCCAGTGCTTGGTGCCACGGATGTGTCCCACGCTTCGTGGGGCTCATCCGTGCTGCCTTGCGAACTCCCACCTGGCACGGATGAGCCGGACGGCACATCCGTGGCACCACCAATAGGCACTTAACTGTAGGGTAAACCGGAGATCTTCAATGAACACTCGATGCATTCCCGTGATCACAAAGCACTGGCTGGCTGTGGTCCTGGCTTTGGTACTGCTGCGATGCCTTGCATTCGCACAGGCCACGGCTCCTGTCGCGGAGCAACTTATACAGGCGGCCGGCCGAGGGGATTTGGCGCAGGTCAAAGCCCTACTGGACAAAGGGGCTAATATAAATGCCCGCAATGAGATGGACGTGACGGCATTGATGGAGGCCTCGCTCAACGGGAAAAGCGATGTCGTCAAGCTACTTCTAGACAGAGGTGCTGACCCCAATCCCCGAAACAAATTGGGTATGACGGCGTTGATGGCCGCTTCCTCGGCAGGAAAAATCGATGCTGCTAAGCTGCTCCTGGGATCTGGGGCTGATGTCAATGCAAAGGGCACAGTCGGTCGGTCGGCCCTGATGTGGGCAGCCGATAAGGGTTACCTTGATGTTGTAAAACTGCTTCTGGACAACGGGGCTGATGCCAAAGCAAAGGATGATGATGGGAGCACAGCGTTGAAACTAGCTGCCGAGGGAGGTCAATTGGAGGTTATGAGGCTCATGCTGGAAAAGGGCGCTGATGTCAATGCAAACGACAAGTACGGGCTGGACGGCCCTGATGAGGGCTGACAAGGCAGGTCATCTGGAAGTTGTGAAGCTCATGTTGGAAAAGGGCGCTGATGTCAATGCAAAGGACGAGAGAGGTTGGACGGTCCTGATGGCTGCTGCCGAGGCAGGTCACGTGGAGGTTGTGAAACTGCTTCTCGATAAAGGAGCGGACCTCAACACAAAGAGCGAGCATGGCTGGTCGCCCCTCACATTGGCTGCCGAGGCAGGTCACGTGGAGATAGTGAAGTTGTTGAAGGACCGAGGAGCTGAAGTCACCTTAACAGCCGCGGCTTGTCTAGGAGACCTGGAACGAGTTCAACGTCTCCTAGAGGAAGGTGCTGATGTCAACTGGAAGGCCAAGGAATTGGCCCTGACGTGTGCTGCCGGGAGAGGTCACCTGGAGATCGTGAAACTGCTCTTGGCGAGGGGAGTTGCCGCCAATTCAAGGTACGGGGCGCCCGTCCTGAATGCTGCCAGGGAAGGTCACGTGGCGGTAATGAAACTGCTCCTGAACGCAGGCGCTGATATTAACGCGCAGGACGGGCATGGCCGGACGGCCCTGATATTGACTGTAGTGAAAGGTGACTCGGAGATGTTGAACCTGCTTCTGGACACGGGTGCTGATGTCAATGCAAAGGGGCGACAATTGGACGTGACCGCCTTGATGTTGGCGGCTGAAAAAGGTAACCCCGCCACCGTGAAAGCTCTCTTGGCAAAAGGGGCTGATATCAAGGCAAAGGACAGCTATGGCTGGACGGCCCTGACGCATGGGGCAAGGGGGGGGCATCTGGAGATACTGAACCTGCTTTTGGCAAAGGGTGCTGATATTAACGCAACAGACGCGTATGGGTGGACGGCTTTGATGTGGGCTGCCAGGAAAGGTCACCTGAAAGCCGTGAAAGAACTTAGTGACAACGGAGCTCATGTCAATGTGAGGGGTATGCGCGGCGAAACCGCTCTGATGACGGCTGCTGACGAAGGGTTTCTCGATGTGCTAAAGGTTCTATTGGACAAAGGGGCTGATGTTAATGATAGGACCACTGGCGGGCGGACTGCTCTTACTTGCGCTGCTTGTGAAGGCCACCTGGAGGTGGTGAAACTGCTGAAAGACAGGGTAGCCGGAGTGACGTTGACCGATGCAGCCTGTCTCGGAGATGTGAGATTAGTAGAGCGTTTCATAAGAGAAGGTGCCAACGTCAATGCAGAAGCCGGCGCTGAGATGACACCACTGATGGGCGCTGCCAAGCGCGGTTACTGGGAGATAGTGAAACTACTTCTGGACAAGGGCGCTAACGTGAATAGCCGGAACACGGAGGGCGAGACGGCCCTGACCGAGGCGGTTGAGGAAGATCAATTGGAGATAGTGATACTACTTCTGGACAAAGGCGCTGATGCGGATGCGCGGACAGCGAAGGGTATGACAGCCTTAAAGATCGCACAAGCAAAAGGCCGCAAGGAAGTCGTGGAACTCCTCAAAGCACAGGGAGCCCGGGAATAGAGAAGTGGGTGCCACGGATGTGGCCCACGCCTCGTGGGGCTCATCCGTGCTTCTGCGATCCTCAGGCCTGGCACGGATGAGCCGGACGGCACATCCGTGGCACCAGATCCTGAATGGCGCGGTGTCTTTCTCTTGGCTCTGGTCGAAAAACACCCGCCAAATCAATGCGCGTGCTTGTTTGTCCGTTCCAGAGAGAAGTACCTTTTCCCGAAATCTCTCGCGTGGGCAAGCAGAAGCCCCAGAAAGTCCATCTTTCTTCCTGCCGTGCGACAGATACATCAGTTTCAAATACCTTAGTGGCTCCAGAAACCTTAGCGATGAGAACATTTAGCAGCCTGAATTTCACCCTGGTAAGGGCACGAGCGCCGTTGAGCACCTCCAGAGCACTCTCTTTGCCTAGGAAAACCGCGAACTTTATTGCCTTGACCTCCTTGCTGGACTTGTTCCACGCGTCCTGGTTCTTGGTCAAATGGTCATCAACAGCAAAACCGTCTGTTTTCGCCTTGTCGTACAAAGCCGTGTATTTATAAAACGTGAGCGATGCAAGGGACAGATACGCGGTGGAGGGCAGTTCGGAGATCACCTTAACCGTCTCTCTGGTGTCGGCTACCGTCTCATACGGATTGTCCACGATAACATCGTAAATAGCCGGGATGTCGTTCTCATCGAGCAGCTGCGCACAATTCAGAAAAGCTTTTTGGGAGTGCTTCCGCTGGTAAACCTCGTTGAGCGTTCTCTCGCTGCCGGTTTGAAGGCCGATCAGAGCGAATCCGCATGGCGCACCTTTTAAAATGGCGATCTTCTCTCTGGTGATGAATTGGGGAATCGCCCTAAAGATTAGAGGGATACCTATCTGCCGGTAATTTTTAACGAAGGTGTCGAGCCACTCCGGAGAGTGCGCGGTAAAGCAATCGTCGTACACATTCAGGTACCGAAAACTCAAGCCGGACCGGCTCAGATTCATATCGATCTCTTCAATGACGCTTTCGGGGCTCCTTTTTCTTATTTTCTTGCCGTATATGGTATGGAGCAGATTGTTGCAGCAATAACTGCAACTAAAGGGGCATCCCCTCGATGTCATTACCGACAGATACGTGCCGTTATGGCGATTGTGCTTCTTGAGTAGCGCAGGGGTCAACGGTGTTATTCGGCCCTGGTCCGTTACCCATGCATTGTGAGGCAAGAACTCGGGGAAGACCAAATCGTCCAGGTTTTCGATCCTTGGGCTCACAGAATGTTCGCCTGTGCCGGTCGCGCTTATCCCGGAGACTTGTTGGGACAGGGTCTTGCCTTCCAAGTTCCTGAGGAATTCTCCAAAGGCATGCTTCTCCTTCGCCGACGCAGACATAGTCCGCGTGGCCCTCGCACCCCTTGGGATCAATTGTGGGATGGATGCCTCCCCATACAATCGGGACACTATCGCCACATTTCTTTCTGATAGCATCGGTCAAACCGGCCGCGGCGTAAAAAAACCGGCTCATGAGACTTATACCGACCGCATTGACTTTGCTTTCCTTTACGAAGTCGGCCACAGCGTCAAAATAAGAGGCATCGTCGGCAGTGTGAAAAAGAATCTCGGACCGAATGCCCTCGTGTTGCAGCGAAGAGTGAATGTACTTGAGCCCAAGATTGTCGGTGCTGTTAATAAGAGAAATGAGCAAAGCAGAACGCTCGGTGGCCATGACAAATTCCTTTCAACAAGGTCTGATAATAGCTTCTCGCTTGCCTATCAATTTATTGGATTGTGCGGGGCGCACATTACCACGATGGCGCTGCACGGCAAGTGTTTTTTGTACCGGCCATACCTGTATGCCTCCGCGGGCTTTGCACGGGTACAATCTTCCGACCCTTGACAAACACAAGCCTTTTCCCGAGAATCCACAATCAATGCGCCAGGGCGACGTTCGCTCACCAGCCGGCAGGCTATTGCTAGTATGGGTGAGGTGTCGTCAGCCCAAAGATTTGGAACAAGACCCTCAGGGTTCGCGGCAGCTCGCGAGCGAGGGAATTGGCGCGTCAGTAACAACCGGTGCCCGTGAGTGGCGCTTGTGCGGCAGGCAAAATTTATTGGAGACCAGGAATTGGGCAAAGTTGGTTTTATGAGCGACGGTGTTTACATCAATGCGGCTCCCAAAGGGCAGCGGGGCTCCCGTTTCGCAACCCTTTTGCAGGCGCTGGTGGTTCGAGACGTGACCAGTCGGTACCGACGTTCCGCCCTGGGAATGTGGTGGGCGTTTCTGCAGCCGATGATCTTGATGTTACTCTTCAACATGTTGCGGGGATTCGTCAACATCCCGAGCGACGGACTCCCTTACGTGCTCTTCAGTTACGCGGCCCTGGTCCCATGGACCTTTTTTACCAATGCGGTGGCCGCATGCGGCCCCAGCATAATCACAAACGCGGAAGTAATAAAGAAGATCGCTCTCCCCAGGGAAGTTTTCCCACTTGCTGCCGTCGCTGCCACGCTCTTTGATTTCTGCATGTCGGGAATTGTGCTGGCGGCCATGATGGTTTGGTTCCGGGTCTCCGTGGGCTGGGCGCTTCTGTGGCTGCCGATCTTGATTGTTCTAATGGTTGCAGTCTCATTCGGCGTGGGAATACTCCTTGCCGGTCTGGGCACATTCAGAAAGGATTTTATTTTTGCCACTCCGTTTCTCACACAGGCGTGGCTGTTTGTGACGCCGGTAATCTACCCACTGAGCACTGTACCGGAAAACTGGCGGTCTTTATATATGCTCAATCCGATGGTCGGAGTGATCGAGGGTTTTCGCAACGTGCTGCTGAAGGCTACAGCCCCACCCACGGAGGCCCTGGTGATCTCTGTGATAATGACGGCAATTTTGCTGGCGATTTCCTGGCCGGTTTTCCGCAGGCTGTCCGGATATTTTGCGGATGTTCTATGAGGCACCCATGTCCGATGACGTTGTGATTAAAATTGAGGGCCTCTGGAAACGTTACGGGCTGCCGTTGCCGGCCATCATCCGCAAGGGATGGAACCTGGTCCGACACGGGCGTTTAGAGTCAGGGAATGGGGAAGGCGGTCCCTGGGCCCTCAGAGATATTAACCTCGAAGTCCGAAGAGGCGAGACGGTAGGAATAGTCGGCCGTAACGGTGCCGGAAAGAGTACTCTCCTCAAAGTGCTGGCCGGTGTGACAGCCCCCACCAGGGGAAGGGTTGAGATTCGCGGCAGGATCTTCCCGATGATAGAGCTGAACGCGGGTCTTCACATGGAATTAACCGGCCGTGAAAACGTGCGACTGTTGGGGGCCGTGATGGGGCTGTCCCGACGCGAAATGGAAGCCAAACTCCCCGACATTGAGGATTTTACAGAGCTGGGCGATTGGTTCGACAAGCCGGTCCGGATGTACTCAACTGGGATGCTGGGGCGTCTCGGGTTCGGAGTGGCCGTCAACATAGAGAGCGACGTGGTACTCATTGATGAGACTTTTTCAGTGGGAGACCTTAAATTTCAAAACAAGAGCCTTGCTCGCGTCAAAGAAATGCGGGAAAGCGGCGCGACCGTGATGCTCGTCAGTCACAGCCTCGAAACCCTGCAATTCGTTGCGCGACACGGCATCCTACTGGAAGAGGGACAACTTTTGGCTACAGGCTCGTCCCAAGAGGCAGTTAATGCTTACGAGACGCTTGTGTTTAGATCCGAACAGAGGCGGCTCGAGCATCGGGTGCAGAATCGAATCTCCAGTGAAGAAGTAAACATCTACAGTGCTCGCGTGTACGGAGCTGACGACCGAACCTTGCATGAAGTCCCCGCGGGTGAGCCTTTCGGCATTGAAGTGGATCTGAAGATCAATCGGCCTTTGGTAAGGCCCATGTTCTCGCTCGGGATTCTGAATGCCGCTGGAATCCTGTGCAAGTGGAACATCTCGGAAGAAGACGTCCTCGCTGAGGCAGAAAAGTGCGGCACATTCATTTTGCGCGTGTGGTATCCGGAGAACCATTTGATGAATGGCGCCTACGAGGTGCATTTTGCAGCCCGAGAGGGCTCCTCCTCAGAGACGCTCGAACGAATTGCAGGAATAGTGAGTTTCGCTGTGATTGGCCCGCGGCGGGCTCGCGGGATCGTGGCAGGTCCATGCCATTGGGAGCTTTTTCCGTTCGACTCCAAGTCCCAAGCTGCCGCCAATAACGCGGATGAGTACTCCACGGCGGTTTCAGACAAATGATGAACACTGCATTTGAAATCACCTGGAATCGCCTGATGCAATGCCGAAGTGACTGCGGGCCGCGGTTCGGCGCAAGCCGAAATAGGAGTTGAGGTGACGATCGGATCGGCTGCCCCTGGGCAAAGAGTGGACCTGCAAATTCCAATAGACGGCCGCGACTATCTCGTTGAGGTAGATCGCAGAGTTGTGCTTCCCGTCGAGGCCCCTCGCATCATCGTGGTATCCCATCAGCCGAACCATACAGCCATGGACCTGCTGCGGGTCTGTATTCAAGCAGTTCAGTATTTTACGCCTGAACCCCATGAATTGTGGATTGTGGACAACAATTCCCCACGAGCGAACCTTGAGTGGCTCCAGAAATGGCCCAATATAAATCTGGTCCAAAATCGGACCGAACCTCTCCCACCCGAAGCGCGGCAGGCAGGCTCGAAAGACGTCGTGGCCACAACCCAACAAACATGGGGGAGCTATGCAAACGCAGTGGGTCTGGAGCTTGCGGTTCGGCTCCTTGATCCGGGTACGCATTATCTGATGTCAATGCACATGGATGCGATGCCGTGCCGTGTCGGCTGGCTGTCATTCCTCAAATCAAAGCTGTGCAACGGTGTGGGAGCCGCAGGAGTGCGCATGGACAAGACTCGCACTGCCGAGGGCGTATTGCATGTGCTTGGATATATGGTCGATTTCCGCCTCTTTCGGGAGCTGAAGCTGGACTTCTTTCCCGAGCTTCCGGACCTGGATGTTGGAGACAAAGTGACAATACGATTGCGGCAAGAGGGCTATGAGGTGTTCGTGTGCCCCAATACGGTCTGGGAGGCTCAGCTCGTCGAGGCTATTCCCCTATCGTCGCCGCTGAGGGATCTCCAGGTAGACCGGTCGTTCGATGATGACGGCAATCTGATATTTTTGCACCTTGGCCGGGGGGTTAGAAAATCCACGGGTGAACATAAGAAGGGTCCCAGCTCTGCGGACTGGATTCGGATTGCTCGCGAACACCTTCTGGTCTTACCCGAATCATAACCATCGCCGTTGTTGGGCCGAATCGTAAAGATGGAAGATGAGATGAGAAATGCGAGGTGAAGGATAGTTGGCCATCGGGCTTAAACAGTCAAGGGATTTGACATACTCCCTGAGACGACATTTTGTGGACGAATTTCATTTTCGCAATGTGGCGAGTTTGCCCGATGGCGGCCTGATACTCGATTTGGGAGGCAACCGGATCGCCAAGAGGGGACTCTTCGATATCGAACGCTACGATCTGCGCGTGATCTACGCCAATCTCTCCACGGCCAAACGGCCCCATGTTCAGGCTGAAGCCGAGCATCTGCCGTTCATGGCAGGAAAATTCGATGCTGTGATCTGTTTCCTGAACTCCTGGAGCACGTACCCGAGCCTCCGGCCGTGTTGTCGGAAATTCATCGAGTCCTCCGGCAAGAAGGGACCCTCCTCATATGCGTTCCGTTCATGAATCGCATTCACGGAGACCCTCATGATTACGGACGCTATACTGATTATTACTGGCTGCGGACCCTCCAGGGTCTCGGCTTCGGTGAAATTTTCGTAGAGAAGCAAGGCCTTTTTTGGAGCGTTCTGGCTGACATGCTGCGAGAGCTGGCAACAGTGAAACCGAAACCACCAAGAATTCAGCCGCCCTGGTTGGGCCGATTCCTTTCTTACGCCCTTGGCGCAGGTAGACGTAAGGCGGTGGAATGGGATAATCGGCTGGCCTCAAAGGAAAACCATTCACTCAACGGATTCACGACAGGATTTGGTATTAGAGCTAAGAAGGTATGAATAGACCTAAAGTTTTCTTGACCGGCGGCGATGACATCGGCTGGGCTTTGGATGAGGACCTGAGGCTCATCAAAGAAGCCATTGAATATATGGTTGAACTGGTCGATCTCTCAGAGTGCGACGTGGTACATACAGCGTGGTGGGAAGGTTTGAACATGTGGCCGAAGGAAAGCTTAATGGGCAAGCGCATCATCTGCCACATCCCGGGAGAACCGTTCCGTTATTTCGCGGTGCCGGCTCATCGCGTCGTCATGTCTATGGTCGGCCGATGGGTGACACGCACCGAACAGGCCGCTTCGCAACTTGCCGGAATAGGAATTCGCAGCGATCTGATACCCTATCTCGTAGATGTGAACACGTTTAGACCTCTTTCGCCCGACAGTGAGGCTCTGAGGTCTCTACGGAGCGAGTGGGACGTGCCGGAAAACGCTTACCTGATCGGAAGTTTTCAGCGCGATACAGAAGGCTCTGATCTAAAATCGCCAAAGCTGGTAAAAGGGCCGGACGTCTTCCTTGAAATATTATTAGGTCTCAAAAGTCGAGGTCTCAATTTCCATGTATTACTCGCAGGGCCGCGTCGGCATTGGCTCTTGGGCAAGCTCAAGGAATGGAGTATTCCGTTCACCTATGTAGGGCGACTGACCGATACAGACGATATCAAAACCAACTCGCTGCCGCGATCAACGCTGAACCTCCTGTACAATTTGGTAGACTTATACATTGTTGCGAGCCGTTCCGAGGGCGGACCGCACTCGATCCTTGAGGCCGCGGCATGTGGCTGTAAAATAATAAGCACCCCGGTCGGTACTGCACCGGACATTCTCGACGCTTCATGTATTTTCGGATACCCTGCTCAAGCGGTCCAAATTATAGAAAAAGACATGATGGGAGATTCTCTGGAGCCTACAGTGAAAATCCATTACGAACGCGTGTATTCCAATCACCGCCCGGAATCCGTCAAGCCATTGTTTCAAGAGCTTTACGAAAGACTTGAGGGAGTGCCAAGATTCGGCGTGGACCAAGAAAATAGCTCTGGAACAAGGGCCACAAGGAGCAGCACATCGAGTCGTTCCAAACAGGAGAGCCATTCTCCAAAGGGGAATCTAACAATAGGTCTGTGGCATAGCTTCTTTAAGCCGCCGTATGGCGGAGGTAACCAGTTCATGTTGGCCCTTCGCAAAGCGCTCGCGAAGCGTGACCTGGATGTCAGGGAAAACGAGCTTCGGGACGGCATAGACGCGTACATTCTCAATTCGATTCATTTCGATGTGGACCGGTTCATGGAATTCAGCCTTCGGCACAGGTTAAATGTAATTCATCGCATCGACGGGCCGATTCATCTCATCCGCGGTTATGACCGGGAAAAGGACGAACTTTGCTTTCAGCTAAACGAGCGATTTGCTTCTGCCACGGTGCTGCAATCTGCATGGACGTATCAGCGGATCGTCGACATGGGGTACAATCCTGTGAGCCCGACGATCATTCACAACGCCGTGGATTCTGACATCTTTCATGCACAGGGTCGCTTACCCTTTGATGGAAACCGAAAGGTGCGCCTCATCTCTACTAGTTGGTCCAACAATCCCCGCAAGGGCGGCCCCACGTACAGGTGGATCGAGAAACACCTCGATTGGGATCGTTTTGAATACACCTTTGTGGGTAACGCTTCGGAGACGTTCGAGCGCATTCGGCATATACCTCCGGTCTCATCTGACGAGTTGGCCGAAATATTGCGCAATCATGACATCTATATTACTGCCAGCCGCAACGACCCATGTTCCAACGCATTGATCGAGGCCATGGCTTGCGGGCTGCCCGCTCTTTACCTGAACGACGGAGGGCACCCTGAGTTGGTCGGGAGCGGCGGTCTGCCGTTCGCGGATGAAGAGGAGATTCTGCCTCAGCTGGAAACCCTTGTAGAGCATTATGAGTCGTTCCAGAGACTGATAGCTGTTTCCAGGATGGAAGACGTGGCCGAGAAATACCTGGCCCTGGTCCGAGAACTGGTACAATGAGAACCCACCTTGTCCTTTTTTTCACTCGCGGTGTATCTCTGCGGACCTGGAGCATGATGGGCATGCTCGAAAGGGAGATAGCTATATATAAGAGATTGCTGCGACGTGGTTTCGAGGTGAGCTTTCTGACGTATGGCAACGAAGCGGATCTGGCCTATTCGGACCAAATGGACGGCATTCGCATCCTGTGCAACCAAACCGGACTGCCTCCGGAAGTCTACGAGGATACCCTCGGCTCGCTCCATCGGGAGAGTCTGGAAAGTTGCCATATCATAAAGACGAACCAAATCTATGGAGCGGAGCTGGCACTCGCGGCGAGCCAGGATTTCCAAAAGCCCCTAGTCGCGCGTTGCGGATACATGTGGTCGCAGAATGCCGCGAGAGAACACGGCCCCAACTCTGAAGCGGCCATCCATGCTCGTGAAGTTGAAGAAAGAGTCTTCCGGGGAGCAAATCGGGTGGTCGTGACCACTCCTGCAATGCGGTCCGAGGTGCTGCAAAGAATTCCGGACGTGGTCTCGAAAATAGCAGTCATTCCCAACTATGTAGATACAGACGTCTTTCGTCCGTATTCAGAGATCCGAGACGAAACCACGCTGATATTTGTAGGCAGGATCGCACCGGAAAAGAACCTCTCTGCGCTTTTAGAAGCTATTCAGCCGCTTCAAATGAAGCTAGTACTAATAGGTGAAGGAAAGATCCGCCCTGAGTTGCAACGGCGCTTTCCATCGCTCAACGGCAGGATCAGTTGGGAGGGGAACGTGCCGAATTCCGAACTCCCCGAATACCTTAATCGTGCCGGACTATTCATATTACCCTCTTTATACGAGGGGCATCCGAAGGCATTGATAGAGGCCATGGCTTGCGGACTGCCGGTAATTGGGGCCGACTCCCCCGGTATCAGAGAACTGATTCGCCACGGAGAAACCGGCTACATTTGCGGTACCGACACCTGAAAGCATCCGCAAGGCGATACAAGACTTGCTTGACAGCCCCGCTCTGAGTGCTCAGATGGGACACCACGCCCGACGGTTTGTGATGGAGAATTACTCTCTGGACAGAATCGCAGAGTTGGAATTGGCTCTGCTGAAGGAGGCAGCCGGCCTGTGAGAGTATCCGGAATTCTCAACGCCGATCAAGTCCGGGGTGACGTCTCATTCCCCAAATCGGAAAAATGTCTTGGCAATTGCTATAACAATAATTGAATCGAGGCGAAACTAATCCGCATGATGCGTCCCAAAGTCACAGTGCTGATGTCCGTGTATAATGGGCAAGATTTTCTTGCGGAAGCCGTCCAGAGCATTCTGGACCAGACCTATGGGATTTTGAGTTCCTTATTATAGACGACGGTTCCACTGAGCCCCTTGATCACATACTCCACAGCTACAAGGACAACCGAATTGTAATTCGGCGTCAAGAAAATATGGGACTTACTCGTTCCTTGAACAAGGGTCTATCCTTGGCACGTGGGGAGTACATCGCGCGCATGGACGCAGATGATGTAAGCTTACCCAATAGGCTGAAAACCCAGGTGCACGAGCTAGACGAGGACAGCGGGCTCGATCTGGTAGGCTGTTTTTTCGATATTGTCGATGGTGAGAATCGCCTCATTGAACGAAAAGAGCTGATCACTGATCCGGTTTACAGGCTTTGGCGGCTGCAATTCCATAACAATTACGGACACGGAACAGTGATGCTCAGAAAGAAGTCGGTTCTCGATGCCGGCTCGTATGATGAAAACCTATCATACGCCCAGGATTACGACCTCTGGTCTCGTATTTCAACAAGGAACAATACCGGGATCATACCTGAAGTTCTCTATCTTTACCGCATGGTAGAGGACGGGATGCAAGCTTCGGTCAAGAACTATGAGATTCAGCTCACTAATGCATTGCGTGTGAGCAACCGGAATCTGATGGCCTGCAATTCTAGGCTCAGCGAAAAAGACTGCCAGGAGGTCCGTGCGCTCTACTGGAAATGCGGCCGCGAAAGCATTTCCGTACGAGCGGTCGAGTTGCTACCCGGCCTTCTTGAAGGTTTTTGCCGACGTTTCGGCATTGTAAATGGGGAAAAGTCCCGGCTGGCACAAAATATAGCGGTGGATGCAATTGCAGAGGCGAAAAAGTCCGAGGGTTTAAGATCAGGCGAACAGAAAAAGATCATCGAACAGTCGCTGGCACTAACTAGGGGGGACTCAACATTCGGAGATTCCCCGTGTGCCACATAAGCTACCCGCAGGGAAGGCTTGGCTCGATGTGCTCCTCCAATAATTTAGACTGCAGGAACTCAACACATTGACGCCATAGCCTTGCATCAGGTTTGGGCCAGCACCATGCCCCAAAGGCGAATGCTCCAGCCAAGAGCCCGCGCAACTGGGGAAGCCTGTATGATAGGACCAAAGGATTTGGAGCCACGGCGAAATAGGATGGTCAACCCAGAGGGCGAGACCTCGTAAGCCACGGGAGCACGCAGATAACAGCTCACTGAAAGGACTGCAACCAGGGCCGCAGGTAACAGGAATAGTGTGGACACATGAAACAGAGAAAGAAAAATGGGAACTAAAGCAAGAACGACCGTGGTTCCAACTTTGATGGAAGTGGATGTGGGTGCAGTGCCGTAAGTCATTTCATGGTCTCCCCGTGTTTCTCTCCTACTGCATAGAAACCTACTGCATACAAATATCCGAAATTATGCCGCAGTCTTGCCAATTCTGGGGTGTTTGCCCCTGAATCCGATCTCGGCAGTGTGGACCTGGCAACTTCAAAGACCCCGGATGGTCCTCCAAGGCAGGAGGACCGCAAAACAGTCGTCTCGTTACTGAAAAAGCCTGATTTAGCCTCTTTTTGAGCGTACCTAACCCCAGGTGCATCCGTCAACCAAAATTTCTCGGCCCTCACCCGAACACAGCACGGTAATGTCCAGCCAAGGGGAATGCCGACGCCACATGAACATACCACCTCCTTGCGTGGAAGGAGATTCTCGCTCCCATCTTGACCAGACGCTTGATGAGCCATTCCATTGACCGTTTGACCTCTTCACCCACGAGGTAGAATTGCCTGAGCATGTGGAGGAGGTTGTATGCTAGGACGCTCATGAGCAACCGGGCTTGGTTGGCTGCGAATCGATGGCAACTGGTCTTATCCCAACGCAGCGTGTTCTTTCCTTCCTTGATCCTGTTCTCAACGTCGCCACGACCGTTGTACACCTTGACCACCTTCGTACCAGGGTGCCTGGAGTTGGTCACGACGAATCCGATCCGAGGAAACAACTCCCCCTCATGCCATTCGATTTTGGCTACCACTCTGCGTTCTCTGTCCCACGTCTGTGCCTGATACCGAAAGTCAACCAGTTTGACCTGAATTCCACTCTTGGGAGGTCGTCCCACTGGACGTGTTAGGTGCGACTCAATCGCCCGATTCAAGACCTGGTTCGCGGGGAGCCTGATGAAATAGGCCACCCGCTGGCGTTCGCAATACTCATACAGCTCGGGCATGGCAAACGCCGCGTCACCCCGGAGCCAGAAAAGTGTGAAACGAGGTCGATACCGTTGGACGATGGGATCGAGCAGATCGAAAATGCCGTCCGCCGAATGGACGTTTCCCGGCCGGAGCTTCGCCCCCAGGCAGTCCCCGTAACTCGTGAATGCGAACAGCGGGTGAAAGCAGTTCTTCCCGAAATGCCCGTTGAACGCCACCTTCTCTTGCTTTCCGTGCGCCGGGTCTTCGGTGGAGTCCACATCCACGATGAGACGCTGCTTCTTCTTTCTCCTTATGAGAGCGTCTTCGAGGGCCTTCAATCCGGCCTCAGTCCCCAATACCTGATTTTCAAGCCTCGATAGCCTCAAATGGTCTTGAATTTCGTAGAAGTATTTACTATTATTAGGGGTTAGGATGAGTGCTCCATTGAAGACAACCGAGCCCCACGACAAACACAGTCGTGCCAAACTGGACGGGGCTCTGCGTGAGACCGCAACTTGGAATTTGGCCTTTCAGGAGGGCCCATCATAGTACCGAACCCGTTCTGGGGTTGAATTGGAAGCAGATCTGACATCCCTTTTTGAGATCTTGAAAGATGTTCGTGGCACGGTGTGATCGCCGAAATGACCAGGTTCGCACCGGCCCTGTAACACTACAATTTCTGCCGGGGTTGTAGCTGTGGGAGAAAAGGACATGATTGCTCAGCGTCTTAGATACAGGGTGGGCGAGTTTTTGAAGAGATTTTTTCCGGCACCCGAAAACCAGGAAATCGATGGCTTGAAACAAGAGCTAAAGGAATTAAAAGAGGGTCTGCAAGCCGTTAAATGGGGTGAGATAAATTCGGTTAAGCGCGAAATTGAATCATTGCGCACGGATCTTCAGGACGCAGACGATAAAGATTTGGCCCTAATGAGGCAGGAAATCGACATCCTCCGGAACGAAATTCAGGAAGACATTGCTGCCATTCACAGGCTCGAAATTCTTACGCTATCCCAAAGAATCTCCCTGCTCAACGACTTTGGGAAGGCACTGCCCCCAACCGTCCCGGGAAGAACCAAGAAATCCCTGAAACCGCATGGCTACAGCTTCGGGATCATCACCAACGGTAAGCGAAACGAGAAATTGGCCAATCTTATAGAATCAATACGAAATCAGAATCTGTCCAACGAACACTACGAGATCCTGATCGCCGGTTGTGTTGGCGAGATCGGGGGATATGACGGAATCAGAACATTTGACATGGACCAGGCAGCCTCAGAGGGCAGACTGGGAGCCATGCGCAACGTTCTCGCGAGAGCAGCCGCATTCAACAAGTTCGTGAGCTTAGATGACGATTTTTTGCTCCATCCAAAGTGGGCGGAAGCTGTGGAAGAGATCGGCGGAGATTTTGACATAGCCACAGGCATTATAGTGAACCCGGATCTGTCCCGATACTGTGACTGGGTAAATATCATTGAGAATTATACTTTTCTCAGGGCCTATCATGAAGCATTCGACAAATGCCAATATGTCACAGGGGGGTACGGGATATACAAGGATTTCATATTCCTAGAGCATTCCTGGAACGATGATTTGGGATTCTATCAGGGAGAAGACGTCTCATTTTCAAAGAGATTATTCGATGCGGGATATCAATTGAAGTTTGTCCCTAAGGCGGTCGTGATGCACGATGATGAAAATTACCGACAGAAGGGCTATGGCGTCATCAGGCTAAAGTCTGCCGAACAACCTGTGGAAGGTTTGCCGCTTACCTTGCGCATTGAGAAACTCTGTCCAAGGACCCTGTCCTGACCGGAGGCGACTGGGATGAATCGAGCAAGCCAACTCAAGCGCCACTTACATGGAGTACCAAAGGGTCACCAGCCAGACCCGCTTAAACGTTATGCCCGAACTCTGTGGCGATACAAATTTGTCTCTGACGTCTAGAAAATAATTGATTTGCCTTTACCATAGGGTGCAGCCGAGAATCTCAAACGACTCTGACCAACGTGTCGGCATCATTTTTTAATCCGAAAAAAATTCTCTCCCACAACAGAAATCCCTTGCAACGGGCAGATGCAGCGGGCTAGGATGCGTTGATTCCCCCCCCCCAAATGTGCTCTGTATGTATGGGGTGGCGGTTATATCTCCTTGGGTTTTGAGAGGCGTCTGATGAAGAAATTCTTTTTGTTGTTAACAGTGATGGCTTTCATGGCGGCTGCTCCGTTGGCAATGGCCAAGGAAGACAAGATTAACTGCTGCGTTAAGGGCAAATGCTCAAAGATGACGACAGCGAAGTGCGACAAAGCAAAGGGCGAGATAGTAAAAGACTGTAAGGACTGTAAGAAACCGGCGAAGTCCAAGTAGTGATTGTCGGGAATTTGGAGATGCCGTCAAGGGTTTGAGCGAATCTGAACCTCTGACGACTTCTCCAACAATCCAAAGGCATATATAGATTTGCAATGTGGGGCGGGGGACTATGGATCGGCGACCGGTCGGTGTGAAAAGGGTGAGGTTTACCCCAAAGAGCAGCCACCCATAGCGTCCGCTCAGATAGGACGCTTGCCGTTGTTCTTCCTGCCGTTCGGCTGGATGCCCAGTCTGTCTTCCGCCGCGCTCAGAATCGCCTCCAGCATTTCTCTGTAAGAAATCGCCGCAAAACCTGACATTTTTGCGAGGTGGCCGTCCCAGCACCAACCTGGATTCGGGTTTACCTCGAGCAGTTTCGGATTGCCTTCCCCGTCCAGTCTCCAATCGAATCGGGAATAATCCCTGCATTCAAGCCGTTCGAACAGACTCAGGCACCATTCCACTACGGATTTCTCCACGTCTTCGGGCAGATAAGCAGGCACTGATTTGACCTTCCAATAGGGGGAGTCCGGCCGCCACTTTGCTTCATAACCGCAGATGCGTGGCAAATGATCGGGGACCGCGGAATAATCCTCCTCTGAAACCGGCAGCACCGTGTAGCCCTCCAGGGGATTACCAATGATGCCCACGCTGATATCATTTCCTGTGAGGAATTCCTCCACGAGTATCGGTTTGTCGTACCCGAACTTGTAACGAATTTCGGAGATTGCATTTAAGGCTTCTTCCAGGCTGCTTGCCACACTTCGCTGAGTGATACCGAAGCTGGAGTCTCCGAAGTTGGGCTTGATTATGACTGGAAAAGAGAAAGGCAACTCGAACGCCGTGTCCTCCGGCTTGACAAAAAAGGCCCTCGGTACGGGGATTTTCATCTCCTTGGCAATGCCACGCACCAGAGATTTGTCATAGCAATAAGCCAGACATTGAGGACCGGCGCCCGTGTAGGGCAAGTCTAGTTGTTCCAACAGTGCAGGAACATGCAGCTCCTGGCGGGGGTCGTTTCTGTACCCTTCGTCACACAGATTCATCACCAGGTCGATTTTGCCGTTCATTTTCTTCAAATCGTGTATCAGGGTATCGTGATTATCCAGGTACTTGAATCTGTATTGCGGAAGTCCTTCGAGCGCGGACTTTACTTGCTCGATAGTGTAGAAATCATCGTCGTCGAAAATTGCCGATGGCTTTAGAGGATCCGGTTTGGTGGGGTCGCCGAACAGGACCACAACGTTGGTCACAGCTTGAGCCCGTTTCAACCTGATCGGCGTGAAGGCCTTTTCGACTCGGGCCGTAACTATTATGCGCTGTTCCATCATGCCAAGATCTTGATTTCGCAGCGAATTAGGCGAGATTTGGCCATGAACCGTGCAATGGCTGAAGCCGGCTTCCTTGAGCAAACGGACAATGCCTTCCCTTGAATAGAGACGTTCCGCGTAAAATTGATCGGCTATCACGCCCTTGCTACAGTTCGTAACCACTTCTCGTGATATCAGGCGCTCTCCATCCGCGGAAAGGGAACGCTCCCGGCACACGAAATGCTTCTTATCAATCCATTCCCAAGAGCGGGACTGGAACCTATCCCTCAAGTAATCTCCGTCGGTTACGTCGAGGAGGCATAGGCCGTCGGGCCGCAAAACCCTGAATACCTCTTTGAGCACCTGCAGGTCATCCCTCACAGTCTCGAAATAACCGAAACTGTTGCCGAGTATCATCACGCAGTCGAAGGCGTCCGCCGGGTAGTGGGTCTTTCTTGCATCCCCTTCTCTGAATTTGACACCAAGGCCCTCTCTGATCGCCAGCCCTCTGGCCTTTGTGATGAGATAGCGGGAACGATCCAGTCCTTCAACATTTCTGAACCCTTTCCGAGCCAATTCCAAAGAATGGCGTCCCTGTCCGCAGCATAAGTCCAGAATTCTCGAGTCTTGTGGAAGTTCGGCCACGCTGACAAAGAACTCTACTTCGCTGCCGGTTATATTCTCGTCCGCCACGACGTCCGCATCCGTCTTCAGGTAGAGAGCATTGAAAATCGAACGCCACCAGTCAGGGCTGACGTGCTCTTCGAGGTTGGACACGGGTCCCAATATTGCGCCTTTCGTTTGGCCATTCTTGGGGCGCTGAGGGAGCCTTCGGACAGGCTTTCGTTCATTCATAGCTCGGATCCTCCGGGGGAGTGTAAGTCTTAGGTCCGCGGCACCGATCCTCTCCTATTTTGTTACCTTTATAGGCTTTACTCGAATCCAAGTAGTCAGAAGCAAGTGCTCCGCGTAGGCCATTTTTTGTTCATGGCATTTACACAATGCCAACGATTTTCTCAACCGCTTTTTTGCATGCGTTCAGTTTTTTCTGGCACACTAAGGTGGGGGCGGATTATAGCGGTCCAAGACTTTATGGTAGGAGAATATTCATCAGCCTCTAGCGGGATTGGTCCCTACCGGTCGCCTCCTCGCTCTCTGTGGCCTGGCCCTTCGCCGGAGCAGGAATACTCGAACGGAATCATTGACGGAATTAGGGATAGTGCTATAAAAGAAGATATATGCAAGGGGGTAACGGCAAGATGAGAACGAGCAATCCTGCACTTAATGACCAGACGTTTGCCCAGTTCGGTTACGCGCAAACCGGCGAAGCAATGACCGTTCAGGGGGCTGTAAACAAGGCCGCCCTTTTGTTGGGCTGTGTGCTGCTGACCACCGCGTGGACCTGGCATCTTTTTTTCGTTAATTCTAATCCGGCTTCCGTAATGCCGTGGATGATAGGAGGAGCCATTGGCGGTTTTGTTGTGGCTCTTGTAACTGTGTTCAAACAACAATGGGCCCCTGTGACGTCACCTATCTATGCGCTTCTTGAAGGCCTTTTCGTAGGCGGTATGTCGGCCCTGGCCGAATCCCAATATCCTGGTATCGTGATTCAGGCAGTGGGGCTCACTTTCGGGACGTGCCTAGCAGTGTTGATGGCCTACACCTCCGGACTCGTAAAGGCGACCGAGAATTTCAAGATGGGAGTGGTGGCTGCCACTGGAGGAATTGCCCTGGTTTATCTGGCGTCGATCATTTTGAGCCTGTTTGGAGTCCGCATGCCCTACATCCATGACAACGGCCTATTTGGAATTGGATTCAGCGTGTTTGTGGTCATCATTGCAGCGCTGAACCTTGTCCTGGATTTTGATTTTATTGATAGTGGTGCACGACACGGCGCACCGAAGTACATGGAATGGTACGCCGCATTCGGCCTCATGGTAACGCTGATCTGGCTCTACATAGAGGTACTGCGGCTGCTCATGAAATTGAGAAGCCGTAATTGAACGCTCTGAGAAAGAAGCAGCGACAGAAGGTTTTGCTTCCTGCCCTTTCTTTGTCCGCAAAATCCCGTTTGCCGGCTCCAAGGAGATCTCATTGCCAGGGGCCAATCCGTGCAGAGCGGCGGGTTCTCATCGTATAACATTGTGCCACGACGAATGACTGCAAAAGAAGGACGGTGAAATGCCGATACTTTTTGCAAGAGACAAAAGCCGAGCGCTGTTTGAGGCCATTCAAAAGAATCGACCTGAGCAAGTGAAACAGCTTTTGGGCAAGGGGGTGGATGTCAATTCACGGGACGAATCAGGCGCTACTCCACTGATGAAGGCCCTTTACGCAGGCTCCTATAAGGTGGTCAAGGAACTTCTTGAGCGGAAACCCAATTTGAATGCCCAAGATGAAAAAGGCATCACGGCAATGATGGTGGCTTGCATTACGGGCCAAACAGTGGTGGCCAGAGTTCTCTTGGAACGGGGGGCTCACCTCGAAGTGCAGGACAACCAAGGCTACACTCCACTGATGGCCGCGGCTTATTACGGGCATACGGAACTGGTGACCATGCTCCTGAACTCGGGGGCTCGCATCGAAGCTCGGACTTCGGACGGTAAAACCGCACTTATGGTGGCGTTGACAGCTGGTCGGCCTATGATTGTTTCAAGGCTTTTGGACAGGGGTGCTGATGCCAACGCAAAAGACGATGCTGGACGGACACCCCTGATGATTGCAGCATTTGATGCCCACTTGGGCATGATGAACCTGCTATTCAAGCATGGAGCGGACGCGAATGCCGTGGACAAGGCGGGGAGAACAGCGCTAGCGAAGGCTGCGCACAAAGGTCTTCGCGAAGTAGTCGAGATCCTGCTGGAAAAGGAGGCCGACCCGAACATTGCAGACAATGCCGGATGGACCGCTCTCATGGTAGCCTCTGACCGGGGACATCTGGTAGTCGTAAAATCTCTTCTGGACAGAAACGTTGAAATCAATCGCCAAGATAAGGCTGGACGCACGGCTCTCATGTGGGCTGCACGGGTGGGTCGGACATCAGTGGTCAATCTTCTGGTTGACCGGGGAGCCGACTTTGATATTGAGGACAATGCCGGCATGACCGCTCTGATTTGGGCTTCCCAGGAATCCCACGGGGAGGTGGTGGAACTGCTCGTGCAAAGAGGAGCAACAATCACGCCTGAAGCTGAAAAGACCATTACAACCATGCTTGAGGCTCCTGAAGAAGGTATCACTGACACTCTGGAACTGACTTTGGACCGTGGATTCCTTGTAGAAGCAGACGTAAAATACGGCAATAAGGACTTAATTGATGCAGCGAGCGCGGGCCTGTTGGAGGAGGTGCGGAGGATATTGGACCGAGGTGCAGATGCAAACGCCCGGAACCAATATGGCCTTACGCCTCTGATGAGAGCCGCATACAAGGGCCACTTGGAAGTCGTCCGGCTCCTTTTGGAACGTGGAGCTAAGGCCGACATTCAGGACCATGGCGGCAAGACCTCTCTCATGAAAGCGTGCTCCACAGGGCAAATGGAGGTCGCGAAAATTCTGTTGGAGCATGGCGCAGAAATAAACGCAGCAACCAAGCACGGACTCACCGCTTTAATGAGAGCGTCTTACAGGGGTCTAAGTGACGTAGCCCAGTTTCTTTTGGAACAGGGGGCTGATGTTGAAGCAAAAGATAAGGCAGGACTTACAGCAGTGGCGTGGGCATCTATCAAAGGCCACTCCCATGTGGTCCGGCTGCTTGTTGATGCAGGCGCCACGGCGGATCTTCCCCCTCAGATCCCAGATGTTTCTTTGAGCACCGATTTCGAAAAGGCACCGCCTGAAGCTCCTGCGACTTTCTCGACCGACGACGATGCCGGAGAGGTCGAAATAGATGCTGAAGTCCTCATTGAGGCTTGCATAGGAGGTAACCCGGAGGACGTCGAGCGCTTACTGCAGGCCGTTGCAGACATCAATGCCAAAGATAAAGCGGGAAGAACCGCTTTGATGTGGGCTTCTTACCGGAATCGCCAAGAGATTGTGAAACTGTTATTGACCCGAGGGGCGAACGTGAACATTCACGATAATGCGGGAAGGACTGCCTTGATGTGGGCCGCGCTCTATGGGACGCCTGAAATCATGGAGATCTTGCTGGACGACGAAGTTGTTTTGGACGCCAAGGACAATAACGGAAGGACCACGTTGATATGGGCGTGCATCAGCGGCAGGACAGAGGTGGCGAAACTTGTCCTTGCCACAGGACCGGACCTAGAAGCCGTTGACAATGACGGCAGAACAGCCCTCATCTGGGCATGCGATAAAGCGCAATCGGAATTGGTCAAAATGCTCCTGGAGTGGGGGGCCGCGGTTGATGTGGCCGATAACAACGGAAGGACGCCGTTTGCTATAGCCTCCGAGCGCAAGTATCCTCAAATGATTAAGATCTTAGAAGATTACACGAGATCGGGAATCGCATGAGTGATCTGATAAATTGAAACGCACGGAAACAGATGCCGCAGAGTGGTCTTCAGCGTGATGCGTTGGCGACAGGTCATTCAGATGACGAGTTTTGGTGCGATCCTTTGATGCTCTCAAAGCGTCCAGCCGTGCGGTCTAGAGGTCTTCCGATGATTGCGCTAATTCTAGCCCTGATATTAGCTCTTATATCGTCTCACGTGTACGCGTATTCGTCCGCGGATCCCAATTCTAACGCCAACCCTGAAAGTGTTTCAGACAGCACCTCTAAAAGTGGATAGCAGTGCTCAGGCGGAAATTTGCCCCAGATGCGGCGAAAAAAAGACCGACAGCATTAAATGCAAGAAGTGCGGCCTCAGACTTCGACTCGCACCCGGTCGGTTCGCCCCCTATGGGCTCGACAGCAGGGCAAGATCCGATCTGAATAGCATAGGGCGGAGTAACCAGAAGATTGACAGCAGCATGAGAAGTTTGCAGAAAAGCTTGAGAGACATGAATACGAGCATAAACAGGGCGAGAATTCCTAACCGGCGTTACTGACCGCCGGCCGGAAGATTTCGGACAGAAATTCACGGTTCTATTCAGGAAGGGCTTGTTTAAGTGATTCTCAGACTGATTCCCTTAGTAATTGCTTCGCTACTCTTGGCGGCTCATTTTCTCCGAGGAAGAAGTTTTGGATTAATGGTGGTGTCTGTTTTGGTACCCCTGCTATTGCTGGTCAGAAAACGGTGGAGCCTGATTTTTGTGCAATTGTCAGCGTATGCAGCGGCTGTGGTCTGGGTGTACACAACCATTCACCTGGTACAGGAGCGGATGATCTCGGCTAGGCCGTGGGGTAGCGCGGTAATAATTCTCGGCTCAGTAGCATTATTTAGCGTCTTTGCAGGGTTCTTGCTGAACTCTCGTAAGGTGAAAGAAAGGTATCCCTCTTCTTAGGCTTGCGATCTGAAGAAGGAAGATCAAGACCATGTTTAGCTGCCATCTGCGCTCTTTGGAACTCAATCTGACAGGGATTTCGCTCGTCTACATCTTCACCCTATTTATTGCGGTGACAATATCGGCTGCGTCGACAAGCAGTTGAGGCGGATTCCCGCCCGTTATGATGACGTGCACATCCGCTGGACGCTTGGACAAGAAATCAACAGCTTCGTGTCCGTCAATGACCTTCTGTGCCAGCAAATACATAAACTCGTTGAGCACCACCATCTGGAATCTTCCAGAGTTGATGGTCTCCTTGGCCAGCTTCCAGGCTTTTTGCGCGGTCTTCGGATCCGGAGAGGGGTTTTCTGATTCGCCCCCCAGGTCATTTCCCAATGCATGCACAGTCAACAGATCTTGGAACCGCTCAGAAAAATCCGATCTGCTGAGCCAAGACTCGCCGTTGAATTCGATTACGCAGACCCTGATTCCCTGTCCCAGGGCCCTGAAAACCTGTCCAAAGGCTGGAACGGCCTCGTTTTCGCCATCACCGCTCAGGACCATGAGCAATCCTTTTTTCATCTGATTCTGCTCCGACAATCTCTTAACAATGATGCCTCCATGTTGGACGCCCTTTCCTCCTAGCTGGAGAGTGTAACAAAGACCAAGTGCCCCATTGTTTCCTAGCCAAATTGCTTTGGTCAGGAATTGATTTCACCACAATCCATACAATTTGCAAAGACGTGTGCCGGGCGTGTCATAAGTCGGCTCAAGTATAGCATGCTCTTGACGACAGACCGGTAGGGAACTAATTTTTGAAAAACAGCCTCAGCAACGGAAGAGGCAGTAATGTGGGTCGGAAAGGATGAGAGAAGAATGGAGGGGTCCCACGAACATGGCCATGAACATACGCACAGCCACTCGCACGAGCATGAGCACATAGGAGACGCCTCCGGTCATTCTCACGGACATACCGGTACCCACGAGCATGTCCACGCGTAAAGGGCGGGAAAAGTCGTGAATCTCAAACGAATAACTCAGTATTGAGGTCAGGAGGCTCTGGCATAATCCCGCGTCCTGCGAAACTTCCCCGAATCTGTGGCACGATGGTGCCAATAAGCCAGGCTACAACATGACCGGCTGCTAGTCTGAAGAAGACTTGACAGTCAGTACCGGGCATCTGGCCGTGCGCACGACGTTTTCTGCCGTGCTGCCGAGGATCAGGAGTTTGAAGCCAGTCCACCCATGAGTCCCCATAACTATAAGATCCACGGACTCTTCATCGGCGAAACGGACAATTTCATTGGCCGGTACACCGATCCGAGAATAGGTGGTCACATCGGGGAGGGTTTTTTTGCACTCTTCCACGAGTGCCACAAAGCCTTTTTCAACCGATTCCTCGATAGCTTTGAGCACTTCCTGAACGTTGACAGGGACCGCCATCTCGAATGCTGGAAACCCCAGCCTCGAAGAGTTAACCACATGGAGAATCACGAGCCCCGCCCCAAATGCTTGAGCATAATCAATAGCAACCTCACGGGCAGGCCGTGAGTTTTCTGAAAAATCCGTGCAAAGCAAGATCTTTTTCGGAACCATTGAGCTTACCCCGTTTCTTCATCATGGCTTGTTATGAGGACTTTGGCTCCCCGTGGGGAGCTTCATGGTGCATCCACAATATCAGAATTGTCTCAAAATCAAAATTGGTTATCATGGACAGACCGCTTGAAGGCTCGGCTAAGGATTAACCGTTCCAGTCAAGAATGAGAATGGCTTCACTGAGAAGTCAAAAAGAGAACCTTCAATGAACCGAAAGGGAATTGAGCATACTAACGCGTTGGGCGACATCACGAACTCTTAGTTCTTGGAATGATTCTCCACAAGCGGAACCTCGGCGAGGCATCAGCCTCCGGAATTGCTTCAGGGTCCAACCCGAGGTTGTGCAATGCCCTGACTGTCTCATTGAACAGATCCTGGTCGAGGGCGTCCGAGAAGAAGTATGCAGGGCTTCGAGATATGATCAAATTTTGCAGTTCCTTCTGATCCCTGACCCAGGTTTGCTCAAAAGAGACTCCGGAGCGTGTCAGCTCGATGGTTGGTCTACCCGATAGATAGTGAAGAATCCTGGGATGCATCGTCATCACGACTCCGTCCGAGGTCTGTGTCCGGAGCCAACGGGCAGCTTTAAAGAAAGGCAAATCTCGTTCCGATTCCGCGCCCCCCGTCTCAATTGCAGTCCGTGCTTGGTAAACCGTGATCAGGTTGTGTCCCAGGTTAAGGACGGCCAGGAGCAAGAAGAGGCCAACCAGTATATATTCAGGTCTGGGAAATCTACCAGTTGGACTCTGGAACCTTTCATTTATCCGTTTAGAAACTCTCAGCACCCCCAGAGCGAGAAACACATACAGCCCGGGGATGAGCAGAATTAGATATCGGCTTCCAGCCGGCATGAGGAACAGCCCGCAGAATTGAATCACAATCATAGGGAGCAGAAGCCGCTCTCCACGCCTAAATGCCACCCACATCCCGGCAAGAACCAGGAGAGGAATAATCCATTCGATGAAGCCTGTCTTGATGACCGCGGCGGTGAGTGCGTAGCTGGTTTCCTGAACATATTCCCAAATGGATGTTAGTGCGACTTCGATCTGATATGCGAACGTTCTCCCCGTTATTGCGTTGAAATAAGTGCCTTCGTTGACTGAACTGGGAAAGAAAGCCTTGTAAGCTTCCCACACAGCGATAGGAGCGACGGCTAACAGAAGAAATAGGACCGTGTGAGCTACTCGGCGCCACTGCGTCATACTTTTCCATGTGCAAAAAAGAAAAAAGCCTGTGGTCGCCACAAGTCCCAATCCGTTGATCCGTATCAGAGGGGGTATTCCTGCAATCAAAGCGGCAAATATGGTCCATCGCAACCTTTCCGGGTTCCTCGCGGCGGAAAGAGCCGCGTTTAAACTGCAAAGACCGAAAAAGGCGAATGGAACGTCGGAAGAGGTAAACGTCGAGTTATGCAAGAGTATGTGATTTGCAGCAAAAAGCCCCCCCACCAAAAAAGCTGTATCTGGGCCACATAGTCTGAAGACCAACAAGTAACCTGCTCCCGCTGTTAATAGCCCGATCAAGGCCATGAGCGCTCGATAGGTCAGAAAGCTTTCTCCAAAAAGGTGAACTCCAACGGCCACAATCGTAGGAAAACCGGGGGGGACGTAAGTGTGCGGCTCTCCGTTAAAAACGTATCCGCGGCCTCCAGCCAGAGACTCGCCCAATTCCAGGTAGAGAGCGCTGTCAGGCGTTGCCTTCCAGGAACTGTTTACGACGAGGAAGAACTGCAAGACGATGATAATTGCTAGGACAAAGCCGCGGCGTCTCGTGTACACTCCTTGCAAGCCAACGCCTATCTCACTAAATAAAGTAGACTCCAATATTGTGCTGCCTTTGCGCCTTTGGACTTCGTGGGCGCTATGTCTTGTTATGTCCAACTT
This sequence comes from uncultured delta proteobacterium, assembly GCA_963786905.1. Classification (GTDB taxonomy): domain Bacteria; phylum Desulfobacterota; class Desulfomonilia; order Desulfomonilales; family Desulfomonilaceae; genus CAWBBA01. Next base: position 25,468 of record CAWBBA010000043.1, on the reverse strand, counting down.
TACTTCGATCACGCAGGTACACGGCCCAAGCTATGGGCAAGCCCAGTACCCACAATATTCTGGCTCGAATGTTGGTCAAAGCCGAAAATTGTGACCATAAACCCAAGTTGGAATGAAACGAAAATCGCGCATAGTGAATGGCGCAGCGAATAAAATACGTGGGGTCGTAAATAAACCAGTCTATTTGTTCCGTCAATACTGCCAAGAGGCCGAACCGCCCTTCCTTGGCATTAGCTGCGGCAGAACTCCCGTGCATGAGCGATGGCTGATCCTGCCAGTACACTCGCAGCATCTCATTGATGTAGAGAGTCTTGTACGCCCTGGCCATTCTGGCCCACACGGTCGCCTCCGGGACATACCTAAGGCCTTCAATCTCAGGAAAAGAAAATTCTCTCATTGCTGCCGTTCGAACGCAAAGCCACATCTCGTTCTTTATTTTGAAGTTGTAGATCATTTCCAGGTGATTGGAGGCCACGACATCGCCGGGGAATGGAACCCCAACAAGGTGGCCGTACTGGTCCTGGCACAGAGAGGTCACGCCGCAAAAAAGGTCCCGTTCGTTTTCAGGAATGTTTTGCCAGTGATAGGCAAAACGCTCTAGGGCCTCTGGCACGCATTCGTCATCGGAGTCAAATATGATGAAAAAAAAGCCGTTGGCCTCTTGAACCCCACGGTTTATGGCGCAATGTTTCCCCCGATTGGACTGATAGAGATATCTTACCGAAAAAGAAGGGGGTTCATGTAACCAGCTTTCGACAAGCGCTCGCGTTTCGTCCGTTGAACCGTCATCTACTATAACCCATTCAAAATCTTGCAGCGTCTGTTTTTTTAAAGAGTTATACACTCTTTCCAAAGTGTGCGCCCGGTTGTACGTTGGGGTGAATACCGTGAAAAGGGGCGACCTTCTTTGTGCACTGGTTGTTGAGGTTCTTTTCACGGTAGTTTTCGCAGTTCCCAGTTTCAAGAGCTAAGTGACGGCTGGCGAGACCGCTCCGTACATATAACCAGCCCGAAACATGCTGGACGCACAATTTGTAGAGGCGATGAAACAGGAATCAGGCTCTGGGAAATGGCCTTCAATCTTCTATCGAGGATACCTCGCCACGGCCATTTCAATCAACCATAATGTGTGGGCCTTCGCTTCACTGGGACTCGGCCTCGTGATAGTAAAGAAGCTGTAAAGGCGAGGGCATGTGAACGTGCCATCTCACGGTATGACGCTAGATGCCGGCCCTAATTCTGATGGGTTGCTTGATGATCCATTCCACAGGACGCTTGACCGTTCATGTTCCAGATGGGAAACTGAAAAAAATCTCTAAGAAAACCATTATCGCGGTATCGAGAAGCACATAGCACAGGAGGCTGCGTAAGATCCTGCATGAACAGATCGGGGACAGAGGGCACATGAAAAGATTTCTGAGACAACCTTTCCCATATTTGATTCTCCAAGCGGGCTTGTACTTGACGTTATACACTGTTTTGGTGGGAACTCAAGCTCGACACTCGGGGGATTCGATATCCTATTTGGAATTGAACATGGACACTGCCGGTGACATGCTTCAGCACATGCGGACCATAGGGTATCCATTATTCTTACGCCTAGTGCAGTATTTCTCGCCGAATTTAGACATGCTCCCGCAAATTCAGATCTGCATGTTTGGGATCGCTGTTTTATTCTTTTACCGAGCGACACGGATCTTCGGCATGTCGAAATGGTTCGCTTTTGCAGCTGCAAGCGCGCTCTTTTATAATCGTCTCCTTATCCAATGGGGCGCAGATGTCTTGACAGACGTACCAGCGCTATCAATGGCTGTCATTGCCATCGGATGCCTTCTGTTGGTTATTGTGCGTGTCGGAAATCTGTTGGCTTGGGCAGGATTAGTAGTCAGCCTTTTTCTTGCATACCAATTTAGGCCGGCCTATCTCTTCTTAGTTGCTCTTATCCCTGTTTTGGCGCTCGTCCTATTGCGGGTGCGCAACCCTGTGGCCGAATGGAAAAACCATTGCAGGAAGCTGATGATTGGGGCTCTGGCCGCTTCTGTCATTCCTTTTGCAGTTTTTTGCTCGATTCGTTGGGCCGTAGTAGGTCATTTCGGGCTTACATCCTATGGTGCTCTTCAACTGGCGGGCGTTACCGTTCAATTCTTGAACAGAGACATCGTTAGGCAACTTGACGAAGAGCTTCAGCCTCTGGCCCTTGCCATCATAGAATCGCGGGATGCCAGGAATCTTGGCTTACCCGAGGGTCTTCTCATGATGCCTATGCCTATGTTCAATAATTATTTCATCGCCTGTCTGTTTGAAGTTTTCGTGCCGGCTGCACAAGAATTCTTAAACGAAAAGAATGGCACAACTCATCCCGTTAAAGAATTCAACGAGCTTGGCGGTCGAATCATGGCTGTCAATGAGGTAGCTAGTCGACTGGCCATTGCAACCATGAGAGCGAGACCCGGGGTGTATATACTATATTACATCAAGGCGTTCCTCTTCGCAGTCAGTTTCACTCTTTATGTCACGGGCACCGTGACGGCCCTCGCGCTCGTTCTATTCATGGCCCATGGCATTTTCATCTTGAGAGGAAACCGTAACGAGCAGGCGGGAATGTTGCTTCAGATCGACGGCGAGGACAGATCTCTGGAGTTCAGAACCATGTTGTTTTTGGGAGGCATGTTCTATTTGGCACATCTTTTGGTAGTGATCCCCGTAGTGACCCCCGAGGGGAGATACTTGTGTACTGCCGCGGCGTTTATCCCGAGCATTCTTGTTGTGGACCTGCTGAGAACCCTCAAGAAGGGGCTCCTGACCAACAAGAAAGGCTTAGCGATGGGATTATAACGGTGCCTGAGTCTTGCCTGAATGTTTGCAGACGCGAAAAGGAGTGTGAAGCATTTAATTGCCCGTGATGGCGGTAAAATGCCTAATGCCTAAAGACAAAGCCGTTTGGGGAGCCTATCAGCATGTCCATCTTTGTCAGGCCTACCGTAAATTCAGAAGCTTCTGTACGCACCGGACGGTGGTGTGCGGGCGCCCTGGAGCGGGGGTAGCGCCGGCGGAGACCGAATACAGACGCATCTCGGTGCTCTACCGCGATTTCACGGTTTGACGAAAAAAAGAGCGCGGTATCGTGCGGCCGATCGCGGTCCTAGCCATCTCTCCTCATCTTTTTTTGAGAACGGCCCCCAAGGTCGATTGGAATTCTGCCCACGGATATTCTATAGTGCGCTTCAACTCTAACAAACCACGCTCCGTCAGCAGCGATGTTCCCTCTCTCATTGAGTAATAGAGACGTCTCCACCACTCACTCCTGCGCGAAACCGGTTTGCATAGTAGTTTCCGGATCTCGCCGGCATTACACATATAAAATTTGTTTTCTTGAATTCTTGTGCAAGAATCTGCATCTCTATTTAATAGCGAGGCTGTGAACAAGGAGGTTGCTATGGGAACCTGTGCGGTGGCACAATCAGAGGCAGCAAAAAAATGGCCGGAGGGAGTCATCTCCGCGAAACTGACGATGAATCCTTATCTCCTGGCAATGGCTTTCGAGGAGTCAATGAAGGCCGGTGTGCAGCTTTGGGAGTTTATCAACACTGCCATCTGGGAGAAGCTCGGCGAACCTGATCGAGATAAGCTCTCGGAATTTGCAGCAAACATGGAAGTGTTCGACGAAGACCCCAAGTGGAAGAAACGCCTCAAGATTGCTGCCCGGTACGAAATGGGATTGGAAGAATTCAGAAAAGAGTTGGGTGACGAGCCGTTTCCGACCACAAATGTTTCAGAAGGGAACGGCGGCGCCCAAGGTGATTGAGTCGCCGGAAAAGGAGATCTCTCATGCCGATAGTTAACTATAAATGTCGCGAGTGCGGCAAAGAGTTCGCGAAAATCTTTTTCACGGAAGGACATGCGCCCGGTGAATGTCCAGTGTGTCGCGCCACAGGACTTGAGGAACTGGGTCCGGCCTTCAATCCGGATCGCGAGTTGCTGGCAAGGCTGATGGGTGTGTCCTGTGAAACCTGCGGAGACGAGGGCTCCTGTTCCTCAGCTCCATCGTCATGATAGGCGAATTTCCGGAGAGTTGCTCCGGCATGACTGGTGTTTTGATGGGGAACTGCGGAAACCTCGTGGGAGTCGTACAAGATTGAGGAGGATCATGTGTATCTACGCCATGATCGCAGCTGGAATTTCTTAAGGGTATGTCCTGAGTAACCAGGAGCCTCCGAAGCTGGTCCATCGGTTACTTGGAAAAGAAACAGAAAATAGCGACGACTTCACATAACGCAGGAGAATAACCATGGACACTCTTACAACCAAACCATCCCGTCTTGAATACATTGAAGTGGCTCCCGGCATCCATCTGCATGTCCGCGATTGGGGAGAAGGCAGGCCCGTAGTCCTCATTCATGGCTGGCCACTCTCGAATGACATGTATGACTACCAGATGATGGAATTGGTCGAGAACGGATTTCGGGCTATTAGCATTTCTCTACACGGTTTCGGTAAGTCCGATAAGCCTTGGGGAGCTTATAATTACGACGTTTTTGCCGATGACACTAAGGCAGTTGTGGACCGACTCGGTTTGAACGACGCAACCTTGGGCGGATTCTCTATGGGCGGCTCAATCGCGATCCACTACATGGCTCGCCACGGAGCAAACCGCGTGTCTAAGCTTGCGCTCTTTGGGGCCGCGGCCCCGAGCTGGACAAAGCGGGATGATTACCCTTACGGCATGGAAAGGGCGGAGGCAGACGCTCTCATTAATGCCGTATCCATTGACCGCCCCCAATTGTTTACCGATTTCGGCAAGAGTTTTGGTCTCACGGAAACTTCCATAAATCCAGGACATGCGGATTGGCTTCACTCCATCGGGATGCAGGCGTCCCCGTACGCAGTGGCGCAAAGCCTCATCGCTCTTCGTGATGCCGATCTTCGTCTGGAGCTCGCAGCCATCGATGTGCCGACTGCGATCTTTCATGCGGTCGGTGACAAAATCTGCCCGTTCGTTTTTGCCGAGGAGATGGCCAAGGCAATAAAGACAGCGAAGATCATCCGTTTCGAGAACAGTGGGCATGGTTTGTTCTTGGAGGAAAAAGAGAAATTTAACCGCGAGCTGATAGGCTTTGCAGGTGAGGGATTATACGTCCCACGTGAGCAAGAACGGGAATCGACACAAGGGGTTGTCACGGGAGAGTATCGGACGCTCCATTAATGCGAATGTGCGTTCAAACTAGCATTATTTTTTTGAACGCACATTTTCATTAGAGCTTTGAGACGGGGTATTATCCCCCATGAAGCGGATGTAGAAGTCTCGAGTCCCCGGCACCGCTTCCCAACCTTCTGCCGTCAGTTTTACAAAAGCCTCACCTTTTCCCACCAACGCTTTGACTCCTGCCAATTTAAGAGAATCAATGGCCCGAGTTCTTGCTTCGGCGGTGGCTAAGATGAATTGACTTTCGTCTGTAACTTCAGCCACAATCTTCACCTCTGCCAGTCGTCCCCAGTACCACAAGGGCAAACCCACCATGGCGACATCATCCCCTTTGGCCACCCCCCGACGGCCCAGGGAATCCTTAATGGCCAACATCTCAAAGAATGTGTCCCTGTATGATGGCGCTCTTCCCGGTCGAGTGTAGTCCGCGGATGCTCTGATCCACCACGGTATTAACGGTCATTCCAAGAATCAGTGCCGCGAGCAGGCCGGCGCTTATGAGAACCTTAGAGAGCGTCGCGGAATTCTTGAAATCATATGCAGGCAGCAACAGAACCGCGACAAACGCCAAGAAAAGAAAGGCAGCCAGATAGCGCATTTCCACGTGTACAAGGCAGTACAACCCTGTGCCCGCAGCCGCGATGGTCAGTAGGATCAGGGGGACGGAAGGCGGCCACAGGCCGCGCAAGCTCAGGGTCCCTATCCGCCACTGGATCATGAGCCATAAGACGGTCCCAATAAACAACCATGGACTGTCGAGCACAATCGCGCGGACATGGCCCGGAATGACCTTCAATTGGCCAACGATATGGACAACCGGCTTGACTCCCTCGTTCCAATAGCAAGGATCGAAGCCTGCCGGTCGAGTGCATTCCACGAATGGGTTGTCCTTATAAAAAAGGACCGACGGTTGTTTAGCCAACACTGCGGGAGGATTGGTCAATTCTCCCTCGCCGGCCACTAAAGTTGTGTAGCAAAAATTTCCGACTTCGCCGAATGAAAAACGGCCTACTGTGTGGGACAACGAAAATATCAAAGGCCCACTTACTATAAGCATTACCATTGCGCCCAACAGCAGTCTCGGCGCAGCCTTCCTCAGTGAGCCTGAAACAAGGCCCGCCAGGACAAAGAATATCGTTGAAAAAGGAAAGAAGAAGGATTTGAATAAGTAGCCCAAAGCTGTAGATACGCCCAGCAGCACGAATTTAACGTGCGGAACAGGGTTTTCTTTGATCCAAAGGACAATGGATGTCGAGGTAACCATGAACACGAAAACCATCATCTCAGGCGCCACAAGCCGAAGTCTGATCCAACTCAGAGCGGCGAACAGAAACATGCTGTAACTGAGAGCGCTGATCACGGGAAACGGCAGAGGCTGTCTGGCGTCCACACATAAACTGCCGAATTGCCTCTTCAATATATGCACAAACAGTTCGCAGGCTGCCATGGCAACAACGAAGCAAACAAAGTTAACACTTTTTAGCAACTGCAACTCATTGAGACGATTAGTATTCAACACAATTTGCCCCAGACCCAACAGAAAGGCGTATCCGGGGCTTTCAGTCAAATTTACGAGACCTGACCACGAGCCGTGCCTGAGGGCCTCGCCCATTTCTATATAATTTATACCATCGCCATTTAGATAATAACGGGTTGTGTAAGTCAAAATTGCACCCGCAGTTAATCCTACAGCCCAATACGCGACGCGTATCCGAGAATTCCATACATCCTTGACACCTTTTGGCTGACTAACCGACATGTTGTTCCATGTGGGTTGTTTCTGTTTGGTATGCATGGGGCCTTTCCTGAAAGATAAAAACAGCTTAGAGGCTTTCAATATTGCTTGTTCCGTAGTAACCGGTCTGCTAATGAAACAAGAGTCAACATGCCTTTATCACATTACCATGGTCATTAAAAGAGGTTTGGAGGTAAGAAGAGGATGCCCCCGAGGGCAGGGAGGTGCATTGTACCTGCTATAATATGTAGGCCCAAACACAAATTACATTGAATATGTATTCCTCGTCTGATATGTCAACTGTGAGACAGACTGTTGAAAGATTCACGGCCGCACCGACTGGAAGGATCTCCAACATGATGAAGGATTATCCCAAGGCCATAGTAACCAGAGACGGCTCTTCACTTCTGCTTCGCCCTGTGGTTCGGTCTGATGAAGAGGCGCTGAAGACGTTCTTTGCATCAATTCCGGAAGAAGAGCAGTGGTTTCTGAGAGAAAACTTGAGTGATCCTAAGCTCCTGCATCAATGGATCGAGGCCCTGGACTACGATTATACCTTACCGATTGTTGCCGTGAGAGAGGACAATGGAACCATTGTTGCCAATCTGAGGCTTTATCGATCAAAATCTGAGTCCATCCGGCACCTGGCTCACCTGCGTGTCATGGTTCTTCCCGGATACCGAGATTTAAAGGTGGGGAGCTGGATGATTTTGGACTGTGTGAAGCTGGCCATGGATTTGGGGATCGAAAAGCTGATTGCAGAGTTTGTCGCCGGTGTCGAGGATGGCGCCATCGCGGCTGCCAAGAAGCTCGATTTTCATCAGGAAGCGGTCTTGAAAGACTACGTGAAAGATCGTCACGGACGGGATCGGCACCTGATCATAATGGTAAGGAATCTTTGCAGGGATTGGAGCGATTTTTGACGGATTTGTCAAAAGAAAGGGACCGCGCCGGCAGGGTAGGGGCAACAGTCGTTCATGAGACCCCCATGGGAAAGCTCATGATCCGATCGAATTGTCCGCCGGGATTCTATGCCGGCCTGCAACTCGAGGAAGGTCTCGGACATTTCTCGCACTACTCATCCATCATTCACAAACTAGAGGCCTTCGAGACAATTGCATCACGCAAGGAAGGCAGAGTAACACTGGCCCTGCTGGAACCCAATCTTATAGTGGGATACGGCACATGCTGGTATCCTGATTCAGACGATCGCTGGAGCGCCCTCGGCGAACTCATGTATGAAATGGGCGCGGTGGAGGTGAGCCGCAACTTCCGATCCCTCCAACTCGCCGGTCGCATACTGGAAGCCACCATGAATGAAGATTTTTTTGAGGACAAGATCACATATATGTGTGGCTTTTCGTGGCATTGGGACCTCGAAGGCAGCGGCATGAACGCGGTCCAGTATCGTCAGATGATGATGAAATTGTACAGCCGTGTGGGATTTCGGGAAGTTTACACCAATGAGCCTAACATAGCCTTGAGAGAAGAGAACCTTATGATGATCAGAGTGGGCTCTCGGGTTACGCCAGAGGACCAGCGAAGATTTCGATACCTGCGCTTTGGCATCAAGCAGCCGAAGTAAATCGTCGGGAAGATGAATGTCGCAACAGTCTGAGCGACCTTAATCCTCCAAGGTCTGAGACGAATGGCGAAGCAGATTCGTCCCTTGTTCAGACGTCGGGCTGGTGGAGAAAATACTTGTGAGGCGGGCCAGACAGTGGAGACAGATGAGACGCTGTTGACTTTCAAACTCTCATAAAGAGGACGCAGTTACTGCGTCAAACCCACGAACAAATGACGACCTTAGACAGTTCCGGACCTCATCTTTGCGACAGCCAAACCACTCTGCCGCGACAGGCCCTGCGCCTTGCCTCCTTCTTCCTGTCCAGAAAAGCCCCAGGCTTACGATGCAGGCGCATGAGAGGAACAAGCGGATTCCGGGGTCTCCTGATGCGGCGGGTTCGTTTCAATTGGCTGTCTCCTATATGTGCGCATACTCAAGATGACAGCCTGAATTAACAAGGGTTCCTTGGAGGTGAGAATACCGAGTATGCTGATCTGCTTATTCACGGGTGTTTTTCAGAAATAGCGCCCGAGGCTTCTTTCCACTCTGTCACGTCCATTTCCTTTGGCGACATATAAGGCGGCATCTGCCATTCTCAGCAAATGCTCAAAGTCTTTCGTCTCATCCGTTACCGCGGCCACCCCCAAGCTCAAGGTCAACCTCAAGTCACCTTCTTTAGTCCGCAAAACCGTGCGCGAAACTGTCCGGCGTAACCGTTCCGCTGCCATCCAAGCCTGTTCCATGCCGGTTTCCGGAAGCAACGCGGCGAACTCTTCCCCGCCGATACGAGCGAAGATATCAACTTTCCGAAAGGTTTTCAGACAGATTTGGGCCACGGCTTGAAGAACTTGGTCGCCAACCTTGTGACCAAAAGTGTCATTGGTTCTCTTGAAATGGTCAAGATCCATGATAATCAATGACAATTGGCGGCCGTAGCGTTTGACTCGAACGAACTCTCTTCTGCCCATTTCCATGAAATAGCGATGGTTGAACACGTTGGTCAACCCGTCAGTAATAGCGAGTTGCCGAAGCTTCTCCTGGGCTATCCGACGCTTCGCCACTTCTTCCTGAAGCGCCTCTGTGCGATCGGCCACCATCTTTTCCAGACTTTCGTTGAGAAGCACTAGCTGCTCGCGTGCTTCCTCCAGTCGCTGATTCTGAAGAAACGCGTCTCGGTAAGCTGAAAGGAGAAAGTTGATCATTTGACGGCGGCCAGCGCCTATCAAGTAGACCTGGTTTTCCAGTGCGACCTGACAGTGTTCATCCAGTTCTTCAGGAACCTGAACAGTCAACACGGAGAGCGTACGCTCGATAGTGGTGAGCAGCGTGCTTTCGTCATAGGGCTTTGTAACGTAGCTGTCCGCTCCGGACTCCAAACCGCGAAGAACGTCCTGTGGTCTTGATTGGGTGGTGAGGAGTACGACGGGAATCTGCTTCAACTCATCTTGACTCTTGATTATTCGACACATCTCAAACCCGTCCATCACGGGCATGACAATGTCGCTTAAGATGAGAGACGGTCTCTCATCCTTCAGAGCGTCAAGACCTTCTTGGCCGTTTCTGGCCACGCGGACACCGTAATGGTGCTTTTCCAGAAGCGCACGAAGAAACCTTGCCTGGAAGCGGCTATCTTCGACTACGAGGACTGGGTGAAGGATACTCATGTTTCACGCGGAAATCAGCCTGGTTTGTGTGCAGACTTATTTGGGTCGGACTGATGCTGAGGTTGACACGATGTCGGCTTACGGCTTCGGCTAATCATCTGATCAGAGGCTATTTCCCCTTGCATTTCATTACATTGCCACGCCACGCAAGAACATGCAACAAGAATCTGCCACTTATTTGCGACCAGCCGCGCATCAAGATCACACGGGCCGCGGATCCCTTGCCATCACCGGCCGGTATCGTCAATACGCCTTCGGTACTCTTCAATCATGGCCGGGTTGTCCTTGAACCATTGTGCCATTTTGAGAAAGCCCTGCTCGAACATGTATTCAGGATGCCAACCTAATTCTTGTTTGATGCACCGGTTGTTCGAGACCCATGTGGCGGTGTCCCAGATTCGGTTGTCCATAGAACCCCATTTCGGCTCCTCGGCTATTCCCAGCGTGCGGCAGGCAACATCGACCACTTCCCGAAGTGAGGTCTGCACGCCCGTGCCAACGTTGTACACCGCGCCAAATTCCTGTTTTTCTTCTGTAGCTGCTAGGAGGTACGCGTGGACAACATCATTAACGTACACATAATCCCGTGCTATGTGAGGAGCGACCAAAGGGGGCAGTCGATTTTCCAAGCCTTTCACAATGAGCGTCGGCATCAGACGGCTGGGCTCTTCGTACGGTCCGTAAACAGAATAAAGTCGGAGCGTAGGGATGCGCAAGCCAAGACTCTGAGCAGTATAACGGCAAAACAAGGTGGCCGACGCTTTGGCTACCGCGTAATAGCTGTTAGGTTCCAACCATTCCGTTTCCGCAGGAGGATGATCCTTGAAACCGTATTCAGACGATGATCCCGTATTGACAAAGGCCTCGAATCCCGTCTCCAAACATGCTTGGAGCAGAGTCGCGGTCCCGATGATGTTGGATTGAAGTATACTCATCACGTCTGTTTGTGATGAATATGCCCCATGAGCGGCCAGATGGAAGACCCAGTCAGGGCCAATTTTCTTCACAATGCGGCTTACGGTATCGCTGTCACGTAGGTCGGCTGTGTGAATCTCCGCGTGCTCGCGAATATCCTGAACGCGCCATTTCGCGTAAGAATCGCGCAGGAGCAGATTCACCCGGTGCCCTAGTGTCAGCAGGTGGCGGGTCAGATTGTTGCCCACAAAGCCAGAGGCTCCGGTGATGAGGACTTTGGCCATGCTCCGCTAATTTCGGCTACATAAAGGTCGTATAATTAAATACTTCCAAATAGTGATCGGCCCAAACACGAATTTTATCAATCTCTTCACCGGACAACTCCTCAGCCGTGATTTTGTTGGCTGCGGGAGAAGCTCTCCGAATGGTGCCCCACGGATACACCTCTTCCAACGGGTTTCGATTCCACGTGGGCATCTCAAGACTGTCGGACACTTCCAGCCCCAGTTTTGCACAGATCCTTCCAAGCTTCTCCCGAGGAGCTTCAATTACGTCTTCAAGCCGCACGATATGCATACGATCCGGATGGAGTTTTTGGAAAACCAGCGCGTGATACTGGGTTTCAACCCAGGCCGTCAGGTAACCCTCCAGCGAGAGCGGCACCGGCCTTTTTTTGGTATCAGCGTAGGCGGACCAGGGGTTCCGAACGACGTGAAGCACATGCGCCGCAGGCAAATCCTGCAAGATCTTGTCAGCGTCCACTGCTATAATGGGACTATACCCGACGTAAACCTCCTCGCGGCCTGTACGATTATAGTCCTTCCAGGCATCGAAAGTCGCCCGATAAAATGCCGCAACATTGTTAGCGCGTGAGCGGCCTTCCCGGCCGACATATTCGGCGAAGAGGCGACCATCGTTCATCGTCGCTGAAATCAAAAGGCGTGTGCCGAAACTTACTCACGTTCGGGGTTCGTGCGCGGACTTTGCATTCTTCGTCGATAATGGCCTTGTAGTCTTGCCACGGTGTTGCTTCAAGCGCGAAAGCAGGCCAACGGTACTTCACCGGAAACATGGACGTGAGATGATCCTGCACCAGCTTGGTACCCAATTGGGACTCAAAGGGATAGACGAACATTTGAGGATGCCCATCCAGAAAACGGTGTGTAGTATTGCCGCCGTTTTCGTACATGGCCGAAAGCATCAGTAGTCTAAATTCCATCAGTCCTCCTGTGGCAATTGAAATGAATAGAAAAGCAGCTTTTCGTGGGCTTTCGGCGAGGTCCTGTCAGGGCAAAAGGGGAGGCCTGAGGCAAAATCTCTAGGAACCCACTCGACCGCGAACACCTGGCTACCGAAAGGCCAGATTATGCTCCCCAACACTTCGCCCGATTTCACGTCAAGCGCATGAATCCCGCAGCGACCCTCATCAACATCGAGGCCCGGCGCGTATTGCCTAAATCGTGGCAAGACTCGGGAAGTCCCCACGAACATTACGTCACGAACGAAACACAGACCGCGCGTCCAGCCGGGCAGGCGCGAAACTGCGCGAAACTTTTCTCCCTCTATAATACCCACTTCGCCATAACCGCTGTTGTCAACCCAGATTCGGTTCTCCCACAGACGAGCTGAGTGGGGCCGAGTAAGCCCGCGTGCTATGGCCTCTCTGGAAGCACCGGAAAAGATCACTCCTCTTCTATCCACCGGAAAAGTAGGATCTCCGGGCCTCTCATGGGTAATTTCATCCGTGGAAGCCGAAAAGAAAGAGGTTTCCAAGGTTCCGCCGGCAGCAATAGAATTCAGTTGGAGGTGATTTTGGCCGAATACAGGGCCATCCTCCGATTCAACGCATTTCGGCCACCAGACGCGCTCGTGACCTCCTGAAGAGGACAGTCTCACGACTGCATTCTGACCCACTGAATTCGCGTGAAGTTCATCTCCGACCATGGCGAGATCGTGAATGTACAAGCAACCCGGCAGGAACCGCGTGCGCACCGGCACCAGCGGTATTTCTTCCAGCAGTATTTCTTCCACGTCCAGGCGGTTCATCAACCCTTGCAAGGGCATCAGATCAAATACTTGGTTAGGATTTCTCGTGCAGGCAACATGCACCACGCCCCGAACTCTATCTATGGCCAGGCCGGATGGATGGGGCATTCTCATCATGCGTACGAGCGGGTTGGAGCCTCGGTCTACCGCCATGGACAGGAGCAGGTGTTCGTACTCTCGGCTGACCAGGAGAGTAATTGCCAACTCATCCAGAGTTTCCCACCATTTACCGCGTGTCTCGAACTCGAAGAGGCGCGGATCGAGGTTGTTCGTATCCTGCCAGTACCCTACAATCTCCGCGGGGTCGCGGAATTCCTCATTTTGATTGGCCCACATTGCTTCGCGATCCGACAGACTACTCACGATGAAGAATCCTCAGGTCCCGCATCCAGCTCCGTATTGCTACCCAGAGAACGGAGCAGCCTGAACGCCCCCCAATACATCTTAAATGCGGACGCAAAGTTCGTTGTCGATTCTCCACTGTGGCGCAGTGAAGAGACAATCGGCACTTCGAGAATCTGTACCCTGATCTGTTTGCACCTCACGATGAATTCCAGGTCGATCAGGTCACCATTTTCCTTGAGGTTGAGGCCGTTAAGAAGATTGCGCCCGAACAGTTTCGGGGTGCCGTTGACATCCCAGACCGGTAAATCGAAGAGGCTGCGGCACTCGAAATTGTACAGCACCGACCCTACGCGTCTCACAAACGGATAGCGAAGCCTTCGGTTGGCCTTGATGACCAACGTGGGATTTGCTGCGGCCAGCATGATGTGTAACGCCAGCGTGTAAGGGCTGGTGCGTGCCGAGTTAGTGTAACAGAGGATTTGGCCTGATGAAGCGGCCAGGCCGGCCCGAACTGCACGGCCCCACCCGGCCTTCTTTTCGTGCAGCACTCTTACCCTGCTATCGGACCCTTCCAGGAGTCGACACCGCTCCAGAGACTCGTCGCGGCTTGCATTCACCACCAGTATGATCTCTACGGGATCTTTCAAACCGTCGAGAACTGCGAGATAGCCTTTGACAATCTCCTCGATGTGGTCCGCTTGATTGTACACCGGTAGCACGATTGACACGCGGGGCTCTTCAGTCATCACCTGTACTCCCCGAGGGCTTTCAGTGCCGTCTGGCATATCCCTTCCGCGGACAAGCCGTTGGCCTTCCGAAGAGACCCTTCGCTACCACACACAGAGGCCGGCAAATCTCGCACACCACAGCGAATGATTCGGCAGTTTGCTGTGGTCTCCGCTGCTATTTCGCAAACCAGAGACCCGAGACCTCCTTCCGTATAGTGCTCTTCAACGGTGAGCGATACCGGAAAGCGCTCCAGTAAATCCCTAATGTCACCATAGGGAGCCGGCCGCAGCGATGACACCACGCAAATTGTCGTTCCGACGCCATTTTCCGCGAGCTTGTCTGCAGCTTTGACGACTTCTGCCGAGATGCTCCCAATAGTGACTATCAAGATGTCCGGCCCCTCGCGAACCACATCCGCGCGACCTATCCTGAAACGACCTTCCAGCCCCGGAAGAACATAGTCCTCCCTTTTACCGATGCGATAATAGATGGGGCCCGGAAGATCTGTACGTCGTTCCAATTGCCGCGGAAGCCTGAAGGTGATCTGCCGGGGCCACCACTGCGAGCCCTGGTTGGACGCGTGCTATTGCCAAATCTTCAAGTGCGTGATGGGTGATGCCTGCATGACCGTATTCAAATCCGCCTCCGACCCCGATGACACGGACAGGCAGTTGGTGCAGAATCGGTCCATTGCGGATTTGCTCGTAACCCCGCATTGAGGCGAAGGTTGCGATTGAGTAGACAAAAGGGATATAGCCGGAGGCTGCCAGGCCAGTTGCCAGACCTATCATGTTAGCCTCGGCTACACCGACATTATAAAAGCGAGACGGATATGCCCGTGCGAAATCCTCCAGAACCATGAATCCTAGGTCAGCCGTCATCAGGACGATCCGTTCGTCGGATTCAGCTATGTCATAAAGTGCTTTGGCAAAAGCGTGTCTCATGGCTCGCCGGCCTCCTGGATCTCACGCACAGCCTGGACATATTGCTCGTCAGACAACGGCAGGTAGTGCCATTCTACTTTGCCCTCCATGAATGACACCCCTTTGCCGCAAATCGTGTGCGCGACTATCACTTTCGGCGGGCCGCTTGACCGGTTTAAGGCGCGAAGCGTCTTTCCAATTTCCACCGTATCATGGCCGTCAACTTCGTGCACTTCCCATCCGAAGGCTTGCCATTTCTCTCCAAGAGGATTCAGATCTATGATGTCTTTTGTCCTTCCAAAGGCCTGCTGTCCGTTGTTGTCCACTATGGCTATCAGGTTCGAAAGATTGTGATGTGCCGCAAACATTACCGTCTCCCACAGAGAGCCTTCGTTGCATTCCGCATCACTGACCAACACGAACAAGCGATAAGGGGTTCCTCTCAGCCGCGACGCAAGAGCCGCCCCTGCGCCAATGCTTAAACCGTGGCCGAGAGAGCCGGTCGAGAAATCAATGCCGGCAAGGCGGTGTTCGGGATGAACCCCGAGCAGGCTACCGTCGCAGCAATAGGTCTGCAACTGGTGCATACTCAAAATCCCTTTGAGGTGCAGAGCAGCGTACAGTGCCAATGCCGCGTGACCCTTGGAAAGTATGAAACGATCGTGTGAGGGATCATCGGTCCCCGGCAAATGCAATTCACTTTCAAAGAGGTACTGAAATAATGTCAGCTATAGACAAGGCTGAGCCAATGTGTCCCACGTTTGCTCGCTTGGACTCTTCGATGATGATCCGGCGAATTTTGCTGGAGAGAACCGATGGATGTGCGGTCATGGAAGTGCGGACCCTGACTGCGCTCCGGCGACCCGCCCGAAATGGCGATCGGCCACGCCCGAGGCTTGGTTACTTGTTCGACAGCGTATTGCAATCAGTCGTGGTGCAAGGCAACCCCTGCTTAAAGTCCAGCCATTGATAGCACACGAGCCGCGGTACTTCAATGCTACAGAAGCTCGAATGTAACCCTTGAGTTTCGAGTGGGCAAAGAGCGTGGGCCGAACTGTCATCGCGAAGGCGATGGCTCGAACCAATGAACGATTCTAAATAAGCTCGCTCTGACAAAGCAAAGATTGCTTGTCGGTTCACTCCTCGCATGATGAACGGAGGTACCGCCCACTAGCAAGTGAAAGCTTAGGCTGGTTCTTTCTATCCAATCCAACCCAATTCGCACAGCTCTCGCGGCAGTTTTACAGTCTCTTTCAGAAGCCGGAGTCTACCATGGCTCATCAGAATCGGCGGTTTTGCCGTCAGCAATAGATACGAATAAGCGAAGAGGGCGTCACGGGGAATCCTATATGTTAGGAAAGGCGGGGGAATGAGATCTGTATGAGAGGCTATAGACAGGCCCGAAACACGTTACAGGAGAACTAGCCCTTTTCCTGAGTTGATGCCCCCTCTTCTTTCTTGGCCTCGTTTTCCACTCTGTCCCAGGTGCTCGCACTCCCCAAGGACTTTGAAAGACGATGATACTGCCAGGCCAAGTGGCAGTGAAGGATGACGTCTTCTATCGAGTCTCGGAGATCGCTCATCACGCCATATTTACCTTCGGCTTCCTCTTGTTCCGCGCGCTCCTTGATCACCGCGTCCACCTTCATAAGCTGTTCGAATATCTTGCCGAAACACTTGTGGACGTGTAGTTCGAATTCCTCGCTACTTGAGATTTTCACCTTATAGATTCCTTTCAAACGGCAGTTACATAGCTTGCGGAAAGAATTCGGGACATCTCTACTCGCTGCCGAGAAAGCCCCGCGGTGCGTCTCGAGGCTTCCTCACGGTGTCGCCGAACCTTTGGTACAATCCTCTTAGATTATTTTGAATCGATCAGCTTCCAATTCCCGTCTGGAATCAATAGGTCATCCAATCTCTTCCGGGCATGCTCGTTAATGTAGAAGGAGTCGGCACTGTCAGGGCCTATCAGAACGATGGGGCCTTTGAACTTGGCCGTAAATTCCTCGATCGTGGTTGTTCCACCAAAAGCCGCGCCCTTTCCCTTGTAGCCGATCACCAGGACTTCATAATCCCCCTTCTTGAAGCACTTCCTCAACTCAAATTCGTCATTTCCCTCGCAAAGCCGAAAGCCCACTTCCACATAATCGCCCAGGCGCTCTTCATACGTCTCGCGGATCTCTTTGTCTTTTTTCGCGATGAGGTCGGGGGTAACCTGAGCAGTCTTGGTCTTTTCGGCATCCACAAAAACGACATCCCTGCGGAGCGCGTACGGTGAATCTAGGAAGTGAAAGATGTTCAATTTTGTTTTGTGGTGTCTTGCCAGAGAGAGCGCGTAATCAAAGGCCCAGTCTCCTTGACGGGCAAAGATTGCGCATAATCCGATTCCGTTCATGATACCTCCTAACTTTCGTCTATGGTATTTTGCAAAACTTACTACTGTTCCAGGATGTTGAGACATGGGTTAAACCGCCGCCAATGCTTTGTTAGGTTCCGCCGGCCTCAGCGGAACTTCTATAAAGAAAGTTGTTCCCTTACCGGAAGTGGATTCGACCTTGATGGTTCCGCCGTGCTCTTCAATGATCTTTCTCGTCACTACCAGACCGAGTCCTGTCCCTTTGGATCCTTTCGTAGAGTAAAACTTCGTGAACAGATTCTGCCGGACATGCTCTGGAATCCCGATGCCGTCGTCGGCCACCTGGATAAAAAGTCTGGCGTTTTCGAGCCTACCGCCGATTGTTACGTGATGGTGATCGCGGCCGGTGGCCGGATTGCAAGCTTGTATCGCGTTCGACACCAGGTTTGAGACTGCGCTGTGAACCCCCCTGGGATCAAGAAGACCAATATCCATAGAAGGCTCAAAGTCTCTTATCAGTTCGATCCCCTTGGTACGGGCCTTCCCCTCGTAAAGATCGTAAACTTCCTGAAGGATTGTCGCCGGGTCACATTCCTGATACTCGGGTTGTCTTTCTTTGGATGCATAGAGAATATCTTTGACCAGGTCGGACACCTTCTCGACATTCTTCTTCACCATTTGCCAGCCGAAACGCACCCTGTCATCTCTGCCGCTTCTCAAGCCGGAGTCCACCACGTACACACCGCCTTCGACGCCATTACAGGTACTGGACGGACGTGGCTGGCTGCCTGACAGTGTCGCCGGTCTGAATGTTCTGTGCCTCGCGTCCGGCGGCGGCTGGCAATCGATCCTGTATGCCGCAGCAGGTGCAAATGTCACCGTTGTGGATCTCAGCGAATCGATGCTGAAACTCGATACACGCGAAGCCAGACGCCGACGGTTTCAGGTTCAGACGGTGCATGCTTCGATGGACGACCTGAGCATGTTCGCAGAAGAGTCGTTCGATATCGTTCATCAGCCGGTGAGTACGTGTTATGTGCCGGATCTGAAACCGGTGTATGCCGGCGATCGCACGGGTGCTGCGCAATCATGGACTGTATATCAGCCAGCACAAACAGCCCGTCAGCCTGCAGATCAGTCATCGCAATGAACGCCAGCAGTTTGTGATCGGGGTGGAGTACTATCACGAAGGTCCACTGCCTCAGCAGCAGGACACTCGTACCGGGAATCCGGTGCGACCGAGTATCTGCATCGACTGGATCAGATTGTCGGTGATTTGTGTCTGGCCGGGTTCGTGATTGAAGATCTGCGCGAACCGAAGCGAGCGAACTACAACGTCGATGTCTCACACTTCGGATATCGAGGGCGTTTTGTGCCGCCCTATGTGCGCATGAAGGCTCGACGAGTTACGCGACCGATGGTCGATCCCCTGCCTGATGCCGCAGCCTGCTCGAGAATCTGGACACCAGGCAGCCGCCTGCGGCCGACTCCATGATTCCGTGACGGAGGTGGAAGATTGTCGGATTTTCTGCTTTTGTCTTCCGGCCAATTCTGCCGAAGGGACGTAAATCATTTTCACAAAACGGTTTATGTCAAACAAAGGCACGTGCAATGGCGGCAGAAATGTATTGACCAGATTTGGCGTTCGTCCTACTGTTCGTGCCGTTGGGATTGAGTCTTGAATTTGACTTAATTCCCGCGACAAAGCGATCCAATCGCCCCCGGAAGTAGCTAGACGTCCTCCGCCCCCCTGGGATTCGCTGCTTCCGGGATTTTTTTTGCGCTGTGGTCAGTGACTGATCTGTCATGTACCCGTACGTTTGCGGAAAGGCGATCAACAGCCTCGCTTTGTCAGATTAGGAACGCAACGATGGACCTGGCGCTTCAAGTATGTGCTGGTCATGCAGACGCCTGTCCCTGCCGGAATCAGACGTGGTTCTGCCTGGCCATGTCTCTGATCATTTGCACTGGCTGCGGTGGATCAGCAACCCAATCGGCGGGGCCTGCGGACACGGACAGGTCAGTAGTGGCAGATCTGCCCATGAATTCCAAATCAGCAGGTGATGTGGAAGCCCGGCAGAACCATAAACAGCCAGCGGCGGCCGAACACGGTCGTGGAGAAGTATGGGAAGATGAAAAGGGAAAACAGTGGTTTGGTAACGTGCCCATGGATGCATTTTTTGATCAGCCTTACACAGTCGTCAGCGATGCAACTCCGATCGGTGGCAGTCCAGCAGTGGCAGCCGCAGTATCCGACAGAAAATCTGCCGATGCTCCCATTCTGACTCCCGAAGTCAGCGCGCGACGATTCCTGGGGCGACCTGATTTCTGCTGTCTGAACTCGACAATGAAGTGAAAACCATCCGAAACTTTCTGAACGAGAATCTGCAGTCTGTGAGTAACTACAATGCGTCGATGCTGATGATTCCTCCGAAAGTCGCCACACTGGCGGCGCTCGCTGGTGTGGCGATGGAACATCCAAATGCAGTCTCATGGAAAGACGATGCGAAGTACGTTCGCGACCTTGCCAAACAGATGAACTCGGACACCCTGCGTTCTGGTCCCAAAGATCAGAAACGACTGCTGGAACTTTACGAAGCCCTGTCCGACACACTGAACCGTTCGCGGCCAGCGGACCTTGAGGAACCGCCGGAATCAGACGGCTTCGCGGATGTTTCCGAAATGCGGCTGCTGATGCATCGCATGGATGAAGCCGAAAAACGCATGAAGTCCGAGGTCGGTACCGCTGGCGCGCTGGCATCCGGAAAAGATATGGTTGCTCACGAAGCCACTGTGATGGCGACGCTGGCGAAAATCGCCACACTTCCGGGCTACGGCTATGAAGACGACCCTCGGTTCAAAGGCTACGCCAGCGACGTTATTCAGGCAGCGATGGCGATTAAGAGTGCGGCAGCAGGCAACGATTTTACAAGCTACGAACTTGTCGCTTCACAAAAGTATCAACGACATGCAGTGCCTGTCATTCCGATTACAAGAACAACTAATCCTCCGGGAGATATCGTTGAAGTCCACGCTGCTCACACTGGGTGTATGCTTCTGTCTGTTCATCGCAGAATCGCGTTCGGCGCGGATATCATCGTGCTGAAATCCGGCCAGCGCATCGAAGGTGAAGTGCTGAAAGTGCAGAAAGACACTCTGTTCGTGGATGTCGGTGTGGACGTGATTCGAATTCCGGTCGCACAAATACAGGAACGCATCAGCCAGGAACCCGTTAAAGAGGAGGCACGAACAACCGACAGTGGCGTGTTCCTGACGGCTGATCTGCCTGAACGTACAGTCAAGGAACTGGTGGCGAAATTCGGCGAGGCCGTGGTGTTGATCGAGACACCGGATGGACTTGGTTCCGGTTTTATCATCAATGATCGCGGCTACTGCGTCACCAACTATCACGTCGTTGAAACGCAGACGCGAGTCGCAGTCACTATTTTTCATCGCAGCGAGAATGGTGACTTTGAACGACGTTCCGTACGAGACGTCCGAATTCTGGCGCTCAACCCTCACTTCGATTTTGCACTGCTGGAGATCCCGCCACAGGAGAATCTGACGTTCCGGCCGGTTTACATTGCCGATGACGACAGTCATCGTGAAGGCGATTCCGTCTTCGCGATCGGCAGTCCGCTGGGACTTGAGCGATCGGTCTCAGAGGGCATCGTAAGCACTCGCAATCGGAACATGAACGGCATCGTCTACATTCAGACGACCGCTCAGATCAATCCCGGCAACAGCGGCGGACCATTGTTCAACGACAAGGGGCAGGTAGTCGGCGTAATCAATATGAAGCTCAGCTTTGGCGAAGGACTCGGGATTCGCCATCCCCGTTTCGTACCTGAAACATTTCCTCCGCAACCGTGATGCATTTGCGTTCGATCGCACAATCCCAACACCGGCTATCATTATCTGGAACCACCCCGACGCACCAACCCGAAGCCGCCCAATGAGGTTGCCGGGGGAAAAATTAACCCGGAGAAATAGACTGCGTCGATCGGCAACGTACAACTTTGTGGAACGTTTGGGTCGAGCGAGATTTCGCTGCCCGCGGATCCCTGATGCACTGTCAGTCGCAGCCCTATCCGTGTCAGCATCGACCACGTGGTTGCAGGTCTGCCGAGCAATTCTGGAAAAGCTGTTGCTGTTCTACGAACATCCAGAAGATTGCGTGGGCCAGGCAGCGTAAGGTCCGGGGAATCTGAGATTTGGCTCGGATGTCACAAGCGATATTGTTGTGACCGGCAACAACTCTGCAAAAACTTGACTGCAACTTTGAGAAACTCAACCGCTGACGATTTATTCCGTGCTGTGCCACCGATCAGCTTTCCTGAATTCCCGCATCTTCCCGCTTCACATGACCGGACAGGCCCGGTTGCTTTCCCGGAAGAACCGGATTCTTCTGCACAAGTGTTTTGTCAAAACGATTCGTTTCCGCCGATACGATTGAAAGACTTCGTTCTGTTACGCCTCCCTGCGTGATGGATTCGTTCAGGGGAAGAGTCCGTGTTCCGGAAGGTGACGTCAATGACTCAACACAAGAAACTCATCTGCGGCGGCTTGTTTGTAATCTTCGGGGCTACACATGCTGGCTGTGCCGGGAGTGGCCTGAAGAATATGTTCACGAGAAACGAGACTGACGGATATCATTCGCTCGACGAACTGGAAACCGAAGAATCCGGGTCCGAAGTCGAAGTCTGAAAAGCCGTCTCTGGCGACTCGCCTCGCGTCATGGCGTCCATTCGATAAGGTCGAATCGGATACAGAAGAGACCCTGGCAGCCAGCGACGATCACGCATCTGAGCCTGACGCGACCACTCCAGCTCGGAGCCCGCGATTTCCGGGTCTGGCCATTTCAAAGCGGGACAACGTTGCGCCCGATCCATTTCTGGGGGCGGAACCAAAACATGCTGGTCATCCTGAGTCTCCAACAGCCAGCCCCGCAACCCATCAGAAGACTGCTGAGACCGACAAGAAACGTTCGAAGGCGGGCGAAGAGTTCTCGGCCGAACACGATCCGGATGCAGTCGCCCAAAAAGACACGGACGAGAGTATTGAGCAGCTCCTGCGTCAGCCAGAGTCGAAAGATGCTGTCGCGATGAGTGCTTCGCGGAAACCGGATCCGGCCCGAGGCAGTGGTGATGACGACAACGACTCTTTGGAAAAACGGTTTGAACAGCATTTTCTGCTGAATTCCGTCGGCACTGTCGCAAAATCGGATACTGACACAGCAACTGCGACAAAGTTGGCATCAACAAAACGTGACCTCTCGAAAATTGCGGATCGCCAGATCGATCAGTTTGATTATCTCCTGGCAGCCGATCCAGCCCCGAATGTAAAGAATCCTGGATTGCAGCGCAACTCCGATGCCACAGAATTGAAGGCTTCAAAACGAAAGGATTCGGCCGTTGAGAAGTCTGAGAACTCTCTGTTTGCCTTTGATCAGCTCATCGACCATGAAAGTGGTGACAGCACGCATCAGGCAACTCAGGTGGCACATACGACCACTCAGACCCCAAAGACAGGCACCGCGGCACGGGACGTCAATGTGGCCAATGCGGAAGCACTTTTTGGGGCCGCCGCCGCTCGTCAGAATGCTCGCGCGAAACAAGCTGAGAATCTGGTTCGATCTGAGTCTGATGAACAGTCCGCGACCCGTTCCAGTGCCTGGTCTGAGTCGCTTGAGGATTCAGATGGATTTCAATGGAGCGGTTCGCCACCGGAAAAACACGCATCTCAGGCAAACGGCAATTCACCGGATGTCTCTGCTGCCTTTGCCCGTTATGTTCAGTCGAACTCCGGTTCTGGTAAACAACGAACCCACAGCACTGCTTTCGGTGCTCCCTCCGTATCTGCGGGAAACGTCGAAGGCGATGATTGCTCGGTGCTGGAATCGGCAGACAGTCGCGTGAGCAACGCATCCGCTTCTTCGACCGGTCACCACATCATCACAGCAGACTATGGAACAGCTCGCCCGAAAGTTGTCGTCCATTCGGCCTCCTCAGAGACATCCTTTGAAGGCGATTCTCAATTTACAGCAGCTCCAGTGGCACCGGTTCCCGATTTGGAATCCGCAGCCAACGTGACTTCGCAGGCGAGCCGGCCAGGACTCGTGCAGTCATTCTCGACACGCAACTGGCTGCTGCTCATTGGAGGAATAATCGTCATCGCCCTGCTGTTTGCGCCAGGTCGTACAAAACCTCTGACTATGAACAGCTGATCGGTGACCTGGTCACAGAACTCCGAAATTCTGCTGAGGACTCGATGCCGAGGCTGCAGTTGCGACGTAGTCTTACCAGTATGAGCCTCGACTGCGTGTGGTCGGTTGGCAGTACTATGACACAGAACCGCTGGCGTACGATTCCGGATGACCGGGATCGCAGCAGGAGCATTCAGATGACTCAGGATCCCTGGAGCCGTCCTACGGTCGATGACCTTCGCCGCATTCTTGAGAGCATCGGAAAGGTCAATGTTTCGAACTGCCGCACGAATGAGCGACTTGAGTTGTCCGTTCCGGCAGAGATCCGTACTCAGCGCGGCAACACGATTGCCGCGATGACCCGTGAAATCAGCCGTACGGGAATCGGCATGCTGCATCGCGGAGCCGTCACACCGGGCGATGTGATTGTCCGTATGGCCAGTGAAACCCGTGAATTCCAGTACAACGTCCGCGTCGAATGGTGCTCACCCTGTGACAACGGAATGTTCATGAGCGGCGGCCGGTTTCTGCCAAATGCTGCGGATACTTAACACCGCGGGAAAAAAGTGTCAGGAACCTTTTGCCGGAACGGCCTGTCGGGTGCTTCGCACAAAAGGTTCCTGACACTTTTTTCCCGCACGATACTCTAACCGGCCGCCTGTTGCACCGGAGCGAGGCCGGTTTCCAGTCGATCAGATGCAGTTCCACTTTATTGAAGCCATTGAACGTGTTGATCACCGGTGCGAACGTGACTGAGATCGGCCCGACGGTCGATTGCAGTTGTTCGGCCCAGTCACCTCGTCCGAACGCAACGCCCCGCATGGTTGTTCCCTGCTGACGAACTTTGATCGCCAGATGTCGGTCACCTTCACCCATCGTTTTCGGTGGTTCGGCCAGTTCGACACGCGACGCAACAAAACGTGGCTGAGGATTGTCCTGGCCAAACGGGCCGAGTCGTTCCAATTCGCGCACGGCGGGAAACGTGACCTCCGAAAGCAGCACTTCGGCATCGATTCGCAGTTCCGTGTCCGCTGCCGTCGGATGAAAATTCTCGGCTGCCCAGGACGCCAGCGTCTCCCGCACATCACCCACTGCCGTCGCTTTCAGCCGCACGCCAGCCGCCGCTTTGTGACCTCCGAAGCTGACGACATGTTCGCGACAGGATTCCAGTCCAGAGTACAGATCAAAACCTGCCCATGAACGGCCTGATCCCTGACCGGTTCCGTCGTCGCGCAGCGCAATCAAAACTGTCGGTTTGCCGAATTCTTCCGTCACGCGACTGGCGACGATCCCGATCACACCTGGATGCCAGTCGTGATGCGCAAGTACCAGCGTCTTGTGCTTTTCCCATTCCGGATTTTCTGCCACCATCTCTCTGGCCTGCTTCAGAATTCGCCGTTCAACGGTTTTGCGATTGTTGTTGAGCGTATCCAGATATTCCGCCAGCTTTGTGGCACGCTCGGCGTTTTCGGTTGTCAGTAATTCGACGGCCAGGCGAGCCTGCCCCAGTCGGCCTGCCGCATTGATCCGCGGTCCCAGTCCAAAACCGATATCATCCGCCCGCAGTTCGGGTTTGTCGAACAGACCTGCCACGCGCATCAGTGCTTTCATGCCCAGCGAGGACTGTTCGCGAACTGTCTGCAGACCGTAACGCACGATGACGCGATTTTCGCCCAGCAGCGGGACGACATCGGCGACTGTTCCGAGGGCCGCCAGTCCCACGGCCTGCTTGAGAAATTCCTTCATACGCGGGCTGGCCTTTTTTCCGTCGCCCAGTCGC
>CAWBBA010000042.1:0-25518 GCA_963786905.1 uncultured delta proteobacterium | reverse complement strand
TATTCGCAACCATTACATCAATTCTCTAACGAGCCGGTCTTCCAACCACATTGTTTTCGCTAACGGTTTTGTTTCGACCCGACCCCTGGCTTGGCAAATGTTGTCCCGGACGATGCAGAGAGTCGACCGTCTCCCGCATCTCTGTGCCTTTGACGAACCATTCGATCATTCCCCGGACCCTAAATGACCGTGACGTTGTCTCCGAAAGCGTGCACGGGCTCAAAATTGAGACCATCTTCCCTGCCAAAAAGACTTGTATCTGGATACTAAGGATATGTCTCCAGACGGCTCCCGGTCAACTATAATCTTGCGAGTAGACCCTTACCGAAACAACTCCCGGCCCACAGGGCTTATTGACGTTCCACCAGAATCAGCTTACGCGAATTCCTGAAGGCAAGTTTTGTGGTAGCCGACCGCGGTAGCCCTTAAACAGCAAGGGTCAATAAAATGGATAGCTAAAGACTACCACCCGGAGATCAAAGACCCCAAAGCAAGTCTGATCGGCGCTTCATTACCGGCCGAGAGTCGTTGGATAGGTGCGAGCAATCGCCCAACAGCAGGCGACCATCAATTGTGATGAATTAACCTGATTGGCAAGGAGCCTCGAACCATGTTGCCGAAACGGGAAATCAAAGCCAAAGATTTTGTCAATGACCTCCGTTCCGGAATGAGCGATTCCGAATTGAGGGGCAAATACAATCTGTCGGCCCAGGGGCTCCAAAGCGCATTCAAGAAGCTCTTGGAAGTCAAGGCCGTAAGGACCTCGGAAGTCTTTGGCCGCGTGTCATTGGAAGACGACACCGTGGCCATTGCCACCACGCGCCTTTTGCCGCGAGATGAACTGGAGTTCCCTTTTCCAATTTACTTGTGCGAGGGTACGCGGCCCACGGTTAAGGGCGTAATTAAAGACATAACTGAAAAAGGTCTCAAGTTGAGCGGCATAGAAGCGAAATTGAATGAAGTGAAGACTTTTGCAATCCCTTCTGATAAGTTTTCGCAGGTTGATCCGTTCGCCTTCCGGGCTATATGCCGATGGGTCGATGAAGATGGCTGCGCAGGCTTCCAGATAATTCAAATTTCTCAACGCGGCTCGGGTGAGTTGGAAAAACTGATCCGATTTCTGACCCTTAAAGACGCCAGTCTCTGAATCGCGCGAATCAATCCTTTTTGCTTCGTATTTATCACCAAAGAATTTCATGAACTACGAGGATAGGATGCATGACCGTTGAACGCATAATTACCGGTTGCCCCATCCCAGAGGATGACGACGCGGACAGGACACTTCGGCCCCGCCATCTGGTTGACTACGTGGGACAAGCAAAAATAAAGGACAATCTTGCTGTTTTCATCGAAGCGGCTTCCGCCCGAGGAGAAGCCATCGATCACATTCTCTTCCACGGCCCGCCCGGTCTGGGTAAGACCACGCTGGCCCACATAATAGCTCGGGAGCTGGGAGTTCAGATCCGGTCAACATCCGGACCCGTCATCGAGAAACCTGGAGACCTTGCGGCCATCCTGACAAATCTCGAAAGCAAAGACGTCCTGTTTATCGACGAGATTCACAGACTCTCGCCCGTAGTGGAGGAGATCCTCTACCCGGCAATGGAAGACTTCAAGCTTGACCTCATCATAGGCCAAGGGCCGAGCGCCCGGACCATCAAGCTGGACCTTGCTCCTTTCACGCTTGTGGGGGCCACCACTCGCAGCGGCCTGTTGACAAATCCTCTGAGGGACCGGTTCGGAATAATATTCCACCTGGACTTTTATTCGACGGATGAACTCAAAACGATCGTCAAGAGATCCGCCTCAATCCTAAAGGTCGAAATCGATGAAGAGGGCGCAGTGGAAATAGCAAGCCGAGCGCGTGCTACGCCGCGTGTCGCGAACCGTCTGACCAGACGGGTGCGAGACTTTGCACAGGTGAGAGGTCAAGGCAGAATAGACAAGGGCGTAGCCATGAATGCGCTGGAGATGCTGGACGTGGACGCTTCGGGTCTGGACTACATGGACCGCAAATTCCTGGAGACCATAATGTTCAAATTCGGCGGAGGCCCGGTAGGGATCGAGACTCTGGCCGCCTCAGTGGGAGAAGAGAGGGATACACTGGAAGATGTTTACGAACCTTATCTTGTAAAAGAGGGGTTTGTTGACAGGACACCGAGAGGGAGAATGGCCACACGGAAAGCTTACGAGCACTTCAAGAAACTTGGGTTTCCTCAAGCCCAGGAAGGCCTCTTCGATCCCAAGTAGCAGTCTTTCCCAATAATGTCAGCTCGCATAAAAATACTCTCAGAAAGTGTCATCAACCGAATTGCCGCCGGCGAGGTGATCGAGCGTCCGGTTTCGGTAGTAAAGGAGCTGGTAGAAAACAGCATTGACGCTCAGGCATCTTCCGTCAATGTGGAGATCGAAAATGGCGGCAGAAAACTAATTCGGGTGCGAGACAACGGCACAGGCATGAGCCACGACGATGCCTTTCTGGCACTGGAAAGACATGCCACCTCCAAATTGAAATCTGAAACGGACCTTGTGGGCATCGCCACCATGGGGTTCCGCGGGGAAGCGTTGGCGAGCATCGCGTCTATCTCCAGATTGAAGCTTTTGACACGGGATGACTCAGACACTGCGGGAACCGAGGTTGTGATAGAAGGGGGGGTGCTTCGTAAATCCGAGCGGGTGGGCATGGGAATAGGAACTGCGGTCGAGGTCCGCAATCTCTTTTTCAATGTACCGGTCCGGAGAAAATTCTTAAAGGGATCCGGAGTTGAGGCGGCCCACATTCAAGAACTGCTGATCAAACTTGCTTTGGCTTTCCCGACGGTTGGGTTCACATATTCGGAAGACGGCAGGGCCAAAATAGACGCTCCCGCGGTTCGCTCCACATTCGAACGCATCCACACCCTCTATTCAAAAGATGTACGGGAGAATCTGGTTGCAGTGGACCATAATGTGGGAGACGCGCGACTTCAAGGTTACGTCGCCAGACCCCCGTATGCACGCTCCAACATGCGATCGGTCCTCACCTTCGTCAATGGTCGGTCGGTTCGCGACCGTCTGGTAAACGCGGCAGTAACACGGGCCTTTTCAAACCTCATGGAACGCGGGAGGTATCCGCTGGCCATACTGTTTGTCGAACTCCCCCCCAGCCTGGTCGATGTCAACGTTCATCCCCAAAAGGCCGAGGTACGTTTTGTCAGCCCGGTCCAAATCTCGCAGCTCATCCTCGACGGCATCCATCAGGCATTGATGGGGGCCCCGTTTAATCCCCCCTCGGGCCCGGTGGAACCGTTTTTCCCGCGGCCTGCGCTACCTCCCCTGGCCCGACATCTTCAGGGTGAAAGAGAGCCGCCAGATACTGCGCCTGAATTTGAACGCCGGGAACATCCGCAGGTTGACCCTGCCGCTATTCACGTCACGCCCCCCATGAACGAAGGAGGAGGCAAGTTTTCCTCACTGGGGATAGTCGGCAGGCTGCCGAATTCATTTCTGGTGCTTCACAGTGATTCCGAGCTTGTCATACTGGACCATCATGCGGCTCATGAGCGGCTCATTTTTGATGAGCTTATGAGAACAGAGCGGGACGCATCGAGACCAGCGTGCCAGGATCTTCTCATCCCCAAAATTCTGCAATATTCCGCCGTAGAAGCCCGAGCTTTGGCCGCGCATCTGGACCTACTGCAAGACGCGGGCTTCCGGATCGAGGAATTCGGCGAACGGGAGTTTGCGGTAAAGGGAGTGCCGGAGTGGCTCGGAAACTCTGACGTGGAAGGACTCTTCAGCCAACTCGTGGAGGTAATGCTAAATACGGGGCTTCGCGGTGATCCGACTCGATTCAGAGAGGAAATCCTAAAGAGCATGGCCTGTCAAGCTTCAGTAAAGGAGACCATGACCATGCAGGTGGAAGAAATAAGAACACTGTTGAAGGACTTGGACCGTTCCGGCTCCCCTGAGGTATGCCCGCATGGTCGTCCTCTGGCGGTACGGTTCCCATTCAGTGAGATACGGCGGAAGATGGGGAGAAGATAGACGCGCGCCAGATAGCGCCTTACCAAACGTAGGGGCTCCGCTTGCTGCGCTCAGGCAGGGCAAGCCCTGCCCCTACAAAATAAGAACCTGGGAATGAGAATGAAGTGCCCGCCTGAGAGAAGTGCATAGAAAACCGAATCCCCTGCGGACTCTGCGATCTCTGCGGTAAGCGA
Source organism: uncultured delta proteobacterium (assembly GCA_963786905.1). Lineage (GTDB taxonomy): Bacteria > Desulfobacterota > Desulfomonilia > Desulfomonilales > Desulfomonilaceae > CAWBBA01. Next base: position 21,319 of record CAWBBA010000042.1, on the reverse strand, counting down.
TTACTATTGGAGGACAAGCATCACTGGGCGGGCCAGATTGATGTACGGCCCGTTGGGGGTTTGTCCTCTCGTGGTGGTCCCAACGTACATCTTCAGAGTGTCAGATAACCGTTTTGCGTCTTTATTAAGCAAACGAACGCATCCATGAGACTGGCTGGAACCTATGCTCCAGGGTGAATCGGTGCCGTGAACGCGATACCCACCGGAATCGATCACCTTCATCTGAGGCGCCACACTGTCCAGCACGTTCACTACTTCGTCTCCTTTGCCACCCTCCTTGGCAGGGACCTTCTTGAACAGGGGAATCATGTGACCGCCATAAGCAGAGCGGCTGGGAGTTTGCCCGTAGGCCCAATCGCTGGGGGGCGGAATCCATATCGGCTTATCGTCAAAGATCCGCACCAGGTAATAGGAGCCGCGAGGGGTAGGATACTCGGGTGATCCAAGCCCTGTCCTGCACTCAAAGAGCACTGTCTTGTCCCCGCCATTCTTTATACCGAAGACTTTTAAGGTGTAATCGCGCTTGTTCACCCGGGCCTCGAAGCCCTTAAAGAGCGCTATCGGGTCCCCCACGAGGCGACCTGCAGATGAAAAACTTTCTCCGGAATCCAATATAGTCCCTCCGCCTCTTCTAGCTGCCGGGACTATCGGATGAAGGGACGCGAGGCGGGTCCAGCGTTCAGGCAGGAGGCTTAACGAGCCCATGCCCGGGAAAAATACTTTGGAAGCCTTCTCGGCGCTCTCTTTTTGTTTGCGAAGGTGGTCTTCCCTGAACGGAAACTTCCACGTGTCGGGAGAAGAAACATTGCTGCGGTCTTCGACACCTTCCAGAGGTTCCGAAAGGAGTTTCTCGATATCTGCGTAGGCTGTTGGCTCAGGCTGCTGAACTTCCGGAGGATAAGCGAGACTTAGGAGGAGGTCTCTGACAACTGAATCCTTGGCACAGGCTGGGGAAGGCCAACCGAGAGTATAGGCCACGACAGCTACCACTCCGAACAAAACTCCCACGCGACACAAAACCGACATGATTTCCACGACCTCTGAACAAAACAAATTATCAGCCGACATTCAGCCAATTTCGGCTGATGCAAGCCCCGTGAATTCAATTAAGATATAAACCGGCTTGCCGTCAAGGCAAAATTCTTGCACAGAAGAGATTGAAATTCAAGCCTGAACCAGCAAAACTTCTACGTGGTACAACAAAAAATGAAAGCAGGGCCGGTTCACGCCAAGGGAGCGTCGCCTGACGCTCCTTAACGCGGGTCCGCACCCTCTCCATCATGAAGGCTCTAGCAGACTACCGGACTCGGAACAACGGATAAGGATTGGCGCCGTAGGACACACCGTGGCAGGGGAGTCGGCCAGCAGGGCAGGCCGTATCAAAGGCGCATGGGACCGCCTGACCTTGAATTCCCGTAGGTCGGCACGGAACAGCGCAAGGATTGAGCACTGGAGGAAAATCGCAGGGCGCATTCACGCACTGGTTAATGCACGCTGAGTCACGTTGAAGACCGAACGTAAACTGAGCGGGGGCGATTGAGAATGAAAACGCCGGCGTAGAGGCCACCGTCATGAGAACTAGGACCAGGAATATTCGCTTCATCACATCCCTCCTAAGAGTGAGGCCGAGACCGCACGGCCCAAGTTATTGCAGCCTAATCTAATTTTGTTAATATTATAGCAGAGAAGTGGCGATTATGTCAATAATAACATTTACAAAACGGTCAAGTCTTCCGTCCTGTCACTCCACCATGGATTGACGTTGTGAACATTCGTTGCTAACTTTTGCTTAATTTCGAGATTCGGTTTTGACGAACCCGGAGGGAACTCCCGGATCCAATTTAGGAGGCACCATGCAGAGATTTGGCCCACGAAAATTGGGCATGCCCCAACGTGCCGGCGCACCAAAGCAAAAGCAATTTGAGGGATTTAGGGCGACGGAGTTGTATTGTCCGAATTGCCGCAAATCTATGCCCGTGCGCGAACGACTCCTCCTGGTTCTTCCTGAGGGAGAAAAGTACGAATACCTCTGCGCGAGATGTGGCACTTCGGTCGGCGACAAGCTTGTCACGGGAGAGCCGAAACCCCTCATAGTTGTCGGGTAACCAATTTTGAAGAGCAGCGATTTATTGCGCCGAAAGCCAAATCAATTCAGTACCATCTCTCACGCTCATCCCCGTCGAATCCCACGTAGAGAACGTCTTTTCCTTGAGCCGCCTTGATAACTTCCCGGGCGATCTCGCGCTTCCGACTGCGACTCAGCCCGGCATGCAACGCGTATTCATCGAGGAACAGGAAACGCTGAGAGGCTATCACAGCCGTAGGCGTAGACAGAAATATCTGGACCAAATTCTTTATGCGTTTCTTGTCGGTGACTTCACGGCCAAAGGTGACATCATCATAATCCAGTAACGAGAAATGAACGGTGCTCGATGAGGAAGCCGAAGGGTCCACATCAAGCGTCGATGGATCCGGGTCTGCCTTTGGTGACGAGCCGTGCTCGGACACCACTATATTGCAGGTCTTCAGATCTGAATGGAAGACCCCACGGGAATGAATCGATCCGATGAGACGCCCCAGGAGCCTGGCTAGTCCCCTCCTATCATCCGGTGTCCACCCGAGCGCGATTCGTTTCACGATGTAACGGTCCAGTTCCAGTGCGCCTGGGATTACTTCCATGATTACCCATTCCAGGCGCACAATTCCGAAGGTGCTCTTTCTAACCAGTGCCAGAGGGCATGCGCAACTGATGCCCATTTGGGACAAACGGCGCCCGTTTCGGTACGTCCGCAGCCCTTGTGTAGGCCGAAAAAGCCCTTTCAGGGCATGAAGCCACCCTCTCCAGCGAAACTCCTTTACACAAACCCCTGGGAATCCCGGCAGATTAACTAGGGTCACAGCGCTCTCTGGGGCGTCCTTGCGGATTGCTCCGCTCTTAGAGCGAAGGAGGAGGGTGTGCTCCTCAATAGCCTTCCGCACGAAGTCGGCCACGTCCTGTTCGCTGCGATTCAGGTTTGTTGAGGCTTCAGGATGGATTTCAAAAGAGTAGTTCAACTCTCTGTCCGTGTCCGCGTCGCCAGAAAAGCGCCCGTTGTGCCGCAAGCGCGGGGTGCAGCCTCATCAACCATGCTTTCCATGAAGAGCATGTGCTATGGAATACCGCACGTAATATCGCCAGCTTCTCAAGCGGAAAGGCGTTCTTTGAACTGAGCGGCGAAACCATTTCAGGGCTTCAGCCATATTGCCCGCTTTCAGGTGTGCCCTACCAAAGGAGATGTCGTGATCCGAGAGCGTTTTTAGAAAGATCGGCACCGGAATGCGAGCGGGATTATACTGTTTCAATAGTATGTCATAGGTATCGGAACGGACTCCCAGGCGGTTGTGACTTGTATTCGCCTCGTAAAACCGTATGAACACCAAAGGCTCGTCTACGTAAGCTATCGGATAGGCTGCCGCTATCTTCAACCAGACGTCGAATTCGTCAGCAAAACGATAGCAGCGGGGGGAAGCCCTTGACTTCATTGAAAACGTCTTTGCGTATCATAACGGAAGAGGTGTGGATGAAGCTCTCGCTGAACACCTTGACCAGAAGGTCTCCCTTGATCCAGGTCGGCTGACGCGGTTTACGGTACTTCTTGCCTAGCCTGACGTGACGGGCTGCCACCAACGCGACATCGGAATTCTCTCTCAGGTAGTCCGCCTGTATTCTAAGCTTTTCGCGGGCCCAGAGGTCGTCGTGATCCAAAAAAGCAAGCCAGGCTCCTCGTGCGACAGCAGCGCCGTTGTTCCTCGACGTCGCGATCCCGCTGTTTTCCTGTTCCAACGCGCACACATCCTCTTGAGCCCGCAGCCACTCTCCAGTCCCATCCGTGGACCCGTCATTTACCACGACTATCTCGAAATCATTGAAAGTCTGGTTTCTTACGGACTCAACCGTTTCCTTCAAGAGATCGAGTCGATTGAAGGTGGGAATTATTACGCTTATAAAAGGCTGCGTTTCAAGTTCCATATTCGCGTCGCGGCGTCATTCCCGCACGCGCGGGAATCCAGATAGGATTTCCTCAGCCTTCCGAAGCACTGCTTCAGGTTCAACGGTGCTCATGCAGGGGTGTTCCGGTAAAGGACAGCGGAAATGGCGGCAAGGAGCGCATGGGGCATTGCCTTGTATGACGTGGGCACTAGCTCCGTATGGAGCAGTAGCGCCGGGATTGGTCGGTCCAAAGATAGTGAGCACGCGTGCGGACGATGCCACGGCAAGGTGGGCGCTCCCAGTGTCGTTGGAAATCACAAGCGCGGAAAGGTTCATGACAGCCATTGAAGTCATCATGTCAGATCCCACAATATTGAGAGCGCCTGAATTCCGCATAATGGACATGATTCCTTCAACAAGGCCTTCTTCCTGGGGCGCACCCAGAAATACCACCTGAGCTCCAATACGGTCGATGAGGAGATCCGCCAGCCGGGCAAAACTTTCACCTGGCCAGCGTTTAGCTTCAGAATTGACAGACCCTGGGCAAAGACAAAATATGGGCCGATCAAGCCCTGCCCCACGTGACGCAATGAGGTCTCGGGCCCTGATGTAATTCTCTTCCTTGATGGGAATGGAACAATCGGGGGACCCCTCCGGGGAATTCTCCCGGTCCCGGAAGTACACTTCCAGGAACCTCGTTATAGCAAGATAATAGAAGACCTGATGTTTGCCTCTGATCTGCCTGGTTAGGGGGATTCTAATATTGAGAAGAGGACCGCGGAGGTCAGTAGGATAGCCGGCTCTGAGAGGTATCCCTGCCAGCCAGGAGCTAAATGCGCTCTCGAAGGCATTCTGTAAAAGCACCGACATATCGAAGTTGCCCGAGTTGAGTTTCCCCCTCATCCTGAAGGGCCTTTGCATCGGGCCTCCCGAATTCCCGTCGAAGCAAATCACGTCATCGGGGACTCCTGTGGCGCTCACTAAAGGGGCCAGCCCGGAAGGCACCCACAGCGTGATCTTGGTCGAGGGGAAAATTCGTCTCAACTCCTTGATCGCGGGGACACTCATCACAGTGTCGCCCACCCAGTTTGTTCCTCTGACGACGATTCGGGAGGGAGACGCCGGAGCTTTCACTTTAGACGTCATATTGCATTCGATGGGCGGGAACCGCGGCAGGAGCTTGTTTTCTCTTGCGCTGCCCGCTCTTTCTCTTGAATTTACGATGCATCCAAAAACCCTGTTCAGGATGTTCCCGTAGCCACGCCTCGAAAACCTGATGAAAACGCTGGGAATTGACCATTAGATCGTCATCTTTGTCAAGGGTCCGCTGGATGGGTATTTCATCGCCATAAACACAGCGATACCTACCGTCCGGCGTACGAAGGGCAGTAATCGGGCACACATATGCCGCACCCTCTGCCGCTAACTTTGCAAAGACACCGTTGGCTAGGACCTTTCTTCCGAAGAAATCCACCCAAACGGGCCGCGCATCGTCACCTCTTTGGTCTGCCAGCACGACCACCATTTGGCCTTCACGCAGACAACGCACGACGTGGTGAACAATACCGCGATGGGGCAGGATATTCAACCCGCTCTCATCCATGCTGGCTGAAGCCTCATCACCCGTTCTATTTCGGTGTTTCCTCCCTTCGGTCTATGGGAATGGCCTCGTCAATCAGCATTATCGGTATGTCGTCCTTGATCTCATACTTCAGGCGGCAGGCATTGCAGATGAGCCCATCGCCGGCCTCCGTGAGAACCAGGTCCCCTTTGCACTTGGGACATACTAGTATTTCCAACAACTTTTGATTTACAGCCATGGTTCACCTCGCAAGCATGGTGCGGGTCGGTTGATTGTGTTTTCTTGAGCCCAAAGCGGCTGCGCGTCTATCGGAGACCGGCTCTGTGACTAAGAAAATGACTTCTAATGCACCGCTGAACTCCCCGTTCTATATAACGAGGGGGCGGCAAGCGCAACCCCAAATAAGGGAAAGGAGTAGTCATTCGATTATGCTGGGTGTGACGCCCCACTAGAGTGGCAAAGAGTGAAATCCCGCGTTTTGCCGGAAAGCAATCTCCCGCACGAGAAAACGGAGATGGCTTCGCTGCGCTCGCAAAGACATTCTCTACCCCGGTAAGACCAAATGCATGCGGGAAGGGAAGTGTTTGCTAATCACGAGGCGGACGGGACTGACGAGAGACGAGCAGTGGGGAGAATCTGTGATCGGAACGAGATTGCGGTGAACTGCTGGGGGAAACTTTCCGAAAAAGTTTCCCCCAGCCCCCCTTGAAAAGCGTTTAGCGACTCGGCGGCTGAGGATCTACACCCCAATGATATTTTCTTGGGAGTGGATCGGGCGGAGTCTCATTTTCCGCTGTCGATGTTTTTTGGCCGGCTGCGCCCGCGGGGGCGCCCCAAATGAATTTCTTAGAGTTTTGGTCAGTGGTACCGGACGGTGAGGACTTGCCGTTTTGAACCGAATGTTCGACCGTTGTCACTGGAATTGTTGGCAGATCGGCTACAATGAAATTGGCGCGTATCAAGAGTCTGCGCGCGGAGATTTCGTCCGGAAAGGGCGGGAATGGAGCCGCCGACCGGATGGCTTGCAAGAGCGTGCTATCCATGTCCGGGTTTCCCGAACCCTTAACCAGTTCCAGCGCCTCCAGGGCGCCGCTCCTGGTTACGATGTAGTTGACGCTGATCCGACCTTTCAGCGCCCCAGGGGTGTTTAGCGCTGTTGGGGTCGTCCACGCGCGTTGAATAGTATCCCGAGTAAGGAGCGTGTAGTCGTTGAGTACCTTGCTGCGTGTGGACCGGTCAACGATGACCTGATCGGCAATTCCGGCAACGTTTTCAGAAGCCGCAGCAATCAGTGTCAAAGCCGGCACGAGTAATATGGCGGCGATCAAGGTTTTTTTCACTTACGCTCTCCTCCTCTCCAGGGTTTCGGCATCCCCGGAGTCGTCGGAAGAATTGCCGTAAACATGACTGATTTCCGAAATAGGTTCAGAGGATTCATCCGTGAACTGCATGTTTCGGTTGCGGGTTCCGTAGCAACGCTTGAACCTTACGTCAAGTAAAAAGTTCAAGTTGAATCTTCAATTGAGGTGGATTCACATAGGCCAGGTGCCCGCAACAGGGCGAATGGGAACCGGGATTTCAGCGCCGGAAATCAAGTACGATTATTTTAGATTTCGGATTCGAGGAGAAACTGCTATAAAATGAAGTTTGAAGACCCCCAACCTCAGGTTTAGATATCCGGACCACGTTGACCTCGTGAGGATCGACTATGGATTATGATCGACTCAGGAGGCTACTCCTCCCCCTTTTGGTTTTCCTAGCGGCAGGAGCCTGCTGGGAGGGGCTGGCGCGATACAGCGGTTGGAGTGCTTCGGTCTTTCCGGGGCCTCGCGGAGCCGCAAGGGGAATGTGGGAACTCATCCTGAACGGAACCCTCCTCCAACACTCGGTGGCCAGTCTATTCCGCGTGACAGTCGGTTTCTATCTAGCAGTCATTGTGGGCATCCCCCTTGGTATAATCCTGGGTTGGTGGAAGACCGGACAAGTTCTCTTCAATTCCATGATTCAGTTTCTTAGGCCAATTTCACCGCTGGCGTGGATCCCGCTGGCAATGCTCTGGTTTGGAATTGGCGACAAGCCTGCGATATTTCTTATTTTTCTATCCAGCTTCTTCCCGCTGCTCGTTTCAACTATCACCGCTGTTAATCGTATCAACTCCCTTTACTTTCGAGTCGCGGCGAACTTCAATTTTACGAAGCTCGAAATGGGGACAAGACTTATCTTTCCCGCGATCCTTCCTGGTATCCTGCCAGCGCTTCGCATAAGCCTGGGCATTGCTTGGCTCGTCGTGGTGGCAGCGGAGATGATCGCAGTGAAATCGGGTTTGGGCTATTTGATTCTAGATTCGCGCAATGCTCTTCGCATGGACTATGTTATGGACGCCATGATCGCTATCGGTGTGATCGGCATTTGTCTGGATAGGGTCATCAACCAACTGAAGAGGATTAAGTCCGTTTCGTGGGGCTCGATATAGAATGGGGCATGTAATCGTCAAGGATCTTTGCAAGGACTTCATAGAGCGTCGGAAAGCAATACGGGTGCTAAATTCAGACCCCGCCACACACCTGGGCGAACGATTGGAAGTGCTCGACCGCATCAACCTGGAATTTCAGGACGGCGAATTGGTCTGCGTGCTGGGCCCTTCCGGTTGTGGCAAATCTACGCTGGCCAACATCATGGCGGGTTTTGAAAGGTGGTCTTCAGGAACGGTGCTGATTGACGGCAAAGGAAGTTGCCGGACCCAGTTCGGATAATATTTTCGTCTTCCAGCACAATAGTCTTTTCCCCTGGATGACTGTGCAGGAAAACGTGAGCCTGGGCCTACGACACATGAATGACAAGGTCAAGATGGCCGAATTGGTTCAGGAATATGTAGACGTGGTCAATCTGACGGGCTTCGAGCATCACTACCCGCACCAATTGTCCGGAGGTATGCAGCGCCGCGCGGAACTGGCCAGGGCGCTCGTAGTCAACCCTGAAGTCCTGTTTATGGACGAGCCTTTTGCAGGGTTGGACTTTCTTACTCGGCTCAAGATGCGGGAAGAAGTGATCAATATGCACCAACTGATCGGCAAGACGATAATCTTCATTACCCACGACATAGAGGAAGCGCTCATGATGGCTGATCGCGTGGTCCTTTTCACCGACCGGCCGGCAAGGGTGAAGATCGATACCAAGTTGGACTCCCCTCACCCGCGTGACGTTGTTAGTGATTCTCAGTTAGAGGCCCTGCGCCGAGAAGTTTACCAGGAACTGGGAGTTCACTATGCGCTTTAGACCGGGCCGCATGCTTGGCCTACCCACCGGCTGGAAGATTGGCCTCATCGCGGTTGGGTGGCTGGTACTGATCACCTTGTTGCACCACGCTTTGAATTTTGAACGCGACACCGGACAGGTGATCCGAATGGGCTACATGCCGGTTATTACCAATCTGGCAGCTCCGCTTCTCGACTATGTAACTAAGGACCGCAAGGGGCTTCGATTCGAGGCGTTAAAATTTTCGTCCTTTGCCGACATGGGAGAAGCTCTCCGGAACGACCACATACAGGCCGCGTTCATTATCGCGCCGCTGTCCATAGTGCTGCACCAGCAGGGCGCCGGCGTCAAGCTGATCTACATTGGCAACCGTCACGAAAGTACGCTGGTTTACAGGAAAGACCTGACGTGCAATTCCTTTGCGGATCTTGCCGGCAAGACTATTGCGGTTCCACAGCGATTTTCCGGTCACAACGTGTGTACACGTCTGTTGGCAGAAAAATACGGCGTTTCCGGGCCTAATCTCAACATCGTGGAAATGAATCCTCCGGACATGCCGTCAGCTCTAGCTTCCGGCTCATTGGACGCGTATTTCGTGGGTGAACCTTTTGCGGCCAAAACAATACGTGCAGGTGAATCGAAGGTGCTGTACTATGTTGAACAGGTCTGGCCAAAATTCATCTGTAATCTCCTCCTGGTAAGAGAGGATTACATAAGAAGATATCCTGAACGGGTCAAAATGTTGGTTCAAGGAGCAGCGCGATCAGGCTACTGGGCCCGGAGTCATCCCAAGGACGCTGCAAGAATTGCCTCCGAATATTGGAACCAGCCCGCTGAGCTTGTGGACTACGCTCTGCAGACCCCTCTAAACAGAATAGTATATGACGAGTTTGTCCCCAAGGCAGAAGAGATGCAGTTCCTAGCCGACCAGATGGTCAGGTTCAAGCTCCTGGAGCACAGTGACATTGAGGGCTTGATCGACGACACATTCGCCAGGTCGGCAAATGTGGACAATGTTACGGACCTGACAAGTATCCTCAGTCTTTCCAACAACTAAAAAAGTCTGACCAAACGCACGAGCATTTTCAACTGCTGCAAATCATTCTTCGATATCTTGCTGATGGCAAATCCGCTCAGACAAGTTCCGTCCGCCTCATCGGCATAGCACCACCGACAGTAGGCCTCGAATTCAAAGGATGAGAACTCACCGAAATCGTCACCGAGGATGACCAGGGTCTTGAGGTCCCCAACTTTGGTTTCGATGCCAGCCACACCCACTCCCTCTTCGGAGATGTCTCGCACAAGGCCTTGCAGCTCGGGCCGACCTGCTTCATAGATCGGCAGTTCAAAATCCACTTCATGTCTCACAAACTCACGAGTTGCAAGAAAATCAGGGCGTTCTTCGATTGTGGTCACCGGTCCGTCGTCAACGGATCTTGTCATCCGCGCATCGAGAAGTTTCTTGCTTACCTGCCGAAGCATATCCTCCGACAATTTGTACTTTTCCATGATGTCGGGGTTACTCATCCCCGCACGGATGTCTGCGACAAATTGCAATAGGTTGAGCTTTCGAGAAACGGGCTTAAGGTCAGGCCCTAAAAGCTTGGCTTCGATCAATTTTTCATAGAGTCTCTTCACCCCTTTGGCGGAGAGGTCATACTTCTTGCGAATTGCGGTTTCGTCCATTCCAGATCTGATGTCCTCAAGGACTTGGTTTTGAGGCACCTTGCGCACGGCCATAGCGTTACCCAACCTACCGGTTTAAGTTATTATATCGCGCGATAATCTCGAAACGCCGACTCTCATCTATGCCATCCCCGACGATTTTAAGAAATTGCTTATAGCATAAATGTCAGACAAGGTGTTAACCGTCACGCTTACAGCAATTGCAATAAAGCTGTGTAATGATCTGGGCCCCCCTTCCCTCTCTCGCCACGGGAGAAGGTTTCCTCATCCCCTCCTTGGACGGGAGCGGGAAGGGAGAGGGTGACAAATAGCTGGAATTACATGGGGCCTGTTGTTAGGTTAGCGCAAATGAGGCGAGGCCCGCGTAATTCCTCGTCCGCACTGCTCCGTTATAGTTCTACACCCATGCGCTCCCAGACCGACTCACCTTCTTTTATCAAGACCGGTTTAAGGTGCGGATATGTCTTGAAGAGGAAGTAAGCCATCGGGACCACACCGATCAGAATGATTGTGAGATCAGGGATGATCCGAATCGTGCCCAGAAAGAGCACGGCGCCGCTCTCAAAGAAATCAGCGCTTCGAGCCGCCCAGAGGCCATCCTGAAAGCTTGTCCAAGCCTGCAGAATGCCGACGGGGAACAGGGTGCCCAGCGTCAACATAGCAAGCCCTATATTGAACCCCCAGAAAGAAACCTTCAGGATTCTGTCGTTCCAGTGGGCCTTGTCTACCAATCCCCTCCACGAGAACAGCAACAGCGCTATTGAGAGCTGGCCGTACACTCCAAAGAGTGCCGAATGGGCATGGTTCATCGTCAAGTAAGTGCCGTGCTCATAATAGTTTACAATGGGAAGGTTGATGAGGAACCCGAAAACGCCCGCTCCCAGGAAGTTCCAGAAAGAGGAAGCAACGAGGAAAAATAAGGGCCACTTGTATGGAAACTCCATCCCCTCCTTACGGATTGACTTGTATTCCATCAGACCCCTGACGACCAACCCGAACAACGGGACAGGCTCCATTGATGAGAATACCGAACCCAAAGCCAGCCAGTAGCTGGGGCCTCCATACCAGAAATAGTGGTGCGCGGTGCCGATGATGCCCGCCAAGAACACCAGCGCCGCTGTAAAGTAGGCAACGATAAGAGCCCCCCTTGCCGAGGCCAGGCCCATAGCCACCAACAGCAATGAGATAACCGCAACACCGAAGAATTCAAATATGCTCTCTACCCATATGTGGACGACGAACCACCGCCAGTAATCAGCCACAGTGAGATGTGTACCCTTGCCATAAAGAAGACCGAAGCCGAAGAAGAGGACCACAAGAATTGCGCTGAGCACGTAGAAGACCATGAGCGAACTGAATTCATCCCCGTGGCGGAGCTTCAAATGATGGCTTATGGGGCGGTAAACGATTAGCAGCCAACCGATAAGTCCCAGAAAAAGGAGTATCTGCCAGACCCTGCCAAGCTCTAAATACTCCCACCCCTGGTGTCCGAACCAGAAACCACCATGATCCCATCCAACCATAGATGCCCGCGACCTCACCCAGAAGGCTTCCCAGAGCCACGATGAGAATAGCCACGAAAAGGAGCTGCACCAATGCACCCTGCCCTCTGGGTTCGACTCCTCCGAGAATAGGAGCCATGTACATGGCCGAGGCCACCCACGTTGTTGCAATCCAGAATATAGCCAGTTGGAGATGCCAACTCTTTGCCCAGCTATAAGGGATCAAGTCGCCGACAAGTTGAATGTAGAAACTGCCCGGATGGATCGTGTAGTGCGCCAACAATCCTCCAAAGCTCGTCTGAAGAAGAAACAGGGCAATGACCACCAGAAAATACTTGGCCGCGTGGAATTGACTAGGCGCAAGAGGCAGGTCGATCAGTTTTTCCGACAGCGGAATGCCTTTGGCAGGCCCGTACCATATCCCGAAGTAATGAATAAAGAAGATAAAAATGCCGGTTACAATCAAGAGGGACAAAACGCCCCCAAGAGACCAAATGTACGTTTCCACGCTGGGCACATTCCCCACGCTCCGGTCCGCGGGCCAGTTGTTCGTGTACGTGTACTCCGTGCCAGGGCGTTTGGTTCCCGCCACCCAGGCGGTCCAATAGAAGAACCGCGATATGGCAAGCCTATCCGGCTGGGACGCTATTGTATTGGGAAGGAAGCCGAACCTTTGGTCACCATCTTTAAAAGTCTTCTCCCAAAATTGTTCCACTTTCTCCAGAGCCTGCACCTGGCCCGGCGTCAGGGTAAGGGTGTCCGAAGACGGATCGTAACGGTTCGCCTTCACCTCTTCTGTGACTTTCAGGGTTACGATTTTTTTCTCGAGATCACCGAGGTCTGAAAATGGCTTGCTGAATTCTTTCGTTGCGATCTGGTCGGTTATAGTGGTGCTGATCAAGTGAAGAGTTGAAGCCGAGAACTCCATCCCCCTCTGAGAGCCGTGCCCCCAGACGCTGCCGTGGTCCATAAGGCCGTGACTCTGGTAAACACCCTGCCCGGACATAATGTCGGCCTTCTGAAACAGCACCTTGCCAGAGGAATCGACTACCTTGCCCGGATACGGCGGTATTCTGTCAAATGCAAAATAACCCCCTATCAGCAGCACCAGCATGGAAACGATGAAAGATAATATCGCCGCCCATTTGAGGCCCCTTGATTGACATGGCGTTCCCCCTTTCCAAAGGCGTTGGAAAATAACAGACAATCTGCCCCCCGCACGAGTACTGTCCGTCTATTTGTGCGGCCGGCTGTCAAGCAACCCTTCACCCGACGTCTATGCCTATCGGAACTTCTGTTCTGTCAATACAAGAGCTAGCTATCGAACGGATACAGCAATTAGTAAGAATAACGTCAGAAATCTAGGATTCAAGACGCCGGTCGGAATGATTGGTGGGACAGGCATCCTGCCTCTCTCCGAATGACAGGCAAGATGCCTGTCCCACCATCGGACTCGCTCCGCGTCAGGTTCTCCACGTCCGAAGTTTCGGCGCACGTTATAATCGACCTTCAATGCCAAGTATCGTAATTATTGACTAAGCCGCTATATTGTAATTCCAGGGCGGTCTTGACAATGACCCTGCTTGTCTAGGGATTAATATGGGCTCACACAACTTCTATTCCAATTATGCTCGGGACCGGCTCGTCATGCAACCAGTTTCTCCTTTTTCAAGATCTCCCCTCTGGCGCTGATGACGATCTGTTCCATCGGGATGCTCTTGCCCGCCAATTCCATTCCTCTCTTCACTATCATGGGCAATCCGGCGCAGCAAGGGACTTCCATGACAGCCACCGTGACGCTCTTGACGAAGCATTGCTGAAGATCTGAGCGAATTTCTCGATATAACCCTGAGCGTCGTCGAACTTGGGGCAGCCGACCATTACAGCCTTACCCTGCAGAAAATCTCGATGGAAGTTCGGATACGCCACCGGCGTGCAGTCCGCTGCGACAAGAAGGTCCGCGTTCTTGAGGAACGGTGCGGTGGGCGGGACCAACCTTATTTGGACGGGCCAATGCGAGAGGGCCGAATCAGTGCCCACCTGGGATACGGGTTGGTTGGCCTGCTGACAAGAAGTGGGCTCGCGCGAAGCTCTGGATTGTCGCGGAAGGGCAACCGCACGCCATAGTCTGGGCAGCCGGTTTCTCGGTCCGTTGCACTTCCTTCAGGTGCTCCTCGACCGCTTCCTCGTCAAAGTCTTCGGCTTCTCTTTCAATGACTTTGAGAGCCCCTGTGGGGCATTCGCCCAGACATGCTCCAAGGCCGTCACAGTATTTTTCTGCCACGAGCCTGGCTTTGCCTTCTACCAGTTCGAGCGCTCCTTCGGCGCATGAAATCATGCATTGGCCGCACCCGTCACAAAGTTCTTCGTTTATTTCTATGATCTTGCGTTTCGTTTTCATGTTCACAATCTCCTGGAAACTTCTCTCTCGGGATTCACTATCTGATAGAGGCCGCGGAAGAGGCCCTCTTGTCCTCGTCAAGGCCCCTCTCCGGCTCATCTCGGCGGAGAGGGGCGTCAGTTTGTGCCAGCCTTGCAAAAGATCAAGATGGTAACAGTCTTCAAAAATGTGATTCGCTAAACAGCAGCCTTCGCGCTCGGCCCCGTTTAGCAGTACACTGCGGGCCAGCTCCCGACCACTGTCTGTAAGGAATTTGGAATCAACAAGCTCTGCTAGCTTTTCGGCCGCCATCGGCGCCTTTCTTTGGATTTCTTCAAGATTGACCAGCACATCAGCGTCGTAGACAACCTTGAAGTTGACGGTCTCTTCAGGGCGAGGATGGTGATGGTGGCCCACGATGTCGCAAACTTCGTCGATCAGCGGTTCCGCGGGCATCGAGTTTCGTGAGGATCTCGCGTGCCACGTCGGGCCCTTCTTGCTCCTGGTAACGCGCTTCGGTGCTCTGATGTTTTTCCTCGGCTTTCTTGATGCCGATGTCGTGCAGGTAGGCGGCCGAAAGAGCCACCGCGGGATCGCCCTTTTCCTCTTGGACGAGCCGTTCCGCGTAGCGGGCAACTCTTGCGGCATGGCCGATCCTCTTGAAATCCTGCTTGAAATAGAGCTTCATCTCCACTGCCACTCGGTCTTTGAAGAGGTCCTGCTTCTGCTTTATCAACTCTGGCGGAAGCTCTCCAAAACAATGCTCCGCAAACTTGCAATGGGCTGCGCAGCCGAAGTCCATCTTCGGGTTGAGCACTTGATGCCCGCATTTCTTGCACCTGCGCCTCGTCTCATCTTTGAAGAATTCAACAGCCTGGCCGCATTTGGGGCACTGGGCGTCAAAGATGGCGTCGAATTTCCAGAAGCGTGGGTCTTGTCCCGGGCATTTCATGGTTTTTCTCTCTTTCCGTCCGCCCACTTGCGGCAACGGCTGTGAAAGGGGCGGTGCGATCCCGCCCCCGAACATTCATCCCAGAATGGCCTTCAGGTCCTCGTCAGGTGTGGTGATGGGCTTGATGTCGAAATTCTTCACCAGCACATCCAGCACGTTGGGAGTGATGAACGCCGGAAGGCTCGGGCCGAGGCGAATTCCCTTGATTCCGAGATGCAGAAGAGTCAGCAGAATCGCCACAGCCTTCTGCTCGTACCAGGAAAGCACCATAGAAAGCGGCAGTTCGTTTACGCCGACGTTAAATGCCTTGGAAAGCGCCACTGCTATCTGGATGGCAGAATATGCGTCGTTGCACTGTCCGACATCCAGGAGCCTCGGGATGCCCCCGATGTCTCCAAGGTCCTTGTCGAAGAATCGGAACTTGCCGCAAGCCAAGGTTAACACGACGCAATCTTTCGGAACCTTCTCCACGAACTCCGTGTAGTAGTTGCGGCCCGGCTTGGCGCCGTCACATCCTGCCACGAGGAAGAAGTGTTTGATAGCTCCGCTCTTCACCGCGTCGATCACCTTGCCCGCCACCGACATGACGGCATTTCTACCGAACCCGCACATGACGGACTTGCCATTGGTATCTGCTGCGAAACCGGGCATGGCCAACGCTTTCTCGATTACCGGGGCGAAGTTCTTGTCGGAAATGTGCGTTGCCCCAGGCCACCCTACCAGGCCGGTGGTGAAGATGTTGTCCATGTAAGACTCTTTGGGCCTTTGGATGCAATTGGTGGTCATCAGGATGGCGCCGGGGAACTCGGCGAATTCCTTGCGCTGATTCTGCCACGCGGTCCCGTAATGCCCGTAGAAATGGGGGTATTTTTTCAAGCGCGGGATAAGCGTGAGTCGGCAGCATCTCGCCGTGCGTATATACGTTGATCCCCTTGCCTTGAGTCTGCTTGAGCAATTCCTCCAGGTCCTTCAGATCATGTCCCGACACCAGGATCGCTTTCCCCGTCTTGGCCCCCAGAGGAACCTTTGTCGGCACCGGATGGCCGTAAGTGCCGGTATTGCCCGCGTCGAGCAGTTCCATGGCCCTCAGGTTGGCTTCGCCGCATTTGAGGACCAGCCCTACCCAGTCGTCGAGGGTCAGCTTGTCATTCAGTGTAGCGGCCAGACCCTCATGAACAAACGCGTATACCGTGTCGTCTTCCTGTCCCAGGATCTGCGCATGGTCAGCGTACGCGGACACGCCTCGAAGGCCGAGGATGAGCGTATGCTGAAGGGAGCGTATGTCCGGATTGAGTAGGGTGTCGGGCTTGAACCCAATACCGACCGCTTGGTTAAGCATTCCCTCCATTGAGCTCGCGGGAGCAAATGTCGCCGCGTCTTCAGAAAAGTCCACCTTTCCGCCGGCTGCTTTGACCTTCTGCTTGAGACTCTCTCTCAGCGAGACGCACGGTTGATGAGAGGCAGAAACCGTGACGCGTCGAAATCTACATTGGTCAGCGTAGAAAAGAGCGCCTGAACTGTTAACACATTGGCCTCACGGTCCGTGACACCCACTTTGCGCCCTTCCACCGCATACAGGGCCAACCCTTTCAGCGCGTACGTGAGTAGGTCCTGAAGAGCCGCCACTTCGGGTGACTTGCCGCAGACACCAACTTTGGTGCATCCTGTGCCGAAAGCCGTCTGTTCACACTGATAGCAAAACATTTCTTCCATCTTTCCCTCCTGATGACGATCTGGTTAGAAATTCCTGTTCGTTTGATTGGAGCCGGCCTCGCCGTGCCATTTATTGATATATTAATCACAGGGAGAAATAGTGCCTTGACCTAAGTCAAGAAAGCTATTTTTTGATGTTTTTTTCTTCTACTGAATGCACTCGTTCTACCCCGCGAAGGATTCCTTCCAACAATGGGTCCTATTTCGGCTCTTTTGTTGCGGACTCCACTAATCCGAGTCCGGTTCGGTTTAGGATCGCCCCAAAGCGTTCCCCTTCCACACAGTGTGTCAGATAATGATCGAGACAGCGGTCCACGATCTGGAGCGCTTCATTTTTGGAATAGATACCTTCGAGTTCCCTGGCCAACTGCGGCCGACGGCCCAATTTGCCGCCCACCTGTATCCGATAGCCCTTGGTTTCGGCTTCAAACACACCAACGGGGCAGACCGAGATGCACTGGCCACAGGACAGGCATCTTTCCGAATTGATAGTAGGATCGTCACCCTCTTCGGATAATTGGATCGCGTTTTCCTTGCAGACCTCAACGCAAGCGCCGCATCCGGTGCATTCCGCCGCGGAAACTCTCGGACGAGCGGCCCCAATCAGGCCCAAGTCAGCAATCTGCGGTCGAGAGCAAGCATTGGGGCAGTCCGACATTGACACGCGAAATTCATGATGCAATTTAAGAGGGCCGTTCACGGTCTCTTTCAGAAATGCTCTTAGATCCTTCGAGGCCAAAAGATCTTCCAACTCCCCCACCAGTTCCGAGTCCTCGACAGCGCGGTTCGGGCAACCTCCGGGACCGAAGCAGGTCTCGACCTGATGGCCTTTGACCTCATCTTCCATATTTTTGATAAACTTTTGCTTGCACGCCTGCACATGTTTCAGGGTCACTTCACGGGCATGATGCCGTTGAGCTTCCTCTTCCACTCTCTTTCGTACGCGTTTGCGAACAAAAAAGGGGACTCTGCTCACAGCCTCTTCGGCCTCCCTGGCCCACTTCATTGATCGATCTCCTCTGTCCAGGCACCGCAAACATCCCTCTCGGGTGCCACGAAAAGCTCCTCAATTATTGATAATTCGGGATTTCTTCCGGTTCTCACTTGTCTTGACGTTTCCCTGATTTTGATTGATTCTGGCCTAATCTGAAAACCAGTTCGATGCCATATTAAAGAGTTTACTAATTCGATCAGGGTCGTGCTTTGACTTAAGTCAATAGCATTCTTTTTTGTAGCTGTTTTCCGGAAAAGAAACGTGGCCGGCAGGGACGCCGGCACTACCACTAACCCGGTAGGACCGGCCTCCGTGCCGGTCACCAAATGATCGCTAAAGGACTACTTTCTTGGAGTCCATATCCGTGACCAGGTTCCTATGCGTCATTTTTTTAACGTAGGGTGGAATACATGGAAATTGCCAAGTTGGTCGCCAACATACCGCTTTTTGAGGATTTGCCCGAGGAGCAACACAGAGACCTCGCGTCCATTGCGCTGGTGAAGTCATTTGGTCGCGGCCAAACAATCTTTTCGGAAGGGGATCCCGGAACAGGATTTTACGTGGTCATCTCCGGGCGAGTTAAAATCTATAAGCTTTCTGCTGACGGCAAGGAACAGATTCTGCACATTTTCGGCGGTGGGGAACCCTTCGGCGAAGTGCCGGTGTTTGAAGGGCGTCGCTTTCCGGCCCATGCCGTGGCGCTGGACGAGTCACGCTGCCTGTTTTTCCCCAGACCGGCCTTCACCGACCTTATCAGCAGAAACCCTTCGCTTTCGCTGAATATGCTCGCAGTCCTTTCCCGTCGCTTGCGACGCTTCACAGTGCTCGTGGACGATCTCTCACTGAAGGAAGTCCCGGGCCGGCTGGCAGCCCACCTTCTCTATTTGAGCGACCGAAACGACGGCGCCGCCGATCTGGAACTCGATGTTCCTAAAGGGCAACTGGCAGGCATGTTGGGGACCATACCCGAAACCCTCTCCCGCATACTGACCAAGATGGTTAAACAAGGCATGATCGAATCCGACGGCCCGCGTATCCGAATCGTAGACCGCGAAGAACTAACGGAATTGGCCGAAGGCGTGAAACGCCTGTGAGGGACGGATAGGACGTTTTGTTGGGGGGAAACTTTTTTGTAAAAAAGTTTCCCCCCAACACCCCCCTTCCAAAAAACTTTCAATTCAAACTGAATTTAGGCTGTGATGACATGACGGCGAAAATCTACGAACAAAACCTGTGCGAACTTTACGAGACCTACAACCACAGGGAGTATGTCCATCCTGACCCTTTGGAATTCCTTTACGATTACCAAGACCTGCGAGACCGCGAAATAGTCGGCCTTGTGGCTTCATCACTGGCTTACGGCGGAGTCCGTCAGATCCTAAAAGGGGTGAAATCCGTGCTCGAGCGCATGGAGTCCCCGCACGCGTTTCTTGAAGGACAGTTCTCGCGAGTCGCTGACAAGGATCTTCACAGGCTTTAAGTACAGATTTACAACAGGTGAGGAGCTTGCGGGCATGCTCTATGGCATCAAGCGTGTCGTGGAACAGCACGGATCATTGCAGGCTTGCTTTGTAAACGCTCTGAGTGACGATCATGAGACAATTATCCCTGCCTTGGCGGAGTTGGTAAAGGAATTGTCCGCTGTGTTTGAATCCAGGCCGCGCAGCCTTCTCCCTTCCCCAGCGGCGGGAAGCGCGTGCAAGCGGCTGAACCTGTTTCTAAGATGGATGGTACGCCGCGATGAGGTGGATCCCGGCGGATGGGATGATGTGCCGGCTTCCAAATTGATTGTGCCTTTGGACACGCACATGCACAGGATCAGCCTGCAGCTAGGGCTCACCAAACGAAAGCAAGCAAATCTGAGGGCCGCGTGCGAGATCACAGCCGCGTTCAGAAGCATAGAGCCGGAAGACCCGGTTCGTTACGACTTTGCCCTGACTCGGTTGGGAATCCGCGACGATTTGGATCCGCGTGAATTCCTAAAGTCCTGCAACATGATCCTGACCTGATCAGAGTAAAATGGGGCTTGATGTTGAAAAAAGAGTTCGGGTCAGCGCGTTTTCGAGGGGCCAAACTGCACGGTCTGCCCTATTTTGATCCCATGTTTCTTGCAAAAGCCCGACTTGATCTCCAGGCAGTATCGGCAGGGAAACATCGAAGGGTAAATCAGGCCGGAGTTAGGGATAATACCTTCATAAGTCAGCTTGATTAAGCCGTTGGCATCTATCCAGACCGCGTCAATGGGGAAATTCATCCCCTGCATGTGGATCGCGTATTGCCCTTCCATCGCGAAATCAAGCAACATTCCCCTCTCTTCTGTTATCTGACTCCATCCAAGAAGGCCCTGCCTCCTTGAAGCGTCATTCTCAGCCACCACAGCGTGGATTGTTTGATTGCCCAGGGTAATTGAGATTTCCCGCTGCTCCGGATTTGAACTCATTTGGCCCTGTTCCCTGAGAGACCTGAGAGAGGTTGAAAACGGCCGCCAATACGGAAAATACTACCATAAGTGGAACTGCAACTGTTGCAAGGCGTATTGAAGTTGACATGACTGTTTCCTTCCCAAAGTAGTCTGTTTCCTAAATTCAGTCTCGTATTCTGATCCGTCGGGTACCCGTAGCCGAATGCCTTTAGCGGTAGGACCGGCCTCCGTGCCGGTCATCGGTCCACGGCCGGCAGGGACGCCGGCCCTACCGATCCAGTGGAGGCGACGTTGCGTGACCGAAATTGCGAAACAAAGCACTAACCGTCAATTGGTTCCGAAACCGGAGCCCGGGAATCAGCGAATAAAGAACAATTTGGCACATGTTGCGCGGTTTGTGAAGAAACGAACCTTTCCAGCGGGTATCCATTCGTTCACACGGGGAATCTTCTCTTTCCTGTCATTGCGAGGAGTGAAACGACGAAGCAATCTAAACGCTTAAAGGGAAAGATTGCTTCGCTGCGCTCGCAATGACAACTTCTATCCACCGTAGATGAATTCTTGCGCCAAATCTAGTTCCACGGTTGACACCACGCAAGATGGCCGAGTATGATCTGGACCGGTTGCGGAGAAACTCGGATATCTACCTGATTTAATTGGAAAGATCGTGCTCGACTCATTCCTCGAATGGTTATGCAGCCCGCGGAATTACGACTGGAACCTGAGCCACCACGAGATCCTGCCCGAAAAGCCTCCGGAGCTTGCGGCAATTCCCGCGGGCCTGGATCCCCGCGTGGAAGATCTGATCCGTTCGTCCGGAGTCGCTTCTCTCTATTCTCATCAAGCAGCAGCTATCAAATTCT
>CAWBBA010000041.1:0-38493 GCA_963786905.1 uncultured delta proteobacterium | reverse complement strand
GACCGCGTCAATGGGGAAATTCATCCCCTGCATGTGGATCGCGTATTGCCCTTCCATCGCGAAATCAAGCAACATTCCCCTCTCTTCTGTTATCTGACTCCATCCAAGAAGGCCCTGCCTCCTTGAAGCGTCAGTCTCAGCCACCACCGCGTGGATTGTTTGATTGCCCAGGGTTATTGAAATTTCCCGCTGCTCCGGATTTGAATTCATTTGGCCTTGTACCTGAGAGACCTGAGAGAGGTTGAAAACGGCCGCCAATGCGGAAAATACGACCATAAGTGGGACTGCAACTGTTGCAAGGCGTATTGGAGTTGACATGACTGTTTCCTTCCCGAAGTAGTCTGTTTCCTAAATTCAGTCTCGTATTCTGATCCGTCGGGTACCCGTAGCCGAATGCCTTTAGCGGTAGGACCGGCCTCCGTGCCGGTCATCGGTCCACGGCCGGCAGGGACGCCGGCCCTACCGATCCAGTGGCGGCGACGTTGCGTGACCGAAATTGCGAAACAAAGCACTAACCGTCAATTGGTTCCGAGACCGGAGCCCGGGAATCAGCGAATAAAGAACAATTTGGCACATGTTGCGCGGTTTGTGAAGAAACGAACCTTTCCAGCGGGTATCCATTCGTTCACGCGGGGAATCTTCTCTTTCCTGTCATTGCGAGGAGTGAAACGACGAAGCAATCTAAACGCTTAAAGGGAAAGATTGCTTCGCTGCGGCTCGCAAGGACAAATTCTATCCACCGCTAGATGAATTCTTGCGCCAAATCTGGTTCCACGGTTGACACCACGCAAGATGGCCGAGTATGATCTGGACCGATTACGGAGAAACTCGGATATCTACCTGATTTCATTGGAAAGATCGTGCTCGACTCATTCCTCGAATGGTTATGCAGCCCGCGGAATTACGACTGGAACCTGAGCCACCACGAGATCCTGCCCGAAAAGCCTCCGGAGCTTGCGGCAATTCCCGCGGGCCTGGATCCCCGCGTGGAAGATCTGGTCCGTTCGTCCGGAGTCGCTTCTCTCTATTCTCATCAAGCAGCAGCTATTGAATTCTGCCTTCAGGGGAAGGATACGGTCCTATCCACCAGCACCGCAAGCGGAAAGACCCTCGCGTACCAGATACCTGTCCTGGACCGCCTCACAAGGGACCCGGACGCGTGCGCCCTCTTGCTGTTTCCTTTGAAGGCGCTTGAGCGAGACCAGAGGGATGCGTTCCTAACGCTGGCAGGCAGCTCGGGCCTGACCGCGGCGGTGTACGACGGGGACACCTCCGAATCGGAGCGTCGCAAGATCAGGAGCTGCCCTCCACGGGTCCTTATAACCAATCCGGACATGCTCCACCTCGGACTTCTCGCGTTTCACGATATCTGGAAAGATTTCTTCTCACACCTGTGCTTCATTGTGCTGGACGAAGTCCACACGTACAAGGGGATTTTCGGCAGCCATATTTCTCAGGTGCTGCTGCGCACGTTGCGTGTGTGCGCTCGCTACGGGGCGAGTCCGCAATTCATCGCCTGTTCCGGGACAGTGGCCAATCCGGGCGCGTTCGTTTCAAGGCTGATCGGCCGAGAACCCGCTGTCATAGATCGATCGGGGGCACCCACATCGAAAAGGCATTTTATCTTTCTGAATCCGGTCTTAAGCCCGAACACCATAGCTGCCCGACTCTTTGTCAAGGCACTGGAGTCCGGTCTTAAAACCATCGTGTTCACCCGAGCGCGGAAAGTCACAGAGCTGATCACCACATGGGTGCTTGCATGATGCCCCGCACTTAAAGAACCGTATTAGTTCCTACCGGGCCGGCTTTCTCCCCGAAGAGCGTCGGTACATAGAAGCGAAGTTGTTTTCCGGGGAGATGGACGGGGTGATCTCCACCTCGGCCCTGGAAATGGGCATCGACGTTGGTGGATTGGATCTCTGCCTGCTCGTGGGATACCCCGGAACCATTATCAATACCTGGCAACGGGGCGGCAGAGTGGGCCGGGCCGGACGGCCCAGCGCGATTGTCATGCTTGCGGGGAACGATGCGCTGGACCAGTATTTCTTGCGAAATCCCAGGGATTTTTTCGAACGCACCTGTGAAGAGGCTATTTTAGACCCTTTCAACAGTGAGGTGCTTAAACGGCACATCCCATGTGCCGCGGCTGAAACACCTATTTTCCCCGAAGAAGAATGGAGCCGGCAGCCTGAGATCCAAACAGCCCTGGAGGAACTCGAACAGGAGGGCACGCTCTATCGCGGAGGGGACGGCTCGTGGCGCTCTGCTTCGAGACGGCCTCATCGTGGCGTTGACCTGCGAGGCATAGGCGAGTCTTACGCGATCTTCTTGGAAGACAGGAAAACCCTGATTGGAAGCTCATCGGGCATGCGTGCGTTCACGGAATGCCACGAAGGGGCCGTGTACCTCCATCGCACCAGGCAGTATGTGGTTACCAAGCTGGACCTGCAGCGGCGGAACGTGCTGGTGAAGCCGTCTAATCTCAGTTATTACACTCGGGCCCTCAATGAAAAAGATACAAAGATCCTTGGCGCGCCGATTCGCACGCGTGATTTCCCCGGCTTTACGGTGAGAGAGGGGAAACTCAAGGTAACTACGACCATTGTGGGGTACGAGAAGCGCCGGTCTTCCGGTCAGGAACTTATCGGCATGGTGGACCTGGATCTCCCCCCGCTTCACTTCGAAACCGTCGGCATCTGGATCGAAATCCCGGATGAAGTCAAGGATGCCGTTCAGAAAGCCGGTCTTCACTTCATGGGCGGCATTCACGCGATGGAGCACGCCGCGATTTCAATGTTCCCGCTCTTTGCCCTTTGCGACCGGGACGACATAGGAGGGATAAGCACCCCGGAACATGAACAGGTCTGCCGGGCCGCAGTGTTCATATACGACGGCCACCCCGGCGGAGTGGGGCTGTCGCATCGCGCGTTTGAGGTGATTGAAGAACTCCTGGAGAAAACCCGCCTCCTTGTGGAGAAATGCCCGTGTGAAGCGGGCTGCCCTTCTTGTATACATTCACCCAAATGCGGTTCAGGAAACAAGCCTCTGGATAAGAAAGCCTGCCTGGCTACGCTCGAATTCCTCTTGCACCCGGACACGGCGTTTCTTGCCTCGAAAACCGAGCAAAAGCCGAAAAGCCCCGCAGACCCGCTCGCCCGTTTATCTTCCCCGATCTACAGAACGACAGGTCTGAACCAAAAGACTTACTACGGCACAGGAAGGAAGAAGCTGTGAAAACAAAGAGACCTGACATGGAAACCGCTCCCGGCCAAGGGTCCTTGACGAAGTCCCCTGGCAAGAAGAGAGTAGCAGTCCCGAAGCTCAGAAGAACCGTGAAAGAGTCCTCCGGCAGCGGTGGGGTCACTTTGTCGTTTGAAGAAGAGACTAAGCCCGCGACAGCTCCGGAAGATCCAAAGCAGGAATTGCTGCAAGGGCCGAAAAAAGTTGTGGTGTTTGACGTGGAAACCCAGAAGCTGGCTCAGGAGGTTGGCGGATGGAAAAACATTTCCAAGATGCGCCTCTCGCTTGCCGTCGCGCACACTGAAGAAGACGGTTTCCTTACGTTTACCGAGGCTAATGTCTCAGAATTGATAGAACTGCTCAAAGGTGCGGACCTCGTGGTCGGCTTCAATCACGTGAGGTTCGACTATGAGGTCTTGAGCGCGTATAGCCCTGAGCGCTTGAGTGCCCTGCCGAACCTGGACATTCTCCTGCATGTCCAAGCCGCGCTGGGTTTTCGTTTGAAGCTGGACCACCTGGCCGAATTTACACTGGGGAGGAAAAAATCCGGCCACGGCCTGGACGCTGCCCGATGGTTCCGAGAAGGGAAGATGGACCTGATCGAGCGGTATTGCCGGGACGATGTCGCGATCACACGTGACTTGTACCGATTCGGTCTTGAGAAAGGTTTTCTCCTTTACCGCCGCGAAGGTCAGGGTGTCTCGAAGATCCCCGTTGATTGGAGACAAGGAATCGGAGAAGGGGCGGATGTGAAACGGAAACACGAATTCAGGGGTAGGTGAGGAAGGGGTTCGCGCCTAGAGGCCAACAAATATGCCT
Source organism: uncultured delta proteobacterium (assembly GCA_963786905.1). Taxonomy (GTDB): domain Bacteria; phylum Desulfobacterota; class Desulfomonilia; order Desulfomonilales; family Desulfomonilaceae; genus CAWBBA01. Next base: position 34,434 of record CAWBBA010000041.1, on the reverse strand, counting down.
GTCTACCCCTTTTTCTAAACGCGGGCTAGGGGGATTGCACTTGTAATCCGTTGAAAATCCCCCTGGGTCCCACTGCTGGCTTGCCCAGCAGTGCATGGGCTGCCAAGCGGAGACTTCAGACCAGACGATTTCGCCGAGTGGAGTAACTGACGGTAATGCCATCGGGTTCGATCCGAGGGTCGATTATGACGAGCGCTCGACTACCGCCAGTCAACTCGCACATTCGACCACTCGTGTCCGGACAGGATTAAGATGGAGCACGTCGTTGCAGCCGACGTGGCTTCCAGACTGATCGAGGTTTCGGGACCCGGGACCCTCCTGCCGAAACGAAAAACACTGACACCAGGACGCTGGCGCACGTCAATTGCCGCAAAGGGGCTCCCGGTTTCTGTCAATAATCGCTTGATACGGTAAGAAAAAGGCCTCTTGATCGCCTTGGCATCTATCGAACAAAACGTGTCTTGTGGAAAAATCAGCAAGTGCACGTGTTCAGGCATGACACGAATGCTATCAGCAGGTATCCGTGACGTTGCATGACCCGGTCATGCTCTCAGGAGCATGAAGCCCACGCGTTATTGGTCAACAACGGCAGACGTCCTGTAACAAGAAAAGTAATTCATGGAATTGGCTGGGTTCATTGAAGTGTCGAACTTTCTTGCGATAGAGGCGTGATCGTTCCATACGCTTAGTATAATTAAATTCTGGACTGCTGGACAAGTTCAGCGTGGCACCCCATGTTCAACCCGCCTCATGAGGATTGATATTGTCGCATGCTTCGGGCGTCCTGCCTCAACTAGCCTTCTCAAACGCTCACATCTTCTTTTCAAAATAAAAAAGGGCGACTCTAAGTCGCCCTTTTTTCAGCCTCATCTCTTGATCGCTAAAATTGAATCCCGGCGCTAAGTCCTGCCGTAAAACCGCCCGGATTAAAGATTGTCGTTACGGTACCCAAGTCATAAGTCAAATTATTGGCCCACATGTAATCTGCGCTGCCATACAGAAAGTACCCGGTGTTCCCCAATAACAGATCGCCGCCGACAAACCCGCCATAAAGCGTGCGCCATTCCTTGTTTTCAATGAATTGAGCGGCCAGCACCGTTCCCGGGTCCACCGTCACCTCGAACGCGCCGAGAGCAATGTCCGTCCTGGAACCGGTAATTTTGAAGTACGTGGGAATGATCGCACCGCCCACTATCGCTCCGAGACGGCCAAGACCCGCATAATGGGGCCCAGCTTCTTGCGCCGAATCTGTTCTCAAGAGGGGTGAATTCGGCGGTGTTGGTGATGGTTTCCTGAATATTTTCAACGGGTATCGTTGCATCGAGCTGCGGTGGTGAATTGGCGATTCGGGTATATCCCTCGAAGCGGACTATTGGTGGCCAGATGATAATTGTGGAACGGTGTCGAGCCAAGATTGACCGACGACGATGAATGGAAGGCGCCCAACACACGGCCATGCGGCAGTGTCGTCAGACATGAACGGAAACGTATCGACGATTGTCGTTCTGGCTGCCCTGCCCCTGGACGACACTTGACACGACTCATCGAATTGCTGGCGGTGAACCAGGAAAGTCCATAGAAGACGTCAAAATAGTTTGACCACTGATACCCCATTTCGAAACTCGGGCCCACAACCGCGCCTTCGAATACCCGTTTGAGGCCACTCGATATTTGTCGTGAAGGCCAGACTGTCGGCGAGCGCGAGCTGTAAACGTTACCTGTCGTCGTACCGGCCATGCTGCCAAGGTTGTTCACCTGAGTCGTCGGATCATCTATGGCAAAGCTGCCCATGGACTCCGGACGGTTGTCCGGTCACAGCAGTTCCCGGATACCGTTGTTCGTGACACGTCCGATAACCGGGTATACAACAGAGTAGGTCCATAGAAAGTCCGGCGTTGCAGATATGGTGCCGAGGAGGGTCGGGCTCCTCGCAAGTGTTGGGAAGTGCTGGACCAACTCCCAGCCTATGACGGCACCTGCCGGGAATAACATCCCCACTTATATGACCGTTGTCATAAATCCAGGCTATCATTGGGTCGCGTTCCGCAGTGCCGTCAAAACCGGGTCTGCCTATTCCCACGCCGAAATCACCCGCGGTTGTAGGCCCGAAGGGAACAGTGCCCGGGTTTACGACAATGGTGGATGGCCCGCCCGAGACGTTCATTGTGAAGGTATGAAGATTGCGGTATTTGGCACCGGCTGAGAAATAGAAGACGCCATAGTTCAGGGATGGCGGTGTGGGTGCCATGAAGGGCGGTTGCAATCCTTGAGCGACGGCAGTAGTGCCGACGGAGATGAAAGCGAGGGCTACCCCTAGCAAGGCGGCAGTGCATATATGTTTGCGGAGTTTCATGTGTAATCCTTGCCTGATTTCTTGGACCGTTAGTGGAAGGAACTCCCTGAACATCAAATTTTACATTAGCCTTTGAGGCTATGAGACTTATAACATATTGGAACATGCTAGTCAATAAAAATTAAGCAATGTTTACAAGAGGTTTTTCATAATTCTTAATGTTACGCATTAATATTAGAGCCGCCCGCCCTGCATGCGGCGCTTTTAAAATCCGGGTAAGAACAAACTGGTAGGGGTTGGAACAAAGAGTCGGCCGTTGCCAAAAATAATGTCCCTTTGACCATCCGAGATACAGAATTCGGAAGGCCCACCGTGACGGCCGTTATCTCCGTCATTCCCGCGCACGCGGGAATCCAGACTCTGGACCCCGGATCAAGTCCGGGGTGACGGTGCGGGCTGCCTGTTATCCGCGAAAGCTACAGGGAATCTAGCGGCAGAGCCAACGGACTCTGACCAGGTGCAAAGCACGTGGGTTTCTAAGGCGAACTAAAGTGAAGACTGGAAGATTGTCATTGCGAGCGAAGCGTGGCAATCTTGATTTCGGTCAATGGAGATTGCTTCGTCGCTCCGCTCCTCGCAATGACAGGATTAGACACTTTTCACTACGAATGAGAAAGAGTAGCGAATCCGACAGAATTTTCGAGAACTGCTATAGTATCAGCAATGGTTATATAATAGCGGCCAGCTTTGTCATCTCTCTTTGCGTGAGTGTCCGCCATTCCCCTACCGGGAGCGTGCCAAGTGCGAGAGGACCGAACTCCACTCTTCGTATCTTGCGAACAGGATGCCTGATCTGGAGAAAGATTCGCTTTATTTCGTTCTTCTTGCCTTCGTAGAGCACTATCCTGAGCCATGTCGTGGTCTTCTGCTTCTTGATGACGGACCACAGCACGTCACCTACCCTCTCACCTTCTCCGATCCTCATCCCCCTTTTAATGGTGCTCAGCAACCTGTCGTCCGGCGTTCCGCGCACTTTTACGAGGTAAGTTCTCGGAATTCTGTGTGAAGGGTGACTCAATTTCTGCGCGAGCTGCCCATCATTGGTCAAGATCATCAACCCTTCAGCGTCAAAATCCAAACGTCCAACCGTAAAGAATCTTTTCTTAAGGGGTTTGAGAAGATCGCCCACACACGGACGCCCTTCAGGGTCGCTCATAGTCGATACCACGTTCCGAGGCTTGTTAAATAGGTAGTAGTATTTGGCTGAATCAGGACGGACCATCAACTTTCCGTCCACCTTTATGTGGTCCCGGTCCGGATCAGCCGTCATCGTAGGATCTGTCACGATGCTGCCGTTGAGGGTGACTCGGCCTTCCAAAATCATCTCCTCGGCTTTTCGGCGGGAAGCGAGGCCGGCATCGCGTAATATCAACTGAACTCTTTTTTGTGCCATATTTGTTCCTGGACTCAAACCACGTGCTGGAAAAGCACTTTTATTGCCTTGCTCCCGGCACGATCCGCCAGAGCAGCGAAAGCACGCTCGTACTCTTCCAACCTGAATCTATGGGTTACAATCTCTGAGACAGGGAGGCCGTGGCCTGCGGCAAGGTCCATTGCAATGTCGAACGTCTCTCTCATTTCTCCTTTGTGTGAGTCCCTGCCCGAGAATAGGGTACCACAAATCTTCACGCTCTTGAACCACAGAGGGCTCATGTCGAAGCCCGACGGCTCATTAATGCCCATAAGCACCAATTTCTTGCCCTCTCCTGTAAAACGCAGGGCATCTCCAATGCGATCCCTCAAACCGGTCGTTTCATAAACCAGATCCGCGCCCCCTTCCAGGGTTATGTGTCCAGCTTCGGGGTAACGAACAGAGCCTTTCACGAATGCGGCCACCTCCTCGTACGCCGTCCCCGGGTTGTTGGCTAGGACCACCTCTGCCTCCGACCGGTTGCGCGCTATTTCAACTTCAAAGGGATGTTGGCCCACCACGAGAATGTTTGCCCGATATCCCATCATCTGCAAAGCCTCTAAGGTTAACAGCCCCAGCGAGCCCGCGCCCATCACTATCACGCGGTCACCGACCGCGGGCGGGTGCTGCAAGACTGCTCTCACGGCTCGGGCGAACTCGGGAACAAGTACCTGCTTGATCGCTTTCCATGGCTTCGGGAAGTTGCCGTACTTGGCTCTGGTGAGCTATGAAAGAGTCAGCCCAGCCCCCTGAAGTGTCTCTGCAGGCTCCAATCATTGTTCCCGGACCTACAACCCCTTTGGAGAAGTTTCTGCAGGAAGATGGTTCTCCGCGAGAGCAGGAGGGACAGGGCGGTTGAACTTGCCGCGGCCTGCACGACAAGACGGGATCCACTATTACACGCTCTCCCGGTTCGATCCCGTGTACCTCTTCTCCCACTTCGGTCACTATGCCCAAGTTTTCGTTTCCAGGAACAAACGGGAAGGAGAGGAATGGTCCAAAGGGCGTAGGGTCGTGATGAAGTATCAGGGCCTCATCCATGCCGGAAATGCCGGACATGATCGTCCTGATTCGCACCCATTGGGGAGCTACCAGGGCCGGTTCGGGAATTTCAGCCGGTTGCAAGGATAGGGCGTACAGACGCGTTCTTCGCGGCGAAAAATCTTGGCTCTAACGCGGCCCCACACTTCTCTCCCGAGACTGAAATCTGCCAGAATAGCTTTCATAGGAGTGCCCTCCGGCCTTGACGTCCGCAGCCCTTGTTAGTGTTCCGCCGAGATTTTGTCAAACCGTTTTCCTCTTCCGGCTATGGTTCTTACGGTCTTGAGATCCGGTAGAGGTGAAAAGAAGTCGGCCTGTGGCGCAACTTGACATACACCCAAGGATAACCCATCTTAAATAGAGAGCAGGCTTCATTGCCTGACATGGAGTTTCGTGGTATATTCATTCTAATTATTTAGGATAATTTACTCATTGGAGAATTTCTTGAACGGCATATACAAGAATCTAGGGTTGTGGCTCGTTATTTGTCTTGTGATGATTTTCTTGTTTCATCTCTTTAATCAAACGAAGTCCCCTCAGAAAGAAATAAGCTACAGCCAGTTCCGGCAAGAGATCGACCAGGGGACGGTGAAATCAGTCACATTGCAGGGCAGCCGAATCAGAAGGGCAGCTATGTTGACGGCTCCGCCAACTTCAAAACGCTTGCTCCGCCGGATACAGAGCTGATACCCACCATGATGAAGCACAAGGTGGATGTCCAGGTCTTGCCGGAAGATGACAACCCCTGGTATTTGACGGCATTAATATCATGGCTCCCCATGGTATTTCTCATCGGCCATATTCGTGTTCTTCATGCGACAAATGCAGGCGGGCGGCGGCAAGGCCATGAGTTTCGGAAAAAGCCGGGCGCGCCTTATCAACGAATCTCAAAACAAAGTTACGTTTCAGGATGTGGCCGGAGTCGAAGAAGCCAAGGAAGAGCTGGGGGAGATAATCGAGTTTCTCCGCGATCCCAAGAAATTCACCCGGCTGGGCGGTAAAATCCCCAAGGGAGTACTCTTGATGGGTGCGCCCGGAACAGGCAAAACGCTCCTGGCCAAAGCGGTTGCCGGTGAGGCCAGCGTACCGTTTTTCTCGATTTCAGGATCGGATTTCGTCGAGATGTTTGTGGGTGTGGGAGCTTCACGCGTCCGCGACCTCTTTCATCCAGGGGAAGAAAAACGCCCCGTGCATCATTTTCATTGATGAGATCGACGCTGTGGGTCGTCATCGGGGAGCCGGTCTGGGCGGCGGCCATGACGAACGGGAACAGACGCTCAATCAACTCCTTGTCGAGATGGACGGCTTTGAAACCAACGAGGGCGTAATACTCATCAGTGCAACCAACAGGCCTGACGTTCTCGATCCGGCTCTTTTAAGGCCAGGGCGCTTTGACCGTCAAGTGGTTGTGCCACCGCCTGACATACGCGGGAGATCGGCAATCCTTGGTGTCCATACGCGCAAGACCCCTGTGGCCAAAGATGTGGACCTCGATACCATCAGCCGCGGCACGCCGGGGTTTTCCGGGGCGGATTTGGCCAACCTAGTCAATGAAGCGGCTCTGAACGCGGCCAGGAGAAACCGGAACCAGATCGAGATGAAGGATTTCGAGTTTGCCAAAGACAAGGTCTTGATGGGTGGAGAGCGCCGCAGCCTGGTCATCAGCCTCGAGGAGCGAAGGAACACGGCTTTTCATGAAGCCGGCCACACGTTCGTCGCGCGGAAGATGCCCGGAACCGATCCCATTCACAAGGTAACAATCATTCCCAGGGGACGCGCGCTGGGTGTGACGCAGCAGCTCCCGCTTGACGACCGGCACACGTACTCCAAGGATTATCTTATCAGTCAGATCGCAGTGCTGATGGGCGGCCGCGCGGCGGAAGAGATATTCCTCGGCCACCTGACCACCGGCGCGGGCAACGACATCGAGCGCGCCACTGAGCTTGCCCGGAAAATGGTCTGCGAGTGGGGTATGAGCGAAACACTCGGCCCGTTGACCTTTGGCCAGAAAGAAGAGCAGATCTTCTTGGGCAAAGAATTCGCCCGCCATAAGGACTACTCCGAGGAAACCGCGAGAGATATAGACGCGGAGATTCGCGGTATCGTCACCGAGAACTACGAAAAAGCCAAGAAGGTTGTCCAAGAGAATCAAGAAACGGTGACGCGGATCGCGGAAGCGTTGCTCGAAAGGGAAACCCTCGACGCTTCCGAAATCGAGGCCCTCATCGAAGGACGTGACCTGCCGCCTTTGGAAGAAGTAGCGGAAATTAAGCCGGATAAGGGGCCGACGGAGATCGTACCCCTCGATGACGGCAAGGTCATGGTGGGCCCTACTCCCAGGACGCCTGACCCTGAAAAGGTTTAGAAGCGCTTGCAAGACATAGGAGTTTTTGCACTGGTTACCAGGCTGGGCCTGGTAACCTACCTGTGTCCGGGCTGTGCCCGGATAGCATGATTTGGTCAAAAGGGCATCTTGAGGCTTTCCGGCCAGGCGAGCCGATGAGACGGAGCCTCCTATGCGGCATTCCCAGGCAGATCCTGGGAACGAGGAAAATGATCCCGCAACCTATCCCTCTCCCACGCACTATTCTGGATCCCGCTTCCCATACGCTGGTCATGGGTGTCATCAACACCACACCGGACTCCTTTTCGGATGGCGGAAAACACCTTGATCCTGAAGTTGCAGTCGCCGCGGGGATCGAGATGCTGGAAGCCGGCGCGGACATCATTGATGTGGGTGGAGAATCTACTCGGCCGGGTTCCCTTTACGTGGAGGAAGAGGAAGAGCTTCAGAGGTCCGTCCCTGTGATTCAGGGGATCTCTCGATCCATGCCAGAGGCGGTGATTTCAATCGATACCCGCCGGAGAACCGTGGCCGAAGCAGCGGTAGCCGCGGGCGCTCAAATAATCAACGATGTGTCTGGCTTCCGGGACGATCCCACTCTGATTGATTTCGCTCGTGAAGCCGGAACAGGTCTCGTTGTCATGCACATGCTGGGGACCCCGAAGACCATGCAGACTGAGATCCGCTACAGTTCTTTTCCGGGCGACATCTATTCTTTTTTTCAGGAGCGCATACAGGTTCTGGAGAAGGCGGGAATAGAGCCGGAAAAGATTGTCATAGATCCGGGCATAGGATTCGGTAAAACCTTTGATCAGAACCTCATCCTCATAAATCGTCTCGACTTCTTGAAGTCCCTTGGGAAAGCCATTCTGGTAGGGCCGTCAAGAAAGGCATTTCTGGGAAAGATCTTGGAAGAGCCGGTGGCAGCAAGGCGAGATATTGGCACGCTGGGGGCGATAACTGCGGCTGTGCTCCGCGGGGCCTCTATAGTCCGTGTTCATCACGTCCCATCGACCGTGCAGGTTTGCAGAGTTGCGGACGCGGTCGTGAGAGAGAGGGTTGGCACGTGATCCTCGGAGTGGGTGTGGATCTTGTGGATGTCCACCGCATGGAGAGGGCCTTGAACTGCCGTTGGGGGAATCGGTTCGTCGCTAAGGTCTTTTCAGCAGAAGAGATTGCAGCCTGCAAGGACGCCGCTCAGCCGGCGCAGGGGTACGCAGCTCGCTTTGCAGCAAAGGAAGCGCTGGCCAAGGCCCTGGGAACCGGTTTTTCCAGAGGCGTCTCTCCCAGCCGAATCGTTGTACGCGGGGGCGAAAGACGTAAGCCGTCGATAGCCCTTCTAGGCCGAGCACAGAAATTGGCCGAATCAATGCAGGTCACTGCAATTCACGTATCTCTCACCCACACCCCGCAAACCGCTTGTGCCTTTGTTGTGATAGAAAAAGAAACATGTGAAGGTAGCAATAATCGAGAAGCCCTGCTCCGAACTGAGAATGCCGGTAGGACGTGACATCGGTGTCGGCACTGCCTGAATCAGTGACGCAAATGCCTGGCCCCCAGCGAGTCTCCAGGGCACGGACACTAGGTTTTGGCAGACCGTGCTCCCGTGAATATACGCTTGGTTGTTCACGTCGTTTGATCCAGTGGAATCCGGAATTACACAACCTGCGCCACAATAACCTTCAAGTAACGAGTTTCGGGCATAGACAGGAGGAACGGATGGTCGGGTCCTTGCCCGCGAGTATCCAGTATCCGTAATTCCTTGCCGCTTTGACGGGCAGCTATCGCCAGCGTCTCCTCGAAGGTCTGAGCATCGAGGTGATGCGAACAGGAGCACGTGACAAGGATACCGCCGGGATTCAGTTTGGTCAGCGCTCGACGATTGAAATCAATGTAGCCCTTTTGCCCTTCTTTGATTTGCGAGCGGCTCTTGATAAAGGCAGGCGGGTCAAGGATTACCACATCCCAGGTTTCATGGCTCCTCTTGAGGAATTCCAGGGCGTTGTGCCGGACAGCATGAAAGCGGTCTTCCATGCCGTTGAGAGCAGCATTTGACTCGGCCAATTGGATTGCTCCTGCGGGATGAATCTACGCCTGTAACTTCTGCGGCTCCCGCGGCCGCAGCATGAAGACCCCACGCGCCGGTGTAACAAAACAGATCCAGCACCTTGGCCCCGGGAAAGACATACTGCTTCATCAAAGGGCGATTGGCCTCCTGGTCCAGGAAGAAGCCAGTCTTTTGCCCGTCAGCCACGTCCACCAGGAACTTCAGGCCCGATGAGCTTATGATGACAGTTTCCGGAATCGACCCGTAGGCAATGCGTTTCTCTTGCGACAGTCCTTCCAGGACACGGGAGGGTGAGTCATTGCGCAAGTAGATCCCTTCCGGGGCTAAGATAACGAACCAGAACCGCCAAAACGTCTTCTATGAAGCGCGTCCATTCCGGCAGTCAGGCTCTGGACCACGAGCACCGTGCCGTAGCGATCCACAATAAGGCCGGGCAAAAGATCTGCCTCTCCAAATATCAGGCGGTAAAAGTCTCTCTCGGGGAAGAGGCGTTGTCTCCTCTCCAAAGCAGCCCCGATCCTCTGCTCCAAGAACGCCTCGTCTATCTGAACCTTTTTGTGAGACAAGATGCGAGCCGTAATCAGACTGGCGGGATTGGCATACACCATTCCCAGGAACTCTCCGGCCGCATCCTGAATTTCATGGATCGAACCCGCCTCCAACTGGGCCACGGGCGGGTCTGCTATTTCATTGGAAAAGACCCAGAGATGCCCTCTTCGGAGTCGTCGGTCTGCTTTTTTCTTTAGTGTGATCATGTCTAACGGTTCTTGGGTTCGATGCGTTCCATCCCGCCCATGATGGGCCGGAATACCTCGGGGATTGTTACGCTCCCGTCCGCGTTCTGGAAGTTCTCCAGAATCGGAATGAGTATACGTGGCGATGCTATGGCCGTGTTGTTGAGCGTGTGGCAAAACTGCGTTTTATTGTCCTTTCCGCGCCATCGGATCTTGAGCCGTCGGGCTTGAAACTCGTGCAGGCTCGAACAGGAATGAGTCTCTGAGTATTTGTTTCGGCTCGGCATCCATGTCTCTATCTCGTGCTTGAGCACCTGCCCCTGCCCGATTTCGGCTCCACAGGCCAATGCAACCCGATGCGGCAGTCCCAATGCCCGCATCATCTCTTCGGAATTGTTCAAGAGTATCTGATGCTCAGCCCTGGACACCTCCGGGTCATTAACACAGATTATCACCTGCTCGACCTTGTTGAACTGATGAAGCCGGTAGAAGCCGCGGGTGTCCCGGCCGTACGACCCGGCCTCCCGGCGAAAACACGTTGAATAGCCGCAGTAGTGTTTGGGAAGGTCTTTTTCGTTGAGGATCTCGTCCATGTGATACGACACCAGGGGAACCTCAGAGGTGCCTATCAGGTAAAGATCGTCCTTTTCCACGAAAAAGGTGTCTTCCTCTCCCAAAGGGAAAAATCCCGTGCCGATCATGGCCTCGCGGCGGACCAGTTGGGGAACGATCATCGGCATGAAGCCTTTTGAGTACAGGTGATCCAGGGCAAACTTGAACAGGGCGAATTCGAGCATGGCCCCTTCGTTCTTCAGGCAGTACATGCGCGCGCCGGCAAATTTCACGGCCCGCGGCATATCCACGATGTCCAGCGATTCTGCCAGTTCGAGATGATCCTTGAGCGGAAAGTCAAATGTTGGTGGCTGCCCGAAGGAACGAACCTCCACATTGTCGTCATCCGAATCGCCTTCCGGAACTTCCGGCAACGGAGGATTGGGAACCATGAGCATCAGCTCTTCAAAGCGACTCTCGACTTCCTCTGAGCTTCGGCTCCCTTTGACCCAAGCCGTCCCTGATGTTTTTCACCTGGGCTATAGCCTGCTCCTTCTCTTCGCCCTGGAGCTTGGGAACCTCCTTTGAAATCCGGTTGCGGTCCGCGCGAAGGTTTTCCACGTCGGCCCTGAGACTTCTGACCTCCTCATCCACGGCAAGAAGCTCATCTATGTCCATTTTCATCCGCTTTTTGCGAATGCCATCTTTTATCACTTCCGGATTATTACGAATGAAAGCAATATCCAGCATGAAATTCTCCTTGAAATCGAGACCTGCGGCCTAATTCTTCAGGACTGATCCTTCCCAGACCTCGGCGTTTGTGGACTTTGCCAGCGCGGATCTCAGTGCCTCGGAAGGGGGACGCCATTCCTTGCGCCGCATTCTTTTCGATGGGGTCTTTTTCCTCGGAATCCTTCGAGTCCGTCTCCTTTTTCGCGAACTTGGCCTCTATGTATGCCGCGAGTTCCTGCTGCTCTCTGGGCAGCATGTCTGCATAAAGCCTCTCGAGAAGTTGCCGCTCAGTTTTGGTCATTGCGCCGGGTCCGATCCTCTGTGAGGCTTCCAGCCATTTGCGCTGTTTTTCGGTCAACTTATGTTCTTCCAATTTAATATCTCCTGGCGGTGGCAGAGAAGCGACCCCTGCCAAGTCATGGTGCCACGGATGTGCGAGGCTCATCCATGCACGAACGAGCCCCGCGGTGCCCGTAAGACGTTTCCGCATTCTCCAACCTGTGCACGTTGGCCTTTCCGTGGGCAAGGGCCATTAAACGTCAAAGGCCCGATCATCCGTTCCGAAGTCAACTTACCAAGTCGCCCCAACTCCCGCAAGCCGTTTCCGGTCGTGAGAGTAAGCATTTAGTCCCAAGGGGTAATTCTCGTCATTGCGAGCGCAGCGAAGCAATCTCCGCTTTACTGTGCTAGAGATTGCTTCGTCGATTACAGCTCCCGCAATGACTGGAGCGCAACCTGCTTCCCCACAATGAATTATTACCACAATCCTTCCCCTTGCCCGTCCCGCTGATTTTGACTATATTCCGGTGCAACTCGCGAAGCGAAGGGACCACATGATATTGAAGAAGCGCTATCTTCTCGCACTGGCCGCAATGGCCTCTTTCCTTGTGGCCGGATGTGGAGAAGGCCAACAAAAAACAGAGCCCGCCCCCGGCAAAGACCAATCTAATCGTCCGGTGGCTCAACAGACATACGAGCCCGCGTACGGCGACATGATAATCAGAGGGAGCATCGGCGACGCGTCTGTCCTGCTGCCCGTGCTTGCTAACGATTCGGCGAGCTTTGACATCATCGGCCTTATCTACAACGGCCTGGTAAAATACGATAAGGACCTCAAGCTGGTTCCTGATTTGGCAGAAAAGTGGGAAATATCAGAGGACAAGCTGACAATCCGTTTCTATCTGCGCAAAGATGTGAAATGGCAGGACGGCAAGCCGTTTACAAGCGACGATGTTGAACTCACGTACAATGTGATCGTGGACAAGAACACACCGACCCCTTATGCCACTGATTTCCTCAAAGTGACGAAGTTCAATAAGCTCGACCCGTACACGGTCGAGGTCACATACGAGCAGCCGTATGCCCCGGCCCTTGGTTCCTGGGGGCAGTCGATGCTCCCTGCGCATCTCCTGAAAGGGCAAGAAGTCACACAGAGCCCTTTGAAACGGAACCCTGTCGGAACAGGGCCTTATCGATTTGTTGAGTGGAAAACAGGCGAGAAGATCGTCGTGGATAGCTACCACGATTACTTTGAAGGTAGGCCGTACATTGACCGGGTCCTGACACGGACAATCCCGGACCTGGCAACAATATTCCTGGAACTGAAAGCCGGTAGGCTCGACCAGAGTGGCCTAACTCCGCTTCAATACATGAGGCAGACGGACACCCAGTGGTTCAAGGATAACTTTGTGAGATACAAGTACCTATCGTCCAGCTACAACTATTTGGGCTACAACTTGCAGGACTGGAAGTTCAAAGACAAGAAAGTGCGCCAGGCGCTTACCACGGCCATCAATCGGCAGAGCATAGTCGACGGGGTGCTCCTTGGTCTGGGACGAGTGGCATACACGCCGTACAAGCCCGATACATTCTGGTACAATCCTAATGTTAAGAAGTTTCCGTACGACCCGGAAAAAGCCAAACAGATGCTTGCCGAGGCAGGCTGGAAAGACGAGGACGGTTCCGGCATCCTCAAGAAGGACGGCAAGCCCTTCGAGTTTACCATCATCATCAATCAGGGAAATGACGTGCGCAAGAATGCTGCGACAATTATTCAGAGCGATTTGAAAAAGGTGGGGATAAAGGTAAATATCCGTGTGATCGAATGGGCGGCTTTCCTGAAAAACTTCATTAATAAAAGGAACTTCGAGGCGTGCCTACTCGGTTGGGGCATGTCGCCCGATCCAAGCCAAATCGACATCTGGAACTCGAAGAAAATCTCGGAAACGGAGCTGAACTTCGTAACCTATCAGAACAAAGAAGTAGATGACTTACTGGACCTCGGCGCATCCACTTATGACGAAAATGAACGGAAAAAGTATTACGACCGGTTCCAGGAGATTATAGCAGAGGACCAGCCCTACACTTTCCTTTTTGTCGCAGATTCGCTTCCCATAATAAGTTCCCGTTTCCAGGGGATTGATCCCGCGCCTCAGGGAATTAGTTACAACTTCACAAAATGGTATGTTCCCAAGCAGTTGCAGAAGTACCAGATTCAGCCGTGAGGTGACATGGCCCGTTTCCTTTTCAAGCGTGTACTGCTCATGATCCCGATTGTGCTGGGGATCACAATTATCTCTTTTGGAGTCATGAAAATCGCTCCTGGCGACCCAATCAGTCTGTACACCGACCTCAATCCCAACATGAACCAGGAGACCGTCAATCGGATGAAGGCCCACTATGGCCTGGACCAGCCCGTGTACGTGCAATACTGGAAGTGGCTGCGGAACATGCTGATGCTCGATTTCGGGACATCGTTTGCGCCGGACAGCCGCCCCGTCATAGACAAGATCCTTGAACGTATACCAGTGACGCTATTGATAAATGTGCTTTCCTTGATCTTGATTCTCGCGGTAGCGATTCCAATCGGGGTGATGTCCGCGGTGAAGCAGGATTCACTCCTTGACAAGGGGACAACGCTGTTTGTTTTTCTTGGCTTTGCGATACCGACTTTCTGGCTTGCGCTCTTGTTAATGATTCTTTTTGGAGTGAAGCTGGACTGGCTGCCCATTTCCGGGCTTCACTCCCTCAATTACGGGGAGCTTTCTTTTTCGGAGCGGATCCTGGACACGGCAAAGCATCTGATACATGCCGGTTTTTGTCTCGGCATTCGGAGGCCTTGGCAGGGATGAGCCGATACATGAGGTCAAACATGCTGGAGGTGATCCGGCAGGATTACGTGACCACGGCTCGGGCCAAGGGTCTTGATGAACGTACAGTGATATTCAAGCACGCGCTTCGTAATGCCCTGTTGCCGGTGATCACGATCCTGGGGCTCTCTATTCCAGGTCTCATCGGCGGGAGCGTCATTTTTGAAACGATTTTCGCCATCCCGGGCATGGGCCAGCTTTTCTATCAGTCCGTTATGATGAGGGATTACCCCACAATAATGGGAATACTCGTCATCGGTGCGGTCCTGACTCTCGTCGGGAACCTCCTGGCCGACTTAATGTACTCCGTGGCAGATCCGCGAATTCGAGTTGCGGACTAAGAATGGAAAACCGCATGAACTTCTGTAATTTGCAGCTCTTGCCACCCGAGATCATGAGGATGAAAAAATACTGATGGCAATTCTCCAGGGAGATTTCACACGGCGGCTCGCACGAAACAAGATGGCTATGGCTGGATTGGTCGTGGTTGCGATCCTTTTTGTGGTTGCGTTTCTTGCCAATCAGTTGTCTCCATATCCACCGGATGAGATAAACACGAGCCAGATTCTCGCGCCCCCCAACAGCGCACACGTGATGGGAACGGATGTGCTTGGGCCGCGATGTTCTTTCCAGAATTATTCACGGTTCCGGAGTCTCCCTGAGCGTGGGATTTGTGGCTGTAGGCATATCCACCTTGATCGGCGTGCTTCTTGGAGCCATGGCAGGGTATTACGGCGGGACGGTGGAACGCATAATCATGCGTTTCGTGGACATAATGCTATGTTTTCCCACATTCTTTCTTATTCTCGCGGTTATAGCGTTCATTGGGTCGAGCATCTGGAACATTATGGTGGTCATTGGCGTTACATCATGGATGGGGGTCACTCGATTGGTGCGAGCCGAGTTCCTCAGCATCCGGGAGCGTGACTTTGTTCAAGCCGCCATCAGCCAAGGGGCGGGAGACCTGCGTATAATCTTTATGTCACATACTGCCGAATTCCATGGCGCCGATACTTGTGGCTGCGACTCTGGGAGTAGCAGCTGCCGTGCTCATAGAATCCAGCCTGTCGTTCCTTGGAATCGGAGTTCAGCCACCGGATCCCTCGTGGGGAAACATGCTCACCGAAGGGAAAGACAACATCGAGATCGCGTGGTGGCTGTCGGTCTTCCCCGGCCTTGCTATCCTCATAACAGTCATGGGCTACAATCTGCTGGGGGAGGGGATCCGTGACGCACTCGACCCACGGCTCAGACGCTAAGAGAGAGAAAGCATAGGTGCCCGGTCCGCTCCTCGATAACTCTCCCCACCTACGGAGGCTTGATGACATGACGCTGCGAATTGGATGGTTCTCCACCGGCCGTGACCCCGCGGCACGGAATCTCCTGGAGACTGTGCATGTGGACCTTGTGACCAATGGAATCCCCGCAAAAATCGAGTGGATTTTCTGCCACCGGGAAACAGGCGATGCCCCAGCCGATGAAGAATATCGGCAGAGGGAGCTTTTCTTCGAGCTGGCAGCAACTCTTAACATCCCCGTCGCAACCCAGTCTCATGTTCGGTTCAAACCGGAACTGAGGAAAAAGGGCCTTGAAGAGAGTCGTTCCGCTGCCGAGGCGTCGCGGTCGCTCGAAGAGTGGAGGAACCTCTATGGCACAGAGGTGATGAAAACCATCAACATCCTCCCATCGGTGGACCTGGTTGTTATGGCGGGGTACATGCTCATCATCGGTGATCCTGAACTTGAGGGCCTTGCGATGGTGAACATACATCCCGCGCTCCCCTGGGGTCCTAAAGGAACATGGCAGGAGGTCATCCATCAACTCATCGATGAGCAAGCCGCAGAGCAGGGGATTATGGTCCATCTGGTCACAAAGGAGCTGGACAGAGGCCCGGTAATCTCGTACTGCCGCTTCCCGATTCGTGGGGATGAATGGGACCCCCTGTGGGATGCACTGGAAAGACGATATAAACCCCGATTCGACCAGAGAGACGAGGGAAAGCCACCCGCTATTCCGGAAGATCCGCCTTGAGGGGGAAAAAAGGGAGCTGCCTCTTTTGCGAAGCGCAATCCGGGAGTTGGCCTTCGACAAGATAGTCGTTCGAGACAGGCAGATTTGGGCCGAAGGCAAACTTCAGCAGGAAGGGGTGGACCTGACACGCGACGATAGAGGATATCATCGCCAAAGAACCGGGATGCGGATCTGTGTGTTAGGCGCCAGGTGATCGTCTTTGCATAGTAGGGCGGCCCGTGGCCGCCAATTCCTTGTTTCGGCTCAATGCTCCATTTCATAAATTCGGTAACATATTTCGGGAAGAAGTGGTGGGACAGGCATCCTGCCTGTCGATCAAGAAATGACAGGCAAGATGCCTGTCCTACCTAATACAGAGGGGTAGGGCGGCCTGTAGCCGCCCCTACCGTCAGATGCTTTGACCCTCCACAATCCTCTCTGTCAGTACCAAGACAAGCGTGAATATCATGTCCAGCTCGAACCATCGAGATATGGACTTGTCGAAGAGGACGGAAACTGAAGCAGGGAATTCTTCATCTTCTTTCCAAAGTACGTAAGTGACGGGCATGAGAGGAAATGGGAGAAATCGCATGGCCTTGTCCCCATGCTGTACAGGCACCGCGGCGAGTTCTCGGGCACGAATTTCAAATGCTTCCGGATCGCGTCCGTAGAGCTTGGCGATGGGAGCGACGTTCAAGGTGTGTGGCCCCTGAAAAAAGGTTACTCCGCCCGGGAAATCCTTCTGGCTCACTTCTTTGTCTTCCAGAGGTCCTCCATTCTCCGCGACCAAATAACGGATGAGAAGGATCTGAAACTCTTCGGGCAATTCACGTTCGGGATTGGGAGAAAGCTCAACAATTCGCTCGGCAACCGGATCCACGAGGCAGACCGAATTTAGGAAATCGACCTCATAACCCTTGCCGTCGATAGGGACCCTTACGCCGTCTCTACCTAAAATCTGTTCCCTGGAACGGCTCCGAAGGTCCTCCCAGTGGAGCGGATGTGGAGCAGCACAACCCATTAGCGCCTCCTTTTGAGGAAGTGGAATTGTTCACCGCAGAGATCGCAGAGACCGCTGAGAAAGCCTGTTCTTCTCTGCGTTCTCTGCGCACTCAGCGGTTGGTCTCTCAGACAACTTTCCGCGAACACCGCAATATATCAGTGTGTGCGACGAAAATCGAGTGCCGGCCCTAACCATTCACTTACGCAAGGAATCGTCGCGTCACTGTCATTGCGAGGAGTGAATGGTGGGACAGGCTTCCAGCCTGTCTATTACTGATGACGGGCAAGATGCCCGTCCCACCGGCAATCTAGGCGTCTTAATCGAGATTGCTTCGCTTCGCTCGCAATGACAACCTTTCGCCGCTCATATTGAATCCTTGCCGCCGATCGAAGTAAATTTGGCCAGGGGAAAATATTTTCGCGGGAAATTGCCACCATGGTTGTAATAGATTACAACGCCGAGAGTTCGGGGCTATTTTCAAGCGTTTCAACGCTATGCCCGACAAAGCCACTTGACTTTAGAGAAAAAGTCACTAGACTAGATTATTAAGGAATTGGCACGCAGAAACAGGACACAATGCTGACTCGTTTAGTAATAATAATTACATGTGTTTCTCTAGTCTGGGCAACGATCGTTCCTGCTTCTTCCATTCCCTGCTGCTGTAAATCCATCCAAGCCAATTACCGGGAGCAATGTGGAATTTCGGGCCTCAGGGCCGAAACGGGCCCGGCCTGTTGTTCAAAGACCGTGGCAAAAGCCCCTTCGTGCTGTTCCACCAACGTGGTTCAGGCTTCCTGCGCCAAGGGACTCGTAAGAGACGAATGCCCCCAGTGCCGATGTGTGCAACAGTTACAGATTGTTGCCCTTTCGGGATACACCGCTATTGAGACCAGTGTTAGACTTTCCGCAGTAACGTTTGCGGCAGCGGCCCACTCATCAGGGATCCAACCTTCCCATATGGCCGGCATAGTACCCGAGGTTGACTGCCGGGATATTGTTATCAGTCTTCAAACTTGCACTCTCCGCTGTTGATCCATCCTTCACAACATTCTTGATTTCACCCTAGTACTTTAATTCAAGGGCTGCACGAGAATTCCTGTTTATTCTTGAATCCTCATGCCTAACGAAGTCCGTGTAATTGTGCGGACACCAATCAATGGGAGTGCAAGTATGTCCGTTGAAAAACAGATCAAAAAGATCGACCTGGACACTCTAAACCAGGCGGATCGCAAAGTTTCTGTCGGGCAAGTTACGCAGGGCGGGCCTGGCCCTGGTAGTGCTGCTCTTTCTTGCAGGCGGGGTCTACGGAGCGTACAGACTCGTCGCCGGCGAGGTAGTGGCATCCAGATTTACAGTCAACAACATGAACTGTCCTGCGTGCGTTATCACAGTGAAGGAAGTTACCGGCAAAGTTCCTGGAGTCCTTGAAGCTGATGTCAGCCTGGCGGCCCAGGACGTGATCGTCAAATTCAGAGATAAGCAAACAAACCCGGACCAGATCAAGGAAGCCGTTGCCCGTGCAGGCTATCCGATCAGACTGGACGGCATGTTCAAGCCGAGTGGCGAGGGAATTAACGAGGTGGTAGTGGCCACCGTCAACGGTAAGCCGGTGTTTCAGAAGGACATGAAGGTCCCCCTTGACGTAGACAAAGCCGCACCGAAGGATTCCGACCTGGCTTCGGCCTTGTTCTCGACAGTCGGGAAGGAGATCTTGCTGCAAGCCGCGGACGCTAAAGCCATAGTAGTGCAACCTTATGAGGTCGAAACAGAGGTGGAAACCATTGCAAAGAACAATGGAATCTCCCAGGAGGAATTCCTCACCCAGGTGAAGGCTGCTTTCGGTTCCAAGGAGAAGTATTTCCAGGTGGTCGGCCAACGGCTTGGCATACGGAAACTCCTGGATGAGCACGTGGTGTCGGGAATTCAAGATCCGCAGGAACGAGCTCGTAAGACAATGGAATGGGCGGGCACAATTTTCAAGGATTCCGACGTTAAGATTCTTGATCCCGGCTTCAAGGAAAAAATCCATGCAGCGGCCGGTCAGGATGACTGGAAGACTTTCTGGCCGCGAATGATCGCCTCGGGAACCGAGCTGAAAAGCCTTCTGGTTCAGTAACACCTGATTGCACTAACCTGCGCCCGCGAGTATGCGTGCGATCGTATTCAAGCTTTGAAAAAGAAAGGATTAAGAAGATGCAGAAGAAATATATGGGATTTTTTGTAGCCGCAATAGCTGTTATAGGGATTCTTACCACCATCAGTGTAGCCTTGGCATGGAACTTCACCGTTCCCGCTGTGGACGTTAAGCCGGCGAACGGCGTGTTCGCCTTCCCTGTCGCCGCGTTTCAGGACGGAAAGGCCAGGCATTTCGAATACAAACATTCCCCTAACCAGGTGGTACGTTTTTTTGTGGTCAAAAGCACTGACGGCGTTGTCAGGGCCGCATTCGACGCGTGCGAAAAATGCTTTCGTGCCAAGAAAGGTTACGTGCAGCAGGCGGACGACATGCTCTGCATCAACTGCGGTCTGAAGTTCAGGACCGACAAGGTCAATGTAGTGACGGGCGGCTGCAACCCGTCCGCGCTGAAGAGAACCATCGAGGGACCCAACGTAGTGATTGCTCAGCAGGATGTCTTGGCCGGCCTGAAGTATTTCCAGTAACGGAGGTAGGTAATGAAACTTCACGATATAGCTGTAAACAATTTGAGGCGTAGGAAGGGGAAAGTTTTCTTTCTCGTCATGGGACTTCTGGTGGGTGTGGCCGCAGTGGTGGCCCTTCTCACTACAACCAGCATCCTGGAAGCAGACATAGCACACAAAATGGATGAGTTCGGGGCGAACATACTGATTACCCCCCGGTCCGAGGGATTGTCCCTCACTTACGGCGGATCTGAGTCTGGGCGGGCTCTCGTTTGATGTGAAAGAGATTTCCGAGACAGACCTGGCCAAGATAAAGACAATAGCGAATGCCGCAAACATAAGACTTGTCAGTCCCAAGGTTTTCGGTGTGTTCGAGAATCAGGGACACAAAGCACTCGTGGTGGGCGTGAATTTCGCTTCCGAACTTTCTCTGAAGAAGTGGTGGAAGATCAACGGAGACGAGCCCTCCGCGGAGCAAGATCTTATAGTCGGCAGTGAGGCGGCAGAGCGATTTCAACTCAAGCCAGGCTCCTCCATCGAAATAAAGGGGGAGAAGTTTAAGGTGACCGGCGTGCTCGAAACTACCGGCTCTCAGGACGATGGACTCGTGTTCATGTATATGCCCGTGACCCAAAAACTGTTCGGAAAAGAGGGCAAGGTCGGAATGGTGGAAGTTGCGGCGCTGTGCAAGAACTGTCCGATTTCTGAAATAGTCACCCAGATCGCGGAAAAAATGCCTTCGGCCAAGGTGACCGCCGTTCAGCAGGTAGTGGAGGGCCGCATGGACACTCTCCACAACTTTCGTAAGTTTTCTCTCGGTATTTCCGGCCTGGTGTTGTTCGTGGGCTCGATGGTCGTGTTTGTGACCATGATGGGAAGCGTGAACGAGCGCACCCGGGAAATTGGAATATTCAGCGCAATCGGTTTTAGACGCTCTCACATAATGAAGATTATTCTCCTTGAAGCCTTCGTAGTCTCGTTAATGGCCGGGGTTGCCGGTTATCTTGCGGGAATAGGCGTCACCCGCGTGTTGCTCTCTTTTCTCAGCGAGCACATGCCACACTTCTCCCTGGATCCCCTCGTGGCTGTGGGTGCGGTTTTCCTGGCGGTTGTGGTAGGCCTTCTGGCTTCTCTCTATCCCGCGATGACCGCATCAAAAATGGATCCCAGCGAAGCTCTGCGGACTTTATAAGGAGGTTTTCAAATGAGTTACATCACAGCAAATAAGGTGGTCAAAGAGTTCGGCGACGGTGACGCAAGAGTAGCCGCAGTCCAGGGGATCGACCTTTCAATCGAGCAGGCCGGCTTCATATCGATCATGGGAGAGTCCGGAGCAGGCAAGAGCACCCTTCTTTCCATGCTTGGGCGGCCTGCTAAGCCCCTCCAGAGGCGAGATCCTCATCGAAGACATCAACATATATGCCCTCAAGAGAGACAAATTGGCCGATTTCAGGCGTGAGTTCATGGGATTCATTTTTCAGTCGTTTCAACTGGTCCCATATCTCAACGTTGTCGAGAACGTCCAGTTGCCGCTGGCAGTCACCCATCATTCACAGGCAAACAAGAAGGCATTGGCAATGTCAGCCCTGGAGAGGGTCGGACTGCAAGACAAGGGGCATCGTCTTCCAAACCAGCTTTCCGGTGGAGAGCAGGAACGGGTGGCCATCGCACGGGCCGTGGTCAATGAACCGCCGATCCTGTTTGCGGACGAGCCTACGGGCAATTTGGATTCCAGGAATTCTGCGGACGTGATGACATCTCCTGAAGAACCTTAATGCCGATGGCCAAACAATTGTCATGGTCACTCACAGCAGACACAACGCGGAATACGCGGACCGCATCATAGAGGTTGCCGACGGACGGCTCAAGGAAGCGCAGGCAATCAGGGCGGTTGTCTGAGTTACTACAGAGGTGGGCGGGAAATACCCTCTCCTGAGAGGGCAGCCCGCATCACCTTGGAGCATTTTTTGCGCAGAGTAAAGAAAAGGAGGAAGGAAATGAAAATGAGAGTATTCGCGGCGGCTTCGATTATCTTGACCGTCGTCCTCGTAGCGGCAATAAGTCACGCGGCGCCGAGTTGCTGCGATCCCCAAAACAGTTCAGCTCCGGGAGCCACGCTCGCACCGGGTCAACCGACACGAGGCACTTATTCCCGCTGCCTCGCCACAACAGCGCGTTGTGAATCCCCAGGTTACCCCTGCTATGGTCAGAGCAACCGGCAGCAACTGGGGCGGGCCGGTACCACAAAGGCAGGTATGCAGCCTCCAGGCCGGTGGGTCTCCCGAACGCTCCTGCCGCACCGAGTTGTTGTACTGTGCCTGACAACAGTGGGCCCGCAAGAGGAATCAATCCCGCGCCTCAGGCCCAGTTTCGTGGCTGTGGGGGCTGTGGAGGCTGCGGAGGGCCGGTGGCCAAGCTTCGTATTCGGGTTTTCAACCCGCGAGTGGCCCCGTTCAGTTTACCTCGAATCCACCGAACACTGGTCAACAGGTCTACCCTGCGGGCCAAGCGAGCTGTTGCCCAACAACGGGGCCCAGCAACAATCAAGGTGGCTGGAATGCATCGCGGCCTGGTCTTCCCAGGGCTGTGGTGATTCGTATCTTAGAATGATGAGATGAGTGGACCCCATCTCCCTCCCCGTAAAGGGGAGGGGAGATGGGCCAACCAATCACTAAACAGGCAGAACCTACTATTCCAAAATAGGAATCACCTTTGAGAAGAGCGCGCGGGAGCATAAAAGTCATGAGCAGTTTTCCTACTAAGACAGTCAGGAAACTTGACTTTGCTAAAATAGATTACATCATAAAATAGTAGTGCACCAAAATAAGGAGCCCGATGTGGTGAGTCGAGTCGTAGCAGATATTCTGTGCTTATCTATTGCGGGTCTGCCTTTGAGTCGGAGGACTGTCTTCAGTGTGTTTGGGAGGAACGGTATCCTTTCAAGACGACAACAAGCACAGCATGTGCAGTTGCGCGTCTGCGAATTGCCTGGAAGGAGCCTGCTGTTGCGGCCATCACGGGAATGCGGGCTTCAACATGTGTGGCTGCGGTTCGACGAACCTCGTCTTCTTACTCTCCGGGACTCAACCTGCAACAGCCAGCCAAAACTCGCTTCGTGCTCCATTTTCCGCTGAAGCATTTGAGGTCGCTCTGTACGTCACATCTTTCGGGGGGGCAAGGTTTTCTTATCCCTTAGACTACAGCGGAATGGATGTTTTATTCCGGACCTGCTCATTACGTTCTTGACCCTGCCGATAGATCAAGCAATAGCTATTACTAGCGAAACAAGGGGACTTGTCCGTCTGAACGGCGACACGCGGGGAAACTTTAAGTGAGGCGGACAGACTAAGAATGAACAGATAGGGGCACTTTTCGAGAGGGAAGAATCATGAATTACAGCTATCTAAGTGATTTCTGGGGCAAGCTTCCAAAGAAAAAGATCCTCTTACCTCTGCTGATCGTCGCAGCATTTGTGTTCGGTTATTACTTGCCCAAAGGCAGCGATACCAGAGTGGCAACCGTTGAACAGAAGACCGAACAGCAGAAAGCATCGGCCCCATCCGATTCGCACGACCATTCAGCGGAGAAACCTGCGAGTGAAGCCAGGCAAGCCACTTGGTGGACGTGCGCGATGCACCCCCAGATAAAGCTTCCCAATCCCGGTAAGTGCCCAATCTGCTTTATGGAGCTGATTCCTCTGGAGTCGGGGAGAGATGCCGACACCAGAGTCAGCACTGTGCAGTATTCCATGTCCGAAGCAGCCAAGAAGTTGGCCGAAGTGGGAACCGTTGAGGTCAAAAGAAACCACGCGAAAGTATTGGTCAGGATGGTCGGTCTAGTTAGCGAGGACGAGACGAGGATTGCGGCCCTGACATCTCGTGTCGATGGAAGGCTCGACGAGATCTACGTCAACTTCACCGGAAGCTTGGTCAACAAAGGGGACCCGATGGTTACCATCTGGAGCCCCACTCTGATCAAAAGCCAGGTTGAGCTGTTCGAGAGCATGAAGAGCAAGGACACTGAAGGCATTATTCGGGGGGCCGAGGAGAAACTGCTTCAGCTAGGCATGACCAAGGAGCAGATCGAAGATATCAAGAAGCAGCAGAAGGCCAATCTGTATGTGACGCTACGAGCACCCATAAGCGGAGTGGTCACAAAAAAAATGGCGATTCTGGGGCAGTTTGTCAAAGAAGGAACCGAGATGTACACGATCAACGACCTTTCCCACGTGTGGATCAAGTTGGACGCGTACGAAACTGACATGCCCTGGATCAGGTACGGCCAGGACGTTTCATTCACCACTCCGGCAGTCCCCGGACGAAAATTCAAGGGTAAGGTCCTGTTCTTGGATCCTGTGCTCGATATGAAAACTCGAACGGTGAAAATCCGCGTTGAAGCTGAAAACCCCGAATACATACTCAGGCCGGGCATGTTCGTGACGGCTGAACTTGAAGCCGAAATCGATGCAAAGGGGAGGGTCATCAAACCGGAATGGGCTGGGAAATACATCTGCCCTATCCATCCGTCAGACCATGCCAGCTCGGAACCGGGATTCTGTCCCGAGAGCAAGATGGCTTTGCGGCCTGCCTCAGCTTTCGGATACGGGGATGATCCGAATCCGGAGTTTCCGTTGGTGATTCCCACGGCCGCGCCTCTGATAACCGGTAAGCGCTCGATTGTCTATGTAGAAGTCCCCAAGCAGGACCGTCCAACCTACGAATTGCGGGAGGTCGTTCTCGGGTCCTCGAGCCGGAGAGGAATATGTGGTTTACCAGGGCCTCAAAGAAGGCGAGCGCGTGGTGACGAAGGGCAATTTCAAGATCGACAGCGCGATGCAAATAGTTGCCAAATCAAGCATGATGAATCCTATCGAACCCAAACCGGCCAAGGGTACCGGTGAAAAGGCGGAAGAGGAGGTTGTCAAGAAGCTGCAGGCCCCTGAGGAGTTTGTAAGCGTCGTTAACTCCGATCGATTCAGGAATACTTGAACCTCAAAGAATCCCTTGTCGGAGAGAAGTCCGAGGAAGCCGCAGTTTCTGCCAAAAAGCTGGCCGGGCTGCTTAAAGAGGTCAACAGCAGCGGACTCGACGACAAGGCCCAGGAAACCTGGACGAAGCTCTCCGACTCTATGGAGACCAACTTGAAGGAGATCGCGGACACTCGAGAGATCGGGGCCATGCGCAAAGCCTTCGATCCTCTTTCAGAGGCCTTTGCCAAGGTGATGATGGGATTTCGCCACGCAATGAAGGACCCTCTTTTCTGTACCACTGTCCGATGGCTTCCAATGAGCAGGGGGCTTATTGGATCGAATCGAGTCAGGATGTACAAGAATCCCTACTTCGGTGAAACACCGTACAAAGGGCCAAGACATGCTCAAGTGCGCTGAGTTGGTCGAGAAGATTCCGCCCGAAGCTCTCCCTTCTCTAGCAAGGCGAAGGAAGCTCAGGAACCCAGACAAAACCGGAGAAAGAGAAGCAAGGAACCGATGCTAGCCCGAGGACAAGCAAAGCCGGGCTCCCATCCGGCACCATGGTGGGGGAGAAAAATGACACCCAATCAGACAGAGGACAGAACCGCATAAGGCCGGGAAGGAGTCTTTGTTCTCACGGATGATGGAGCTTTTGGATCGAGCAGAAATTTCTGGGGATGGTCTTGGTCGCGTGCGTCACGTACGGGCTTATTGTGGCGCCCTTTGATTGGGACATCCCCTGGCTGCCCCGAAAACCGGTGCCGGTAGATGCCATTCCCGATATCGGGGAGAACCAGCAGATCGTCTTCACCACGTGGGAAGGACGCTCTCCCAAGGACATTGAAGATCAGATCACGTACCCGTTAACGGTTGCTCTTCTCGGGCTTCCCGGCGTGAAGACCATCAGAAGCAACTCTTTCCTCGGGTTTTCCACCATCTACATTATCTTCAATGAAGACGTGGAATTCTACTGGTGCCGGTCGAGAATTCTCGAGAAGCTCAATTCGCTTCCGTCAGGCACTCTCCCGACGGGAGTTCAGCCTGCTCTGGGGCCCGACGCCACTGCATTGGGCCAGGTCTTCTGGTACACGCTGGAAGGTCGAGGCTTTAGCCTGGATGAGTTGCGGACCATTCAAGATTACTATGTGCGCTATTACCTGCAGTCCGCAGGGGGTGTCAGCGAAGTGGCCTCGGTCGGGGGGTACTCAAGGGAATACCAGATAGACATAAACCCCGACGCGATGCGGGCTCACGGAATAACGCTTCCCGAGGTCTTCTCCGCAGTGCGTATGTCCAACCTGGATGTGGGGGCTGCGACCATCGAGGTGAACCGTGCCGAGTACACCATACGAGGGTTGGGATTCATTCACTCGGTCCAGGATCTGGCCGACAGCGTAGTCAAGGTCAATGACAACGTGCCGCTCTATGTGAAGGACGTGGCCACCGTGGCTCTGGGCCCGGAAATGCGGCGAGGCGCTCTGGACAAGGAGGGCGCTGAGGCCGTTGGTGGAGTCGTGGTGGTAAGGTTCGGTGAGAACCCGCTCCAGGTCATCAAAAATGTTAATAACAAGATAAAAGAGATTGCGCCCGGCCTGCCCACCAAGACGCTGCCCGACGGACGATCTCCCAGGTGAAAATCGTCCCTTTTACGACCGTACCGAGCTGATCCATCAAACGCTCGATACGCTGAAGAAAGCGCTCTGGGAGGAGATACTGGTCACGGTAATCGTGGTGATCGTCATGGTAAACCACGTAGCCAGTTCGGCCCTTATCTCCGCGATTCTCCCTCTCGCTGTATTGCTCACCTTCATTGCCATGAAATTCGTGGGGATCGACGCCAATATTATGGCGCTCTCCGGCATTGCCATCGCCATCGGTGTGATGGTGGATATGGGCATCATCCTCTGCGAGAACATCCTCCGGCATATCGAAGAAGGCACACATGGCAGGAGAGTGCTGGACCTGATCCGCGAGTCGGCGTCCGAGGTCGGCGGAGCGGTGATGACGTCCTCGCTCACGACGATCATCTCGTTTATTCCCGTGTTCAGTCTTACCGGTCCGGAGGGCAAGCTCTTCAAACCGGTGGCCTATACAAAGACGTTCGCCGTGGCCGCCGCTCTTATACTGGCTCTGGCCCTCATTCCCCCCCTGGCCCATCTGGTGTTCGGCAAAAGAATCCTCGCCGAAATACCCTGATTATTCTCATCGTATCGCCTCGTGATTCTGGGCCTGTGGGTGGGCTTTTCCGTTTCCTGGTGGATGGGCTCCGCTCGTCTTTTTGGGTGCCTTTAAGATCGCCTCGCTGTTCTTCCCCTCGTTCCCGGAGCAGGCCCCGACGGTCATTAATTTCGCGTCCCTCGGATTCGTGGTGGTGCTGCTTACAGAACATTGGCTTCCCCTGGGTCCGAGTTCCGGATTTGTCCGCAATCTGATCTTTGCGTCCGGGATCATCTTCGGTCTGCTCGGGATCCGAAGAAT
This sequence comes from uncultured delta proteobacterium, assembly GCA_963786905.1. GTDB lineage: Bacteria > Desulfobacterota > Desulfomonilia > Desulfomonilales > Desulfomonilaceae > CAWBBA01. Next base: position 6,950 of record CAWBBA010000041.1, on the reverse strand, counting down.
CTTCACCGCGTTTTACAGTCCCTTCTTGAAGTGGCCCCTGTACCACAAGGCCGCTTTCCTTATGCTGCCGTCAGCCTCATTCTCTTCGGGCTGGTCATCTGGCTGGGTTTCGCCAGGGTTTTTTTTCATCCCGTGGACCGTCGACCGGCTGGTCGGCACCAAAATGGTGGTGCACCGCCCAACACGGACACGAACCGCAGGTCAAAAGCGATGCGCTCCCCCAGTCCAGGAGCAGACGCCCTTGTACGCAGGAGCCGTTTATGGTCGTAGCTGACTCACAAGTTTCCGGGCCTCGGTAAAGAGTTCATGCCGGATCTCGACGAGGGCTCTTTCCTTTTCATGCCGACCACCATGCCCCACGCCGCCATCGGCGAAGCGCTCGACGTGATCCAAAAACAGGATATGGCAATAAGATCCATTCCGGAAGTCGAATCCGTGGTCGGCAAGATCGGAAGAGTGGAGAGCGCCCTGGATCCTGCGCCCATATCCATGGTCGAGACGGTCATCAATTATGTCCCCGAATACAAGACAGATCCGCTGACCGGTAAGCACGTCGTGGATCCCGGACCGGAAAGCCCATACGAAACTGGAGACCGCAGATCAAGACACCGGCCGACATCTGGAAGGAAATCGTGAACGCCGCTCGGTTACCGGGAGAGTACGTCCGCCCCCAAACTTCAACCCATAGCTGCGCGGGTCGTTATGCTTCAGAGCGGCATGAGAGCCGCGATGGGGGTGAAGATTCGCGGGAAGAAACCTTGAGGAAGTGGAAAAAGTCGGCCTCGATATGGAACGGTTCCTCAAGGAGGTCCCCGCAGTCGAACCGTCATCGGTGATAGCGGATCGCGTCGTGGGAAACCCGTACATCGAGATTGCTATCGACCGGAAAGCCATAGCCCGTTACGGGATCAAAATCCAGGATGTTCAGGATGTCATCGAGATAGCCATCGGGGGCAAGCGCATTACCACGACAGTCGAAGGACGGGAACGGTATCCGGTACGAGTTCGCTACCAGAGGGAATTGCGCGACTCTCTCGAAGCGCTGGACAAGATCCTCGTGCCGGGAAATGAGGGGGTCCAAATCCCCTTGAATCTTCTCGCCAAGGTGAACTACACTCGGGGGCCGATGACCATTAAGAGTGAAGACACCTTTCTGGTGAGCTACGTGCTCTTTGATAAAAAACCGGAGGCTGCGGAAGTTGACGTGGTTCGTGCCGCGGACAATTATTTGAAACACAAGATCAGCACCGGCGAGCTGAAGCTCGCCCGGAGGCGTCGTTCACCTTTGCCGGATCTTACGAGAATCAGGTTCGCTCCGAACAGACCTTGAAGGTAGTGATTCCTGTGGCCTTGATGCTGATCTTCATGGTGCTCTACTTTCAGTTCCGCTCGATCCCGACCTCTTTAAACGTCTTTTCCGGGATCTTCGTGGCGTGGTCGGGCGGGTTCATGATGCTTTGGCTGTACTCGCAGCCCTGGTTCCTGGATTTCAGCGTCTTTGGCGTGAACATGCGGGAACTGTTCCAGGTGCGGCCGTACAATCTGAGTGTGGCGGTTTGGGTAGGATTCCTGGCCCTTTTCGGTATTGCGACCAATGACGGGGTTATTTACTCGACCTACCTGGATCAGGTGTTCAAGAAACATACGTTTCATTCCGTGGCTGAAATCAGGGAGGCAACGCTGGAGGCCGGCATCAAGAGGGTTCGGCCGGCATTGATGACCACCGCGTGCACGATCATCGCCCTTATTCCCGTGCTTACTTCTCAGGGCAAGGGGGCGGACGTCATGGTCCCCATGGCCTTGCCAAGTTTTGGGGGCATGTGCATAGACATCATAACCATATTTGTGGTTCCGACGATTTATTGCTTCATGAAGGAGTGCAATTTAAGCGAGGAATGAAGGTCTAAAGCAGAAAGGAGTTCCAATTATGTTTGCTCACGCGAAGAATCTTTTCTGCACATCGCTTTGGCTTTGGCTATTGTGGCGTCGGCTCCTCTCATTTCGTTAGCCGCACAGACGGTCGATCTTCCCGACGGATCTAAGCTTGATCTTTCGGCAAGCTGTCCGGTCTGTAACATGAAACTTGAAGACAGCAAGGTGGGCGTGGCAGCCGTGGTTTTCAAGGACGGTAAAGTAGTCGGGTTCGACTCCGCCGGGCGACATGTTTCGCTATATCCGTCTGCCAGTCAAATACAGCATCAGCACTGGGAAACATTACAGAACGTCTTCGTGACGGATTATCGGGATAAGAAGCTCATGGACGCAAAGCAGGCTTTCTTCGTAGTCGGCAGCGAGGTTCAGGCAGGTATGGGAGCTGAGGTAATGGCGTTCTCCAAGAAAGAAGATGCGGAGAAGTTCAATACCGAACATAAAGGTAAACGAGTGGCCGCGTACGCGGAAGTTACCGCGGACGATGTGAAATCATCGAAAAAGATGTTGAAGATGGAGCCGGGAGGGGGTGGAATGAAGCACTGAGAACCTCTTCGCATTGTGGTTGGGAGGCATTTTGAAATCCGCTCCCGCGTAAAATCAGTTTAAGCGCCTTAGAGCCCTGTTTTGCGACTCAGTGGCCCAATAATGCCCGAAATACGCCGCCGACTACGGAAACCGATTACCAGGATCATACAGTGGCACCCCATCTTAACCACGCTTGCGCGCTTTGGAGTCTAAGTGGGAGACAGACAAAGCTTACCGAAACCACCATAAAGAACAGGCCCGCTAACCGTCCAGCGAAACCACTTTGCAGAGGAGCCGACCAATGAAGCCGAAAAATGGGTTCATGACCCTAATGGCCGTAGCGGCTGCAACTGTTTGCATCATCGCAGCGATCCCGACTGTTTCGTGGTCCGCGGACGACATGGAGCTGCCCAATGGAGGGAAAGTAGATCTGGGCCGCGCATTGCCCGGTTTGTGGAATGATAGTAGGAGGCGACCTCGGGGCCGGGGCCACCCTACTCGTAACCGAAATGACCGAGCAGTCGGCTTTGCAGGGGTAGCTGCCGTGGCATTCAAAGATGGTCAGCACCCGTCGGGTTTGAAGGCGCCCGCTGTCTCTTTATCTACAACAAGGTTCCGAAAAGGTTCGGCATCAACCTGGACGACATCACTCATCGATTCGTCACGGATTTCACCGACGCGAAAAATCATTGATGTGAACAATGCTTTTCTGATACTCGGTAGCACGGTCAGAGGGCCCATGGGGTACGAACTCATCCCGTTCTCAAACAAAGGGGAAGCGGAAAAGTTCGAGGCGGAATATAAAGGCAAGAGACTGGTGCAACTTCAGACAGTTGAACTTAAAGATGTTGATCGGCCGCGCAAGCCACTGGATACAAAACCGTGATCGGAAAACGATGACAGATCGGGCTAGTTCAACTTCCATAACAGATACGCTTGGCAAAAAATTACCATGATTTTTTCATTAGAAAGACGATTTCTAATTCTCCTCCTCCTGCCGGTGACAGTGATACTACTAGTCGCGGGGGTTGCCGGGTTCCTTATCTCGCGAGGATTCCTTGTCGATCAATGGACTGTTGCCACAAGGCTCAAATTGGAAAAGGCCGAGCACCAGATCGAGATGGAGCTAGAAGAGAAACTGGAGCTGATCAGGCTCATTGGAAAGGCAGAAGAGATTCCGGATAACGATATTGTCAGGACATATCTGATTCAGCAACTCGTGCGCAAGGACGGAGTTCGCTTTGTCGACCTGGAGCCTGTCGATGCCAAGGTCCTGGAAGATGTCAAAGAAGGGAAGACCCTGGAGAATTATTACAGAGGAGAAAATGAGAATGGTACGGGCTATGCCACAGAAATCTGTGGTGACATCGGGTTTCTGGGTGCGCGCCGATCATGGATCCGAACAGTCCGGACCGGACCCTGAAGATCGTAAAACTTATAGGCCTTGATACAGAGTTTCCCAAGAGGCTCACCGTGAGGATCAGCTTCGATTCTTTCCTGAAGCCTATTAAGGAAATGGCCCTCTGGGAAGGGAGCATGCGTGCCTTGCTACGAGCACAGGTCAGCTACTGGCTCACACGGACAAGTCCTGGTCGGGCAGAAAAAAGCTGGGCGATAACGGCAACGAAATAGAGAAGAAGCTTCTCGAGGAGATCCAGAAAAATAAGCCCTTTGGGACGGTATTTGGAAAAGGCCATCCGCCGGAGGTGGTGGCCGGCTTCTACAGAATGCCGTTCATCAATTGGTACATGCTGCTCTTTTCCGCGGCGAAGTAATCATGGCCCCCATCATACAGTTCCGGTTTTATTACACATTGGCGGGCCTCCTGGCCCTGGGCGTAATTCTCCTGTTGATCCGGTTTACCACCCGCTCTGTCGGCCGTTCGGTCGCTGAGATTTCTGCCGCGACGACGCGGTCGTAAAGGGTGACTACACGGTCAAACTACCGGAGGAGCGATCCGACGAGATAGGGCAGTTAAACCGCAGTTTTAACCACATGATCGAGGGACTGAGACAACGAGATTTGATTGAACAAACCTTCGGCCGGTACGTAGACAGGAGCGTGGCCGAAGAGTTGATGAGCAAGCCTGAGGCTCTGAGGCTGGGCGGGAAAAGAGAACGGTCACGATCATGATGTCCGACCTGCGAAACTTTACTGCAATATCCGAAAAGCTACAGCCCGAAGAAGTCATCAAAATGCTGAACAGGTACTTTGCCCGAATCATCGCGGTCATCGAATGCTATAGAGGCATCATTGTAGACTTTTACGGGGACTCGATTCTGGTCTTCTTCAACGGCATGGAGTCCGACATCGCTCTAAACGCGGTGGGGGCTGTGAATTGCGCGCTGGAAATGCAACAGGAACTGGAAGGCTTTGTGAAAGAAAACGTCGCTCAAGGCCTGCCTGTGGTCACGATGGGCATAGGGATACACACGGGCGAAGTCATCGTGGGCAATATCGGCACTGAAAACCAGAGCGAAATATGGCATAGTTGGATCGGATGCGGACCTGACCGACCGGATTCAGTCCACTGCCGCGGGCGGGCAAGTGGTGATTTCGGAAAAGACTTATGAGGTAGTCGCGGACAAGGTCAAGATATCTCAACAATTCACAGTATGCCTCAAAGGCGTGGAAGAAAACCGTACCTTTTACGAGGTCGATTCCGTCATGAGCCACTGGAGCTGCTTGCCGGTCAGTAAACGATAGCCGCGTACCCGACGGAGCGCGTCGGGCGCTACATCGTAACTTGTGTAGTATTCCAAGAGCTTTCCGCACGGAACGCCGTGGCGTGACATTGACGCAATCACCGAGGCAATCGGACCAGCGGAACAGGTATTTTGTTTTGACCGCGCATCCTTCAACAGACCGTGGGCGTCCATAGCCAGCGCCTTATTGATCAAGGACCGGTCGTTTTTCTCCTTGACCCATTGCACGGCCTCAGCCAAATTTCCTTTAGGCGTGAACCCATAGTTGGGGCCGTAGTGCGTAAGGTCAGCCGAGCCAATGTACACTGCGGCAAAACCCTCTGCCTCAAGGAGCGCACCCACTGCCTGACCCAGCGCCGCACCGCCCTCTCTGAAGCCGGGGAATGAATTGCAATCACGGGGACTTCCGGAAAAAACCTGCGCACCAGGGGGAGCTGAATCTCCACGGTATTGTCCGAAAAGCTTCTATCTGCTTCCGCAACTTCACCTGCTGAGAGCAATTTGCGGGAGGTGTCTGAATCCAGGGGCTGAGCGCCCAAGGGGGTTTCCCAGGAGTCATCGGTGTAGATGATCGGTTGCTGCCCCTCTGACAGATGTCCGCCATAGATCACGACTGGTCCGCGCTCACAGATCCGGCAAGTAGTGCTCATCACACGGGCCGCGGCTCGTCCGAGAAAAACCAGCCCCCCGTGCGGCACGACTCCGCCTCTCCACATCCCCTGGGGCGGGGTGAATCCGTTCAAGAATCCATCTATTTCTCGATTGCATTCATCGGCTGAATCAGGATACCCGCCTCGTGGTAGGACTCTTTTTTCGCATGGGCATTGTTTCAACTCCCCCAATGATTCATGCCAAATTCTCCCCCCTTCTATAGTATAGGGACGTTGAAGGAATTTTGACAGCGGGCCAAAATTTTGCCCCTCCGTTCGCAGTTTTTCCCTGGCAATTCTGCAAAGGCCGAATTCGTCGTGTTTGTACGTAGGGGCGGGTTTCAAACCCGCCCTCGGCCGGATCTACCGAAACGGGCGGGTTTGAAACCCGCCTTTCGTCGGATTTGCCGAAACGGGAAGGTTCAAACCTGCCCCTACCGCTGCTCCCTGCAATCACAGCCAAGAAGGCGGGCACCGGACCCTGCTGGCTGCGTTCGCACGAGCGATGCGGCTTGCTTTACTCACCACGTCCTACTCGGGCTGTTTCTCCCTTCAACGCAGTGTCTTATTATTGCCAAAAGGATTATAAAGTGGTACGTGGTCAGAGGGCCGTCTATTGCGTCCGTTCATATGCAATTCCCAACCGCCCGTGCCATAGTGCGAGGAGTTTATCGGCATGAAGTACCGTTTGATCGTTTCGTGCCTTGTCTCCGTTCTTCGACACCCGCGACCTTCTGCGCAGCCCAATTCAACTCGGCAATCGAGACGCAAGTGCTGAGAAATTCACTACGAAAAACTCTGCTTACTATCACAAGCCGTGGAAAAGCCCCGACTTCACTAACGTTAAAGGCAGCGGCTTTTTTTTCAAAGATGAGAAGAATTTTCCTGGCCAGGAGGCCTGATCCTCACAAACGCTCATGCCGTCTCACTTGCGCAAAGCATTAAGGTCTCCAACGGCCGCGAAAAAATGACGCTATAAAGTAAAAAGCGTGGGAATATGCGATAGCGCGGATTCGCCGTCCTGAAGATGGAGCCTGCTGAACTAGCCGACTACCAGCAACGTAACGGCAAAATCGTCCCCTTGGATCTAGGTGACAGCGACAGCTCCGCGTACCGCGACAATGTCCTTGGATGGGGG
>CAWBBA010000040.1:0-72625 GCA_963786905.1 uncultured delta proteobacterium | reverse complement strand
GCATGAATTTAATGATGAGCGCCATGTTGACGTGCACGGTTCCCTCGAGTTTCGGCAGCGCGCGGATGTCACGGGCGGCCATCTCGAAGTAGGTGTCCCGCTCAAATCCCTTGGCTGCAATTACGTCCCAGAGCAGGTTGATCACTTCCTCACCCTGAGTGGTGACCTTCATTTTTACCATCGGATTGTAAAGAAGGTAACGCCTGTCCTCTGAGGACGCCGACCGCATGTAGTCGGAAGCCCTTAGAGCGAACGCCTTCATGGAAACCAGCCGGCAGTAGGCATCCGTAAGAAGTTGCTTTATATGGGGAAAGTCCGTGACGTGCTTCCCATAGAGTACGCGGTTGGCAGCATGGTCAATGGCCTCGTAGAAGGCGTGAGTACAAATCCCTATGGAGGCCCACCCGAGATTGAACTTACCTATGTTTACCGTGTTGAGGGCTGCATCCCAAGCGTCCTGGCCGGTGGAAAGGAGGTCAGAGTCCGAAATGGGGTAATCGTTCAGAGCGTATTCCGCCACATAGGACTGCACATTGACGAGATTCCTCACGCATTCATATTTCCCGTGGGTTGAACCCACCACGAAGAACACAAAATCCCCCGAATCGGCCAATTTCCCCAATGTTGATACGAGAGCAGCCTGGTTGGCGTTGCCGATGTAATACTTCCGTCCGGTTGCCAGGTACGTCCCTCCACTCTGAGGTGCCAGCGCCATCTCCGTAGAATAAATGTCCGCTCCATGCTCTTTCTCAGACAACCCGAACGCGAAAATGCCTCCTTCCTGGAGCAGTTCGGCTGTTTTCTTCTTCACTTCCTCGTTCTTGCTCATCCATATAGGGCCGAGTCCAAGGATTGACACCTGCCAAGTGTACCAATAATGAAGCGCATAAAAGGCGAGGATTTCGTTGAACTCACAGTTGCGCCAGGTGTCCCACCGATAGTTCGGATCACCTGGGCCATAAGCAGACGGAGTGAGGAGGGCGGCAAATATCTTCTCTCTCTTCACAAACTCGAGAAAATCAGCGTACCACACCCGTTCGTGATCGTCTTGTTTGAGCTTTCTCTTACCCTTGGTTTCAAAGAAATCGATGGTTTTTCGCATGATCTCCTTCGATTGCTCATCGGGGCAACCGCTCACATGTTTCTTGGGATTGAGCAGCATCATTAACCTCCTCGGATGTTTGAGCATCCCTCTTATTCGCTTGCACCTCCGTTCATTGAGCGTTTCAGGGAACAGAGCGGAGGCATTGCCGGACCACCTGCCGTGGGCAAGATATCGGATCCGGTCTCCATAAATGCTCGCAGGAATTGTGCCATATCTCCGACGACAGTCTGCTTTTTTTCCCCAAAGCGCTGATTCGGCCAAACGAGGCACAACAATGGGCCTCGTGCACCGGATCGCCGTGTCTTCATCAGTAAACGAATGTCCAGCCATCTTTGCTCTCACATAGTTTTTCATTTACGATTTGTAAAACAAACTGACAGCCGCGGCAGTCCGAGAAATTGACTCGTTTCCGCTATGTGCTTTTGACTGGGCCTTTTTCGGACCTCGTCTGCGCTGGTTCTTTGGCACAGATCTTGATTGCATTTACTTTGCCGGGTCTGGATAAATGCTTTCGATTTCACTTAGGAGGCTGATATGGAAAAGATCTGGCTCAAATCGTACGCTGCCGGGGTTCCCTCGAATGTCGATTTCAAGGAGATCACCCTCCAGGAGTCGCTGAGCCAAACCGCTGCCAGGTTGCCAAACAACCGGGCCCTCATTTTTCAGGGTAAAACCATCACTTACCGCGAGCTGGACCTGATGGTGTCGAGGTTCGCAGCAGCTTTGAAGAATCTCGGTGTGGCCTCAGGGGATCGGGTTGGATTTGTCATGCCCAATCTGATCCAGACGGTGGTGGGAATGTTCGGAGCTTTTCGCGTTGGGGCACTTGCAGTGCCCAATAACCCGCTCTACACAGACCGCGAACTGGAGCATCAACTGAGCGACGCAGGATGCGAAATAGTCATCTGTCTTGATACCTTGGTGCCGAGGTTGATGCAAATGCGCCAGCGTACGGGAGTCACCAAAATTATATCTTGTCACATTCGCAATTACCTCCCATTTCCACTCAAGCAGCTCTTTCCGTTCGTCAAGAAGAACCTTCATTTGAACACCCCTTCTGGGGAGGGCATGTACGAATTTACGGACATATTGAAAAACCACCAACTCACAGCGGAAAACTATCCGTCTCGTGTGGATGACACCGCAGTGCTCATCTATACGGGTGGCACCACCGGGGTGTCCAAAGGGGTTGAGCTGACACACAGGAATCTTGCGTCCAACTGTCAACAGGCGCGGGCGTGGTGTGTGGAATTTGTCGATGGACAGGAGATCGTTCTGGGGGGCCTTCCTTTTTTCCATTCATACGGACTGACTGCCGCCATGATCATGTCCATCTTCTATGGTTGGTGCAATGTTTTGATTCCCAAGCCCGAAGCCCGTGCCATACTCGAGGCTGTAGACAATTACAAGGTGACCTTCATTCCGGGAGTTCCGACCCTTTTCAATGCCATGATCAACCATCCCGAGATCAAGAAGTTCAGTTTGGCCTCTGTGAAGGAGTGCCTGTCCGCAGCGGCTCCTTTGGCTCTGGAAACCATCAAAGGCTTCCAAGAACTAACGGGAATTCTCATTTCCGGAGCTTATGGCCTCACCGAAACCTCCCGTGCACCCACGCTATTCCATTCGGTGGAAAGGTGAAACCCGGCTGCATAGGGCTGCCCGTACCCAGTACCGAAGCAAAGCTCGTGGACGTGGACGATCAAAGCAGTGAGGTCACCGGCTTTGGAAACCGGGTGAACTTTGCGTTAAGGGCCCTCAGGTCATGAAAGGATATCACAATCGTCCGGACGAAACCGTGGCGGTGCTCAGAGACGGATGGTTGCTTACCGGCGACATTGCGACCGTGGACGAGGCTGTTGTCGACCATTGTGGACCGAAAGAAAGATCTCATCATCTCCGGCGGATTCAACATATATCCCCGGGATGTGGACGAAGTGCTGTTCGCTCACCCCAAGATTCTGGAAGCTTGCGCCATAGGTGTTCCTGACAGCTATTCAGGCGAACGAGTGAAAGCCTACGTTGTTCTAAAGACCGGGCAATCAGCCTCGGAGCAGGAGATCATAGACTATTGCAGGCATAGGATGACCAATTACAAAGTGCCCAAATACGTGGAATTCGTTGACGAACTGCCCAAGAGCCCTATCGGCAAAATCTTGCGCAAAGAGCTGAGACGGGATGATTTGAACAAAGGCGGGACGGCCTGAAAACCGACCCCTTTGAGCGGCCAATGGTGGACGAGTCAAACTGAGTCATGCTCTTTCATGCTTTGGCCGAGGATTTTGTTGCGCCATCTGCAGAACAGAGGCAATGGTATACGGGCATTACACGAACCCGTGCCACCCCCTTACTGGAATTGCTCTCGATACCTTTGCTCGCTCTACCTCGCTGATCCTCTTAGATACGAGCATTTCATCGAAATAGGCGTAGCCTGCTGCTTTTCTCTCAACCCATGGAGACAAAACGTCTGCAAGTGAACGTGAGGAAAGCGTTGCGAAAAGCTGGCCCCCAGCCAGCGTTAGCGTCAGCTTATGCCGATGCGCTTTCACAGATGTAACATGCTTCGAGTCACGATAGGGGAGGCTGGGAGCAGGGCCATGGACCCTTAGGTTTGCTCGCGGTCTGCTCTCACCTGGAGGAACTGACAGGGATAGAAAAGGATTGACAGAGACTGAAATGACTAGTGTTCACGGGTAAGTTTCTGTTTTTGTTGATAACGGATACAGCCTGTCACCCGAGAGGTCGCTAGTGGGATTTGTCGGGTTTCTTGTCAACATGGTGCTAACATTTTTGAGAAACTCATAGGGACCGAAAAGTACTGAAAGGGATCGACAGGGCTTGACGTGTCTGGGTTTTTTCTGCAAGCTCTTGATTTTGTTAGTCCGATATCGGCCTTTCACACCGGGGACAGGGATTCAAATCCCCTTGGGGACGTCAGCTACATTAGATAGTTACTTTGTTTCCTGTGAAAGCCTGGCAAAATGCCTTCTCTTAGTGCCTTTTTCGTTGCGCGGCAGGATGACACAGGTATAAGATTCAATCTCTTGAAAGAAGAAAAACAATTTCGACCTGAAAGGAGCATGAGATGGCCAACGAAACCACAGGACAGGAAGGGGCGGAGAAAAGGCCGGCGCAAAGCGGACCCGCGAGAATGATGTCGGAACGGATGAGTATATATTATAGCAACTGCGCCATGGCGGCCACCAGCCCGCGGGACGTGTCCGTTTTCTTCGGACGTTACGTCCCGGCCAAGGACCAAAGCGGCGGACAGACCTTGGTTGAACTCTACGAGCAACAAGTATATATGACGGTCCAACAGGCGGAAGACCTCGCCGCACTCCTTAGCCGTACGGTCGAAGCTATCAAATCAGCCAAGAAGGCGTAACTATTGAATGGCGAGCGGCCGGTAGCGGCCCTGCCGCTGAATTCCTGAATCAAGTTGTTATGGAGTGTTTACCGGCCCCTCGCGTTCCGGCATGAGCCCTCTGTGATGCATGGCGTCTCTACCGAGGCGTAGCCGTGAGTTCAACTGGCGTCAGAGAAGAAAGAGTGCGAACTGATTCCATCTCATAGCCAACCGCTGGGCGTCATACAGAGTTCAGGCGGAAAAATTCGGTTCAGTGGAAATTGAGCTGGAAGTCAACCCGAACATTCGTGCTCTGACTTGTCCGGACAGCTCTCGATATGCGAGAGAACAAAAACGGTCACGCCTCATCCAGTATGCCTCGCACCATGAGCAGAAACTGCCGCATATCATAGGGCTTGTTGACAAAGCCTTTCGCCCCAATTGCGGTCGTTTCTCTAGTTGGGCCGTTTGCGGAATAGCCGCTGGCAACGAGGACTTTTGCCAAGGGATTGATTCGGAGTAGCTCTTGAAGGCATTTGGTGCCGTCCATTTCCGGCATTATGAGATCGAGGATGACCAACGATACATCATCCTTCTTCTGAGAATACAGGTGGATTGCTTCGCTCCCGGTAGATGCTGTCAACACCTCGTACCCAGCGCTAGCCAGAAGCTCCCTCGTCAATTCTCTGATGGATTCTTCGTCATCGACTACCAATACGGTCTCTGTTCCAAATGCCGGCATCTCTTGGGTAGTTTCGGCACTACATTCCAATTCCTTCTCTATGGCCGGAAAGTAGATCTTGAACGTCGTTCCTACTCCAGGTTCGCTGTAGCAACTGATATGGCCATCATGGCTCTTGACCAGACCGAATACCATGGCTAGCCCCAGACCGGTCCCCTCTCCGGTTTCTTTGGTGGTAAAGAACGGCTCAAAAATGCGTTCCACAACCGCTTTATCCATTCCATGCCCGGAATCCGACACCATCAGCAGGACATAGCTGCCGGGTTTGGTTTTCAAATGTGTCCTGCCGTATTCTTCATCCAGCTTGATGTTCTTGGTTTCAATCATGAGTCTGCCGCCTTGAGGCATGGCATGCTTTGCGTTGACTGCCAAGTTGAGCAGGATTTGCTCAATGTGGATTGGGTCCGCACTAATGGGCCAAAGATTGTCAGCCAGGTCCATCTCTATGCTAATCGTTTTTTCAATTGTCCGACGGAGCAGCAGCTCGGTTTGCCTGAGTTCGTGGTTTAGATCAACTGGTCGCGTTTTAGTCTCTACCTTTCTGCTGAAGGTGAGTATCTGTTGAACCAGATCCCTTCCCCGTTGAGCTGCACCACGCATGGTTCGGAGTTTGTCATAATCGGGGTCCTCCCTAACTTTTCGTAATAGAAGCAAATCGGTATAGCCCTGGACTATCTGGAGGAGGTTGTTGAAATCATGCGCAATTCCTCCGGCCAAAGTGCCCAATGCCTCCATTTTTGAGGCTTGATACAACTGCTCCTGAAGCCTCTTACGTTCAGTGATGTCACGAATTATGCCCCGGAAACCAACCGGTTGGCCATCTGCGTCCTTGATCGGAGATATAGAGACAGAAACATCTCTTCTGGAACCATCCTTCCGGACGTTTTGGTAGTTGAAACCCGGGTTGGGCTTGCCGGTTTTGTGGACTGAATTGTATGCCTCAAAAATAATTTTGGCGTTGTGTTCGTCCATAAGACTTCTGTAGTTTACACCCAACAATTCTTCTCTGGGGTAGCCAAATATTTCGCACATGGAATCATTGACGAGGGTGAGGTTGCCGGCCATATCCACTTCATGGTAGCCGTCCGCGATGGTCTCCAGAATTGTTCGGTATTTCTTTTCCGACTCTCGAAGCGCTTCCTCAGCAGCCTTGCGATCGCTGATGTCTCGGACGTATTCGATCACTCCTTTAAGTTCGCCTGTTGATTCATCGATCAAGGGAAACGAGTACAAGTCCTGCCACCCTGTGATATCGCCTGAAGCCCCTCGCTTGGGAACCATCTCGTAAGCAGTTTGACCGGTGTTGAGGGTCCTTATGCTGGGACAAGAGTCACAAGGTTTCCTCGACAAGTGGTAAACCTCGTAGCACTTCTTACCCGTCATAGGCACGGCGTGTGAATACCATCGTTCCATTGTCGGATTTACTCGCATGACGTTCAAATCTGTGTCCAGGATGCTGATACCATCCTGTATGCTTGCAAAGACGCTGGAAAGGAATCGTTCCCGCTCCTGAATCGCTTGTTCGGCCTTGTCGCGGGGAGTCATATCTTCGCAAGTCAACAAATGTTCGCCTGTTTCCAGTTGAACTGGTCTGAAATGGATTGCTTTTCGGGTGCCGTCTTTGCACGTGACCGTGAAGAGTCTCGGCCGCGTTTCACCCGGTTGGCAACGGCCAATGTCTTCTACCCATTGTGAGATAACCTCTTTCCTATATTGGAGATCAGGGAATGCCAGCTTGAACCAACTTCTTCCATCCGGAACCTCTCTCAAGTCATATCCGAACAATTCCCTGAACTTCTGATTGATGTATTCAAATGATCCGTCAGAGCCTATCATGACCAAGCCCATAGGCGCGTTTTCCGAGAGAGTCTGGAACCTTTGTTTCTCAAGCCAAAGGCGTTTCTCTGCTTGAGCCCGGTCTGTTATGTCGGTAAGCAGCCCCAATACGGTCGCTCGGTTTTCCCAGCCAAGAAGGACCGAGTTGAGGTGCATCCACTTGACGCTACCGTCCTTAGTAAGGATTCTGAATCTGTAGGAATAAGATGCTTGGTCCCCCGCCAGCCTTTGGGTATACCTTTGAGACACCATTTGCCGATCGTCCGGATGGATGAGTTCTTCAAAAGGCTGCGACATCAGCTCGTTTGCCGAATACCCGGTGAGCAGAGAACACATGGGGTTGACAAATATTGGTTTCCCCTCTTGCGTCAGGAAAATGCCCTCGTTGGCGTTCTCAACAACCAGACGGTATTTCTCTTCGGATCGTCTTAGGGCCTCTTCTGTCCTCTTACGCTCATTTATTTCGAGCATGAGCTTTTCATTAATCCCCTGAAGCTCAGCTGCCCCATCCTGGACCCGTCGGCCTAGTTGGTCATGAGTTTGACGCAACAGATCCTCAGAATGGACTTGCCGTGTTACGTCCCGAATCATGGAGAGAACGGCCGGTTGTCCTTCCCAAGTGATCGAGGCAGAGAAAGACTCGACCCACTTGATCGCTCCGTCGGAAGCGGTAATTCGAAAACGGAGCCCGGGAGGCACGTCTTCTCCTCTAAGTCTCGCCCCATGTATCCGAGACACCACCTCAAGGTCGTCAGGGTGAATCAATTCCGCAAAGGGCTTGGAGAGGAGTTCTTCTTCGGCGTATCCAACGAGTCGTTTTCCACTGGAATTGAAAAACTTCAAGACGCCGTCCCGAATTATGCATATGGCTTCGCTAGCACTCTCGACGACCAATCGATATTTCGCCTCGGATTCCTCCAACCCAGCGACTCTGCGTCGCAGTTTTGTGACATCGTGTATGAGCTGCTCTCGGGATTTCTCTTCATCTTTCATACGGGCCTCCCGGCCGCCAATGCTTCTCACAGTGGCGAATCCATTCATGAAGTCAAAGGATTGCGCATTTGAAGAATATCAGGATCTGGCCCCAAAAAACAGTGCCAAATCCGAGGGTACAACTCGGAAGGCTAGCCTCGTCTGGTTCTGTCAATCTAGGATTCATATTGACTGCCATTCATCCACGGGATATCTTCCCGCGCGGAGACGACGAGGTACAGGTCAAGCTGCGCTCATGTTGATCGCGACCTGGGATGAACTTGTCTGTCACGGGAAACAGGAAATCGATGAATATTATCAGAAATCGTTTTACCGGCGAGGTCATTTTCAAAAATGAAGCTCCTTCTTTGAAAGCGGCGGTAGAATCTGCCGCGAAATTGGAAATTGATCTCTCGATGGCTAACCTGTGTCAAGCCGATTTGAGAGCAGCGGAATTGGGCCAAGTCATGTTGTCTGGGGCTAAGCTCACAAGAGCCGATCTGACAGAGGCTAGGTTGTACGCAGCCAACCTTGAGGGGAGCAACCTGACCGGTGCCGTTCTTCTAGAAGCTAGGATGGTGGGAGCCCTGTTAGCCAAAGCCTGTCTAATTGAGTGCAACCTTGTCGGAGCAAATCTGTACAAAGCCAATCTATCTGGCTGTGATTTGTCCCACTCGGACCTCACAGGTGTCAATCTCAGTATGGCTGACCTATCCAACACTCGTCTTGGGGGAGCCAATCTATCCAAAGCCAATCTTAAAGATTCAGATCTCTCCGATTCCAATCTGAACAAGGCGAAACTTGTCAGAGCCAAGTTGACACGGGGGAGGTTAAGCAGGGCCAATTTAGTTGCAGCCGATTTGACCGGTGCCGAACTCTCTGAAGCCGGGTTGTTTAGGGCGGATCTGTCGTGGGCCGACCTGTCAGGCTCGACTCTGTTCAAGGTCGCACTAACCGAAGCAGACTTGACTGAAGCAAACCTGAGCAAAGCCTCGTTGTGGGGAGCCACTTTATCTGGTGCAAACCTTTCAAGAGCTATTCTGACAGAGGCGGATTTACATGGGGCTGACCTGACCGGGGCAAATTTGGAGGGAGCTGACTTAACAGGAGCCGATCTCTCCAACGCCATTCTCACGGGAGTGAGAGGGAGATAGTATACAGTGTATCCAGTGCGAAGGAGCTACTTAGAACCTAAAATGAAGGTGCAGGGCACAAGGCGTAAGTGCAATGGGTAATTCAAACGATCAGGATGACCGTTATTACAAATCGCTGACCAGAAATATGGTCCTTTTCATTGTGTTTCTCTCCGTCATCCCGTTGATTCTTATATCGGCCATAACCCGTCATTATTTCCAGGTGTCGTACCGTGAAAAGGTTCTGAATCATGAGAAATTGTTGATCGCAAAGCATCGCCAAAATATCGACAACTTCTTGACTGAACGGCTCGGTGCTCTCAGGGTTCAGGCAAAGTCCTTTGGCTTGGACCAACTGAGTAATGAAGGCTTCCTTAAGCTTCGATTAGCTTTGCTTCAGCAGGAATACGGCCCATCGTTTGTTGATCTTGGCGTGGTGGATGATCAAGGCATTCAAATTTCTTATGCAGGTCCATATCAGTTGCAGCGAGCCGACTATTCAAAGGCTACATGGTTTAAGGATGCAATCACGCGGGATGATTACATTAGTGACGTTTTCCTGGGTCTCAGGAGATCGCCCCATCTCGTGGTCGCTGTTCGACAGGAACATCACGGGGCAAAGTGGATTTTGCGAGCAACCATGGATTTTGAATCATTCAGGATGCTCGTGGAGAATATGGGCAAAGGCCAGACTGGCTTCGCTTTCATTCTGAACCGTGAGGGGCACTTTCAAATCAGAGGTAGGACAGGAGCAGTTCTGCCCACGGACATTTATATCAACTTTCTGAAATCTATGGCGGAATCCAGTGATGAGGTGGGGGTAGTCGAGAGGGCTGATGAGTCAGGCAAGGAGTTCCTCAATCTCATGACCCCTCTGAACAATGGGGCCTGGGTGCTCGTCCACCGACAGAGCGCAGATGAGGCGTATGCAGACTTGTATGCTGCACGGACGTCGGCCATTGCAGTTTTTCTTCTTGGGGTTGTCTGTATCGTTGCGGGAGGCGTACTGGTATCAAAACGAATGGTAAAACACATAGCACAAGCAGCTCAGGAAAAGCGGGCTATTACTGAGCAGTTGATCGAAACGGGCAAATTGGCATCTCTTGGTGAATTGGCTGCCGGGGTAGCCCACGAAATCAACAATCCAGTGGGTATTATGGCGCAAGAGGCTGGTTGGATGCAGGACCTTTTGGAAGACGAGGATCTGGATAAGTGGCCGAACCTTGACGAGTTCGGGCGGTGCCTGACCAGGATACAAAATCAGGGACGACGGTGCAAAGAGATTACACACAAGCTGTTGAGTTTCGCGAGGAAAACAGACCCCACTTTGAAAACGGCTCAGATGAACGATCTCGTCAGAGAAGTCGTGAGCCTATCCGAACAGCGGGCTCGCCACGCCAACGTTAAGATAATGATGAACCTTCAGGACGGTCTGCCGACGGTGAATGTCTCACCCTCAGAAATTGAGCAAGTTCTTCTCAACATCATCAACAACAGCCTAGACGCCATAGATAGGAAGGAGGGAATGATAGAAATAACCAGCAGAGCCGAAGATGACTACGTTGTAGTGGATATGGCAGACAACGGGCCCGGGATCCCTGAAGCTAATTTGTCAAAAATATTTGAGCCATTTTTTACGACTAAGCCGGTAGGCAAGGGTACCGGTCTGGGGCTTTCAATATGTTACGGTATTGTCACTAAGATGGGCGGTGAAATCAAAGTAGATAGTGAGCTGGGGTCAGGAACGACTTTCCACCTATATATTCCGCTGCCTGACCATAATGCTCCTGAAGTCTGACCCCACTGGGTAGGTCTGATGTCGATGACTTGTCATGCTGCTATGGCAGAGATCCTTGTTATGGACAACAATCGCTACTACCGACCCACAGCTCCGGGAGCGAGAGCTTTCATCCGAAACACGTAAAAAGGTGGTTTAACACCATTCTTGCCTCCATGAAGCGGTGCGGACAAGTGCAACTGGCTGGCTACAAAGTAAAGCAACCCGTTCGGACTAAAATCGAAAAACTCCAGCCAAGAAATCCTGGGAACAGATTCCCCGGACGTCCGGGGGGTTCAGGGGCGGCCCAGGGAAGCTTTCCTCACCAAGAGCCAAGTAGTATGATAGGACTGGAATACGGCTGGACGTACGCTTGAGGCTGGGGCTGTCTTTCAGTTTGGAGCGCAGCTCCAGTCACGACAAGCATGAAAAAGGATTTGGACCAATTGGTTTATGGACTTCAGCAGGGCTCTGGCCAAAGAGGAAAGCAATGTTCGAAAACGTGACCACAACAATTGACGAGGAACTATGCACCGGATGCGGGCTATGCGTGGAAATTTGCCCAAGTAGAACTCTTTCGATGCAAGACGGCAAGGCTGCGGTAACGGGCGACCATTCACTAAACTGTGGCCACTGCATGGCCATTTGTCCGTCGGGGGCCGTTACGGTGGGAGCGATTGATGACAGCATGTCGCAGTTCGTCAATTTTCAGCCTAATCGTGAATGGTTACCGTACGGAGAGTGCGACACGGCTCAACTGGTGAGACTGATGGCTTCCCGGCGTTCCTGTCGTAATTTTCTCGACAAACCAGTGGCTCAGTCGATTCTGGAAGATCTGGTTAAAATCGGGTGCACGGCGCCATCGGCCACGAATTGTCAATTGTGGACGTTTACTGTGTTGCCGACTCGTGAGGCAGTAATGGTTTCTCGGAAAAGGGACCCGAGGCTTCTACGTGAAATTGAACTCCATGGCCGAGAACTATTGGTTACGCATGTTCATGAAACTCATTGGAAAGTCTGAGCTGGATCGATATTACAGAGATTATTACGAGCTTGTGAAAGAAGCGATGGCCGAATTCGACCGCACCGGAATTGACCGTTTGTTCCATGGCGCCCCTTCGGCCATTGTCGTGGGATGCAAAGCTGGAGCTACGTTGCCCAAGGAAGACTCGATGCTCGCCGCTCAGAACATACTGCTCGCCGCTTGTAGCATGGGTTTGGGAAGCTGCCTGATCGGAATGGCAGTGGAAGCTATGAAGAATGATCGGAAGCTCCAGAGAGTAATCGGGATTCCGGATGAAGAAACAGTCTATGCGGTGATAGCTTTGGGGTATCCGAACGAACATTACAAACGTCAGGCCGGCAGAAAGAAACCCGTTGTCAGAGTCTTTAAAGCGTAGCTTGTATTGGATGCAGATTCGGGGGCGGGCTCGCTGCGTTTGATGAAGCAAACGCGGACCGCCGTCCATCCTGCTTCAGACAACTGAAACATCCGTAGGGTGCTGGTGAGCAACGCCTGACGCTGGGAGCTGTACTGGGCGCCGGTCAGTGGCACCCAAGACCCGCCGGATAACCGGATGATGGGTGCCCCCGCATTCACCGGGGTCCCCTCCTGCGAAAACCAGCGTCCGTGACCCGAATTTGGCCGAGTGTTCAGCGTTTGATGCCACAGAAGGGCTCCAGTGCCTGAATGGTCTTGGCAGGGATCGAAAACGTTGCAGGTTCGAGTCCTGCTGTCGGAGTCAAAACAAGATACATCATCCCGCTCGGTTACCAACCAGCCGTAGCGGGATTTTCTTTTTCAAGCGTGTGTTTGTGCTACTCGAACCGCTTGCTCGCTCGGCTAGCGGTAGTGGGTCAGTATGGATTTTTCTCTTCATTTGACAATCTCCTATGATATCATGCCTTCCTAACCTCTTCACAAGGGGGGCCTGCCAATGGCGAAAAAAACCATCAACGCAAAGGAAATCCTGGCTGACATCAAAGCAGGAATGAAAAATCATGCCCTGATGGAGAAGTATTGGCTTTCGGAGAAGGGTCTTCAAAGTGTCTTCAAAAAGCTTGTGACCTTTAAGGCCATCAGCCACTCTGAACTCTACGAGAGGTCTAGGTCGTCCAGGGAGAGAATTGATCACATCAGGAACCGAAAGTCCCCAAGGGCCAGACTTACTATTCGTGTGCCCATATATGAGGTTCAGAGCGGCGATAAGGGCATCCTGAGGGACATTTCGGAAGAAGGGCTGCGAGTAGCCGGGATTGAGGCGAGGGTCGGTCAACCAAAGACATTTCAGATTCCTGTAAATATGTACGTTGAATCCGATCCACTGTTAGTTCAGGCCGAGTGCAAATGGGTGGAGATAAGACAAGGGGGCAAAGAATACTTTGTGGCTGGGTTTGAGATAACGGATGTGACCGAGGGCGATAGCGAGATGCTTCAGAATTTCATCGGGTGGTTGTTATTCAGTGAATCAGGGCACTGGCAGACGATCAGGTGAGAATCGGTGGTCGGGTCCATGCTCACCTTGCTTTCACCATTTCGTATCGAAACGGACCCATTCGTGATGTCCATATAGGTGGCAACAGGTGTCCACATAGGTAGCCGTCAGGGCGTCATTTATTATCAATCAGTGCCAGACAAAAATAAAGCAGCTCTCTGAAATGATAAAAAAAGAGCTGTTTGGCACCTATGGGTGATAGTGAAGGACAAACGCAGTTACCTGATTTCAATGAGTTAGTTCCGCAAGCTTTCTAGTAAAAGATGACTCGGTTCACATACGGGGCTTATCGGGAATCAATATGGAAAAAAGAATCATCGACAAGGAGATTGTCAAAGACATTTCCCGAGGGATGACCGGCTCAGAACTCACTACAAAGTACAATTTGTCAAGAGATCAGCTTCTATGGGTATTGAAGCAGGTTGCCAAACTTCGTGACAGAAGAATTCAGATGTTGGTCAGCGATCTCAGATCAGGAATGGTTCGTTCGGAGCTCATGAAAAAGTATCAGCTCTCCTCAGAAGGGCTTGCAAGAACCCTCAAATCGCTTCTTGAGGCAAACGCTATCAGTCCGGACGAATTGGAGACTTTCAGGTCTTCTCGTAACGAACCGAGAACCATTGAATCAAAAGGGCATTCGGCGGGCAAAAAGACTCTCAATGCAAAGGAACTTCTGGCCGACATTAGGGCGGGGGTGGACGATGCCGGCTTGATGAAAAAGTATGGCTTTTCCAGAGGAGGAATACTTAAGGCGCTGAACAAGCTCATCTGGGAGGGCCTTATGTCACCGTCTGAGCTGGCAGATCGGCGATCCTTGGCCAAGACGCTTTACATGCCCGTCTTTGAGTGTCGATCCTGCGGCGACGTGCAATTCTCGAAAGTAGAGAAATGTCCCAAGTGTGGTTCGCGGATGAAGACATTGAGTGAGGAAAAGTCCGATTAGAGTTATTAGCATTTGTCCACGAGTTCGCTCAATTAGGTTAGCACTTGTGGAATTCTGGAATTCTGGGGACAGAATTCTGGGGACACCATACTTAATAGGTGCTTTGTGTTAGAATCTCCATTATTCTCCGCCCATGGCCAGGCTAGAGCGAGTCGTCACGAGGGTACCGGTAGGCCGTTAGGCGGTGATGGCTTCCTTTCGAGGCTTGAGCTGGCCCTGGGCAGATCTGTCGCGCCGCGGGAAACCTTGCCCGAAAGGCTCAGCCACCGCCCGGCGAGATAAGTATGGTGTCCCCAGATTTTGTGTCCCCAGATTTTTGTGTCCCCAGATTTACCCAGATTTACATGGCGCACTGGAATGAAGCCCCAGGATACTTGGGATCGACTGGACCAGAGGATCACCAAGCGGGACCTTCAGATTTTGATCACATTTTGATTAAGCGTTGAGGAACCGAAACGGACCGAAAAAGATCTGGAGCGATTGATTCAGACTGAAATCGCTGAGCCTTACGGACAGATCTCTAATATTGGTGTATCGTCTTTGCCTTAACAGTGGGGAGGATTCCCCAGCGTTTGGCCTTCGGGTTGGTAACTGTATACAGAGGGGGAAAAGGATGAGTGAACTAGGGGTGATTGCTCCTTGGATAGCCGCGGGGGCTGCTACTGTTAACACAATATTCATATTGGTCTTCGGGTTCCTATTCAACCGCAGACTCGAACAAGTGAAGTCCCAACTCAGCTTGCGAATCCACGTGCACCGAGCGAAATTCGAGAAGGAATTTCAGGTTCTTCAAGAGGTATGGAGCTGCCTTGTTTGCCTCCGTAATGCCGGAGCAGCGTTCACGCCGGGTTTCAAGTCGGGTCAATCCGACGAATCGGAAGACAAGAAGCAGTTTGGCCAGGCTTACAATGATCTTTTGCGCACGATCGACAACCATAAGCCATTCTTCCCACCGGCAATCTTTGACCTTCTCGAAGACTTTCGGAAGCGCCAGTTCAAATATTTCATTGATCACCAATTCATCACACGACCCGATTTTAAGACGCGAACTCGTGGCGCCGGAGTTTTGGGAGAAAAGGGACGAAAATCTGAAACACATTGAAAAACTCGCCGAAGAGGTGTGTGAGGCCATTCGGAAAAGAGAGGGGACTGGGGAGGCATCCTAAGGTTTCATAAATGCTGAAGGATAGCGGGTAGCTTGGGTTCATGGCCATGCCTGTCCTTGCCTACGACGCATCCCTAGGAATTTGAGCTGATCCGACGAACACGTAGTTGCTTTTATTTTGATCTCACCATTTCGGATCAATACGGACCGATTCATGGTGCCTACATAGGCGTCTGATCGTGACTAACAGCGGTGTCATCCCTTGTCAATCGGTGACAGCACAAATATGGCAGCCCTCTGAAATGATTAACAAAGAGCTGCCTGGGTTTATGTCGGTGATAATGGGTAGAAAACCAATTTCCTGCACTTCGAATCCGTAGGTAGCAGGTTCCAGTCCTGCTGTTCAACGTCAGCAAGAATGGGAATTGAAATGGATTTACTCGTAGCGATGGTTCTGGATGTCGTCCAGGGCAAGCAAAGAGGCATTCTCCGTTCTCGCGAGAAAAACGTACTATACCTCTAACTTAACAAGTGGTACATAATTAGTGGACAGGTCAGCGCGCGTTGTTCTCACGGAGCAGCATTGAAATTGAGACAAACTCTGCGCCAAGTCGAGTCGGTCAGTAGGGAGGCATCTCGCAGGACGCGGAAGCGTGGCCCTGCGAAGGGATTAGGCGGGCCGGCGAAATCACATCTTCCGCCGGCGGCAGTGTAGTTGCAAGAGAGGTTTTTATCGGAAAATCAACAACGCTTGACTCTGGAGGACTCACGAACGGGGAGGTCGAGGGATGAAGCACAAGGTCATGATAATGAGATGCGCCGAATACGACCCGGTCAAGATAGCCGGCATCGTCAAAGAAGGCATGCAAGAGTTGGGGGCAGTTCCGAATGGAAAGACAATGCTCAAGCCCAACGTTGTGATCGCCCACCCGGAAATATTCCCTCACGCGTTCACTCGGCCCGAGTTTCTTGACGGCGTGCTCACGGCCACAAAAGAAGCGGGCAAGGGAATCACCGAGCTGTCCGTGGGCGAACGATCAGGCATAACCATCGCCACAAGATATTCCTTCAAGAACGCGGGATACCCTGCGGTTCTTAAGAAGCACAAGGTGAAAGCCCGATACTTCGACGAAGAAAAACAAGTGCCGGTAAGACTGAGCAACCCGCACAGCCTCAGGGACGAGATATTGGTTCCCAAATCTGTGGCCGAGTGCGAGTTCTTGATCAACTTGCCCAAGTTCAAGGCTCACCCCTGGTCCCGAATGACCCTCTCGCTCAAGAATTATATTGGAATTCAGGATGACAGCTACAGATTAGTCGACCACAACACCTTCCTTGAGCATAAGATTGCGGACCTACAAGAAGTTATCTCCCCTAAATTCATCGCGATCGACGGCATAATCGCAGGTCAGAAAATGATGTTGACCCCGACGCCTTTTCCGCTGGGTGCGATCGTGATGGGGATCAATCCTTGCGCGGTAGACACGGTGGGCTGCCATATGGTCCACTGTAATCCCGAGGATGTGAAACACCTTAAGTTCTCCGCAGAGAGAGGGATCGGCCCGATAAACCTTGACGAGATTGAAGTGATGGGTGACTTTCCGCTCGATGAGGTGAGAAGCAAGACCAAAAGCTTCGAGTTCTGCATGGAACACGTGGACGACTATTTCAGAGAATCAAAAGCGCTCACTTGCACTGTGGGCACGTTTCCGGAAAAGCATTCACAGGACTACTGCTGGGGCGGATGCCCGGGAGCCCTCCAAGAAGCCATGCACATAAACAAGGGCTTTTTCCCTGACGTCGACAATATGATGAAGAAGGTTCACTACGTGGTGGGGAACGTGGAGAGCCCTTTACAGGTGAGCGAGGACGAACGAGTCATCTTCGTGGGAAGCTGCACGAAATACAAGGGAAACGTCAACGGGACCCGGGTGGACATAGAGGGCGACTACAAGACGACTTCCGAGGTTGATGCCGCGAGACCCAAATCCAATGACATGATTCGCAAGATTCTCGGCGCCAAGATCCATGCTTTTATGAACAGAGGATCAAAATACGTTCACGTCAAGGGATGTCCCGTCTCGGTTGGCCAGCATGTCACCTATTTGTCCGCCCTTGGCAGGATTCCTGACGTGAATTTCGATAAACGGTTTGTAGTAGGGGTCAATGTCGCCTACTGGCAGATGCGAATCAACCGATTTCTGAGTAACCTCTTCGGCTGAGGCTGAAGTGGGACTACGGACCGGTCCGATTGCACGATGAAGTATGAGTGGGACGATTGTCATTTCGAGGAGTGAAAGCTACGAAGCAATCTCCAGGCTTTGGCCGGTAGCCCGGGAGATTACTTCGCTGCGCTCGCAATTACACGTTCGGCGCAAGCCTCTCCCGCCTTTGTGAGAGAATGCTTACGTCCAATTCAAGTTTGTCCTTGTGTGAAGGTGACGAATCATCTTCAGAATAACGAGGGGTAGCCGGGATGCCTAAAGAAGATCAAGGCAGAATCGGAAAAGGGTTTTGTGGAGCTATCTGCTTCATCGACTTGAGTTCCGGAAAAGTCGAGTACGAGAAACTCGAAGAGGATTTCTACAAGAAGCACCTGAGCGGGGTGGGACTCGGAGCTAGGATACTGTGGGACCGTATGAAGCCTGGGGCAGATCCTCTCGGTCCAGATAACATTTTGGGTTTCACCACTGGCATACTGACAGATACGGGAGCTCTTTTCTCCGGTCGTTTTACGGTGGTCGGCAAATCTCCAGCCTCAAAAGGATGGGGCGACGCGAATTGTGGCGGTTACTTTTCACCATTCTTGAAGAGATGCGGCATTGACGCCCTGTTCTTTCAAGGGGTCTCGGATAGGCCCGTGTATGTGATTATCGACGACTCTTCCGTAGAAATCAAAGACGCTTCCGACCTCTGGGGCAGCGACACTATTGATACGGAACAAGAATTGAGACGCCGCCATGGAAAGGGGTCACAGGTGGCCTGTATAGGAGAAGCCGGGGAGAAACTAAGCTACATCTCGGGGATCAGTACTGACTTCGGCAGGATGGCTGCTCGCAGCGGTCTCGGCGCGGTAATGGGATCAAAGAAACTCAAGGCAGTGGTCGCTGCAGGCAGGAAAAGCGTAGGCGTAGCAGACAAGTCGAAAATTAAGGACCTTACGGACCGGTACCGGAAGAGGATCAAAGACCCGAAGCTAACCCGGAAGCTTTTCAACGACCACGTCATGAGTGTCTTCGGCTGGCTGGGGGCAAAGAAACTATTCAACAAGCAATTGGCTTTTGTTTGGCGCTGGCTTCTCAGGGGTTACGGAACTCCTTCATTGGTGGGTATTTGTGCCCAGAACGGTGACAGCCCCACCAAGAACTGGGGTGGAGCGGTCCATCCCGATTTTCCGTTTGAACGTCACAGGAAGATCGGAATGATGCCCGTCACGGCATACGAAACCAACAAGTACGGATGCTATTCGTGTCCAGTTCGTTGCGGCGGCCATGTAACAATCAAAGAAGGTCCGTACGCATTGGAGAAGATGCACAAACCCGAATACGAGACAATTTGCGCTTTCGGAAATATGCTGCTGAATGACGACCTGCAGGCAATATTCAAGATAAACGATCTGGTGAACCGCGGAGGCATAGACTCCATCTCTTGCGGCAGCGTGGTTGCTTTTGCCATCGAATGTTACGAGAACGGAATCCTGACAAAAGAGGAGACTGGAGGACTGGAGCTTACCTGGGGCAATTCCTCTGCCATCGTTGAGCTGACCCGGATGATCATTAACAGGGAGGGCCTTGGCGACACACTTGCCGACGGAGTCAAGGTGGCGGCGGAGAAGATTGGGACGGGTGCGGACAAATATGCCGTACACTGCGGCGGCATAGAGCCTCCGATGCACGATCCCAAGTTCGATCCCGGCTGGGGCTTCACATATTACTGTGAACCGACTCCTGGCCGGCATACTATTTCCTGCAACCAGTACCTGGAGATGCAGCCTGTAAAGAAGCAGTTTGCGTCAAGACTGAAAGCTGTACCGAAGAAAGCCGGCACCAAGAAATACACCAAGAACGCTCACAGAATTGCGGTGGGGTCCTACTACAAGATGCTGGTGGACTGTGCAGGAATTTGTTTGTTCGGGACTCAAGCCGGCGGCAATATGCCTATTGCTGATTGGATAAACGCGGCAACCGGATGGGATCTGTCCCATGATGAGTATCTCCGTATCGGTGAGCGCGCGGAACACTTGAGACACGCTTTCAACATTCGCGAGGGAATCAACCCCCTAAGGGATTTCCGGCCTCACCCGCGGGTATTCGGGGGCCAACCTCTCAGATCCGGTCCGCTGAAAAATGTCACCCTCGAAATCGATGCAATGGCGGAAGCTTACTTCACCGTGCACGGCTGGAATCCGACTAATGGCATGCCGGACAAGGCTCGTCTGCTCGATCTGGATCTCACCGAGATAGTGGATACCCTTTATTCATAAGCAAGCGCTTGATCCGAGAGCGCCAAAGAAAACAAAGGGTCACATCGTCTCACGATTGGCCCTTTTCTCGTTCTTCGGTAACACAGTATATACCCTGGCCTTGCAGCCCCGGGGCGAAACACATATTGTCCGATTTGCACG
Organism: uncultured delta proteobacterium; assembly: GCA_963786905.1. Lineage (GTDB taxonomy): Bacteria > Desulfobacterota > Desulfomonilia > Desulfomonilales > Desulfomonilaceae > CAWBBA01. Next base: position 52,550 of record CAWBBA010000040.1, on the reverse strand, counting down.
TTGCTCTGCCGACGATCACCGGCTTTCCATCGATTGATGAGCGCGGGTTCTCTGATGAACGGGCGGCACATGGACAAATAATCTGCCACTCCGTCTTCAACCAGGCGCTCGGCCACTTCCAATGACCGTATGCCACCCACCAGCATCAACGGGATATTGATTTCATTCTTGAAAGCCTGAGCATCTTCCCTAAAATAGGCTTCCTGCTCCTCTGATTTTATTGCGAATCGACTGGGAGACAACTTTCCACCGGTGAGTAGCCCTCCGCTCAGCTCGATTGCGTCCAAGCCGGCATCGGCCAGCATACGTCCAACCCGAAGCGAATCCTCCAAGCCTAACCCGTTCTCGGCGAAATCTCGGCCGTTCAGCTTGATCAATACGGGGAATTCTTCGCCCACGGCCTTTCTGATGGCCCGGCAAATTTCCACATGAATTCTGGCCCTATTGTCGATACCTCCTCCATATTCATCTTCCCGGCGGTTAAATGCCGGGGACAGGAATTGGCTCAGGAGATAACCGTGCGCCGAGTGGATTTGAACTGCATCAAAGCCCGCGGCCTTGGCCCTTCGAGCTGCCTCGGCAAACGCGACAACGAGTCCCCGGATGTAATCGGTGGTCATCTCTTCGCGAGGTGATTTGGAAAGTCCCTCGAAGTTCGAGACAGCTAACGGGGGCCGTCCGATTAATTTCCCCGCGGCCAAAGTGCCGCCGTGGGCGATCTGAATTGCGATTTTAGCACCAAAATCATGAACGGCCGCGGTCATTTCCTGGAGCCCTTCAATAAGCTCATCTTTGTATATACCGAGTTGCCAGGGAGTGGCCTGGCCTTCCGGCAGAATATGGGCTTGGCCGGTGATAATAAGCCCTACGCCTCCCTTTGCCAGTGCCACCATGGTTTCAGTCAATTTCGGAGTGACCGATCCGTCCTCAGCAGCCATTCCCTCCCATGTGGCGGATCGGACGAAACGATTCGACAGCTCCATGCCGTTGATAACACTACGCTCAAACAATTTGCTCATTTGCTTCCTTTGCCTCTTTCCACTGAAATTGTGCGGCGGCAACCGTATCTTATGAACGGGTCTCGCCCCGAATGCTGAACGTAGCTCAGCATTGTCCCCTCAGTCAATCTCTTGTTGGCTTTTGCCGTTACCCGAGAGTGGCATTGTTTTATAGCAGTTGCCAAAATTAATGTTTTTTGGCGGCGAAACATCTGAAGCTGTCATTGCGAGGAGTGCAACGACGAAGCAATCCCCTTCATGTGCGGCGAAGGAGATCGCCACGGGCTTCGCCCTCGCAATGACACGGCGATGGCGAATCGGACAAAATATTTGGCGCTCGCTATATAGGGTTACTGACCGACCTGTCCCCGTGCAAATCTTTTGCGGCTTATTCGCATCTAAATTACTGAAGCAGTGCAAGGGCACTCAATGGTTATTAGAAGAAGCAATAACCAGCATCAGGAAATGGATATACGGAGATGTTGCAAAAATGAAGACTCTAAGTCTCGTAATAGCTTTGGTGACATTGATCGCTGTTGGTGGGGTTACACAGTCATTCGCGGACGAATATTGGATCGTCACGGACGGGGCGGGGATGCCGTCTGTCACGAGCCGGCCACCTACTGACTCGACGGCCGGGATTCGCGGCCCGTACAAGTTACTTCGATCAGGCGGTAAGGGACATGGGAACCGGCACCGAGTGGAGGGCACGGTGCTATATTTCCGGGCTATGCACTACGGCAAGGCAGTAAGGGAAATCGGTGCCTCCACCCACAAAGCATCGTGTACCATCATGACAATTCGTGCTTCCATCTTGCGCCCCGGGAAGTGAGGGTCCTGTACCATGGCTTTTCCGCCAGCTCTAGTCGACCATCATCAAACAGTACCGATTATTCGTTTCGGTCTTTTCCCGAAGCGTTTGAATATATAAGTCATTGTTGCGGGCCGTCTGATAAACATCGATTCCGCAACCTTCCATGGAAGGTCTGGCTTTCCACGGAGAAACACAAGGTTTCCCCTCGACGGCTCCACATTTCTTGCATTGCCGGCAAGGTCCAGCCAAATAAAGAAAAGCCTTGTAGTAGTGATCCTTGAACAATTCTCCTTCCAGTTCGACCAACTTGTCCAAATACTTCTGGACATCCTTTTCTTTTCCCTCCACATACGGGGATTCGATATGAAACAGAATCGCCCTTCGGTAACAATCCAGGATCGCCCTGGTTTCATCAGATGTCGGCGTAAGCGGCGGGCAGCAATGCCCCTTGCCGTAGCCTGGACAGCCAAACTGGCATTTTAGTCGTACCCACGGAGCTGTAACGACGCTGCTTGGATGGATCTGTTTGGCATGTGTGGCCCCGGCTTCGACGGCCATAGCGCAATACTTCTCCAGATCGCTATCGGCTACCAGAATCCTGCCTTTGCCGGAAGGATTCAATGGTGAATGTTGCATAGAGTTCTCATCCTTTCATGACCCAAGAAGACATTTCTCCTAACTGTTGCGCTCCTCGTAATACCTTGCCTCTATGAGATTGCCTTCCGGGTCTCGAAAATAGACCGACGTTCCAGTCCCGTGCGCTCCCCAACGTGGAACAGGTCCCTCTTCTATCGGGACTGTGTTGGCCTGAAGTCGCTTCAGGAGTTCCTGCCAAGTATCCTTGGTCAGTGCGATACAGAAGTGGTTCAAGTTTTCACGTCCCTCTCCAATCCGAGCGCTTTTCTGCCACATTTTCTTCGGAAACAGGTCGATGATTGTGTCCGCATTCAGTCGCACAGACGGGAATGGCACTTTCCCGGCACGGTACTCGTCCAGGCGCTCAGTTGGCATCATCAGTACTTTCGAATAGAAAGAGATCATCTTGTCGTCATCTTCCATGTTCAAAACGATGTGGTCCATCAAGCACTGCATATTCAGTCCCTCCGAAATGGCCTCAAAGTGCTCCGGAATCTCAAACAGACGCCCTAGCACACTCCGCGTTCCGCAGTCGAATTCCACATCTCGCGGCACCGGGGAAACTCCCATTGGCGTCAACAATACCAGGTTCCTCGAAATTTGTGAGCCCCGAGGGGCTCAATGATAGTAGCCCGGCAATTCATTGCCGGTGACCGGTGAGCAATGATTCAGTTCATAGTCCCCAAATGGCAACCGGATTCATCGCGCCCCTCAGGGACGAAGATGGCTCTCTTGGCCGTTCATTCCCGGCTGGATAAACTCGCCGAGACTACTATCGGGATGTCCCTCCAGGACAGAGCTTATTTAAACGCCTATGCACCGGAAAACTCTCCTCTACTTCAGCAAGTCAAAGTTTGTGTCTTCGCTGGCGGAACTTATTTGAATTCCGCAGAATGACGGTAGGGAAGGGCGGAGACAGGGCCTGCGTCTTCCACGCGGAGACGATTTGCTTAATCGCTTCCTGTAGTGAACCAGTATTGGTTTTTTCAGTTTCGGACGCGGGTCCAGACTGAAATCACTCAGATCGGGGAACCAGGTTGAAGCCCTTGGACACCGAGGGTAACTTCAAGCACCCATCTTTTCACGGAGAACCGAACACTTGTCCATGGCCTTCCAAAGCCCAACCAGAGCTTCGAGCCAATCTGCATCAAGTTGGGTCGATTCCTTCACGAGCTGTGCCCGGCGCTCCTTACCGACATCCGCTTCTTTCAAGTCAGCCATCATCTTCTGCCTTTTTCGGTAAGGCCCCACGGCCTTGTCGAAAGCGATTCGTACCGGATCAAGTGGATTGCTCATCGTGACCTCCCCAATAGTCCTCAACTCAGACGCTTTAAGCAGATGTCAGACTTTGCCTGTGTTCGTTCGTTTTCTTAAACTCAGGCCTCAGATGGACTTTTCCCAGCCTTGGCCGAAGTCGGCCAGCGGCCTGGTTTCGTCGATCTCAAAGGTTATGGCGGCGTGAATCATTTTGGCAGCGTTCTCTCCGGCTGCTTCTGCGATACGGCCCTTTATGGTGTCCAGTTTTTCACCCGAAGTCTGGCAGTCAATCATCTTCAAGTACACCCGTACGCCTTTCCATTCAGGAAGCTTGCTGCCCGGTTCCATGATCAAGAAACAAGCGTTGGGGTTTTCCTGAAGATTAGTAAAGGTTCGATTCTTGCCAAGCCCCATGACTACCGTCTTTTCATCCGTCATCCGGGGTGATCCGAAATAGCCGGAATCGACCTTGCCATTCTTGTCCGCCGTGCTCAAGATGCCGAGCCGCGGCTGCTTGTTAAAATACTCCATTAATTGTTTTGACATCAATACTTCCTCCTTGTTGTCGGTCACGACAGTCAACGCTGTCGAATGGCCGCGTCGTCAATAGGTGTAATCGGCCCCCCAGGGATTTATGCGGACTGGTGTTGCTGAGGCCATTCTGCATTCCGGCAATCCTATTGGGGTGGCCGCGCTGGCTTGTTCCCCGGAATTATCTCTTATCTTTCCTCTGGCCAGGGAAGCGAAAATTCCCAAAATGCACAACACTGCACACACCGTGAAGACCGCATCGACACTCTCCAAGAAGGCCGGGTACAGTTTAGGAGTTATCGGTGCCCGGCCCATGGTCAGCGAAAATGCTAGAGTGGCAATGCCCATACTGAACATCTGACCCAGCATACGCATAGAGCCTACCACGCCCGATGCAATGCCATAAGATTTTTTTTCCACGGAACTCATAATCGCGTTCATGTTGGGTGACGAGAAGAGGCCAAAGCCGAATCCGATTATAAGCAGATCAGCAACGATGTACAATAGGCTGGTTTGAAAGCTTAAGAAACTCAACCCCAGTAGGCCCGCGGCAGTCACGGCCATTCCTGCGGACGCAATTTTTTGAGGCTCTATTCTATCTGAGAGCTTTCCTGCGATTGGTGAAAATACGGCCATAGTCAAGGGTTGAACAATAAGCACGAGTCCCGCCGCGCTTGGGTCAAATCCCTTAATGTACTGCAAATAGAGGCTTAAGATGAAAGTTACGGCGAACGTGGCACTATAATTTATCAGAGCGGCGAGGCAGGAAAACGCAAATGCCCTGTTCATCGTAAACAACCTTATGTCGAGAACAGGGAATTCGGCCCTCAGTTCCCAGAAGATGAATAGGGCCAGAACAACTAAACCCAAGCACATGAGGCTCACGCTAGTGGCAGAAGGCGGGCCTGAAAGTCCGATCATGATTGCTGTGATGGCTACCCCATACAAGAGGGAGCCCAGCAGGTCCAACTTCTCCCCTCTGGCATCGGCCCATTCCGATTTCAATTTAGTGACAGCCAAGTAAGTGGTTAGCAACCCCAGGGGGATCATTGATCCAAATACGCTTCGCCATCCGTACATTTGGGTCAGCACCCCCCCTAAAAAAGGGCCTATAGATAAACCGATGTAAACGGCCCCCACGATGATCCCGATAGCTTTACCTCTTTCGGAAGGGGGAAACACAGACGTCGCAATGGCAATGCCTGTGGCGAAAATCATAGCACTCCCCATCCCCTGCATGATCCTGAACAGAATAAGCATTGGAGCGCTTACAGCCAAAGCCGACAGAAGGGAGGAAAACGTGAACACCACGATACCGATCACGTATATCTTTTTCCTCCCAAAGATGTCGCTTGCTTTCCCAAACGGTACCAGAAAAACTGCTGCAGACAGGATATATGACGTTGCAAGCCAGGCAAGCAATACAGCGTCGATATGGAATTCCTTTTGAATAGCTGGAAAGGCCACGTTCACTGACGACACCATGAGGGGGGTCAACAGAGAACTCGCTGTAGCGACAAAAAGAACGGCCCGTTTTGAGGATTGATCGGTCATGGAATTATTCACGGATTCTGTTCACCAAAACCGCCGGCAAGTCTGGGAGATTATATGTAAGCCCCTATTACATTGAGGCAACAGAGAGGCTGGTCTCACGATTCGTATCACAGCATCGTTCTATCAAGACTATCCCTCTTTCAAGATATCCATTATGCGATTACTGTGTTCACGGCTCTCTTTGTCCGCGGCGACTATGTCGATCTCGGAAGGGGAGGCTGCGCCCAGCCCAAGTTCCACAGCACGCGCGATTTGTTCCTGCTCGAATATCTTCGGTTTCATAATGGCCGCATTACTTCCCAGCAATTTTAGGACGGCGACTCCGATGGCATCAATGGCAATACGATCCGATGAAGCAACAAACACGTCTGCATTCGCACGTTTGCCTGTCATCGGGCCTCCGTCCACGAATGCCTCCACCCCGTCAAGGAGAATGATTGCGGGCTGAAATGGCTCGTTAATCTCAGCGATCATTTTTCGCTGATGGGGCGAAGCGTGCAGCTCTTGCATGTAGTGGTAGCCATGACGAGTCGTCGCAACACACCCTACATGCAGCTTGAGCGACATGGTGAAGACACCTCCATATTGATGAGTCTTGAGGCAGCAAGTCGAAACGAGGCACTCAGAGTCCAGAATTGGTCGGGCGACTCGAAAACCCTCCTTCCAATGGCTTTGTTTGGGTTTGATGAGTACCCAGTCCTTGTCGGGCATGGCATCAAAGTCAATGATCTTCACTCCGAGGTCCTTCATGAGAGGCAGTATTTCTTTCTGCTGCATGACCTGGCTGGTCGGATGATAGCTCCGTTCTCCGAGGCTTATTGATTTTGCGCCCATGCCCCACAGTTCTTCCACCAGGGCAACGAGCGTATCGTTATGAGTGGAACCGGGGTAGGCGTCCGCCGTGTTGAAATTAGGCTTAACGAGGACATCCTTGTTCTTCACCGGGTTGATCCGAAGAGCCTTTAAGGAATTCTTAACTCCTTTTTTGCGGTCGTCCGTTTTGATCAATGCAGCGGTGATCTTCTTGTCTGCCATAACTTGAGTTTGGTCTAAAACAGCAAGGGCACTTCCGGCGACCCCAGCGTATTTCATGAAATCTCTTCGACTGCATTCACTCATCACTTCGCTCCTCTACATCCTCGTTTTCACCATTGCAATTACATGCCGGGAACCGTGCACATGGCCCACGCATTATCGTGGCCCCCTGCGTTCACAGTTCTGAGGTTTTCTACCCATTTAACGAACGCCATTTTTCATTCCTGGAATTATCCAGAGCCCAAATCTGGGGACACCTCTCTTAATTCTCCGGCTGGGGCGGAAATTGGGTATGGTGTCCCGGACATTTCCGAAATTCTGAAAATAGCGCAATTCCTAACACAAAGCATCAATTAAGTATGGTGTCCTCAGAATTCCGATGTGCGTCAAGAGTAGACTTGACCCCCTTCTTCCCTTTCTGGAAGATGATGGCAGAGGCACTGGAAGGATACGAATGCGTCGGATAGACTCTGCGTCGGGAAGGAACTTGCTCGGCTTCGTCGTAGAAGCCATTGAAAGCGGCAGCGTAATACATACAGATGGATGGCGAGGATACAGAGGCTTGAGCAAGAAGGGCTATATTCACGAAGTGACCCTCTTGCGCGGAAGAAAGAGTGCTGCGATTGAGCTTCTTCCCCGTGTGCATCACGTTATCTCGCTCTTGAAGCGCTGGCTGATGGGAACCCACCATGGTGCAGTGAGCCCGGAACACCTTGACTACTACCTTGATGAATTCACCTTCCGCTTCAACCGCCGAAACTCACGTCACCGCGGCAAGTTGTTCTTCCGGTTGCTTCAACAGGCGGTGGCCATAGCACCAGCACCTTATAGGTCACTGGTGAAGGGCACAAGAGGGCCGAGATCCGAGAAGCCACAAGATATAGCGGCCACCTTAGTGAAGTAAATACCCGCATTTTCTGTTTCCCTTTAGTCGGATTCAGCCTTCGGATTGACCAAGCAAATGGACTTGGGATCCAGACCATGAAGATCAGCCCAGGAGTGCATAGCGCATTTGATATCGTGAAATTCTTCTCCGGTGCTCGCCACATTGTCCCAAAGGTTCCACCGGCGAGGAAAATTGCCGCTGTAGCCATTCAGAGTGGGCTTCGAAACCTCCATTTGTACCCACATGGCATCAATTTGGTATTTCCAGACTGGTTCTTGCCCCTGTCTGTAGGAAACCTCCTTTATGTAGTAAAAGGCAGAGCAATCATCTCGAATTTGCGAAGCGATTTCTCTGATCTGCTTGCGACTTTCCAGTTTGTTATAATAAGGTCCCGTGTACGCCTGCTCAGCACAGATCAGCGCTAGTAGCACAAAAGCGACTGGCCACCGTCTTATGCTGTTCAGGGCAAGCCCCACAGCTATGCCAAAGGGTATTAGGAGCAGCAAGCCTATACGTGTCACCGCTCGTATCGCACTAGCTCCCGGAAAATATTTCCAAACGATTTTCCAGGGATAAAAGTCGAACGGGTAGGTCATTGCAAGCAATACAATACACAGAGTGGAATAGGCAAGAATGCGAACCCATTGTATTCGCCACTTTGCCCATAGACCGTAACAACACGCCGCAGGGGTTATTAATCCAATTCCTATAGCATGTTCATGAGCTGCAGGCAGAGACTGAATGTTAGTATACTTACAGAGCCATCCATATAATAGATGACCGGAACCCATATAGAGCCATGAGGTGATACGAGGAACCATAGATGATACCTCAGCCCACGGGCGACCGCCCAATTCAAGGGACGCCAAATAATAATGATAACCCATCCAGCTCATCGCCAGTAATGAACAGACCGACCCACTTAATATCCACCAGCCGTATGTGCTAAAGACCTTAAGAACCTCTCTGCGAGTTTCCTCGAAAGTCATGGAAAAGGCAAAGAACGCACTCAACCCAAACACCAGGAACCAGGCCAGATAGAAGCCAACATAGAATTGAAGGACAATACTGGTCCAAAATAATCCCATTGCTATTTTGCTTCCAGGCTTACGGCCGCTCAAGAACTCGAAAAACTTGAACAAGCACAAGAGCGCTAAGACTGTGAAGAAATGGGGAAGCAAAGCTTGATGTCCCAGCTGCCCTGCTCTCGAGGCAGAAAAAGCAAATAGATATGCTCCCCCACAGGCCGCTAGAATTGAGACTTTTACACCCCATCGTAGCAGAGCAAACATTGCAATATAATTTAAGGCAGCAATCAGTATCATCCATAGCTGAAACGAAGTGTCTGGCATAATGCCAATCAGCCGAAATGCCCAATAGATTGGGGCGACTCCCAAAAGAATGTCCGAATATGCGGCAACATTCCGTTCAGGCCAAAAGAAGGGCGGATCCCAGAAACTCTTATGCAGTTCATCGCCCAACAACCATCGGTAACCGTGTTCTAGCACATAGTTGTTAAATCGGGTGTCTCCCAGATCGGTTTGCATCAACATCATACGTGACGAAATAGTCGGCCAGAATAGGACCAACAATCCTATAGCCAAAAAAGCCACTGGTATGGCTAAATTTAGCGATGAGTTTGACTGTGCAGACCAGAAAGAAACAGTTCTCTGACCTTCGAGAGATGGTTTGGCTATTTCCTTCTGCACTTGAATAGTGCACACAATCAGGTCCTCCCTTCACTAAAGTCTCTCGCACAACATGGCAAAACTTGCTATTCCGTCCCACTCGATTCAGACCGTCTGCGTCAATGAGCATCACATCAACTTTGTTGCCCAGCCACTGTCCAACCCGCTGTGAAATAGCGTCATGGGACGCAAACTCATCAGGAACGATTTTCAACAACGGACGTCCGTCATTCCTGTCCAGGATTTGAAACTCTGTGATGCCGCCAATCTTGTCCAAAAAATCTTGGAAATAGTGTGTAGGATATACTCGGTCCTCGATCCGAACCAGTTCGTGAACACGACCCATGAGATTTCGCAGCAAGAATCCGTCTCCATCTTCTTGCAGCTCACCCCGGTCACCCGTTCGGTAGCGGATGAGAGGCATGGCAGGATTCGTCAAATCTGTGAATATAAGCTCTGGAGGGCCATCCTCCATTGCCTCGACTTCGGGCCACACCATGAAGTCCAGTAAACGCAAATAGTTGTCCAGCTCAGGTCCCGGACTGTAGGCGATGACTCCAAATTCGGCATTCCCGTACCGATTAACCACATGACAATTCAGGATCGACTGGATGAAGCGTCGCTTCACGGGTTCAAGCACCTAACCGGTGGATTCGAAGACCTGCAAGACGCGCGTGCATCGTAACAGTGTTTCTTCACGTAAAAACCCACATCCATGTGATTGATAAGTCATGAAATGTAAGCGGGTGCTGATGAGGCTATAGGCCAGGTGCAGGGCCTATCTGACTTAGTCGCTGTTTCATGAGCTGTCCGATTTTCAGGGGGCTGTAATCACGGCGGATGTCAGCCGCAGCATTGTCTCCCACACTTGCCGCAAGGCTTCGATCAGCCACCACGGTGCGCATCAGCTCGGTGCAGTGATCAATATCGGGGTCAGCCCAGGTGAAGCCTTCTTTGTAGGAACCCACAGTCTCTCGTATCCGAACATTCTCATAGCGCACCGGAAAAGAATTCCATGGGGTCATAAAGTCCATGTTTCCAGACCAGCCTGTTGCGATCACTGGCTTCCCCATATGCATTGCCTCAGCTAGCGGCAGCCCGAATCCTTCAGCACGATGCAGCGATACAAAGCAGTCACAGCAACCAATCAATGCGTTAACGCGAGGTCGGTCCAGGTAGCCGTCTATTAAGAGAATGGATCTGTATCGCCGTGCAAACTCGTTTAGTAGCTTCATAATGTCTGGCCTGTGAAATGAATTGATGATTTTTATGACCAGATAGCATTCTTCCTGCTGGGGCCATTCAGCGCGAAGAAATGCTTCCACTGCAGCTACGGGATTCTTGCGTTCCGGCGTGCTAAACATATCAGCCATGCAAAGAAAAATGAACCCTTGTGCAGGAAGCCCCAAATCAATGCGGGTGATCCCCGATGGTATTTCAGGCTCAACGCAGTGAGGGATTCGGACTACTGGAATTAACAAATTACGACTAAAGACTTCTTGGCAGAACGTCGAGGCCGTCCAGATTTCGTCAAACAACCGCGCAGCTCGTTGCCATTCCGGGGGAAAATCCATTGTCTCCCATACCCAGTATCCTATGTTGTAGTGACTCATCAACATGTCGAAATCCGATGAGGCAATCAGGTTGCCGAGAGCTTCAGGATTCAAATGAATAATACTAACCGTAAAGTCTGCGTCCACTACCTTTTCCAATGCGTCCGGAAGAGTAGCCTCTTGCCTTTGCGGACATCCGTTGTAAACGACAGGGTTTACCCGGATTCCTGCAGCGAGACTCGCTCTCAATGTACTTCGTGCTCCCTCTCCCAACCCCATTTCAGCAAGTAGAAATCCGACCAAGTTGAAGCCTTCAGTCGGAGGAAGCAGTCCTACGACGCTGCCTCTTTCTCGGGTATACACGGCATAAGTCAAGTCGATCAATTTGAAGCGAAGCCAATCTAATGCCCTGCGTCGTAACTTGGGAGGTACGATAGCTCGAGCCGCACGGAGCACTAACCGCGCTAGACCATCCGATAGTCCAGTCGTCCGAGGCACAGGGCAAAATTTAGCCCCATCAGTCTTGGATTTGGCCTCACCAGTGGGCATTGGACGACTTGCGAGAGAACTATCCAGCACGAGAGAAACTGCAGTTCTTAGGTAACAAAGAAGCTTCTGGGAGAGGTTTTTCTGTACTTTACTGTGTCTAGGGGCCACTTGCCCTCCTATGAGCTCGGCACGCAAGTTAGGTATCTTATACTGCTCCCGGCCACGAAAAACAAACCATTCGTAATACTCGACCGCCCCTTTCCCCGAGATGTAAGGAAAACGCTTCTGCAGGGCCGTGTTGTTATTGTAGACGTACAGCGCCAACAGCGTCACCGGATTGGTCCGTCCCATCACGCGTTTATTGTATGACCGGTGGAATCCCGGATCGGCGGTCACGTCAAAAGGATCGTCTCCAAAAACCTCTCAAACCGATTGTTCCTCACGATAAATCCTTCGCACGATCGGCGGTATGTAGGTCTCTCCGTCCGAGAAGTAGTCGTATGAATATCGCTGGCCTGTAAAGAACTCCCTACCGTTTGTTTTGCCCGAGACGCCGAATCTAATATCGTACCAGATCCTCAACGGCGCCAGGTAAGGGCTTCTCTCGTGACAAAGTCAATGACCTTGTTGAACTCTCCCTGCGCTTGCAGTATCTGCTCCTCCATCCGGGGCCTCCTTGCTCAATGGATTCTTGCACAAATCCATTACGCACAAGATCGTCCCGGAGAACAGCCCTTTCTTCAATAACAGTCAGAACTAAAAAGCGAGGCACACATCATCACATTGAGAAAATGTTTATGATGTTTTGCAACCACTTCTAGTGTGGTGTCCCTCAAATAGCTTTCAAATCCCGGGTCCAGCTTGACCGCAAGTCTGTGTCATTGCGAGGAGTAAAACGACGAAGCAATCTCCAGCGCGTGTTCTGCAACCCCGCGAGATTGCGTCGCTGCGCTCGCAATGACAGAGTCGGCCCATACCGCCTCGTGGCGAATGTTGGGAGGGGCTCAGGCGGGCGGTTACGTAACTTATTTGCAGGACAGGAGGCTAGAAGTGGTTGCAAAACCTCCGAAGAGGCGTAACCGCGTGTAATCGCGAATCAAATAACCCCTTGTACTTTCGATATATTTCGTGTAGCACACTCTTCGGAGGTAAACCGATGAGTGTGCGCAAGCGGATGCTTACCGATGAACAGTGGACGAAGATCGAGCCGCTGATCCCAAAACGGCCTAAGAATCCCAAGGGTGGGCGGCCACCGGTCGATGAGCGGCTTGCTTCGAGGGAATTCTCTGGATCCTCAAGACTGGCGCCCGATGGCAAGACATGCCCAGGAGGTATCCGCATTACTCGGTTTGTTGGCGTCGGCTGAAGAGATGGCATGAAACTGGTGTCCTCAAAGAGATGTGGCGAGCCTTTCTCTCGGAGCTTGACGAGAAAGGCGTCCTCGATTGGGAAGAGGCATTCGTGGATGCAACATTCATCCCGGCAAAAAAAGGGGCGCGGCGGTCGGACCTACCAAAAGGGGCAAGGGAACAAAGTGCCTGGTGGTGGTCGATGGCAAGGGTATTCCTCTGGGAAGCTATACCGACTCTGCCTCGCCGGCTGAGATCAGGCTCCTTGACAAAGTCCTCGCGGACATCAAGATCCCGAAAAGAGGACCAGGAAGACCCAGGACCCGGCCCAAACGAGTGATCGGAGACAAGGCATATGACAGCGATCCCGCTCGAAAACGTCTGAGAAAACGAGGCATCAACCTTCTTTCGCCTCATCGGAAGAATCATCGAAACGTCAATCGACAAGACGACCGACTCTGGGATCGCTACAGGAGACGATATATAGTCGAGCGCACTTTCAGCTGGATCGGAGACTATCGAAGACTCGTTGTCAGATATGAGAATCATATCAATATGTTCGTCGCCTTCTTCGAGATGGCCTGCGTCATGATTACTTTGAGAAAATGTCTATGAGGTTTTGCAACCGGCTCTAGTGTCCTCTCCCGCAAATAACTTGCAGAAGTGCGTGTTTTTTGGAATAAAACTTCCATCCTAATGATGGAGGCCGATAAGGAGAATGGCACGGCCCAAGAAACAAGAAATCGCGTTATCTGAGTTGGAGCGAAAAACGTTGCTTGAACTGACGAGATCACGGGTAGCTCCTCACGGCTTGGTGAGGCGGGCAGAGATGGTTCTTGCCTCTGCAAATGGAGAGACGAGCACTTCAATTGCTCGACGGGTTGGCGTATCAATGCCGACGGTAGGCAAGTGGCGCTCCCGTTTTTTGGAGAGTGGGCTCGTCGGTCTGTACGGTGAGCACCGGCCTGGGCGTCCGAGGAGCCATGATGACGAGAAAGTGGCGAATCTGCTCCAAACCGTTTTGGAGAGTGCTCCAGACCACGGTACACACTGGTCGGTGAGGAGTGCTGGTCAGGCCACCGACATGTCCAAGAGTTCTGTGCAGCGCTATTTTCAGGCATTTGGCATTCAGCCCCACAGGACGAAGTCATTCAAGCTGTCCACCGATCCTTACTTTGTGGAAAAGGTCAGGGATATAGTTGGCTTGTCCCTGAATCCTCCCGAGCATGCGGTTGTGTTATGCGTAGATGAGAAGTCGCAAATCCAAGCGCTTGAGCGTACCCAGCCAGTATTGCCCATGGGATTGGGGTATGTGGAAGGAGTTACGCACGACTACTTCCGCCATGGCACTACAAAGCTCTTTGCAGCCCTGGATACGGCAAACGGCACAGTACCTGACCGACTGCAAACCCCGACATCGTCACCAAGAATTCCTTGCCTTTCTCAAGAAGATCAACAAGAGCGTCCCTGTTGAGATGGATGTGCATGTCATTGCGGACAACTACGGCACTCATAAACACCCCAAGGTGTGGACATGGCTGGCACACCATCCCCGGTTCACCATGCATTACACTCCCACCTACTCCTCATGGCTCAACCAGGTGGAGCGGTGGTTTGGGCATATCTCTGAAAAAGCGATCCGCAGAGACTCTTTTCGCAGCGCAAAAGAGCTCGTCTCCAAGATCGAAGAATTCGTTGCTCATTACAATGAACATGCCCGACCTTTCGTGTGGACAGCAACCGCTGATTCCATCCTTAAAAAGGTCGAAACAATATGCAAACTTAGTTGCGGGATAGGACACTAGGAGGCTAGTCGTGAGAGGTTGGTCTTCGATCAATAATGGGCCCTTTTCTCAAAGAATATATTCGGTGGTTGATGACGTATTGATAGCATGCGGGGTGGTTATCCTATGCGTCTGTTTATCCTTCGAGGTCTCTGGTGATGGGGTTACAAGGTTGGAATCTCTCACCCAGCTGGTCTGAATCTAATTCGATTAGCTCTATGAAATATTCCCACGTCATGGTGGTGTGCTCGTCGCCTTTCTTCATTCTGGGAAAGATTGCCTTTGGCCCATCTTGGTGGGCGGCGAGGTATAATTTGGCACTCTTCTTCTTGTTCCTTGCTTCTTGCTGTTACGTGTTTAGAACTCACTTCAAGAGAGAAACGATTGTAGCGTTCGTTTTGATTATGATGGTGGGATCTATGTTTCCCCACAACGTCCGCAATTTCTACGGAGAAGTGTTTACGGCGACGCTTGTTGCTTCTGGGGTTCTATTGCTGCGCAGTCGACCGGCATGGGGGGGTGGGGCGGTAGCTTTGGCAGTGGCGAATACTCCCGCAACTTTGGTTGGGTTGGCATTGGGGGTTGGTTCATACATCTTTTATACTAAGAGACTCAGGTAGCACACTGATCGGTCCTGCTATCCATCGTTCTTGTAGCCCTTGAATGGTGGGCTAAGTCAGGTGAACCTGCCACTATTTACCTGGGGCCGAACGAACGCGGTTATAAGACTCTCCTGCCTTACTCTGGGCTACCCGGTTTTAGTTATCCTTTCTTCTTTGGTGCGTTGTCAATTCTGTTCAGTTTTGGAAAAGGCATCTTCTTCTTTTCGCCTGGTTTGGTTTTGTGTTTTCGATCCAAGTTTCTTCACGTCGCTGGGAGAGCTAAGAAACGAAGTTATGTTTTGGCTCTGGTTTCTCGTCGGGCTCGTCATAGTCTATTCAAAATGGTGGGGTTGGTACGGGGGCTGGTGCTGGGGACCCCGATTCTTTCTTTTCGGCAGTATTATTGCCTCCCTTGCGTTGGCCTTGGTGATCACTGAGGAGAATAAGGGCGTGTGGACCAACGTAATATCCCTATCCGTCCTGGCCCTAAGCATTTGGGTTGGAATTTCGGGAGCGGCCTTCGGACAGCGTGGCTTGGAAATATGCGCTCAAGAATGAGTATGCCTATGAGTGCTTCTGCTGGTACGTGCCTGAGTTCAGCGCCCTCTGGCGGCCTTTTGTAAAGGGGATGAGGATTACGTGGAAAGAATCAGTAATTATCGTCTTTGGTTGTCTTGTTTTTGTGCGGTTAGCGATGCCAACCGTGCTACAACTTGTACAGCAGGCACGATTCTTCCTCAGGAACCACCGGCAAGGTGCTTTTCTGGATGAATGGCGTTGGTAGCGTTTCCCCTGTTATCTCAACTTGCCAATTTCTCAGACATTTTTCCCCACCCTCGTGAACTGTTCCATCTTTGCCAATCCAGATTGTGTCTAAATCTAGTGTTGCGTTCCTTAAGTTAGAGTTATTATGCCACAAGCACTTTCCCTGTATAAAAGTAAAAGAAAAGGGGTCACGTCTGCTCTTGACTCATAGGTGAAGAGCGATACGTCGAAGCGTAGGTGATATAAGCCATCAGCAGGCTTGACCTTTACCCATATGCCACGTTTTTTCATACCTCCCTCCCTACTATTCTAGCGAGAAACAGGGTCGGTGCCCATTTATTCACTTTTGCACCGTCTTTTTCACTTTTTGTCATTTGGTATCGCCTTTTATCAGAGGCGGTATTTTTCCGATGCCTCCTGAACGGCTCATCTCGGCAGCCGGCCCCAGCATCACTCATCAAAGCTGCATTGCCGACTCCGTCTCCAGCACTGACGTCAACCCCTTCGTCCAAAAGCAGTTCAACTATGTCCGCGTTCCCACCCTCTGAGAAATTTGAGTGCTTTTCTTTTCCGAATGAGCCACAGTCCATTGCGTCCCGGTATTCAAGGTATTTTCCTCTCCACGCGTTCTCTGCGGTGAATCTTCTTCCCCCACCGCGGGAATTCGGGACATTTGCTTGTGTTGTATAGAGACAGATCCGCCGGCCCAGCGACCCCCACTCGGGCCTGGTCGTTAACTAGATATGAGCTGTTGGAATTACGTAGTTCATCCGTTTAGATCCGAAACGGTACTTAACGGACGTGCAGATACCATGCTGGAAAGCACAATACGCCCCCGTTCGGTGCGTAAACCCGGTTTAGTCACTGGAGGTAAAGACCCTCCCCCTATTGTTGAAATCGGCTTCAATGGTGGATTGACTTTCGTCAGGCCGTTGTGCGGCTTCCGATCCACCTACCCCCCGCTTGTGTATGCGATGGGGAAATGTCACGTGCCCGGGTAGAGCTGGAAAAGAGTTGCCGCCATGATGCCAAGGCGAGCGGGCATGTCAATGAGAATTCCAGGGGTGGGTTTTAAATCAAAACGAACGACAAGTCATGAAATCAGGTTCATCAAACTTGGCTTTGGCGGTGTGCTTCTGCTTCCGTTGCATTGGTTTGAAGGGCGCTTACTTGATCCAAACTACCAACGAGTTTGCTGAAATAGACGGGCACTTTCGTTTCAAAAGTGAGCTGTGAACCACTAAAGGGGTGTTGGAAGGAAATCGACCTTGCATGAAGTGCCAGACGTTTGTGGGCGTCATTACCTTTTCCATACTTCCGGTCTCCCACCACCGGATGTCCAATATCGGCCAGGTGTACGCGTATCTGGTGCTTCCTACCCGTCAACAGATCAACGTCCAGCAAAGCAAAGTCTTTTGTTTGTTTGAGCACTTCGTAAGCAGTGTGAGACAGTTTTCCTTTTGTGGCATCGGACGTAGAATAAACAGTGTGAGCTTTGTTCTCTACCAGGTACGTACTAATCGTCTCCGTGCACTTCTCACACTTGCCATGAACGACGGCAAGATATTTCTTTTTCGTCTCTTTCCACTGGCTCTGCAAACGGTGCTTTGCCTCTTCGCTCTTCGCAAAGATGAGGATGCCAGATGTTTCCCTATCCAGTCGGTGCACGATGAAAATCCGATTCTTGGACCTGGCGAAGCCCTTACGGACATAATCCGTCAGAATAAAGTAAGCTGTTCGTGATTTTTCTGTGACTGTAGCAATCGTTAAGAGGCCTGGCGGTTTATCCACCACAAGAATATCTCTGTCTTCGTAAATAATCACGAGTCCCTTGGGCAGAAGTTTGCGGCCTGATGTGGAACGTCTACGCATAGTAAGTGCTCTGTCCGTCGCTATCAGCAGCTCAACATGAGAGAGATGTTCGAGGCGAGGAAGCGGGCGTGAAACTTCACCAAATTCGGCCGCTAATCGACCGGTTTTTCCCATTCGAATCGGTCAAAGAAGCTCTCCATTAAATGGAAAGGCGCACGCATTTCGACAGAGTTGTTGTCGTCTTCTGAGCCTACCACTCTTTATCAAAAGACGTGTCACTGGCCGCGCACACGAGGTCCCTTAAACAGGACGGAGAAAGTGCTGCCCCCTGATTCCCTGCATCCGCGCTCGTCTTTTACATGTTCACACACGGAGATACTGCCCGGACAATGTTCTCGGTGGGTGGGCAGGTATACGCATCTGGTGGTTTCGAACCCAATGTCAATGAACCCTTCTTCCGCAAGCATTTTGAGTTGCATCAGTTCCAGCCCTTTGCCGCCCGCATTGAAATCAAACGGTTTCTTTGTGGAGTATCGCTCCGTATCCTGTGTGTGATGAAATGCCTCAAAAATGAACGGCTGATCCTGCCGGAGGATGCCCACCCCGCGATCTTCGACACGCAACAGAGGCCCTGCCGGGGATTCTTCCATAATTACTGTGACCGTGCCTCCATCTGGAGTGTTCTCAATCGCGTTTTTGACCAGCGTCTGGAGAATCGTTTCAAAAATGTCTGGATCGATCACAGAGGAATCAACAGGTTGCAGCCTTTGGAGCAGTGCCACGGATCGGCCAGAGCTCTGCTTCCGAAACGTGTCCAAGGCGTCGAGAACAAACGGAACAATAGGAAAGGGCCGGGGTTTGTACTCAGGTGGGGCAACGATTTGTTGCACGATCTGCTGAACCTCTCTCAATCGAGTCAGATTCCTCCTAATCCTGTCGAGGTTTCTTTGTCGTTCTTCGGGTGAGACATCCTGTCTCGCCAGTCTTGGCAACGAAGCATCTATGATGGCGAGCGGAGTGGTCAGCTCATGAGAAAGATGATGCACGGCTCTCTGCCTAGCCCTCTGCATAGATTTCCACGGGGTTATATCACGTAGAATTACTAGAATTCCAACTGGTTCCCCCTGGTCGTCAAGATATCGCGAGGAACTGACGCTCACATCCAACAGAACTCCGTCCTTCGTGAGCCTTCTAGTCTCGAATCCGCTAACTGGTTTTCCGTCTTGAATCAGGCGATTGATCTGAGTAAGCGAGGTTCCCTGTTCCGATTCCGGCATGAACGGTATTCGTTTTCCCAAGAGTTCCTCTTTGGTCCATCCGAACAGTCGGGTGAACGAATCACTGACATGTCTTACGTTTCCGTCCAAGTCGTAAATGATGATTCCGTCCGCGGACGAGTTTATTGCATTCAGGATGCCATGGAGCAGCTCTTGAGTCTCCCGGACCTGCGCCTCAGCCCGTTCTAGTCTGGCCATGAGCTGCTGAAGTTCATGCTGTTCGCAATTAGCGGGTACTGATTTGTCAATTTGGTCAATCATTCAGGATACTCCTCTGACGCGCACGAACTCGATCAGAGAATTGGAATAGGTTTACAGGGGCGCTCTAATACATGCCCGCAGACGGCAATCTCCCATTTCCGGAGCTGATTATTGCCTCCAATTCATAGTTTAGCGCATAACAGGCGGCGGTGCCAGCGACGTCTTGATCTCTGCTGTTCTGGCTCTCCGAGGATAGCCTATTGACCGGCGTAGCTGTCATTCGACTCGCGGAGCAATCCTATGCTATCCGCGTTGCGATACGTTGGCCACTTCAAGAACTCGGTGCAGGCTCGGTGAGGAGCGGTGAAGAGCTTGTTCCATCGGTTTCCAGAATTCCCCCGAAGGACTGACACGAAGCAGGAAGGCAGGCACGGTCTTGGCTATACAGCAGGAATTGTTGAAGATCATTGTCTTGAGGCATCTATCCTGAACCGGATTGGGCTTCTTCCACCCCTGCCTGGCAACATAAGACGCGGACGCATTGATCATTACAGACGCATGGCCCTGACCCAGTGGAACAACTTCGTCCTGAGACGCCTTTTCTAGAAAAAAGATCGCGGACAACGGGACCGCATGTTCCACGGTGCAATTTCTTTGGACTTGGCCCGAGATTAGGTCGCTCCATGTTGGCAGAGGATGAGCCGTATAGGATGACTTATTTCCAGGGACAATCAGTACTCCGTCATCGGCTAAAACGGTCCACACTTCCGCCATACGGCGGCAACACGTTGATTTCCCGGCACCTTCTACTCCAGCCAGGAGGACCCCCATTCCTCCGCGAGATACCAGCGCCGCGTGCAGGGGCAATCCTCCTGCCTGGACAATCCCAGGATAGATGGCGTGAAGTGCATACCACATCATCACCACCTCCCGGCTGTCGCTTCTCCATGGGCTGAGTTCACAGATTACATTCGGGACTTCCGAGTGAGACCAGATTCTGATCAAACCGAAATCACGCATCGTCCAGCCCTCGGCTGGAATATCTCTTTTCCCCAAGAGTGGCCCGGTTCGGGAACTGTCTCGTCTTAGAATCCGAGAGACGAGCAGGTTCAGCGAGGAGGATCTCCGCCTGAAGTTGACGTGTACCAAGCCGCCTTCTTCTCCTTCTCGGAAGTTCAGGATGCGTGCCATCCGGTTGAGCCACGACTCCGTGCCGGGAGATCCGGTGAAACGCCAGCCGAGGCGGTCTCCTAGAGTCAGGAAGTATGAGCTATGTTCTTGATGATCCACGATTTGTTTGGCTCTGTGGGGCATGCCGTGTTGGGCGAACAGAGTGCCGGGATTCAGGGGAGGCTTCTTCGCAGTGATTGACCGCCTGGAGGTAGCAAGCACGGAGGCAATGCGACGCTGTGCACCAAATGAGCCCTATCATTCCGGAGGCTACAGCTCAGGATCAGCCGCCAAAGCCAAAGGAGCAGCCTTGTTGAGCACCGTAACCGAAAGGTCGGCAACCTGGGCCGGAGCCATGCGCTGTGCCGTTATTGCAACTGGTTTGATTGCCCAAACCATTGGTGCAGCCGGTACTATAATTGCTGGATCCGTTATTACAGGGAGCTCCGCCGGCTGTTTCCACTGTCAAGTCAATGATCTCCGGCTTCATATAGTCCATGCTGTGACCTTTGCGCTGACTTGTGCTTACCTGCCATAAGTTCAATAATCTTATACTTAGAATATTATACGGTCAACGAGCTAAAAAACCAAGTGATCCTCATGGTGCAAAATGCCAAATCGGAATCTCGCTGTGAGAAGCCCAATGTTTGGATTCCGGTTTCAGAGCAGACACCATTCCTTCATCAGGGTCGCTGTCGCTCGGTCTTTGAAAATACTCATACGACGGCGGGGCTTTCGATGTCAAGTGCAACCGAAATCCGTGGAAAGGAAGGGGACCTTGCGAAATAATTGATTCACCTCGCAGTTGATAGAGCTTGCTCGCGAACACGATTCTATTCTATTGATCTCTCAAGGACAATGAGGTTTTTGGCTTTTCCGTATTTGCTATCTGGGCAAAGCCGTCAATGCATCTTCTGGCTGAAACACCGTGGAGTTTCAACATGCTGCTCTCTTCCCGTTGACTCGCGGACGGTGTAGAATAGTTTACTGACAATCAGAAAAGGCTCCGGCTGGCAGGAATCTGTCATCTTCCAGAGGGTGCAAGCCAGCGATGGAACAGTTGGTGATATTGACATGGAATCCCTTCCAAAATTCCGCGCGGACCTGGTGAGTTATCAGCAGGCCGAGGCTGGTGGGCAGAAAAGAGTTGTCCTCAGGGACTCTGTTTCTCAGAGGTATTACCAGCTCTCTGAATATGAATACAACTTACTCAAGATGCTGGACGGTTCCACCACCGTGGAGGCGGCCGTCGACAGACTCAAGCAAGCCGGCCACTACTATTCGTTGTCCGACGCAAAACAGATAACGGTAAAGGCTTCTCAGTTGGGTCTATTATTGGGCACGAGGTATGGGGATGCGAAGCGCCAAGTAGAGCAAAAGGAGAGAATGCGCAAAGCTGCCAAGGCCAAGTTTCTTTCCAGTGTCTATTTCTTGTTCATTCCGGTTTTGAATCCGGATCGCTTTCTTGAGCGGACCCTATGGCTTTTCAATTACTTGGCAAACAAATGGACTGCACTATTATTTACTCTTGCGGCCCCGGGGGCGCTGTACCTAATTGTCTCCGGAATATCGCGAATGCAACTAGAGTATCTGTTTTTCTTTAATTTTGAGAATCTATTGTTTTTGTGGTTCACAATAGCTTTGACAAAGTTGATTCACGAGTTCTCCCATGCGTACACGGCCAAGAGCTTTGGGCTGTACGTGCCGGAAATGGGAGTCGCCTTCTTGATCTTTTTCCCATGTCTCTATTGCAATACAACAGATGCTTGGCAACTGGCAGACCGAAAGCAGCGAGCAGCCATCGCGGCCGCGGGCATAGTGGCTGAAGCGGCGTTGGCCGTTGTGGCCACCTATGTCTGGTATTTTACCAGGCCCGGAATGGTGAATTCCCTGGCCTTTTACCTTATGGCCGTTTCTTTTACCTCGACGCTCCTGTTTAACGGAAATCCTTTGCTCAAGTTCGACGGATATTTTCTGTTAACCGACGCTTTGGGGATGCCCAATTTGTACACCAATTCATTCAGGCACCTCAAATATCTCTTCATGAACAGGGTGATGGGAGTAGACCGAATTCCAAGGCCAGCAAGAACCCCTGGCCAGTCAGTCCTCTTCACCATTTACGGGGTATGTGCCTTCCTTTACCGCATTTCCCTTTACACAGGTCTGGCTGTCGGGGTCTACTACCGTTTCGACAAGGTGCTGGGCATCTTGCTCGGACTGCTGGCGGTTTCGCTATTCATGGTTCGGCCGGTATTCCAGGGAATTGCCACCTTGTACAAGACCAGGCAAGAGCTGAAACCCAGGTATTCCGGACTGGCTGCTTTTTTCGTTATCCTGGCAGTAGCTGCCGTTCCGTTGTGCATACCCTGGTCGTCGAGATCGGTCTATCCGTGTTTTGTGGGCTCTCAGAAGACCCAGAAGCTTACCGTACCGCTACACACCATCGTCAGCGCTGTATTCATACGGGAGGGGGATGCTGTGAGAAAGGGGGATACGCTTTTTCGTCTGGACACTTCTCTGCTCGAGCTGAAGCTTCGTCAGGCAGAAATACAGCGCGAAACAGTCGAAAAAGAGATACAGATGCTCCTGTTGGAGGAAAAGCTGGCGTGGCAAGCCGAAGGTAAAGAAGTGGAATTGCGTCAAGCCCATGACGAAATAGAACATCTCAAAGATCAACTCAAGCTCGCCCAAACCAATGTTACCGCGCCATTCGACGGCGCGGTAACCAGTCTTGAACCAACTTTTCAGGAAGGATTTCAGCCGGGGGAAGGGGCTGTGGTGGGAGAACTTAAATCTTTGGGGGAGTGTGTTGTTCACGCCCTGGTCCCCGAAACCGAGGTTCACTCGGTTCATGAGGGAGAGAATGTCGAAATATGGCTACCCATCGGAGTAGGGCGGCTCATAAGAAAACAGATCGATTCCATAAAGTCTTACAGCGAAACAGACATGGGGCACTCACCCTTCTCGAGCCGTTTAGGGGGTGAGGTCGCTACCGAAATCAGAGGTGAAAAGCAACAGGACGTGCCGCTGGAAGCCCTCTATGATTGCTCAGTCAACATTGCCAACGACACAGGCGATGTGCTGCTCGGGATGACAGGCCGGATGGCCGTGTATTTGCCTCCAAAGAGTATTATGATCCGCTTTTACGAAAACACGATCAGAGCCTTTAACCGGGAATCATTCCTTTAGAACGGGAGACTTGATGCCAAGAGACGATGCGGCGAAAGATGATGGGGCAACACCGACGGAAAACTCAGGACCGGCCTCTGAGGATTCCGCCCAAGTCAAACAAACGGCGCTCGCTCTGTCCCTTGAGTTATCAAAGCGAGCGTTGGAGGCCGAGTCACTTGACGAGCTGTTCTTTATGCTCACCAACGATTTGCGTATCCTGGTGGAATTTGACCGAGCCTTGTTGATCACCCACATGGGGGGAAAATCCGCTCTCGTGGCTGCCACCAATCAACCAGCCCTCCAGAAGAAGTTCAAGTTTTACGAGGTTGCCAGCGAACTAGCCGGTTGCCTGAAGAGTGTCGATCGAGGAGTCTGGCTCTCCGGAGACGCGGACGCGGCAAAACTGTCGCAGGAAGAGTTGGCTCCGGAAGCAAGAGACAGGCTCATGTCTTACATGAAGCGTGCAGGCTGTTCTTTCATCCTATGTGTTCCACTCAAGCACAACAAGACTGTACTTGGACACCTGCTGCTGGAATTCTATGAGACCAGGCCCCCCAATCGGATAGAGATCCTGACGGTACTGAGCATAGCCCCTCTTCTTGCATCTGCGCTGTCTGAGAAATGGCTCTTCCACGAGAAACCGGCAACTTGGGCCCTGGTCACTTCGGACCGAGCAGCCGGTGAGCGCATGGCCAAGTATCGCAAGTATCTGCCGGCCATCTTGGTTATGGCGGCAGTGCTGTTTGTTGCCTTCTTCGCCGTTCCCGTGCACTACACAGTTGGCGGCGCCAGCGAAATGGTCCCCAGAGACAAGCACATGGCATTTGCCAAAATGGACGGCCTTGTGGAACGGATCGATGTGAAAGAGGGTTCCAGAGTGGAAAAGGACCAGGTGGTCGCAGTCCTGGAAAAACGAGAGCTGCTTCACGAAATAAAGAGTGTCCAAAGACGATTTGAGATCCTGACAAAGCAGATGGCTCATCTCAGAAGTGAATCCGCTCGAGATCCCTCCAAACTGGCCGAAAGCGAGCTGGTAAGCCTCAAGCGCACGAGTGCATGGGAAGAGATGGAATATCTCAAGTGGAAGCGGCAGTACCTGGAGATCCGGTCGCCAGTTTCCGGGATAGTCGTATCGAAGGACGTGGAGAGCTTTGTTGGAAAGAAATTTAAAGCTGGTGAGCCCTTTTGCGAAATCGCGGTCCCGGGAGATCTGTGGGTTACCATTTACGTGCCGGAAGACAAGATAAGCCTGGTGAAAAACGGGCAACCTGCCACTGTGTTCCTCGACAGCGAACCGAGTAAAGGATACAGCCTCAGAGTGGAGGAAATATCCTCTGTGGCCCAGGCTTTGCCTAGAATCGGCAATGTGTATAGAGTCCGGGCCCCACTTGGCGAGGCGCCTTCTTATGTGAAAGCGGGAATGAAAGGTATTGGAAAGATTGACACAATGGAATTGAGCCTGTTTCGCATTCTCGCTAGGCGATTGCAGACACATTGGAATCGAATCTCCATCTATTTCTAGTATCCTGTCCAGCAAATAACTTGCAGAACTGGTCGCCTGAGCCCCTCCCAGCATTCCACACGAGGCGGTGTGAGCCGACTCTGTCATTGCGAGCGCAGCGAAGCAATCTCCACGGCCGAGTATTGAGATTGCTTCTGGCTTGAGCCCTCGCAATGACAATTCCTAGCCCTGCCAGCCTTGAAAAGATGACCTCACGCTAATTGGACCTTAATTTCCACACGGGCCATAGATCCTTTCAGCACCTCAAACGACCCTCACGGAAATCCCGCGAGGGTTTTTGGTTGACGCGAAACGTTAAATGTGCTATGAATCTGTAATAATATAGGGAAGATATTTTCAAAAATGCAATGTAATTCTTTTCAGACGCTGCGGAGTCTTGCGTCGAAGCCGCGTATTCGCATTCTTGCCGGCCTCGTCGCGACTTGCCTGATATGTGCGCAGGCTGCCCCGGCCACAGCCGCAGATGTCGCGGCGCCTGATCCAACACCCGCCCCTGAGATTCCATACGCTCCTGAACCTCCCGAACTCGTTGCCCCGGAAACGGATTTCAGTGATTCACTTCGAGCCACCACGATCAGGCCACACCATTCAGCAGACATGGCATCCGAAGTAAGCGGGGTGATCGAAGCAATTCACTTTCAGGAAGGAGACCTGATTCAACGCGGCCAGGTCGTCGTCGAGATCTCCACCAAACGCTACACTTTGCTTGCAGAGAAGGCCCAGGAAGCCGTCAGAGGGCTGGTATTGGCGCTGGAACGCGCGGAACAAAACCTCAAGTTGCACAGGGAGCTGTTGTCTCAAGACGCCACTACTCAGCAGGATGTGCTCAAAGCCGAAACAGAGCGCGATGTTACACAAACCAGACTGAAAGAGGCCAGAAAAGATTTCGAGCTTGCCCAGCTTAACCTGGAATGGTGTCGCGTCAAGGCTCCATTCACCGGTTACTTTGGAGACAAATACAAGGAGCAGTTCGAATCGGTGGAACGCCTGGAGAAGATCTTCTCCATTGTGGATACCGACAAGGTCTACGCCCTGGCAAATGTGGCTGAAAGACTTGTCCCGAAGTTCAAGAAGGGTAACAGCGCTGCGTTTGTGGACCCGTCCGGAAAGAGCTATCCGGGCATCGTGGAAAAGGTTGGCAAACTGATCGACCCCAAGTCCAAGACCAGAAAGGTTTGGGTGCTCATCGACAATTCAAAGGGTTCTCTGGAAGTCGGCATGACCGGCACGTTGATCCCTGAGTCACCGGGTGCCTAATGACCGGTATTTTGCGGACGGCACTGGTGGTTGGCGTCTGCTCACTGATGTTGTTTATGAGCTCATGTGGGCCGGCCTGGATGCAGCCCCTGACCAGTCCCAAGGACCTCTTGTCAGCTGGTCGAAGCCTTTTCGACCGTCCATTCCAAGACACCGACCACGTTGGTTTCTCTCAAGCGGTCTCCGCTGGAGCCCTCAAGGAGTACCGGATCAGGCCCGCTACCACGGTCACCGGCAAGAGGGAGATGACCCTCGAGGATTGCAAAGCCATGGCTCTTGCAAACAGCCTCGACATCCAAAAGGTCCGCTCGGAAGAAACCGCTCAAGCCGCTATGGAATACAGCAATCGCACCAAGGTCCTGCCGCACTTCCTCTTTTCAGCGGAACTCAGCTCAAGAGACAACGAAGCCTATTCTTACAGCGAAGTACTAGGACAGATGGGAGTAACTCCACAGCCGGGAACGACAGGCAGTGGTGTAAACCAATTCTCGACCGGCCGGGAAAGACAAACCTGGCGCTATACTATGGAATCTCGTTGGACTCCCACGGATGCTGCCCTCGCTTATTACTTGAGCAGAAGCAGCCGAAACGATAAGCGCAAGCAGCACTATCTCCGAGTACGAGTAGCCCAGAGGCTCATAGGAGTGGTAGAGGCATCATACTACAAGCTGCTCTCCCTTCAGAAAGTCATTCCTTCAGCGCGGAAACTGGTAGACATCCTGCGAGAGGCAACCGCAAAAAACGAAAAACTGTTGGACAAGAAACTGGCAACAGCGGATCGATACCAGAGAATCAAGAAGAAACTCATAGCCGCGGAGGGGATGCTGGCCAGTCTTCGAAACGAGGCCGAGCAGCAGCGAAACCTTCTTGCTTCTGCGATGCAGCTTTCACCAGAATACTGCGTTGATGGCGGATTCTTTGTGGTCGGAGAAATCCCCACACCGGATTTCGATGAGAGAGCTTGCGATCTGGAGATGATCGCCGTAAGGAACCGACCGGAAGCCTATGTCGCAGGTTTAACCCATCTCAATTCCGTCAATGACGTGAGACGAACCATAATCAAGTCCTTTCCAAAGGTAACCGGATTCTTGCGGTACACACGGGACAAGGACAAGCACCTGTACGAGCGAGATTGGAAGGACGTGGGAATGCTGGTCTACTTCGATATCATGGAATGGTCTGCCGACCTGCTGGAATATAAGGCATCCAGGGGCATGGCCGACAAGACTTACCATGAGGTTGGAGCAGTAGCTCTAGGTATTACTTCCGAGGTTCGTGCCTCAGCCTTGAAATATCAAGACGCAGTTGCGCGCTTGAACACCGCGAGCAAAACTCATGTGGCTTCCAAGGAAGTTTTGCAAATGTTGAACAGACGCGCAGCCATGGATGCTCAGGAAAAACTGGCCCTATTGGAAGCCCAAGCCGAGACCCTCAACGACCAAGTTACTACAATTCGCGCAGTAGGGGATGGGCAAGCGGCGTTGGCGGAGCTTAGAAGCGCAATGGGTGTTAATTATGCTGAAGCGTTGCCGAAGTAGGCGATAAACAATTGGGGACATACAAGCACACATATAGATTGCCAGATTTCTTGTCCGGTTTCCTCATGCTGTCGTTGCGAGGAGAGAAACGACGAAGCAATCCATTCTTCGATGGGGTGGTCCCGCGCGCAACGCCGGATTGCCCGTCATTTCTGGACAGGCGAGGCACCTGTTTCACCAACTGAGATTGCTTCGGGCTTAGGCCCTCGCAATGACAATTATGTAACAATTGCCAAAATTTCTGACCCATTCGCTGCAATGACACTATCATAGCCCTTCATACCGCAGATTAAGGGATATGATGGTCATCACTTTTGGGTATCGGTACAATTGGGTCAGGGTGGCCCATGCGGGTCACAGCGACCTCAGGCGGAAACCCATAACATTCCATCATAATGTCATGCATAATGTCATTTCATGGGTCAGTTAGACCTTTTGTTGCTTTTTCATGCCGAGCACAGCCTTTTCCTGATCCATCCAATACGCTAATATTACAACTTAATTCTCAGTTGCAGCAACACGGATTAATCGGCACAATTGTTGCATAATAGGTGTGCAACATTGCGAGACGCTTCCGTATGTGGTAATTCACATCACTACGCTAGAATGCGCTCTTTTTGTTGAATCACCGATGAATTGTCCGCTCAGGAGGGCAAGATGAGATCCCGAAGCCCAATAAGATTCAGGACCTATGGTCCCGAGCTTATTTTGGACGCGCTGGAAGAGAGAATCGTGCTCGATGCTTCTGCTGCGCCGACACCGCAGGATAATCACGATAATGCTGCCAATGACCATGCAATGCAGGCGCAGGGACTGGCTACCGATCCCGCCGGACAGAACGCAGCCGCGGCCCAAGGTGATGCTTCGGCGAACCCCTCCCAGACCACAGCCGCGTTGGCCGCTCAGGTCTTCAATCAAGACCTGAAAGTTGTTCTCGATTTCCAACGCTCTGGATCAAGTGGACACGATTGCCCAGGCGGCCAAGGATAACGCCAAAGTCATCGTTGTCGATGCGAATAAAGACACCCTCATTACCATTGAACAGAGCCTGGAGAATCTCGTTCAATCCACGGGGCAGAAAATAGGCACTCTCGCGGTGGTTGCCCATGGGAAGGACGGCGCCATTGAAATTGGCGCGGACAACATTCAGTTGGCAAACTTCTTCAAGTACGAGTCGGGACTCAAATCGCTGTCGAATGTTTTGGCTGAAGGCGCTCAAATTCAGTTCTACGGATGCTCCGTGGCCGGGGACCCTGACGGGCAGGCGTTGCTCGGCATGATCGCGGACGACACTCATGCCAATGTCTTCGCCAGCCTGAATGACACCGGTGGAACGGGCAACGATTGGAACCTGGAGTATTCCACTACGCCGGGAACTCCTATGTATGTCCTCCTGGACGAGGCAAAACTAGGCAATTTCAACGAAGCTCTCTCGTTCCGAGGCACATGGCCCCTGAGCGATCCTAACCAGTACAATACATATTGGGGATCGGTCGACGCGGGCGATCCGTTCGGCATTGACGGCCGCGCGCGCTGAATTCTGGAAGTTCTACGGCACAGCGGGTGAGACTGTCTATATAGGCATGCAGACCTCGCGGCCGGACCTCGGTTACAACGACGCGCTCAACATAGACGCTTTTCTGGAAATATATAACCCTGACGGGACGCAGGCCGCGCAGATCGACGACTGGAAGTCTCCGCCAGGAACCGGCAATGACTCGCCATATTCGCTCTATTCAGACTCCTTGTTGCAGTGGAGCCTCCCGCAGACGGGCTGGTACGTTGTACAGGCATGTACCTGGTACCTGGGCGACTACGGGGACTACAGCCTCATTTCAGCCAAGGAGAATCTGGCGCACGTCATGAGCCCGCTTGATATGGAGGCCGTTTCCGGCAACAACCTCCAGAACAAAGTTGACTGGCGGCCGGTTCCCGACGTGTCGGTGGACAACAACTTCACAAACTACACATACGACATGGCAGACTTCTTCGGCAAGCCCCTCGGGACCACGCCCGCAATTTCGTACTCGCTCGGCGCTCTTGGAGGAACCCTGGGGGCCGGCACCTACACCTGCGGAATCGATCCGGCCACCGGGCTCATAACGGTTACCCACACCGGTACAGGAAGCGGCACGCTCAGTGTCCCTGTGACAGCCACAGACGGGACCAGTACCGCTACTGACACGTTCATCTTAACTGTAAACAGCGGAAATGCTACACCATATGTCGAAAACGGGAGCCTGCCGAACCTCATTGTTTGGCCCGGTGATCCGTTGAGCAAGACCATCGCTCTTTCGCCATATTTTCAAGACTGGGAGGATGGTGACAACCTCGATTACAACGACACCGCGCCCAGTGTCACAGATCCCAATGGGGTTCTTTCAAGCTGGTCAATCGACAACACCCTAAAAGTGCTCAATTTGAATTACTCCGCCACAGGTCAGGGCACCGCGACGATAACTGTTACCGGCACGGACAGCGGCGGACTGACCGTGGCCGAGACCTTCACGGTTACTGCCAGGCTCAACGAACCGCTCTTGCAGAACATTGGTTTCGACACAGGCAATACCAACGGCTGGACTACTGATGCCGGACCTGTCACCGTCATCAACAACACCGGCACCGACGGTTTCGCCTCTGGCACCAAGATGGTGCGGGTTGACCAAGACGGCGGCGACGCTAATCCCGCGCAGTTGCACCAGGGATTCAAATGGAACGGGGAGAAGATTCAGGTTGGGTACGACTTCTTTACTCGTGACGGACTGGGCTACGATCTATTCGGGTACACAATAAGCTTGAACGGCACACCCATCGCTTATCTCAATCGAGATGCAGGTTGGTCCGGCAACACCGGTCGCGGCACCTACGCAACAACCGGTTGGGTAACCGACCCGGTGGTCGATCCGGCCCAGTTTGGCGCGCACATCGGCGACGTGATAGACATAAAGCTGTTTGCGGGCAATGATGTAACGAGTGCCGCAAATTCGTTCCTGGGCCTATTTCGATCTTCAGCTAGTGACCGCACAGAATCCGGTCAGCAAGGGCATAGCCGACATTGAGGTTATAGAAGACTCGGCTGACAGCGTTCTCAACCTGTACAACGCTTTTTTTGACGCGCAGACCTCCCCGGCTCAAATGACCTACACGTACACGATTACAAGCACCGACAACACAGAGCCTATTTGCCCACGTGGACGGCGCGGCCCCGCCTAACAACACGCCGGTGACCATCACCAATCCCAGTGCATTCACCCTTGATTATGGGCCAAACCAGACGGGCTATGCGAACATAAAGATCACGGCCACTGACACGGACAATCACGCCGTCGACTACACGTTCAAGGTAACCGTCAGGCCGGCCAACGACCGTCCCACCGCGGGAGTAGACCAATCACTGGTAGTGGAGACGGGTCAGTATCAGGACATCACTCTCACGGGGAACGATCCGGAGCTTTTCGCTGCCAGCGCGGTGAAATTCATCACCAACTATACCGGCACAGGAACACTCGCGGCCCAAGGCGCGTTGCAGGATCTCGGTGGCGGAGACTACTCCCAGGTCTGGCGATACACGCCCAACGCCAATTATTACGGCTCGGAGACTTTCCAATACTCGCCGTCAACGCCAACAGGGACGTGGAAAGGATTCGAGACCGGACAAGGCACTCACAATAACAAAGACCCAACACCACTCAGGATGGTACCAATGACATGCAGTTGGCCGACCTTAATCACGACGGTTATCTCGACCTGGTGACGGCAAACCAACGAGACTACCGGAGCCGGTTCGGCCCAATTATTTCTACCTGAACGATGGGACAGGCCACTTCAGTGCCGGGATCCCAATGGGAAACGACGCGATCTAAGTCCGTGCGGGTGGTTCTGGGAGACATCAACGGGGACACCTACCTGGACGCAGTAGTGGCAAACAGGACAACACGAGCGATCATGTATATATGTGGAATTCGGCGACGAACACGTTCAACAACGGTGTGACCTCTCACCGGCACGAACCGCGTACGGGACCACAGCGGTGGCTCTTGGCGATTTTGACGGAGACGGCGATCAGGACATAGCCATAGCGACAAATGAGGCTGCCGGACAGAGTGATCATATTCCTGAACAATGGTTCGGGCACTTTCGGGACGGGTAAGGCCCTTGCGGTCGCCATCCGGCCACAATTGGCGCTCTCGGCGTTGCAGACATGAACGGTGACGGGTACGTGGATATCGTCGTTGGGAAGAATAGCACACCGCATGACGACCTGATCTATCTCAATAACGGAGCAGGCTCTTTTACCAACATACTACACCTGCCTTCCGCGGGACGCGGGAACACGGCTTATCTTGCAGTGGGCGACG
This sequence comes from uncultured delta proteobacterium, assembly GCA_963786905.1. Taxonomy (GTDB): domain Bacteria; phylum Desulfobacterota; class Desulfomonilia; order Desulfomonilales; family Desulfomonilaceae; genus CAWBBA01. The sequence continues at coordinate 20,303 of CAWBBA010000040.1, read as the reverse complement.
TGGACGGCAACGGTTTCGTGGACATAGTCATGGGAGACAACGGCCTGAATCGGTTCTACAAGAACAACGGAGGCGGTTCGTTCTCCTATTTGCCGATCGGCAGTGAAACTGATAATACGACAAGCATAAGACTGGCTGACCTGAACAGAGACGGCTATCTCGATGTGGTGGCTTTCAACGACTACGGCACTACTAACCAGACCGACAAGTACTACCTGTATAACCCCGGCACCTCGAATCCGTATCAGGCCAACGGAACTGGAATAGAAAACCCGGCCATTCGCAACCAGGCCGGTGTGCTGGGCGATCTCGACAATGACGGTAACGTTGACCTGATCATGGGTCATTGCCAACGCCAACGACAGAGTATTTCTGAATCTGGGCTTCAATGACAGTACCGTGGCTCAGTCGCCTGATCCCGCGGCAATCAACGTTCACACGGAACTCATCAAGAACTCGGGTTTTGAATCCAGCAATTTAACCGGTAACTGGCAGATTGACGAGAGGACCACAGAAGATGATCCAACATTGTTGGCGCTGGTCGGGATCGTTCCGAACAACACCACGATAGACATGATGACAAATATCGGGGGTTCTGTGGTCCAAGATCTGGTGACCAATGATTACCCGCCGCAATTCTGGGCATGGATCGGGGCTCAGTCAGGGGATCCTGAACGCATCGATCACGGTGAATGACCCCACTGGCGGCGCGGGCGATCATATCCTAGTGAGCACTGACAGTGGTCCTCGAAAGGACATAATCTATCAAGACGTGGTGATCCCCAACGACCCGTCGGTCACGCAGTACACCTTAACCTGGCGGATGGCTTACTGGAATCTGGACTTCTTCTATCACGATCCACAATTCCACACAGCGGCTGAGAGGCAACCGCAGTACATTGCACTCTACGTTTACGACCCGACCCAATCCAATCCGACCCCTGTCTGGACAACTATCGAGGGTACAAGTCCCGACATGGTGCCCCAGCTTCAAGATTATTCCGTCACAATCACGGACCCGGCCCTGCGTGGTACAACGGTTAGGATAGGACTAGAAGTCTTCTCCGGTGACAATTTCCTTCATGTGGCCGTGGATGATTTCCACATTAACCCCACCAGGACTATCGCTTCGACCCCATCGGCAGGTGCGAATCACCCTGCCGATCCCCCTTACTTCGGTGAGCCTCCTTTCTTGGAGCCGCCTGCAGCAATGGCAATGGCCGCAGCATTTTCCAGCCCTGATCTGGAGATGATGATAAGCGCATCTTCTGGTCCCTCCATAATTCCGGTGATGGACGGCCCCTCAGCCAACGGCAGTGCCAGCCTGATATCTGTGATTGAGCAGCAGGCTGCTCTAACCTCCACGGCTTCGGCCGCGGACCAAGGAACTGCTTCAGCGGATCAGATCCAGCCTGCTTCTGTTAGTCCCACAGGTTCCGTGGATACAGGGCTGGTCCAGACTGCACAACAGACAATTGTGGTTCCTGACACCACACAACAGACGACTGCTCAGACGGTTGTTCCTGCCGCTCAAGAGACGGCTCCTGACGTGGTGGTTCCGCAAACAGATCAGTCGCCGGAGCCAGCGCCGGCCGATCAAACACCTCCGCCACCGGTTGAGGTGCTTCTGGCAGGCGGATTCGATCCCGAATTGAACCTCAGCGCCAGCATGGTCTTCGACCCTGACGGCCTGAATTCCATGAATGTAATCGCGTTGAGGATGGAAATGGACAGCGCCTATCCAGCAACGGCCGAACTGCAACATCTGGCCATGAAGCTCGCCGGAGGGCAGTCTGGGGCAATCGACCTCGATGCGGTCAGGTTTACGGAGATATTCGCCTAGTACTTCAGTTTTTCAAATTCGATGATCAAAGCCTATGGACCAGGCAGTTTTTCTTGGCCAGAATTGATCAGGCTAAACTTGCGGACGGTTCATACCAATTCGCTATAAATAACATAACGTGGCCGACAGTTGTCATTGCGAGGGCGTCAAGCCCGAAGCAATCTCTCACCAGTGAGATTGCTTCGTCGTTTCACTCCTCGCAATGACAGCTCACATGAAGCATGTTACGAAAATAATGGCGAACTGGTGTCAGGCGGTAAAAGAAAGAAATTGACCCGCGACATCAGTGGCGAGTATGGTAACTCCCTCAATAATCATACCAGGGGGAGGAACCATGAAGACATTGTTGATCTGGGGGTTGGTCTTGGGAATGGTCTGTGCAGAACCAATATCGAGTCTGAGCCAGGGTAGTCTGTCGCGTTACGCTGTATGCGCCAAAGTAAAGGTTGTACGCGGGGTCCGAGTCATAAAATGTGCGCGGCAGCCCACGCCTTTGGTCGACCCAACTGAGAACCTTAAGACGGTTTGCGCTGGAGTGGGTGCCGAGTTTAACTCTTATGAAGAAGCAGTTCAATGGATGCGCGTCAACTGCAGCAACTGAAATGGCGATCGGTCACCCCGGAGATCGCAGAGGGACATTTTTTGGGTCCTTAGCGTTCTCTGAGGTGATCCCGCGCGAAACGCTGGAGCTACTTGCCTGCCGAACGCATACAGAAAAAAGAAAGGCCATGTCATCCTGTAAGGCACGGATGACGCGCGGCTTCTACTTCATCCATTCTCCTAACCTTGCACTTCGTCGGCGCTTCCCGAAGGAGTTCCGGGTGTTCTCTTGCCTCCCTCGCTATGGCCTTCAACGCATCAATAAAGAGGTCCAAGTCTTCTTTAGATTCCGTCTCAGTCGGTTCGATCATTATGGCACCGCTAACGACCAATGGGAAGTAGATGGTCGGTGGATGGAACCCGTAATCCATTAGGCGCTTTACAATATCTAGTGTGCTAACTTTGTATTCCTTTTGGAATTTGTCGGAAAATACGCATTCGTGCATGCAAGGCCGGTCATAAGGAAGATGCAGAACGTCCTTGAGCTTCTCCTTCAAATAATTTGCATTCAGCACTGCAAGCTGGCTCGCTCTGCTCAACTCCGGCCCCATGCTAAGTATGTAGCTGTAAGCCTTTACCATTACCCCGAAGTTTCCATGAAACGCGTGGAGCTTCCCTATGGATTCCGGGAAGTCCTCAGACAGCAGATACCCGTCATCTCCCCGGACAACACGAGGAATCGGCAAGAACGGCTCCAGATGCTTCTTCACGCAAACCGGCCCTGAACCGGGCCCCCCGCTGCCGTGAGGCGTGGAAAAAGTCTTGTGCAGGTTCAGATGCTGAATGTCAATCCCCATATCACTGGAGTTCACTATACCCATGACGGCATTCATGTTTGCGCCGTCGCAGTAGACAAGCCCGCCCTTCGAGTGGACTACTTCAGCTATCTCCCTTATGTTTTCTTCGAACAGGCCAAGCGTATTGGGATTGGTAACCATGATCCCGGCTACGTCTTCGTCCATGGCCGCAGCAATAGTCTCTGTCGAGAGCATGCCATGTTCGTTGGACTTCACATTTAGAGGCTGAAACCCGCAGAGAGTTGCGCTGGCAGGGTTGGTTCCGTGTGCGGTGTCCGGAACTATGATTTTGGTCCTGCGTGAGCCTCTGCTCCTATGATAAGCGTAAATGATGAGCATTCCTGCAAGCTCACCCTGAGCCCCCGCGGCGGGTTGGACAGATACCGCATCCATGCCGGTGATCTCCGCTAAGAAACGCTCAAGCTCAAATATCAGCCTCAGAGCCCCTTGAGACAAAGGGGCCGGAAGCAGAGGATGTGCCCCGGCGAACCCCGGACGGCTTGCCTGCTTCTCATTGACCTTGGGGTTGTATTTCATGGTGCACGAGCCCAGAGGATACATGCCGCTATCCACCCCGAAATTCCACTGGGAGAGTCTGGTGTAATGGCGTACCACCTCCACCTCGCTCAGGTCCGGAAAATCCGGAGGCTCGCCCATAAGGTGTTCTGCCGGTGGCGACGCATCGACGTCCCTCCTGGGCAGACTCATTCCGGATCTTCCTTTTCTTCCTCGCTCCCAGAGCAGCGGTTCATCGAAAATCAGTCCAGTGCGCCCAGGAAATCCTTTCATGGGGTTAACTCCCGCACCAAAGCGTCCATGTCTGCCCTGGTTCTGACTTCGGTGGCACACAGCAGATAGTGATTGGGCAGTTCGGGATAATAGGAGGCCAAAGAGAGCCCTGGGACGATTTTTTTCTCTAACAACCGTTCGTAAGTCGACTCAAAGCCGGGAGGAAATTCGACCACGAATTCATTAAAGGTGGGACCGCAGAACGGCACTTTGAAGCCCGCTCCGACAAGCTCTTTCTTGAGATACTCTGACTTGTCGTGGTTTAGCATAGCCAGCTCTCTAATTCCTGTTCCGCCCAAAGAAGCCATGTACATAGCCGCGGCCAGTGCGCAAAGGCTGCCGTTGGTGCAAATGTTCGAGGTGGCCTTTTCCCTGCGGATGTGCTGTTCCCGAGTGGCAAGAGTCAGAACAAAGCCTCTCTCCCCGGCCATGTCCTTGCTCATGCCCACAAGGCGGCCAGGCATGCTTCGCACATACTTCATCTTGCTCGCGAACATGCCCAATCCCGGACCTCCAAAAGATTGGGGGATACCGAAGCTCTGACCTTCTCCGCAAGCAATGTCCGCGCCCTGACTTCCCGGATTCTTGAGCAGCCCGTAAGCCAGGGGCTCCGAGAAGCAGACCACAAACAGGGCCCCTTTGTCGTGGACAAGTTCACCGATGGGCTTAAGATCCTCGATGCACCCAAAGAAATTCGGGGACTGAACCGCTACGGCAGCAAGATCATCCGTTCCGTTCAGTGCTGAAAGATCCGTTGTCCCATCTTGGAGGTAGGAGAGTTCCAGCAGTTCGCAACCGGCGGAGGCCAAATAGGTTCTAACCACCTTTTGGTACGAGGGATGGACTGTCCGTGATATTGCCACTCTATTTCGATGTGTTATTCGAAGAGCCATGAGCAAAGCTTCGGCCAGCGCGGAGGCGCCGTCGTACAGTGATGCGTTTGCCGTTTCCATGCCGAGCAGCCGTGCAACAAGGGTCTGATACTCATAAATGGCCTGGAGTGTGCCTTGGCTGATTTCCGGCTGGTACGGGGTATAAGCCGTTACGAATTCGGATCTTGCGAGTAGTTGAATCACGGACTCGGGAATGAAGTGCTCATAACTGCCCGCGCCTACGAACACCTTGTACTCAGGAGAAACGGCCATGCTGCCGGCAAGCGTCGCCATGTGGTCTTCCAATTCCCATTCGGTCATAGGTTCAGGGAGATCGAGGCCGCTGGTACGGCGGCATTCCCGAGGGATTGTCGCGTAGAGGTCGTCCAAGTTGGCAACCCCTATGGCCTTCAACATTTCGGCAACATCTTCCTCGGTGTGGGGCAGGTAACGCATCTATTCAAGCCCCTCCAGCATTTCCCGGTACGCGTGCGCTCCTCATCAAGGACTTCAACTCTTCCGAATGCTCCGGTTTGACCTCGATAATCCAGCCGGCTCCGTAAGGGTCAGAGTTTATAAGCTCGGGCGATTCCACCAGGTCCGCATTTACTGCCATCACTTCTCCGCCCACCGGCATGAACACCTCTGACACGGCCTTGGTTGATTCCACGACCCCGAATTGTTCTGCCCTGCGCAACATATCGCCCAAGTTCGGTAACTCGACAAAAGTCAGCGCTCCGAGCTGCTCCTGCGCGTAGTCTGAAATGCCCACCCGGACGACATCACCTTCAAGTTTGGCCCATTCATGGGTTTCAGCATAACGCACATTATCAGGCAGGTTCAATTCTCTGATTTCTTTCAAGGTTCCTCCTCCTTTCAGCGCATCATCTCCTGCATGGGACGGTGCGCGGTGCGATCCGGGCGGACGTCATCAGAGATCATGACCTTGATCTCGCGACGGCTGTCCTTTACGTGCACTTCTTGGCCGGCAACCAGCCTCGGCTTGACCTTGACAAAACCGCAGCTCAAGCCCAGGGGTTTGAAGTTTTCAGGTTTGTCAGGACTTGCCATGCTGTATATCCTACCATCATACCTCGCTATGGCCATATCGCTTACGCACGTTAAAACAACTCCGATCTCATTACCACGGGCATCGAGCACAACGGCGGGATCGTGAATTGACACTTTCCTGGGATCATATCCTACGAAAGCATAAGTATGTTCAGCCTTTTCTCTAATTGCAAGGATTCTGTCGCCTATGAATTTCTTGGTGAAGGCCGTACCTTCCCCGTTGTAAGGCAAAGCAAAAGACCAGGGATGATTGATGAAGGGCCACGGGCCGATATCCTGATGCGAAAGGGGAAGGCACGCGCCGGCTCTGAGTGAATCTCTCGCGGCAAGCCCGCAGGGAAGCAGCCCGAGATCTTGACCCGCGAGCAAGATCAGCTCCCAAATTCTCACGATGTGATGTCGGTCAACGAATATTTCAAAACCGAATTCGCCCGTGTACCCGGTCCGCGAGATCAAGATGGGTGTGCCGTCCGCCAGAATCGTGTCCGAGGTGTCCGATTTTGCATTGAAATGCCCTTTGAAGCTGAAGTATGCCATATCCGGCAGGACTTTTTCAGGGTCTTGCAGCACTTTCATCAAGACTTTCACCGACATGGGGCCCTGGAGATCTATTTTGCCCACGTTGCCTGTGAGATCGGTTATCCGGACGTTCGAACCTTGGACGTAAAACTTGAGGTGGTCAGTGATGGCCGCGGCCATGCCCGCGTTTACCACAGTCATATAGTTGTCAAGGCCTATCTGATAGACGATGGCATCATCTATAACCCAACCCTCGTCATTCAGGTACGCTCCGTATACGCATCGGCCGGGCCGCAGAGGGGCCCTGTTCTTCCCCACGCAAGCATTCAGGTCTTTGGTAAAGCATAGCTGGAGCAGCTCGAATGACCCAGCTCCCTCAATGGTGACCACTGACATGTGGCTGGTGTCGAAGATGCCGGCGTTGGTAATGTCAATCTGATGCTCCGCTACTGCGCCCGATGGATACCATAGCGGCATACTCCAACCCGCGAAGGTGACCATATTGGCTCCATGAGCCAGGTGCCAATGGTAAAGGGGGGTCTTGTTTGCTTCTGCGTGGGCTTCTTGCATTCAAGCCGCTCCTAAACAAATTCTATTGGTTTGGCAACCGCTGCCGGGCACATAAACTGGCCGATCAAGCGAGGCAATTGCATGTGATTCACCATACCTGAATACAGCTCACAAATCCACGATTGGTGTTCGTAGAAATCGAGGTCCTGGTCTTGAAACCATGAGCCGCACGAGGTAATTGCGAAGGCTTGCATCCGAGGGGTGCTTCGTATAATTGAAATTGTGCCCGCGGGAATTCTGGAACTTATCAACTTGCAGCGAGAGGATCTTGCTTACGTAAAGCCTTGAATCGGAAGGTCGGGGCACTCCATGATAGCAGCAGTAGATGTCTGCTACTCCGATACCGGTGCTACCGCGGGCGGCGTGCTCTTCACGCACTGGACTTCCGAGCAATGACAAGTGGCTGAAACGCCCTCATAACTGAAGGCCTGCTGCTTGTGTGCTGCTACAGCCCGTTGAACACCGGATCGTTGAGGTTCTCCAGCGAAATCTTGCGGGTACCGTCTTCGATCTGCCGGATCATCGAGACCACAGCGTCATTTATGGGCGTCGGAAGAGAATGCTCGCGGCCCCGGTCGCATATATACCCGTTGAGGTAATCAATCTCGGTCCGGCGCCCCCTCTCCAAAGATTGGAGGCTCGAAGATCGGATGCGGCGGTACTTGAATCCGATGATGCGGATCAAGATGTCCCTCTTCAGGGTTGCCGTGAAGCTCGAACCACCTAGAAAACGGTAGTAATCCAGTTTTCCGCCTCCCGCGGGCTCCACCTTGATCCCCATTGCCGCAGCCACGGCCATAGCTTCGCGCATGAGCGCTGTGAAGATCTTTCTGATCCTACTCTCTGCCAACAGCTTTCCCAGGTTCATTCCGGTTATGACGCCAAGTGAGTTGATACAAGAATTGATTATCAGCTTGGAATAAAGTTCACCCATTATGTTGCTGGAAATACGGGTCGGTACAACTGCACTGAGCATCTCCTTCACCAACGGCAATCGCTGATCGGCGCGATGGTCGATATTGCCGATTACAAATTCCCCGGGTGACGTCACCTCGATCTGAGCAGGGCCGTGCATTGTGGCCCCCCAGCCGACGACACATCCCACCATCCGTTCACGGCCGACCACACCTGCCAAAGCGTCTTCGCATATACCGTTCTGAAGAGACACAACGATTGAATTCGGCAAGAGCACAGGGAGCAGCTCCTTCGCTGCCTCAAGACAGTCGGTCGCTTTCGTGGCCAGCAGCACCACTTCCTTGGGTCCGCTGAGGTCCTTGATATCCTTGACCGCCCGCACGGGGACGTAGTGCTCACCCTTTACGCCGAAGACGTGCAGCCCGGGGGACTGGGCAAGGTCAGCTATTTCCTGGTGCTTGCAGACGATCTCTGTATTCCATCCTGCCTTGGCAAGAAAGGCCGCGGTCGCGGCTCCAATAGCCCCTGCACCTACCACTGCGATGTTGACGCTCTTGTCCGGCATGACATGACCTCCGGGCTTAGGGGTTCCCGGACCCTCGCCGAAAAACTCCTATGACTTGCACACACTTCTAAGCTGCCTGTGGCCGCGCCTTGAGTCTCTTCTTATTTCTTCTGCCTTGGCATCCTTAGCGACTTCCAGATCATACCGGGCTTGGAGGTTCATCCAGAAATCCGGTGACATGTTGAAATATCGAGACAAACGCAGTGCTGTATCCCCTGTAATGCGCCGAGTGCCCTTCGCCGCGTATCCACGCCCAACGCTCTTGCCAGCTCATTCTGGCTTAAGCCAGCGGCTCCATCAGTCCTTCAGCAGTATCTCTCCTGGATGAATTGGTGGTAGTCGTTTGTTCATAGTTGCCTCCGAGTGAATCGCAGATCTCAACGTCGCACGCAACAAATGTCCTTGCTTGAAGGAGCGGCTGCGAAGTATGCTCGAAGAGCGAGATCGTCCGGTTTGTCAAACGGGGAAACGGTCACCTCGAACTTTGACGGGCAGCGGCGATTTCGGCGCCTGGTTATTTAGTTGACAGACGCGAAATGCCCAGCCAGCGGGAGGTGTTGGCATGATAAGAGCAAAGTTCTGCTTGTTGGCTCTAGGGATCTTTCTGTTGGTCCTCGGATTGCCGCAGGGCCGGTCAGACTACGAATTGGATAGCTGCATTGAAGGGTGCGCGGATTATATCGACCAGGACAAAGATCCGGTTGGTTACTCGCAGTGCGTGGAAGACTGTAAGAGACAACATCCGAGCAAAGAGGATTAGGTCTGCGGTTCGTGTTGGCTTTCCTGATTCCGTGCCGGGTGCCACGTGCTCGCGGATCCAGCAAGACGGACCGGCTCTAATTACTCGGTTTCCTAGGTTCGGTGCCGTCGTTCGAGTAGCTTCGGTGGGACAGTCCCGCCAATACTTTGGTCTAGAATTCCCTTTCATCCTCTCCGGTCACAGAATACGTCACCCGAATTACAAATTGAACCACAGAGATTGCATGGCGCCATCTTGGGGATGGCTTCAGGGAGACCCTTCTTCCAATAAGGGTCTCCCCGATTCTTCTTCAATGCCCCTGCGTCAGTAAGCCTCCTCGGAGGCCAAATCCTCCTCGGTTACCTTGTGCCTGAACACGTAGTACCCCCAGATCTGATAGATGATCACAATGGGCACAAAGGTTAACGCAACACCGAGCATGATCTTCAGTGTGAGAGGGCTGGAGGCCGAGTTGTAGATCGTCAGGCTATATTTGGCATCCAAACTGGACGGAAAAAGATTGGGATACAACCCTATCACGCCGAACAGCGTGGCTCCCACAATGGTTAAGCTGGACGCAAACCATGCTTTCCACCAGGCCTTTTTCTGAATGAGAAATCGCACAGCCAAAAGCGCCAGCACCGTTATCAGGGGAATGAGCAGCAGCACCGGGTTAGCCAGATAATTATTGTACAGGCTAGTCGCAAACCACGTGGCCGCGAGGAATGCCACTGCAACCACGAGCAGAACCCACCATATCCCGGCCGCTGCCTTTCCGGCCCTCTCCTCGAGAGGAGCTTCAGCCTTGATCGCCAACCACAATGCCCCGTGAACGAGGAAGAGGAGCACAAAGAGAACGCCTCCCAATAGCCCGTAAGGATTCAGCAAGGTCAGCAGGTTGCCGTGGAAGTCTCCTTCTGCGTCAATCGGTATGCCCTTGAAGATGTTGGCGAATGCGACCCCCAACAAAAGTGCCGGAACGAAACTTCCCACGAAGAAGCAAGCCTCCCAAAGCTTTCTCCAGCCCTCATTCTCGACCTTGCTCCTGAATTCCAGAGCAACCGCGCGCAATATCAAGGCAAAGAGCAGCAGCAAGAGCGGCGTGTACAAGGCGCTGAACATGACCGCATAAGTTGTGGGAAAGGCGGCAAAGGTGACGCCACCCGCGGTAATCAGCCACACTTCGTTTCCATCCCAGAATGGCCCCATGGAATTGTAAACCACTCGCTTGTCGGAATCAGTGCGGGCCAGAAACGGTGCAAGGGTTCCCAGGCCGAGGTCAAAACCGTCAAGCATGAAATAAACCGCCCACAGGACGCCCCATAGCAAAAACCATATGGTTTCCAACATGGTATCTCCCCCCTTTCTTACTTAGTTGTGGCAGGCACAGGCTCAGGCCCTTTGCGAGCGTACTTGGCCACCAGATAGAAGCAGCCTATTCCCAGCAAAGTATAAACGACTATAAAGGCCGCCAGAGAGATTCCCACCTGTGATTGGGCCAGCTTGGAAGCGGCATCGGAAGTTTTCATCACCCCGTATACTATCCACGGTTGCCGACCGATCTCGGTGACCGTCCAACCAAGTTCGATAGCCAAATAGGGGAGCGGAATGCAAAACAGCAGCAGCCGGAGAAGTCCAGGGCTGTCTTCAGGGTTTTTCGTTTGAGCCACGCAATGATACTGACCAGCGCGAGAAGAGCCCCAGTCCAACCATTATCCTGAAGGACCAGAAGGTAGCGGCAACGGGCGGCCGCTGCTCTTTGGGCCATTCTTTGAGTCCTTTGTTACACTGCATTCGCGTCGCCGTGCGCCACCCAGCTCAAAAGCTTGGGTATCCCGATTAACTGCACCGAGTTCCGCTCGTTTGCCTCGTCCGGAATTACAAACAGATACATAGGAGCACCCGGAGTGGATTCCCAGACCGCTTCCGAAGCCGCGGCCTTGCTGGGCTGGGCTTTTACCATCTCCTTGCCGTGGAAATCACCGATCACGAGTTCGGCAACGGCAAAGATCACAGCAAGAGTAGCTGCCATTCTGAAGGATCGCTTGAAGAAAGGAACATTCTGACGTCGAAGCAAGTGGTAGGCGCTCACTCCCATGACGAAAAATCCGGCAAGAATGTACGCAGCGCTGATAACGTGTAGAAACATCCAAATCGCATACGACTGTGTAATGACAGCCCAGAAATCAGCAAGCTCAGCGCGGCCGTTTCTGATCACGTACCCTACCGGGTGTTGCATCCACGAGTTTGCTACCAGGATCCAATACGCAGAAAAATTCGAGGCTGCGAAAACTAACCAGATGCAAGTCGCATGGACTTTCGGGGAGAGCTTCTTCCAGCCGAATATCCACAGGCCGATGAATGTGGATTCAAGGAAGAAGGCGACTGTGGCCTCTATGGCGAGGAGGGAACCGAAAATGTCCCCCACGTATCTGGAATACCGGGACCAGTTAGTGCCGAACTGGAATTCCAGCGTGATGCCGGTGACCACTCCCAGGGCAAAGTTGATAATGAACAATTTGCCCCAGTATTTGGTCATTCTCTTGTATTCTTCATCTCCGGTTCTGACGTATTGGGTCTCCATTATCGCCACCAGAAGGGAGAGGCCCAACGTCAGCGGCACGAAAAGAAAATGGAAATAGGTCGCCACCGCAAACTGCAACCGGGAAAGCATGATAGCGTCCATTACAATTCACCCCCTTGGTGTCACAGCACCATTAGTCGATCTTCTTAAATAAAGGTCCCTTCACATTGCAGACCGGACATGCCCCTGGAGGGTGACCTTCAGCAGTGTATCCGCAGGTGGGACACACATAATAAGGATAATTTTCCTGCGATGACCCCAGGGTCTCCAAAAGCTTCCTGTAAAGCTGCGCATGTATTTTTTCAACTTCGTTTGCGTAGTTGAAGGTCCTCTCTGCGGCTTTGTTTCCTTCTGCTTTGGCCGCTTCGATCATTTCGGGATACATCTGTTTGAATTCGAATGTCTCACCGGCAATAGCAGCCTCGAGATTCTGCGTAGTGTCGCCGATTCCTTTGAGCGCTCTCAGGTGATTGTGCGCGTGGATGGTTTCTGCTTCTGCTGCCGCTCGAAATAGTCGAGCAGCCTGGGGATGTCCTTCTTTGTCTGCTTTTTCCGCAAACGCGAGATACTTGCGGTTAGCCTGTGATTCCCCCGCAAACGCCTGCTGTAAGAACTCTTCTGATTTTGCCATAACTCCCTGTTCCTCCTCCTGTCGTTTGGTAAATTTGGTTTGATGCGGAAAAAATCCGCGGTTTAAATTCAAAGCAGCATGATCGGGGGAACCTTCTTTGCAAAGACGGTTCCCCCAAACCCCCTCCAAGAAACTCTAACACTTGCCGGAATCGTCATTTCTCCTGTGAGAAAATGACGATTCCGGCAAAAGCTAGAAGTTCTTGAGGAGGGGTTCGGGGAGGAACTTCTTTCAAGAAGTGCCTCCCCGACCTTACTGCTTTGAGGCTAATCGGCATCAATTGCTCCCGTTACAATTAGGACAAATTCCTGTGAACTCCATCCAGTGGGATTCCACTTTATAGCCGCAAAATCTTTGAACTGTCTCTTCGATCATGGGGATGGGTTCCATGTGCACATCGTCCACTCGGCCGCATTTATGGCAGCGGATGTGGTAATGATTTTCAGGGGTTCCGTCGAACCGTCTCTGAGCGCCTGCAAGGTCCATTTTAAGGACCATCCCCTCCGCGCTGAGGATTTCAAGGTTACGGTAAACAGTGGCAATACTGATCTTGGGAAGTCGTTTGCGAACCAGGTGATGGAGGTCCTCAGCCGTAGGGTGGGACGTGACCTTCTTGAGTTCCTCCAGGATCACTCTACGCTGTTTAGTCATTCTGCGTGGCGGATTCGAGTTCATAGGGGTGTTGCCGGGTTCCTTATCGCTATTGAGATGCAATAGTAATAAGCTACCCGACGCAGTTGTACCCGTGTCAAGATTTTTTTTGAAATCGACATGAACATTCAGGTAACCGTGGTGAGGAGGGAACTATTACGGGTCAGCTGTTACGGATCAGCGGTTATCCAAAACTCTGCGAACCTGATGGAGTAATTCTTCGATCCTGAAGGGCTTGCTGACGAATGCCTTGGCTCCCAACTCAGCCGATTCGTCTACGGAAGTATCAGAAGAAAAACCGCTGGCTACCACGACCTTGAGTTCCGGGTCAATTTTATGAAGCTCTCTTAAACATTCCTGGCCGCCCATTTCAGGCATGAGAAGATCAAGTATGACCAATTTAATTTCCCCACGGGCCTCCCCATAGATTTTCAGGGCCTCTTTCCCATTGGACGCAGTCATGACCTTATATCCAGCTTTCGTTAGGATGCGCTTTCCCAGATCTCGCACAAACTGTTCATCATCGACCAACAGAACAGTCTCGCCTCGACCACTCGACAATGGTTCGACAACCGAATCTTTGGGTGTTGTCACGCGGTCCACAGCGGGAAAGTAAATCCTGAATGTGGAGCCTTTGTCAGGCTCACTCTCACAGATTATGTGGCCGCCGTGCTGTTCCACTATGCCGTGAACCACCGCGAGCCCCAACCCTGTTCCCTTTGCTGAATCCCGGTCTTTCGTGCTGAAAAAGGGTTCAAAAATCCGTGCACGGGTGATGTCATTCATTCCGTGGCCCGTGTCCGAAATGCCCAGCATAACGTATTTCCCTGGCACTACGCCCATATGGGTGCTGCAATAATCTTGGTCCAGGGTGACATTCCTAGTTTCAACAATCAGCTTCCCGCCATCGGGCATGGCGTCTCTCGCATTAATGGCGAGGTTCATCAGAACCTGATCAATTTGTATCGGGTCGGCCTCGATGAGTGCAAGCTTAGCTTCCAGATTCAATTGTATATCGATCATCTTGGGAAGCGTCCGTTCCAGGAGTTTTCGAGTGCGCTCGATTTCAGCGTTTAGCTCTAGTGGGGCAGACTCCATGTCCGTCTTTCTGCTGAACGTGAGCAACCGCCGGACAAGATCTGCTCCATTCTGTGCCGTCTGAACTATTTTTGCGAGATCCGCCGAACGTGGGTCTTGCTCGGGCGTTTCCGATTGAATCAGCTCCGAGTACCCCAGGATTATGGTCAGCATGTTGTTGAAGTCATGAGCTATCCCGCCTGCGAGGGTTCCGATGGCTTCCATCTTCTGTGCTTGCAGGAGTTGCTCCCTCAGACTCTTCCCTTCTCGCTCTGCCCGTTTCCTTTCGGTAATGTCCACCGTCATCCCGAATGTGGCCACGCAAACTCCCTTTTCGTCGAGAATCGCGGATACGGAGAGGTCTACCCAGACGATTTCACCATCCTTTCGGATATAACGCTTCTCAATTCTGTAAGAGTCTATTTCACCCCGGATCAGCGCGCCGAAGTTATTCCTGGAGATTTCCACATCGTCGGGATGGGTGATGTCAGAAAATGAGGCTGACTCGAATTCTTGCGGCGTATAACCCAGCATATTTAACGCAGCGGAATTTGCCTGGATGAACTTGCCATCCCTGTCCGAGATTGAAATTCCTACGGCAGCATTATTAAAGATAGCCCGGTATCGCTCTTCACTCTCTCGGAGGGCTCGCTCCATACTTTTCCGGTCAGTGATATCCACCATTACCCCGATCAAACCGCCTAATCGGCCGTCACCATCAAAAAAGGGCGCTTTATGATTGACCAATGTTCGCTCGGTGCCGTCGGGACTCCAGCGTGGTAAACTCATAAACTTGGACATGGGGTCGGTCGATCAATTCCTGATCCTTTTCGTTCCATATGTCGGCCAATTCTTTGGAGACTACCTCATAGACGGTCTTTCCCACCACTTCTTCCTTGGACAGGCCCAGTAGGGCGGCGAACGCCTCATTGCAGCCCAGATACTTGCGGTTGCTGTCTTTATAGAAAACGGGATTGGGAATGGATTCGATCAAGCTTTGACGGAAATCCAGCAGCGCTCTCAAGGAGTCTTCGGCCTGCTTCCGCTTCGTGATGTCAATTACATTGGCAAGAGTTGCCGGGCTCCCGTTGTGCTCTATCACCGTGGCCCACACTTCCCTCCATGTGACTGTTCCGTCCCTTTTCACCGATCTCAATTGATACCGACTGGGAACCTTCTTGCCCGCAAGCCTGCCGAGCCATCTTTGCTCAACCATTTCACGATCCTGCGGAGCCACAACTTCCGCCATGGGTTTGCCGATCAGTTCGTCGGTTGAGTAACCGAGGTCTTTGGCGTACCGCTCGTTCACATACACGTGCACTCCATGTTGGTGTACACAAATGCCTGTGAGTGAATTCTCGGCCAGAGCCCGATACCTCTGTTCACTTTCTCGCAGGGCTCGTTCGACACGTTTCCTTTCTGATATGTCGGTAATGACTGCGAGACTACCCGTATTTAAATCTGAGAGCCCAAAAGCTTTCATCCTGACGTGGCCGTCAATAAGGGAACCGTCTTTTCGCCTGAACGTTGCGTCAGCGGAGGTAACTCGTCCAGTTTGCAAGCTTTCATAAAGGATTTGTCCGACACGCTCATACTCTGCGTCGGACGGATAGATCATTTTGGCGCTCTGCTCCCACAACTTCATGTTCATTTTCAAAGCCGAACATTTCCAGCCAGGCTTCATTGGCCCACTTCATGACCCTGTCTTCAGCCAAGCCTATGCCGACTGGAGAGGCGGATAAGACGTTTTTTAGCATTGCTTCGCTGCCCCGTAAGGCATCCTCCGCTTTCTCACGGTCGACAATTTCCTGCTTCAGGTGCTCGTTAGCCGCGGATAGCTTAGCGGTACGGTCTTGAACCTTTTGCTCGAGGTCATCGCGGGCTTTCAACAAATCGATCTTCTGGCGCTTATGGGTGATTTCGACGGCAGCGAGATTCCCAATGAGAAACAGAGTATCCAGGTCTGATTTGGAAAAGGAGGTCTTGGCCCGGTTAAAGCCGTAAAGGACCCCTAAGTTCGTCCGGCCGATTTGGATCGGCACGGCTATGCCTGATATTAAGCCCTCGGCACGGACTACATCGTATACGGGTGATTCCACCTCATGAAAATAGTCGCTGATCACAACACCCTTTTGTGTCGCGGCAACTTTTCCTCCGAGGCCGGATCCGAATGGCAGCCTCATTCTCTTGAATGCCTCGGTCGTGATGCCCGACAGAGTATGCATGTAAACATCTCCTGCCTGCTCGTCACGAAGGGCAATGTACGATGCGTCGAAACCAAGCAATTTCCTGCTCTGCTCCACTACCATCGAGAGGTTTTCATTGAGGTTATTGTCGGCTGTCATGGCTACTGCCAAGTCATAAAGCGCCCGAAGCTTGTTTACCTCCTTCTCCAACTCTGCTTCGGTCCTTATCCGCTGTGTAATGTCCAGTAGCGTACCCATGACAGCCGGAGCACCTTCGTGATCCACGCAGGAGCCGTGAACATCTACACGTATGACCTCTCCATCCTTCCTTATTCCACGGAATTGGTAAGCTATGGCCTCCGTCTTTCCGCAAATTCGCAGTCTGATATTTTCCTCAACCATGGGCCAGTCTTCGTCCAAGACGAGGGCCTTGGCGGGAACCTTGTCTACCAGTTCGTCAACGGTGTATCCGAAGATTCCCGCCATCGTGGTGTTAGCGATACTTGAAAAGGCCATCTTGTATTATGCAAACACCAGCGACCGAATACTCAGCAAGGCATCTAAACTTAGACTCGGATTGCTTGTACGCCTCCAAAACCCCTTCATGTCGGCTTTTCCAGGTTTCCAATTCCGCGACCTGTTGACGCAGGTTTCGGATCTCAGCCGTGAGTTGCTCGATGGTCTTAGACTCGGCCGTCATACTTCAGGTACTCCCGAAGTGACTATTGATGTCGCGGTTACCTGTCGTCATTATGTCATAACTTGCTGAAAATTTGCACCTTGCGTCCTCGCCCGGGAACGGCAGAATGTCACAAGACAGAATCGAATCACCAGCAGAGCCGTCCGATACATTTTCGCCTCTCCCTTGGGAGATGGCGTATCGAACCGTCAGCCTGAACGAACCGCGCAGGCTTTTCCGGCACAGCCGACGTTGAATCAGCACTTCCTGAAGGCTAACCACCGAACCAGGCGGTCGAACGGGCATTGGTATCGCTTCCCCTCGCCGGCGGCCGGTGCGCGGAACAATCCACAGGTTCTGTGGATAACTCGCGGGCAAGCCTGTGGATAACTTATGCACCGGGTCACAATGTCTTGGATTTCCCTAAAGTGCGCCAATGCTGACCAGCTAGTAAGTAGCTGTTATTTCATTAGTTCACTTAAGGCCCTAATCTCACTTGAATCGTTTTCTAACATTCGACCAGGACTGCCTTGATTTATAAACAGCTGTTGATAGGATGATTTTCCACATGCCGTGATAAGTGAGTAATTCCGACCACCGAGGAAGCAATCCGCGGGACAGGTTCGAGAGGTAGACGGATTTTGTTTAAAGTGCCTTGTTCCCTATGGGCCCCCCGCAGATATCTGACCCGGAAGGCGCCAACCTTCTTCCCCCTGGGTATCCCTGGTATCTGCAACGAAGCGTATCACAGAACTCCATGCCGAGAGCGACACACACCCTCCAATATCCATTTTCATGACAAGGGCAGGGCGCTGCTCCCGAAATCGCAGCCACGCGCGGCCTGTGAAGCTGTGAACTGCTTAAGAGTAGTGGGGTGTAGGCAATGGAGTAGGTACGGGTCAGTAATTACAGTTCTGACGCTTCCAGTTGATGGCCTCATCGTATGAGTCGAAATCTTCTCCTCGACCACCTGGGCAAATGGAATAATGATCCTTATTCATGTCATCAGAGACTTCCAAAGGCCCGTTGCATACCCTGGCCAGTATCGTGGATATCCATCGTTGATCCCAGCATACAACGAACCTCCCTCCTGCGGGGTCAGACCATGCCGAAGCACAAGCCATTGAAATTATCAGTATCACCATGATTATTAAGGCTTTTTCCATTGTCTGGTCCCTTCTAAAAAGGCCTGCTGATCTGGTTTCCCTACGCTTGTCCGGATATTCTCAAATGCTCCGTCCCATCAGCCGACAGGTCGCCGCCGCCCTTGTTCTATACCATGGTCCATTCGCGTATTGGGAGGGTGCCTTGAAGGTTCACCACCCCGAAGGTTACTCCCCTGTCTCTATGGAATTACTTTGAATGCCTTTTCAGATGATTTCTCCTCTCGCCGTGTCCGGTAGACTTTAGGTCTTTTGACCATACTCTCCATGAACAGTAGCGATCAATTCTTTTCTTGCCTCATTAGAAGCGTCCCCATGGGTAGCAGGATCAAGTGCGAGTTTGGGACTCCCAGGGTATCAACCTCCGTCTTACCCCCGAAATCGCAACCACGCGCGTCATGAAAAGCCACGTGCCCCAAACAAGAAAGCCCGCGGCAAGACCGACGCAGGCGGCACTCATTGATTTTGGGAGCATAAAACGAGGCTAGGAACATCATGTGACTGGCTACTCAAAAAATCCATGGAGAACTCCAGGAGAATCTGTCACCGAACACGCTCTCCCACGCCGCCCATGGGTGGCAGGGCCCGTAGGGTTGAATTGCCACTCAGCTTTGCGAGTCATGCCATCATCAATGGTTCCAAAAGCACGCCAAAATCCTTGAACAAGCCGGCCTCGCACTCAAGAGGATTAAGGGAGAGAATATTTACTGTTAATCTAGGTTAAATCAGAGTTACTATAGTGGTTCTCAAAGTCCTGACGTTTTTAGGTAGCCGCATCTCAAAGAATCGGTAGGCCCGGCGTCCCTGCCGGGCGGAACCGGTTGATTTGGTTGACAATAACCCACCGGCACGGAGGCCGGTGCTACTAATTTCGGGGAATCGCTCTTCGCAATTCGTGATTACTTTTGAGAACTGCTATATGACTCCGTTTTGAGAGAATTGGAGGAAAAGAGGTTGGAGCGTGATATGGGCAGCCATCTGGGCCCAGGGGCAGGCCCTTCTGGCGGGATGGTCCTGGGGTATTGGCGGGCAGCCGGGGCCTACGGGGGAGCCGCTTGGTTTGAAGCGCTTCGCCGACTAGCGACTTCTTTCCGTAAAAGGAGACGTTGCGGGAGGGATGTGCGAATTTTCCGAAGCGATCTTCCTCGTGATCGCGATCGCTACATGGTGATCTCATGAGACTTGGCACCACCTCTTACATTTACCCTGCGGACATCATCACCAATGCCCGAGGCTTGCCGGGAGCATTGACGACATCGAGCTGGTGATCTTCGAGGCCGAACAGGAGGCCAACCTCCCTGATCCAGGGACCATCGAGGAGCTTATTCGCATCGGTGAGCGATCACAACATGACGTACACGGTCCATCTTCCCACAGACATCGGGATGGCGGACAAAAAACCATGCTTGGAAAAGGCGCTGCGTGTGATCCGTAGGACTGAAGGGCTTTCCCCCACGCGTTCATCGTGCACCTCGACAGCAATCCCCCGAATCACCGACTTGACCCGGAGCAATGGTTGGAAAACTCCCTTTCGTCACTGGAAATCCTGTGTGCAGAGGTGAGTGAGCCGGAGAACCTGTGCGTGGAGAACCTTGAGAACCACCATCCTGAGATGATTGATTCAGTACTGGGAAAAATTGAGGTTTCTTGCTGCGTGGATGTCGGACATCTTTGGAAACAGGCCCTCGATCCACTGCCGCCCCTCACCAGGTGGATGCCCAGGGCACGGGTGGTGCATATTCACGGGGTGGGCAGCCGCGATCACAAGCAGCTGTCATTGATACCCGACGACAAGCTCGATCCCGTCGTCAAATTTCTGCACGAAAACTTTGACGGAGTGCTTACCCTAGAGATTTTTAACGAGCGAGACTTGATTGATTCAATGGAGGCGTTTCGAAGATCTCGGCAGCGAATTTGCTCGTTGTGATGCAAGACTAAGGCAACATCATTATTTTTACCTTTTTTGTTCATTGGTTGCACCTTCACAAGACGAGACTGCCGCATTCGTTGCAGGACAGAGCCAACGATCAATCGAGTTTGTGAGGCACGATT
>CAWBBA010000039.1:0-36855 GCA_963786905.1 uncultured delta proteobacterium | reverse complement strand
AGAATGGTTTGTCTCTGTGAAAGAGGGCTCTTGTGAAGTCAAGCCGGGCGCCCACGAGAAGCCCACAACCACAATCATCATGTCCGATGAGGATTTTCTCACCCTGATCGCGGGAAAACTAAATGCCATGCAGGCATTCACCGCGGGCAAGCTGAAGATCGAGGGAGACCTGATGAAGTCGCAGCTCATCGAGAAGCTATTCAAATTCGGAGAGGGTTAAACATGGCCACGGGAATCAAAGACAAGGTTGCAATTATCGGCATGGGCTGCACCCACTTCGGCGAACGCTGGGACGTGGGAGCGGAAGAGCTGATGGTGGAAGCTTTCACCGAATGTCTGGCCGATTCAGGCATCGGGCCCGATGATATTCAGGCTGCATGGCTGGGGACGTGCCTCGAGGAAGTCAACGTAGGGAAAAGCGCTCTCCCCTTGTCCACAACGCTCCGTCTGCCATTCATCCCCGTGACCAGAGTAGAGAATTTTTGCGCGAGCGGGACCGAATCCTTTCGCGGAGCGGTATATGCTGTTGCTTCCGGCGCTTATGACATTTGCCTGGCCATGGGAGTGGAAAAGCTGAAGGATACCGGGTACGGCGGCCTGCCGAATCCCGGCTCCAACTGGGGTTCCCTGAGTTGGCTATGGTGGCCCAACGTGACCGCGCCGGGAGCTTTTGCCCAGCTTGCCACAGCGTATGCGGCAAAGTATCGGGTCCCGGACCAGGAACTCAAGCGAGCTCTGGCTCATGTTTCCGTGAAAAGCCACGCGAACGGTACGCTGAACCCTAAAGCCCACTTACGAAAAGCTGTCACCGAGGATCAAGTCATGGCGGCTCCAATAATCGCACACCCTCTGGGACTCTTTGATTGCTGCGGGGTGAGTGACGGAGCGGCCTGCGCAATAGTTACCACCGTCGAAAAAGCCAAAGAGATGGGCAGGAAGGATTTTGTCACGGTCAAGGCGCTCCAACTGGCCCTTAGCAGCGGCGAAGAGATGGGATTCAACAGTTGGGACGGGGACCATTTCATGACCACGGACCAGTGCAGCATCAGAGCCTACAAGGAGGCCGGCATCGCTGATCCGAGAAAAGAAATCAGCATGATGGAAGTCCACGACTGCTTCTCGATCACGGAACTGGTCACATACGAGGACCTCCATATTTCCGAAAGGGGCCAGGCCGTAAAGGACGCTCTTGACGGGTTTTACGATCGTGACGGGCACGGGGTCCCGTGCCAGGTGGACGGTGGGCTGAAGTGCTTCGGCCATCCTATAGGAGCATCAGGACTGCGAATGCTCTATGAGATGTACTTGCAGCTCCACGGGAGGGCAGGGGAGCGGCAGATCCCCGATCCCAGATTCGGCCTCACTCATAATCTGGGAGGGGTGCCTTTTATGAACGTGTGCAGCATCGCCATCATCGGAAAGTATTAGTGATGCCTGCAAAACCTATGAGTTTTTTGGACAGCGACCGGGGAGGACCTTTTTGCAAAAAGGGCCTCCCCGGACCCCACCCCAAAAACTCCTAAGTATTGCAAGCACATTAATCTTTAGGCGAATGTCTCCTAACCGAAACGGCATCCCATGCTGGACATCCGCGTCATTATGAATTCACCCGTGGAAGATATCCTGGCCTTCAGGACTTGTTGCAGCCTCAAGATGTTCGATCAGAACCTTGAGATCCACGTCGCAAACCAGGGAACCGGTCCAGTGACCGTGCCCAGCTACTTTGATATCGAGGGTGAAAGCGGATTCCATCAGCGAGTCGATACACTGACCCCTCCGGGAGAGCATCAGATCAGAGCCGGTGAAATCATGGCATTTTATTGCTACATGGACGAGCCGCTCTGGAAACGGTCTCGACGCATTGTTTTCTATGACAGCGAAGGGAATAAATATCCGGTGGAAATCGTCCACAAAGGAGAAGAGGGCTGACCAATGGAAATCATAAAGTATACCGAGGAACACAAAATCTTCCGGCAAGCAATAAGGAAGTTTTTTGAAAAAGAGGTCACGCCGTACGTGGAGGAATGGGAAGAGGCCGGAATCGTCCCCAGGAGTATCTGGAAAAAGATGGGCGACCAGGGGTTTCTGTGCATGGATGTGGCCGAAGAGTACGGCGGCATGGGTGCGGACTTCCTCTATTCCGTGATTCTCTCTGAGGAACTGGTCAGAACCAACCATGCAGGACTGGCCGCGGCTCTCCATAGCGATGTGGTGGTTCCGTATATCACGGCTTACGCTTCAGAGGAGTTGAAACAAAAATACCTTCCGGGATGTGTGTCTGGCGATCTCATCACAGCAGTGGCAATGACTGAGCCCAACGCCGGGAGCGACCTTGCCGCCATGCGGACGACCGCGGTCGAGGATGGCGATTATGTGGTGATCAACGGTCAGAAGACATTTATTAGCAACGGCATCATCTGCGACCTTGTCGTGCTAGCCGCGCGAGATCCCAAAGAAGAGAACCCACACCAGGCCATTGACCTTTACTTGGTGGAAGCCGGAACCCCCGGCTTTGACAAGGGCAGAAAGCTCAAGAAAGTTGGTTGGCACAGCCAGGACACCGCGGAACTGTATTTCAATGACTGCCGGGTTCCCAAGGCCAATCGGCTGGGTCAAAAAGGGGCAGGGTTCTTGATGTTGATGGAAAAGCTTCAGCAGGAGCGCCTCATGGTCTGCTTAGGGGCAGTCCCCGCCGCGGAATATTTGCTGGAGATGACCATCAAGTACTGCAAAGAGAGGACCGCGTTCGGTCGCCCTATCTCAAAGTTTCAGAACTCGCAGTTCAAGATCGTGGAGATGGCGACTGAAGTCAAACTTGGCCGGACTTTCCTCGACAAGCTCGTAGTCGATCACATGGAAGGTAAGAATATTGTGGTTGAGGTCAGCATGGCCAAGTACTGGACCACGGAGATGGCCATGAGAGTGGCGGACCAGTGCATGCAACTCCACGGCGGGTACGGCTATTGTGAAGAATACCCAATTGCACGAGCCTGGAGGGATCTGAGAGTCATGCAGATCTTCGCGGGGACCAACGAGATCATGAAGGGGATAGCAGCAAAGTTCATGGGACTGTAGTGAGGGCTCGATGCCCTACCCACAGATGGGGTAGGGGAGACATGCCCACCTTTGTACGGCGCGCAGGTGGCTTGCGCCCCCGTCTCCTGCGATTCCCCAGGGAGCTAGAATCCAGAAGAGGGCGACTGCGAGCGGTGTGCCGGTACGTGCGACGCTTGGGGCACGGACCGGGTTCTGTTAGGTCCCCAACCCGATATTGTGACCTCTATGATACAAATCGAACAAATCGGTGAAGTAAGAAAATTTCGCTTGGCCCGCACGATAGCGGGCCGAGGCCTTTACTTTACCGCTGCCTACTGGGTAGACGGTCTCATGGTGGATACCGGCTGCGCCTACACTGTCCGTGAGTTGCTTGAATCTGTGGACAACTTCCCAGTTCGCTGCATCGTCAACACGCACAGCCATGAAGATCACATTGCGGGCAACGCGGCGTTGCAGGCCAAGTTTGGAGCCGACGTTCTCGCGCACCCGGAAGCCTTGCCGATTCTCGCCCAGCCGCGCAAGAGGCGACTGCGCCCATACCAGTTGGTGATGTGGGGCTACCCGGAACCGTCAGATGCAAAGGCTATCGGAGATTTCGTGGAAACCGAACACCATCGTTTTGAGGTCATAAATACGCCGGGTCACAGCTCCGATCACATCTGCTTGTACGAACCGAAACAGGGATGGCTCTTCACCGGGGACGTGTACGTGGGCGGCCGCGATCGTGCTCTCAGGCTTGATTACAACGTCTGGCAAATCATCGATTCACTGAAACACCTGGCGTCCTTGGACGTCAAAATCCTCTTCCCGGGAAGCGGTAGTGCACGCGAATCTCCTCATGAGGAATTGTTGCTCAAAATCAAGTACCTGGAAGAGACCGGCCAGCAAGTGCTGGCGCTGCACCGGCAGGGTTGGAGCAGGCGTCGAATACGCCGCCGCCTATTCGGTGGGGAAATGTCGATAGCCTATTATACGCTGGGCCACTTCAGCGGCAGGAATCTGGTCCGTTCGTACATAGAAGACCGGCCCGTATAGTGATTGCCAAAAAAATGTCCGAAATTGAGGGTCATAGCCATTGCCAGAATTCTTGTCCGATTCAGAGAGGCCAAATCCCGTCATTCCCGCGAACCCCCATGACCTGTCAGTCACAACGGAACATGAAAGTGCCGCGACGGAATCTGGTGCCACGGATGTGTTCCGCCCCCGGCGGGAATCATCCGTGCCTCGGAGTCACTGCTCTATGTCCAAGCACGGATCGAGCCCCACGAAGCGTGCGGACACATCCGTGGCACCAAATTTCTCAGATCCTCTGCAATAGGCATGCACTTTCAGGTAAACGCGGGAATGACAAACAAGGCAGACCCGAACCAGCACTCCTGCGTCCTGAGCCGGCCCCGTTAACCAGGATTCGCTCTGAACACCAAAATCAATCCCACTCCAGGCCGAGAGACTTCATATAATGTTTGAGGGAATAACGGGAAATGCCCAGCAAGCTGGCCGCTCCTTGTCTGCTGCCACTTGAGCGTCGAAGCGCCTCATTTACCAGGGAACGCTTCACATTGTGGGTTATGTCGTTCAGAGACTCCTCGGTGGGGAAGCATACCGTAAGCGACCAGTCCTTGGCATTTCCGTTGTTTGTGTCCAATCCAAGGCCCGAGAGGCTTATACATTGTCCGCCCGAGAGCATCAGGGCCCTCTCTAGGACATTGCGGAGTTCTCTCACATTACCCGGCCAGTCATAACCCTTCAGCGCATTGACAGTCCCAGCGTCGATTGTGGGAATTTCCGGAATCTGCATCTCTTTGCACAGGTGGGTCATCAACTCTCCGATGAGTATGGAGATATCCTCACGCCGTTCCCTGAGAGGAGGAACTACTACAGACAGCACGTTTAGTCGGTAAAATAGGTCCTGCCGGAAGCGTCCGGCCTCAACTTCCTTTTCCAAATCCTTGTTGGTAGCTGCAATGAGCCGGGCACTGACAGTGATATTCTTTTCACCGCCCACGCGGGTGAACTGTTTGGTATCAAGGAAAGTCAGCAGCTTTGCCTGCACCGGCAGCGAAAGTTCCCCTATCTCGTTCAGGAGCAGGGTTCCCCCTTCGGCCAACTCCAAAAGTCCTCGTTTGCGAGCATGCGCCCCTGTGAAAGCTCCCCGTTCGTGGCCAAAAAGCTCGGAATCGGCAAGGGCTCCGCTCACCGCCGCACAGTTTATTGCCCAATAGGGTCCATCAGCGCGTTTAGAATGATCGTGGATATATCGCGCCAGGTGATCTTTACCGCTGCCGCTCTCTCCCAGCAGGAGCACTGTGGATTCTGTTTCCGCCGCGAAGTTGACTCTGGTCATGATGGCCTTCATGGCCTTTGAAGGGTATTCACCCGCTGCCTGTTCACGCGGTAGCTCTACTGTCTTTCGGTCCGTTACGTTACGACTGATGCCGCATAAGCCGACAATCTCCCCCGAACGGTCACGCAAGGGGACTCTGATGTCATGGAAGGTGAGCGAGACGCCATTTATCGGTCTGACACGTTCCTCTTCTATCGTCTGCCCGTTCAAGACACGAAGGTCTATTTCCCTTATATGCTTGCCGATTTCCTTTCCAAAGATCTCAGCGGCGGTGTGGCCCACTATTTCAGAGGCCCGGCGATTCAGGAGCTTCTCCTTGGCCGGATTGACCATAGTGTATTTCAACTGACGGTCTTTTATGAAGATGCAGTCCTGGGCTGCTTCAAAAACCGCACGGAAGCGCTCTTCGCTCTGGCGTAGAGCTTCCTCGGCTTGCTTGCGCTTGGTGATGTCACGCAGTACGGCCAGGGATGCCGGGCGTCCATTCCAGTCAGTGGCTCTAACCCGCATCTCAGCTATTCCTGTGGTCCCTTCAGGGTGCACCACTTCTACTTCGGTCCTCTCGCCGGGTACCGTGGGGAAGGGGTGTTCCAGGAAGGGTGTCCCCGGATTTCCCCATCAGCTCACTTGCTGCGCTGTTGGCATAGAGCACTGTACCGTCGTCTCCCAGCACGAAGATGCCGTCAGCGCTCTTTTCTACTATACTGGTGAAACTCGCCCGGCTGACTTCAAGCTCGGCCAGGAGTCGCCGCCGCTCGACAGCATAATGGATGGAACGCACGAGCAGTTTCTCGTCCACCTCTCCCTTGACAAGGTAATCTTGGGCCCCTTGTTTGACGGCTTCAATGGCTACAGCCTCGTCCCCATGACCTGTGAGGACCACGATAGCGATGTCTGGAACCCGGGCGTAGAGCCGCCCCAACGTGGCCAGACCCTGGCTGTCAGGCAGCCCGAGATCCAAGAGGACTACCTCGAAACCGCCCGCGGCGAGGATTTCAAGTCCGGCTGAGAGGCTCTCTGCAGATTCGATTCCGATATCGCTCGTTGCCGCCTCTGCCAGCATCTCCCTGATCAGGCGGACATCCCCCGGATTGTCTTCGATCAGCAGTACCTGGAGCCGATTCTCTGTCATTTCAGATCTCCGGTGGAAGCTTGACGACCGATAGCCAGAAATGTTCAATAGATTTAACCACATTAATAAACTGATCCAGGTCGACGGGCTTTGTCACGTAGCAATTTGCGTGCAGGTTATAGCTTTTGACAATGTCCTGTTCGGCCGCAGAAGAAGTGAGAATGACCACCGGGATGCGCTTTAAAGCCACGTCGGCTTTGATTTCAGCCAGAACTTCCCGTCCATCTTTCTTTGGAAGGTTGAGGTCAAGAAGAATGAGTTCCGGTCGAACCGCATTGTGGTACTTCCCCTCCCGCCGCAGAAATGCCAGGGCCTCCACGCCGTCCTCTGCCACGTGCAACTTGTTGATTATCTTGCCATCTTTTAATGCTTCCCGGGTCAGGCGAACGTCGCCCGGGTTGTCTTCAACCAGTAGGATCTCAATTCCTTGCACACTACCTTTATCATACATCACTGTGCCTCTGTCTCCGGGATTGTAAAGCAGAATGTCGTGCCCTTACGATTGCCGAATTCGACCCAAATCTTGCCGCGGTGGCGCTCAACGATTTTCTTACAAATTGCCAATCCTAACCCGGTTCCGGGAAATTCCTCCCTACCGTGCAGGCGCTGGAATATGATAAATATTCGTTCAGCAAACTCCGGATCAATTCCTATCCCGTTGTCAGTTACGGAGAAGAGCCATTGACCGCGTTCCAGCCGGGCCGACATATGAATCTGTGGGGCATTATCATCGCGAAATTTGCACGCGTTGTCGATCAGATTTTGAAAGAGTTGCAAGAGTTGCGTGGAGTCCGCCATCAATGTCGGGAGAGGGTCATGGGTAACTTGTGCCCCGGATTCGGTGAGCAACATCCGGAGGTTGGCCAATGCCTTGTTTAAGATCGTATCGCAATGAACCAACTTGAATGGCTTTCCGTGCGTTCCCACGCGCGAATACTGCAGAAGCCCATTGATGAGGCTCTGCATGCGTTTGGCTCCGCCAACAGCGTAGGCCATGAACTCGTCCGCGTCCTCATCGAGTTTGTCTCTGTACCGGCGTTGGAGGAGTTGAACGTAGCTTGAGATCATGCGGAGCGGCTCCTGCAGGTCATGTGACGCGACATAGGCAAATTGTTGCAGGTCTGTATTAGAACGCTCCAGTTCCGCCATAGTGCTCTGCAAGGCCTGTTGTGCGCGCTTGCGGGGGGTGATGTCGCGCAGGATGCCGGTAAAGAACTTTCCTTCCCTTGTTTCCCAATCGGCAATGGATAGCTCCGCGGGAAATTCATTTCCATCTTTCTTGAGAGCGGCTACTTCCAGGGTTCTCCTGGAAGGACGCGATCCGAATGTTGAAACCATTTTTCTCAGCGCCTTTTCGTGAGCTTCGCGGAATCGTTCGGGTATCATTAGGGAGAGAGGATTGCCTACGGCGTCCTGAGCCGAATAGCCGAAGATATGCTCGGCCGCTTTGTTCCAGTGAACCACGGTGCCGAGGCTGTCAATGGAGATGATGGCGTCGTTAGCAGTTTCTACGACCGTGCGAAAGCGTTCTTCGCTATGCTCCAGGGAGTCCAGGGTCAAACTGTTAATCAGGCCGATTGAAGCAAACTCGGCAAACGCTGCTGCCGAACGAGCATCATTGTCATCGAAGCCGCCCTGTTTGTTTGCCAGACCGAGCAACCCAACCGCTTTTCCCTCGACCATAAGAGGGGCAAACATCACATTTTCGAGACGCACGTGCCCGTCAGGCAAAAACTCCATCCATTTGCTGTTCGAAAAGTCATTGTCGAAAACTACTTTTCCGGTACGGTACGCTTCGGCGCGGAGACCTCGTATTGGCATGGGGAGCGAGGGATCGACGGTGCAAGGCAATCCGCCCGAATCAAGAAACAGCACCTCATTCTCGGTGCGGTTCCGGTCCAGCAGCGCAACATAGCCGGACGTCGCTCCAATCGCCTGTTTGCAGATGTCGAATATAGATCGTGCTGATTGAACAAATTCACGCTGCTCCAGAAGCGCCCGGGATGCGGCCAGCAAAGCGTTTGTCTCAGCGCTGGATTTTTGCAGATCCGCCATGCTGGTGGCCAGGGCTTCCTGCCCTTTCTTAAGCTCCCTGAACACCAGATCGTAGGGCTTATTCAGGCCGGTCTGTATGATGGCCCTGTAGACCAGATAAAATGACATCACTTTCAGGAAATGACCAATTAGATTGAATAGGCCGTACACATCTATATATAAGGTAAAAGCCAATTCAGACGCGATGGTAACGCCGATGGACCCAATCAGGAGCTTGAGCACGTCGGGTTCGAACTGATCCCTATGTTTGAGCAGCAGTATTGCAGAGGCGACAAGAATCAGACATATGCCGTATTCACTCCATATCTTAAACGCGGTAAGTCCGACTCCCTCCAGGTGCGTGTCAGGAAAGACTTTCCAGTAGAAGATGGATGCGAGCAGCGCCGCCGAAACCAGCAAAAAGGCTGCAATGACCAGATTGACCCTGAGGCGTCGTCCCAGGAAGAGAGGGGCAATCAAAAGAGATACGCTCTGGACAAACCTACCCGCGATCCAAAGCTGAGAGGCCAAGTCTGATCTGGAGGCCGGGAAAACGCCCATGCCCTTGTATGCCAGAGTGTGCAAGAGATCGATGCCGCCGACAAATAGATAAGAAATACCTAGGAATAGAAGATAATTGTTGTCTAGCAGCCGTCGTGAATTCCAGGCGATGAAGAAAATGTCCCAGGCCACCGCGATGCTGAACAGTTCGACCGCCGTGTGGAACAATACGTAGCCTTGCAGGCTTAGGAGATATAAGCCGCAGAATATGGCTGCCCACACGGCTACATGCCCGTACACGCCGGTCTTTGACGGAAGCTCAGTCATTTTCCCAGTCCCAAGAGACGCTCATTATATCCGATACTCGTTCGCTCATTTCAAGCTTTCTGATTTCAGGTTTGTATTCAAGTACATAGGACGGAATTTCCGAAGCTGAATCGACCTTGACACCCGAACCCGCTTCTCCTATCCTTTTAGATGATGAATTCTGGAATTCTCGACTGATAATGAGGAGTGTGGGATGCAAATCTTTGTGTCCGGGTCTTTGGCTTATGATAGGATAATGGATTTTCCTGAAAAATTCTCAGACCATATTCTGCCGGATAAAATCCATATACTCAATGTCTGCTTCATGGTAAACGGCCTAAAGGAACAATTCGGGGGGACCGCGGGAAATATTGCTTACAGCCTTGCTCTGCTGGGAGAACAGCCGTTCATTCTGGCTACGGCGGGCAAGGATTTCCACAGCTATAGGAACTGGCTGACTGAGCACGGACTCCGTTTGGATGCGATCCGGATCATTTCGGATGAATTCACTGCCGGAGCATACATTACAACAGATAAGGCCGACAATCAGATCACCGGGTTCAATCC
The DNA here is from genome assembly GCA_963786905.1 of uncultured delta proteobacterium. GTDB lineage: Bacteria > Desulfobacterota > Desulfomonilia > Desulfomonilales > Desulfomonilaceae > CAWBBA01. The sequence goes on along the minus strand of CAWBBA010000039.1, from coordinate 26,914 downwards.
GGGCGCGATGAAGTATCCCTGCCTATACCCGATTGACGGCGCGGAACCCCAGGAGACCCTCGCTATTGTGGCGCCAGGGAACCTCGACGATATGCTCACGTATTCAAAGAGTTACAGGGAGCGAAACATACCTTACATCTTTGACCCGGGGCAATCCATTCCCGCGCTCTCTACCGATGGGCTGATCGAGGCGCTCAACGGCTCGAGGTTGTTCATTTCTAACGACTATGAGCTTGAGATGGTCGTGCGGTCTACCGGCATGCCGAAAAGTGATCTGCTTAAGAAGACCGGGGCCATAATTACAACCCTTGGTGAAAATGGGTCCCTGGTTTCCAGCTCTGAGGGAGACGTACAAATCCCCGCTGTCCCAGTGAAGAGAGTTTTAGACCCCACAGGCGCTGGTGACGCGCTCAGAGCCGGTTTGATCAAGGGGTTGGTAATGGGAAAGAGTCTGCTGGTGGCAGGCCAAATGGGCGCGGTATGTGCCGGCTACGCAGTGGAATGCCAGGGGACTCAATGCCATCGCTTTTCTCAGGAGGAATTCTGGGCGCGCTATGAGGCAAACTTCGGGCGTATGATTTAGTCAAAGAGAATTCAGGGTGACAAAAAACCACCCTCCCCTAACCCCTCCCGTCGAGGGAGGGGGAGAAGAATACCCTCTCCCCTGGCGGGAGAGGGCAGGGTGAGGGCGGTCAAGTGACACTCGTCGAAAGCACTTCCAATGTGCCTCACTAGACACCAGTCCGGAGGCAGGTCATGCCGACCAATTCCGCAAATCCACCACCGCCAAAAGGTTCCGAAACATCGCCCCATGTGGTCTTCGCCCGCATCCGGAAGGTATTCCAGGATCTAGGGATCTTAGGCTCGAATTTGTCCCTGGAACACGAGGGGGTTTGGTACCGGGTCTCCTGCGATGATCAGGCCTTCATGGTCTATCGGGTCAACAGCCACAGCGGAGCGAGACACCACGTCCCTGGGTGGCCGGTCTGCCTGGTGAATTCCGACACCATCTTTGAAGAATGCTTCTGCCCAGGCCTCAGCCGTGACCATTACGATTGCGGTGTAGACCTTGAAAAATGGCTGGAAATTATCGACGGGCATTGCCGGGGAAAGGAAACGTAGGGGCGGGTTTTAAATCCGCCCCTACCATCAATTACTCAGGGAGGCGGAGACTCCCAACATGCATTCCGAGGCGGAGCCTCGGAACGAGTGAGAAGAAAGGGAGGAACATCAAATCTATTCTGTCCGGCGTGTTGCTATTTCACCAGATTTAGTCGGATGGGGGACTTAAGCACAACGTACGTGCCGTTTTCGGATTCCCGGCGTTTCTGCCACTCCCACGCGTTCTTTGATCAAGTTTGCCACCTGGCGTGCATCGTCAGGCAACATCCTTACGCAACCATGGGATTGATTCTGGCCGATGCTTCTGGGCGCGTTGGTTCCGTGGAACCTGTAACCATCGTCATTCAGTTGGACCTGCTCCGATATTTTGTCCTCGGCGTCAGGGGCCTGCTTCTTCGCCCTCATATTCACAGGCCTCTTTTTGAGGAGCGGAGCCATGGTCCCGCCGTACACCTTCTTACTCGGAGATTGCCCTGCAGCCCAGTCCCGGTTTGTTGGCGGTATCCACCAGGGATTGTCATCGTAGATGTGAGTTACGAAATATACCCCGACAGGGGTAGGGAATTCACGCGGGTTTCCCAGGCCGACTTTACATTCGTGGAGCAGCTCTTTCTTACCGAACAAGGAGCTGGCGTACAACTTGAACACGTGCGATGAATGGCCCACCTCTATTTCGATGTAGCCTACGTCGCCGCCCTCAGGCCCTGTAGGGAAAGTTCCAACCGACTTATGGGTCTCGGAGGGCCTCAGCAGAGTCTCCATCCTGTGTCGGTCCACCAGAGACGGGTTCTTTGCAGTTCGCGTCGGTCCTGCCGATGCACGCACTGGAGTTACTCTATTCGGCGAGACAGAGGAGGCCTGGACCACTAGGTGTTGCCCCCCAGTAGACGGGGCCACCTCATAGCCCTGTTCTGTTGTATTGTTGATCGCGGACGGTTCTGCGGCCTCGACAGGCAGTACGAGGATAGAGAACACAACCAAACCTATACCCATCCCAAGGAACAACACACGAAACATGACAATCTCTCAACGCTCTTCAGGCGCATTATAATAAAATGAACTGTATATCTAGCATGTTATCGCACAAAAATCAATAATAAAAAGCGTTGTCCTCTATAATTAGTCAGTTCTACTCTCCAAAGCAGTGTAACGTATGCACCAATTAGCGACAATTCAAGCCCTAACGGAGGTCCGAAAGAATTTCTCAGCGACTTTCCTAAACTTGTCAAAAACAGGATCTTTACAATGGCGCAATTCCTATGCCGTAATAGGATGCTGTTTTTCTTTTCAGAAAGTCTGCTGACGGAGGGGGTTCGAGTACTCCCTGTCATCAGACGTTCTTCCGACAGTAGAGGCGGGTTTCAAACCCGCCCCTACGCGGTTGTTTCCTCGCTATCAGGCCAAGCCTCATTCATGGTAATCTAACTCAAGTATGGTCGTGATATAAGGTAGCTATCACCCTCCCCCTTCCCTCTCCCGTCGAGGGAGGGGGACCTGTAAGGGCGGGTTTCAAACCCGCCCCTACCCCTTTTCCTTGGCGGAAGGGCAGGGTGAAGGGGCTCTTACCAGATCAAAGTACTCCGCTATGACCCATGCATTGGATCGAGACCAATTATTCGCCATGATGAACTCAAAGGCGCGGCGGCTTTGAGGGCCAATCGGCTAGGAAATGGCTCTTGGCACTTATTTTAGAGACTTATCTTCTTGGTCATCTTTGGAACTCAATTGGTCTTTTACTGAACTTCTTGACACCGTTCTCGTCCAGGTCTAGGATGAGACACAACGGATCTGCTCCGTTCACGAAATCCCTCACGCAAAGAGCGCGTAACCCGTTGAAGTGTAATCGCAAACTGCGCCTGAATGGTTCAAACCCCTCGCGGGTCCATCTTGAGCCGATAATGCTGGAAATCAACGAAAGGTGAATAAGCCGTGAAAGAGCTAATGTCAGGAAATGAAGGCATAGCACGCGGGGCCTATGAGTATGGTGTGCGGTTGGCTTCCGCGTATCCGGGAACTCCCAGCACGGAAATTTTGGAATTGATCGGGCAAAAATACGGTCAAATTAAAGCGGGTTGGGCGCCCAATGAAAAAGTTGCTGTGGAGGTTGCTGCAGGGGCTGCTTACGGAGGCTCGAGGGCCATGGCCGTAATGAAGCACGTCGGACTCAACGTCGCGGCAGATCCCTTCATGACGCTCTCTTACACCGGAGTCAACGGTGGGCTCGTGCTGGTGGTGTGCGATGATCCGGAGATGCACTCCTCACAGAATGAGCAGGATACTCGCAATTTTGCGAAATTCGGCAAAGTGCCTTGCCTTGAGCCTTCCGACAGCCAGGAGGCCAAGGACCTCATAGGGGCGGCCCTGTCTATAAGCGAGGAATTCGACACGCCGGTCATTCTCAGAAGCAGCACACGCGTTTCCCATTCCATGTCGCTGGTTGAACTGAAGGAGCGGGTGGAAGGACCCAAGGAACTCGGGCTGAAAAAGGACCCGATGAAATTCGTCATGCTCCCGGCCATGGCAAGGCGCCGCCACCCCATTGTCGAACAGAGGCTCAAGGACGTGGCCGCGTTTGCGGAAACCTTTCCGTTCAATCAAATGATCATGGGGGATGATTCGCTGGGAATTATCGCTGCCGGGGTCGCGTTCCAGTATGCTCGGGAGGTTATGCCGTCGGCTTCTTTCCTGAAGCTCGGTATGGTCTGGCCGCTTCCTGAGAAGATGATTCGCGACTTTGCTTCCCGCGTGAAGCGGCTCGTAATCATAGAAGAATTGGACCCCTTTATCGAAGAAGCAGTCCGTCTGATGGGGATAAAAGTGGAAGGCAAGGAGCTTACCGGCCTGTGCGGGGAGCTTTCCCCGGAGAAGGTGGAGATTGCGCTCACCGGAAAAAGCACTGCCAAGGGTATCGGGCCGATAGAAATGGAATTGCCGCTAAGGCCACCAAACATGTGTCCCGGCTGTCCACATAGGGCCACCTTCACCGCATTGAAAAAGCGGAAGGTCTACGTGGCAGGAGACATCGGCTGCTACACCCTGGGCGCGCTTCCTCCCTTAGGTATGCTTGACCACTGCCTCTGCATGGGGGCCGGTATCGGCATAGCCTCCGGATTGGACAGGTCCCTCGGAGAATTGGCCAAGGGCAAGGCAGTTGCCGTGATCGGCGATTCCACATTCTTCCATTCGGGGATGACGCCCCTTCTGGAATTGGCTTACAACGGCGGTTCCACGACAGTCGTCATTATGGACAACAGGACCACCGCCATGACGGGCGCTCAGCAGCATCCCGGAACCGGCTTCACCCTCCGGAAGGACCCTACAATTACCGCGGATATGACCAAATTAGCCGAGGCGTTTGGCTTCAAGAGAATACGGGTGGTGAACCCCTATGAAGTAAAGGAAACGGACAAGATAATCGGCGAGGAGTTGGAAGCCAACGAACCCTCAGTTATAATTGCCCGTGCCCCCTGCGCCCTATTGAAGACCGACCGAATCCTGCTCGACAAGCCGCTGAAAATTGACGCAGACATGTGCAAAGGCTGTAAGAGCTGCATTAATACCGGCTGCCCGGCTCTGGAATTCGTCAAGATAGATGAGCCCGCTGAAGGCGAGAAACGCAAAGGCTTCTCCAGGATAAATGAAGCTCTTTGCGTAGGGTGCCGCACCTGCCAGGAAGTCTGCAAGTTCAACTGCATCGAGGAGGCATCATGAGCGAAAATCGCGTTTACAATGTCCTCATCGTCGGAGTCGGCGGCCAGGGGATCATTCTGGCCAGTGATGTGCTGGGGCGCGTGGCGGCTCGCCACGGATATGACGTGAAAAAGAACGAAATCCACGGGATGGCGCAACGCGGAGGCTCCGTCTCCAGCCACATCCGCTTCGGGAAATCCGTCAGCTCTCCCATAATCAAGGCCGGAGAAGCGGATGTTCTGCTTTCCTTCGAACAGATAGAGACCTTGCGGTACTTTCATTACCTCTCCGAAAAAGGGAAGGTGATTGTGAACGATCAGAGGATCCTTCCCCCCGCGGTATTCACCGGGAAGCAAGAGTATCCGCCTGACATCTTAACTAGAATCAAAGAGAAGGTGCCCGACGCAGTGGTCGTCGACGGTGCTGAAGTTGCCCGGCAAATGGGTAATCCCCGGGTGCTCAACGTGGTTTTCCTCGGGGTGCTCTCCAAGTACCTGGATATACCTACCCAAACGTACGAGGAGGTACTGAAGGAATCGCTGAAGCCGAAACTGGTGGACATCAACTTGAAGGCGTTCCATGAGGGGCGTTCACTGGCCGCGGTTTGAACGCTTAACCGGCGCTAATCCGAAAGTTTCTCCCTCTCAAGTAACTGGATCCCAACGGTAAACATTGTGTGGGGCGACCAACCGGCCGCCCCACACTTCGCCAAGCAGCTCCATTCAAAAGAGCGGATTATATCCTTTGCTCCGCTGAAGCAGGAATAGCGTGTGCCTTATCTGGGTCACTTTGGTCTCGTAGAGACCGACGAACGCAGCCTGGCGATTCCGAAAGTGTCTCAAAATAGCCTCTGGACAGATTCTTACCGTAGGGGCGCTTCGAGGAGGCTGTCTCAAAATGAGTTTATACTAGCAGATCGTGGCACGATGCTTCCTCTCCCGGCAATAAATTACCAGGCTACTTTCTGTCGTCCCTCTGGGACGTCGGCCATTTGAACCCCATCGGGGCGATTGAAAGTAGGCCGGTGCTTCAGCGCCGGCTAACAGCGTGGCACGATTTCGGTCATCAAAATAGTTTTGAGACAGCCTCCGAGAAGCGCCCTGATTTAGGGCGGTTCACGAACCGCCCCTACAAAAAAATGCGGCGCTTTCCACCCCATTTTCTGGTTTTGAGACACTTTGTGAATCCCGTGGCTACTTTCAATCGCCCCTATGGGGCTCCTGAGCGGAACAAAATAAACAATCCATTCTTTATAAAGTGCAGGAGACCAATATGGTGGGCGTAAAATAACCACCGATTGCTTCATGGGGCAAAATGGCCCACGCCTTTAAAAGGTATCCTGCTGATTTTGCTATATTTACAATCTCATGTTGGGCTTTCGCCACACTAGTGCGTAAAGGTGACCCATTTCTTGATCGAGGTACCCTGCCGACCGAATTCAGCAATCCCCTGATTAGACAACACATAAGCAAAACTTTTAAGTATCAATGGTATTGGCACGTAAATTGCTTATGTAATTGGGCACGGGCAAACTGTACCAAGACCGAGCAACACAAAAACCGGGGTTACGCCCTCTGCAAGAGGGCGGTAGAGTCGGGGAAATAGTTTCCAACCAAACCGTGAATTTTTTGCGCAGAAGGCCGGTTCAACAGGAATGAGACGGCTGCCTGCTCTCCGAACTTACCATTACGTACGGATGTGCAACCATTGATATGGGGCACATCCATCGGGCCGGTAAGACTGGGCTGGACAAGTGATCGCGTCATTGGAACGGAATTGTTAAACCGCCGCAAAATGGGGTTACTGGAACGAGAGGAGGATGGCAAAATGAAATGTTTAGGCAAAGCGACAATGGTATTGGTCCTCCCGCTACTTGTACTGTGTTGGCATCATATCTATCACAGCAAGCGCCATCTGGAGAGCAACCTTATGGAGGTGGCCAGGATAGGGGACTACCTCACGGTTGACAGGTATTTGCATGATGGCGCGGACGTGAACTGCAGGGATAAGCACGGCCTTACCCCTTTGATCTGGGCTGCAATCCAAGGCCATGAAGAAGTAGTCAGACTCCTGCTGGAACACGGCGGCGATCTCGAGGCCAAGAACCATAATGGAGACACCGCGCTTGATGTGGGCCTCTCTCATGGGGCATAAAGATGTCGTGGATTTCATGCTTGATCGTGGTGCAAACGCTGACCTCGGCGAGCCCAAAAGCGGGGTGACCGCGCTGATGGCAGCCGCAGCGAAAGGCCATGCCGACGTGGCGCAAGTTTTGGTGGAGAAAGGCGCGGCCGTCAATGCCAGAGATCGAAATGGGAACACGGCTCTGACTCATGCCTCTATTAAAGGTTACGCGGAGGTGGTGGATTTGCTCTTAGCCGCGGGTGCAACCTTTAATGGGACTTGTCCCACAGAAGTTGCCACAGCGGTAATCTTTGTATCCGACAACGGCCGTCCCATCGGGATGGACCTCATTCGCTTGGGGACCAATCCTGGGCCTCGGCCAGGCAGCCACTATGGAACGCCAGTGACGGATGCTTATCTCAGAGAGGCGCCGCAGACCGAGGATTGGTGCTTTACCGCAGGCGCAACTGCTGAAGCTCAGATCATGCCGGCAGTTCTCACGATCAAGAGAGATCTTGGAGCGTTTTCCACCCATTGATTTTGGACATGGCCACTTAACGAACCTCGTGGCTGTGAGCCCGTATGCAGCGCGGAAGTGTTCACAGCGGGTCTTCTGACATAATCCTCTGGCGCAACAATCAGCATTAATATATTTAGAATAGGGGAGGGAGCATTGATCTGTCGAAAGAAGGGTAACACATGGCTTCCGATGAAATCAGGCTGACCACGCTGTCCAAATCGGCCGGCTGAGCGGCTAAAATGGCTCCAGGGGACCTGGAGCAGGCATTGTGCGGCATCAACATTCCTTACGATCCTAACGTCCTGGCGGGAGTTGCCGGATCGGAGGACGCGGGTGTATATCGTCTCAGCGATTCCCTGGCGCTTGTCCAGACCCTGGACTTCTTTACCCCTATTGTCGATGACCCGAGGATCTTCGGACGGGCCGCGGCCGCGAATTCACTGAGTGACGTGTATGCTATGGGCGGGCGTCCCATTACAGCTATGAACGTGGTTTGTTTTCCCATCAAGAAGCTTGGGATCGCGATGTTGAAAGCCATCCTCCAGGGAGGTATGGACATCCTCCGAGAGGCTGGGGTCGCTCTAGTAGGCGGCCACAGTGTGGAAGACGACGAACCCAAGTACGGGCTGTCGGTGGCCGGTCTGGTCCATCCGGACCGCATAATGACCAACTCGGCCCTGCGCCCAGGTGATCGTTTAATTATAACCAAAGCAATCGGGACCGGCATCATTGCCACCGCCATCAAGGCCCAACTCGCGGCAGCCTCTTCTATGGACGCAATGATTCGTTCTATTTGCACGATCAACAAGAAGGCCTCGGAGGTTGCTTCCCGGTTCGATGTCAAAGCCTGCACGGACGTTACAGGTTTTGGCCTTGCCGGACATCTCGTGGAAATGGCCCGAGCCAGCAAATGCAGGCTGAGGATTCGGTCGCAGGAGGTCCCAGTCCTCGAAGGAGCAATGGAAGGGGCATCCATGGGACTCATTCCCGGCGGTGGGCACTCCAACCGGAAATTCTTCGGCTCGTGGATAACTGTGGACTCAGGTATTGCCGCTGAAACCGCGGACTTGATGTTCGATCCTCAGACATCCGGGGGGCTGATATTGGGGATCTCGGCCGACCGTGCGCGGGATTTGCTCGACGCTCTGATGGCGGAAGGGGTCGAACCTGTGGCTGAAATAGGCGAGGTCCTTGAGCCGGATCTGGAGGGGCATCTGGAGATAGTCTGAAGGCTAGGAGCGCTATCAAATTTGACTTCTTAACTGCAAGGTTGAAGGCGGGCCCAATCATGAACCCGAAGCGGAGCATCAAGGCCAGGGACATCATTAATGACATTCGCGGCGGAATGAATGTTTCCGATATCATGACCAAGTACCGGTTGACGATAAAAGGCCTGCGGACCGCCTTCCAGCAACTGGTGCAAGGCAGTGCTCTGAGCAAAGAGGAACTGAACGACCTCAAGTCCTTGCGCGATGCCGCGGTCAAGGGGTTGCGACAGTTGCAACGTTACCCTATCAAATCCCCGATCAAGATATTTGATGGTGGCGACCCCTTCAAGGGCGGCGTAGTGAAAGACATATCGGAAAAAGGAGTTTGCATACGGGGTATTGAAGCGCAAGTAGGCGACGTCAAGAATTTTATCATCCGGCTAGGTTCTTTGGGTGCGGGTTCTACCATCGTGTTCGAGGCCAGATGCCGCTGGGTGAAGAAAGGCATGACGTCCGGCAAGACTGAACTCGCCGGATTTGAGATAACCGACATTTCTAGTTTAGATTCAGGGGCATTTGCTAGATTCATTTCCACGTAATCGAATCTTCGTTCCGGGCTGAGATTTAATTACGATCATTTACTTGTTGGGCTTTCCTGCGGAAGACTTTGCGGTGCGAAATAACAGTTTGTCCCCTCAGGAAGTTAGCAGCAATGTGCAGCCTTGATCGCTCAGCTTTGGTCCAAGGTCTTGCGAACCTGCCTCAACAGTTCCTTAAATCTGAACGGTTTGGTAACAAATTCTTTGGCGCCCAGCCCAAGTATTTCATCAGTGGAGGTGTCTGCTGAAAACCCACTCGCGATAAGCACTTTCGCCTGGGGATCGATCTTTAAGAGTTCCTTGATACACTCTTTGCCACCCATGACGGGCATGATGAGATCGAGAATGACAAGGGAAAGCTGTCGTCTCTCCTTCTCGAAAAGATCCAGTGCCTCTTTGCCGTTCGTGGCGGTAAGCACTTGATAGCCGGCCTTACTGAGAATTCGGGCTCCCAGATCTCGCACCAATTCTTCGTCGTCAACCAAAAGTATCGTTTCCGTTCCAAACGCGGGCATCACTGAGGTCTTCTCCACATCAGGCTCTACTTCGCTCTCAAGCGCAGGAAAATAGACATTGAAAGTCGTGCCGTGTTCAACTTCACTGTAACATGTGATGTAACCCCCATGCTGCTTCACTATTCCATACACCATAGCCAGTCCCAGCCCAGTTCCTCTTCCCAATTCCTTAGTCGTGTAAAACGGCTCAAATATGTGATCAATTGTCACCCGATTCATGCCATGGCCCGTGTCCGAAACCGCCAACAACACGTATTTCCCGGGTTTAGCCTCAGAGTGAATCCCGCAGTATTCCTCATCGAGCGTGACGTTCTTTGTCCCAAGAGTGAGCTTGCCACCATCAGGCATTGCATCACGAGCATTAACACCCAAATTCATCAATACCTGTTCCATTTGAGTCGGGTCAGCATTGATTTCTGCAAGGTCCTCTGACAAATCCATCTGAATGTCGATCATTTTGGGAATGGTTCGCCGCAGAAGTTTCCCCACTTGCACGATTCGCATGTTGAGATTTAGGGGTATAGGCTTCGGCTCTACTTTTCTACTGAAGGTCAGCAATCGCTGGACCAATTCGGCCCCGTTCTTAGCCGCATGGAATATTTTCTGTAGGTCGGCATACTCCTGGTCGTCCAGTTCCTTTTCAGCCAGCAGCAACTCCGAAAACCCCATGACTACCGTCAACAGGTTATTGAAGTCATGGGCGATACCTCCGGCAAGAGTCCCCACAGCCTCCATTTTCTGAGCTTGAGCGAGTTGTAACTGAAGCGCTCTTTTCTCTGTGATGTCTTCGACTAACTCGACCACCAACTCAACGTGGCCTTGCGCATCCTTGATAGGGCAGGATACAATCCTGTAATTGCGGATTCCATCCCCAGCAGGGGTTTCTGTCACGCTCTCATGGACCATTCCATCCTGGAAGGTTGTCACACAAGGACAATATGAGCATGGTGAAGAGCCGGGAGGGTCATTATACATCTCGTGGCAACGCTGCCCCAATCCTGGCCGCACATGGGGATATATCTTTTGAAAGAATCGGTTGATCGCGATTATTTCCATCTTTGGATTGATAACAGAGATTCCGATCTGGAGATTCTCGATTACTGCCCGGTACCTCTGCTCGCTTTCTTGTAACGCGTGCTCCATTTGCTTTCGCTCTGTAACATCCGAAATAAATCCCTCCAGGTTGATCTCGCCTGCTCCCTGCAGAGGAACCCCGATCCCTCTTTCCCACACCCACTTCTCGTCTCCGGATCGAGTACGAATCCGGTATTCCAACTCGAACGGCGCGGCTGCTGTCAGCGCCTCTTGGACTTGATCCCGCACTCTCCCTAAATCTTCGGGATGAATGAGGTCAGCGTATGATAGGGTCCTGTTGCCGACAAGATCCTTGGGTGAATATCCTGTAAGGGTAGAACATCCTTCACTGATGTATTCCATGGTCCACCCTTGGTCATTGATACATCGGTATGCCATACCAGGCAGGTTGAACATGAGAGTTGATAGGCGGCGCTCGTTTTCACTTAGTGCTTCCTCGGCCCTTCGGCGTTGGGTGATATCCACAAACATGGCCCGTGTACCGATCACCTGCCCAGAGGAATCCACTTCCGGTGCCGTGTACAAGAGAGTTGGGATGAGCCTGCCACTGCGTGTAAGCAATTGTCGTTCGCCCATCAAGAATTCTCCCGCCAGAGCCCGTTTGTAGCCGCCACCTTCGATAAGGTCCGCGCGCGACTGCGGCGAGTAAAAGTCCTCCAGGGCCTTTTCCACCACCTCTTCCCGCTTGTAACCCAAGGAACGCAGAAACAACTCGTTGCAGTCGCTGATGAAAGGCACGCCCTGCTCATTGCGTGTGATGACATACATTAAGGGCGCATCCTCAAACAAACTTCGATACCGCTGCTCTGCGTTTCGGAGCTGTTCGTCAGCTTGCTTGCGCTCGGTGATGTCTGCAATATTCCCCATGAGCGCAGTAATGGCCCCGGTCTCTATGACGAGTTGTCAGGACTTCGCACCAGAGATCTTCTCCGTTTTTCTGACTAAACGCACCTCGTAAACAGCCGGTGACAGCTCACCGTTGAGACGAGCCCTAGCTCTTTCCGATACCATCTCGCGATCTTCCGGGTGTCAGTCGGCATCGAGGAAAGGGTCCTCCAATTATTTCCTCTTTTCTATAGCCCAATATGTCGGACAATTTTCGGTTCACATAGCCACGGCAACGCCATCCTGATGAATGAATATTCCCGTCAAGAGTTTTCCGTTAGTTGACGATACCTATCTTCACTCTCCTCTCAGGGATTCCTCTACCCTCTTGCGCTCGGTGATGTCCTGATTCACTCCATAGGTTTTAATTGTCTGGCCCGTGTTGTCTTTAACGATGAAAAATCTGACCGTGATATAACCAATCTCTCCATCGGCATAGAGTATACGGTGTTCCAATTGGCGGCTAAAGAGAGGATCGCCGGTTTCAATCGCTTTCCGAGTCTCGTCAGCGACCACAGATATATCGTCAGGATGGACGAACCGTCGAGCATAGTCGGCTGACGACATTGTGTATCCGCCAACCTGTTCAGCCGTTGTGCGAAAGATCTTGTAGAAGTGATCGTTGAAGGTAAATAGGTCTTTAGCGACGTCGTATTCCCAATGGCCCAGATGAGCCATTATCAATGCGTTGGACAGTAGCGCTTCGCTGGTGCGAAGTGCCTCCTCCGTTTTCTTGCGGTCCGTAATCTCTTTGTCCGTGCCTCGATAGCCGATGAGATTTCCTTTATTGTCCTGGACTGGTGAACCGCTAGTTTCGAGAATGCGTATTTCTCCGTTTTTGTGGACACTAGGATTAACGAAGTTTTGGAACGGTTCCTTGCGCCCGAATGCGGCGAGCGCCGCTTCCTTCAAGTCTTCTCGCACCTCCGGAGCAAACAGATCGTAAAAATGCTTCTGCCCGACCAGTTCAGTCGGGTGAGTAGCCAAGGATGCTTTCCACGGCGGAACTGCAGTATCGGTATACACCCTTCGGGTCTACTTCCCAGATCCACTCGCCCGCGTTCTCGGCAATCTGTCTGAAGCGTTCTTCACTTTTACGCAGCGCTTCTTCAGAACGCTTGCGATCAGCGACCTCGCTAAGCAATTCTTCATTCAACCTTCTCAATTGCTCAGTGCGTTCTTTGACACGTGCTCTCAAGGTCCTCCTTATTTTTCTTATCCAGCAGGCGTTGTTTCTTCTCCAGGGAGAGGTCTTCAACGAGAACCAGTAGACACCTTTGGTCCCTTATCTTGATCGCTCTAAAGGTCAACCGGCCCCAAATGCTGTTCTTGTCAATTTTGAGTAGCGCTTCCCAGACTGATGTCTTTCTGGTGGAAAGAACCGTACTCACGAGAGACTCGCTTTGCAAAGCGTCCGGCGGATTAGCGAAGAGCCGAGAAAAAGGTTTGCCTACCATTTTCTCATATCCGGCACCAATCTTCCGGCAGGCTTGATTTGCAGCCATTACATTGCCGGGCTGGTCAACTAACAAGATGGGTATCGGCAGAGCTTGAAGCACTTTTCCAAAGGCAGTTGTCCAGATTTCGCCTTGAATTTCGAAGCTACCCGAGTCCGTAACGTCTTTGGCAAAAAGACTGTTGAGATCGATCGTTTCTGTACCCACGCCTCCGTGTGGCAGGGACTTCAGTTTGTCATCCGAGGAATCTCGTTGTCGCTTCCTTTTATCTGTCATGTCGAGCACCTGCCCAGTTATGTTTACAGATTTAATTTGTTCAAGCTCTGACTTGGCTGCATCCGAATTTCCTCGTTAGTTTTACATGCCAATTTGTTTTACGCAACGGTCGTGCCAAATCCGAAGACGGACATCAATGTGTGTCGTCAGAAGAAATTGGAATTTTGATGTGCGGAACTTGAGGAGAGGTTCGCCCCCGGATGGTCTCGGGTGTTCAACGTCAGCGAAGAGTGGAATCGCCGTGTTTGTTTCTCTTGGATCGCGGCCCTGAATTCAACGGGCACATCCGCCTCATGTGCGCCATTGTTCTCAGGGCCAGAACTCGTTTTTCAGCATAATCTCAAATCGTCCTGTCGTGCTGAGCGTCCTGACGCGAACGGAGTTCAATTCTCCATAAATTCTGATGAAAAGGACATCGACTGTTCCGAGCAAGTGGCAAGAAACTGGCCCCAGGATCTTTCTGTCAGTGAGAGCGGCATTCCTGTCACCAGAGCCCCCAATCCGCCGAGTACGCCATTGCGCCGGCGCGCGATTGGGAATCATCCCTCATTCAAGGCATTTGCTGAGGGTGTCCTTTGTCTTGGCATGCTCAGCGATCTCGCGTTCCAGTCGTTCGCGGGTTTGGGATAGCTCCTCATTCAATTGCCACACTCGAGTCCTCATTTCTTGAACAATCTGAAGGAGTTTCTTTTCGTCCCTTTGGCTTACACGACGTTGACTCCGTTCCGCTGTCACATCTTCGATCATGACCATGATATGTCGGTCGGCGTTTACTCGAATCGATCGCAGGTGCAGTCTGGCCCAGATCCTTTTACCGCCTATTTCGAGTATCGCCTCGGCCAGTGCCGGTTTCCTGTCTACGAAAACCCGCTCTAGCAGCGCCGTAGTTTTCTCCATCAGCATTCGTCCCCGCTGCTCGTCTTTTGGAGAGGGTAGCACGTCAATAAATCGCTCTCCATGAATCTGTTTGTAATCCGGGCTTATTTTACCGAAGGCGCTGTTGGTGAATGCCACGCAAAACCATTGGTCGACAAGCATCATAGGGATGGGCAATGCTTCCAGTAGCTTGCCCAGTGCAGTGCTGCCGATGCTTCTCAGGTCGACCACTCCCGAAGCAGAAAACTCGGACGCAAACAGTCCCTGGAGGTCAATGGTTTCTGTGGGTTCGTTCTGCAAGCTCAACTGGGGGTGAAACGCCTCATCAGGTGCATCAAATACGGCAAAGGCTTGTTGAGTCATGATTTCATTTCCTTTCTCCGATTGTTACTTGGCCCTGAAGCAATATCGTCAACAAGAGGTTTGTTCCCAAAAGTTATTGCAACAGTCGTACCAAGTTTGAAAACGCACGATTACTCATAAATCCGGTGTGTGGAACGCTGCGTGGGTCGCCAAATAATCCAAGCAGTTTTGTACTCTAGACTTGACTATCCGAGAGGGCTTTTCAGGATTGTCCTCATTGGGACAAGATGGGTGAGGACCGCGAGAAAGGGGGATGCCCGTTCATGGGATATCCGACATTGCGTTTGTCAAGGCTCGAGTAATCTTAATCATGGTTCGGCGATCAAGAGGAGCGAAGTAATCACATGTGTGGAGCGTGCTCCACACATGTGAAGTCGCAAGACCCCCTTGATCGTACTCGTTTAACGCACTGTCAGATAAGGTGCAATCTATTACAATAAACTTGTCTTGCGCAGCTTCATACGGAGACCGCCCGCTCAGCTCTCATCCAGCACTTTACGGACCTGTCGGAGTAACTCTTTCATTCTAAAGGGCTTGCTGACAAAACCTCGTACCCCCATTCCAACGGATTCTTTTGTGGAGGCGTCTGCTGAAAACCCGCTCGCGATAAGCACTTTCGCCTGGGGATCGATCTTTAACAGTTCCTTGAGACACTCTTTGCCACCCATGACGGGCATGATGAGATCGAGAATGACAAGGGAAAGCTGCCCTCTCTCCTTCTCGAAAAGATCCAGTGCCTCTTTGCCGTTCGTGGCGGTAAGCACTTGATAGCCGGCCTTGCCGAGAATCCGGGCTCCCAGATCTCGCACCAATTCTTCGTCGTCAACCAAAAGTATCGTTTCCGTTCCAAACGCGGGCATCACCGAGGTGTTCTCTATGTCAGGCTCGACTTCGCTCTCAAGCGCAGGAAAATAGACATTGAAAGTCGTGCCGTGTTCAACTTCACTGTAACATGTGATGTAACCCCCATGCTGCTTTACTATCCCATACACCATAGCCAGTCCCAGTCCAGTTCCTCTTCCCAATTCCTTAGTCGTGTAAAACGGTTCAAATATGTGATCAATTGTTTCCTTATACATTCCGTGGCCCGTGTCCGAAACCGTTAGCAACACGTATTTTCCGGGTTTAGCCTCAGAGTGAATTCCGCAGTATTCCTCATCGAGTGTGACGTTCTTTGTCCCAAAGGTGAGCTTGCCACCATCAGGCATTGCATCACGGGCATTAACAGCCAAATTCATCAAAACCTGTTCCATTTGAGTCGGATCAACACTGATTTCCGTAAGGTCATCGGACAAGTCCATCTGAATGTCGATCATCTTTGGAATAGTTCGCCCAAGAAGTTTCTTCACTTGCCGTATTTGTCTGTTAAGATTCAGGGGAATAGGCTTCGGCTCTACTTTTCTGCTGAAAGTCAGCAAACGCTGGACCAGTTCAGCTCCGCTCCTGGCTGACTGCAATATTTTCGAGAGGTCTCCGTATTCGGAGTCGTCTTTCCGCTTATCCGCCAACAGCAATTCTGAATAACCCAGCATGACCTGGAGCAGATTGTTAAAGTCGTGCGCTATGCCACCGGCCAGTGTCCCTATGGCTTCCATCTTTTGAGCCTGGAGTAGCTGCCGTGACAAGGCTAGCTGTTCCGTAATATCCCGTTTGACAGCCACGAAGTTTATGATCTTCCCGCGGGAATCCAGGACTGGAGAAATTGTTGAATCCTCGTGATAAAGGCTTCCATCTTTCCTCTTATTTATGAAGCGCCCTTTCCAAACCTGTCCTCGTTTGATCGTTTCCCAGAGATTTCTGTAGAATATCTCGTCATGTTCACCGCTCTTCAATATACTCGAATTCTGACCAATAACTTCCTCCCGTGTATATCCGGTAATCCTCTCGAACGCGGGATTCACCCATTGAATATTTCCTGTGGTATCAGAAACAACAATTGCTTCGGCAGACTGCTCTACGGCTGTTGCCAAACGCCGCTGCGCTTCTTCAGTCCGCTTTCGTTTTGAAACGTCTCTGACCCACACCTGCACACCTGGCTCACCTTTCACTTTCACTGCCCTTGCACTGATTTCTCCGTCAAACGTTGAGCCGTCCCTTCGTTGCAACTTCACTTCATACTGGGGCACGATGTCTTCGCCTCGCATTCGGGCCACAGCCCTCTCGCGAGTGATTTCCTGGTATTCCGGATGATAAATTACCCAGTGATCCAGACCTTCCAATTCTCCCTGGGAATAACCCAGCATGTCGTAAAGATGCGAATTCGCGAAGATGATCTTGGGTCCTCTTTGGATGAATATTCCGTCAAAACTGTTCTCCACAAGAGCACGGTACCATTCTTCGCTTTGCCTTAAAGCCTCCTCTGCTCGCAGTCGGTCCGTGATATCCATCACGACCCCGATCAAACCGGCTAAGGCGCCGTCAGCATCAAAAATGGGGGCCTTATGAAAAACCAATGAACGCTCAGTGCCGTCGGGGCGTGCCAGAGTACATTCAAATACTTGGACATGAGGCCCGTCAAATAATTCCAGATCCTTTTCGCGCCATAAGTCGGCCAAATCTTTGGGAACTACCTCAAAGACAGACCTTCCCACCACGTCTTCCTTTGGCAAACCTACTAGGGCCGCAAAGGCTTCATTACAGCCAATATACTTGCCCTCAACGTCCTTATAGAAAACAGGATTGGGAATGGAATCGATCAACGTTTGCCGGAAATCCAACAAACTTCTCAATGACGCTTCGGCCTGTTTCCGATCGGTGATGTCGTCAAACACAGCCAAGCAATAGTATTCTCGTTCCGTGCGTATCACAGAGGAGAAAGCCAGATTCCCAGGGAATCTAAATCAGGTCTCAAACCTCTCCGGATTGCCGGTTATAGCCACTCTGCCATAAATCTCGAATAGTTCCGGATTGGACTCTTTTATACCCGGTATTACCTCAGTCACTTTCTTTCCAATGACATTCTTCAGACCTGTCAATCTTTCGAATGCGTCGTTGACATCGAGATAGATAAAATCCTGTGGCTTACCGTCTTCAAAATACATCTTGCAGTAAGCAAAACCGTCAAGCATGTTCTCGAACAACGAGCGATAACGCTCTTCGCTCTGCCGCAGCGCATGGACCAGCCTTTCTTGCTCTGCAAGACTGCGTGCCAATTCGATGCTGCTGTAGCTTAGCGTAGACAGCATGTTGGCCAGCCGTGCGTAGAAAGTCATAACCGTGTCTACCGTTTCTCTGCTCCAGCGGGGAACCCGTTCCAGGGCTGCGAGATATTGTTGTTCGTCGAATCCGTATTGGCTGGCTTGAGATCGGAAAGCCTCATAGTCAGGAGACTCATCCTCAAAGAGAAACTGGCCCAGAAATAAGTTCCCAAGGTGTTTCCCTCCCACAATGATGGGTGTTGCGATATCCCACATGTTGTTCTTGCACCGGTACAGTTTGAAGGAGCCCTGTTCGAGCTCCCCGGAGAGCAGTGTGTCGCTTTCTACGCAGTGTCGATGAGTTTCAGGATGCACTCGGTGAAACTTGGTGCAGATATCCTGCCAACCCGTGGCGACCAAAATCTTGCCTCCGAGATCGATTATTCCCACAGGGATCTTTGTTAGGCTGAAGAAATTGTCCATTAGGGCCTGGATTGCCGGAGCATCCATGACATCGGCGAGGTCCAATGTCCCTATGTCACCCTCGGGCGAAAGGATGGCATCAAGTTTCATCCGGACTCGAGCTTCACTTTCCTTCAGAGCCTCTTCCGCTAGTTTCCGATCAGTAAGGTCAGTCACGAATGCGTAATAGTGCAGAGGTTGGTTGCTCTCATCTCGCGTGACGTGAACCAGCAATTCCACAGGAACGCGGCTTCCGTCCTTGCGGATGTATTCCTTTTCGTAACGGACCGGTTCACCCGTTTGCACAAGTTCACTCGTCGGAAGAATTCATGATACTCTGGTGGGTTGATCCCCGTATCACATTCGTTGTCGACTCCGAACTCTTCCCACCATGTTGCAGTACGCCCATCAAAGTTCCTATGCTGCCGTTCGGGTGAACCAACTCCTACGGCGGGAGGCGGCCTAGATCACCCTTGCAACGATGCTTGTTCGTACTCGCGCAGCGCCTCCTCCGATCTCTTGCGCTCGGTAACATTCGTGTGCGTACCTATCATTCTGAGGGGTTTCCCGGCTTTGTCGCGAGCCACGATTTTCCCGCGAGAAAGAATCCATACGTCATCCCCGGATTTGCTAACCATACGAAATTGCGTTTCGAACGTTTCTTCGCTTGCCGGCAAGGTAGTCGTCCAAAGTGTGCTGTACCAGGCCAAGGTCTTCAGGATGCACTAGGTTCTGCCATTCGCCAAAGCGGCCACTGAAGTCTGTGGCTTCATACCCCAGCATTGAGAAAAAACTTGGACTGCGAAAAACCTCATTCGTGGCCATGTTCCAGTCCCAGACACCCTCATTTGAGGCTTCCATTGCCAGCGCCAACCGCTCCTCACTTTCCTTCACTGCCTGCTGTGCCATTCGCTCTTGTGTCTGGTCACGGAAGACCAGCACTACGCCGGTGATGGCACCTGTCTCGTCGCGAATGGGAGCGCCGCTGTCCGCGATGGCGACGCTCAGTGCCGTCCTTGGCGACAAGAAGAGTATGGTTGGCCAGCCCCACTACTTGACCCTCACGGAGGACTCGCTTCACCGGGTTTTCTACTTCCTCACGGGAGTCCTCGTTCACGATGTGGAAGACCTCGTCGAGGCGCTTTCCCCTGGCTTCGGCCTCCAGCCAGCCGGTGAGCCGCTCAGCCACCGGGTTCATCTGCTTCACGAGACCTCCAGTGTCCGTGGTTATCACCGCGTCACCGATACTGTAGAGCGTGGTCCGAAACTGCTCCTGAGCCTCGCGTTGCTCTCGCTCCGACCGGTAAAGCTTATGGTAGAGCCGAGCCTGTCGATGCCTGTAGCCGTAGGCGGTCACGCCCGCGGCGAGCAGGATGAAGAGCCCGGCAAAGAGGGCTGTCACTACTCCACGGTAACGAGCCTCGTCCAAGATCTCGAACGCATCCACCTTGGCCACCATGAACCACGGCGAATCTGGAATATGGCGCAGATCGGCCATCACTTCCACTCCACGGTAGTCTCTTCCGTGGAACATCCCCTGCTTGCCCAGCACGGCCTGGACGGCGGGAAGGTCGGTCAGCGTAAGAGGTTCTTGCAGGGACAGCGCAGCTTCGGGCCTGTGACGAAGATCGTTCAAGAATAGAACGTTCTCACCCTCCTTGCGAACCAGGAGGGTTTCGGCGGTTTGGCTGGGTGTTGGCCAAGATTGGATCAACGGATAGAGGAGAGATCCTGCATTGCTCCTGAAAACCAACACGGCAAGGGGTTGGCCTCCAGCACCCAGAATCGGTGCCACGGCGTCCATGTGGATGATGCCTTGCGGACAACGGTACAAGTCGCTTAGCATCGGAGTGCGGTCGGCGAGAGCCTTCTCAATAACCCGCATTCCGGCGGGGTTCAAAGGGTGCGGGCTGGGTTCGGCAGACAGCAGAACACGGAATTCAGTGTCGAGAAGGAGGACGTCGGCGTAACCCTTCTCTTTCTGTTCGAACAGAACCTATCCTGTAACCTCCCCCTGAGTGCGGTGTTGGTTCGATCTCGAAGCCACTCCCGTAGCGCCTGTCCCAAGAAAGGAGCCTTCGAGGCCTCGTGATGTCACCAAGCCGCTCCTGTCGCCACTGCCGGATCTGCCCGCCTTCAGCTCCCCGATCGCAGCAATTTCCTGGTATTTCTGTTGCCGGATTCGTTCAGTCTCAGAAACGGTAATACGCATACCCCCCGGCCAAAAGAGCTGAGGTCATTACGACGAAGAAGGCCACCCAAACCCACCGGGCTGGGCCAGGATAGAAGCTTTTTTCCATCACACGACCTCCGGCAATCACTGTGGGATTTGCTAGACACGCCTCCCTTTGGCAACTTTTCAGCCCACTTATGGTTCGATGAATTATTCCTCGCACGGCTCAAACGGCCGCTACCTTGCCTAGAATGGACCTTTTCGCAGTCAAGGTCTCTAACCAGTCCATTGAAATAGCTGTTTTTTCCTGTTCTTGAGGATACCTAATCCGGAGCCCCCAGTCAAACACGGTTTTCGGCGCTGCCCCTGACCCATCGACCAATGATCCTGTACGTGATGTGTTCAGGTCTATTTTCTTTTCATTCCTTGGTTCTTTGCTGTCTCGCCGATCATGCGGCTGATTTGCGTAAAGCCAATCTTTTGATAATGAGGCATTTTCTTTTGGGGGGGAGTCTGTAGCATTTCTCTAAAGTTCTTTCCCAATGGCACATTTCAGTCGTCCCGGCGAACGCCGGGACCCAGTTCCTCCTGGATTCCGGCGTTCGCCTGAAAGTGCCACACTCTCAACGGAGAGCGCCTCTTGCTTGGTGCCACGGATGTGCGCAGCTCATCCGTGCCGGGCCGTGTCAGGAGGCACGCTCGTCGCGACATTTTACAATGCCGGTGGTATTTATCGACTATGAGAGTCAGGCACGGATGAGTCCCGCGAGGACGGAACACATCCGTGGCACCAGGCAACTGATACCAATTCGCTATAAGAAATATAACGTGGCGGATAGTTGTCATTGCTAGGGCGTCAGGCCCGAAGCAATCTTTCACCAGAGAGATTGCTTCGTCGTTTCACTCCTCGCAATGACAGCTCACATGAAGCATGTTGCGAAAATAATGGCGAACTAGTATGAGACAACGGATGCAACAAGCTCAATCTTCGTCGCCTCTCAGCCACAATGACTTATTGCTGGACCTGAGCCCATCTTTCACACACACACAGCGGATGCGCTGGGAACCAATCAGAGGGGGGCTTCGACTCGATGCAGACGCACCTTGAAGAGGTGCCGGCGGCGTGCGGACTGAAGGGCCACATATTTTGGGCCGCGCAGCGATGCTAAGGCCGATTTGAGTCGTGTCAGCTGAAACGTGGAGATCAGACCTGATGTCCATGCATTGCGAGCAAACCTCGCCTCGGGTGAGATCGCGGTTGACCAAGCCTCTATCCGGCCGAGATTGGACGTGAGGTGTTCAACCCCTCGCCACGCAATGCCCGTAGGAACCGAACCATCCTGGGACGTAATCGTGTCCAGAAGGACCAACTCCCGCCCCGACCTCTTGAACAGGAGTAGACTCTCGTGTGGGGCCGGTTCGCCTTGCCTCTGGCCTCGGCACAGAAATCCCTCGGGCATGGCCACCGCCTGTTGGCAGACATGGTCGGGCCAGTGAGATGCGTAGGGATGAACTCGCCACGCACACAGAGTATGATCCGCGTAGAGCATCCCGATCAGTTCGCGCAGGCCGTTCTCCCTGCGAATGACCTCCGCGCGCTTGTGCGAACAGGCGAGATCCAGAAACACAAAATTGGTTCCGGACCTCACGTCGGGAACCTGGCTGACCAGACTCCGTATGAGATCGTTGCGGATTTCCGCTGCCTCTCGCCAGTCCAGGCTTAACCCCGCGTGGAAAACCGCCATGAAACCGATGACAACCAGGGCCACCGCCTTTCCGAGCAGCCTAGCTGACGGCATCCGCCACCCACTCAGCAACGAGGCCAGCAGAATGGCCACACCAACTGAAGCCGACGAATAGATCCTGCTCGCCCAACTGAAATTGAACCACGAGAGATCGCCCTCCGGCAGCAGCCCACATTTCGCCATCACCGTCTCAGTCAGTCGTGGAGTGAAACTGCCGTACCCGGCAAGCTGGTACGGCAGCATCCCCAGAATCATTATCGCTCCTCCGAGCACGACCAGATACCATTGCGACCCCGGCTCGAATCGACTCTCGGCCACCGCCTCCGCCGCAGACCGGCCTCGACTCGATAACAGGAACAGACCAGCGGTCCCCAGCACTACCAGCAAGCCCGCCAGAAGCGCCCATCGGTCGGCAGACAGGGACGTGAAGGGTGCGAGCAGATAGAACGGAAGCAACGCAAGATATGACCACAGCAACTCGAAGGGCGGCAAAAGATAGCTGTATCCCACCGCTCCGCCGTTCAGAGAGACGAATCTGAGCGCCACCGCCGCGGCAAACGCGGCCAGGATCCCGACGCAGAGCTTGATCAGAAAGGCGCGATCGGAATGCCGGTCGGAACAGCCCCTGTAAACAGGCCAGACCAGCAACGGCACAGCGAAAACGAGGAAGCTGGACGTCTCATAGGTGAGGAACGAACTCACATACAGACCCATAGGCAGAGGCAGTCCGCGCCAGCGCGACGACTGCTGGGCCCACCGCTGGAACGCGAGCACGGAAGTCCAAAACAACAACATGCTCAGGCGGGAGTTATCGGTGAACACCACGTAAGTCAGGCAGGAAACCGGAGGCAAAAAAAACGCCAGCAACACGGCGATAGAAACACAAACTCGCCGACCGGGAAAAGCTCGATCCAGGCACACCCCCATGAGCGCCGCGGAGCCGGCCAGCAGCAACAGTGAACATAAGTGGAACACCACCTTGTTGAAGCCGAACAATTCGAAGAGGCTGATCCAGTAGAGCCCTTCCACAGGCCGCAGGAACTTGCGTGCGTAGAGAACCAGCGAGTCCGGAAAGCTGTTCCAGTACGGGATAGCAAGGACCCACCAGTCGTCACCGTCGAAGCCGATGTCACCGGTTACAACAGTGAGGACAACACAATAGAGAGCCAGACCCGCTGCGGCAAACCACAGGTATGACTTGCAGCCTTCAGGTTGTTCCGTGGGCACAGTCCGAGGGCCTCCGCTATGGTTGAGAGATGGATTAATGCCACATTGTGCTCGTTAGGGAGACGTTTATTCTATAGCAGATCCGCTGCCGCGTGAAAAGAATAAAGATTCATAATCCATATTTTCGCGATTCTTACATCAACAGTCCGCGCTATACGGGCAGTCTCGATCATACAAAAAAATCGCGAAACTATAGATAATGAAGTAATCCAAACAAGTCGTTCCAAGAACAGGCGCAAATCCGCAATTAGCATATCCAGCCAACCGGGAGCCGGGCTACGTTTCCGGTCACGCGTAAAGCTGGTATTCGGGATAGTACCATGATCGAACTAATCGAGGCCGCCAGATCCTCTGGCTTGGGCTTGCGAGCAAGATCTCGCTGGTAGGCCACTTCGGCCACCTCGATGGCAATGGCCGTTGACACTTCCCTGATTCTGGTCAACGGCGGATACACCCTTCCCTGCTGCAGGTCGGCGTAGGATACGTGCTGGGCCAGCGTTCGGGCGGCTACCAGAAACATTTCGTCAGTCACATGTTTTGCCTCGCAGGCGACGACGCCTAATCCCACACCTGGAAAGATGTAGACGTTGTTTCCCTGAGCAGGCACGAACGTGTGTCCGTGAATCGTGACCGGATCGAATGGGCTGCCGCTGGCAAAAATCGCTCGGCCCTCAGTCCATGTGTAGGCCTCCGCCGCGGTGCATTCGGTCTTTGAAGTGGGATTCGACAAGGAGAAAACGATGGGCCGTTCGTTGAATCTTGCCATGGCTTCCAGCACCTGTCGGGTAAACATCCTGGGTTTTCCGGACACTCCGATAATTGCCGTCGGCTTGAGTGATTCCACGCAAGTGAAAGTCCGGTATGAACTGATGATCGTGGGCATACCGAAATTTGTGTCCAGTGAGATCGTCGGCTTTTACCACAAGGCCCTTGGAGTCCACAAACCAGCACCTCTCTCTCGCTGCCTCTCAGAGAGCCCTTCATCCACCATTGCGGAGACCAGCAGATCACCGGTGCCTATTCCTGCCTCACCCGCGCCCAGAAACAGAAATTTGTGGTCCGTAAGCTTGCCCCCGATGCGGCGGCATTATAGTCCTGCCACTGTCACTGCAGCCGTTCCCTGAATGTCGTCATTAAAGCAACAAACCTTATGCGGTATCTCCTGCAGGAGATGAAACGCGTTTCGATTGGCAAAATCCTCGAACTGGATGAGGGCTCCGGGAAACACCTCCTGAACCGCAGTGACGAACTCGTCGATCAACTCATCGTATGCCTCTCCACGCAAACGATGTTGTTTCAGACCGATGTAGAGTGGATCGTCGAGCAGGGCTTCATTTTCCGTGCCCACATCAATGGTTACCGGCAGGCCCTGAAACGGATGAATACCGCCGCACGCGGTATAGAGCGCGAGCTTTCCCGTCGGGATACCCATGCCGTCCGCCCCGACGTCACCAAGGCCCAGGATGCGCTCTCCATCGGTGACCACGATAATGCGAATGTCCTGAGTCTTGCCTTGCGGATAAGCGTTCCAATGCGGCCCTTATCGTTTGCCGTGATGAAGATGCCGTGAGGTCTGCGTAGAATGTTGCTGTATTCAAGACATGCCTCTCCCACCGTCGGGGGTATACACGTGGCATCAGTTCCTCGATGTTTTCCATGATGACTCGATAGAACAACGTCATATTACGATCCTGAAGGCCGGTGAGAAAGATGTATTTCTCCAGATTGGTGGCCTTGCGTCTAATGTTTCCGAGGACCCTCACCATTTGCCGCTCGATGGTAGAGACACGGGGCGGCAGAAGGCCTCGAATCCCCAGTGCAGCGCGTTCCGCTTCGGTGAAGGCGGTTCCCTTGTTGAATGCAGGGTCTCTGAGTACTGCAACACCGAGGAAGTCGTCGTCAACATCTCTCTCGATGACGCAAGGGCCTGTTCTTCACGGGGCTGGCGCGAATCCAGCATCCGGGAGGCATGCAGCTGTGGAGGTTGATGAATTGAGCCACCGTTATCATTTACATGGGGGTGCTAGTCTGCCATCGGGACACCGTTTTCCACTGCTCATCAGAACTTGACAAACAGCCTTCTGAGCTCCTTCCCAAATCTTGATGAGGATGGAAAAGTGGATATGAAAATGAAGCATATGTACTCGAGCTTCTTCGAGGTAATACTTATCCAGTCACTGGAGACTGCATCAGCTTGTACACAAAAAGCTAGACGGTATACTCAAAATCATAAATTCACATCTGATTTTGCCATCTATTCCATTCATCACAAGTCACATTTTTCGGGTACAGTGTACAGTAAATTGAGCTGTCTATCCAAATTTCATATGAATTTCCATCCTTGTACTGATTGCACCAGTAATAGTCATCTGACACCTGGTGAGGGGTAGAGTTTAACTACAGTGGAATCACTATGAAAACTTTGTGATAATTGTATACCCAATCTGATGACAACAGGCTTAATGATGATTTTTTTTTGTTCTTATTGAGAGCACTTTGCTATGAGATCCCCGTTTTCTGCATCTAACCTTCCCAGAAAGGAAAAGTCAATATGGTTGATCATGGAGCAGTTTCTTGACCACCACAAACATATCTCATCTGATCTACAAGTGAGCACATTGTAACACAATGACAATGTCCTGTATTTGTTACTGTACTCCAATCGCCCTCAGGCTCTGGGAGCCTACCTGTCAGGCACACATCTCACAAACACCGAATTGATCTACAAATCATCTAGAGGCAATGTACATACAACAGTTTACACAACCATTATATGAGTACTTTGCCAGCCCCATTACCATGTCAATGAGAGTAAATGGTTTGACCCAAGGGCTTGTATCAGGAACAGAAATGGCAGCTTTAAGTGGTATGTATTTAATAAACCAGGCAAACAATTCCCAGTCTCCTCTAGGTTTTTGCTTTACGCAAACTACTAGTGATTTGTGCATCGTAGAAATCATACATACCATAATCAAACTCTGCCTACTTCAAAAGGATATCTATAATAAAATTAACACATTTAAAGTTTAAATGGATGTGCAGCACATTTTTACTTTAGTTTATATGTAAAAAATGTTAAGACCTTGCTGCCCAACTCTCTAGCAGGGACACACAGTATGTCACAACATGACAAACTTCATCTGAAATTCTGATCCTCTAAAGGCAGCAGTGGGATGATCTGGTGATAAGGCCTTGTTCTGAAGGTGGCTCTTGAAGATGCTTGTCTCAGCTTTGACTTGTCTGAAACAAGTTGTGTGACTGAGCCAGTTTGTTTGTTTGTGTTTGTGTATCACTCTACGTACAACAACCTGGTTTATTTTTCAATGATCCAATTGTTGGAGCAATGCAAGAGAACAGCAGACATATCTCCTCACCCAGCGGCAGATGTTATCAGCAATTTGATGATGAACCAGCACACTGGTGTCCAATTACAATTATCG
>CAWBBA010000038.1:0-150472 GCA_963786905.1 uncultured delta proteobacterium | reverse complement strand
TAGTGGAGAAAGCCGTGCACGAGTGTGCTGGAAATTCTTGATATGAGCCGGGTTTATCTTTTCTAGTGGGCCGGAACAGGAAATTAGGGAAAATATATCCGGAATCTGAGAGGGAGAAAGGCGGATTGGCCGTCATTCAGCTAGTGCACATACGATCTGTCTAATCGAGCATACCAGCGTAATCACGGGCTGCATGAAGAACCCGTACGATATCTATTGCATCTTCATTTGGTCGATAAAATATCAGGTAATTCCCAACGGGGAAACATCGCAAATGCAGAGCGAGATCCTCTCGAAGCTTACCCATGTCCGGAAATTGGGCCATACGGTGGCACTTGTCCTTGAGTTTCCCCACGAAACTTGCAGCAGCAGCGGGATTATCTTTTGCGATGTGATTAAAGATGGCATTCAGGTCGCGTCTCGGCTGAAAGGAGCAGAAATAAACGCGGCTCATTGGTTGACTTTGGTAAGTTGAGCAGCTTTCTTTTCGAGTTCCTGGAAAACCTCATCCGCACCTATGCGCTCACCTCGATCAATCTCCGCGATTCCCTCGTTGATATCGCGACGCATAAGGTCTCGTCGGCGGAGCAGGCCCAGAGCTTCACGGATTACCTCGGATTCGCTCTCGTATTGCCCGCTCCTGAAGATGCTTTGCACCATCTCCTCAATTTCAGGGGGTATTTGTAGGCTCATGATGTTGCCTCAAACTCAAAAATCTATCTTTAAGCTATCACGGTCGCCAAATCACGTCAATTCCGACGCAGAATATCTATAAAAAAGCCAGTGAAGTTGCGGCGTCCGACTTGACATGACTCTTGAGCCTCATTATCCTGCATTGCCGAGTATAGTTCCCTGAATGACCTTCTCGGCCCCGGTCAACCTTCATGAACTCAAGAGACTTCACAAACCATCTAAGAAGCAAGTTTGCCGAATTTTGGTGGGAGACGAATGCCATCGCCCTCTGGCGCCAGGAGTTCTTGAAGGCTTTGCCAGAAATTTATTCATCCAGCACTTTACGAACCTGTCGGAGTAACTCTTTCATCCTGAATGGTTTACTGACAAAGCCTTGTGCCCCCTTTTCGACGGATTCTTTTGTGGAGGGGTCGGCAATTAATCCGCTAGCTATAAGGACTTTCCGTTGAGGATCAATTTTTCGAAGCTCTTTAAGGCACTCCTTTCCGCCCATCTCGGGCATGATCAGATCAAGAATCACCAGGGAAATCTGCGTCCCCTCTTTCTCCAAAAGATCCAGTGCGTCCTTGCCGTTCGTGGCGGTAAGCACATTATAGCCAGCCTGACTGAGAATGCGGGCTCCCAGGTCCCTAACGAACTCTTCATCATCAACAAGGAGAATGGTTTCTGTTCCGAAGGCAGGCATTACTCCAGTCTTGTACACATCCGTCTCCACTTGGCTCTCAATGGCGGGCAAATAGACATTGAAAGTCGTGCCGTGTTCAACTTCACTGTAACAAGTGATGTAACCCCCATGCTGCTTCACAATTCCGTATACCATCGCAAGGCCAAGCCCAGTCCCTCTTCCCAATTCTTTGGTTGTGTAAAACGGCTCGAATATGTGGTCAATGGTTGCCTTATCCATTCCGTGGCCGGTGTCAGAAACCGTTAGCAAGACGTATTCTCCGGGTTTGGCCTCGGCATGATTCCTACAAAATTCCTCATCTAGCGCAACGTTTTTTGTCTCAAGAGTGAGCTTGCCACCATCAGGCATCGCATCACGGGCGTTAACAGCCAAATTCATCAAAACCTGTTCCACTTGAGTGGAGTCTGCATGGACCTCTGCAAGGTCATCGGATAAGTCCATCTGAATGTCGATCATCTTGGGAATGGTTCGCCGCAGAAGTCTCTCCACTTGCAGTATTCGTCTGTTAAGATTCAAGGGGATGGGCTTCGGCTCCACCTTTCTGCTAAATGTGAGCATTCTCTGAACCAGTTCCGCGCCGTTTCTTGGCGGCCTGAAAAATTTTCAGAAGATCAGCATATTCCGGGTCGTCCTCCTTTTTTCTGAAGCAGCAATTCTGAATAACCGAGAGTAACCTGGAGCAGGTTATTGAAGTCGTGCGCAATGCCACCGGCAAGGGTCCCGATGGCTTCCATCTTTTGCGCCTGGAGAAGTTGGGCCCGCAGGCTTTCCCCCTCTTGTGGGCCAGTTTACGTTCGGTAATGTCAAGAGTTGTTCCAGTCATGCGCAGCGGATTGCCATCTGCGTCGTGTCCCATGATCTTGCCCTGAGCCAAAATCCATTTCCATTCCCCAGACTTGCATCGAGTCCTGCAACCGACCTCAAAAAGGGGAAGGCGTCCCTCAAGATGACCGTTAAGAACGTCGGAAAGCTTGGGCCAATCTTCCGGGTGGACCAGGCTCTTCCATGTACGGAGGCTAGGCTCCACCTCATCGGGCGAATAGCCCAGCATCCTCGTCGCTCGCTCGTTCCAGACGGCTCGGCCCGTCTTGAGATTCCAGTCCATCAAACCCAGATCTGCACCGCCTAACGCAAGGTTAAGCCGCTGCTCGCTCTCCTTTAGAGCCTCCTCCGTCGTCCTTACGTTCGGTGATGTCTATTCCCATTCCTACAAGGCACTGTTTGTCATCGAGTATCAATCGCCTGCCGGTGAAATAATACGGAGTTTTGCTTCCACCCTTTGAAACAAAGTCAGCCTCTACGCCAGCTTCTCCCTTTGCAAACGTCTCGGCAATCGCCTTCCCGAGAATTTCTTTTTCTTCTCCCGAAAAGAAATCCACAGGATGCATTCCTGAAATCTCCTGGGTTGAGTACCCGGAAACCTTCTCGAAATTCTTATTCCACCTCATAAATCTCCCTATATCGTTGAAAAGATAGAAGATGCCAGGTAGACTGTCGATGGTCGTGTCAGAAAACTTCTTTTCCTTCTCCAGTTTTTCTTCTGCCTGCTTCCGTTCGGTGATGTCCAGTGCCGCGAACGTCACGCCTAGCGACATGTCGGCCGCATTAAGCGGTGTCGAACTCAGCAGCACATCGATCACCTCACCGTCTTTACGCCGCCAGCGCGTTCTCGACGTACCAGTTCCTTTGTTGGCGATCTGCTTATATTTTTCTCGCCCGACAAAGTCGAATTCTTCCTCCGTCGGGTATAGAAGCAAAGCTTTCTGATTCAACAATTCCTCTCTGGAGTATCCGGTCATATCGCAGAGACGTTGATTGGCCTCTGTTATCACACGGTCGGCAACCACTCCTATTCCCGTTGGAGTGGCCTTGAAAATGCTCTTCAGCTTTGCGTCGCTCTCTCGCAGCGCCTGCTCGACCAGTTTTCTTTCGGCTATTTCCCCCATGAGGGACTCGTTGATCTCGTTCAACTCTAATGTGCGAGCCCTTACCTTCTCATTCATCTCCTCGTGCCAATTCTCCACACGTTCGATCATCGAGTTGAAGGCCCTGGCGAGAGCCCCCACTTCGTCAGAACTCTCTAACATTGGAGCGAGACTGTAGTTGCCTGCTTGCACCTCACGAGCAGTCCGACCCAGACCAAGAATCGGTCTGGTAATACTTCTTGTCGTCAGTGCTACCAGTGCCAGCGCTGCGAACATTGCTACCAGAGCGATTATCAGAGAATAGACAAGACTTTGCCAGACAGGAGAGAATACCTCGGCCTCGTCACGTTTCACCATCAGGCCCCATCCCAAGTCGGGGGTTACCCTGATATGCCTGTACGCGACCAGCACCGGGACGCCACGATAGTCACGCGTGGCGACAACGCCCTCTTTCCCTGCTGCTGCAAGTCTTGCCGCTTCAGTCTCTACCTGATATTCCAGGACCTGTGCCACTGCACCATCCGGCAATCGATACTTGAGCGGCATGAGTATTCGGCTGTCTCCGTTGACGAGCACGACTTCGCCAGTCTCTCCCAATCCCCAGAGCGTATGGAGCATAGGTCTCAGAAATTGGTCATATCGATGTACACGGACAATACGACGGAAACATATCCTCCCGGTCACCTAAGGGCTGGGGCGTGAAGATGGCGAGTGAAGACGAGTACAGGCTTCCCCTCGGGAGAATACTTTATGACGTCCACCGACATAATCTGAGGCGGTGTTGTTGCCTTGCGAAAATGATTCTATCTCAACAACGAAGCCCCCACTTCTTGCTCTTCGCTAGAAGCTAAAATGAGACCTGTCCCGATTTGTGATATATGAATCTTGTGATAGGCCGTAAACATGGCGGCAACCAAGGAGATGTGCTCGCTAAGGGCAATTTGGGCTGGCGACTCCAAAAGGTCAGTCCGCAATTGCTGCACTCCTTTTCCAAGTGCCCTCCCTTGCTCAACGTGCTGGTCAAGGATGTCAACCGAAGACCTCACCAAATCTGTTTCCGCAACCAGCCTTGTCTCCGTCTTGCGCTCAGCCAGCCAATGAGCAAACCGCTCATTCTTCACATCTGCGGCAAGCTGAGACTGCGGAACACCTGGTCGCGTTCACGGCCATAGGACCCCTGGAAAGCCGTGAACGGAATCCCAAACGTCCCTACGAAACTGACCAGCGTGAGTGTTGCTACGAACAGTAGCCCGAAGCCTACAAGAATCTTTGAACGCAAGGAGCGAAAGGGGCGTTGCTTCTGCTCTACTAATCGTTCTTGACTGTAGGCGGTCATTGCTGTCACCCCTTCAGAGACATATCTTGGTTGCCTCCAATTAATACCACTTTTTGAGGTAGGACTTAACGCCTTATTTGGACGCAGTGATCAATAGCTTCTCTGATCCATTCAGCAAGCGTGTCCACTGACCGCGTTGGTGTACGGCAGCCTCAGGCCAGTGAACAAAAAAAGACCGGAAGCTCTCTTCAGAAAAAGAGCCTCCGGTCCTTATGAAAGCAAGTATCTGTTATTTAATATCTACTGATATTATCTACGGCGTCCACCACCAACGGCACCCGCGAAGTTGCCGCCGCCACCCATGCGCACGCCACCACCACCTATACGTGCGCCGCTAAATCCGCTTCCACGCACAGCACCCAAGCTTCTTGTGCCAAGACTTCCTGTATTAAAGCTTCTTGCGCTGAAGTTTCCTCTGTTAAAGCTGCCCGTGTTAAAGCTTCTTGTGTTGATGCTTCCTACTCCCGAATTACGCATACGAATTGTATTCGGGCTTGAGAAGGTCCTCAGCGAACGAATAGCGTTCGGATTCGAGAAGGTTTGCCCTGAACGAATTGTATTCGCAGTGCCCTGAACCCAATCTATTTGTATTGAATCGGTTTACATTGGATGGAGAAATATTGGAGCGATTGGTTGTGAAACTCCTCCGGGTTCCAGCACTATTGAAGGAAGAAATATTGGCACGATTCGTGACAACACCTCCTCGGGCTCGAGCCCTTGCGAAGTTATTGAATGAAGCGGCGTTCCAGGGTCTCTTGCCATGATGACCACCCTGCCACCACCACGCATGATGGCCACGATGCCACCACCACGGGTGGAATCTGGACCATACGCCGATATTATAAAGGAATATCGGTATGCCTCCATACCAGTACGGTATCATATCCATAATCCGGCAAGTACGCCCAATCGCTGTAATTCGGAATTACTTCCTCCGTGACAACGTAACTCGGGCTCTGGGAATAAGCCGTCCGAGGAGGACGCAAATCAGTTTCGATCTGCGGTCCGTAAACCCATGCGTTGTCGGCAAGCTGCGCCCAATCATTTGATGACCACACGCCGGTAATATTCAGTTGCTCTCCCGCATAGGCGCATCCGATGACATCGTAGGACATACCGGGCCCACTCCGGATTCGGAGGCAATTTTCAGGCTGATCCACTCCAATGACAGTGGCAACTCCGCCCTTCGGTTGAGGAACCTGTCGACCCGTCTGGCCGGTCTGGACCTGAGCAGGTTGACCGTTCTGGGCCAAAGCCACATTTGGTATATTTGCAGCCATTGTCAATGCTATCAAGATCACAGGGACATATATCCACTTCTTCATTATTCATCACTTCCTTGCTCAGGATTTCAAGCCCAAAGGGCTTCCGCTCCAAATGTTGGACGTGCTGTAGTCTGCTCCTTCGCTTTCTTCTTAATTAGACGGATCTCATACCTACTTGTTAAAAAAGTGCCGGATTTTTCTTGAGTTCCTTCTTACCTGACTGAAGGCTCCAGCCGGCTTGTGCTATGATCGAGCTGAAATGCTGTTGGGTGTTGCAACCGACCCTGGAAAGAGAGTTTGCGTTGAGAGAATCCCCACGATGTGTCGGATGCGGATTCTGTTGCACGGAATTGATGTGCAGAACCGGTGCCATGATCTACGGTCATTACACGAACCCCTGTCCCGCGTTGACATGGAAGGATGATCGGTACGTCTGCTCGTTGTACCTTGGTGACCCGCTCAGATACGAATATTTCCTGGAAATAGGCGCCGGATGTTGTTTTCCCTTGAACCCGTGGAGAACGGAGGTCACGAAGAGGGCCTGACGGGGAAAGATGATTGCGGTCAAAGCAGTAAGATTTGGGGGAACCGTCTTTACAAAGAATGTTCTGACGGTTCTTACACTCTTGAACGCAATTCGTATTATTCGGTTGCTTGCGGGAAGCCGGTAAGGGCCTTGTGACTTGTCGACCTCTCCCACCGCCTATTCCGCCACTCGTGACGGAATTTTCATCTGCGTTTTGGATAAAACGTAAATCCGATGTGTCCCACGGTGATCTCAGTTGTGGTAACATCCCTGCTTCCTACATAGTTGTAGAGCGGCTTGGAAAAGGCCTCATTTTTTGAGAGATAATTACAGCATCTCAATCCACGTCTTCGACTAGAACCACCGATTCTCCCTTTAAGATTATCTCACCGTTCTGGTTTTCGCAAGTAGTTTCCAGCTTGACTATAGGCTTGTCTTGACGCACTTCGAGTACTTTTACTCTAGCCGTCAAAGTGTCACCGGCAAATACAGGGGCCTTAAACTGCACGGTTTGACTCAGATATATGGTCCCAGGACCTGGGAGCTTTGTCCCCAGAAACCGCGGAAACGAGCGACAATCCCCACATCCCGTGTGCAATGGGACGTCCAAAGCGTGTCTTTTTGGCAAAATCTGGATTCACGTGTACCGGATTTCGATCTCCCACCAGTTCTGCGAACTGTTCGATGTCGCTTTGAGTTACAGTCTTTATAAGACTGGCCGTCTCGCCTTGTTTAGGTATCATGTTTTTGTTCCCTTTATCTTATTATTAACAAGGCCGGCCTTATCCAACAAGTGTTACGGAGTTTCAATCTCTCCCGGCGTCTCAGACAAGGATTCGGAAAGAATGGTAATCTTGCCCTTCCGGCCACAGCTCTCCTAAAAGTGACAAGACTCTTGCCGAAAAGTTTCTCTCAGCCTATCATGACGTGTTCGCAGGGCAGCGGCGACTGAGTCACCGTGCATGCCAGGATGTCAGATTGGTGCGTATTCCTGACTGCGTGTGGAACGTCTTTTGGTATGAACAAGACGCTGCCGGTCTCCACGGGAACAACCTCTTCTCCCACGATACATTCCCCCTTGCCATAAGTGAAGGCGAGGATTTCATCCGAGCCGGGATGGCTGTGTAGCGGGTTCTCCTGACCCGGCAGAATCATGTATACACTAAAGCGCATGTGCTCCGTTTCAAAGAGGGTTTTTCTCGTAAAGCCTTGCATTTCGGCCTCTTCAAAATTGAACGGCTTCTTGTAATGCTCTTTGCTGTCCGTATCCAATGTTGCCATTTTGGCCTCTCCTTTTTTGTGAATACTTTCTTAATCTCAATCACTGCCGATGTTCTTTTATAGGTCTGATTCCTTGGGTTGCATCTTGACGCCTATCCGGAAAGCTAGGGCCGCGGCAACCAGAAGTGCAGCGACTATTGCGAATGACAGACGATAATCAGTGCCGGAACCGGTCAGGCCGATGAGCAGACCCGCAAGAAGCGGACCGGAAGCGTGCCCCACATCGAATATAGTGCCGAAGGTTCCCATGGCCGAACCAAGATGGTCTTCCCTGCAAAAGTCTGCCACGAGAGCCGCTGCCGACGACGTTACGACCGCCTCCCCAAGACCGAAGATCGCAGCTAGCAGCAAAAGCACATTGAAACTCTGGAACCAGGGTATCAACACGAAAGAAAGCGCGCAGACAAACATTCCCCCGAACAGGAGATTACGACGACCATGCCGATCCGAGATCTTCCCCATGAGGGGCTTCGAGAGAATGGTAACGGCAATTTGTATTCCCCAGAGCAACCCTGCCTGGAAGGCCGAGAATCCGCAAATGACCACTGCATAGATAGGAAGGAATGCTTCCAGAGCGCCGACCGCAAGGTTTTGGAACCCTTCCATATTGCTGGTGAGCAATACTCGACGGTCCATGAGGATTTCCCGAACGCCGGTCCGAAATTGCGTCAAAACTGCTTTCAGAGTACGGCCGTTTTCATGTTTAGGGGAGTCCCACTTCCCTTGCATGACCCAAAGCGCAATCAACAAGGAAGCCATTCCCAAAGCTGCCACGATCCCATATATGATGTGGAAATGAGCCAAACTGGGCGTCTGTCCCGCAGACAACCACGTCAACATAAAGCCTCCAAGCGGTGCGCCAATGAGGTTTCCGATGATCGTGACTGAAGAAAACCAGGCGAGCATCTCCGCACGCTTGCCCCCCGCAATCCCCAGGACCACTGCCATTGCCACAGGACCGTATATGGCAGTGGCGAAACCGTGGAGGAAACGGACCACAACCAGGGCCTCGTAGGATGAAACGAACAGGTATGCGAACGGAACGACTGCAAAGACCCCTAACCCCATGAAGAGAGTGCGAGTCCTGCCGATCACGTCAGACAAGACGCCCGCAGGCATCTTGAAAAAGATGCCGGTCACCGTGGAAATCGCAACTGCAAAGCCGATGGCTTCAGGACCCGCCCCAAGCGAGGCAGCGAAAAGTGCCAACACCGGGGTTCTTGCCAATGCGTAGGACGCTCTGGCGAGAAATCCCACTGCGCAGAGGCCATTGAAGGTTGTGCTGAGACTCCCGTTCATGTCGATGCCATTAACGGGTTCAGCGAGCATTTTCGTGTCGGAATTCATCATCAGAGCCTTTCTTGTGGCTTCAGCGGACTTTTATCAGTCTTTGTATCTCCTTGCGATATTGAAGATGCCTACAGAGAGGCTTATCACTTAGCCTCTGGCTTGACTCCAAAGTAGGCCAGGGTTTCGGCAATGGCCTTGTCCACGTCCTCCTTCACGTGATTGAATCGTGCCACAAAATCATCGTGAATATGCTGGAGATACTCCTGCCGCCCTTCAAGTCCGTACCTCTCTTCCATCATTTTCCCGTGCTCAAATACCTTGGTAATATCGTGGCGCTCCACCTTCTTGGCGGGATCCTTGTCGATCCACTCGTGCAGTTCCAGATAGTCCTTGCCGGTTCTCTGGCGACTCGTTTCCACGTGTTTTTCGATGCTTGGCATGATGTGTTCCTCCTTGGAGAATTATTTTTGTTTGCAGAATCAGTCGTAGGGATCGGCGAGCGAGGCAGATCCTTGTTCAAAGTAAACTTCGTCGGACATCGGTTGCTCAACCCGATGGGTCATTTATCGCTCCTCCTATCAGTGTGGGACTTTCCCACCAGGCTAAAAACCCGAATGCGGTTGGTAACGTTCTTGAATTTCATGACTCGCCCGTCATACACTTTGATTTCACCTTTCACTCTCTCCGCAGTATCCGGCCCCACGAGGACATCCCCATTTTTTGCAGCAGCGGCAATCCGCGCGGCCAAGTTTGTCACCGGTCCGGTGGCGGAAAAGGTCATTCGACTTCCCGTATCGCCTTTGAACCTGGTGATGCCGACTGAAGCAATGCCGGAGTTGATCCCCATGTTGATTTCAATGGGTTGGACGCGGCTCTCTAATTCCTCGTTGATTTGTAAGGCTTTGGCTCTGATCTCCAGAGCAGCGGTAGCCGCACTGAGAGCGTTCTGCCCAGGCGGACCTTGAAAGATAACCATCAAGCCATCTCCCGCAGTCTCGTTTATGTCCCCGCCGTGGCTGTAAATGATGTCCAGAAAACGGGAAAAATATTCTTCTATAATGAAAGTGATCTCTTCCCTCGTGTGGGTCTCGCTGATTCTGGTGTAACCAGCGACATCGAGAAACAAGACAGATACATCGATATCCCTTTTTTCCAGAGAAGGGGTTACGGGGTCTTCGTCCACAATCTTTTGAACCGTGGAGGGCGCGAAGGGTCTCAAATGATGGAGTATTCTTTCCGCTGTGAGTTTTTCTTGAGCAACCTCCCAATGGCTGCGAGCGTTCTTGATGACATTGCCTGCCAATTCAGCCATTTCCAGGGCCTTTTCCACTACTTTCAGGCAATGGGCCACATCGTCCGGGGAAACTCCTGTCCCCTTGAGGAACTCAATATTGGATTCTTCAATCCGGTGAGATTTGTCCTTCTTTGCCTTTGCCTTTGGTCTTGCGAGCAAATAGGCAAGCGCCTCCGACACAGCCTTGTCCAAGACTTCCTTGACATTATTGAATCTGGCAAGAAAATCGTCTCGAATGTGCTGAAGATATTCTTGAAGCCCTTCCGGCCCGATATTTCCCCTCCATCATCTTTCCGTACTCGTAAATCTTGCCGATGTCGTGACGCTCCTCCTTTTTTCTCGGATTCGCATCCATCCACTCGTGCAACTCCTTATAGTCCTTGCCCGTCCTTTTCCGGCTTATCTCACCGTGCTGCTTAATGGTGGGCATCATCCATCCTTTATTTGCGCCGAAAATACTCATAAAGGTCGTCAAAGATTGCACTGCCACGATCAAGCCTGCGTTTCATCCGACTTGTGAATCGATGCCAGTCCGTCCATGAGTCCCCCGATTCCGGCAGTTTCGGGTTTCTTGAACTTCGCATCCTTGAAATCCAGGTCGTGAATTATCTTGCCCATCTCCGTCAGAGCCTGATCAGACGGAAAGAACTGCTTCACGAGGACTTCAAAAGAGCAAAGGTCGCCCTCGTGGGTGAACTCTCCCTCGAACATATCGAACCGTAACTCGCCGGTTCGCGGTCTGTAACCCTTGCCTGAGACGAATTTGAATTGTGCATCAGGGTCGATGAAACGGCGAATCAGCCATGCACAAGCTATGCGATCCACGTACACACCCTTCCTGGTCACCCATGTTCGCCCGCGAAGATCACCGAGGTCGCGTTTCTCCGTTTCGGCCTCGTCAGTTTCAGTCTTCCTGCGAGCTTCTTTCAGCCGCTCCTCCAGTTGTTTCATAACCGTCTCAGCAGGCTCACGGCCGGACGCGGCGCAGAAGTCCAGGGCTGTGACCGATGAGAACCTCTTTTTCAGGCGAGAGAGATTCGCCTCTATCCCGGTTTTGTCTTCATCAGTAATCGCAGACGCGCTCGCGGGCACAGAATCCAAGACAGATCTGGCTTCCTCGGCAATTTGGGCATAATCGGCATCCCTGGCGGCTTGAAACATGGCTTCAATCTGCTCGTCGGTCAGCCCCTCAATAAAGTTTGCGGTACAGATCGACGCCTCCCCGCCGCCCTGGACGATCTCTCGCAAGACCCACTGGAAGTCTTCGAGGGTCTCCTCGTTCTTTGGGATGACGTATACGGAATTCTTAATTGCCACGGCCCCCAGGCCCTGGAGCCTTCGCCAGATCTTGACCCTGAAATAGGCCGGTTTGAGGGGAATCTGATGAATTAGCAGCAACCATTTTCCGTTCGTACAGTCAGCCATCGGAGGGTCTCCTTATAACACTTGACACTAGTATGATACATGCGTATCATTTGTCAAGAGGTCATCACGGGCCTTGTCGGTTTTTTTGAGTTCTGTTTGGCTCAGTGGGGGCCCTGTCATTTGCACTCAGCAACGGAGAACCTTAATGCTTTGGAACCAAAGGAGGTAACGATCATGTCCGATAGAGAAGAGAGAAATCAGGAGAAGGAACTGGAGTCACCATCCGGGACGGCAGGGGAATTTACCACTGATCCCTGCGTGGACATCAAAGACCCGGTGAGGAAAACCTTGTGCCGTGTCTGCCAAGCTCCGGTGATCGGGGAGGCTCCCTTTTGCAAAGATCATGAGCCACCTGTACCTTAGCAGAGCAGAGGACCTTGGAGGATCTTATCCTCCGCGGTCCTTCAACAACTTATCCTTCACTGTGGCAGGATCCTGAGAGGATCTGATGGGTAACTCAGTCCGTACGCACATTGGTCGCCTTCCCACTTTTCTGGCGTTGCAGCGCAGCACGGTAGGTCTGCTCTCTATCGTGATCCTCGTGGGGATGGGCGAACGTATGGCCGAACGCTTTCTACCCATCTATATGATGGCTCTGGGGGGAGGCGCTCTCTCCATTGGGTTCTTGAACGCCATGGACAATTTGTTGTCAGCGCTTTACTCGTTCCCCGGAGGCTACCTGTCGGACCGGATCGGGGGCAAGAGAGCGCTGATCGTGTTCAATCTCGTGGCTATGGCAGGATTTGCCATCGTGATCTTCGTCCCCACCTGGCAGGCCGTATTGATCGGTGCGGTTTTGTTCATTTCATGGTCGGCCATCTCTCTGCCTGCAACCATGAGTCTTATGTACGAGGTGCTTCCTCACCACAAGCGCACCATGGGCGTGAGCATGCATTCGCTGGTGCGTCGTATTCCCATGGCACTGGGTCCCATTCTGGGGGGCCTGTGCATAAGTGTTTGGGGCGAGCTGGACGGGGTTCGCATAGCGTTCGTCATAGCGCTGGTGCTTGCGGGGGTGGCCCTGGTTCTTCAGCAGGTCCTCATTGAGGACAAAAGGGAAGCGGAGAAAACCAACGAGTGCGAACTCGTGCCTGAGAAGAATCCCTTGAAGATGTTGCGGCTGATGAGCCCCACCATGAGGGGCTTGCTGGTGACCGACATTCTGATCCGTTTCTGCGAGCAGATCCCGTATGCCTTCGTGGTAGTCTGGTGCATGAAGGTTGTCGCAGACCCTGTGACCGCTGTGCAGTTCGGGCTTCTGACCGGCATCGAAATGGCTACGGCGGTGCTCATTTACATTCCGGTGGCCTATCTGGCCGATCAGGGAACCAAGAAACCTTATATCCTTATCACATTTGGCTTTTTCACCCTTTTCCCACTAGTGCTCATGTACTGCCGGACCTTCGAATGGTTGGTGCTGGCGTTCGTTGTGAGGGGACTCAAGGAGTTCGGTGAGCCAACCCGCAAGGCGTTGATCATGGATCTTGCTCCCGACAACTGTAAGGCCGGCATGTTCGGCTTGTACTACTTGATTCGAGACGTGTTTGTTTCTGTGGCTGCGTTCGGTGGGGCTTTGCTGTGGGAGATCAGTCCGGAGACAAATTTCTTGGTGGCGTTTGTTTTCGGTGTCGTGGGCACGGTGGGATTTGCGATTTTTGGAAAGGACTTGCAGACGAGGTCTGATGCAATGCCGAGCTTGTAGCAGGGTGGCGGAGAAATGTGTAGCAACACACCGTTTTGTTTAACTTTCCCAAGAAGAGGAGATGTGACGATGGCGGATTCCATAACCCCCCAGGAACTAAAAGCCCTCATGGGCAGTGACCGGAAACCTGCAGTCTTCGATGTACGAAGAAAAATCGACTTCGAGGCTGCCCCAAAGAAGATCGGAAGCGCTACCTGGCTTGATCCGGAAAAAGCCGACGAATGGATTGCTGAAATCCCGCAGGAACAGGCTGGTTGTCGTGTACTGTGTCAAAGGCGGTTCCGTGAGTCAGTCAATTGCGGATCGACTTCAGCAAACCCATCCTGATGTCAAGTTTCTCCAAGGCGGTATCAAGGCATGGGCCGAACTTGGCGAACCGGTAGAGGAATAAGCATTTGAAAGCAATGGACGAAACAAAGAGCCCTTCCTCTGAACCAGTCTGTGAGGGTGTTCCGCTGAACATAGTCACTTTCCGGGAAGCGTTTTGGGTTTGGGTTAGAGTTGCGCTCAACAGCTTCGGCGGTCCGGCCGCCCAGATAGCGGTGATGCACCGGTACCTGGTGGAAGAAAGGCGCTGGATCAGTGAAGAGCGATTTCTCCACGCGCTCAATTACTGCATGCTACTGCCAGGACCTGAAGCCCAGCAGTTGGCAACCTACATCGGATGGCTCCTGCACAAAACCAGGGGAGGGATTGTGGCAGGGGCGCTGTTCGTAATACCCGGCTTTCTCTTCATGCTCATGCTGAGCATCCTGTATGCCGGTTATCAGAACCTGAGTGTCGTGCAATGGCTCTTCTTTGGTCTCAAACCGGCTGTATTGGCTATCGTTTTGGAGGCCGTCCTGCGGATCGGAAAACGGGCCCTGAAGAACAGATTGATGATTACGCTGGCCGCTACGGCGTTTGTGGCTATCTTCTTCTATGATGTGCCGTTCCCCCTCATCGTGCTGTCTGCCGCCGGGTTCGGCTTTCTGGGGGGACGCTTCCGTCCTGATGCCTTTGCTGTCCCGCAGTCACAAACGAACACAGACGGTCAGTCAGTATGCGATGGCCCTGCCGTGGACATCCTGTTGGATGGAGGGAAACTGGAACACGTCCGTCCCTCGCTCGCTCGGTCCGTGGGAGTCCTGCTTGTCTGGTCGGTGCTGTGGTGGGGCCCGATACTCCTGATCTTACTCTATATCGGATCACAGAACGTCTACTTTCAGCAGGGGATCTTCTTCAGCAAAACCGCCGTCGTGACGTTCGGGGGGGCATATGCTGTCCTGGCATACGTTGCGCAGCAGGCGGTCGATTCTTACGGATGGCTCAAGCCGGGCGAGATGTTGGACGGTCTGGGCCTGGCGGAGACTACCCCTGGACCTCTCATCCTCGTCCTGCAATTCGTCGGCTTCTTGGGGGCATACCGGAACCCTGGTGGGCTTGACCCTATGCTGGCTGGCGTGCTGGGCTCAGCACTCACCGTGTGGGTGACCTTCGTGCCGTGCTTCCTGTTCATATTCCTAGGAGCGCCTTACGTAGAAGCACTGAGGGCAAACCAGTCCCTCAAGACAGCCATGTCTTGCATCACCGCGGCGGTTGTGGGGGTAGTACTCAACCTGGCCGTCTGGTTTGCATCTAAACACCATCTTCGGCTCCCTTCGGGATGTGTATTTTCTTGGGGCTCATCTGCAGGTCCCTGTCCTGGGAACGACCAATGTGCCGTCACTCGTTATCGCAATCGTGGCTTTGCTGGCTCTCTTCCGGTTCAAGATCGCAATGATCTACACCATTGCGGGCTGTGCCGGACTGGGGGTAGCGTATCATGTAGTAATAATGCTCGTTGGGTAGGGAAAAGAATGACCGCCGGAGAGACTCGGTTTGATCGAGTTCCGTCCATAGGCGGATGGGGCTGGGCTCTGTAACCATGAGGCTGCTGTCGAGGATGACTTGTCCGACAGGTTGCAGTCTCGGAAGGAGTATTTAATCGAAATGACAGGCAGTGTCTGTTATCCTGGCTGACAACCTTTATGCAAAGATGTCTACCCTGGAACCTATCCAGGTCTATTGACGACCTTTGACCGGTAATGTTTCGGTCGCTGACTCCTTTGGGAGGTTTGGGGCGTTACTATGCGAGCGTCAAGATGGCTTTCTTTGTTGTTGTGTTTATTCGTGGTCGGTTGCACGCTGAGCGGAACGGCCTTGGCGTGGGAATTCTCCATGGAAGGTGAATTGATTTGGAAGAACCGCTTCGTTAGCCAATTGGGATCGCGAGGGTTCTTTGGGAAGTACGACCTGGACAACAGCTCCACCCCGGGAAACTACGCTTCAGTCAACGGATGGGTGAGCGGGAAGATGAACGACCTTTCATCCTCCAGTGGTGCTGCCGATCAGGTCATGGAGACCAATGTTCTCACGCAATTGAAGCTTAACGAAGCCATGAGGCTGCGGGGCGAATACCGGATTGGGGGCTTCGGTGATCCCATAGCGTCATCGTATAGGAACTCTACCGCTCCGGGGGTTCAGGTTGCAATCTCTGAAGGACAGTGGAGCATGTGGTGGTTTTCTGCTCAGACCCCGTGGGGCATCGTAGCCTTCGGTAAAAGGCCCTTTAGATTCGGGTGTGGTCTTCAGTACAATGGGGCTGAGGACCTGACGACAGAATCGTTGCTCTTGGTTGCCCCATACGGTCCGTTCCGATTCGGACTCGGGTTCTATCCCTGGAGACAGCAGCCTGACAACCCCTTTAGACAAAACC
Source organism: uncultured delta proteobacterium (assembly GCA_963786905.1). Taxonomy (GTDB): domain Bacteria; phylum Desulfobacterota; class Desulfomonilia; order Desulfomonilales; family Desulfomonilaceae; genus CAWBBA01. The sequence continues at coordinate 134,313 of CAWBBA010000038.1, read as the reverse complement.
AGCCCAACAACTCGTTCCCGCCCCCATTGGACAATCCCTATTATAATGCACTGGACACGAACGCTGTGCTCACCTTTTCTCCTGTTACGTTTCTCACATACGAGAGCGGTCCTCTGTCAGCGGGGGTAGTGTGCGAGTACTTCAGCTACCACAGGGGACCGGAATCACAGCGTCTTCAGTCCGACCGGATATCCTTTTCGGCGAGTGACATCGTCAGCATCGACGGCGGAGTATTCGTGAAATATTCTGATGGGCGATGGTTCTTCAATGCGGAGCTTGACTGGGTAAACCGGATCACGAGGTTTCAGAGGTCGCAGGATGGCGCATCGCCTGCTCGAACCGGCTACGTCGAAGCATGGCGTTGGATGGTGGAGACGGGCTTCATGGCTGGCCCCGGAAAAGTGTCCTTTATCTACGCGTGGCTGCCAGGGCCGGACCGGCGACACGGTGTTCTCATAGACAGGCAACCCTATTTCTACGGGTTTGCCAACCACGGGGTGTTCGATCCTTACGGTTTGGTCATGAATTTCTATTATGGCGCAGGCCTGGGGCTTTTCAACCTTAATACCGACGGCTACATGAACGACGCTTCCATTGCTGCGCTTCGGCTCGACTACGCTGTAGCGGCCAACCTGAACGTGTTCACGAGCTTCTTCTGGGCGGACCGGGCATCTCCCCACGGATACGGGTGGGGCTTTATGCGACCGGCTGCCGCGGGAAGCAGGGTAGAATTCCTGAACCTCAGCACCATCAATGCCTTTAGTCCTGAGGCCCCATCAATCCCCGACAACAACTTGGGGTGGGAGATCGATGCAGGGATGGACTGGCAACTTCTGGAAAAGTGGAAAATCAGGTTCGTTGCGGGATACTGGCAACCCGGACGATGGTTCAATTATGCCTGCATCGATAAGACGGTCCCGAATTGGGATATCCCGTCTACAGCCAACAACTTTGGGATCAACCCCAATAGGACGATAGATCCCGTAGTCGCCACAAAGATCTTTGTGTACGTGGAATTCTAGCGGCAGGCCCTGTTCATGCTCGCTACAGGAAACTCTCTGCAACCCCGTTACCGCCGGAGGAGATCCCTCCTTGCAACCCGAAAGGAGTTGTTTCTCAATGAAAAAGAACATGACCTTGGTTATGCTGGTTGTTGGAGCATCGACTAATACTGTTCTCAGGTTACGAGAAAGTAGCTCATTGGGCATAACGCCCAAACCTCGACTGCCAAGAAAGACCCCAAGCCCGCCCGTTGCTCAAGCCACTTACGATGTCGAACTTCCCCGAGGGCACTGCAACTCCTTCCGCTCAATGCGGCGAATGCCATCAGGCCATTTACCGAGAATATTACTACGGTTTTGGAACAGATCTCTCATACAAAGCCGATGTCGCCGTGGCAAGATCAAAAGGATCTGCTTTCCTTGAAAGGCCGAGTCTCGACCATGGGCACTGCCCATTCTATTGCCGGAATAGACCCGTGGCCCATTCATGCGAGAGGCGTCGAAAGAGGCGGACAGAATTGTAGCATCTGCCATTACCCAGAGCCTTTCCAACTCCCTGAAATGGACAAACCGGAAATCGACCGACCCAAGGGACGGGCCAAGAATCAGGAAGGCGGCATGACCTGTGCAAGCTGTCATCTAACGCCTGAGGGGAGCATCCGAGGCCCATACGGAGCAGAAGCCCCTCACAAGACAGTCAAGGAACCGGAAATTAAGACATCGGTCATGTGTGCCCATTGTCACAGTGCCGGTAAGAGGGTCGTGGGAAAACAGACCCAGACGTTTCTTGAATGGCGCGACGATTTCCACAAACCCGGCTTGGGACCCAGCAATGCCAGGATTGCCACATGCCGAGGACTCTTCGCAAAGCCGCGGAGGATTATGATGTTCCTATCAGGACTGTCGCTCGACACACCTGGACGGGCGGCCATTCTGCCCAACGAGTTTCTCTCGGCCCTGAACCTGGTCATCGTGGCGGGAGAGCAGCCATCTCCTCGACTGAACTTCCACGTCATCAACGTAGGCGCCGGTCATTCTGCTCCAACGGGCTCATTCCGCAGAGCAGTTTTCCTCACAGCGGAAGTTGTGGACAAAGAAGGAAAGGTTGTCGCCACTCAGGAATGGATGTTCGCACCATGGTATGGCGATCGGCCGGATGATCGTGCCTTCCTGGAAGACGACAAGAAACTCCCGGATGCGATCTCGGCCATGGCCGCGGATGCGCAGGGTCCTCATGAAACCATCGTTCGAGCCGGGGAAGAGCGGATTCTCGCTTGGGAACCGAAGCTCGCTAAGGGGGACTACACAGTGCGGGCGGGCCTGGTCTATGATTTGAACCGCTTCAATGAAACGGCCTTTGAAGGAGACAGAACAAGGATGTTCAATTCGACGCTGCCCATAACGGTCAAGTAGCTGCGTTCCCGGAAAGCAGGGGATGCAGTGGCTCCCATCTGTGCTCAGACTGAGTACGCAAACCATAGGGTGCAGTACCATGAAAGATTCTACGAAACCTGCTTCAGAAAACGATGAAAGTGCTTCTCCGTCACAGGCGGGGCCGAAGTATGCGGGCAAGTACAAATTTTTCAAAGAGCTTCTGGATCACAATCGCAGAGCCTTGACGCTCATGGCGGACTTGGAGGAGACTTATTACTCCAACCGTCCTCTTACCAGCCAGCAGATTAAGGTTCATTACGATGCAATCCACGAAGAAGTGGCGGCTATTATCCAGTGCCTCCAAGGCTTGTCCCGAAAAGATACCCCAATGCTGTCATCCGTGCTGGCAAGTATTCAGCGGTCCGGTACGGGACGAGCTTGCTCCAAAGATCTGGCCCATGAGCCGACTCCTTCGTTTCCTGCCCCTTGAGCAGATCAGTTCCGATCACCTGAGAGCCGTGGGTGGCAAAGCGGCAAATCTAGCCATCATTGCAAGAGAACTCGATCTCCGCGTGCCTGAAGGCTTTGCGGTGACAGCTGCAGCGTATCAGTGTTTCATCATGGAAACAGGACTCGTTGGAGAGATCGACGCTACCCTCGCCGAAATTGATCCGGACGACCTGGAGAAGCTGGAGGCTGCCGGAAAGCTCATTCAGTCACGCATCATGGAAACGGAGGCGCCCGATTCAGTCGGGAAACCGTTGATTGCGGCTTATGAAGAGTTGGAGAAGAGAACTCGTCCAGGAGTCGCTGTTGCGGTGCGGAGCAGCGCAGTCGGTGAAGACAGCGAAACTTCTTTCGCGGGACAGTATACGTCCGTACTGAACGTGAAGAAGGGACAAGTTTCTCGAAGCCTATAAGACCGTGGTTGCGAGCAAGTATTCTGCTTCAGCGCTCTCCTATCGTCTTCTGCACGGGCTCGATGACCGGGAAACCCCCATGTGCATCCTGGTCCTTGCAATGGTCGACGCACGGGAAAGCGGCGTACCCTACACTGCGGACCCGGTTTCCGGCGATGTGCGCCGCATGAAGATCAATACCGTTAAAGGCCTCGGGGAAGCGCTTGTGGGAGGAGAAGCCTCCGCACATGCCACGTATTTGCTGGACAAAGACCGGTTTTCGGTCGTCGAGCACTCGACCGATGCGGTGAACCCTATGGGTTCATCTTCATTATCGTATTCCTCTGAGAAGGGAGAAAACGGCGGAGATACGATTCTTCGACGACTCTGGGATTGCGGTAGAATTCTGGAAAAGCATTTTGGCCGTCCCCTGGACATCGAATGGGCTGTGGACCAGTCTGAGCAATTGTACATGCTCCAGTCCCGTCCCCTGCAACTGTACGAAGAAGACGCACCGTCAACTCAGGAAGTCGTCCTCGATTACCCAGGCCATGAGGTGCTGATTGAGAGCGGTACATGCGTGTCAGGAGGAGCGGCCATGGGGAAGGTCGTCCTTCTCAAAGCGGGCGAGGACCTGGACGATGCCAAGCGCCTGGAAGAGGATGTGATACTGGTCACGAAAACCGCTTCTCCGCAGCATGCCAAGGTCATAGCCAAAGTCAAAGGCATCATCACGGATGTCGGAAGTATCACCAGCCACCTCGCTTCAGTGGCCCGTGAGTTTGGGGTTCCGGCTCTCTTCGACACCCAGCGGGCAACTTCAACACTCGTTGACGGCGATGAAATCACGTTATGGGCAAGCCAGGCAAGAGTCTACAAAGGGGTGGTGAACGGCCTCGTCCAATCCGTGCGCCAAATGAAACGCCCTGTCTTCGCAAGCCCTACACACCTGAAGATGCAAGCGGTCTTAGAGAGCATCTCGCCACTGAATCTCACCGATCCGGAGGACCCTGCATTCTCTCCGGACGGATGCCGAACCGTTCACGACATCATTCGATTTACCCATGAGCAGGCCATGCGGGAAATGTTCGGGTATGGAGACGTAGCCGAACGGGTGACGGGAGCCCTGAAGATGAAATTGAGTATTCCTCTGTGGCTCTATGTCATCGATTTGGGAGGCGGTCTCCGGCAAGACCTTGCGGCCCACGACACTCCCGATGCCCAGAGCATAAACTCGATCCCCTTCGCAGCCATTTTGCGCGGCTGTATCACCCGGGAATCAACTGGAAAGCAACCATTGGGATCAGTGCACGGAATCTCATGGACCTCGTTGCCGGGGGCGCTGGTCCTCAGACAGGCGATGTCCTCGGAAGTCCCAGCTATGCCCTTATCTCTGGCGACTACATGAACTTCAACGCACGATTCGGGTATCATTTTGCCACCGTGGACTCTCTCTGCGGTGAAGATCTCAACCAAAACTACGTGACCCTTCAATTCGCGGGTGGGGTCGGATCGTACTACGGCAAGTCCTTGCGCATTCGATTCCTTGGCGAAATCTTGGAGCGACTGGGATTCGCTGTTCAGGTCAAGGGTGATCTCATCGAGGCTTCTCTCGGACGCATGGACCGCAAGAGCATGGAGGCCGCCCTTGACCAACTGGCAGGTTGCTGGGGACCAGCAGACTCATGGACATGGGAATCGCCAATCCAGAGGAGATTCCTCAACTGACCGAATCCTTTTTCAAGGAGGACTATAATTTCCTGGAAAGAAAACGGCCTGATGAGCCGCCCGATTTCTACATCAGCACGGGCCATTGGAGGCAGACGGAATCGGATGGACGCACGGTGTGTCTTTCAGACGGATCTCAGTACGCCACCTGGGTATCTTCCCGTGCCGCCGGACTGATGGGAAGATTCGTAGGCAGCCGGTACCAAGAATTCCTGGACAATATAGGAGCCTACTACTATTTCCCGCTGGCTGTGAGAAAAGGGAGTCTGCTCAATGCGGGAACGGCAAGCGTGAAGGTGAGGCTCCGTGCCGGTCTCATCGATCAAGCGGGCGGTATCGCGTTCGTATCCGAGACGTGGGCAACTACTTCGTCTTCAGAATCAATGCCCTCGAAGACAACGCGATCCTTTTCGAGTTCAGGCACTCGAAGAGATTCCAACTCGCCACGGTGGACATTCCGATTGCATCAAACAGATGGTACGACCTGAAGGTGGAAACAGCCGGGTCCCACGTGAAAGCCTATCTCGATGGTAAGCTACTCATGGACTACGAAGCCAATCGAACCATGGAGGGGTATCTCGGGCTTTGGACCAAGGCGGATTCGGTCACGGAATTCGATTCCCTGACGGTCGAATGAGGTCAAGTCCGGGTGTTTCCTGAGACATTGTCTTTCCATACGAAATGATTAATCCTAGACTTGCGGTGGAACTGACAAGCTGAGTTCCACCGTGCCGATCAAAACAAGGTAGCTGGAGGTTGATGCAGTGAGAGCAAAACGTATCATCTGGACATCAGTGGGCTTATTGGCGGCTGGAATGCTCGTTGTGGTCCCTCAAAACGCCGTGGCAGAGATGAACAGTTGGGAATCCGCTCTGGCGAAGATGCGAAAAGGCGCGGTCCAGATGATAGAGGGCGCAAAGATGCTGCGAGACAAGAAAGACCTGGGCTCGGCAGAAAAGACGATCAAAGATGGGCACAGGATGATGATGGAAGCCGAGAAGGCGACGGCACAGATTCAGAAGGAGACTCTGAAACAGGGTGCAAGAATGATGATGGATGGCCTCCAGCTTGTGAAAACCAAAAACGATGTAGATGAGGCAGAGAGACTTATGGTACAAGGGCAGAAAATGATTCTGGAAGGCGAACAAATGATGGATGACACTCGGCCTGAGAAATTGATGCAAGGTTCCAGAACGATGATGAGGGGTCTGCGAATGATGCAAAAGACCGACGCAAACACCGCCGACAAGCTCATGACAGATGGTCAAAGCCTCATGATGGAGGCCGCAAACACCATGAGAGACAAAAAATAGATTACTCTTTCGAAGAGTTGTGTCGCCGACGAGCCGCCTCCGTACCTCCGATTAGGCCGCTGTGAGTGCCTGCTTCGCATCCGCGAGAGGGAAGTCCACGACAAATTCCGAACCACCGTTGTTGGCACAGTCTTCAATAGATTTGCAGTGTTCGCAATATTCCACGTCCTCAGGAGAATTCGTTTCAGCCGCAGCCAGTAGCAGGACACCTTTGGCTCTTGAACGACAGCTTAAACCCGTAAAGCTCGGAAAACATCCTTATCCGTAACAAGTCGATTCCTTTACCCCCCGCGTTGAAGGAATACGGCCGACGGCTTGAATAGCTCTCTGTCTCCTGAACCGGGTAGAATCCCTCGAAGATCAATTCCTTATCCTTGTCTGGAATTCCTATGCCGCTGTCCTTCACCGTGAAGACGTACCTGTCCCCCTTCAGGCGGCCCGTCACGCTGACCGTTCCGTGATCCGGCGTGGCCTCTATGGCATTGCGGATCAGCCCCTCCATTATTGCGTGAAGCACATGCCCTGGGATCAACAGTTCTGCGCGATTTTCAAGATCAAAATCCAGGCTGACCTTGCGTCCCTCTTGGTCGGCTTTCGAGCGTATGTAATCAAAAACTTTCGCCCGAATTCTTTGATGTTGATCCGTTCCAACTCATCCTGTCTCGTGGGGAAGGTTTTTTCCAACCACTTGTGGATCACCGATGTGGCCTTTCTTATCTCAGGGGTCCAATCCGCCTGAACTTCCATCAGGTCCAAGGCCGCTTGCAGGAAACCCGTAATATAACGTCGCTCAAAGGAATACCCCGTCATGATGATGCTTTCAACCTGGGATTCCAGCCGGTTAAGACTCTGAACATGCCTGTTCATGCGTGCCAGAGCACGATCAAAATCCGTCAGGCCCATATCTTTGAGTCTCTTCTCCATGGTGACGAGCGTGCCGCGGAGAATGGCAAGCGGAGTTCGCAGTTCATGGGACAGATGATTCAGAATCTTGGTTTTCACCCGGTTCAGGTCTTCCAACTCGCGGTAGGAAATCATCAACTCATCGAAGAACGTGGCATTCTCAAGAGCCAATGCCACAACTCCGGCCAGAGAAGAAAGCACCTGAACGTCTTCTTCGGTGAACTGGCCGTCCTTCTTGTTCATCACCACCAGCACGCCGATGGTTTTTTCTCGCGTGTTCAGAGGAACGATAATTTCATTGCGGATCGTAAAACCTGTTCGAGTCTCAAACGGTTTGAAAAACTGTGGGTTCTCTATAGGATTGTTGATCAAGGCAGGCTCACCCGTTTGAAACACCTGGCCGCTTATGCTCCTCTCCAGGGGAAGTCGTACATCGGAGGATCGCGGTGGAATAAGGCCTTTGTCGTCCTGAACTTCACGCCAGTAAAGATCTCCCTGGCGTTCGTCGTGCAGAAGAAGTCCTGCCGCTTCGGTATCCAACGCGGTCCTTAGTTCCGTGACCACCACTGACAGAAGATGGTCCAGATCAAGCGTGGTGGTAAGAGCCATGCTCGATCGGTAGAGCATCTCCAGATCATCCCGTGATTTCTGGAGCTTCTTGTAAACAGTGGCGTTTTCTATGGCCAGCGCAATGCTGCCAGCCATCGAACTCGCCAGGGCCTCATCCTGTTCGGTGAAGTCACCGCCAATCTTATTCATGGCCATCAACACGCCAATGGTCTTCTCACGGCCACCAAGGGGGACTTGCAGCGTTTTGCGGTTCGATGCATCAGTGAAACCGGGGAGGCGATAGTACATCTCTCTGGAGTTAAGAGGGACCTGAAGGACGTTGCGGATATCAAATCCGCTCTTTCGGGTCATCTCCGGATAATAACGAGGGTCCTTGGAAGTATCATTGACTCTGGCCGGCTCGTTATGTCGGAACACCCAGCCAGCGATACTACCGTGGAGCGGCAGTCTCAAATCATCAGATTGGGGCGCGAGAATATGCCTTGCATCACGGATTTGCCGCCAGTAAAGGTCCCCACGGTGTTCGTCATAAAGGAGGACACCTGCGCCTTCGGTGAGCAGCGCCTTGTTCACCTCATCGATCACGATAGCGAGCAGCTTGTCCAAGTCCATCGTGGAAGCGAGAGCCTGAGAAATGTTGCAGAGGATGGAGAGATCAAAAAGCTCATGCTCCTCCATGTCCACGGCTTTGTCGATCAGGTCACCGGTAATTTTCTCGAGTTCCTTGACTCTACTTTCCAGTTCCTCGTAAGTCGGCTTTGGCATAAAGCGCTCTCCACTCTCTCAGTGGGCGAGAGTTCTACTGCATACACTCGTTTGACGCCTGGATGGCGGCTCGACAGATATCGCGAAAGTTGTTCACGCCAGTGAAGAATTCTCGCATCATGATGACCCACAGATAGCGGCCTCTTCGTGTCAGCCGGATGACCCCATCGTCATTGATCAGGGCTCCGGCGACTCGGAAGAGAGAAATTTCTTTCCACAAAGTTTTCACGAATTCTCCACCAAATTTATTTTCCTCTTTTTGGATGTCAAGGGAAGTCCCAAACAGCTTCATCATGAAATCATAGAGTGCCCGTTCTTTTTGAGAAATCTTTCTTCGCCAAAATGGGCCACTGGCCCTTTCCTACAGCCGCCAGGTAGTGCGGGACGGAAAAGGTATTGGCAAAGCAGGCCCCATTAACGTACCCAAAAGATCCGCTGCCGACACCCACATATTCGTCATAATCTACTATGTATTCATCTATCATGGTCTTTTTTCTGGAAAAACACCAGGAGGTCCCCCAGGTGTAATGATCCTCCAGTCGGTCCACGATTCGGTTATAGAAAGCCTTTTCCTGACGATAGCTTATCGCTCCGAATCTTCTTGCGAGTTCCGCGCGGGTAATGTCCGAGACCATCAGAGGATAGAAAGTCACCTGATCGGCCTTGATATCTTCAATGACCCCCAAATCTTTTTCCAACATCGAAGCCGTCTGGGTAGGAAAATTAAAGATCATGTCCACATTTAAGGTATCAAAGGTCCCTGCGTATTTTGCAAGTCTTTCTTGAATCTGCCTTCCGCTGCCGTATTTGTGATAACGCTCCATCTGTTTGAGTAGCTCGTCTTGGAAACTTTGCACCCCGACTGAAAGCCTTTTTACTCCCCCATTCTTGAGTATTGTTACGATCTCATCCGTAAGATGATTTGGGTTTGTTTCCAGAGAAACTTCTTTTATCCCAAATCTTTTTTGCAGGTCCTCAAGGAGGACGCCGATCTCCCGCGGCAATACCGTAGGAGTTCCTCCCCCAACATATACGGATGAGAAATCGAAACCGATGTCGCCGTACATCTGGATTTCTCGTAGAAGTGCCTTAAAATACTCGCGGGCTAAATCCTTGTCGAGGGGGAAACGGTTAAATGAACAATACGGACACAATTCCTCGCAAAAGGGTATGTGCACATAAAGGAGAGTACTTCGAGCCCTCGTGCGGCCCGGGCGGCTGGACGTGTTCGAAATCGGTCAGTCGCAGGACGTTTGAGTACTGACGTTTTAGGAATTTGGTAAGTAGACCTTCTACGATCATACAAGAAGTGCTCCATGGATTCTACAGGCTGTGATGTGGCTCGATTTCAGATTCCTAAAATCAGTCAATTTTGCTACGCCAAGCAACTTTGCGACACCCGACACCTTGGGGCACAGCATACCAACCTTAAGAGCGGCTTGCAAATCGTCGCCTTAAGGATGGAGACGGGGGACCTACCAGGTGGGAGTTCGATAGACGGGCTTCTTGGGAAAGAGCCACAGCAACACGATCCCCACGACAAATCCTCCCATGTGGGCCCAATATGCCACGCCGCCGGTGTCGGGGCGAGCTGCCAATTCGGCAGTGCCGCTCACAAACTGAAAAACGAACCAGAAGATCAAAAACAGGAACGCGGGAAGCTCAACGATCCGGATAAAGACGATGATTATCAGAAGGGTGGTTACACGCGCGTGCGGATAGCTTATGAGATAGGCCCCCAATACTCCCGAGATGGCGCCGCTCGCCCCAACTGTCGGCAATCGTGAGCCCGCGTTGAACATTACATGAATCAGGGAAGCCCCGATGCCGCAGAGCAAGTAGAACAGCAGGAACTGGATGTGGCCCAGGCGGTCTTCAACATTATCCCCGAAAATCCAGAGGAACCACATATTGCCAATGATGTGGAGCCATCCACCGTGCATAAAGATTGAGGCGAACAGCGGTACCACGGCATTGTCCGTAAACCCGCCCTGGTATTGGTAGAACTTTACAAAACGGAGAGGAATAAGTCCGTATTCCACGATGAAACCTTGAGAGCGTTCTCCGAGCGAGACCTCATAGAACCATACGAGGCAGTTTAAGGCTATTAGGGCCATAGTAACCGCCGGGACCGATCCCGAAGGATTGCTATCTCGTAATGGAATCATGAAATTGTTCCCCTGGAGCAAGTATAACTTAAAGTTTTGCCCTTTTCCTAGGGGGCTGTGGCGCGGCGCAATGCTTTCCCGAATTCGTGGCAGTCCTCTTGGAATGGATTTTTTCTTCCAGCGAAATCATGGCTTTGGGCAATGGAAATGCGTCGCGGTCTCTTGCGGCCTGATCCACCAGTTCCAAGGCTCACAGAATTTCAGATTTGTTCATATTCCTTGTCCCAAAGACGGGTCCGCGATACTTTAAGTTGGTCATTCTTCCGCGCGATCAAATGCTTGCTAATAAAATGCGGGGAAAATCCACACACGGTGGGCATTTTAGGCCCACTTCTTAGAAACACGCCTTGTTAATAACCATTCAACATCATAGAAAATTTGCGCTACATCTCTTAACGTGAGGTATTCATTACCCAAACCACTCGCCCCAAGCTCAAGTCTCTTAAATTTCAACCCAAAGGCTAACGCATTAATATTTCAACAAATTGCGTTCCATGACTTACGCTCCCTGAGGATGGCACGAAACCTGCTAGAGTTCATGAATAGAAGTCCTGGCAAGCTGAATGACCGCATCTTACGCGGAAGGGACGGACGCCTTTCAGGCTCGGTTGCAGAACCCGGGTAATTGCCATGCACTCGTGACCCGGGTGGCTTCGCAATTATTGATGCGTTTGATGTCGAAAATTTTTCGGTGAAAGTCACGGTGAATTGCTGATCATGCGCCCATAGACAAAGTTGATATTTAGCACACCGTGACGCAGACTTGCTAGTTTCATTGATCTTGCACCCGACTCTGGAAGTTCACCCCCCGCGGACAACGCCGGCAACGGAGACTGTTCCTCTGGCGTCCTCATAGAGTAAATTGTTAGCCGGGACCATAGGGTTTCGTACAGGAAGCGATTGAAAAGCTGAAATCCCCGCACGGATACGTCTGTACACTGATGCCCTAGGCCGGGAATTGCCTCCCTCGTCTTTGAATACCGCCATGTGGCGATTTTGATTCGGTCTTGATTGGAGTGCATAGTGCGCTTAGGTTCCTACTCAGTAAAAGGGTCTGTCAGCGCAGTCGAACTTGAGTATTCAGGAAACAATTCACGCGCGGGACATCCCTGCAGTTGCCCGCACCTAAGCGGTCGCAATGAGAAAGGCGCTTCCCTACACACGCTCACATTTTTTTCAAACGGTCACGAATTCTGTTGACAACGTTTTAGGGAGGTGATAGCGCCGGTTAACTGATAAACCTGAACTACCTACACACGGTCGGGATACAATGGGTCGAAGCAAAAGAGTATTAGCCTCGCTGGCCGGATATTACAAAATCCTGGCGGTGATTTCTCTCAATTGTCTGATATTGTTTCTGATAATCAACCTGATTGCCTCCGGGTTGCTAGACCTGAAGACATATTTCGCAAAAGAGGCTGCGATGAATGGAGCCCCTTTTGCTGTACAAAAAATTTCACGAGTCGTTGACTTCGGTCCATCCAGGCCTCACCGAAGAACAGATCACCCTACTGATCGCCGAAACCCGCAAGCTATCCCAAGCCTATGAATCTTTTACTCAGTTCAAGGAAGGCCCATACTCGGGCAAATATGTCAATGTGGATCCTCGCGGATTTCGGCCGGTCGGAAATCAAGGGCCCTGGCCTCCTCGTCGTGGAGACTTCACTGTGTTTGTTTTCGGAGGCTCCACCACCTTCGGGTATGGAGTGGCAGACGATCTGACCATAGCAGCCCAGCTCCAGAAGCAGCTTGTTTCTGACTATGGTGTTTCTGCGAGCGTATACAATTTTGGCCGAGGCAGTTACTTCTGCGTTCAGGAGAGGGTGCTGCTCGAAAAACTGCTACTCTCCGGATTTGTTCCGGATGTGGCAGTGTTCATCGATGGCTTAAACGATTTGGTTCTCCTTGAGCCTGCTCGCACAAAGGATTTAAGGAGGTTCATGGAAGAGGCCGAAGTACCCTTGATTAGAAGAATTGCCAGGGAGCTTCCAGTAATGAAGGCCCTGGCGGCAATGTCCCCATCGCCAGGTGTTGACCAGACCAACTTAGTGAAGGTCTTTAAGGCGACTCCTCCAGATCATCATGCGAAGATGCTTCGGGATGTCGTAGACCGTTACCTATCGAACAAGAGGATCACTGAGGCCATCGCGAGAGAGTTTAATGTGACCCCGGTCTTCGTTTGGCAGCCGGTTCCCGTTTACAAGTACGATCGAGAAAATTGCGTCTTCGGCAGGTTCGATTGTGAAAGCTACTTCCCCTCGCTAAGGCCTGGATACGAATTAATGGCAAAGGCAGTTCAAACCGAGGCACTAGGCCCCAATTTCATCTGGGCAGCGGACATGCAGCAGAATCTGAGGAAACCTCTCTACGTGGACGCGATTCATTACAGCGGCGAAATGACGAACATGATAGCCAAATACATTCTGGATGAGATCAGAGACCGCGGTCTCCGTGCGGAGATTCAGGCCATCAGGCCGACTTCGAAGGTTGGCAAGAGTCTCCATACATCACCACAATCCTAATTGGATTACGAATATTGAGGGTAATCCAGAACCTGGACCTGAGCTGTTTGTTTCTATCGAAGGACTTTAGGGAAGAAGATTGAGCGTGCAGCAAAGGGACTGAAAACGGAGACCGGATGCATCCGCTGACACGATTGGTTGTTTCAAAGTGCCGTGTTTATTGGGTTGCAACCTTCAAGGATTAATGGTATAATATCAATGCTTTGGTTTGTCAAAAGTGCTGTGTTTGAGGGATTAGGTTATGCGTAATGCTTTAAGTCTGCTTGCGTCAGACAAATGGGAAACTCGAACACGTATACTTTTCTACACTGTGGGGATACTCACGGGAGGGATACTCACCTACACCTCTCGCCACTTCATCAATGGTGACGCGATCAACTACATAGAAATGGGCGAGGCCTTGAGATATGGCAATTGGCAAGACTTCGTCAATTTCACAGCCAGCCCCGGTTATGCGGCTCTCTTGGGACTGGGCCAGATTCTGCTGAATACGGATCGCGCCAATGAAATACCTCTTTTGAAGACAGTGAATTTTGGCTGCATGATAATCGCCATGTGGGCCTGCGATCTCCTACTCAGATCTTTGAAAAGGCATTATACCAGGTTGATTGATGGAAATAGGACGCCACTCCCTTGGTTCATGATTATGGCCTTGGCCTACAGCATGTTTCTCTTCTGTGCTCTGGATTGGGTCCGTCCAAGGCTGGTCGCTCCGGAGATGGCCGTCTTGGCCTCCGTTTTGCTTTCAATGACTGTCATTCTGCAGATAAAAGAGGACCCTAACCATTACAGGAAGTTCTTCTTGTTGGGACTCTCATTGGCCGTGGCGTATTTGCTGAAAACGTTTCTTTTTTCCATTCTCAGTATGCTTCTTTCTCATAGCCGGCTTGGCCTGCGGGTCAATCAAGAAGGCGATCCCGAGAGTTTCGGTTGCAGTTGTCACCATGCTGCTGGTGTGCTCGCCGTGGTTGCTGGCTCTGTCCTACAAGTTGGGGCATCTCTCCTATGGCGAGACAGGTAGCCTGAACTATGGGATATATGTGAAGGGTGAGGGAAATAGCCTCCATTCACCGGTCTTGTTAACCAAAGCGCCTGAAGTATTGCTCTACCAAAACACCCCCTTTGAAAACTCAACACGGCCGGCAACTTTTGATCCGAGCTACTGGAAGATTGGAATCAAGCCTATCTTCGATATGAATGCGCACGTCAGGCTATTTCTGGAGCACACGTATCAGATCTGCTGTGAGCAGCCATGGTTTCTTTTGCTGATGTTATTGTGGGTCGCGTGGAACGCCAGGATTGGTTCACTGAGTATCGGTCGGTTATGGCCCTTTCCGGTTCAGTTATGTCTGGCTCTACCGGCAGTAATTGGCATTGCAATGTACAGCATTATTCACGTGGAGATGCGCTATCTTGCCCCGTTCATGTTTCTTATATTTGTCGCCTTGGTGCTTTGTCCCAGATACGACCAGACGGATCGAGCGATAGCTCACAAATCTATCGTCAGTGCTTCAATACTGGTGGCAGCGATTCTGGGATTCTGTCTGAGCACGGTGGTTGATCAGAGCGTCCGGAGTTTGGTTTCTACCAGTGAAAAACCTTCGTACAAAGAAGCTTTTTTTCAAATGATGGCCGTGAAGGACTACCTGAAAGACCAGGGGGCGAAGGGAGGATCTCAGGTAGCGCTGGTGGGTGTTCCTCCATCATACTGGGGAAGAATGGCCGGAATAAAGATTTCCGCGGAAATTCCGAGAGATGAGGAAGTCTTAACAGCCACTCCTGAAAAAAGAAAGGAGTCTGTAGAAACCCTGAGATCGGTCGGAGTAAACATATTTGTGGCAAAGGGCAAAGACTTTGCGAAACTCACCGAAGAAGGCTGGGAATTGGTTCCCGGTACCAGGGACTTCTATGTGTTCGCAAGTGGAGCCAAACCAGCGGAATCGAGTCAGATGGCAGACTTGAAAGAGGGGAGTCCGATTCAAGCTTCCGCCCCTGTAATCCCTGCCGCAGGCGTGCCGATGAATTAGCCCCGGAAGTGCCTATAGATACGGAACTCTTGGAATCAAGGACTCACGCGAAACTACATCACGGACACAAAAAGAGTAGATACAACTCACGATACTAAGGCGCTTTAAGCCCAAGAAGGGGGTCTGCTACAATTGGCTTCTCGCTTGAGACCTTATCAAGTCCCCAAAATTGCTTTCCAGATAGCGACTGAGAATGTCAGCCAGGACCTGGTTGCCTTCTCGCGTCGCATGGCCATGATACCAATGGTCAAGTTGTAACCTCGATGGCTTCATGTCTGCCTCAACTTGAACAGCGTCGATAAACGAATACTTCTGGTCTGATAGATGATTAACAAGTCTAGCAACCCTGCTCACTCCATGATCCATTAATTCCTGTACAAAATCTCTATGAGGCATTATGACAATGATTGGAACGGAACCGCGGCTCCGAGCCGTTGCAACGAATCGGTCCACGATGTGGCACATGGTCGCCAAGGGGTAATCTTCATCGAATAAATTCCAGGGATAAGACCGGGCCGGGTGAGGGTACAGAGCATGCGGCAATGACAGACTGAGCTGTTTAAGAACCGGCCTCCGCCAATGAAAAACGAAAAAATCCAGGGGAATGAGAGACCCGGTAGATTTTGGTCAAACTGATACCAGTAGTCTAATTTTGCCAATTCATTCAAGAATGCCGCGTCATCGAGTTTGCTGAAATCCTCAGCGCATTTCAAAGGATTTGACACAAGCTTGAATCCGTCGCCATGTCTGACGAAGAGAGGCTTCGTCAGTCTCACGGGGTCGATATACGTGTAAAAAGGGCGATAAATATTGACGACCCGATTTATGTTTTCCGGAAAAATGCACAGCATCACTATTTTTGTACGAACTGGACTTTGAAGTTCGTATTTCAGCATGGCCTGATCAGTTCCGTATGCTCCTACACCGAAGTTGAGAACGTTTGAGCTCAATTTTTCCGCAAGGAAAGTCTGCCAGGTATCTTCATCTCTTACATTTGCACAATATGTGAAAGAGTCCCCGTACGTAGCCATCAATGTAGTCGCGTAAGAAGTGCAGGTGCGCCTCTCCCCATGAGCGTCGTGATGATAAATGATGTCGTCGACGTCTTGATATATTATGTTGGGAGGATAGTCCCACCCCAGGGTGGGATGAAACATTCTAAATCCGGGAATCGAGCCCTTCTCGGCCTCGGTTGTTCCGGAGGAATCTGATATGAACTTCGGCTGCTCTAGCGGGGGCTGTTTTCGTTGCGCAAGATGAAATTTTAAGCTTCCTTGCCCGACCCGTCCTGTTATTCTCGTGGGTACCATTTTCTTGATCAAGATATATGAAGCAGCCTCTAAGACCACCAGAGCCGGCACGAATCCCAAAACCCAGAAAACCAGGACCTTAATCCAAGGTGGTCGATGAGACAACAATCTCTCCCACTAGCTCGAATAAGTCGGAACTCCAGTGCCCCTGCCAGGAAATCTTCGTCTTGGTAGCAGATAAGCGACCGTCACACAATAACCCTTGTAGGCTAAAAGGGCCTCCAAAGAAACTGAGCTGAGTCATTTTTCAACAATAAAAACAAGGCCAGCCATTTTTCGACCTGCAAAGGGCGGCGCTTCCAAGAGATGTGGGTACGTAACGCGGGCTATCCTGAAATTCTAATGTCTCTTCATCCTGGGCGGCGAGAGGGCAAGTATAGGGGCTATAATTTCATCGAACGCAGACGATGTCGGAGACGTCGGATACTCGAGAACAAAGGGTTTCCCCTCATCCGATGCGTCGACAAGCCGGGGGTCGATGGGAATCCTGCCCAAGAAGCGGAAGCCCGTCTCCCTGGCCAACTTTTCTCCTCCGCCACTCTTGAAGAGATCATGTCTCGCTCCGCAGTCTGGACAAACGAATCCGCTCATATTTTCAATGACGCCCAATATGGGCATCTCAAGGCTTTTGCAGAACCGAATGGACTTTCTTACATCCTTCAGTGCTACTTTCTGCGGGGTGGTCACTATTATGGCTTGTGAACGTGGCGGGGCCATCTGACATATAGAAAGGGGCTCATCCCCGGTTCCGGGGGGCGCGTCCACAATGAGAAAATCGAGCTGGCCCCAGTCAACTTCCGCGATGAACTGCTTTATCATCTGGTGTTTCATCGGGCCTCGCCAGATCACGGCCTCATGGGCCTGATCCTTCACCACGAACTCAATGGACATTACCTTCAAGTGATCGTTGTAACGGACCGGGACAAGTCCCCTGTCCGACTTTTGGGACGCGGAGACTCCTTCAAGCTGAAGAAGAGTCGGAACGCTGGGGCCATGAATATCAATGTCCAGCAGCCCGACTTCGCGATCCGCTGCAGCCAGGGCTGCTGCAAGATTTACCGCTACGGTGCTTTTGCCCACTCCTCCCTTTCCGGAGAGTATCATCAACGTATTCTCTATTCGGGTGAGGCTGTCCGCGAGCATGAGGTCCTCTCGAAGTTCCTGAAACTCTTCTTTGGAAAGTGGTGGTTTCTTATGTTGGTCTGTCATTTGTGCCCTATTCTTTGCAGTGGTTTTTTAGGCTACGTCTATGCTTTCCAGCAGTTTTCTCGCCTTTACCCTATGGACGTCGAGGCCGACCTCCTTCGATGTGAGTCCCATGGCCAACCCTAACAGTTGGGTAAGGTAAAAGGTCGGTATCTTTTGCCGTTCCTTGGCCTTTCTAGCTAAGACAATCTGTCCCATGTCGAACTGTTCAAAACAAGAGGGGCAGACAACTGAAAGTGCCTGGATGTTCCTCTCGCGAATGTATGAGAGTTTCTGGTTTGTGATGGCATAGCCCGCGTCTTGATCCGCATTCGCGCCGAGGGGAGACCCGCAGCAGAGGAACTTTCGGGAGTACTCCATAGGTTCCACACCAATAATGGAAAGCAAATGGTCCATCTTCACAGGAACGTACGATTCCGCCTCTGAAAGCTCCTCGGGGTACATCATCTTGGGGGGGCGGAAATAGTGGCAGCCATAATGGCATCCCACACGCAGAGGTATCTCCCGCACCGTCTCCTTGACGATCTTTTCCACGACGGTGTCCTGATATAGGACGTCCAGGATGTGCGTTACTTGAATAGTCCCTCTGTAATGATGGTTATGCTCGTCCAGGATCTTGTTTACTTTGCGCCTCTTCGAGTCACTCTGCTTCAGGACATGATTTGCTTCTTTCAAAGTGTTTACACACCCCGAACATAGAGTAAGGAGGTCCAGCCCAGCTTCTTCCGCGAGGCATAGATTGCGAGCCGCCAGCGCAAGCCAGGAATCATAGTGTACCAGCTTCATACTGGTAGGGGGAGGGCAGCAAGAGAAGGGAAGATCCACTAGTTCTATGGCAAGACGTTCGCACACGAGGCGCGTTGCCGCTTCAAATCCTGGATATTTTATCGGAATTGCACATCCGAGAAACAGGGCATACTTCATGGCAACCTTTTCGGGCTTTGTTAGCCGGTTCTACGGCAAGTTAAATCTCTACCACCTCGGTCAGTCCAGTCTTTTTGAGAATTTCACGAACCTCGTCCACGGGCGCTGGGGGAAGTGGAACCAACCCGTGGTGGGCCCTCATCTCGTCAAGCTGGTGGACAATCATGGACCGACCGGTCTTGGCCAGCAGTTCGATCGCCATTCTGAGCCGGTCGGGAATGTTTCCCCGACGTGCCGCGGAATTGCGTAGTGCGACGAGAAGATCAGAAATCGGGATTTTCTGGGGGCAGCGATCTTCGCAAACGTTGCAAGTGCAGCAAAGCCAAAGTCTTTCGTCTTCTACCACCTTTTCGTGGCCCAGATTGAGACATTTGAGGATGGTTTCTCGTGGACCGAAAGCGGGGCCCACTTCCCTGGCGGGGCAAGAGCCGGTGCAGCGGGCACATTGATAGCACTCGTACAGATCTTCCCTGGGGAAATGCTTCCAGATTTTGATGCGGGTCATGTCGCGTCGCTCTTCTTCGTTAGAAATTGGGCCAGCTTCTCGGCATCCTGCTGGACCTGCTTTGGTGTCAACTTCTTCAAGCCGCTTTCCATCTCCTGAATCACCCTTGCAAACTGCGCTCCTTCTGCCGCGGAAACCCAGGCCAGTCTGAGGCGGTCCTTGTTGAGCCCGAGTTTTTCCATCCGTTTCCAGAACCGCTCAACCCTTCGAGCTGTGTGCTGGTTGGCGTTGTTATAGTGGCAATCCGACGGATGGCAGCCGGAAACCAGAACAGCTCCCGCGCCTTTGATGAACGCCCTCTCAATCCATTGCGGCGAAACTCGAGCGGAACACATGGTGCGGATGATGCGCACATTCGGAGGATACTGTATTCGCGAGACGCCTGCAAAGTCCGCGCCGGCGTATGAGCACCAATTGCAAGCGAAGGCCATTATTTTGTTGTAGGGGTCTCTCGCCAGAGCCTTGTCAATCTGGCCGACGATCTGCTCTTCAGTAAAGTGCGTTTGATCGATGGCCCCGAACCGGCATTCCGGCACACACGCCCCGCACCCCTGGCACGCGGCTTCGATTACGTGATAGAACCCCTGTTCCTTGCTCCCTTCGATCGCGTGATACGGACAGACCTTGGCACAAAGCCCGCACGCGGTGCAGGTGTCGGGATTGATTCGAGCGGTAATGGCCGGGACCTTCACCTCTCCCTTGCTCATGAGAATATTTGCCCTGGAAGCAGCAGCAGAAGCCTGGGTTACCGAGTCCTTGATGTCCTTAGGACCTTCTGCCGCGCCCGCAAGAAAGACGCCACCAGTAGTGGTGTCAACAGGCCTCAATTTGGGATGGGCCTCCATGTAAAAGCCATCCGTATCAGTAGAGAGATTCAACAGTCGTTGGAGCACCTCTGAGCCGCTGCGAGGTTTTATGCCGACGGACAGGACCACCATGTCCATCGTATAGCGATAATGAGATCCCAAGAGAGTGTTTTCACCGAGCAGAGTAAGGTCTCCGGTGTCGATGTCTTCTATGATTTCACCTGGGATCCCGCGAATGAAGGTGACTCCTTCACGGCGAGCCCTCTGAAAGAGATCCTCGAAACCCTTTCCAAAGGCTCGTATGTCGATGTAGAAGACGTAAATCTCTGTGTCAGGCCAATGTTCTTTGATGAGAAGAGCGTCCTTGACAGTATTCATGCAGCAAACGTTGCTGCAATAGGGGTTGCTACGCTTGCTCCGCGAGCCTATGCACTGGAGAAAGGCCACCTTCTTGGGCCGCTGACGATCGGAGGGCCGGATCAATTCGCCCGATGAAGGCCCGCCCGCGTTAATGAGACGCTCGAATTCCAGGGTGGTGATCACGTTGGGGAACTTGCCGTACCCCAGTTCAGTAAGGGACGTTGGATCGTACACATCCACGCCGGTTGCCACCACTATGGTACCGACTTCTACCTCGATCACCTGGTCCTTGTCGGCAAAGTCAATACACTTGTGAGAGCAGGCCTGGAAACATCTGTCGCAAGCCACAATCCCCTGATTGTTCAGGCAGTGGTCCATGTCTATGAGGAAGCTTGACGGGACCGCCTGGGCGAAGGGAATGTGAATTGCGTGCCGAATCGATAGTCCAGCGTTGAACTCGTCCGGGGCCAGTTGCGGACAGACATGAATGCAGTCACCACAGCCGGTGCATTCTTTCTTGACGTAGCGGGCCTTCTTGAGGACCTTAACCTTGAAATTCCCTATGTGGCCGTCTACACCGGTAACCTCGGACACGGTCAACAGTTCTATATTTGGATGGCGGCCAACTTCGCTCATCTTGGGAGCGAGTATGCAGATGGAACAGTCCATTGTGGGAAAGGTCTTGTCAATCTGAGCCATCCTGCCGCCGATGCTTCCGCTCTTTTCCACCAGGTAAACCTGATATCCGGCGTCGGCCAGGTCCAATGCCGCCTGGATTCCAGCGACCCCCCCCCCGATCACCATGGCCTTGCGGGCCACGGGCACTGTCAACTCGAACTGGGGGCTCAACACAGCCGCTCTGCTGACGGCCATGTCCACAAGATCCTTGGCTTTTGCGGTAGCAGCATCCTTGTCGTGAAGATGCACCCATGAGCAATGTTCACGAATATTGGCCATTTCAAGGAGGTAGGGATTCAGGCCCGCGCTCTCGCACGCCGCTCGGAAAGTGGGTTCATGAAGCCTTGGCGTGCATGAAGCGACAACCACCCGGTTTAACTTGTGCTCCCTGATGTCCGCTTTGATCTGCTCCTGCCCGGGTTCAGAGCACGTGTAAAGAGAATCCTTGGCCAGCACAACGCCCCGGAGGTCTCGCGCAAATTCAGCCACTTCTTCGCAGTTTACGGTTCCGCCGATGTTCTTTCCGCAATGGCAAACGTAAACGCCGATTCTCAGATCGCCGGACCTCAGCCGTTTTTCAGCTCCTTCGGTTTTCTCTTTCAATTGGACCGTTTCCTCCCGGAATGCTGTGGGCTTTGCGATTTTGCGTCGGTCGGCTTCAGGAGCCTTTGGCCGTACTCAAAGCCCTTATCGAAAGCCGAAATATTCAGATTCTCTGTTCCAGCCGGAATCGAGGCCAACACAGACTCTTTCATCGATTCGTAAGCCACAACTCCTCCCAGGGCCGCCACAGCCCCGAGCATCACGATGTTCGCTACAATTGCCCTTCCCAACTCCTCGGCAATGCGGGTGCACGGGACACGATAGATGGTCACGCCTTCGGGTTCTTTGTCCAACGAGACCAAATCCTTGTCCAGGATCAGTATCCCTCCGGGACGAATTGAACGGCCGTAAGTGCTCCAAGCGCCCTGACTCATCAGGACCAGTACGTCCGGCTCTCCAACCTTGGGGTAGTGAATAGCATCCGTGGAAATGACGACGTCTGCGCTACAAGAACCTCCACGAGCCTCCGGGCCGTAACTCTGAGTGAATACAGCATTCTTCTTCTCGAACAGCGCTGCGGCCTTTCCCAGGATATGGCCTGAAAGTATGATCCCTTGCCCGCCAAAACCGGCCAATCTTATTTCCTGTTTCTCTGTCATGCGGCTCTGCCCTTTTCCTTACCCTTGCCTTTAGCCCGCACCCTGGCGACCACCTTATTGTTATAATTCTCCATGAAATCAGGCCGTTCAGTGTCGATGAAAGTTCCTACCAAAATCTTTTCCCGGAGACGTATCTCTGCCCGGCTCAGATCTGCGCCATCGCAAACTTCGGACATCTCTTGGTAATACCGCATCTCCTCGAGTCCTGAACCGAGTTTGTTCGGCCTCCCGTAACCGGTGGGGCACGGCGAAATGGCCTCTATGAATGTGAAGCCTTTCTTTTCGAACGTCTGGCTGATCGAATGAACAAGCTGTCTCGGGTGAAACGTAGTCCACCGCGCCACGTAGATTGCCCCGGCCGCGTGCGCGAGGTAAGGCAAGTTAAAACCCGGCTCAGCGTTTCCCGTAGGCGTGGTGGAGGTCTTCGCCTCCAGAGGAGTGGTAGGAGCAGCCTGGCCGCCGGTCATTCCGAAATTGAAGTTATTTACGCACAGGACTTTCAAATTGATATTGCGTCGAGCGGCATGGATCAGGTGGTTGCCGCCGATGGCGAACAGATCCCCATCCCCGGAAAAGACGGTAACATTAAGATCCGGCTGTGCCAGAGCCAACCCCGTGGCAAAGGGTATGGCACGGCCATGAGTCGTGTGGTAAGTATCCATGTCCAGGTACCCGGCGACTCTGCCCGTACACCCGATGCCTGACACCACCGCACACTGGTCTACAGGAAGGCCTTTGCGCCTCATGGCTTCGATGAAACAGGTGACAACTACTCCAAGGCCGCATCCCGGGCACCAGATATGTGGAATCCTGCCGGGTTTCAGATACTTGTCGTCAGGATGAAGACCGTGGTCTTTCTGTATGGCCTCATCTTCAGCCGCTTTGTTAAATGGTTGCAGCTCTCTAAGACGTACTTTCATGGGATCTCCGGGAAATCTATGGTCAAATATGTCAGAATCTACTGTAAAACTCGCCGTCCTTTGCCTTCCTGTGGTTGGCAATCTTTTGATTGCTCAGCCGGAGCAACTACCGGTTACAGGTACTCGCCCAACGCTTCCTCAATCTCGCCGGGCGTATGAATAGATCCGCCCATAAGAGCCATCAAAACGACTTCCGCGTTCCCTTGGGAGGTGCGCTCCACCTCATATGCCATTTGGCCGTAATTGATTTCGGGAACTATGAAGGCCTTGACCCGTTTTGCCAGATCGCGGATCAGATTCGACGGAAAGGGCCACAGCGTAATCAGTCTCACCAACCCAGCCTTGAGGCCACGTGCTCTCAAATCTTCTACAGCCTGGCGCGCTACCCTTGACGTGCAGCCATAAGCCACCACGACCACCTGCGCGTCATCCAGCCCGAATGTTTCAAACTGAATGATCTTGTCAGCGTTTTTGCGAATTTTGTCTACAAGGTGACGGACGTTTCGCTCTTGAACAGCGTCGGTTATTACAGGATATCCGCGTTCATCATGGGTGAGGCCGGTGACGTGAACATGATATCCTTGGCCGGCCACAGCCATAGGAGCAGGCAGCGGACCCGCGCTGTCGAAAGGCAGATATTCGGCCGGCCCCTGCTGAGGAGTGAGCCGCGCGACCACCTGTAGCTCTTCTCGCTTAGGGATGACGACCTTTTCGGTCATATGCCCGACTACTTCATCACCTATTACGAAAACCGGCTGTCTGTATATTTCCGCCAGGTTGAATGCCTGCACGGTGAGATCGAAACAGTCCTGCGGAGATGCTGGAGCTAGGGCAATACATCCGTAATCTCCGTGAGACCCCCACCTTGCCTGCATTACGTCGGCCTGGCCCACAAGGGTGGGCAAGCCGGTTGAAGGGCCTCCGCGTTGAATGTTAACCACCACGCAGGGGGTTTCCGTCATCATTCCCAGGCCGACATTCTCCATCATGAGAGAAAACCCGGGCCCCGAGGTCGAAGTCATGGACTTCACGCCGCCCCACGAGGCGCCAAGAATGGCCGCCATGGAAGCCATTTCATCTTCCATCTGTATGTAAACTCCACCAACCTCGGGGAGTCGGCGGGCCATGCGTTCAGCCACCTCAGTGGCCGGAGTAATAGGGTAACCTGCAAAAAAACGGCATCCTGCGGCCAGACCGCCTTCTGCGCATGCCGCGTCGCCGTGGAAAAAATGCTCGCCTGTCAAGAGGTCTTTGTCCGCCATGTACTAATCCTAATGATATGTGGTCCGGCAGTGGCCGGCCGGCTTCCTCTATCGCTCAATGTCCGGTGAGACACGGATCACAATCGCGGGTTGTATGGGTCCTGAAGCCTAGACCCTTTAATAGCCGATAGTCAAAGATGATCACATAGCAACTGATTGACTGCCGCGTGCCTACAAGCCTGCTCAACAGAGAGCAGCCCCAGAACGGCGCCGATGGTCAATTACTTGGGCCGGGCAAAACGGGATCAGCCTGTCTCTGCGAATGGAAGCTTGGTGAACGATTACCGCTTAACGTATCTCCTATCTTTCCGGGAGTATCGAGTAGTGACTTTTTGTATGTCGGCTTCCGTGATCTTCTTGGCTTCCTTCAATTCGGTGAAGATAGCAAATTCAGGGCAAATGAGACTGCAAAGACCGCATTCCACGCAGTCTTCCGCCTGGAAGATCAATTCCGGCGGGTGATAGCCTTTGGAATTAAAGCCCTTGCTTTGCTTCAGGCACTCGTTCGGACAGAATTCGATGCAAAACCCGCAGCCTTTGCACCGATTTTCTATAATGTGAACTCGGCCGTGAGGTATCGAATGGGCCTCAGCATCCAATGGTAGCCGCCAGAATTTCATACTTTATCTCCACCGAAGGCAATAAGCAATGTGATTAGTATAATATATTTTGCTCAGGAGTCAATTCAGGTCCCCAGCGTTGCCTGAGCAACTGGCCTTCCTTTCCTATCGTCGATGCCGGCTTTTCCAACCACGTAAGCATTAACGTACGGGAGCATCTGGCCGTCCCTGTCATTTACAGCAATGACAAACTCACCCCAAACTCAATGCCTACCGGCCTGCCTCATATTCTATTTGAACATCCGACCCGTGTTGAGTTAGGATACTCCGCAAAAGCCTTCGGAATCACAGAGGACCTCAGAGGAGACAGAACTTGGTTCGCTGTTCAGCCATTTGCGCGATTATCGTGTCCTTGCTGCTATGGGGACCCGGCACGGCCCTTTCCGTAACATGCGAAGAGTGTCAGGAGCTTGATAAGAATAAGGCTGTGGCTCAGCAGGATCTAACCCAGAAGGAAAATGCCCTGGAGACTTTTTTCAAAAAAAAGGACTTCCAGAAGGTCACAGACACCCGGAACCAGATCACAGAGCTAAGAAAAAAGCTGATGGATTTGAAGGACAAGAGTAAAGATTGCAAGGATGCTTGCAAGCCCGACGTGTTAAAAGACGCTGAGTGCCGTAAACTCAGAGGTGAAATCAATACCTTAGAATCAGCTCCTTCCGGGGCAGAGGCCGATGCGGAAAAAGTGGACACCCTTTACAGGGATCTTCGCCAATGTAACAAAGACTTGGAAGAGCTGAAAAAAAGGCGGAAATAGGGGTTAGACGAGGTCTCGTCACCCTTAGTATTCTGAGTCGTCAGGCGGAACTGCCAGGCCGTGCCCAGGAATGAACGGAATCGGCGCCACCGGATATCCTTGGACCCATCTGATTCCGCAACGGAGCACGGTTTTGACCGGGGCAGGATAGAGATACTTGTCCGGATCTCCTTTTGTTGCTTCTTCCTCGAACATCGAAGGAATTATTCTGATGCAGTGTCCCTGGTCCGGAACATAGGTGTAGTACGGTCGCAATCCGTCTGGAATGGGTTCCGGATAATCCTCAATATCGGGGATCCTGCCGGGTTCAGTTTCGAGGGCTTCCGGCTTCAACTTGATCATCTCCCAGAGATTCTCCTTGGGGTAAGATTGCGCGCAAAAACCTCTCACCGCTCGATCAAACTCTATGTCTGTCCATTGCCCCGACGACTTGATGACCTCCGGCACCGAGTTGAAGAATTTTCTGAAGCCGTTTTCCTTGTTGACGGAGAAGCCCCGGGTTTCTTCATCATAGAAGTGGATCGTCACGTTCGCCTGTTCGGACATGCGTCGAAAGTGTTCCATTCCTCCCTGGGCATGGTAATTCCACCAGATGTCAAAAAGCTCCTCTTCATCCCCCTCGACTCTGAGCATGGTCAGCACGAGCATTACGTCGTCAAACTTAATCAGTCCTGCACGTTGCTCTATATCCAAGTCGCCGTTTCTTCGAACGAGGCCTGACGCCGAACGGATGAAAAATCCTACCTCCCCCGGATTGTCAGGACCCGGCGTAAACATGGCTTCAATACTCTGGCCGGGGACAAGGCGAATTTTATCCGGATTGATGAGTTCCATGGCCCACTCCTTCAGATCAAGTTCTAGCAGAAAGCTGAAAAGTCATCCAGTGCATTTTGGCATCTTGCCCACAAGCACTTAATTCGAGAGAACTTGTCTTAATATTTGTCGGTGGCTTGCGTACTCTAAGAAGGGAAGCTCAGTCAAAAAGTTCCCCTGTTTTGACAACTTTTTGAGCAGTAGGCCGCTGTTCACGAACCCCGGCTGCTGAGGACACACCGCAGCCTGCGCGTGGCCGAAAGATATGCTAAAGAGAAGCGTTCAGTTATCCGGGGGCGCTCCCGTCATTGCGAGGAGTGAAGCGACGAAGCAATCCCCGTTTTGTCCAGCGTTCCGCGGGACCGGAGATTGCTTCACAGCGCCCGCAATGACAAGTTCGCGTAGGTGACCTTAGCCCGGCGAAAATGAATGCGAACTGCTAAAGTTATGCGAAAGACCTTGACCATAAGCCTTAGAATTGATAAGTCAATTTTAGGCAAAGGAGGAAAATAATGGAGAATGGACATACTATATGCGTGACGTGTGCATGGAGGCAGGCATGTAACAAAAAATTCTCCATGGACGGCGCCACAACAACACGGTGCCCTGAGTATACAAGAGATGTCACGCTGAAACCGCCTCCTTCGGATAAAGAGAACGACGAGAAGGAGGAATAAGTTGTGGCTGAAATCGGCGAACCTATAATGTCATCGCGAGCAGTTTAATCCAATAGTTGACACAGATCAGATAACTACTAAAGGGAGGACCGTTCACCGAGAAAGCCGTTTACCCAAACCGAAACTTGGCCGGCAGGGACGCCGGCCCTACTGTGATCCCGGTAGGACCGGCCTCCGTGCCGGTCACAAAATCTAAGATATTGTCATATATTTGAGGAAAGCTCTGAATGAAAGAAGTCATAAGAACCCTGGTCCGAGAGGCCATCATCAATGCAGACAAACAAGGAACTATATCTCTCCCGGATGCAGGCTCCGTAAGCGTGGAAGTTTCTCGCAGCAAGGACCCTCGCTTTGGCGATTACGCGACGAACGCGGCGCTAGTATTGGCAAGTGCCACAAATTCCAAGCCGCGCGATCTGGCCGCTGTAATCAAGGACAATTTGACAAAGGACTCCAAGGTCCTTGCAGGCGCAGAGATAGCCGGTCCCGGCTTTATAAACTTCTTTCTCGCTCCTGAGGTATGGCATGAGGTGTTGCACACGATTCACAGGGAGAAGGAAGGATACGGGTGCGCGGTAAAGCTGGACGGCCCCCGGGCGCTGCTCGAGTTCGTTAGCGCCAATCCTACGGGACCGCTGCATGTCGGACACGGCAGAGGAGCTGCTGTTGGCGACACTTTGGCTCGACTCCTCAAGACCTGTGGATATAAGCTGGAAACCGAATACTACGTCAATGATTCCGGGAATCAGATGAAGATCCTGGGGAGGTCTCTGCTCGTTCGGTACAGGCAACTGCTGGGAGAAGATATCGAGTTTCCTGAAAACCATTATCAAGGGGAATACATACGGGAACTGGCCGCGGAGCTCGACGGGACGTCTCTCGGCAAAAAGCTCTTGGAGGTCCCGGAAGACGAGGCAACAGAATTCGCGGCACAATTTGCCTGCGATAGAATACTCCAAGGTATCAAGGACGATCTGAATCTATTTGGGGTCAGGTACGACCGGTATTTCAGCGAAAAGATTCTGCATGACAGTGGGGCTATCGCTGCCACGCTAAAAGATCTTCGCGACCGCGGAAGAGCCGAGGAGCACGAGGGCGCCCTTTGGTTCAGTATGGATGAGGAACAGGACGAAAAGGACAGGGTGCTGGTCAGGGCGACGGGTGAGCCCACCTATTTCGCCGCTGATGCTGCCTACCATCAGGACAAATTACGTCGAGGTTTTGATCTGTTGGTTGATATCTGGGGTTCGGACCATCACGGGTATGTGCCGCGGGTCCGCGCCTCTATTGAAGCGCTTGGTTACTCGCCGGATGTATTGCGGGTGCTATTGGTCCAGTTCGTGAATCTCGTGCGGGAGGGCCAAAAAATCTCGATGTCAACACGCTCGGCGGAATTCATAACCCTTCGGGAGGTTTTGGAAGAAGTTGGTCCTGATGCAGCCCGCTTCTTTTTCCTGACCAAGCGATGTGACAGTCATCTCGACTTCGACCTGGACCTTGCCAAGAAGCAATCCCGTGATAACCCCGTGTACTATGTGCAATACGCTCACGCCCGTGTGGCCAGTATTTTTAGAATAGCCGCGGAGAGGAACATAGACGCGGACATGACAGATCCCGACCTCACCGTTCTCTCACTACCCGAAGAGCAGAAAATAATGAAGCATATCGCGGATTTTCCGGATACGCTCTCCGAAGCAGCCGAGGCATTGGAACCGCATCGAATAACATTCTATCTCATGGAGCTTGCTGAACTCTTTCATGCCTATTACCACGACAACAAGGTGCTGACAGAGGATACGCGACTGAAGAAGGCCCGGCTCTACCTCGTGGAGGCTGTGCGCCAAGTAGTGGCGAACGGCCTGAACATCCTTGGAGTGACCGCGCCGGATCGGATGTGAAAACAACAATGGGACTTAGAAAACTCCTACGGAGGATGCCAGGCCTCGCAAGGAAGAAGCCTCACCGGCCGATTCCGAGCGGAGATAACCGGGCCCCGAAGAACGGCCGACTGACGTTGGCTGTGGCCGCCTCGATTATCATCATGATCGTCTTGGGCATTCTCAACGTGAAGTTGATTCGCGAGCGCTCCATGACCGGGAAGGCTTTTGGCCCATCAATACCGTCACAACCGGAGCCACTCCCCTCGGCGGTGACGCCGCGGGTGCCGTATGCTTGCAACAAAAGTGGGGGAGAAGCCCCCCCTGAGGTAACTTTCTACAGGCAACTAACCGTCCAGGACGAGCAAATGCCTGTGACGGGAAATATTACGCAGAATCCGAATTCCGAGGCCGAAGCCGGCCACGTCCAAGCGGATCCAAAGACCGCTGAAGTCTCTAAAGGGCCTGCCAAGCCCGCGGGACACGATAAGAAACAGCCTAAAGTAGATTTCGACAAACCTGCAGGCGCGCCCACTCAGCAACACATCCTGCCCAAGGGCGGTCCAGGGGCAAAAACCTACACGGTTCAGGTAGGCGCTTTCACACATCCTTCCATAGCGCAGCAATGGGCAGCGAAATGGAAACTCCGCGGATATGAGGTTTCGCTTAAACCGGTGGCAACGCCCAAGTCAGGAGTCCTTTACCGTCTTTACCTGGGGAATTTTTCCTCCGAAAAGAAGGCGGACGAACTGGTCAAACATCTCAAGGCTAACGAAGGCATCAGTGCCTTGCGACTCGTTCTTCACAATTAATCGCAGAGATGGGTGCAGGGCTTATTTCCAGCTACAAATGCTAGCATTAGTTATTCATGAGGACATCCAATACAGGCAGTAAACAGCGCCGGCAACGGCCCAGTTACACGCGGCAATCGCGGATCATGTGTCATTGCGAGGAGTGACACGACGAAGCAATCTAGGCTTTGGCAATACATGAGATTGCTTCGCTCCGCTCGCAATGACAAACTTTCGCCGCCCTTGACTGAGAGATTGAACTCCGCCGCTTCTGTTTCCTTGAAAATATCGGCCTGAGCGTGTAACATTCACAGCCGTATTGCTGTCAAGAATAGTAACCAATTCAGAGAGATAAACCTTAAACGGCGGGTGTGCCTCTTTGCGATTGACGCGCAGAGCGCCTGCTTTCTTTACCCAACTAGAGAAGGAAAAAGCATTTGGCAGTGCTTCACGAGAAGACAACCGTTGGAATAGAAGAGGAAATCCAGAAATCATATCTGGATTATGCCATGAGTGTGATCATCGGCCGGGCCCTCCCCGATTTGCGAGACGGCTTAAAGCCGGTTCACCGCAGAATCCTCTATGCCATGCATCGAAGCGGCAACGTCTGGAATAGGCCTTACCGCAAAGCAGCTAGAGTAGTCGGCGATGTGATCGGTCAATATCATCCTCACGGCGACACCGCTGTTTACGACTCGGTAGTCCGAATGGCTCAGCCGTTTTCCTTACGTTATACATTCGTCGATGGGCAAGGAAACTTCGGCAGTGTGGATGGCGACGCTCCCGCGGCCATGCGGTACACAGAGGTTCGAATGGACCGCATCTGCCAGGCGGTGCTCGAAGATCTTGACAAACAAACCGTGGACTTCATCCCTAATTACGACAACACACAGGAAGAGCCTGTTGTCTTGCCGGCCAGGTTTCCGGTGCTTCTAGTGAACGGCTCGCAGGGGATAGCCGTCGGAATGGCCACTAATATACCGCCCCATAATCTGGGAGAAATTGTTGACGCCACCATATTTTTAATAAGCAACCCGTCAGCATCGATCGCTGATCTTATGCAATTCGTCCCGGGGCCGGATTTTCCGACGAGCGGATTCATACACGGGAGGCAGGGAATCCTGGACGCATACACCACCGGTCGCGGATCGGTCCGAATGAGGGCCAGAGCCGAGGTGGAAGATGCAGGGAAGGGCTTTCAGCGAATTGTCGTGACTGAAATCCCCTACATGGTCAACAAAGCCAGGATGGTGGAAAACGTTGCTGAACTTGTTAAGGATAAAAGGATACCCGGTATTCGAGACCTAAGAGATGAGTCGGACCGCCATGGTATGCGGGTGGTCTTTGAACTGAAGAAAGACGAGAACCCGGACGTAGTCCTTAACCAGCTTTTCAGGTACACCCAGCTTCAAACCAGCTTCGGAATTCAGCTTCTATCCGTGCACAATCAACGGCCGAAGCAATTCAACCTCAAAGAGATTCTGCAGCGGTTCATTGACTTCCGCAAAGAAGTGGTGATCCGCAGAACACGGTTCGAAGTTGCCCGCGCGGGAGAGGGCTCACATCCTCGAAGGCTTGAAAACCGCACTGGATAATCTGGACGCGGTTATTGCGCTTATCAAAGCTGCGGAAAACCCTGCAGCGGCACGCCAGGGCTTAATGGACACTTTCCAGCTCACTCAAGTGCAGGCTCAAGCGATTCTGGACATGCGGCTTCAAAGGTTGACCGGCTTGGAAAGGGACAAGATCCTCCAGGAACTCAAGGAAGTCCTCGCCAAGATAGATGAACTCGAGGCCATACTGGCTTCTGAACAGAGAATCCTCGACATCATCATCGTGGAACTCCAGGAGGTGAAAGAACAATTCGGTGATCCGCGACGGACAGAGATCCTGGACGCGGAAGGAGACATGCTGGACGAAGATCTTATCCCACGAGAAGACATGGTGGTAACATTTTCCAGCAGAGGCTACGTCAAGAGAGTGCCCGCGAGTCTCTACAAGAGCCAGCGGCCCGGAGGAAAAGGAAGGATAGGCACCAAAATCGGAACGGAGGATGTAGTTAATCAGATACTCTATGCCTGCTCCCATGACGTGCTGCTGTGCTTCTCCAACCGCGGACGAGTTTACTGGGTGAGGGTGTTCCAACTCCCGGAAGAGGGGCCTTACGCTCGAGGCAAAGCAATAATCAACCTGTTACGGCTCGATCCCGGCGAAAAAATCCGGAAGATCCTGCCTGTTCAGGAACTGAGCACAGCAGGGTATGTCGTGATGGTTTCTGCCAAAGGCAAGATCAAGAAGACAGCCATCGAGGAGTTTTCCAGGCCAAGGCTCTCGGGACTCATCGCCCTGACCATCGACCCCGATGATGAACTCATAGGTGTCAATTTTACGGGCGGGGACGATGACATTCTTCTAGCCACCACTAAGGGCAAGGCAATCAGATTTCACGAGAGTCAGGTGCGGCCGATGGGACGGCAAGCCCGTGGTGTTACAGGGATCCGGATGAAGCTCGACGATGCGGTTATCGGCATGGAGGTGATTTCGGATGGCACCGGTACGCTCCTAACAATAACCCGTAGCGGATTTGGAAAGCGCACGGCCCTGCCGGAATACCCTGTGAAGCATCGTGGAGGCCAAGGTGTCATAACAATTAAAAACACGGCCAAACTAGGGGACGTCGTAGCGATTCAGATGGTCGAGGACGTGGACCATCTGCTGATACTGACCTCAGGAGGTCGAATCATAAGGCTCCGTATGGACCAGATTTCAGTTATCGGGCGAAACACAATGGGCAGGACTCTGGTTCGGATGGAGCCGGGCGAGCACGTGGTAGATGTCGCCAGAGCCGAGCCCTCCGAAGAAGACGACAATGATTCAGACGCGGTTGAATCCGAAGCCGGCCTCGTAAGCGAGGAAACTCTCTCAGAAGATGACGAAGGAGCCGACGAAGATTGATGTGGGATGGACCCTCCTGGACCACACGGCAGATATCCGTATGGCAGTTCACGGGTCCTCGGTGGGGGAGCTGTTTCTCAACGCGGCACGAGGATTCACAAGTCTCCTTACGCGGGAATCTCGGGGCCTCCCGGATACCGACCTAGAGTTCCGCCTGGAAGCGGACAACATCGAAGAGCTACTCGTGGACTGGCTGCGAGAGCTTCTCTTTCATCATGAGACGCGAGGCTTCATCCTTGTCTCCGCGGATATTGAAGAACTTTCAGATACCACACTGAGGGCCAAATTGGCTGGACGGACACGCGGCCCTGAAGAGGAACCGGAGATCGAAATCAAGGCCGTTACCTATCACCGGATTTCTATTCACAAGAACGATACCGGCTATGATGTCACAATTGTTTTCGACATCTGAATGTTCCCGTGCAACAAAATCGCCATTCATCTTATTGGCAGCGCTCGTCATTCTGCTCGTTAGCCTCATTCCAGTCCTGATGTTCAATCACTCGCTCTTCTTGTGGATGAACGGCCTGCATTCTCCTTTCACTGACCTCGGTCTGGCTGGCTCTCACGACTCTTGGAGACGGGCTGCTGCTCGGGATTATTCTGGGAGCTTTTATCCTAGTGAACCCGCGCGCCACAGTCATGGGACTCCTGGTAATGATACTGTCATCGGTGGTGGTGCATGTCGTGAAGGCCGCGTATCCGAGTTTGCGACCCGCGGAGCTTCTTCAATCGGTACACGTGGTGGGTCCTTTGCTCAGATCAGGATCTTTTCCTTCCGGCCACGCCGCGGCAAGCATGTCAGCCGGCCTTGCCATCGCTCATTTCTGTTCCTCCAGAGCGATCGGCTCAATAGTGATAGCAATTGCATTGCTTATTGCTCTGTCGCGGATCTTCGTTGGTGCTCACTTCCCGGCTGACGTGTTGGGGGGGATGATTTGCGCGCTGGGTGTGTTTCTTATTTTCACGCGAACTGCCTGGCGGACACTTGAAGCGCACGTGCCCGAGCACCCCTCTCTTTCTCGGCAACGGTTCCGAGTAGCCTTATGCTTCGAAGTCTTGGCAGTCCTGTTCGCTCTCTTTGTGCACGCGCCGTACAGTGCGGAACTCCCCCTTGCGTGCTGTGCTTCATTCGCAGTGGCCGCGGCCCTTGCCGTTCTAGTTTTCATCGCCCTTGGATATCGAAAGCTGAGAGCCGGGTAGATTTGATGCTGGCTTCGGTCCCCTTCGCTCCTTCTCAACAACAGCTTCATGTCTTATCATACAGTAAGAGTTCTTCCGACTCAAAGGACGCGGAAGGTCCGTGAGGACTATTTCTTGCCGCTTCCCTTTTCTCGTTTGAATCAGCTCGACGAGGAACGAACCATGTCCGAAGCAAAACCATACAGATTGGTACAAATTGACGATGTGCGCTGGGAAATTCCTAAAACGGGCGGAATGAGGGTTCCTGGTCTAATCTTTACCGATTCCAGAATACTGCCTGACATCGAGAAGGACCAGAGCGCTGAGCAAGTCTATAACGTTGCGCACCTACCGGGAATAGTCGGCCGATCCCTCGCAATGCCGGACGTTCACTGGGGGTACGGCTTTCCCATAGGTGGTGTGGCGGCCTTTGATTTGGATGAAGGGGTGATATCGCCCGGCGGAGTCGGTTATGACATAAATTGCGGTGTGCGTCTGATTACAACGGCCCTGGATCGCGAAGCGCTCATGCCTCGGATCAGACCATTGGTCGACCACCTTTTCGCGCGCGTCCCCAGCGGATTAGGGTCAAGAGGCGGAATACACCTGAACCGCAAAGAGTTGTCAACTGTTCTAAAGAAGGGAGCTGCTTGGGCCGTTGAGAGCGGCATGGGAGAAGCCGCGGATCTCGAACGTATCGAGGACTACGGCGTTATTGAAGGAGCGGACCCCAATGTGATCAGCGATCGAGCCTTTGAAAGAGGCAAAGACCAACTCGGCACTCTCGGTTCAGGGAATCATTTCCTCGAGATCGGGTTCATCGAGGAGATCTTCGATGAGGATACTGCTCGCCAATGGGGTTTGTTCACCGGACAAGCCACGGTGATGATTCATACGGGCTCCCGAGGGTTCGGATACCAGGTCTGCGATGACTTTCTAGCCAGAATGGTGAAGAGTGTACGGAAGGAAGGGATAGAGCTTCCTGACAGGCAACTAGCGTGTACCCGCTTGAATACCAATCTTGCTAGAGACTACCTTGCTGGAATGGCGTCCGCCGCGAATTTTGCCTTTGCCAACCGACAAATTCTAATGCACTTGGTACGTGGCGCCTGGGAGGAGGCTCTTGGACTTTCGCCGCGTGAACTCAAGTTTCGATTGCTCTATGACGTTTGCCATAACATAGCCAAGATCGAGTCTCATACGGTAAATGGTGAAAAGAAAAAGCTGTGCGTTCACCGTAAGGGAGCGACTCGGGCCTTCCCCGCCGGCCATCCGGTGCTCCCCGCTGAGTACCGTTCCACTGGGCAGCCTGTCTTGATACCCGGGGATATGGGCCGAGCTTCTTACGTGCTTGCCGGCGAGCCGGGGGCAATGGTGGAGACTTTTGGGTCTGCCTGCCACGGTGCAGGACGACTCCTGTCCAGGCACGAGGCGCTCAGGCGGACCAAAGGGCGATCAATTGAGCGTGAACTGCAGGATAACAACGTTTATCCCCGGTGGGTTGGGAGAAAGACATTGCGAGAGGAGTTCCCCGAAGCTTACAAGGACGTGAGCATGGTGGTGGACGTGGTTCACAGAGCCGGTTTAGCCAGGAAGGTGGCTAAAATCCATCCAATGGGTGTGGTAAAAGGTTAGCTTGGAGTCCAGCCGGAACTTAGTTCCAAAACAAGTGTCGTATGATTAAGGCTCATGTGCAACAGGTACCAGCAATGCCTGTTTCTTCATGCCGCTAAGAGGAATACGCCATGTATTCTTGGTAATGCGTCTTTCATTGGCGGTTCCTCGAAGCAAAAGAAGCACATGGGCCTTCGCCGTTCTACCTCAACACATCCCCACGTGTCGTGAAGAGTCTTATGACAAGGATCTTGACCGATTATCGTTACTTATGATAGAATTATTATGTAAACGTGTCAGCTTAACGGGAGGAGAGAGACACTATCAGATTCCGAGCGAATTTGGAGAAGGAGTGTAGCATGAAACGCGTATTATTATTGGGAGTTATGATTTTGATGGTCTGCTCTCCTCTGGCAGTCTCCTATGCAGAGGACGAAGTCTATTGGGAAGGCATAACGCCCGAAGAGCCGACGATCACTGACAAGGATTTCCGTCTGGATTTCAAAGTTCCCGCGGCCAAATCTTTGGGGGATCTCGAAATTTACGACCAGTCCAAAGACATTTTCGAGGAAGACGAATCGGCCGCGCCCGCGGTAACGACCACACCGGTTGCCCCGACCGAACCGCAGCTTCGCCCACCCGCACAACCCCGGACCCTGACCCGGCCTCCAGCGGATGTTTCTCCACGTACCACCGGCACCATTCCTAGATCCTCTGAGATCATTCCACCGCCGGCCGAAACCAGCCCGCGCACCACTGAATCAATCAACCAGCGCAGGCAGGGATCTACCGGTACGCAAGTTCAGCAGAGCAATGAAGGGGGCAGAATGCCATCACCCGTTTCCGCAGACGAACTGGACAGGGCCGGTCAGAAAAAGATGAAGTGGGGACAGGTGGACGTAAAACCGGCCGAACCCAAAGGCAAGTTTCAGTGGGGGCAATAGTAATCGGCTAAAGCCGCGTTTTGATGCCATCTCCCACAGCTAATCACTCTGATTCCTAAATTCGGCCACGGATTTCGGAAAGCTTTGGTGGGACAGTCCCGCTATGGCGGGACTGTCCCACCAATACCATGATCTCGAATCTTCTTTTATAGTCTCAAGTCCAAGAATACATCACCCGACAAGCAGCCATGACCTGCAGGTACGACCGACGTGGTAGCTTATTCGACGGTGAACTAGTATTGCGGCGGTCCGAGTAATCGGGATTATTCTTTTCGAACCCCGAGCTTGATACCACTGTCTTTCTGTAATCGCATAAGGGCGACTTCTATGTTGTAATCCCGGATATTGAGTCCTTTGGATATAGCCACGATTTCCCCGTCGTCCACCCCGATCTCCATAGCCATGATCTCTTTCGCTTGTTGTAATCCCGCCAGGTTTACAGGAAAGCCAGACCAGAGATTCCAGGACCTGAAATAGACTACCCAGTGGAGCTTATTCTCCATGATTCGGGTGTCCACGAGCCTCATGCACGGGCTGGAGCCTTCAGGTTGATCGTAGAAAAAGATGTCCTCGGGCCGGCCTACTTCCATGCACATCCGATTCGTGCGAGGTCCATGCTTCTTGTAGTAATCAATCACGTACTGCCAAGCGATCTGTAATCGTTCTCCATAAGTATAATGCTCTCCTGCGGCTTTCTGGGTCGAGAGCAAGTAAGGCATGTACTCAGCCAGGTATTTCTCGTCAGCCACAGGAGGCAGATTGAGATGCTCCGGGATTTGAGGCAACAGCGGCCGCACCCCCGGCTGTCTGATATGGATCATGGCCATGTCGAATTCGATGCGGTCCGCACCTGGGTTGGAGCCTGTGTCCACAGTATAGCGACGGGCCGCACCATCAGGTTTACGCGACTCTTCTATTAGAGTATACAGGCATTGGAACCATGCATCCGGTATAGTGGTTGCCTCGATGAAAATCGGTTTCATGGCGCTTCTCCTGGGTGGAAGCTCAAGGTCCCTTCGAATCCGCAGGTTTGATCATGCGAGCATCGGGTAGGACGTGGCTTTTGGTTCTCTGATTCGGCCATAGCCTATATCTGATTCATTTCTTTATTGCCAGCCTTTTCCCATAATTTGGACAGCGGCCCAACATCTGATATAGATTACAACAGAACTCGGATTTACAGGAAATGAGGCAACGTTGGCTTTTCGTAGGGAACCATCGGGAAATGACTGTGATTCCAACGACTCTTGCAGAGACATGTTGCAGTGTCAGCCCGGTGAAAGGGGTCAGAGCAAATTTCGAAAACACTTCATTGAGCCGTTTACATCCTCCAGGAATCCACCGTGGTTTGATGCCAGAGGGGTTGCTGTAGGCCTTTTTATAGGCCTCGGCATTCCTGTGGGAACCCAAATGATGGTTCTCGGACTCCTCAGATTGCTGTTCAGGTTCAACACAATTATCGCCTTTGCCTGCACCTGGGTCAACAATCCCGTCTCCATCATCCCCATGTATTATGGATATTATTGCCTCGGCTCTTTAATGCTTGGAAGACCGGTCATCATGAGCGCGGAAGACTTCCAGACCCTTATGCGGCCCATGCTATACCCGGAATATTTTTGGCACTCGGCGCAAGCCTTTGTTTACCTGGGTTGGGACATTGTGGTGCGGTGGTCTGTCGCTGCCTTGACTGTTTCAGTGGCGTGTGGACTAATCGGATATCTAGGTAGCTATCGACTCTGGATGAGGCGCTGTAGGAGAAAGGCTGAACGCCTAGGAATAACCTACGAGAAGCTTCTTGCGGAATTGGAAGGCGCAGCCGAAAAAGGCGAGAAAACTCAGAGCTGATTTCATGGCTCCTGACCAGATCTCAGGGAGGTACCTCGAGTCCCTCCAACTTCCGCACAGGCAAGGTAAGCGGACGTTTACACGGTGCGCAACCCTAATCGGGCATTCCTGCATCAATCCAGTCAACTATCTCACCGATTTCATCACTGGACAGATACGGCCCGCCTGACGGCATTCTGCGATAGCCTCCGATGGGGCCTCTGAAAATTTTCACCAGATTGGTTTCGTATGCCCGTCCGTTTCCCACCTTATCCGTGTCGATGAGCCGTTTTCCGTAGGGAGCGCTTGCCGCCAGCTCTTCTTTTGTCTCCCACCCGATGTTGCCTTCATGGCTGGCCTTCATTTTCGGTTCGCGTCCATTTTCCAGCTTCCACCGCTCCAAAGCATTATCCAAGAGTTCTTTAATTCTGGGCCAATTTGCGTTCGACATCAATTACCTCCCAGCCGCCGTACAATTCAATCACCTAACAATAATGTGTAGCATTCATCTGTTTCTGGCCACCCCCACCTGTCTGCAATAAGGCAACACAGCGCATCGAGAGCAAAACGGCGAGATGGGTCTGCAAATGTTCTGACCCCAGGTCACCAGAAGGTCGTTGTACTCTATCCAGGTACTCTTTAGGCAGCTTCTCTCTCAGGGCCATCTCGGTCTGCTCCGGAGTTTTCGTCTTGACGTATCCGAGCCTGTTACTGACCCGGTGCACGTGAGTGTCCACGCAGATGCCGGGCTTGTGAAACCCTAAAGTTAGGACCAGGTTGGCCGTCTTTCGGCCTACTCCCTTAAGCTTCAGGAGTACTTCCAGATCGCCCGGGACCTTTCCCTCGTATTCGTCGATCAAGTCCCTACATATCTGTTTCAGTGTTCGGGCCTTGGTTTTGTAGAAACCCACCGGGAAAATTAACCGGGCTATGTCTTCTTCCGGCAAGAGCAGCAATTCTTGGGGGCTCCCGGCCTTCTCAAGCAGTCGGGTCGCGGCCTGGCGGGTGACTTCATCCTTGGTACGCAACGAAAGAATTGTCGAGATAAGAATGTGGAATGGGTCTCGACTCCGGTGTGAGATTTCCGTAACAATGGGAATATCCATGTCGTGGATTTCTCGCCGAAGGGCTGCAACTATTTGGTGGATATCGGGTACTCGTTCCTCGCGTGGAGGTATCAATACTTTACTCCCACTCTTTGCCTCACTAAATCCAGAGTT
Organism: uncultured delta proteobacterium; assembly: GCA_963786905.1. Classification (GTDB taxonomy): domain Bacteria; phylum Desulfobacterota; class Desulfomonilia; order Desulfomonilales; family Desulfomonilaceae; genus CAWBBA01. The sequence goes on along the minus strand of CAWBBA010000038.1, from coordinate 94,596 downwards.
GGTCCGCCGATTGCCCGAACCTTTTCAGCGCCTGTGGCCAACACTTGTCGAATATGACCCGGATCCGCAATGAGTCGCGCTCTTTCCGCTCTGGCGTCACCAAAAAAATCCCACAAGATCCCGGCCAGTTCCTTCTTGATAGCGCCGTAGGACGCTCCTCCTTGAGTGTAAAGTGCCAGCACTTCGGCAACTCTGTCCGATGGGGCAAAATGGCGGTAGATCTGGAAGAGATTGCAGGTCTCAGGATTCTTGGGCTCGTCAACAGGCGTGGAGTCAGTCGTAATGCTCATGACCTTTTTCTTCAACGTCTTTTCATCCAAAAAGATTTCGATGGTGTTATCGTATGATTTGGACATCTTCTGTCCGTCGATTCCCGGGATGACAGCAACTGCGTCACTAATCTCCCCTTCCGGGACGACAAAGGTCTCGCCGAAAATATGATTGAATTTCATCGCGATATCGCGAGTCACCTCGATATGCTGCTTTTGATCTTTTCCGACCGGCACAAGGTTAGCCTGGTAGAGCAGGATGTCCGCGGCCATGAGCACAGGATACGCGAACAGGCCGTGATTTGGAGAAATTCCTTTAGCTATCTTGTCCTTGTACGAATGACATCGCTCCAACAGCCCCATCGGCGTAATGCAGGTTAAGATCCAGGCCAATTCCACCACTTCAGGAACATCCGATTGGACCCAAAAAAAACACCTGTCAGGGTCCAGGCCCAAGGCCATGAAGTCCGCCGCGGCTTCCAATGTGCCTGTCGCCAATTTTTCCCTGTCAGTTACGCTGGTTAGAGCGTGATAGTTGACAATGAATACAAAAAGCTCCTCGCGATTCATATAAGAAAGCATGGGCTTCATCATACCCAAGTAGTTGCCGATATGCAGGGATCCGCTCGGTTGGATGCCCGATAGAACTCTCAAAGCGGTCTCCTTTCTTTCTCCTTCATCTAAGTTCAAGGTGTTTGTGGTGGACCCACGCCTTAAACGAGGAAGATGCACCAGTTTCTCTTCAGGGTCAACCCGAGATCCTCGTTTGTGTTAGAATTTCCGCCTGGACCCCTAATCGGAATTACTTTATGATAGACACCAGCGGCGGTAAGAGTTAAAGAAGAACGCTGCCGAGCCTCTTTGATTATGACAATGTGCGGGTCGGTGAGCGGCAAGAGCCGCTATCCTTACCAATAGAAGGCGGGAAGAATGGTTGAACATCTGGCATGGTACTTCACCTACGCGATTGAACAGGGAGGATATTTGGGAGCGGCTTTTCTCATGGCACTGGAAAGCATGGTGGCCCCAGTTCCGAGCGAGCTTGTGATGCCCTTTGTCGGCTTCCTTGTCGTCGAAGAAAAGTTTTCGCTCTGGGCCGCGATCCTTGTCACATCGCTGGGTTCTATCATTGGTTCGCTGATTTCTTACTACATGGGCTACTTTGGAGGCAGACCCGTCGTCCTTAGGGTAGGGCGTTACCTTTTGCTGAATCAAGAGCACTTGGAATGGACCGAACGGTGGTTCCGCCGACACGGTTCATGGACGATTTTTGTCAGCAGGTTCATTCCGGTGGTTCGTCACCTCATTTCAATTCCAGCGGGTCTGGGACGAATGAGGCTGTTGCCTTTCTGTGTGTACACTCTCATCGGCGCAACGATGTGGAATTCGTTTCTCCTGTGGCTCGGGTACAAGTTGCGGCAGAATTGGATGCTTGTGCAACAGTATTCGCATGAACTGGATATTTTGGTAGCCATAGGCCTCGTTGCGGTGACGATATGGTTTGTTGCCGTTCATTTGAGACGTGGTCGGGCCGTGGGGGTTGCAAGCGGGGATTGACTTCAGGCGCGATTGACAAGACACACCCATGAAGGATCTTTCTGTCGGCGCAAGTGGCGTGAGGCGCCAAAGACGCCAGCCCTACCACAATGTTTTAGCGCCCCCCGGAGTCGCGGCGGGTCCACCGACAAAGATATTCTGCGCGTTCACGATGAGCGTCTTGCCATCCTGTTTGGCAACCAAGCCTCGGACGACCACTTCCGACAAAGGATTCAGCCCATTGACGCCTTTAATAGAAACGTTGAGAGGCTTCCCTTTGCCGTCCACAACTTGAACCGTGGCCACATTCGCCAAGATTTTCTCTCGTGGAGTGCAGCAATAATCCCACGGCGTAGCGCAGTCATCTACACACACGAGCAAAGCCAAATCCGAGAGAACGAATATCGCGTACTTATCCGCAAAAGGATGGGGCACACCGCCAATTCTACCTCTAATAACAACTTGTTGTCCTTGCTGTGCTGTCTTGCGGGCTTCCCCTACATCCACCGGGTTTCCTGGAAGGGCTTTCACGAACAAATCGGAAGGTAATCCTGCAGAAGACTGAGATTGTTTAGTTTGTGCCCCAACGATCCCACTGATGAAGACACCCATCACCAGGATTCCAATCACCAAGATAATACGTCTTGATCTCTTTGATTTGCTTCTCATATTCAGTTCCCTTTCGGTATGATTCATGCTGCTTTAAGAGCCTCGTTGATCGGCAGCTTTAGACACCGCCATGCAGGAGGTATCGCTCCGATTAGGCCAATTACGAGCCCCGCAATAAGGCCCACCAGCAAAACCTGCTCGTCAATGACCAACTGGAATACTCCCATTGAAAATCGTACCGCTTGTCCATCAATGAATACGCGGCTCAGCAGAACCCCCACGAGTGCTCCCGCGAATGCTGTCAGTACGGACTCTTGAATCAGGCTCCACGTGATTGCCAGGCGGGAATATCCCATGGCCTGGAGCGTGCCGACTTCCCGGATCCGTGCGGCGAACGCGGCGTACATGGTGTTCAGTCCCACCCAGCAAACCGGCAAGGGAAACCAGCAAGGCTGTAGTCCAGATCATAGCGTGCACCGGCTTATAAAACCGCATCACAGACCCGAAGTAATCTGCCTCTTGAATTGCCGTCAAACCCAGATCCAGTCGTTGCTTGGTAAAGATATCAACCTCATCAAAATCAGCCTCTCCCATTGTCAAAGCAACGCAGGACAAAGTGTCCCGCCTTGTGGCGACTTGCAGATCCGTGAGCGGAACCCACATCTCAGCATCCATAACTGTGGAGCGGGCTCGAAATCGCCCAACAATGGTCCAATTTCTATTATCGAACCAGATTGTATTGCCCACCTTTAGACGTAAATCCGAAACTCCCATCATTTGTGCGGTCAATCCGCCCACCATTACTTCATCGTGTCCTGGTCTCGGAATCCTTCCCTCCACAATCTGAACTCGTGGATGAACCAGGAATGCCTCTGGCGTAAATCCTCGAATTAGCACTCTCAGTTCCTCTTTGCTGTCTTTTTGGGTCCTGACGATGATTGCCACATGAACTTCGGGTGAAACGTAGGGTACCTGGAGAATTTCGTTTTGATGCCCGAAAGATCGGCCGAAACTATACTCCCGGTGCTCCCCGGTATTTGGCTCCGCTCTATGCTTTCTTCACTCCCCGCGGCGAGAAGGATCACATTGGACTGATCAGACGTGATCACAAGGGACTTCCCCATGCCTCGCACAAATGCGGCAGCTGCCGTCACAAGACTCACGACCAAGGCACTCGCGAGAATCGTCAAAACAAGTCGAGTCGGAGATCTACCCGAGATTTCGTACGGCGTAATCAAACGGCAGCAGGCGCATATGATTCCCTTTTTGAGAGTCGGAGCGGCTTCCAAAGGCCAACAAGAATATTTTGAATCACTCTTAGACCGCTCTGAAACTAGCAGCAATGTCATGTCTGGATGCTTGCCAGGCCGGAGCCAGCCCTGCCAGCACTCCAATCAGCGCCGACAAGCCCAAACCGAGAAGCACTGATCCCAGGCCGGCATGCACGTGTACGCTTAGACCTTCTACCGAGAGGCTGAAACCGCCCCACGAAGTTAAAATTGCACCGGCTAACACGCCGACTAGGCCGCCCGAAAGGCTGAGAATCATCCCTTCGATGATGATAAGGCCGGCGATAAGGCCTTGGCTGTAACCCAGAGTCTGCATTACCGCGTGGTCGCGGATACGATCACGCACAGACAGGATGATAGCATTGAACACTAGAGCGAAAATCCCCGCTACGCAGCTCCAACCCAGCCATCTTGCGAAATTCACGATCTCAATGATGTCGGTCACGGAACGAGCGATGAAATGCTTCTCAGACCAAGTCGAGGTGGGGTCTTGAGAATATTGGAATTCATCATCAATGGCCTTTGCCACACGGCCGAGTTGGCTCGGATCATTCACTGCGATATTGAACTGCGTCACTATGCCTACTTTGTTATCAGTAGCTCTTTGGACGAATTCAAGATGTGTATATGCCACGTTTTGGTCTTGAGGTTCGGGTGAATCAAGTATCCCCGCCACAGATATCGTCATTCCGCCAATTTCCATTTGGTCTCCTACTCGCAATCCTCTCCTTTTCGCGAGCCGCTCGCCTACGAGAGCCGAGTCGTTGCGCTTTTTCCAATTCTCAAGAGAAACCGTCTCGAAGACGAACTTGGGCAAAGAAGCCTTCCTCAAAGGAGGTGGCCGGAATCCCACGAAAAGTCACGACATCCAGCCCGGTGCGACAATTGTTCACGAATACTTTCACTGGTACGACAGCCTTTACACCGGAGATGGCCGCGATCCTTGCACCATAGTCCTGGGGGAGCATGCTGGAAAAAGGGCAGTAACGATCCTGCCTGTAAACGACTAACTTCGTATCCTTTGCTGTTTGCTCCGTAGCTTCTTTCACGCCCTGGTGCATCGCATCAACAGCGTAAAAAAGGAACATGGCAGTCGCGACGCCGCTGATGGTAAGCGCACTGCGAATGCGACGCCTCGTAATATACTTGAAGACCAGTGGCAAGAAATCGATTCCAAGCATTGTTGTCCCCGTTCCCAGCGTCCTTTCAAACTCGTACGGCCTGTGGCCTACTGTCCTTACCTTCGGATTCCAGCAATCGACCCTTTTCCAGATGAAGGGTCTGCTGTGTGTATTCAGTGGTCTTCGGGTCGTGGGTGACCATGATAAGAGTCCGTCCAAGCTCCTGGTTGATCTGCCTGAGAAGCGAAAGTATCTCCGAAGCCGATTTCCTATCCAAGTCGCCCGTGGGCTCATCTGCCACGATTATCTTGGGGTCGGTTACGATGGCGCGAGCGATTGCCACTCGCTGTTCTTGTCCACCGCTCAGTTGATTCGGAAAATGATCGTGTCGATCAGCAATTCCTACTAAATCCAGCGCCGCAGAGACTTTCGTGTGTCGCTCTTTGGCGGTCAATTTGTGCAGTAGGAGAGGCAACTCTACATTTTCGTAAGCTGTGAGAACCGGGATAAGGTTATAGAGCTGGAAGATGTACCCTATGTTTTCACCTCTCCAATGGGCAAGCGTGGAGCGAGGCAACTTGGAGATTTCGATGCCATCCACCACGAGAGAGCCGGATGTAGGGGTATCAATTCCCGCTATGAGATTCAGGAGAGTCGTTTTCCCGCTTCCGGAAGGCCCCATCAAGGCAATGAACGTGCCTTCCTCGACATCCATATCGAGATCGCTCAAAGGGGTGATGGTGGCGGATCCTTTCTTGTATACTCGCGTAAGCTTCCTACATTCGATCAAACTCATCATGTTCTCCATTACCGATTGTCTTGTCCGCTATTCGCTTATTACCAGGACCTTTTTCCATCCTTCAGCTCTGACGACGATCTGGTGATTACAAGGTCACCAGGCTGTAATCCTTCAAGAACATCCACCCAGCCATCTTTGCGGATATGGCCGAGTTTCACAGATCTGGGCGCCACAAACCCGTGTTTGCCGTCGAAATCGGATATTACCCAAGCAACCGAGGAGCCACCGCTGCTTTTGAAAGCATTTTCCGGGCCGAAGAGACGATCGGCTTCCTTGCTGGTGTCTGAGCCCGGATCGAGCTTGCCCAAAAATCTCACTCGGGCCAGCATCTCAGGACGAATCTGCGGTTCCGGATTTTCTATGGCCACTTTGACTTCCAAGGTATTCTTTTGGATGTTCGCTTCATGGAGAACCCTGGTCACGGTTCCCGAAAAATTACGGTCCGGCAATACATCCACCACAATATCTGCCTGCTGGCCTACTCCCACCTTACCGGTCTCAGCCAACGGCACATCCACCCGGACTTGCAGCTTCCGTGGATCATAAACGCTCAAAACTCGTGCAGATCCCGGATTGTCCGAAATAACTACTACTTTCGAGCCGGGTTCCGTGAGTCTGCTCATTACTATTCCGTCTATGGGTGATCGAATCTCCATCCTCTCCAGTTTGAGCCTCGCTTCAGCAAGAGATGTTTTCGTTCGCTTCAAGGCCGCTTCTGCTTCCGTGACCGCGGCCTGTGCGCGATCCAACTTCCTGCGTTCTTCAGTTCGAAGCCTCATGAATTCCTTGTGTGCTATCAGCTCAGCTTCGTTTTTTGCTATTAATTCTTTTGTCGCAGCGTGGCGCTGGCGTACTGCTTCAATCTTGGATTTCTGAGCATAATAGCGAGATCGGCGGCGCACTAGTTCCAGCTCTGCAATGGCACCGGACTCGTGCAATGCTACACCCCTGTCGTACTCGATTTTGAAGTAACTGGATCTCCGATTCTTCCACGCGATTTCGTTCGCGACCTGCTCCAACGTAGCCCGACTCTCCCCCAACTGGGCTTGCGAGATAGCAATCGCCCTGGTCCGTTCCACCGGGTTTTCCCATTCGGTTTTTGCAGACAAAAATTCAGCATGCGCAGCCACCAGCAAGGCTTCCGATTGCTGCACTTCAGCTTCAGTCTTTTGGACGGCCAGCTTCGCGTCCTCGTCGATCAACCTTGCGACAACTTGACCGGCATTTAGCGTATCACCTTCCAGGACAAGAACCTCACTCACAATTCCGTCGGCCTGCGCTGTGACATACGATTTGTACGGTTCCGCCTCAATCCAGCCGGCCGCTTGAACTGTTGCCGTTCCCGCAACTGTTCCCTGAATCCTTTTCAACACCACGGGCGCAGCATTCACTTGAACCGCGGGGATGATATGATTGTATGCGGTGGCGCTGAGGAGGATGAGGAATCCTCCTAAAATCATAGCGGGAATCAGAATTCTCGTCTTCCACGAAAACCCCGGTCGAGGTATGGCTTCCGTGGTGGAGGCGGGATCAGACCTGCTCCTTGCCAGATTAGTAAGATTGCGCAAAGTGCTCTTTTCCACTGCTTTATCCCTCGGGTTGCCCGAGTCCATTCGCTCAGGAACACTGCATTCCAATAAGATTGACAGCCTTGATCTTGCCGTGTCCCAGGGATCTGACAACGCGGGATCTAGAAATCAGAGTCGATAATCACTCTCCCTGAAGCATGGCAAATCGACCGCACAAGGAGAGAATCAAATGAGAAGAAACAGAGGATCTGATTGAAGCCAGAGAACGATTGATTTCGTTTGAAGCAAATGAGATTGCAGTTATCGGCAGAATTTCTGAATCGGCGGGTGAACAGCATGGCGCAATAGAGGCCATGTTAGCAATCAGTTCGGCCAGATGGTGTGAATAATCCTCAGTTGGCCCGATAGTGAAAATGGGAGTATCGACGCAGGATTCGCAGCCCGCTTCAACGCACGCTGACAATGACGAAGTCTCTGTGTAGGATTTGGGAACGGGGACTGCGCTACAGGGACTGTATGCAATCTTAGCGCTTCCGTCGGTCTCATGGCACCATACCATCCCGGGAGATACAGTGCTGGTGAGGATCAGTACCCACAAGCAATTTGGCTCTGAATTTGAACAACGGGGTGCGCCGCATTCCCATGAAGTCCTCAATCGCTCAGACTTGTTATCATTTCTCTCGATATCTTAATGAGGCATCAAGATAGTGTCTAAGCATTGTGGTACACGCTAATCAATCGTAGAGAGCTTGTCAAGGTTTCCTAGGAAATCAGTAGTGGTATGCCGATAAAGGGGCTCTACTTGTTTCTTGCGACGCTCTCAAGCAATTCTTTGCGGGTCTTTTTGAGGGTTTCCTCCGCAAGCTTCCCCGTGCTTCCGAATCTGGCATTCAAGTAACTATCCATAAACTTCAACACAGGGTCTTTGAGCGAGGGTGACCTTTCGATTATCTCAGCCACATTCTGCTCGTGCCAAGGATGCACGCGGCGCAGGATTCCCTTCTTAGCTAAGTCCCTCATTGTCATCAAATATATTCCGGGAAAACCAGCCTCTTTGCGGCGAGATCGGAAAATAACTAAAGTCGCAATTGAAAGCACCAAGACTCCAGTGATGAAAGGCACTGCATAAGGCCTCAGCGTCTGGGGAATTGCAGAAGGCAGAGAGACCTGCCCGGAGACCAGTCTTGTGAATGCCTCAAAGATCATTGCCTGATCTGAACGATCAAAATAGATTACGTTCTTTGTCCATTTGTAATCCAGCGAATCGTAGAGGTCTGCGGCCAAGCTCCACAGATAGCTCTCGGGTGTCTCGCGCCCTGGAGGCGTGGCGTCGAGCGTTGTCCAGTTCCCATCACCCAGGTCTGCTTCCACCCACGCATGAGCGCGGGAAAAGCGGACGATGAATTCATTGGGCTGCTCGGTTCGTTCCACCCCTAGAAACCCCTCGACCACGCGAGCAGGAATCCCGATGGATCGGAGCATGAAGCAGAGCGCTCCCGCGAAGTACTCGCAATTTCCCACGCGAGACGTGAACAGAAAATTCTCAATGGGATGAACATCTTCAGGAGGTGGCATTGTCCGGAGCGCGTAATTGAACCCGCTTCGAAGTCTTGACACCAGAACACCGGCTCGGTCTCGTGGAGACGACAAGCCGGCAGTCCATTGCTGGGCCAGCCCTTCTATCCCGCGGTGTAACCCCTGTTCTGTCCAAATCGATGGACTGCGACTTGCGGGTTACAGGGACCGGGCGATCAACAGCCCGAACCATATACGACTCTGCAAACAGAAAAGGTGAGTCAATGATCACCTCTCCTGCGGAAGTTATGTACAGCAGCCCTCGCATACGGCCTGTTACCCTCACCGGTAAGCCTGCGACATAAACCATTTTAGAGTGAAGCCGATAAGGTATGAACCGGTACAGAACGCTTTCCGAGGGACCGGCCTGAATCAACTTTGTCATGGGAGTCTTTACTTCGGAGGGTGACCACCCCCGACCGTCGGTCTTGTCCAGCACGCGGCCGCGCCAATAAGGGATTTCCGGAAGAGTGCCTCTTTCCACGTTGACAACAAAAGCGATTCTTTGCCTCCCGGACATACTGGCCATTTCCCGGTAAGTGATTTGCTGCTCCAGATCGGCAAGTCCCCCGGTCCGGGCCATTGCGGTCCTCAGGCCGGGCATTGTCAAAAAAGGCCTTGGCAGGACCACGAACATGAACGCGGTCAATATCACCGAAAAGACAACATATTTAACGAGATGAATATGCCACTGGTTCCTGAATTCGCGGCCGCTTGGGGTCTCCGGAGTTACATCCTCGGGGGCAGCGTTCCGGGCGAGATGGAATGACAGCATTGTCCCCATGATCGCGAAGAGATAGAAGGGCAGAACAAGGCCGAAAATCAAGTGGTTGGTAAGTATACAGTTTATGAGGATCAGCCCAATACTCAAGAAAATCAATTGTGCGACGTTGCGATCCGTCAGTGGTGACAGAACCCTGGCCATCATGGTTCCAAACGTGAAGTAGACGACAAAGAGGGGGAGAGACAGTTTTCCGTAGAAAATCAGGATGCCCAGGGAAAAAAGAGGCACATATAACAGAAAGAGGACTGTGATTACTCCCTCCGAAAAGAAAAATGGTCGTGAGAAATCCGGTCGGACGAGAGCTACGATCACCAGCGGCAGGACCAGCAGTACTGACGGATGTAAGCCGTTTTCTATACAGGCTGCGCCTACGGACAGACTTACAAGCGTGGCAAGAAGGTACCTGAACGCCCGGTATCTGCCCGGCAAAATGGAGACGGATGAGGTCCTCGCAGAGGATTTGCCTCGTCCTCCGCTCTTCCGTCCGGTCTGAGCTTTGTCAGGAAGCGCGGCCATAAAGGTCTCCCGAGCGTCTCCAAACGAATTCACCCGCTTGGCCAATTTCCACCACAATGTCGGGCGAAAAATCGGGCAAGGTGAGTGCATCCGCTTTGTTTTCCCACCGTGCAAGCGTCGTGAGAAGTTTGTTAGCAAATTCCTTGCCCCGACCCGGCCCCAGCAAAATACCCGGGCCCTGCAAGCAGATGGGTCGGGCCGATCGCGCAAAATGAACCACCAACGAAGCTGCCCTTGATACGGTCTTCTCGGAAGCTTCTTTTGGCATTCGAATGGTAATCTCTCGGGCGCCCTCTTCCGACAGCACCTTCGTAATGAGCCCCCCTGTACTGGCAGTCTTTTTCCACTCGATATGCTTGTAAGGGTCGCCGGCCACATACTCCCGGAACTGATAAGGGATCGTCCCAAAAGGGTCAGGCCGCTCCAGTCCTTTTCCTGATCCGCCCACCCACGGAGGAACGTCCTCCTCCACCGAATGTATCTGCGGAAAAACAAGCACCGACTCGGTAGGTCCACAGCTTCGTGAATACGAAGCCAGCCCGAAAGGAAAAGCAGAGGTTAAAAGTCCGGGTAATATGCGCTTATCCCCTCGGCTGGCTACGGAGAAAGAAACCGTTCACGCTGACCGCGTCACCAGGCGGGATATGGGAAAATGTTACGCCTTCCGTCGCACCCTGTAGAGGCGATGCTTCCACGAACTTCAAAGCAGCCGCCCCCCACGGTCGGCTGTCGGTCTTGACGAGATACCGGACAGTGAAAACGTTCCCTGCAAAGATTTCGTCAGGAAAGCACCTCGACAACTGAACAGTTTTGACATTTTTTCGCGCGAGCCTGTGAGACACCAGCGCTAGGCCGACCATCATGGCAAAGATTATCAACAAAAAATTGTTCGCCGTGCCGATCGCTGTGGCAGGGATCCAAAGAAGGAGAAAAATCAAGATCCAACCGGAGCGAGTTGGTCGCATGCGGAGAGAATCTCTTGGAGGTAACGTCTTGATGGGGGCAGTGGAATTCATGGTCAGTATGTCAGAAGCTATGACAGGTAATACGGGAAATGGCCGTGCAACCTACCGGCCTTCGGTGAAAGGGGTCGCTCCTACAGCCCCTCATACCGGACCGGCTGCTGAGCGCAAGACCTGATTTAACACGTCCTTTTTTCGTTCCCGCCCCTGCCCGTCCATTGATCCCCCAGGTAGCAGAATCCTGTGCAAAGTTGTGGGAAGAAATACATTTCGAAGATCAGCAGGAACAACGTAATCTCTCATGTCGAGAAGGGCTTCGGCCTGCATCGCACGTTTCAGATGCAAACCTGCCCTGGATGAGAGCCCGAGTCTCATGGCTGAAGTCTCCCTTGTAGCTCTCACCAGATCCAAGAGATATTCCATGATCGACGATTCGACTCTAACGTCGCGTACTTTTTCCTGAAGTTTTCTTATCGTCTGGGGATCGGTCACGGGTTGAAGCTGTTCGGCGTGGACATGCTCAATGTCTCTCATAAAAATTTCCCGTTCATGGCCGCGATCGGGGTACCCAAGGCTGATGGACATCATGAAGCGATCCAACTGACTTTCAGGAAGCTCGAAAGAACCGAACCGCTCAACCGGATTCATGGTAGCCAACACAAAGAAAGGCGAGGCCAAATTATACGTAGTCCCATCAACAGAGACCTTTCCCTCTGCCATTGCCTCCAAGAGAGCGGACTGCGTGCGCGGGGATGTCCTGTTGATTTCATCTGCCAAAAGGACTTCGGTAAAGATCGGCCCCTCTCTGAACTCGAAGTCGGAATTCTTGGGATCATACACGTTGACGCCAAGAACATCCGAAGGGAGCGTATCGCTCGTAAACTGGATACGCCTGAAACGGACCCCCATGGAGCGGGCCGTTGCCAACGCCAGTAGAGTCTTGCCCACCCCAGGGATATCCTCAATGAGGACGTGGCCCCGAGCGAGCAGCCCCACAACTACGTTTCTTATCTGCCTTTCCTTACCTATCAACACCTGAGAAATTGATCGGACAAGTTGGTTGGCTATTTCTCCCGGATGATTCATTATCTATGCCCTAGGCTCCTGTTAAAATCCCTACAGATTGAGAACCTGCTTACTCTGGTCACACAGATCGCATGCCGAGTGAGGTTGGTTTGCCACTCTTAAAATATCCGACTTCGAAGGTCCGGTGTCAACGCCATGCAGTTCGTTGGTCAATCCGATCATTCCCTCAGTTGAAGGAGTTACAGCAACTCCCATGGCTAGAAAGCTAAAACCAAGCGTGAAATACTTGAAACATTGGTGCCACGGACGTGCGCTTTGGCTCGTCCGTGCCCGATGGAAAAGCACGGATGAATCCCGCGCGACGCGGGACGAAGCGCAGGCTGCATCCGTGGCACCATGAGTCCAATCTGTTGGCCAACGGAGATAGGCTTTCCCACGAAAAAAAAGGTTGCCTAACTCTCGGATCATTTTCTAGTGACACGCAATCAGTCTTAAATGTAGTATCATATATTACTGGATAACAAGCGCCGCCGGCGCTGCATTGTAAGGAGGAGACAACATGTACTTACCTGAAATCTTCAAAAAATTCATGGAGAGGCACAGTGAAATAGCAGATGCGTACCGAAAGGTGGGGGATCTATGCACAGAAGCCGGCCCCATCGACTCGAAGACCCAACATCTGATTCAGCTCGGCATCTCTATTGGAACGGCTTCCAAGGGCGGAGTGCGCTCCCATGCGCGGCGTGCGCTGGATTTCGGCGCCACCAGCGAGGAAATAACTCAGACCGTGCTCATGTCGATGACAATAGTTGGCTTCCCAGCAATGATAGCCGCTTATGGCTGGATAGATGAATTGCTCTCGGTTCGGGAAAAATAAGAACTGACTGGTTCATTGGCCTTTCCAGGTGGGCTTCCTTTTTTCAAGGAAAGCGTGGATCCCCTCTTGCGCGTCTTCCGCGATGAGGTTCAAGGTCATTACATTTCCCGCATATTCGTATGCGTGTGGTTCGTCCTGCTCGATCTGATTGTAGAATGCCTGCTTTCCGATCTTCAAAACCAACGGACTCGCTTCCGCGATAGATTGGGCGAGTTCCAGGGTAGTCTTTTCCAAGTCCGCCTCAGGGACCACCCTGTTCACAAGGCCGTACCGCTCTGCTTCCTGAGCCGAAATGAGCCGGCCCGTCATCAGCATCTCCAGCGCGTGCTTGCGCCCCACGGCCCGAGTTAAGGCTACCATCGGGGTGGTGCAAAAGAGCCCGATCTTGACGCCGGGCGTTCCAAACCTCGCAGTCTCATCTGCCACCGCAAGGTCGCACGTGGCGACAAGTTGACAACCTGCAGCCGTGGCCACTCCGTGAACTTGTGCTATCACAATCTGAGGGACTTGGTGGACCATGGTCATCATTCGTGTACACTGGTCAAATATAAACCGGTACTCGTGGTCAGTGCCGTTCACCATCTCTGTGAGGTTGTGGCCGGAACAAAAGTGCTTGCCACTTGTTTTGATAATGATCACTTTTAACGTGGGATTGGGTCCGAGAATTCCAAGAGCCGAGATGATCTCTCCGATGAGATCTTTCGACAGAGCGTTGAAAGTTTTTGGAGAATTCAGAGTGATCGAGGCGATCTGACCCTGGGAATCAACGATAATGTCCCGGTATTCCATGATGGTTCAACTCCCTGTAGCAGATTCATGTCGTGGATAAGCTCCCTGTTGGAAGCCTGCCGCATGCTGCGAGATCTTGGAGAGAAAAAGAGCTTTGCCTGCATTTCCGTTCCTCGCTATTCTATCTCACGGGGCGGCGAACTGTCCACTCGTGCCGGCAGAACTCCACTGTCATTCCCGCTCAGTCGGGAATCCAGAAAAGGTTTTAATATGGAGAGATATTTTCCGAAATACTTGTATGAACTGATGTCCGCAAATCGTTCGCGCTGCATTTGCCGAGTCTTCGCTATGATTGCGGTCGCGCTGCCGTTGACTTTACCTCACTCAACGTCGGCTCAAAACTTGCCTAGGTCGACAGTGTCAACGGTCGGCCAATCAGCCAAGATTCACATGGACCAGGGGAAGGCACAATTGGAGACCAAGCGGTTCGCCCTTGCCATACGCTCGTTCTCTGCCGCGATACGCCGAGATCCGCGCCTTTCGGAGGTCTATCTATTACGCGGCAAGGCACACGATCAGGCCGGTATGCCTCAAAAGGCCATCAAGGATTTTACCCGTTATATCGAGCTGAATCCGTCCGATCCCAAGGGATATATCTCCCGCGGGGATGCAAAGAATTTCAACCTTGAGCACGAGGCCGCGCTGCAAGATTATAGCGCAGCCATAAAACTGGCCCCTTCTTCAGCCGCTGCGTATCTCGGCCGTGGGCTGGCCCAAGCGGGTCTGGCCAAATACGATGAAGCCATAAAGGACTACCAATGGGTGCTAAAAATTAACCCTAACAATGCTGAAGCCCTTGGAAATATGGGAGTCGCCAACATGTTGGCCGGCAGGCCGGTCGAAGCAATGAGCTACTTTGAAAAGGCCCTGGAGCACGAAACAAACCCCCAATGGCGAGCCAAGATCGAACAATGGATGGAAAAACTTTTGCAGGGAGCGAGCGCAGCGAAACAGAAAGCCAAGGGACCTACCCGGTGATGTGTGAACCTGGTCCGACAAGGCAGGGGACTGTCTCACAGAGTGGGGCACGCATCTACAATCCGCTGACGGACAAAGCTTCAACGAGGAGTGAAGGGGCTCCCATATTTCCGAAAAAGCGGAAATCATCGGCGACTTCCAGAACACTGCCGAAAAGATCGACAACATTTCCGGCAATCGCGATTCCCTTTACGGGATGGCCCAGCCTCCCGCCTTTGATAGTAAATCCTGATGCCCCAACTGAAAAATCCCCGCTAACAGGGTTGGCCGTGTGCAATCCCATAAGTTCAGTGACCAGCAGTCCTGACCCGGCCGTGGCGGCCAGCTCTTCCACAGTGGAAGTGCCCGGTTCTATAAGAAGGTTTGTTACGCCGTTCACGGGAAGGCCCTCGAAGCTCCCCCGGCGGCAATTCCCGGTAGAAGCAGCTTTGAGTTTCCTAGCATGCGACAAGTCGAAAAGCAGTGAGCGCAAGGTTCCGTTTTCAACAACTTGAGTCCGTTGGGAAGGGACTCCTTCTCCATCGAATGGGAACGCGTGGTCGCCCCTCGCGTCCAGCCCGTCATCCACGATGGATATTTTTCTTGAGAATATGGGCTCGTCCAGCTTGATCCGTGGAGATGTGAGCTTCTTGAAATGGTTTTCAGCCAGAAATGAATGGGAAAGGACATGAAGAAGGTCCACTGCCACGGTGTTTTCCACAATCACGGGCATTCTGGCTGACGGGAGCGATTTACCTCCGAGGCTATCGAGCGCCCTGCGGGCGGCCTCGGACGCCACGGTTTCTGGATTAATCCGTTCCGGAGATCTGGCCTGTTCCATCCAGTATGCCATCTCTTGCTCGCCGTTCTGTTCCGCCATCAATTGGACCCAGGCGTTTACAAAACCGGCTTCGCCTGTAGCGTCCAGCCCACTGGAATTGACGAGTCTTACTGCCACGATCGCATCAGAATAGCCGGCAGACCGAACGGTGGTGATCCTCTTATCCTCAAGCCGTGCTTTACTCTCGATAATCCTGGCAATCTCCGTCTTGTCCGCTTCCGTTGCCCTTAGCAGAGACGGGTCCATAATGTTCTCTTGCAGGACAGGAAGAGGAGCAGGCACGGCAAGAGTTGCGTCGGGATCGAGGGGCATCACTCCGGCCATAGAAAGAGCCGTATCGACTGTCTTTTGCAGGCTCGAAGCATCGAGCGCGGAAGTAAACGAAAATCCTATCCTCGACTCTCTTATTACCCGGACAGCCAAACCGGAAACCCGAGCCTTTTGAAGGGTGTCCATGACACCATCTTTGAATTCAACACGAAAGCTGTGGGAATCCTTATGGAACACCTCCCATTGCTTTACGGCCTGTTTTTCGAGAAGCCCGCAGGTGAAGGCAACCGCGTCGTCCATGTGGCATCCTTAAGGTGTAGATGACGAAGACCTTATACGAAAAAGGCCGATACTGCGACAAGCTTTTCTAAAGCGCGCCCGCTCCGCTCGAAACTCGATATTGCCGGCCATTCGTCACCCCGGACTCCGATTCGGGATCCAGTCTCGATCCCTGGTGGGACAGGCATCCTGCCTGTCTCTTAATGACGGGCAACCCCGCGTTCCGCCGCGTCCCACCGAAGAAGGGATGGCTTCGGGCTGACACCCTCGCAATTGTACGTGGAACTGACTCTCTCCACGCCGTGGGACTGAGTGCCTACGCTCCCCTCATAAAACAGTGTTGACAACGCGTTGAAGGGAGGATATGAATAATAAGAAGGAAAAACAGATGATCGTCACCAGCCAGGCTTATTTTTACTTTTATTTTACCAGAAGGAGCGGGATGCTGCTGCGCTGAGTAGGACGATTTTACATATCGGAACACAAAGCGGAGCAGAGACTCCGCTTTTTTTTTGATTTTTGCGGCCACATGGTACTCAAGAGTCATGCTGAAGGACCCCGGCCAATGACCAAATCATCAGTCCACAAGATCTCTTCGAAACCCTCGGGCCCGGAACATAAGCGGCTCGGCCTCAATGACAGGCTTGCCCTCATAAGCTTGATCAATGAGGGGGTGCGCCTTGGCACCTCCGATTCGCCGATGGTGGCTGATCTGTTTTCCGAGCTTGGGAACCTGGTAGATGCCACGGTATCAGGCGCCAAGATAGATCGCCTCAAACCGGAAGGTGACCATAATGGGTTCAAGGTGTTCGAGATTAACGCAGAGACTGGTGAAAACCTTGGCCGCCTCAACATGTTGTACCTTAAGAAGCCGATCCCCTGTTACTATCTCGTGTACGTCGAGGTTGCGGCACCATTCCGAAAAAAGGGGCTTGGAAACCGTATCCTCTTGGCATTCCGGGATTTTCTTATAGAGAAGTCTGCGGTGGGAATCCTGGACAACATTATTCCCGAAGAAGAGCCCACCTACGACATCTACCTGAAACTTGATTGGAAACCCGTCGAGGAAATTACAGGGACGCCTGTTCCTGACGGTGACAGCCAGTACATGGTCTTTGTCCCGCCGGCACTCGCAGAACGTAATCTGAGAGATGCGATCCTAAAGCTGGTTCACCATCTCACGAGGAAGCGACCGACCATCGACATGAGAGACAATGAATTAATGGTCCGGCGCACCATCGATGAGTTCAAGGAGCTTTATGCGGCATTGGTCAAATATTTCGAAGAGGGAATCCGGCGTGGCGAAAACGACTCTTTCATGCGCTTTATGTTTACCCGATTCGTCACCAAATACCTTGGATTTCGCCGCCGTATATCACATCTCCTGGGGTATACGGGTGGTGAATCTTTGGAACAGATCGTCTTGGATTCGGAGGTCCGTGCCCTGCCCGTGCAGTCATATGCTCCCCGAGACTTGGCCGGCAGCCCTTTTTTTCAGACCGGCGATAAGGAATTGTGGCTCCATTTACCCGAGGCATTGAAGAAATTTCCTGCTCGTATAATTGAATCGCTTCCCAATTATCGGCGACCGAATCTAGTGTCCTGGATGGAAGAGAAAGGCATCTCATCTAGTGACACCTTAACCATTGGCGATCTCCTGGATCTTGGATTCGACCCCACTCGTCTCAAGGAAATTACCATTGAAGGCAGCGACTTCATCTTTGAGCGCATGCAAGCTCGAATGCTGCCCGACCTGGAAAGAAGAAAAGAGTTGTTGGGAGACCTCAACGCTGAATTAGGTGGGGTCAGACTTCGTAACGCGGCGGTACATGTTAACCTTCCTCTCCTGGTAATTCGCGATCGCGGCAACGGGTACGTTCTCCGCCGGAAGGTGGCCGGAATTCACTGGGAAGAGGCCGTCGAGCAACTCCAGACTGCTCCTGAGCTGAAGAGTCTCAACGAGTCGATGGCGATAGACGTCATGACACGGTCCACGGTACGCAAAACTCAGGATTGGATGAAATCACGACTGAATCAGGAAGACGAATTCCTGTTGGATCAATTCACGTACTTTGTCTCATGGGACCTCGAAGCCAACCAGCCCAAGTTAGTGGTGGATTTCTCCGGTTCGTACCTGGAATCGATCTGGGTGGCATAGAGGCCGGCGATGATCCTGGAATCGATGCCGAAAACTGTGAGGGAAGAGCAGCACGTAGTTCGCTCTCAAACAGTGAGGATCGGTTAGAACGAAAACCGGCACTGACTCGGTGACCAGGTCAGTGGCGCCGAGCATCCGATCAATACCGGGTTATTCAGTACGGTGCCACGGATGATCGAAGCTTCATCCGTGCAGCACGGACGAGTCTTGCTGGACTCGTCCGTGGCACCAATGTCTCAAATATTTCCATACTTAGTCCTTAGGTTTCACAAATCCGGTGCCGTGTTTCGGGCAGCTTTGGTGGGGACAGGCATCTTGCCTGTCATTTCTGGATAGACAGGCAAGATGCCTGTCCCACCAATACAGTGTTCTCGAATCCTTTTTTCATCGTGCCCAGTCCAAGGATACGTCACCCGAATTTTGAATTGGGCCACTTAGTTACAGTTCCATATTTACGGAAGCTGACATCAACTATCCGCGGGCGCGTAATAACACCGTTTCGGGGAGACAATCATTCCCTTCTTTTTCAGAGAATCGATGATCTTGGACACTTCTTTGCTGTCAAGATTGAGAGACTTGGCCACGTCTCCGGGTCTCACCGGTTTGCCCGCCTTCTTCATTGCCGCGAGAACGACGCTTTCTTTTTCCTCCATCAGTTCACTCCCTTGTAAATAATTTGTGCCATCGACGCGAGGCTTTTCCAGAACTTCACGGCCACTATTCTAGGACGCGCCTGGTCGGTGTTCAAGAACTAATGCGAATATTCTTTTTGAATACCAACCAGTATGAATCGCGAACCCTTAACGATCCATTGCTAGGGGACCCCTCTTTTGTTACACATTCGTATTGAAAGCCCACTTCTATGACAAGGAGCAGCAACATGCTGGAAGGTTACCCCAAGGAGATCATGAGCAAAGATGGGACACCCATCCTCCTTCGTCCTTTGGCTCTTGAGGACGAACAGCATCTCTCAGAGTTCTTTGCAAGAATTCCGGAAGACGAGCGATGGTTTCTTAGAGACAACGTGGCTGATCCCGCTGTGATGAATGTGTGGATCAAGAATGTGGACTATGACCGCATTCTCCCCCTCGTTGCAGTGAGACAGGAGGATAACACCATCGTTGCGAACGTAAGACTCCACCGCCGTCCTTCAGAATGCCTGCACCACATCGCGCACCTTAGGATCATGGTGGATCCGGCCTATCGTCAGCAGCGGTTGGGGACGTGGATGCTTCTAGATACCATCAGGCTGGCCATGAGCGTCGGGATCGAAAAGCTGGTCGCTGAATTTATTGCGGGAGTAGAAGACGCGGCCATGAATGCCGCGCATAAACTAGACTTTTTCGAGGAGGCCGTTCTCAAAGGATTACGTCAAGGACAGCCAAGGTCGCTATCGTGACCTTATAATCATGGTGAAAACCTTGCATCGTGATTGGAGCGATTTTTGAGCCGCTCTACTGGTTCAATTATTTGTTCTGCGTCGGCTCGAGATGCGGAACTTATCGAGACACCGAACGGGTCTATTACGATTTATCCCGGATGTGGCCCCGGTTCCTTCGCAGGCCTCAAACTGGATGCGGGCATTGGTAACTTTTCACACTATTCGTCGATCATACAAAAGCTAGAAGTCTTCGAGAAAGTCTCCTCGGTCAAAGACGGCAGGGTCGCGCTAGCCCTCAGAGACGAAAACAGGGTGGTCGGCTATCTGGCGTGTTGGTACCCGGATCGGGCTGAACGGTGGAGCAAGCTTGGGGAATTGATGTACGAAATGGGTGCGGTCGAGGTGAGCCGCAACTTCCGCCACGTGAAAGTCGCGCAAAAAATGATTTCATTGATTCTGGCCGACGATTTTTTCGAGGATAAGATTGCTTACATGAACGGATTTTCATGGCATTGGGACCTTGACGGAAGCGGCCTCAATATGGCCCAATATCGAAAAATGATGATGCACCTTCTCAAAGGTCACGGATTCCAGGAATACTATACCAATGAACCGAACATTGCCCTCAGGGAAGAAAACATTTTTATGGCGCGCATCGGATCACGGGTCTCCGCTGAACAACAGCAGAAGTTCCGGAACCTTCGATTTGGAATAGTAGACCGTGACTGAGCTTTCGAGTTGATAATCAACAAGGCTTGACCTGATTACACGGTGGTGATATCCACGGTCACCATGCAAGTGAACGACCATTCGGTGCCAAAAGAAACCGCCGGCGATCAGTGGGATGTCGAGAAACTCATTCTCGCCGCCCGAAACGTTAAGCACCGGGCTTCCGTCCCGCTGAGCCGTTTCCGCGTAGGCGCTGCGGTGCTCACCAAGAGTGGAAGAATATTTGAAGGGTGCAATACCGAGTGTCTAATTCCTGTCCTGGGCGTGTGCGCTGAACGTAACGCGATCAATCATGCGTTGATTCATGGCGAAAACAACTTCCTAGCAGTCGCGGTGGTGTCGGATCTTCACGCTGCGCTTCTGCCTTGCGGGACATGCCTGCAGTACATCCAGGAATTCGCTCGTCAGAACGGCGGGGACATTCTCATTATTGCGGAAGGGTCTTCTGGAGACAGAATTATCACCAGCCTGGATGAACTCTTCAAAGGTGGGTTCCCGCCCGAGACCTCTGTAAGGGATATTCAGGAGTCCTTTAGCTGGACCTTGGAAACCGACTCATAAGCTATCTGCCCGCGGCCTGGTTCTATCTCAGCGCTCTGAATCCTAAGGAATCCTACCGGGATCCGACGAAAAGACCTGGGTGGCGTAGGCGATTCTGTTCGCGCACATGCGTATGCCCACTCCGAGGTAACGCCAACGAGGGTTGAGGATGTTATTTCTGTGTGTCGGGCTCTTCATCCATTCCTTGACGACTGCCGTCGCCCATTTTTCAGGTTGCTCCCGTAGCGTCCGATAGCCAATGTTTTCCGCCCCGGATGTGACTCCAGCAATTTTTAGCCTATCTCTAAACTTATTCCAGCCGTCAGGAAATGCGTCAGACTCATGATCCAGAGATCGGGCGGCACACATGTTCTCGCTCTGTCTCGTGGCAATATGCGTCAGAGGGAAACTTTCCTGAAAAGCCGGAAGTCCCCTGGACTTTCGCTCATTGTTGGTAAAGAGCAAGATGCTTTTTTCGATGGCGAGGAGATCTTGTTTACTTGGATAACTTCCTGATTCCTTTTTCTGTTGTTCCGGTGCTCGGGTTTTTCGTTCGGCAGCGAGCGCGGGTTGGAGGAGTACCGCTGCCGCTATGACGAAGACGAAGACGCGTGGTACAAGTTCGTTGCCAATAAAGAAACGTGCAAACCTCGAGAGGCCACGCCAACGCTTATAGGAAAGTGCTCCTAATAGGGCTGTGGCAATAGCGCTTGCGAAAAAAATAGACTTGAACTGACGCAGCGATACGGACAGGCTCATCTGTCTTCTTCTCCCAATCTCCGTTTGCGGGGCGGGTAGGTGAAAGTCTATACCCATTGTCTGAACTGTGTGATAATAATCCTGACTGAGCGCAGGAATACCCTTCCAAGTCGGCCTGTTCCCGTGGTAGTGGGAGCAGACTCAGTCTGACCTCAGAGTCGGTGGCCTAATCGCTCTGATTTAGATGGTGACGTCCTTCTCCAGTTAAACACGGGATCGTTTGAATTCCAAGGCAAAAAGGGTCGGTTCGCGCTTGGGGGTATTGTACGGCAGGCAGGCATGGAAATATCCCGCAAGAATTCTTCGGAATTATTCGCCTGGAAAATAGTTCAGCTGTCATTGCGAGGGCTCAAGCCCGAAGCAATCCCCCAAATAGGGAAAATAGATTGCTTCGTCGCTCCACTCCTCGCAATGACAATTGTCTGAAAAGTTGACTTTTTGTCGGAAATATAATTCCGAAGTTTTTTTGCAAACACTGGCGTCAGGCCTGTCTTTCCGGTTTTGGAGCGATTGTCAGAGCCGGTGAACGGTCATGGGAAAAAAGACGTGCACTCGATGAACAATTGCGGTCGTGAGGCTTTTGTCGATTGGTGGAAAGGCCCTTTTCGGTTGCTTTTGAGCCTGCTCACCTGCCTGGCCATTGCAGGGATGACCTGGGCCGCCGGGGCCAAGGATAAAAGCCCTGCCCGCATTTCAGTACCTCATCGCGACCGGGATGCCCGGCGGGACCTATTACCAGGTCGGGCTGGGTATGGCATCTCTCTGGACAACTAGATTGCGCGACATCGGCATCCGGGTCTCCGCGGCCATCTCTGAAGGGTCTATGGAGAATATTGAGGCCATTCGCATTGCAGACGCGGACATGATCCTTGTGGAAGACCTGTTCTGCTCCATGGCATACAAAGGAACCGGATTATACAAAGGCCAGCCCTTGCCGGAACTCCGGAGTATCACAACTCTGTGGCCCGATACAGTCCACTTGTTGATCCGTGCTGACAAGATCGAAAGCGGGACCCTGGAAGACCTCAATGGATTGACGGTAGCTACTGGGTTGCCTGATAGCGGAACTAGATTCACGACTGAATTGCTCCTGAAAACTCTGAAACCCGGCCCGGCTAATGTTCGCCTTCGCTCCATGAGTAATATGGCGGCTGCTGAGGCCCTGAGAAAAGGGCAGGTTGAAGGAGCGGACTTGACTGGCGGAATACCGGTTCCTATGGTCACAACCCTTTTGAGCGAGAAGAAAGCCGCCTCTTGCTTTTCTAGAGATCACAGATTCGCAGATGCAGGCGGTTCGCGAGGAAGGATGGCGCACATGTTTTTCGTCAGACTATTCCGGCCGGCACGTATCCTGGTCAGGAGAAGCCGGTGCACACTGTGGGGCAAATGAACCTCCTTGCCGTAACCGCGTCACTGAATCAGCAGGTAGTGTACACGCTTACCAAGACTCTGTATGAGAACCTCGACTATCTCGTGAGGGTTCATCCTGCCTGCCGCGATATAGTCCTGGAAAAATCGTTGGAGGGGTTGAGTGTCCCTTTGCATCGTGGCGCAATTCGTTATTATAGGGAGAGAAAAATCAAGATCCCCGAACATCTCATTCCGTGAGAGAATACAAATAGACCAGGAGGTTTCATTCATGAAGGAAGTGGTCATTGTTGACGCGGTCCGTACTCCAGTAGGATCGTTTGGCGGGTCGCTGACCGGCATACCGGCTGTGGAACTGGGCACCATCGTGGTGAAAGAGCTTATCAAGAGAACCGGAATCGATCCGTCCCAGGTGGACGAACTGATTTTCGGTTGCGTCCTGCAGGCAGGGCAGGGGCAGAACGTAGCCCGCCAGGTCTTAATTCGTTCCGGCATACCTCAGGCAGTGCCGGCCATGACCATAAACAAGGTCTGTGCATCCGGTCTGCGCTCGGTATCCTTGGCAGCCCAGACCATAAAAGCAGGCGATGCAGATATCGTCATAGCGGGCGGGACGGAAAACATGTCCGCGGCTCCTTACGCCATAAATAAGGCCAGATGGGGAGCCCGCATGAATGACGATAAGCTCGTCGACATAATGATCCATGACGGGCTCTGGGAAATATTCAATAACTATCACATGGGTGTAACCGCGGAAAACGTCGCCGAGCAGTATAACCTCACTCGCGCAGACCAGGATGCACTCGGCCTGATGAGCCAGCAGCGTGCGGAAAAGGCCATTAAGGAAGGGCGTTTCAAAGACGAGATTGTGCCGGTGCTCATCCCTCAGCGTAAAGGGGACCCGAAGGTTTTCGACACTGACGAGCATCCTCGGCTGGGCACGACCCAAGAGGGCCTCACCAAACTGAAACCGGCCTTCAAAAAGGACGGGACTGTCACCGCTGGCAATGCTTCTGGAATAAATGACGGGGCAGCCGCTATCCTGGTTATGTCCGCGGACAAGGCAAAAGAGCTGGGGCTGAAGCCTATGGTCAAAATAGTTTCCTATGCTTCCGCGGGTGTGGATCCCAAGGTAATGGGCCTCGGCCCTATTCCTGCGACCAAGAAGGCCCTGGAAAAAGCCGGCCTCACACTTGCCGACATTGACCTTATCGAGGCTAACGAGGCATTTGCCGCACAGACCT
This sequence comes from uncultured delta proteobacterium, assembly GCA_963786905.1. Taxonomy (GTDB): domain Bacteria; phylum Desulfobacterota; class Desulfomonilia; order Desulfomonilales; family Desulfomonilaceae; genus CAWBBA01. Next base: position 70,389 of record CAWBBA010000038.1, on the reverse strand, counting down.
GCGCTGTGGGAAAAGATCTTGGGTTTGACATGGATAAGGTGAATGTAAACGGTGGCGCTATAGCGCTGGGCCATCCCATCGGAGCCTCCGGCGCGCGGATTTTCACAACACTGCTGCACGAGATGAAAAAAAGGGACAACGTAAAGAAGGGCCTGGCCACGCTTTGCGTGGGCGGCGGCATGGGCGCGGCAATAGTGGTAGAAAAGGTCTAGTGCAGCGTTTCAGTTATGTGCTTCTTCATAGGTAGGGCGGCCCGTGGCCGCCAATGACTTTGGGGGGGCCACGGGCGATCCAAGTCCCCCTTTTCTAAAGGGGGATTTAGGGGGATTTTCAATGGGTTGGCGTAAAATCCCCCCTAGCCCCCCTTTACGAAAGGGCGGGAAAGATCCCCTGCTTTTGACCCCTGTGGGTTCCCCTGCGTTATTCGGTGAAACCCAGGCCCCGCCAATCTTAGGCAAACCTCAAAACGATGATTCTTATTGAGCTGGATCTCATCGAATACGCCCAGTGCCTGGAAATCCAGAAAAGAATTGTGCGAAGAAAAATCCTTGAGGGGGGCCCGGACGTTCTGCTGATCTTGGAGCACCCTCCCACCGTGACTCTCGGTGTAAGGGGAAAGGCTTCAGATCTTTTGATTTCTCCCGAAGAAATGAGCAAGCGCGGCGTGGCCGTGCATCACGTCGACCGGGGAGGAGAGGCCACATTCCATGGGCCGGGGCAGAGTCGTCTGTTATCCCATTGTGGATCTGAAGGCACTGGGTCTTTCCGCGAGAAGATACGTTCAAGGTCTTGAAGAAACGATCATAAACACGCTGGCGAACTTCGACGTAAAAGGCTTCAGCCAACCTAAGAAAGTAGGGGTCTGGACAAGCGCCACGGACAAGATCGCGTCCATCGGGGTACGAATTCAGCGGCGCGTTACTTCCCACGGCTTCAGCCTGAACGTCGATCTGCAAATGAATCCGTGTGAGCTGATCGTCTCGTGTGGAATGCCTGATGCTCGCATGGTGAGCCTCAATCAACTCGTGCCACAGCCCGGTGACATGTGGAGGCTGTTCGGAACGCGGTCGCGCGTTCCTTTGCCGACGTGTTCGCGGTCAACCTTGAGACTGGATCGTTGGAACAGGTATTGGCGTGATGCTTCCCACGGAATCTTTCTCAAATAAGGTGATGCTTGCTGCGCACCACTAGAATCTGAACATGGCCATTCCTTTTAGCTACAGCTTTCGCAACCTCTGGACGAGGAAGTGGACCAGCATCCTGACCGCGGGAGGCATGGCGCTGGTCACCTTTGTCTTTGCCGCGGTGCTGATGTTAGCGCAGGGATTGCAACAGACTTTGATCGACACGGGCTCTCCTGACAACGTCATAGTCCTCAGAGGCGGCGCGGAAACGGAAGTTTCCAGCGCCATTGATCGCGGTTCGGCCGCGCTCATAGAAGTTCAGCCCGAAGTAGCCCAGAACGGCCGCGGGGAACCCATCGCGTCCAAAGAAGCTCTGGTGCTGGTGACAGTGCCGAAGAAGCGAACGAACGCGCCAACCAACGTGGTGGTGCGGGGGGTCGGATCGCAAGCCATGAATCTCAGGCCCCAGGTGAAATTGATTGCAGGGAGGAATTTTCGGCCCGGTTCACGGGAGGTGATCGCGGGAAAGAGCATCGCTGAAACCGTCAAGGGGGGCTCTCTGGGCCAAACCCTGTCTTTTGCCCTTTCTCAATGGAATGTTGTGGGCGTGTTCGACGCAGGGAAGACCGCTTTTAATTCCGAGGTGTGGGGAGATTCCGATCAGTTGTTGTCCGCGTTCCGAAGAACCACCTATTCTGATGTGATCTTGAAGGTGCCCGGCCAAGAGGCATTCGAGGATTTGAAGAATCGCCTGGAGAAAGACCCGCGGTTGTCTGTTCAAGTAAAGCGTGAAATCGCCTTTTACCAGGAACAATCGGAAGTCATGGCAAAGTTCATCCGCATATTGGGACTTGCCACGACAATGTTCTTCAGCATAGGCGCCATTCTCGGAGCGATGGTGACCATGTACTCCGCGGTGGCCAATCGTACAGCCGAGATAGGCACGCTAAGGGCCCTGGGGTTCAAGAGGGGAAACATCCTGGTGGCTTTTTTGGCCGAGTCTCTTTTCCTCGGCTTAATAGGGGGAACAGTCGGCGTGGCAGGAGGTTCGGTGCTTCAGCTATTAACTATCTCAACGGTTAATTGGACTACCTTTTCGGAGCTGGCGTTTGGATTCGAACTCACCCCCTCCATTGCGGCCTCCACAATGGCATTTGCTGTTGGAATGGGTTTCGTGGGCGGGTTGCTACCGGCCTGGAGGGCGGCACGCCTGAAGATTGTCGATGCGCTTCGAGAGAGTTGAAAGGACATTCTGTCTCGGAAGACCCAATTCAGCCTCATTCTAGATGTGAGACTACCATAATGAGCACACCATCCCGATCTTTCAAGAGTCATCACGGGAAGATCTCCGACAAGAGGCAGGATAATTACCTGGTTCGCCGGTGAACGGAAGTCCCAGTATTCCTGGCAGGGTCAGACGTGACGGGTCTCGGAACTGATTCAACCCTATTGTCATCCCTTCGTGTCCGAGTTTCGGTTGGGCCCGATAAGTTCCCATCAGTCGGTCCCACCACGGCAAATTGAACCCGAAATTGCTATTCGTTTCGAATTCAAAAACCGAATGATGCACCCGGTGCATGTCGGGAGTAACCACGAATAGGCGTAGCACCCTGTCAAGCGCCCGCAGGGACAAACAAATTGCTATGATTGAACATAGAAGTTCCGTTTAGAAGCACCTCGAAGACGATAACTGATACTGCGGGCGCTCCGATGAGCACAACGACAGCCATTTTTATCAGCATGGAAATGACGATTTCAATTGGATGAAAACGGGTGCCCGTCGTGAGGTCAAAGTCTAAGTCCGCATGGTGCATCATGTGCAAGCGCCAGAGAAACTTAACAGTATGGAATAATCGATGTTGGAGGTATATCATTAAATCGAGAATTACGACTGATAAGACGACAGCGACCCAGTACGGAACCGCGACAATGTTAAATAGGCCCCAAGTTTTCTGAGCCGCTATTACTGCCATGCCCACTGCTGCGACAGGAAACAAAAATCTCACCACAGCGGTATTTATGGCGACGATCCCGATGTTAGCGAACCAACGCGAAGCCTTGGATGTGGTGAGGCGGCGGCGAGGAGCGGCGAGTTCTCCCAAAGCCACCACCAAAAATATCCCCATGAAGAAACCAAGCCTTATCGCTGGTTCGTTATTTATGATGAGCGTATTCATTTACTGCCGATCGTTCGGAAACAGGCTTTGTTGACGCGATACGATAATCATTTATCAAATAGACGTCCCAGAATCCCTTTCTTCTCCGGTTCCAGAGGCGGCATTCCCAGTTGTTTTCTGATCTCGGCCACGACCTTCTCCTCAGCGACATCCGAACCTTCTGCCACAACCTCTTCGCCGATCATAATCGCTGGAGCGCAAGGCAGTTCCGTATCCGCCCATTCATCGGTCCTGTATTCAGCGTGGGGCTTTGAAGTAGTTTCGATGTCAATGGGATACTCTGCGCCCAACCTGGACGCCATTTCCTTGAAGTGTCTTCAAGGCTTGCCATTGGGATCATTCAGAAAAAAACAGACTTTCAACATGATTCTTTCCTCCTTGTGTTTCTCGGTTCTCATGAACCTGAGTCCGATGATTGCTTGGCTTGGGTCATTCTGCTCACGAATTGATCCGCGGGGATGAAGTCAACGAGACGCAGGTCAGTTCGCTCTCGGCCTTCACCATCAAAGAAAACCACTGTCGGAACTCCTTTGATCGAAAACTGAGTCACCAGTTTTTCGTGCAGCGGGTTCCCTTTTGTTGTCAGGTCAACCTTGACCATGACGAAATTACTCTTGAGCCTGTTGCACAACTGCCTGGTCACGAAACGTAATGTCTTCAAGTTCACGGCACGGCGTACACCATGTGGCGGAGAAATCTACGATCACCGGCTTGTTAGACTTTCGGGCTTGTTCCATCACTTCATCGGAATACGGTTGCCACGAGACTCCAGGCCCGACCTTTAGCCACGAACCGATGAGGAATACCCCAACGACTACTCCTGCTACCCCGACAACGTTTCTCACCACGCGAAATGCCTTGAAACCGCCTTGAGTGCTATCGATCCATCCCAGGTGCAAGCCTGCTGCAAGAGCCACTCCTGCCAACACGAAAACACTCACGGAGGACGGCAACAGCGGTCTGACAAAATAGGCTGCCATGCCGATTAGCACCCATCCCATCAGTTTTCTTACCCACAGCATCCACTCGCCCGAACCGGGGAGTTTTTCCATGCTGCCTGAGAACATCGCCAGGAAAAAGAGCGGTACTGCCCAAACCCAGGCTGAGCGTGAAGAAGATGAGGAAGCCCAACCAGGGGCTGCCCATACTTGCCACCCAGGTGAGCAAACCCAGTACGAAAGGTCCCAAACACGGGGCAGCTACGACGCCGAGGCTCAAGCCCATGAACAGCGTACCGAAGTATCCGGCGTAAGACTTGGATGCTGCGCTTGTAAGGCTCTGGGGAAGTTGCAGCTCCCAGAATCCGAAGAGACTTGTGGAGAAGAGAATCAGAACACCGGCAACAACCACCAACACGATGGGATTTTGAAGTGCCGCTCCCATCAGACTTCCCGTAAGAGCCGCCACTACCCCCAGGACTGAGTTCGTCAGCGATGAGCCCGCCGAGGTACAACAAACCGTGAACTGCCAGTTTTCCGCGACCCTGACCGGCTCTGCCGCCGAAATATGAGACGGTTATGGGCATCAACGGATACACACATGGAGTCAGGTTGAGAGCCAGTCCACCAGCGAAAACCCCCAACAATGTCCAGAGCATTGCCCAACCGTAAAGTGGTCCTGCACCTTCCGATTCCGAAGGGGATCTTGCCTGATCGACGGGAATGGTTTGAATGGGAAGACCGGCAGCCTTCCATTCGGGAAAGCCTTTGGCGTCACGATATACGTTTCTTGTAACCAAGTTGCGTCGCTACACGAGCGGCGGAGTCGCTGCGGACTCAGGTGAGACCCGCTCAGTAAAAGACGATGAAGCGATTCTTATCAGGACCGAGAGCCGTCGGCCAGTTCACCTTTTTTCCACCACCTTGACCACGTTGTAGGTTCCATAGGGAAGTTCACCGCGCCAGCGATGTGGCCCAAAGCAAATTCCCACTCTTGGCGAGTATCCACCAGCAAAACGCTCCGAGGATCCCTTTCATATCGCTGTCTGAGTTCATCGGTGTTTATGAGCCGATAGCCGCCATCCTTGGCTTCCACCACAACATCGTTCCAGGTGGGTTCCCTTGGCGTCACCGCTCCATTTGTGAACCAGAGGACTCCCACTGTAATTGTGATCGCCAGGATCGGGAGCCAAAGTTTTTTCCAGTTCACCTTAATAGCCATATCAGCCCCCAGTTTAGAAATCCCGGCATGGTAATAACCTATATCTTGCCGTCTCTTTTGAGCTTCGTAATGACGAACATCGCCCCGGATTCAGACAAACCCAATTCTCTCGAAAGATCTTCTGGGGTAGTGGAACCGCGGCGCTTGATTAAGCTCACGGCCTCATTTTCCAGTTCTTCCAGCCAGTCTTCGAATAGAATGAGGATCTCCGGGTCCGTCACTGAACGCAGTTGCTCGGACTGACTGATTTTTTCCACTAAACTCTGGCACATGGCTGTTGGATCGACACCTTCGTCCATGCATGTAGCCAGTCACAAATGAACCAGCCCTGTAATCTTGTCCTGGCCTTCGTTTCCAATTAGCTTAGTGAGGAAATCGCGAAGAGCATCCTCGCCCAAAACAGAAAAGAGTTTCTTCGCTGCATCAGCCATTTCCATCGCCGCTTCAAGCGGATCCATGTGACTCGACAAGTTCCCGAATTTTTCCCTTGCTCATGTGATTCTTCTCCAAAAGCTAAAAGGTATCTCTCTGCGACAGCAGATCCGTAGCCAACCGGGCCAGTTGCCGAACTATGTGGATGATCCTATCGTCCGCGATCTCGTAGTACACGAACAAGCCCTTGCGCTCTACTTTCACAAGGAGACAACGCCTCAACTCCTTCAGGTGATGGGACACCAGAGGCTGAGAGAGTTTCATCTCCTCCACTATCGCGGAGACTGTTTTCTTGCCGCCGTTTAAGGACAAAAGAATTCGCAAGCGGTTTTCGTCCGAAAGGCTTTTGCCCACGAACGCGGCCACGGCGAGACCTTCATCGAGGTTTAAGGCCTTATCTTGTTTCGCGTCAGACAACGTATCCTCACGTCGATTTCTCAAGCTTGGTGATGCATCAATAGATCAATGAACACTTATATATTGATACATCGTTGGCCCAACTGTCAAGAAAAAATTGTTGCCGCTCAACAGGCGGCTATCCATCACTGTGTCTTAATTGAGTAGTGTTCCCCTTTTGCTCACCTGAACAATCACGTGAGCAGCAAAGGGACGGAAGGGAGTCAAACGGTTAAAGGGAAGTTGCAGCACTGGTAGGAAGAACGATATTGCCGGGGGCGCTTTGGCGAATAAATCTCAGTCCGCTATTTGGTCAGAGTTCCTTTCGGTTATCAAGCGCGCGGGAAAGGGTAAGGGGGTCTGCGTACTCCAGGGAACCGCCCACTGGTATGCCATACGCGATGCGGGAGACAATTGTGCCGGATCCTTTGAGCCGATCACGGATATAGCCGGCTGTGGATTCTCCCTCGACAGTCGGATTAAGCGCCAGAATAACTTCAGCAATTTTATTCTTTTGGACCCTCTCCAGAAGCTCTGAGAACCGTATGTCTTCGGGGCCGATAGCATCCAGCGGAGAGAGGAGACCGTGCAGCACGTGGTAGAACCCTTTAAAATGGCCAGCTTTTTCGATGGCCATGAGGTCAAGAGGGGTTTCCACAACACAGAGACGGCTTGCATCTCTTCTGGAGTCCGAGCAGATGGGACACGGGTCCACTTCCGTCAAATGAAAACACTGTGAGCAGAGACGCAGTTTCTCCTTAACGTCTCTGATAGCTCTGATCAGTTCCCCGATTTCTTCCTTTTTCGCATTGAGCATATAAAACGCGAACCGCGTAGCAGTCTTCTCCCCGACTCCGGGGAGCCTTTTCAGGGCCTTAACAAGTATTTCCAGCGGACCGATCAATTGTCGTCCTCAATCGCCCCATCACGTCAAGCCCGGTATACGGAGCCCTCCGGTGAGTTTTGACATTTCTTGAGTCATCAGTTCCTTGGATTTTTTCAGGGCGTCGTTGGCCGCGGCAACAATAAGGTCTTCAAGAAATTCAGGGTCGTCAGGCGAGAGAAGCTCCTTCTCAATCTTTATGGACACGATTTCTTGAGCCCCGTTTGCCGTAACCTGGACCATGTCGCCTCCAGCACTGCCGGTGACTGTCTTCTCTGCCAATTCTTCTTGCAGGGCAGTAACCTTAGCTTGCAGTCCTTGCGCCTGCTGCAACAAATCTTTGATACCAAACACGGGATGTAACCTCCATAGGGTCCGGCACAGGTGCGGGGTCCGTCTCGGCCCGCTCAACATTTGTAGTCGTATACGACCGTTTCCGTACACCAGATTGGCGGCACGAGCATTCCGACTGATCGCCAAATCGTGTAAAGTGCCGCACTGAGGTCTCAGATTTGCCTAAAGACTATCAAAAGAAAAGCTCAGAGGCAAACATACGATGAAAAGACCGGTGATACTCCTGGTCAATCCGTGGATTCATGACTTTGCCGCTTACGATCTCTGGGCGCGGCCGTTGGGCCTACTGGTCCTTGCAACAAGGCTGAGGCGTCATGGATGGGAGCCGAGGCTCGTGGACTGCCTCGACCCTGATCATCCGGAAATGGGGCCGATAAAGGCTAAGGCACTTTCGCACGGCCATTTTCACAGGACCCCTATCCCCAAACCCGGGGCCCTGGAGGGGGTTCCCAGAACATACTGCCGGTACGGGGTACATCCTGAATTTATAAGGAAGGACCTGGAAAGCATGCCGGTTCCTCGCGCCATCCTGGTGACCAGTCTAATGACCTACTGGTACCCAGGCGTTCAGGAGACTATACAATTGCTGCGGTCGGTCTTTCCCGAGGCGCCAATCTTGTTGGGAGGCATATACGCTTCTCTTCTGCCGGAACATGCCCACGAGCATTGTGGCGCAAACGAAGTTTTGCTCGGTCCTGGGGAGGCGGGTCTGGAGGAGGCCCTTTACAGGAAAACAGGGGTCCGCGTCAGCCCTGCTGAAGATCCGGCTGAGCTTGAATTCAGCCCCTGTCTGGATTTGATGCGCCACGTGAGATTCCTGCCTGTGCTGACGTCGCGAGGGTGTCCGTATAACTGCGCATACTGCGCATCCAGGAAGATGAGCCCGGCGTTTGTGAGACGAAACCCTGCGGTTGTCATCGAAGAGATACAAGCAGCCGCGATTCGCTACGGGTTCCAGGACATAGCCCTGTACGACGATGCCTTTCTTGTGGATCCTACCCGTCACGCACTACCGATTCTGGAGGCCGCTGCCGAGAGAGTTCCGGGCATGCGATGGCATACTCCGAATGGTTTGCACGCGTCCTCGATAGATCGCAGTGTCGCATCGGCCATGAAGAGAGCTGGCTTTGAAACCATCAGGTTGGGTCTGGAGAGTTCTTCTGACGAGTTCCATGCGCGTACGGGTGGCAAGACCGATATTCAGGGCTTTCTGAAAGCTGTAGCGAACCTCAAGGAAGCGGGGTTTTCGAGCGAACAAATTGGCGCATATCTTCTCGTGGGCCTTCCCGGTCAATCAAAGGCCATGATTGAGGACGACGTAGAACGCGTCCTGCGTGCAGGGGCCTTCCCCAAGCTGGCCGAATACTCTCCTATACCCGGAACCGAGATGTGGTCGAAAGCTCTAAAAGCAAGTCGTTATCCCATAGATCAAGAACCCCTTTTCCAGAACTGCACGTTGCTGCCGGCAGCAGAACCGGGAGTTGATGCCGGCTTCCTACAGGCGACCCGAAAGCGAATAAGGGAGTATGTTGGCCGATCCATCTGATAACAGATTGAGATGACCACGCAGTCCATGGATTTTCAATGGAAATGTCGTGCCGGACATGAATGCGTGAGGCGTAACTGAACGGATACCGTGAGGCAAAGTTTCCTTTGTCGCTTCTCGCAAAAAACCCACTAACATTTCCCTAACCGAACAATTCCCCAAGCGACGTCAACAGTTGACAGTTAGTGCCTGCACTGGTAAATTGGAATAACTCCATCGCAATCATAAAATCACTAGAAAACTGGCGGAAGGTGAAAATACTATGGCCGAAGCAAAGGACGTAGTAGGTGCGGCTCTTATCGTCGGAGGCGGAATAGCCGGAGTTCAGGCTTCGTTGGACTTGGCGGAGTCGGGTTACAAGGTATATCTCGTCGAAAGTCAGACGGGCATCGGCGGGCGTATGGCCCAACTCGACAAGACTTTCCCCACCAACGATTGCTCCACCTGTATCTTCTCTCCGAAATTGGTCACCGTGGGACAGAATCCGAACATAGAGCTTCTCTCCTACAGCGAAGTGGAAGATATCCAGGGCGAAGAGGGGCATTTCCAGGTAAAAATCCGGCAGAAATCCCGCCATATCCGCAAGGACAGGTGTAAGGCCTGCGGAGACTGCGCCACCGCCTGCCCGGTTCATGTGCCGAACGAATTCGATCAGAAATTGAGCAAGCGAGCCGCAACATATAGGCTCTTCCCTCAGACCATTCCCCAGACCTTTGTAATTGAAAAATATGACCGCGCTCCCTGCGTGATGGCGTGCCCGGCCCATATCAACGTCCAAGGGTATGTGGCGCTCATCAGCCAAGGCAAATACAAAGAAGCAGTCGAGTTAATATATAGAAGCCTCCCCCTCCCCGGCGTGTTGGGCCGAGTTTGTCCCCACCCTTGCGAAAAAGTCTGCCGTAGGGGCGAAAAAGATCAGCCGGTTTCCATCTGTAAATTAAAACGCTTCGCGGCGGATCAGGTAGACTATTCTGAACTGAACATCCCGGAAATAACTCCTCGGGAAGAAAAGGTAGCGGTCATCGGTTCCGGACCCGCAGGTCTCTCCGCGGCCTATTACCTGGCCCTAGAGGGGTATAAGGTCACGATCTTTGAGGCAGCGCCGGTACTGGGCGGTTGGCTTCGCGTTGGAATTCCGGAATACAGGCTCCCCAGAGATATACTCGAACAGGAGATTCAGCACATCCTGAACCTGGGAGTGGAAGCCAAAACCAACACCGTTCTGGGTAAGGACGTGACTTTGCAAGACCTTAAGAAGCAGGGCTACAAAGCGACATACCTTGCCGTGGGTTGCCAAAAGGGCGCAAGTTTGGCCATTCCTGGAGAAGAGACGGACGGAGTGATCCAGGGAGTTGATTTTCTGCGGCAAGCGGCCCTGGGTAAACCGATTGATGGTATCAAAAAGGCAGTGGTGATAGGTGGCGGCAACGTTGCCATCGATGCTGCGCGCACACTAGGTCGCCTCGGAAGCGATGTCACGATTCTTTACCGCCGGTCCAGAGACGAAATGCCCGCGTTTGAAGAAGAAGTGACCGCAGCTATTGATGAAGGAGCCAAGATTCAATTTCTGGCCGCGCCGGTAGAAGTGATGGGCAACGGAAAAGTGACCGGCCTCAAGTGCATCAAAATGGAACTCGGCCCTGCCGACCAGTCAGGCCGCAGGAGACCCATTCCTATCGGTGGGTCGGAGTTCGTCGTCGAGGCTGATGCGATTGTTCCCGCGATAGGCCAAATCATAGATCCACAAATCTGGGACAGTATCTCCGATTTGGAGAGAAGCCGCTGGAATACCATACACGTAGACCCTGTTACATACGCTACGTCCATCGATGGCGTCTTCTCAGGTGGCGACGCCGGTACCGGACCTGCGACGGTCGTTGAAGCTGTAGCAGCCGGGAGAGAAGCCGCGGAATCTATCTCACGATATATCCAAGGGACAGATATGGCCGCGGGCCGACCCGTTAAGATGCCGGAGCATCCAGAATATCCTCCTATTCCGGATATCAAGTCGGAAGCGAGGGCCAAAAGCCCGGAACTACACCTATCCGAACGCAAAGGCTTTCAAGAAGTGGAGCTCGCCTTCCCCGAAGACGAAGCTCAGCGAGAAGCGAATCGGTGTCTCAATTGCGGCGTGTGTTCCGAATGTATGGAATGCGTCAAGGCATGTCCCGCACAAGCGATAGACCATACCATGCAGGATGAGTTCCTGGATGTGGAAGTCGGGACGATCATCCTCTCTCCCGGCTACGAGATGATCGACCCTGACAAGGTCCGCGGAGAATTTTCGTACGGCACAGCTCCCAATGTTCTCACGAACATGGAGTTCGAGCGTATGCTGAGCGCTTCGGGGCCGAATGCGGGTGAAGTCAAACGGCCGTCTGACGATAGGCATCCCAACAAGGTGGCCTGGATCCAGTGTGTCGGCTCAAGAGACCCCCAGAAGGGAATGCCGCATTGCAGCTCAATTTGCTGTATGGCGTCCATCAAAGAAGCCGTGATCGCCAAGGAACACGATGCCAATATCGAACCCACGATTTTCTACATGGATATCCGAGCTTACGGCAAGGACTTCGACGCCTATTACGAGCGTGCAAAGAATGGCGGAGCAGTTCGCTTCATCCGATCCATGATAAGTCGAGTCGTGGAAGATCCGCTAACCCATAATCTCAACATTATCTATCTGGACGAAAATCAGAAACTCACCACCGAGACCTTCGACATGGTGGTCCTCGCCGTCGGGCTCAAAACATCCGAACAGTCGCGAGAGCTTGCCCAAAAGATAGGCGTCGAGCTGAACGAGTCCGAGTTCTGTTCCACCACCTCTTTCGAGCCGGTTCAGACAAGTAGGCCGGGAATCTTTGCCGCGGGTATGTTCCAGGGTCCTAAAGATATTCCTCAGACCGTCATGGAAGCCTCGGCAGCGGCGGGGGCGTCTTCGAGACTTCTCTCATCTGCGCGGAACTCCCTGACCACCAAGCTGGAATTTCCTCCGCAGCGAGATGTTTCCGGGGAAGAGCCGCGTATAGGCGTCTTCATCTGCCGGTGCGGCATCAACATTGCCAACGTCGTGGACGTTCCCAGGGTTGTGGAACACGTGAAGACCCTTCCGAACGTGGTGTTCGCGGATGAACAGCTGTTCACATGCTCTCAGGATACACAGGAACAATTCCTCGAAATCATAAAAGAACACAATCTGAACCGGGTGGTGGTCTCCGCGTGCAGTCCCCGTACACATGAGCCGATGTTCCAGCTCACCATGGAAAAGGCCGGACTGAACCCGTATCTCTTCACAATGACCAATATTCGCGATCAGTGCTCGTGGGTCCACGCAACGCACAAGGAAGAAGCCACTCTTAAAGCCATGGACCTGGCCAGAATGGCGGTTGCAAGAGCCCGGCTTTTGGCGCCGTTACAGAAATCCAAAATGGACGTAGTCTCCAACGCCCTTGTCCTGGGTGGCGGCATTTCCGGCCTGACTGCCGCTCTGAACTTGGGCGACCAGGGATTCCAGGTCTATCTTGCCGAAAAGAGCGAGCGGCTTGGTGGTAATGCCCTGTCCATCGAAAGGACCATTCACGGCGAAGAGATCAAGCCGTTTCTTACGGATCTCGTTGCCAAAGTGGAGGCCCACCCCAAGATCGAGGTATTCAAGAAGGCCGCATTCTCTGATCTGAGCGGGCATGTGGGCCATTTCAAAGGCAAGATAACGGGTGACGGCGAAGCACCACGCGACGTTGAGTTCGGAGCGGCCGTCATTGCCACCGGCGCGGTTGAATCGAAACCCAAGGAGTACCTCTTACGGCGAGCATGGAGCCGTCGAGACGCAGCACTCACTCGAAGAGCGCATAATGGCCGGAGATCCCAAGCTCAAAGACATAAAGACAGCGGTCTTCATCCAGTGCGTGGGGTCGCGGTGCGAAGAGCGTCCTTACTGCTCCAAGATCTGCTGCCAGGGTCGGTCCGGCTGTCCGAGCGCCTTAAAGAGATCAATCCCGATGTGACAAATTACATTCTTTACAGGGATCTGAGAACTTATGGACTTCTGGAAAAGTTCTATACGGACTCGCGTAGGGCCGGCACAATCTTCGTCCGATATGACCCCGAGGCGAAGCCCCGAGTGGAAGCCCAAGGTGACAGAGTCAACGTTGTAGTGCGCGACCTCGTGCTGGACGAAGACATCAAAATCCCCGCTGATCTGCTTGTCTTGGCTGCGGCCATCGACCCGGCTGAATCCAACAAGGAACTCGGGCAACTCTTTAAGGTCACGGTGAATTCCCAGGGCTACTTCATGGAAGCTCACATGAAGCTGCGTCCAGTGGACTTCACGACTGAAGGTGTGTTCATGGCCGGGCTTGCCCATTATCCCAAGTCGATCGATGAATCCATAGCGCAGGCTACCGCGGCTGCTCAAAGAGCGTCGATCCTGATCAGCCAGGAGCAGTTGACATTCCCGGGGGTTATTTCCAAGGTAGATCCCTCAAAATGCGCGGTCTGTCTGACATGCGTCCGGTTGTGCCCGTACGGCGCGCCCCGCATCAACGAGGACCACAAGGCGGAAATCGTGGCGGCCCTGTGCCAGGGATGTGGGATCTGCGCTTCGGTGTGTCCCGGCAAGGCCATAGAACTACAGCATTTCAGAGACGATCAGGTGTTCCAGGAGATCGATTCACTTCTGGATGCCGCCTCCTAACTGAGAGGACAAAGGACTGCAAGACCGCATGTGAGGATTATCGCCAAGGGTGATCTTCATAAAACAGGAGAAAGAGATGCAGCAATCGGGCTTGAATGTTCCATCCACCCAAGTAACTCCTCCGGTGGGGGATTTATCATCGGTAATTCATCAATGTTATCAGTGCGGCAAGTGTTCTGCGGGTTGTCCTGTGGCTCCGGAGATGGATCTTCTCCCGCATCAGCTTGTACGCCTTGCGGTGCTGGGGAACATGGACCGGATAGTGAAATCCAAGAGCATCTGGCTCTGTCTTACCTGCCATACCTGCGGAGCGAGATGCCCCAACGGCATTGATGTGCCTGCTCTACTGGACCCGATCCGCCATCAGGTGCTCAGGGAGAACATAGCCACCGGCGGTGACTCTGAGGTACCCATGTTTCACACGCCGTTTCTCAAGACCATCCGTACGTTCGGTCGCGTTCACGAGCTGTTTCTCATTGGTATGTACAAGATGAAGACCAAGACTTACTTTTCCGACATGGAGCTGGGCTGGAAGATGTTCCGTAAAGGGAAGATACATCTCATGCCCCACCGTTCGAAGAATCTGAGTGGGGTGAAGGAAGTCTTTAAGCAGTCAGGGATGAAATAGTCGTATTCCCCCGAACTCTTTGCATACAAGGATAGACCATGGAATTCAGTTACTACCCCGGATGCACCCTAACAGGCAGCGCGCAGGAACTGGATGAGTCGTTCAGGTACTCTGCCGAGAAGCTTGACGTTACCCTCAAAGAGATCCCGGACTGGACATGCTGTGGCGCCTCATCAGCCCACATGGTGGATGCTTATCTCGAATCGGCCCTTCCTGCCACAGACCTCATGACCGCGGAGAGGATCGGCCTGGACGTGGTTGCCCCCTGTGCAGGCTGCCATGTGAGGATGAAGGCTGCATCCAGGCGTATCATGGAGGAAGAGGAGCTAAAGAAGAGGTTCCCTTTCAAGGGCGAGATAAAGGTGATCTCGGGTATGGACATGTTCCATATTGACGAGCTACTCAAACGCTTGAAGGAGCGTGTAATAAAACCCCTCTCCGGCCTTAAGGTAGTGCCGTACTACGGCTGCCTTGCAGTACGTCCTGTGGAGGTAGTGGAGCCTGCCGACCCTGAGAATCCCATGCAGATGGACCACATACTCGAGGCCCTGGGTGCGGAGGTATTGAGCTGGCCGTACAAGACCGACTGCTGCGGTGGCTCGTTTGCCCTGACCCGTACCGACCTGGTGCTCAAACTCTCCCGTAAGCTTCTGGACATGGCGCTCACTGTAGAGGCAGATGCAATGGTGACCTTGTGCCCCATGTGCCAGGCGAACCTGGACACCCGCCAGGCGGACATCTCCCGGGAGACCGGGAAGCTCTACGAGGTGCCGATCCTGTACCTGACGGAGCTTATCGGTGTGGCCTTCGCCAGCCCGCACTCGGCCGCATGGTTTGAGAAACACATGGTCTCACCTAAGAAACATGCTCGCTGCTAAGGCGCTGATTTAGGGCAATTCCCAAGAGTAATGTCCGATAATGAGGATGACTCCGTGGGGATGGGCATCCTGCCCATCCTTCAGAGACAGGCAACCCCGCGTTCCGTGCACGGGGCTGTCCTACAAATCTGTGTCCGTTGTCTTATATTGCCGCGCATTGAATGGTGCTGAGAGAGGGCTGCAAAAGCCTTCCTACCTTGCGTTATCTTCTAAAGCCCCTCCGACTCACACTATCGGCTTCTTGATAAAAGGTTTACGACGAACCATGATTTGTAACTTGGTAGCGCAGATCATGTTATACGCACTGCCCTAATTTATGCAAACGCTATAAATCCGGTTCTCATGAGGGGTTTGCTCAAATTCCTTGACGATTTACCTGTTATTGTGATTAAATATGAACGCTGAAGTTTAATCCTTATTGTGTGTAGGGCTGCATGAGAAGGACGAAGCGCTCCCGCGCTGTGAAATCGATAACGCGAGTAATTATCGCAGCAATATTAGTTTGCGCGGTAGGGTTCATCCCCTGCTATGCCCAGTCATACAGTTCCTCGCTCAGTTCATTACTGGCTTTGAGTTCTCTGGAGAGCATTGTAGGCCCAATTTTCCCAGCCAAGGGACTCTCCAGTACCTTCCGGAGCGAAGTGGGGACAGGTGTGCGCCTTGGTGACGTAGTGTCGGCCAAGCTTACCGGAGCTTCTCAAGGGGAACTCAGTCTACGCACTTCCTCATATCTGGATGAAAGCCCTCTTCGCTATGACACGTATGCCATACTCCGTTTCTGGAGATTCGGGGCTCGTGGAGTGTATACCAACGCTGAAACCAGGAGCCGCCGCGTAAACGGAGCGAGAGTAGACTTCAGCGGTCTAATCCTAGGCGGCGATTTTGACTCGGTCCAATTCCAGTGGTTGACCCTGGGTACGTCAATTGATTTTTATTTTATCGATCCGAGATTTCAAGGAGTGTTTGCGACTACCCCCTTAGCCCCCCTAGATCCCGGGGCAGTTCCCAATACTGCAACGATCGATCTCATAGGCGACAGGCCAATCACCTGGGGGACCTATCTCCGGTATGTCCCTCCGGAGATTCTCGGATTCCCAGTGCATGTCGAGGCGCGCTACATTGTTCCGCTCAAAGGGTCCAAATTGACCATATACGGAGCTTCTTTGGCATTCAGGCCACAGATCTACCGCTTCGATGTTTCCTGCAAGCTCCTTGCAGAGATGACCCACCTTAAGTTTCAAAACGAAACTCAGGCATTCCCGGGTATAAACACGCCGCTCATATCGTTGCAGAACTGGGAACTGGATATGCAATGGAAGTATTTCGGCGTTGAATTTTCGGTGTACTTCTAGATTCGAGTTACCCACCTAACAATTTAACTACCCCCCATCCTCCAGAGTGAAGTTTGTCCTGGGCTTTGTCAGATACCGCTTTGCTTTAGCGGATTATTCATTTTCTGACCGGGAACCTGAATCAGGCTGTTTGCCCTCAACCGGGATGGACAATACTCCATTGTCTTTCTATACTGAGGGAAATCCAAAATGGAGATTTTGTATCTTGAACAGTTTACTGAAGGAAATTGCACGCGAAGAAGGCGTGGATGATCGGGTTCTCCAAGAGAGTTTTGAAAGGGGCAGAGTGGCGGTTTGTAAGCCTTCTCCCACGGGTAAGGCTTTTGCCGTAGGGGAAAACCTCAGGGTCAAAGTGAACGCAAACATAGGCACGTCAGGTGACGTACATGATGAGGATTTCGAGCTTCGTAAGCTAGAAGCTGCGGTCAAAGCCGGAACAGATGCTGTCATGGACCTTTCCACCGGAGGAAACCTGAGGTCGGTGCGCAAGAAGATCGTCAACGAGTCTCCCGTCCCTGTTGGATCTGTCCCCATCTACGAGGCCATTGTGGAATCGGTGCGCAAGAGAGGGGGGGGAGAGCGGATGGAACCCGAGGAGATGCTCGATGCCATCCGTCTGCATGGAGAGGATGGCATAAGTTTTGTCACGGTCCATTGCGGAGTCACTCTATCGGTTCTAGCCCACCTGAAACAGAAGCCTCGTGTGTGCGGGATAGTAAGCCGAGGGGGCAGCTTTCTCGCCCGCTGGATGCGGGCCAACAATAGCGAGAACCCCCTTTTCGAGCGCTACGACGATGTACTTGAGATCTGCAAGAAGTACGGAATGGTTATCAGTCTCGGCGACGGACTCAGGCCGGGCGCAATAGCGGACTCTCTGGATCAGGCGCAGGTAGAGGAATTGGCAACGCTCGGGCAGCTTAGCCGCCGTGCACGGGAAAAAGGTGTTCAGGCCATAATCGAGGGACCAGGCCATGTTCCCATCGACCAGATCCCAGCCCAAATACTTCTCCAAAAACAACTGTGCGATAATGCCCCCTTTTATGTGCTGGGGCCATTGGTCACGGACATTGCGCCAGGACTGGACCACATAACCTCTGCTATAGGGGGAGCTATCGCGGCTATGTCGGGCGCTGATTTCCTCTGCTATGTGACCCCCTCCGAGCATCTGGGGTTGCCAGACGTGGCAGATGTGAGGATGGGAGTACTGGCGGCCAGGGCTGCCGGACACGCTGCGGACTTGGCCAAGCGCAGACCGGGCGCATGGGAGTGGGACGAGAAGATGAGCCGGGCTAGAAAAAAACGAGACTGGGCTGAACAGATACGGCTGGCCATTGATCCTGACCTCGCCCGTGAGATACGAGCCCGAACCTGTCGCGAGGACCACGAAACCTGTACCATGTGTGGCGATTTGTGCGCGTATAAGGCTGACTCTGGAGAGTAGGCCTAATGGTTATATCGCTTGGCAGAATTTCTGTCTGATGTGGTAAGGCGACATCCTGTCATTCTTGCTGAAGCAGCGATCGAGGCTTTTCGATATTTTCTGGCCCTCGTCCCGCGTGGAACGCGGCTTTCGCCTGGGTGACGATCACGTTTGTGGCGCGACTGTCGGGATTCCCCTTAATTCAAAGGCATTGGGTCACACACCCCGCGCGCCATGCGGCCAGATGTGCTTGTGAATCTGCAATTGGAAACGAGCTAGGATTCGATCTTCGAGCATCCATTCCACAAGGTGTCTCGGGGGCAATTCGCCGAAGACCGTGGAGAAGAGTATTTTTGTTTTTGCTTGCTCAAAACGTTCTAGAATGATTCCTCGGGCCCACTCATAGTCGAGTCGGTCTGAAATCACAAACTTGACCTCATCATCGGGCCGGAGTTTCCATAAATTCTCCCACATTACCCTGTGGCTCTCTCCGCTGGCCGGGCATTTGATATCCATGATCCTGATAACGCCTTCGGGGAGAACCGAGATGTCCAGTGTCCCGTTGGTCTCTACGAGGACCTGGTATCCCTCTGCCATCAAGGCCATAGTAAGTATGGGAGTTTCCGACTGAAACAGCGGCTCTCCCCCGGTCACTTCCACCAGCTTAACGGCGAATTCGGAAACACGCTTGAGGATTTCTTCCAGGGTCATTTCTTCCCCGCCTTCCTGCGCGTAGCGGGTATCGCAATAGCGGCACCGGAGGTTGCAGCCTGCGAGTCTTATAAAGACACACGGCAAACCGACAAACGAGGATTCGCCCTGAATGCTCCTGAAAATTTCGTATACTTTCAAACTCACTGGTGGCCCCTTCATATGGGTGCGTTGCGTCGCTGGAAACCAAAAGTTGAAAAAGTCATCGCCAATGATAAGATACCGTATTTTGGCGCGGTTGATAAAATAATTTCTTAAGATCAGAGAAGCCGCCACCGGAAATTATGTTCCTGGTGGACACGGGTCTTGGAGGGGAACGGTTGGAAAAAGCTCAGGTCAGATTTCTCCCTGACGATGTTACGGTTGAAGCGGATGTCGGGCAATTACTGTTAGATGTGGCTCTCGAGGCGGGGATCTTCCTCCCGGCTGCCTGCGGGGGGGCGGGTGCTTGCGGCAAGTGCCGGGTAAAAGTTGTCCGTGGATCCGTAGAGGCCCTAAAGCTCGAAAAGCTGCCAGCCGCAGAGAAGGCTGAAGGTTACGTGCTCTCGTGCCAGTCCCGACTCACCGGCGATGTCACTGTAGAGGTTCCGAGGGTCAAGGTCGGACGCAAGGTGATCCCGAGGGATGAAGCAGATCGTATGCGTCTAACCGCCCTCCCGATGGAATCGCCGATAATTCCCGACATCAGCCCGATGACTATCCGCGTCTTGCTAACGCCGAAAGCGCCGGGACCTGCGGACAATGTCAGCGACTATGAAAGGATTGTGCGCACCCTGAGGGTAGATCACGGGATCTTCCCCGTGACGGCAGACCTCGAGGTTCTGAGAGAGCTTCCGCGACAGGTTCGTCAGGAAGACTGGAAAGTCACTTCTTGCCTGCATGTTGAAGATTTCGCAGGTTCAGACGCCAGGGTATACCGTATAAAAAGAATGCGCCCGGGTCATCTTAAAGAAGTTCCCACCGCTCTGGCTGTTGACATCGGCACGACTTCCCTTTGGGGGGAGCTAGTCAACTTAGATACGGGCGAAGTATTGGCCCGAGCTTCCCGCTACAACCCTCAAATCTCGATGGGGGATGATGTAATAAGCCGCATCGTATTCGGTCTAAAAAAAGACGGGCTCGAAAAACTCCAGCAACATGTGGTCAGAGGCCTGAATGAAATCGTTGATGAAGTCCTCGAAAGGAGCGCTAAGACCCGAGATTCTATAAATTATATGGTGGCAGCCGGGAATACCGTGATGACCCACCTTTTTCTCGGCCTCTACCCCAAGTTCCTACGTGAAGCGCCTTACGTGCCGGCTGCACAAAATGTGGAACCAGTCCCTGCGTCTGTTCTGGGTCTTGATCTTCCAACACATGCCTTCGTGCGCGTCTTCCCCGGTGTGGCTTCCTATGTGGGCGGAGATATTGTGAGCGGAGTACTGGCAAATGGCATGTGGGATTCGGATGAGATGACGCTCTTCATCGACATCGGAACCAACGGTGAAATTGTGGCGGGTAATAAGGATCTCCTCATGACTGCGTCATGTTCCGCTGGTCCGGCGTTCGAGGGAGGCGGCCTCGAGTATGGCATGAGGGCTGCTCCCGGAGCCATCGAAGGGATACTCATAGATCCTGAAACATACGAGCCCATGATCAAGACCATCGACGCTAAGCCTGCCCTTGGGATTTGCGGGTCCGGCATCATCAACATCATTTCTCAGATGCTGAGACTTGGTGTTCTGAATCAGAAACGGCAAGTACACGGAGAACCTGGACACCGACCGAATTCGCGAGGGACGAAGTGGGCACGAGTACAGTTATCTGCCGGGCAGCTGAAAGCGGTTTGGATGAAGACATCGTGCTCACTGAAGTAGACCTGGACAACATCCTCAGAGCCAAGGCCGCCATGTTTGCGGGGTACGCTTGTCTTCTGGACAAACTTGGCTTCAGCGTCGACAGCCTAGATCGCGTAATTATCGCCGGCGCGTTCGGCAGTTTTATCAACTTGGAGCACGCAGTGACGATTGGCCTGTTACCCGACATACCGCGGGATAAGTTTTCGTTTATAGGAAACTCTTCGCTGAAGGGCGCGCGCTTGGCCGTGATGGATCGCAAACTCTTTCGCCGCTCTCGCGATATAGCACGCTCCATGACAAACATAGAGCTTTCGGAAGATCCTTCTTACATGGACAACTTCATGGCAGCTCTCTTCCTTCCCCACACGAGAGCAGAGCTTTTCCCCTCGGTTCATGTGGACGTGTGAGAAAGAAAGGAGATACCGTTATTCTGTAAGCCTGATGGTAGTAATTGCCACAAATAATATCCGAAGCCTGAAGACAATGCGGTGGGGACGAGCAAAATTGGTGAGACAGCCAAGATGAGACTGCCTCAATATCCCTGTTCATACCAAAATCGTAGCACGATTCTATGTGGGGACGGGTTTGGAAACCCGCCCCTACCGACTATGTGCAGTTACCGTCAAAGAAGGCGGGCGCAGTCCCCCGGGAGCGTCGCGAATCCACATCGGTATCGTGGCACGATACCCCATCCCCCAGGATTTTGAGACTGTCCCTACAATGTGAGTTTGCGGCTAATATGAGTTGCCGAAGCCGAATAAGTCTAAGACCCTCGGCACGCGCTGTAAGAAGTTTCCGACCTTGGCTTCTATGTCTTTTGTCGCTTGAGTTTTTCTCGCGGCACGGCCATCAGCGTCACCATGGCCTTGGCTACGGGAACCGGATCTCCATCACGCATATCCAAGACTTCGGACTCCGACACGATGATCTGGCGACCCTCCCTGATGACGCGAGAATTGCAGACCAGCTCATCCCCGAACGCGGGGCGAAGAAAGTTGATCTTAAATTCTATGGTGAGGATCTGCATACTTTCCGGCACGGTAGTAAACGCCGAATATCCGGCTGTATGATCGGCCATGGTCGCCATAACGCCGGCATGTATAAAACCGTCCTGCTGACGGTGATCTTCTTCGATTTTCAGGTTTGATCTGAACGTCCCCCACTGGGCGTGCGCTGCCTTGAATCGGCAGAATTTGATGAATCCACGCTCGTAATCGTTCTTCAGGTAGACTGCCCTTTTTTCAGATATTTGGCGTTGAGGCATGCTTGACCCTTCGAAGTTCGGTTGCAACGCATGCAGGGCTCCAGGACCTGTCGAGCAACCAAACAAGTTTCGTATGGACGTGAGTCGGCGGTAACAGTTATCAGTAAAACATGTCGGTTGCTCAGGTTAGCCACTGTGCTCGGATATTGTCAAGGCAAGGTTCTTCAACTTCATACATTCTGGAGTTCCTCTGTGCCTGTCGATCAAGAAATCACAGGCAAGATGAAGCTGTCCAAGAATTGCCTTTGGAGAGATTCTTGCGGTAGGTGCGCTTAGAGAAGCGCCATGATTTCGGGCGATTCACTAACCTCCCCCACAAGGCAGCGTCATCTACAACCTGCATTTCTGGTTTTGAGACACTTTCTGATACCTGTCCCACCACTTCGGCCCCAAATGTGTCACCGAATTTGTGAAAAGAGGCTCTTAGGTTCACCGTGGCCGATTATTCAGTTTGCTGAAATTATGTTGCATAAAAGAGGATTTGTTTGATAACGTAATTAATTACCCAATGATCATCGGTCGGAGCGCAAATCTGGGAATGGATCGCAACGGGAAGAGCAAGTGACGAATTTAATGAGGGAAAAGCGTCTGCCCACAGCCGCTTCCCGACCCCTCAGTAGAAGAGAACGCTCTGCGCTTCCCAATGTCGGCCCGGGAATTTGGGCCGACCTGTAAGACCAGGTCGCCAAGCCAATCAAATTTTTCAGGGAGAGCACTATGAGCTACAAGTATATCTTTTCGTTTCATGACGGGGATGGAAAAAACAAGAAGCTCTTGGGAGGCAAGGGTGCCGGTCTCTGCGAGATGACTCAGATCGGCCTCAACGTGCCGCCCGGATTCGTGATCAGCACCGACGCCTGCCTGGCCTTTCTTGACTCTCCGAACGGGGACCTTCCTCCGGAATTGATGGATGGCGTTAAAGCACATATCAAGAACCTGGAGAAAGCCACCGGCAAAGGCTTCGGCGATCCCGACAACCCGTTGCTCGTCTCGGTTCGATCAGGATCCGCCCTATCAATGCCAGGGATGATGGACACTATTCTCAACCTTGGCCTCAACTCGCAGACCGTGCAAGGGTTGGTAAGACAAACTGAAAATGAGCGATTCGGATATGATGCTTATCGCCGATTCATTCAGCTCTATGGCAAAATTGCGATGGGGGCGCCGGACGAACACTTCAACCAGACTCTGGAAGCCATCAAGGTCAAATCAGGCGCGATATCGGACGTAGACCTCACCACTGAAGATCTGAAAGAAGTCTGTGAACTCTTTCTCCACGTGGTTGAAGAACAGACATTCAGACCCTTCCCAGAAGACGTGTACCAGCAATTGGAAATTGCCATCAAAGCGGTATTCAACTCGTGGATGGGGAAGCGCGCAGTGGATTATCGGCGCGAGTTCAACATCACCCAAGAAATGTGCAACGGGACAGCCGTTAGCGTGGTTGCCATGGTCTTCGGAAACATGGGCAACGACAGCGGCACAGGTGTCGGCTTCACTCGGGATCCGGCCACCGGCGAAAACAAAATGTTCGGCGAATACCTGGTAAATGCCCAGGGTGAAGACGTGGTGGCCGGCATTCGCACGCCTAAACCTATCCAAGCTATGGCCGAGGAAATGCCGGGTCTATACCGTCAACTGGAAGATTTGCGTAATAGACTGGAGAACCATTACAGGGAAGTTCAGGATTTCGAATTCACTATTGAAAAAGGAGTCCTTTACTGCCTCCAGACCCGCAACGGTAAAATGAACGCAACGGCCATGGTGAGAACCTCCGTGGAAATGGTCGGAGAGGGGTTGCTGACCAAGGAAGAAGCTCTCCTTCGAATCAATCCCGAGCATCTTGAGCAGATGCTGTATCGCGGCCTGGATCCCAACTTCAAAGCCGAAGCCATTGCTCAGGGCCTACCTGCGTCACCAGGGGCCGCATCAGGTAAGTGCATCTTCGATGCGGACAGAGCTGAGGCTCAGGGTAAGGCGGGTGAGAAGGTGATTCTGGTGCGTGAGGAGACCAAGCCCGAGGACATTCACGGTTTTTTTGCTTCCCAGGGCATCCTTACCAGCCGCGGTGGAAAGACCTCTCACGCGGCAGTGGTAGCCCGGGGTATGGGTAAATCTTGCGTGGCCGGCGGAGGGGATACGAGTTGATATAACCCACAGGCTGGCTCTGATAGGGGACCAAGTGGTTCACGAGGGAGACGTCATCACCATAGACGGCGCTACCGGGAACGTGTACCTCGGTGAAATCCCTACGGTTGAGCCGGAGTTCAGTCCTCAACTAGACATTCTGCTGGGGTGGGCAGATCAATTGGCCAGACTTCAGGTCATGGCCAATGCGGATACGCCGCATGATGCGAAACGAGCACGAACCTATGGAGCTGTCGGAATAGGCTTGTGCCGCACGGAACGTATGTTTAACGCGCCCGATCGTCTGCCCATAGTGATCGAGTTGATATTGGCCGAGGTCTTCGAGGATCGCCAGAAGGCGCTCGTCCGGTTGTTGCCCATTCAACGGTCAGACTTTAAGGGCATTTTTGAAGTCATGTCGCCGTATCCGGTTACAATTCGCCTTCTTGACCCGCCGTTTCATGAATTTCTTCCCTTGGAAAACGAGTTGGTGGAGCAGCTTGACGATTTGAGGCGTCTGCGACGAACCGCGAAGGCCACGGAAAGACTTCTGGAGAGTGTGAAGCTGGTTGATAACGACCTTTATATTAACTACCGCGAACAGCGGCAAGGCTTGCCGATATTCTTTGCGGAATTAGACGTCAAGGCGATAGACGAAGCGATCAAGAAGAAGGAACTTATGCTACTAAGGGCCCGTGCCCTCCGGGAAGCAAACCCGATGCTCGGGCATCGCGGGGTCCGCCTTGGCATTTCCTATCCCGAAATCTATACCATGCAAATCCGGGCAATCCTGGAGGCGGCAGCAGAATGCGTAAAGGAAGGTATTGAAGTCCACCCTGAGATCATGGTCCCCCAAGTCTGCGCTGATACGGAATTGAAATGGGTCAAGCGATACGTGGACAAGGTGCAGAAAGAGGTCGAAGAAGCCCAAGGAGTGAAGCTAGATTTCAAATACGGCAGCATGATTGAAGTGGTGCGGGCCTGCCTAACTGCCGATGATATGGCCCGCGTGGCAGAGTTTTTCTCGTTCGGGACGAACGACCTTACCCAGGCAGCATTCTCGTTCAGCCGCGAAGACGCGGAGAATAAATTCCTCCCCTTTTACCAGCAACGCGGTGTTCTAGATGGGAATCCCTTTGAGTCCCTTGATGTCAAAGGCTTAGGACCCCTTATGAAAATGGCGGTGGAAGGGGGTCGCAGAGCTCGACCCGGCCTCAAGATAGGGATCTGCGGTGAACATGGCGGCCATCCCGGCTCTATCCGCCTGTGTCATCATGTCGGTCTGGACTACGTTTCGTGCTCCGGTCCCAGAGTGCCGATTGCCCGTTTGGCCGCGGCCCATGCGACCATGCTGGAAAAGAGCTTCGATGTCTAGTGATGATCGCTAACTTAGGTGGGGAAAGCGCCGATCCTGTGTAATTGCGAGGAGTGAAATGACGAAGCAATCTCGGCTTTGACGCGTAGGGATTGCTTCGCTCCGCTCGCAATGACAATCTTTCTCCTCCCGGGACTGAGCGATGACGCTCAGCGGCTTCTTCCTTGACAGGAAAGTTGCAGCGATGATAACGTAGCACCGATATTTCTATGCGATTTCACGTGCGACTCTGTGATGCGCACATTGTATTGGTGGGGTATAGCTATGAAAACTTCCAGGGTTGCTGTTGTCCTCGTATTTGTCATGCTTGCTATGGGGGTGACTCTGCCCTGTTCTGCCGGCGAAGCCGGCTATCGGCCCTGTGTGCCTGACAGGCCCATTCCACCCGAGAGCGTGGGCCCAGTTTCTATTCCGTTTGACGTCCCCATCTGGCCTACAATAGTAAAGACCGAATTCCACATACTTCCCTGGGTAAGTTTGGGCACGGCCTCCGTGTGCATTCCCGGCACCTGCAAATCCATTGAGTTTCCGGCTCCCTGTATTTCTCTAAAGCCCATTCCTGTGTGGTTCCCTTGGCTCCGGCCACTGGATGCAGAGTGCAAGGACAACGAAGTCTGCCGCGTCCCGTGAGGTAATTTCTGCCTAGCACTGTGCTAAGCAACTAATAACCCTGTAATCAGTCTCTCCCTCCCCCGCAAAAACTCGATTGTCTTCTCCCAAGCTTCTAGTAGATGAGGTCTTGTCATCGTGAATCGTTCCTCCCTTGCACTGACTCTGGAGCGGTCCTTGGAATTCCTACGGACTGACGGGCTCTTTCTTATGTCAGGTGAGACCCGAGATTCTTTTGTCCAAAAGACTGAAATTCTTCTACAAAAGGCCGGCCAGCCGGGAGAAGCGCTTTATGTCGGTATTCTCGGCGGAACTGGGGTGGGCAAATCGACGCTCATAAACGCCCTGGCGAGAAATGAGATCTCAGATTCGTCGGACAAGAGACCGTTTACCGATCATGCCGTGGTCTATCGGCACAGGGATACCCCCCGGGGGCTCGGAAAAATCTCCGCGCTTATACAGCGAAAACGACGCTGTTCATGATTCCGATATCATAAAGGACCTTGTGATTCTGGATCTTCCCGACTTTGACAGTATCGAGCAGGATAATCGCAAGGCCGTCCTCGAGATCCTCTCTTGCCTCGACTCCATCGTGTGGGTGGTGAGCCCTGAGAAATACGCGGATGTCGTCTTTTACAAATTCGTGGGGCAGACCCTGATAAACCGAGAGAAACTTCACGTTTGTACTTAATAAGGCTGACGAACTAATTGAAGGGGACTCGGCCGATCCGCACAGCAAGCTCAAGGAAGTGCTGGGAGACCTCACTTTTCGCCTCAAGCACGAGGCCGGTATCGAACAGCCCAGAGTATTCATCCTTTCGGCTGCTCAGGAATTTGATGGGAAGAAGAAGGAGCCGGTTCTGGATAGCGAATTCAAACGCTTCAGAGATTTTCTAATGGTTCGCCGGGACGCGAAGGAGATCGCTTCAGTTAAGACAGTCAATCTCGTGGAGGAAACCCGACATCTACTGAACGAATTGAACGCTGCAATTTCCCCGACGGAAAAGAAGCGGCTGCTGGATGGCATTCATGATATCCAAACGGAGGTTAGCTCCGAGGCGCCCGCTTCGAGTCTGCACCTCATAGATCACGAAAATAAGCTTGCCGAGAGACTTTTCCCCCTTCTGATGAATGAAGATACATCGATAGGACCCGTGAGGCTCGCCATGAGGATGCTCAACCTGGGACGTGGAAGTACTGCGAGGGCTTTCCGCGAAGACCTGGACCGGCTCTTCCTGAGGACCGCGCGGGTGGCGAGTCAAGAGAGACGCGCGGAGATTGAAGAGGTGGGTGCGCGATTGGACTCCGAGTTTCTTCTTGCGTTTCCGCGGACTGACGGTTCTGCGAGTGAGGAAAGCCCTGAAGAGTTGATGAACATGGCGGTGAATCAAGCGTCCAAATTGTTGGCCCAAAAGCTGAAACAGAGAAAAGCATCCATTGCGGGCCGACTCGCAGGTTGGCGGCGTCTGAGCCAACGGCTGGTCTTGGGTATTCCAGCGCTGATTCTCATAGTTAGGTTGGCAGGCCAAGACGCTATTGAAGGCTGGTTAGAGCATCCCAGCCTCGCCGGCGGCTTGAAGATATTTGTTGGATTTCTTACCGCTCTTTTCAGTTCCGACGGTTTAACCGGTCTCACGGTGCTTCTGATATGCCAACTGTTTCTTATCTTTTATCTGGGTGCCAAGCGAATTAAAAAGATAGAAAAAGAGGCTCGCAGCCTTGCCGTGTCAGCGTTGCGAGATCTGGACACCAGCCTCGATGCCGCGGCCCGCCGAATCCGGCAGAAGAGGAGCGAATTCGCACAACGGATCCAGGAAGGTATCGATCACCTGAAAGGTCTCAACTCTGCCTTTGACGGAATGATGGGTGGCGGGCAGCGTTGAAGGAATTATCGTAACCAAATCCATCAGTATTCTATGGCCCTTAGCGCCATGACTCATACCAATTCGCTATAAGAAATATAACGTGGCGGATAGTTGTCATTGCGAGGGCGTCAGGCCCGAAGCAATCTTTCACCAGTGAGATTGCTTCGTCGTTTCACTCCTCGCAATGACAGCTCACATCAAGCATGTTACGAAAATAATGGCGAACTAGTATTACCTGTGCCTGTAAACACCAGGATTCGCCCATTTCTACCCATAAACTTTACCTGAACGTAGAGTGACCGCGCCAACGCAACTGCGCGATCACACTGTAACAACGGCAATAACCACAGCATCGAGGCCTACGCCAGCAAATCCCCTTGTTCCCCCCTTTTCTGACAGGGCAGTGAGGATTCTGAAAGTAACCTCAAACTCTACTTACGCTCTCCATCCTAACCTGGAAGTGAGATCAAGCTTATTTCACCAACTTCCATTTGCCGTCTTCGATTCGAACCATAATCATAGAATTGGTATCCAGACCGTTGTGATCCTCAGGGGTCAGGTTGTAGATACCGCTTATACCTACATAGTCTTTGGTCTGCTCGATAGCCCCACGCAGTTTTTCCGGGTCTGTTCCAGCTTTTTTCATGGCATTCGCCACAATATAGATAGCGTCCCAGGCATAGCCCGAGTGGGCATTGATCGGAAATTCTTTATTGTGGTGATAAACATCGTTGTACAGGTGAACGAACTCCTTTATGACTTTCTTTTGGGGATCGTCGTCAGAGAGTTGTTCCCACGCCATCAACTTGGTTGACGGCATCATATTGCCACCAGACGCTGGTCCCGCAAGCTCAACATATTTTGGGTCGGGCTGGCCGTGGCATTGAAACAGGGGGGCTTTGATGTTGAGCTGTTTGGCATTCTTGGCCACAATGGCCCCTGCCGGGCCGATGGTCCAGCAAACAATTGCGTCGGGGCTGGCAGCTGTGATTTTTGTCAACTGAGCGGTCATGTCAGTGTCTTTGGGATTGAATGATTCGTCTGCGACTATGGTTAAGTCGTGTTTGGGAGCCAACTTTTCGAGCCAGCCCTTGCCATCCTTGCCAAAGCCGTCTGAAGCGGTCATGAGGGCAATCTTCGTCAGCTTTTTCTGTTGCAGGTACTGGTAGAGTTTTTCAACCGCGGTAGAACTTCGCTGGGGGGATTTGAAAACCCATTTAAAAGTTCCTAGAGGACCGCCTCCCATTATGACCGGATCCCCGCCGACAGTCATAAATGTGGGAATGCCAGCCTCTTCAACCTGCTTTTTCACGGCCATGCCCAGGTCTGTCCGGTCCGGTCCGATGATTGCCGCTACTTTGTCGACGTTGATGAATTTCTTGACCACCATAACGGCTTTAGTGGGCTCAGACTCGGTGTCTCCGACAATCAGCTCTATAGGCCTCCCATTAATGCCGCCTTCTTTGTTAATCTTCTCTACCACCATCTGGGTAACCAGCCTGGTTGGCGTTCCAATATTGGCCGCGGGTCCGGACAGGGAGAAAAACGCGCCGATCTTGATGGGGTCAGCCGCATTCACCGAGGATAACCCCGCAACAAAAAAAGCTACCAGCAAGAATGCTCCAAATCTCTTCATCGTGCTCTCCTTCAATCCTTACTCCACTTCCCATCGAGGGCTAAATAGTGCTGTTAGAATAACGCAGTTGCCGCGTGGTCTACAACTCTCAAATTCCTTGGTTGTGGTAATGTCCGCTCACCCCCTTTGTGACTTCTCGAAATCTTAAAATGTCCGTCACACCCTCACGTCCTGCCCCAAAAAGGCCCTGCGCACTTTCGCATCCTGCATAAGAACCGCGGCAGGTCCGCTCGTCGTTACTGATCCGCTCTCAAGTACATAGGCCCGTTGAGAAATAGTCAGCGCGCCCAAGGCATTCTGCTCCACCAGTAGGATGGTTCGTCCTTCGCGCTGGAGTTCCTGAATGATGCGGAATATCTCTCGAACAATCAAGGGCGCCAGCCCGAGCGAGGGCTCGTCCAGTAACAAGAGGCGAGGGTCGGACATCAGGCCCCGGCCGATGGCAACCATTTGTTGTTCCCCCCCAGAAAGTGTGCCGGCGCGCTGCTTTCTTCGGGCTTTCAGCGGCGGAAAGAGCTGAAAAACTCTTTCCATTTCTGAGACGAGGCGTTTCTTGTTAATTTGCCCAGCCCGCGAGTAAGCACCCATTTCCAGGTTTTCCTCGACCGTAAGCGGGCCGAACAGTTGCCGGTTTTCAGGTACCTGGACTATGCCCAGCCGGACCATTTTTTGTGAGGGCGCATGGGAGACATCCTCTCCCATAAAAAACACCTTGCCATTTCTAGCGGAATGGATACCCGAGAGACAATTGAGCAGCGTAGTCTTGCCCGCGCCATTGGCGCCTATCAAACACACAATTTCCCCTTGCCGCACCTCCAAAGATACACCTTTCAATGCCCGGTTTCCGCCGTAGTGCGCCTCGATGTTTTCAACTCGCAACATCTACGCTACGCCTCCTAGATATGCGGCCAAGACTTTTTCATCTCTTTGAATGTCTTCGGGATAACCGTCTGCGATTTTTCTCCCATAATTGAGAACCACAACCTTGTCTGAAATTCCCATGACCAGGTTCATATCATGCTCGATCAGAAGCACCGAGACGCCCTGAGACCGGATCTCACTAATTGTCCCAGCCATTTCTCGGGTTTCGGTCATGTTCAGACCTGCCACCGGCTCATCCAAAAGCACTACACTCGGGGCAGAGGCCAAGGCTCTGGCCATTTCAATCCGCTTCTGTTCCCCGTAAGAAAGACTCGATGCCGGCCAAAGTCCTTTTCCCTCAAGCCGGAAGAATTTTAGGACCTCCCAGGCCTTTTGTTCGATTTCCCTTTCTTCCCTGCTGAAGCCTGGCAATCGAAACAGACAGGAGACGAATTCATTTCTTGTTTTGGCATGCAGGCCCACCATGACATTTTCCAGTACCGTCATATTTTCGAAAATCTGGAGATTTTGGAAAGTGCGGTTCAGCCCCATCGCAGCCATCTGATACGGTCGCCTGCCGCTGATCTCTCGGTCTCTGAAAAAAACTTTGCCGCTCTGAGGCTGCGATGCGCCCGAAATGACGTTGATGAGGGTGGTTTTGCCGGCGCCGTTGGGTCCGATCAATGCTGTAATAGAGCCTTCGGGCATTTCGAATGAAACTTGGCCGAGGGCCATTAGTCCGCCAAACCTGATGCTTACGTTTTCAACCCTCAAGATTGCTTGGTTTCCCGAGCCGGGTACCACTCGTCTTTTTTCGGAACCGAGCGTGGGATATTCGTGAACAGGTTGGACACGGAGGTTTGCAGCTTCAATAGGTATTTCTTCCTTCTCGTAGATGTTTTTTAGAGAGCCATCGGCTTTGAATCGCTACTACCAATCCTTCCGGAATGAAAATCAGGATCAGTACCAGGATTAAGCCATAGAATATGTCTTTATATTCATCAAAAAAATGCAGGACAAGGGGTAAGGGAGTTAAGAAAACAGTCCCTGAGAGGGCGCCCCAAATGCTCCCCATACCGCCGACAATAACCATAGTCACCAATTCGACGGAAAAGAAAATGTCGAACGTTTTCGGACTTATAAAAGTCAGATAATGCGCATAAAGACTGCCTGCCACCGACGCGAAGACGGCGCTTAATACAAAGACCTTGACCTTATAACTTTCCGTCCTCACACCCACCGACGCTGCAGCCGCTTCACTCCCGTGCAAGGCCCTCAGTCCCCGCCCTACGCGTGAACGCACCAGGTTCAAAGCCAGGATAATCGAGGCAAAAGCAAAAAACCAGATGAGGTAATACATTCTCTTATCGGAATCAAAGGACCACGATCCGATTGTCAAAGAAGGAATCCCGGGAAAACCTGAAGGACCGCCTGTCATTTTATCCCACTGGATCAGGATGATATTAATAATCAAGTTGAAGCCCAGTGTGGCCATTACCAGGTAATGGCCGTGCAGTTTCAAGGTAGGGATGCCTATTGCCAGGGCCAGTAAGCCCGTAGCAAGAAGCGCTACAATCATCGCGAACCACGGCGAGACACTGTACGTGACGGTGAGGATGCCGGAAAGATACGCGCCCAGGCCGTAAAATGCGGCATGTCCCAGCGAGATCTGGCCGGCTGTACCCTATCAACAGGCTCAGGCCGACCACGACTATTGTGTTCAGGCCGATGATATTGATTACGTTGAGGTAATAAGGATTAGGTATCAAAAAGGGGATAATGACAATTACCAGGGCCGGTATTGTCAAGCTCAGCAAGCGTTTAGTCTTGGATAGGCCGGCCGCCATGCCTTTAAATCTTCTCCTTCTCTCCATAGCCTAATAGCCCGCTGGGTTTCATGAAGAGGACCAGAAGAAGGATGGCAAAGGCGATTACATCCTTGTAGGTAGAAGAGATCATCCCTGCACCGAAGGACTCCAGGAGCCCGAGCGACAGCCCGCCGATAATGGCCCCAATGCTGTTCCCGTATCCTCCGAGAACGGCCGCGGCAAACCCCTTCAGGCCAAGTATTACACCTATATCATAGGACAGCGTAGTGATCGGAACGATTATAATTCCTGCCACCGCTCCAAGTGCTCCGCTCAAGGCAAACGAAAAAAGGATCATGCGATTCACATTCACCCCCATAAGTGCCGCCGCCTTGGGGTTAAAAGACGTGGCCCTCATGGCCTTGCCTAAGCGAGTGCTACTAAAGAAAAAATGAAGCAAGATTACAACGATTACAGTGATGACAAAAATCCAGACACTCTGAGGCAAAACCGCTGCCTGTAGGATCAAGAATGGTGTATCTCCGGAAAAAGAGGGAAGGGCCATCTGATTTGTGCCCCAGATGATTTTGAAGGCCCCACGCATCAGGATCGAAACACCGATAGTAATGAAGATGAGAACTATGACGGCACGGGACTTGGCTGGTCGAATAGCGAAACGCTCTACCATAGCCCCTACCGCCGTCACAGCCAGGACGCCGAGAACGAATGCCAGAGGCATGGGGAAATTCATGCTCTGGAAAAAGGTGTACATCATCATGCCGCCGAGAGTGACAAAGTCTACCTGGGTGAAGTTAACGATCCCAATGGCATTGTGAATGATGCAAAAACCGAGAGCTATCAGCGCATAGATGCTGCCGGTAGTAAGTCCGGAAACGATGAACTGGGTTAGTTGGTCCCCAGTAGACATGGCATCCTTTCCATATTCCCTGCGGAGCTGGTTGGAAAATCGATGAGTTTTTCAAGCGCTGCCGGGGGCATGATTCCCGCAACGATTTGGCGTTTTCAGGTCCGCCAAGTGAACAACGTCGTACCATATTACTGAGTCGCTCTGTTGTCCAGCTTGTTTTTGATCAGCACGACCGACGAGGTAAAGAAGGCCTTGAGATAATCCCAAAAGAGGAGCCTTCTACAGTGGAGGTAACGATAGCCGATGTATCCGTATCCTGATCCGGGGGAAAGAATCACAGGAAAGTTGGGCTCCGAGGCTCGCTTGCTTAGCCAAGGGCGGTGGCAGAACTTGGCAAGAGGGCCTATTCCGCGATCATAAACCAGAGTTCCTTTACCAACCCTGAGCGCTTCGGTACTTTGGGTACAGCATGGGATGATCCTGACTTTCGGCCCTGATCAGATCCGCCTTAAAGCTCGAAAATCGACGGTAGCCGGGTTTCAGCATTGTTAATGCTGCTAGGCGGGATTTGCTTCTTGGCTCACACAACTCGTTTAGACACGATTGTCTCATTATGACCAGCATCCGGACCAGACTCCACGGCAGCAGAAAGATGGCAGTTGACCTAATGCGCGGAGCGTTATAGGTTATTTCACGCTGAAAAGATAGCGGTGTGGTAAGAACATCTCTTCTCAGGCATAGCCCTCATACAAAGTGATTGCAGTGTTGGTCGAAACACTCACAATTTGAAATTCTGTTCCGGACTAGGGAGAACTGTTTTGCGTCGCTGTCCCATGTGTGGGCTCCAAAACATTCCAGAGAGCAAGTTCTGTGGAAAGTGCGGCAATGAATTAACCGACGGAGTAAGACTGTCGCCAGTGCGACAACCCAGTCGGCCAACGTTCAAGCCGAAATTTCTCGCGGACAAAATCCTTGCCACTGAAGATGGCCTTGCCGGTGAACGGAAGATCGCCACAGTGCTTTGTGCGGACTTGGCAGACTACGGCCCTATGTCGGAGAAGATGACGCCGGCAGAGGTTTACGAGGTCATAGATGAGCTTTTTGCGATTCTTGCCGACCAGATCGTCAGGTATGGAGGAACAATCAGCCAAGTCACCCGCAAGGGGATTCTGGCATTGTTCGGGGCCCAGCCGGCAAGAGAGGATCACGCGCAGGGAGCCTGTCGTGCCGCGGTGGAGATCCAGAAAGCGCTCCGGGATTACACCCAAAGAGTCGGGAAACGCTTCCACGTGCGCCTCGAAATTAGAGTAGGCCTCAACTCAGGGCCTGTGCTGGTCGGCTCGATAGACGATGATCTAACTGGGGACTATACGGAGGTAGGGAATACGGCGGGTTTGGCCCACGAGATGCAGTGCCTCGCAAAACCCGGAGCCATATACGTCACCGAGGAAACCTTCAAACGTGCCGAAGGTTTTTTCATGTTTGAGGAATTGACAGATATTGAATTTCGGCTTACCCCGCTCCTGAAGACGTACCGCCTTCTCTCGGTCGACTCGTTGTTGACAAGCTTCGATGTCAGGGCTGCCAGGGGACTAACACCCTTTGTGGGCAGACAAAAAGAATTGAGTCGACTACTGGAGGGCTTGGCTGTCTGCACAGAGGGAGGCTGCGCGGTCATTTCTATTGCGGCAGGGCCTGGTCTGGGCAAATCCAGGATTTTGCATGAGTTCAGGGAGGCAGTCGCCGGACGGGACGTGACTTTCGTCGAGGGAAGATGTCTGTCTTACGGCACGGGAACGTCGTATCATCCGTTCGTGCGACACCTTAAGGAGACGTTCGGTGTCCGGGACGATGACGGTCACATGGAGACCAGAAAAAAAGTTAAGGAGGGTCTGGAATCCTCACACGCCGGCGCCGGAGAGATGCTTCCATATATCCTAGAGCTTCTGTCAGTGCGGGACAGCGGCATAGACTCGATTCCCATGAGTTCTGAGTCAAGAAAGGACCGTGTCAGGGAATCTTTGGCGAAAGTTTCTCGTGAAAGGATCGGAATCCAGGCCTCTCATCTTGGCTATCGAGGACCTCCACTGGTGCGACAAATCCTCCCAGGAGTTTATCAAGCATCTGCTGGAGACCATGCACGGCCTGAAGATCTTAGCGATATTCACCTACCGACCGGGTTTTTCAGCGAACTGGGCAAGTCTTTCCCATCATCAGCCGATGACCCTGGACCGGCTGTCTGACGGGGAAAGTGCCGCTATGGTCCAGAGCCTTCTAGGTACAAGAGAAATTGAACCCGAACTTCAAGAATTGATATTACGAAAAACGGAAGGTGTGCCATTCTTCATTGAGGAATTTCTGCGCTCGTGGAAGGACTTGAAGATAATTGAAAAAAGAGGAGAACCGTATTATCTGACCAGACAGGGGAACGACGTTGCTATCCCCTCCACGATCAATGACATCATAATGGCAAGAGTTGATACCCTTCCGGAAAAGACAAAAGCCCTGCTTCAAACAGGTGCGGTCATCGAGAGGCAATTCTCGTTTGATTTAATCAGCAGAGTCATGGGGGTTCCGGAAGAGGAGCTTCTGTCCCATCTCTTGCTCCTGAAGGCTTCAGGCCTTCTTGACGAAACAGGATCCCCGCCTCAGCCAACCTATGCATTTAGACACGCCCTGATCCGCGACGTCGTTTACGATTCGATACTAGCTGCCAGGAAGAAGGACCTTCACGAAAAGATAGGAAATGCGATTGAGGAAATATATCAGAGTAACCTCAGTGAGCATTCGGAAGAGCTGTTGCAACATTATCTTATGAGCGAAAATTTTGAAAAGGCAGCTTCGCATGCTGAATTGGCTGGGAAAAAAGCTAGAAAAATCGCTTCCTTTTCCGATTCAGTCTCATACGCGAGGGAAAGGGTGGCCTGTCTGGACAGGTTGCCGCGAACTTCAAACGTGGATACCGATCTTGTTGACGCCAGAACGGCCTTGGGGCTGTATTTGCTGCAGATGAATCACCATGTGGAGGCGAAAGAGGCTGTTGACCCCATTATTTCGGTAGCTCGGGAAGGCAATTACAAAAGACGGCTCTCCCAAATATATACCATAGTTGGAACCTATCATTGTATGGTTGAGGAAGATTTTGAAAGAGGATTGAAATACCTGGAAGATGGCCTAAGCATCTCAAAGGAAGTGAACGACATTCTTTCGCTCGTTACGGCCAAAGTGTGGCTGGGCCTCACGTTGCCGGCAACCGGCGCGTTCGAAAAAGCGCTCCATTTTTTGGAAGAAGCCCTGGAGATAAACGTGGCGGCAGAGGCGCTATGGAGCATTTCCATGGTCAAGAGCCTCATGAGTTCCCTTGTTTACAATTATACAGGTAGGCTTGATCTGGGCCTTCAGACCGCTCGAGAAGCGCTAAACATAGCTGAGGCCGCCGGCGACAGATTGTCCAGGGGCATGGCACACGGCAGCCTGGGGATTAGCTATTATTACAAAGGGCGACTGATGGACGCTGAGAGTCACCTGTCCAAGTCGGCCGCCTTGTTGGAGGGTGCCAATTATTTTTGGGAGGCTCTCGCTTACTTCTTTCTGGGTTTTACCTATTTTGACATGGGTCGTTTCGCTGCTTCCCAGAATTGTCACTCGAAATCCATATCCATTGTGGAATCGGTGAACATCATGCCTTCGTGCGCAAGGCTAAGCGAACTAGCGATGACATTGGCTGAAGTCTCAAATAACCGCAAAGACGTAAAGCAGGATCAAATCTTTAAAGCCTATCAGGAGAATCGATTCGGGGCTCTGTCCGGCTGGACAGCCAGGCTCATAGCTGAAATTACTATAACTATTGACGATCGCAACGTAGGCGCGGCAGAGAATTGGACCAGAGCCGCCATCGTCGCGGATGAAACAGTAGGCATGAAAGTGCACCTGGGTAGGGACTACCTGCTCCACGCGCAACTGTGCAAACGTAAAGGAGATGTGGCGGAGTCACGTAAATTCTTGAACCGTGCGAGAGAGATCTTCAAACAATGCGCGGCCGATGGAGACCTGCACAAAGCTGAACACGAGCTTGAGGGACTGTCGCGGACGTCTTAGTGCTTTGTTTCGAAAGTTCGGCGACGTATTTCGGGCAGCCTTGGTGGGACAGGCATCTTGCCTGTCATTTCTTGATAGACAGGCAAGATGCCCGTCCTACCAATACTGTGGTCTCGAACCCTCTTTCAGCGTCTCCAGTTCAAAAGATGCGTGACCGAATTCAGGAAACAGATTACTTAGGCCCCGCGGATTCGTCGTCTTCGCCCGGGATTGTCCAAGGAAGGAGACGAAGGCACGAGGAACACACCTTTGACAATCAGCCCTTTCGCATGCACGCTTAGGGATCCTTACCCATGATTTTCGGATAGTTGCAGGAGAGAACATGTTAACGCCGGGTAAAACTTATGATCAGGTATATGGATCGTTTCATTGGCAGGTTCCCGATTTTTACAACATCGGTGTGGATATATGCGATAAGTGGGCGCACGAACCGGGCCGTACGGCCCTGATCTACGAAGATCACAAAGGGCAGGTCACCAAATATTCTTTCTCGGATCTGAAAAAACTCTCCAATCAATTGGCCAATGGTCTCAAGGCCCATGGAATTCAACGGGGTGACCGTGTCGGAATTTTGTTGGGTCAGAGCCCTGAAACGGGGATCAGCCACATCGCGTTGTACAAGATTGGCGCCATCGCAATACCTCTCTTCACGCTTTTTGGTACCGACGCGTTGGAATATCGCTTGTCAAACAGCGGAGCGAGAGGGCTCATAACTGATGGGGCCAATCTCCCCAAGATCATGGAAATCTGGGACCGCTTGCCGGAATTGAAAATCGTTGTGGTCACCGACGGAGACAAGAGCGACCGAGTAGTAGATTTCGGAAAGCTGATTGATAAAGGATCAACAGAGTTTGAACCGGTCAAAACAAAAGCAGATGATCCGGCTCTAATAATTTACACCTCCGGCACAACCGGCCCTCCGAAGGGGGCTCTCCACGCTCATCGAGTGGTGCTGGGACATCTTCCCGGCGTAGAGTTTCCACATAACTTCTTTCCGAAAGAAGATGATCTTTTCTGGACGCCTGCTGACTGGGCATGGATCGGCGGACTAATAGACGTGCTTTTTCCCAGTTGGCATCATGGGGTGCCTGTGGTAGCCCACCGGGCAAGGAAATTCGACCCGGAAGAAGCCTTCCACTTGATAGCAAAGCACCGCATCCGCAATGCCTTCATGCCGCCGACTGCTTTGAAGATGATGCGCCAGGTCGAGGATCCTGGAAGGCGCTACGACTTTCACATGCGGAGCATCGGATGCGGAGGAGAGACCCTGGGCGCTGAGCTCCTGGAATGGGGAAAACAGGTCATGGGGGTAACAATCAACGAATTTTACGGTCAAACCGAAGTCAACCTGGTTGTAGGAAACTGTGCGGAAATAATGGAAATTCGGCCTGGCTCTATGGGCAGACCCATCCCCGGCCACGTTGTCGAAATTGTGGACGAATCCGGCGTGCCCGTTCCGATGGGTGCCGTGGGTGAGGTTTCCATCAAAAGGCCCGACCCCGTGATGTTCCTCCAGGTACTGGGACAATCTTGAGGCCACGGAAGAGAAATACGTTGGCGATTGGTGCCTAACCGGCGACTTGGCTCGCAAGGATGAAAACGGGTACTTATGGTTTGTCGGGAGAAAAGACGATGTCATCACCAGCGCAGGCTACAGGATAGGGCCCGCGGAGATCGAGGATTGCCTTTTGAAACACCCGTCGGTAAGCCTGGTCGCAGTCGTTGGTATTCCGGATGAAGTCCGTACGGAAATTGTGAAGGCGTTTATCGTGCTCAAGCCCGATGTGACGCCAACGCCAACCCTTGAACAGGAGATCAAAAACTTCGTGAAGGTAAGATTGGCGGCTCACGAATTCCCACGAGAGGTCGAATTCGTGGGAGAACTCCCCATGACCGCTACCGGTAAGATAATGCGGAAGGAGTTGCGCAAACTCGAAGAAGAAAGAAAGCGTATCAAAAAGTAGACAGTGTTCCCACGCTGTCTACACCTGGAACTGCTTACTGGTAAGCCTCGCGCAATTCTCTCTTAAGAACTTTGCCCAGAGCATTACGCGGGAAATCCTCCTCGCGGAAAACTATCTTCCTTAGCCGCTGGTACTTGGCCAGCTTGGGGTTGACCCAATCCAGCAACTCCGTCTCGCTCACCGCGGCCCCTTCATTGAGAATAACGAGAGCGACAGGGGTCTCGCCCCACTTTTCGTCTGCGAAGCCGATCACCACCACATCCTTGACCGCCGGATGCCTCGAGGCGACCTGCTCCAGATCACTGGCAAAGATGTTGATTCCCCCTGAGATGATCATGTCCTTTTTGCGGTCCATGATGTAAAGGAAGCCGTCCTCGTCCAACTTGCCCATGTCACCGGTGCGCAGGTAAGTGCGGCCGCGTTCGTTGATCCAGATAGCCTCGGCGGTCTTGTCGGCGAGCTTGTAGTACTCGGGCATCAGAAATGCGCTGAATGCTGCGATCTCTCCCACCTCTCCCGGAGGCAGCTCACGGCCCTGATCATCTATAATTCGCACATCCCAGCCAACGAGTGGGATGCCCACCGAGTCAGTCTTACGCTGCATGTCCTCAGGTTTCAGGGTGGTGGCAACACCTTCGGTAAGGCCCCATAACTCCGCTAGCTCGCCCGGAAAGCGCTGGAGAACTTCTTGCTTGGTTTGGGTGCGAAAGGGGCTGCCGGCAGACACCCACATTCGCATGGATGCCAGATCGGTACTGATCAAAGTTGGGCTGCTCCAGGAGTATCATAAATTGGGTAGGTACCATGAACGTGTGCGTGCAGCGTTCCTTCTCAGCCAGATGCAGAGTACTCCTGAGGGTCAAATTTGGGCATAAGCACAAGCGTACCGCCCGCGAAGATGGTGGGGAGCATGGTCAACCACGTGCCGTTGGCATACAGAGCAGTGGCGACGACGGTTATAGCCCCTGAATCAATACGAAAGTCCATGCCAAAGCTCATCGCGAAGTGGAGGCGATTGTGGTGAGTATGCAGGATGCCTTTGGGAGTGCCGGTTGTGCCGGATGTGTACATGATGTTGATGGGATCTTCGTAGACCAGGGGGACACCCGGGTCGTGGTCTGAATTGGCGGCTAGGAATTGGGAATATGACTTCCAGACGCCGCTTTCAGAGCCGGGGGATATGAAGCCCTCAGCAACGATCTGCGTGAACTGGTCTCGGAAAGGATCCATGACCTGGCGGCGATCGGAATCCACGAACAGGAAGCGAGAGTCAGAGTCCTCCACCATCCGGGCCAAAGATTCACCCGGCACCATAACCGACAATGGAACGATCACCCCGCCGGCCCTGATGGCGCCGAACAATATTTCCAGCATCTCGGGTCGGTTGCTCATCAAGAGGCTTACTTTGTCTCCCTTTTGCAGTCCCAATCCTATGAGCCCGTTGGCCACCCGATTGATGTGGCTGTTGAACTCTCTCCAGGTGAGGCGAGTATCTCCACAGATAATGGCCGGTTTGTCTGCCCGCCATTTCCCGTGGCTACTCAACACGTCAGTGATAATAACGTCGGGATTATGGAACCTCTGCATGGCTCTCTCCATCAATT
Source organism: uncultured delta proteobacterium (assembly GCA_963786905.1). GTDB lineage: Bacteria > Desulfobacterota > Desulfomonilia > Desulfomonilales > Desulfomonilaceae > CAWBBA01. The sequence goes on along the minus strand of CAWBBA010000038.1, from coordinate 29,721 downwards.
TTCCGCATGTGTTCGTAGAGTCATCGGCAATGTGTCCGTAGCAGTGGCAGCCCCGGGACTATCCCCACAGCAAAACACGGATTCTTGCTCACATAGGCATCAACGTGGTGATTTATTCCCCCCTTTTGTAAAGGGGGGTCAGGGGGGATTTTGACTAACCTATTGAAAATCCCCCTCAATCCCCCTTTAGAAAAGGGGGACTTTGACGGCACCTCAGCGGTCTGTAGTGCCTACAACCGATGAAATTGCCCTTATGTTAATGCAGGCGCCTCTAGCTCACAGAAACGAACAGGAAAGTCAGACGGCCAGATAGCGCTTTTTGATTTCTTCGTCTTTTTCCAGGTCAGCTATACTTCCGTGGTATTTGATGTGACCGTTGTCCACGATGTAAGCCCGGTCCGAATGTTTCAGAGCGAACTTGACGTTCTGTTCGGAGAGTAGCACCGTCATCCCCTCTTGTTTGATCAGGTCGATGAATTCCCCCAGAACTTTGACAATGATAGGAGCCAGCCCCTCGGAAGGCTCATCGAGGAGGATCAGATCCGGATCGCCCATGAGAGTGCGGGCGATGGTGAGCATCTGCTGCTCACCGCCGCTCAGGTGCCGCCCGGCGTCTATGGGAAGCTCTCTTGAGACGGGGAAAGAGTTCGTAGATCCGTTCAAAGGTCCATTTGCTCCTTGCTCTTCGACCTCTTGCGACCTACATCCAGGTTGGCGTGCACGGTTAGATCGGGAAAGATTCGCCGGTCTTCGGGCACAAAGCCGACGCCCGAGCCGGGCCACCTTGTAACGGCGCAAACCCGGTGATGTCCTGCCCCTTGAACGTGACCGTACCCTCTTTGGGCGGAGTCAATCCCATAACGCTGCGCATGGTGGTGGTCTTACCGGCCCCGTTTCTGCCGAGGAGCACCACGACCTCCCCTCTGTCGACTTCCAAAGACACATCAAAAAGGATATGGCTCAATCCGTAAAAGGTGTTTATCCCTTGGATCTCCAAGCTGCATGGCTAAACCTCTTCGCCCAGGTAGGCCTCGATAACCTGGTGGTTGGATGAAATCTCCTGTGGCGTTCCTTCGGCAAGTAGAGTCTTGTAGCAGAGCACCCTGACCTTCTGGGAGATTCCGAAAACGATATCCATATCGTGCTCGATGAAGACCATGGTGATTTTCAGCCGTTCCCAGAGCTCCTTGACCAGATCCACGGTCTGCCAGCGCTCTTCGGGGCTCATCCCGGCCATGGGCTCGTCAAGAAGAAGCAGCTTGGGTTCCAGCGCAAGAGCCACGGCCATATCCAGTCTTTTCTGATTTCCATGCGCAAGGGTGCCGCTTTGCCGATGGGCCAGATCCGTAAGTCCGACGCTCTCCAGCATCTGGTATGCTCGCTCGTGCACGGCTTTCAGCTTGCTCACGGCCGTGGTCATGTTGAGGTTGCCCCTGTCCTTGGTGATAACGGTGGTGACCACATTTTCCAGCACGGTCATTCGGGGAAAGATATTGGTGATCTGAAAAGCCCTGGCCATTCCCAGCCTGCACAATGTCGAAAGGCTGCATTCCCGAGATGTCTTTTTCCTTGAAGATGACTCGTCCCCTGTCGGGAATGTGGTACCCGGTTATCAGATTGAAAAGCGTGGTCTTCCCCGCGCCGTTGGGGCCGATGATGGCGCTCAGCTCCCCTTCGGCGACGGCAAAACTGATATCGTTGAAAATCTGGTTGCCTTCGAAAGATTTGGAAAGATTCTCAATCCGGAGGATATCATCAGCCATGTTACGGTTCACCATCCGTTACTGAATACGTTCACGATTCCGACTTCTTAAGAGCTTTCTGACAAAGGCCAACCACGCCTCCCGGCGCGAAGAGTACGACGACCAGCAGTATCAAACCCAGAACTATGGCCCAGATTTCGACCAGACTCCTGTGAAACTGCTGAAGGACAATCTTGAGAAACATCAGAAGCGCGGAACCTATCGCCGGCCCGACCAGAGAATACATTCCCCCGACCAGGCTTGCCAGGATCGGCTCAGCGGATTTGCTCCAGTGCAGGAATTCGGTCTGAGCAAACCGGTTCAGTTCGGTCATAAGGCCGCCGGCCAATCCCGCGAAGGCGCCGGCAATGATGAAGTTGAGCCACTGATAGCGCCTCACGTTGATGCCGATGAATTTGGCCCGTTCCATGTTTTCTCTGATAGTTCGTATGGTCAGGCCGAAGGACGAGTTGACGATCATCCTCATAAGCAGGAAGCAGACCAGGAAAAGAACCAGGCAAAGCAGATAGTAGTTGATCGGTCCGAGGAATTCCGGCCTTGGAATCCCGTGAATTCCGTCATCTCCGCCGGTGAAGGTGTACCACTGAAACACGATCATATAAAGGAGCTGGCTGAAAGCCAGGGTAAGGATTGCGAAATAGAGACCGATGAGGCGCACGCAAAACCAGCCGACTACTGCCGCTACAAGAGCGGCCACCATGGGAGCGGCGATGAGGGCCACGTACAATGGAGCCCCGGCCTTTTTCATCAGCAGAGCCACCGTGTAGGCTCCCACCCCGAAAAAGGCCGCGTGCCCGAAGCTGACCATGCCGCCGAAGCCGAGAATCAGGTTGAGGCTCATGGCAAACAGGGCCATGATGATCATTTCCGTGGTAACCCAGATCCAGTACTCCCCGGTTCTGCCCAACCGGACCAAGATGAACGGCAGCAAAAAGAGCGCCACGGTGACCAGGGCGCCTGCCACCCAATTCCTAGCTCCCGACGAGCTGCCAGTTGTCAGTTGCTATTCTGCATCGTGCACCACTATCGTTCCGGTTTGCCGAACAGACCCCACGGCCTGATCACCAGGACCAACGCCATCATGAGGTATGGAAAGACCAGTGCCCACCGGCCAAAGGGGAGCTGGAAGAACGTTATCCCCACTCCGATGATCAAAGACCCCAACAGGGCTCCGCCCACGCTTCCCAGACCTCCGATGACCACCACTGCAAAACACTCGATGATCTTCTCCATGCCGATGCCGAGATCAATGTTGGCAAGAGCGGCCATCAGGACTCCCCCCAAACCGGCCAGCCAGCACCCCAGCATGAAGGTGGAGGTCATCACCCACGACACGTTGACCCCCAGAGCCCCGAGCGTGTCCGGATAGGAGACGGCAGCCCTGATAACGTTGCCTGCACTGGTGCGGTAGAGCAGCAACCAGAGGCCCAGGGCTATGACAGGGCCAACTACGAGAATGAACACGTTGTACGTAGGCAAGGCCAGCCCAAGGATATCTACCGAACCTGCCAGCAATTCCGGACGTGCCACGTTGCGAGGGTCACCACCCCACACCACTCTCACCAGGTCGTCCAGAATCAGGACCAGGGCGTAGGTGAGCAGAAGCTGCAACAGGTGCTCCTCCCGGTACACACGTCGGAACAACGAGATTTCCAGGAAAAAGCCGACCACCGCGATGGCCGGAGGAACAAAGAGCAAGAGCATTAGAAAGCTGAAGAGGGAGCCGCCGGTGAGAAGAGTGGAGAGCGAAAAAGCCAGAAACGCCCCAATCATGTACAGCGATCCGTGGGCAAAATTGATCACCCTGAGAACCCCGAACACCAGCGTAAGCCCGGATGCGATGATAAACAGGAGCATCCCCTGGCTGAGGCCGTTGACGAGCATGAAGATGTAGTATTGGATAGTCATGGTTTGGCGCCGAATGAATGGAGTCCAATAAAGGGAATTTGCGGGCAGGCCGGCCCCTGCGGCTGGAAATCGCTCAGAAGGACCGGCCTACGAGGAAACGCTATTTTTTCTCCGATCGGAGCTTCTTTATCTCTTCCACCGAAAGCCACGCTTCCTCCGCGGGCACTTCCTTGACGTCCTTCAGGATGAGAAAATCCTTGTACTTTGGATCCTTAGCGGTCGTACCCACGTAGATTCCGACGTTGGCCATGTGGTCTTCCGCACGGATGAAGCGATCGCCTCGAAGAGATTTGAACTTCAGCCCTCCAATCTGTTTGACCACTTGCTCTGAATCGATGCTGTTGGCCTTCTTGATTGCGTCCGTCAAAGCGATGAGGCCGTCATAAGCCATGATGGCCCAATCAGCGGGGAGGTCTTTGTACTTGTCTTCATATTTCTTGACGAAAGCTTTCATCTCCGGGGTGTCCACAGCATAGAACGGGCAGCGGGCGTATCCCAGTTGTCCTTCGGGCATATCTTGACCGGTGGCCCGTAGCATGTCCAAGTCAAACAACGAGGACAATGTAGCCTTAGTGAATATCCCATAAGGCTTGGCTTGCTTGACAAAGGTGCTCAGACCTCCTCCCCACAGACTGCTGAATATGGCTTCAGGATTCTTGGCCATAAGCGTAGGTATGTAAGGAGAGTAGTTTGTTTCGCCGACCTTGACCCACACGACCTCAAGAATTTGAGCATCCGGCTTAAGCTTAGCCAGTTCTTTGCTGAAAGCGTTATGCTGATCGTGCCCGTAAGCGTAGTCAGGGCCAATATAGCCGTACCGTTTATAGGGTTTCTTGGCCAGTGCTCGAGCCATCCCCCGTCCTTCGATGCCTGTGTTCGGAACCACCTGGAACATGTAGGGCTGGAAATCCGTGGTGGTCAATGCTTCAGCATTGGAAGTATGAAAGTAGACGATTTTCTTGAATTCATTGGCAACCTTGGTCACAGCCAGTGCCACGGCGCTGCTGGTCGGGCCAATGAGAAAATCACACTTCTCACTCAGGATCAACTCTCTGGCCATATTGGCCCCGATGTCCGGCTTGAGTTGGGCATCACGCACGACCAATTCCAGTTTCTTTCCGAGAACGCCCCCAGAGGCGTTGGTTTCCTCGATGAACAGGTCTATAGCGGCCTTTTGCCCTTTATAGAAGACCGCGCCTATTCCTGAAATATCAGCCACAAAGCCAAGTCGAATGGTGTCTGCCGCGACGGCATTGCCGGTGATAGCCAATCCTCCTATCATAAGAAGGGAGAAACAAACGGCCACGACTCTGACGGTCTTGCGTTTCATGATCACCTCTAAACTTGATATTATGGGCCTTAAATACGCCTGTGCGGGCGAGACCAATGGTCCGATCTCGTCACTACTGCCAGGACATCTCGATGATGCGGTTTCTTGTGTGGTTATCGGGAAGCGTCTCAGGGGCTCGAGACACGCGCACTGGATCCAGGATGAAAGAATTCGGCTCTAGAGCTTACCTACCCCTTTTTTTCGACCATAACTTCCCCTCCATCCGGATGTCAAGGTAATTTCTACTACTTTTCTGTCTGCTATCCTGGCACCTCCTTCTCTCTTGTCAGGTCTCATAGTTGCTAGGGTCGGCAGTCAGCTAAACCTAGACCGCACCTCCTTCTCTTCCTCGCTAATAGGTGAGCACCATTCCGCCATCAAACAGCAAATCGCCACCCACGAGGTATCTCGCGTGCCGCGAGAACCCAAACATGAACAGATTGGCCGTTTCCACGGGCGACATCATCTCCTTAACCTGCGATTTGCCCATCATGACATCCCGCACCACTTCTTCGGGGGTAATGGCTCGCTGTTCCGCCTGAAACGGGATCTGCTTTAGTGCTAGAGCAGTCTTGACAAAGCCTGTGCTGATTGAGAAAGAGCGTATCTTCCCCTCCCCCTCGGCGGAAATGGATTGGCTTAGCGCTCTCAGCCCGAACTTGGTGATGTTGTATACAGGTTTGTTCTTTGTGCAAATGTGAGCGTGAATCGAAGCCATGTTACCAATGGCTCCGGTCCCGCTGGAACTCCTTTTCATGTGAGGGATAGTCAGCTTGGAAAGGTAGAACGGAGCACGCAGCATTATGCGTTGCATAAAATCATACTTCTCCATGGGGAAGCTTTCCACCGGGTCGATATGTTGGATGCCGGCTATATTGGCTACGTACTTGATGGACCCAAGTTCCGCGGCTTCCTGCACAGCACGCTCGATGTCCTCATCTTTGGCAAGGTCGGTCTCGATGAAGACCATTTGCCCTCCCATCTCACGGGCCATCTGCTGCGTTTTTTTGCCTTGCTCCGGGTTGATGTCGAGGCCTACGGTCATCAAGTTGTTGGCCGCGGCCGCAACGGCCGTTGCCCGCCCAATCCCGGTTCCAGCACCGGTTACGATGCACACGTTCCCGGAATTGAAATCGTCATCCACCAGAATGAGTATCTCTTCCCGGCCTATTTTGGGTTCGTTGATATCCATAGTTCCTCGCCGGCGTTCCCGTGGGTTGCGCGTCGCGATCAGCGAAGCAATTTTTGCGCCAAGGTCTGCCATTGGCCACGCGGCGTACCACGAGGTCTGATCCTGGTCAGCTTTAAAAGCCCTTCAGATCAAATTGGTCGGGAGTCACAGATTTCATTTGATATGCGTGGGGAGGTATCGGATAATGTAGAAGGATAGATACATGTAGCGATTCTGATACGGGGGACGTCACCATGGGACACGGCCAAAAAATGGGTTCCGGTAGCAGCCAGGCCGCAGGGCGATCTAAACACAACGCCCAGGCCCCGCCAGAGATCCTTGACCAGTTGGAGATGTACAAACTTATCCTGGACAACATCTATAACGGCATCCTCGTGGCAGATGCCGACGGGTATGTGACCCACTTCAACAAGCCCTACGGACAATTCCTCGGCGTGGACCCAGAAGCCCAAATCGGCAAACACGTTACGGATGTTGTCGAAAATACCCGTATGCACATCGTGGCGGAAACCGGGCAGCCTGAGATCTGTTGGAGCCATCGGATCAAAGGCCAGAATATGGTCGTGCAGCGTATTCCCATCAAAAAAGACGGCAAGGTCATCGCTGTCTTCGGTCAAGTTATGTTCAAGGACGTCAGCGACGTTGGCAAACTGGCCAAGAAGCTGTCTCTGCTGGAATCAAAAGTGGAGTTCTATGAACAGGAGTTGATCTCGCTGCGCTCCACCAGATACACGATTGACAGCATTGTGGGCGTAAGCAACTACATGGTTGACCTGAAAAGAGAAGCCCTCAAGGCTGCTCGAACTCGTCTGCCGGTCCTAATAACAGGCCAATCGGGGACGGGAAAAGAGCTGTTCGCTCAGGCTATCCACTGTGCCAGCGGGCGCAGACTGTATCCTTTCATCCGTATCAATTGTGCGGCAATACCCAAAGATCTGTTGGAATCTGAGCTTTTCGGCTACGAAAAAGGGGCTTTTACGGGCGCCAAATCTGATGGGAAGCCCGGAAAGTTTGAGTTGGCTCACCACGGCACAGTATTCCTGGATGAGATAGGAGATCTACCACTCGAAATGCAGCCGAAGCTCCTGCGAGTACCTGGAGGAAAAGGAGTTTGAGCGCATCGGCGCCACTTCTCTGCTGCGGGCTGATTTTCGACTGATTGCAGCCAGCAACCAAAATCTTGAAGAGATGGTCAGCCAGGGCAGGTTTCGACAAGACCTTTTTTATCGCCTAAACGTCATACCATTGCACATTCCACCGCTTAAGGAGCGAAGAGAAGACATTATTCCTCTGTCATTTCATATACTAAAATCAATTGTGACTGACGCGCATCTGCGGGACATAAAAATTAACCCTCGGACTGAAGAAGTCTTGAGGAATTATGACTGGCCGGGGAATGTGCGTGAATTATCCAACGTTCTGGAGCGAGTCTCTTGTTCCCTTGAAAAGGATGCCATTCATCCACGCGATCTGCCGTTCTACTTGCATGGTAAGCCGGCAAATTCGGAGGAAACGGGCAGATCTTCTCTAAAAGATGTGAAATCTACGTCGGAGAAAGAAGCAATTCGCCATGCTCTGGCTGCAACGGGTAATAATAAGGCTCGTGCTGCGGACTTGTTGGGTATACACAGGACACTCTTGTACAAGAAAATGAAGAGACACGGGCTGTCCTTGGACTGACGGGGGTGAATTCCCCTTTACAGCTTGTGCTCGAATGCTTGCCCGATTCCAACCTGTAGATCCCTCTGGGGCTAGAGGCCGATCCCGTTCTCAGATCGGTGGGACAGGCATCCTGCCTGTCATTTTCTTGATCGACAGGCAGGATGCCTGTCCCACCAATTCAGCAGCCTCGAATCCTCCGTTGTCTTCGGTCCGAGAATTCGTCACCTGAGTCAGGAACTGGGCCACTAAGCCAAAGGCCACGGAGCATAAATTGCCTTTACAGGCTGTAAGAAATACTGACAGTGGGGGCGCCCCCACTGCGGGGGCGGATTCGAAGGGTCGAAATAAATCACTGTGTTTAGAGGTCATTAAGTTCACAGAGTGGCGCTACCAGACTGGCACAGTCATTGCAAAATAGTGGTTTTCTGTTGCCTTTTATTGCTTTAGAGCGTACTTCTATGAACGATCCATTCAGGATTCTGATAACTGACCGCAACCGTCACGTAAGGGAGTTTTTGGAGCGCGAGTTTCGGGACGCGGGATACCAAACGCAAGTGGCAAAGGACGGCCAAGAAGTGCTCGCCCTCATGGAGGCCGAGAAGCCACCGGATCTGCTGATCCTGGACCTGGAAATGCCTCACGGGGACGGGCTGGAAATCCTGCAGCGCCTTCAAACTCGTCTTCCGCCTCTGCCCGTGGTTATACACGCTTTCCTGGCGGAGCACTCAGATCAAGCGGCTCTGGACAAAGTGGCCGCGCTAGTGGAGAAGGAGGGGGACACGAATTGCTTGAGGACTACGGTTATGGATGTGCTCAGGAAGCATTATCCGACCCGATTTGAGGGCATGCCGCAGCGCGGGTGAAAGTTGGGACAGCAACAGGCTGGGCACCTGGAGATAGCTGTGCTCGGATTTGGAGGGAGTTCGATGAAACACCGGCAGTCCGCTATGGCATCCGACCGGTGACCGCAGGCGAGTGGCTCAGGAGGACAAGTCTTAATGGCTTCAAATCACTATCAGAGACTGCGAATAAAGATCATCGCAATGACGCTCTTTTTTTCGCTCATACCGCTCTTTACGCTGGGCGTCACCATATACTACCAATTCGATACGGCCTACACCAGCAAGATCATGGAGGCTTTGAAGACGCTTTGCCAAAATCGTCGGAATGCCATCGAACTTTTTTTTGACGAACGTGTCGCCCAACTAATCACTGTAGCTAATACCCAAACCCTGGACCGCCTGAAGGACGAGGAATATCTCAAAAAAGTGTTTGACACGATGCAGTCGCGGTCAAAATCCTTCCTGGACTTGGGGGTTATCGACCACGAGGGGAACCATCTGGCGTACGTGGGACCTCATCATGAACAACTGAAATCGGTCAACTATCACAACGAAGATTGGTTCCAGGCCGCGATGTCGTACGGAGTTCATGTAAGCGATGTCTTTCTGGGTTTTCGCAAAATTCCTCATTTCATCATCGCGGTAACCGGCGTGGAGGGGAATAGGCGCTGGATCCTTCGGGCCACGATCAACTCGGAGATCATCGACAACATTGTGCGCCAGGGCCAAGCAGGCAAAAGAGGAGACGCGTTCATCATTAACGGGGCTAACGTGCTCCAAACGGCCCCGCGATTCAGCGGGAAGCTTTTTGAACACCCTACCACACCTAATTTCTCGTCGGCAATAGGGGTAAATGTTGAAGAAATGGACTCCAACGGGGATCATGTCCTCTTTGCCGCCTGCCCGATCACTTACCCCAAGTGGGTGCTGGTCCTCAGGGAAGATCCCCGAGAAGAGATGGCCCCTCTTTTAAAGGCACAGTATGCGGAGGCGCTGATCCTGGTTGCGGGTATTTTCCTGGTCGTGACCGGAACAATTTTTACCACCCGGTCAATGACGAGCCAACTCATCCGTATGGAGCGCCAAAAGGCCACGAGCGATGATCTTATGGTCCAGTCGGCAAAGATGGCCGCGCTGGGGAAAATGGCTGCGGGAATAGCTCATGAGATCAACAATCCTTTGGCCATAATCGGAGAAAAAGCCGGGTGGATGAAAGACCTTCTTGAAAAGGAGGATATCAAAGCCAGCCCCAACTTCGGTGAGTTCGAGGATTGTATCAAAAAGATAGAGCGCCAAGTCGATAGGTCCAGAACCATCACCCATCGCATGCTACGCTTCGGACGCCGAATGGAGCCTACCGAAGACATGGTGGACGTGAATCAAATTTTGGCCGAGACCATCACCTTCCTTGAAAATGAAGCCCATTACAGAGATATTAGCATACAGACCGCTTTTGCTGAAAAGCTCCCGCGTGTCACGACTGATTCCGCACAACTTCAGCAAGTTTTTCTCAATATTATCAATAACGCTATCGACGCGATCGGGAAGGGCGGTTCCATTAATTTGAGAACAAGCTACGATGGAGGGAATCATGGCAGTGTCGTGATCGAAATATCAGACAACGGACCGGGAATCCCTAAAGAGGTTTTGGGCAAAATCTTTGACCCCTTTTTCACTACCAAGAGCGTTCAGGACGGGACAGGACTGGGTCTGTCCATCAGCTACAGCATCATTGAGAAGTTGGGAGGGAAAATCACCGTGGCCAGTGAAGAGGGAAAAGGCACCACTTTTACTATTTATGTGCCTGCAAGAGGCTTAGCAACCTGATTCCATAAGGGTGATACGGAGAAGAGAAAAGCGCCGAGGAGGTTAGAGCCGTGGAGAAGTTCAGGGTGTTGATAGTAGATGATGAGGTGGATTTTGTAGAAACCATTGTCAAGCGTCTGATTGATCGAGGTCTGGAAGTCGACGGGGTTCATAGTGGACCCGAAGCCCTAGATCTGATGGACACAAAAGATTTTGATGTAGTCATCCTGGATGTGAAAATGCCCGGCATGGACGGCATCGAAACCTTGCGGGCGATGAAGAAAAAAAGACCCCTCACGGAAGTGATCATGCTAACGGGACACGGCTCCGTGGAATCCGGAATCCAGGGGCTTCAGCTCGGGGCATATAATTATGTCATGAAACCCGTCCCCCTCGATGACTTGCTCAAACAGATGACTCAGGCCTATGAAAGAAAGTTAATCGAGGAAGAGAGATCTCGTCAGGCAGGAAGCGAAGCTGTTCCCGAAAGAGTTTAAGCCATGACTCTCCGGACCAAACTCCCAAGTAAAGTCGTGTGCCTCAGCGGTCAACCAAAATGTCCTACCGTGACTTTCACCCTTATCTCTTAAGTTTGTTGATCCTCTTCACGGCGGTGCCGCTGGTCTTTGCGGCCAGCGGTTTCTTCGCTCTGGGCGCAGTTATGATCGCTGCGATAGCTTTTTTCCATACAAGGAACTTGTTACGCGCAACTCAAATTGCCGAGCAGCGACGGCGCGCTGCTGATGAGCAGCTCTGCAGGACCGAAAAACTTTCCACGGTTGACGAAATCTCAGCAGGAATAGCACATGAAATCAATAATCCACTCGGAATAATTGCTCAGGAGACTCAATGGATACAACATCTGCTGCAGAACGAACCTCTCAAGGACGCCAGGACAGTGGGGGACTTGAGGGATTCACTCCGCGAGATATCTATCCAGGTGGACCGGTGCAAAGAAATTGTACACAAGCTGCTCAATCTAGCACGCGAGATGGAGCCGGTGATTCAAGGTGCGGATATAAATGACTTGATCAAGAATCTGGTCGCGCTGATCGAGCGAGAAGCAGCTACGAAAAACATAAGAGTTACTACTTTGTTGGAGCCGGACTTGCCAATATTATACAGTGATCCGCCTCTACTGCGCCAAGTAGTGCTCAATCTGCTTATCAACGCAACCCACGCAGTAGAAAAAGATGGAACAATAACCGTTACCACTAAATCTAATGAAAACGATTCTGTAGAAATTGCGGTCACGGACACAGGGAGCGGTATATCCGAAGAGAATCTGAATAAAATCTTTACGCCGTTCTTTTCCACAAAACCTCAAGGCAAGGGGACCGGCTTGGGTCTTGCCATTTGCCGGGGAATAATCGAGAGATTGGGAGGTCGTATCTCCGTCACCAGTGATGTGGGCGAGAGCACGACTTTTACCATACACCTCCCTATCCACAGAGAGCCGGAAGGAGCCAAATAGAAATGCCTTCGCAACCTAAGGTGTTGATCGTAGACGACGAAGAGAGATTCAGGACCACCATGTGCAAGCTGCTGACCGTAAGAGGCTTGGAGGCATCAACTGCCGGCAGCGGCAAAGAAGCCCTGGAGAAGCTGCCGCGACACGCCCCACGACATAGTCGTCCTGGACATAAGAATGCCTGAAATGGGAGGAGTACAGGCGTTGTCGGAAATCAAAAAGATAGACCCTCAAATTGAAGTGATCATAATGACGGGCTACGCTTCGGTAGATACGGCCAAAGAGATTATAAAATTGGGCGCTTTTGATTATCTTCTCAAGCCCTACGCTATCGAGGAATTAATCGAAAGAATCGACGCAGCATACGACCGCAAAACTGAAAGAAGCCGACTGAAGGCCAAATCTTCACAAGATTCTTAGAAGGAGCCGACACGTCGGTCTACGGATGCGGGAAAAGATCATCATTTTCACACGGTACCCGGAACCGGGTAAAACAAAAACACGCCTGATTCCGGTACTTGGAGCAGAAGGGGCCGCGGACCTCCAGCGCCGCATGGCCGAACATGTTCTTGCTCAGGCGCAGGACCTGGCCGCAAGACGTGAGGTCTCCCTAGAGGTCTGCTACGAAGGTGGCGATGAGGCCCTTCTGAGCAGGTGGCTTGGAAGCAGGTTCTCCTATTGTGAGCAACGTGCCGGAGATCTGGGTACCCGAATGCATGCGGCGTTCAAAGAAGCGTTTCTGAAGGGGAGCGAGCGGGTTCTGGTTATCGGAACAGATTGTCCGGGACTTACAGACCAATCTTCTCGAGACAGCTCTTGAAAGCCTGCGCGAGCACGACGTGGTACTCGGCCCTGCCCACGACGGCGGCTATTATCTGATAGGTTTGAAACGACCGTGTCCTTCGCTCTTCCATGACATACAATGGGGAACGCACGACGTCCTGGCGCGCACGCTCGAGGTCGTTCGTCTGAATGGGCTTTCTGTAAAGCTTGTGGAGCTTATGGACGACGTAGACCGCCCTGAGGACCTGGAAGCGTGGGACAGGTTCCAAAAAGTGAGCCCCCATGGTCTTCAACGTCTGTCACACTCATTCGACTCGGAGAGGCACGCCGCGACTCCCGCAATTATTTCCGTGATAATACCTACGCTGAATGAAGCCCATATCCTTCCGGCTACGCTGGAAACCGTTAGCGAGAGCGAAAACGTGGAGGTCATCATCGCGGACGGCGGCAGCAACGATGAAACAATGGAAATTGCGCGAGCTTACAACGTACGGAGTCTCCAGGTCCCGGCCTGTCGGGCTGCACAAATGAACGCCGGGGCAAAAGAAGCATGCGGTGACATCCTGCTGTTTCTTCATGCTGACACGCGCGCTGCCCAGGAAGTGGGCAAATCATGTTCGCAGCGAGCTGGACAAGCCGAGCGTGGCAGGTGGCGCGTTTCCGCTGAAACTCGACGAAAATGCCCGCTGGTCGCAAATAATCGAGGCGTTGGCCAATATTCGATCGCGCAGGCTACACATGCCTTATGGCGACCAGGCCATTTTCATAAGAGCACGCCTCTTCCATGGGATGGGCGGGTTTGCGGAACTGCCGATAATGGAGGATTTCGAGTTCATGCGCCGCCTGAGCAAACGGGGCCGCATAAGCATTGTACCGGAGCCTGTAGTGACATCAGCGCGTCGCTGGCGAGAATATGGGGTATGGTGGACTACTGCAGTCAATCAGGCTGTGATTATCGGGTATTTTTTGGGCATCTCACCCCACTTATTGGCCCGACTCTATCATTTCAAATCGCGCAGAGTTGACCGCAGCGAGGTCGGCCGACATAAATCATTCACTTGAGCGAGAACCGGCTTAAGGAGCCTGATATTGAAAGCATTGGTGACGGGGGCCACGGGCTTTATAGGAAGCCACATGGCCGAGCTACTGGTAGGAAAAGGGTGGGAGGTGGTCTGTCCTGTTCGCGATATGTCGAACCTCCGGCATCTCTCGGGAATCCACGCCCGCGCCATACCTCTGGCTGACGTGGGCTCTGAAGTTGGCAAGAATCAAGGGTTTGATTATGTAGTACATTTGGCTGGGGCAACCCGCGCGCGTGATTACAGAAGTTACCGCGAGGCCAATGTCGAGCCCACCCGACGCTTGCTGGAACTCTTTTCAAACCCGGTTACTAATTCTAACCTCAAGAGATTCTTGCTGATCGGTTCCCAGGCCGCATGCGGGCCTTCGCCGGATGATGGCACACCTGTTACCGAGACTGATCCTCTCTGCCCCGTTTCCCTTTACGGACGTTCCAAGCTTGAAGCTGAAGAAGTTGCGCTGAGCTTCACAGACAGAGTCCCTGTCACCATAATTCGCCCGCCGACAGTTTTTGGGCCACGAGATACAGACGTGCTGGGGGTGTTCAAGTGTACACGCTACCGCTTGGCTCCATGTCTTGCCGGCCCTGACAGGATGATAAGCATAATTTACGTGGAAGATCTCGTGGATGGTATTCTCACCGCGGCGCTGGCGTCGAAAGCGCGCGGACAGACCTACTTTCTAGCAAACCCGAAGCCCGTGGTCTGGAGAGAATTCGTCCTAGAGGTTGCTCGGATTGCCGGCTGTCGCTCGATCACGCTACGCGTGCCTATGCTTGCAATGAGACTTGCGGCTCTGGCCGGAGATTTGCTCGGCAAGGTGCGCAAGACTCCTCCTCTTTTCAGGTCGGAGAAGCTGGAAGAGATGAAACAAATAGCCTGGGTCTGCTCTCCGGAAAAAGCCTACCGAGACCTGCAATGGCGCCCCGGAACCTCATTGTCTGCGGCCATTGAAAAGACGCTGGGATGGTACCGGGAGCACGGATGGATCTAGTGTGGTGTCCCACATCTTATGAAGCGCAACACCAGCGACACCACTAATGGATTGCGGTCTTTAGAGCAGTTCTCAAAAGTAATCACGAATTGCGAAGAGCGATTCCCCGAAATTAGCCTCCGTGCCGGTGGATCATTGTCAACCAAATCAACCGGTTCCGCCCGGCAGGGACGCCGGGCCTACCGATTCTTTGAGATGCGGCTACCTAAAAACGTCAAGACTTTCAAACCACTATAAGTATGAGCCCCTGAAGATCTAATCCAAACGAAATCCCAATCCTAAAATAAGACTATCGGACCAATTCAGCTTTCTTGAGCACCGCATCTGGAAACTTGAGCCCTAGACTGTTCATCATGGTTTCATTGATGCTTATTCGAGGATCTGGGTCTGTCTTGACGGGAACCTGAGAAACAGGCTTTCCCTTGACGACCACGTCCACCACTGACTCGGCAAGGAACTTCCCGAGCTTGGCGTCATCAGCAGCCACTCCCGCCACGGCCCCTGCCTTCACAGGTTCCTCGGCAAAAGAGAATGTCGGTATCTTAGCGGGGTTTAGAACCGGGAGAAGATTGACGATGTTGTCCATCACCAACCGAGTACTAGTTATGATGAACAAATCTACTCTGCCCGAAAGTTGTCTGGTTCCGTCGAGCAATTCCTTCAGGTTTGAAGCGATAACCTCGTTATAAGTGATGCCGAGCCTGTCACACTGTTCCCGTGCTCCTTGTTGTTCGATGGGGGTGCTGGCATGCCCTTTTTCTGCCAGCAGTCCGATTCGTTTTGTGTTGGGGAAAAGAGTCCTAATAATCTCAAAGCGCTTTTCATACGGGATAAAATAAGTGACTCCGGTGATTTTTCCTTCGGGGGCATTTAAGTTTTTTATTGTGCCTAGCTCCGCGGGGTTGTTACAGCCCCCCACAAAACACGGAACTTTTGGGTCCACCTTCGCGAGGAATTGAGCCCCTGACGAGCGAAGAAAGACAATGCCATCCACTCTCGGCTCGCACTCACGGAAAATATTTTCGGCCGCTTGGCATGTCTTTGAGTTCCCTGTAAAGAGTGACTTTCAGATCAGGCGCCAGTTGTCTTAACCCCGGAAGCAATCCCATTGCCACGTTGGTCGTCATCCGGGACTTGCCCTCCCAGATGACGGCGATTTCTTTTTGGTCCGCCGTTGCGGTTCCGAATGCCCCCAGTGCCGCAAACAGAACCACTCCCATTGCTACCGACCAGAGCATCTTATTCATGATAGAACTCCCTGAGCTGATTGAAGAGTTAAGCAGGTGTGATCATTCCCTAAGGAAGACCGACTTGATGCCAAGTTCCAAAACTGAATAGCCTGGGTGCGGAATTAACCTTCCTATGACAGGTCTTCCGCAGCAGCTTCTGCCTCTTCTTTCTTTCTCTCTCGCTCCCTTTTCTTTTCGAATAGCACCAGAACTTGGATTCCCACCTCATAAAACAGGAGCATCGGCACAGCCATCAGAGTCTGGTTTATTACGTCAGGCGTGGGCGTCAGTATCGCAGCGATTATGAAAGCAAGGACAATAAAGTATCTCCGCCCCTTCTTCAGATGTCCGCTGTTGAAGATTCCAAGAAGGCCCAGGAACACGATCACAATAGGTGTTTCAAAGATTGCACCAAAAGCAGCCATCAGTAGAACAACAAGAGAAACGTATTCGCGGATTGCTATCATGGGCTTCAGCACTTCAGACTGCCAACCCAGAAAGAACTTGAAAGCCGCAGGGAACACTAGGAAATAGGCGAATGCCGCTCCGAGATAAAAAAGCAGAGTAGCACACATAATAAACGGCAGAGCAAGGCGACGCTCGTGCTCATGAAGTCCCGGATAAATGAATAGCCACAGTTGATACGAGTACATAAGGGAGCGTCAAGAATAGGCCGGCAAAAAACGCTATCTTGAGATTAATAAAAAAGGGATCGGGAAGACTGGTGAAAACCAGCGTAGTGTCCGGGGGGAGCAGCCCAATGATCGGCTTGGCCAGCACACTGAAGAGCCGTTCGCTGAACACCAGGCAGACACAAAATCCGACCACAAAGTCCCAAGACCGATCTGATCAGCCTAGAACGCAGCTCTTCCAGGTGCTGCAGAAACGGCATTCGCCCTTCATCTTCTGTCACAGTTATGTCCTTCTGAAAAATATCTCGGCAAGAAAAGTCCTGTCTTGTTTCGCATCTTTAAACAGCTCCGCTCCGTCCAACCGCCTTGGCCACTGCGACTATGCTGTCAATGTCGGTAATGTTCAAACAGCGTGGGAAAGTATTGCGATACGCAACAGCCCCCTAGTGCGCGATCCTGAATCTTTACTAGCACGTAAACCGCTTGGTGGGCAATGGCTATTATTGCGGCTGATCGAAAGCGCTATCCCTGCTTGCGCTTCTGACAAGACACCTGCGCAAAGATCTGCATAGGTCCGTTTCAAGCACGCTATCCTCTTAGTGTTGGCTGGCTGCTCATGTTCCAAACCTTGGCTCTTTGCGGACCTAAGCAAGACCACTCCATTTCAGAAAAGATCCTGCCGGACGTGGAGTCCGCTCAAGGGCTCTCCAGAGGCTTTTAGCTTGACTAAGCAGAGGAAAGACATATAGGCTCCAGCGGTGAAGACCGAGTCCCTTTGGCTGTTCGGTAAGTGGAATAATTTGCCGAGGGTGACGGAAGTTCTTCCGTTAATGCCGATTCATGGAACAAGCCACTAAATGAAGACCGTAATTCTGGTAATCATTAACGCATCCCTGCTGGGTCTCTTTATCTATTTGCTGCGCAAACCGGGATTACTGACTTACTACCTGAACGGACGCTTTTGGCTTACGTGGTTTTCCGTGGCCATCATCACCTTGATGGATGAGCTGACTTCGGTATTCTATGCCCCAGCCGAGGCATTCCGGTTCATAGGGCCGAGCGCCATTGTCTTCATAGCCTTCACCGCTCTGTTCATTCATTACATGACAACGAGGCTGGTGGAAATAGCGGAGATCCTGGAACATCATGGGGTATTCGGCGGTGGGGTCTATTCTTTTTCTTATCTGGTGCTGGGCCCGGTGATCTCGTATGTGGCCGTCTCTTCCATCATGGTAGACTACATACTCACGGCCTGTATCTCAGCCGTCAGTGCCGTAGAAAATGCCACCTCGTTTTTTTCGGTGTCTCACTTTTCAAAGATGGCTATGGCCGTCGGGATAGTTTGGTCCATAGCCGGGCTCAATATCCTGGGGATTCGTGAAAATGCCAGATTCACGTTCACGATTTTCATTCTTGCCGCATTCATTTTCTTTAATCTGATCGTCTCCGGAATACTGTCCCTTGATAGTGAGTCGATCCTGCGGCTAAAAGAATCCGTCGATGATACGGCGACCCGGCTTCATACCGACTCCTGGGGAAGGAGTTACGGGATCTTCATTGCCTCTGTAGCCAGTTGCGTTCTGGCCTATTCCGGGGTGGAGTCGGTCTTGCAGACCGCGGGCCTGGTTCGTTCATGGCGTGAAATCGGCAGGGCATACATATTTCTCGCTCTCACTGTGGGGATCGTTACTCCCCTTGTGGCAGCACTGGCTTTGTCAGCCCCGATAGACTTCGCGGCCCATGAAGGTGACCTGATAACGTATTACGCCACACAATTGAATGGGGTCCCATTCGGAATCGCGGTGGCTGTTCTGGCCAGTCTGGCTTTAATCATGGCCATAAACACGGCGTTTGTGGCCTCAAGTGAGCTGCTGGAAAGGGTAGCAGAACGATACGGCTTCCACTGGCTTACTGCCACCAATCGCAATCAGTCTCTCTATAGGATCCATCTGCTTAATGCGGGTTTCTTTTCGGCTATCATTTTCATTGCCCAGGGGAGTCAGATGATACTCGCGGACATGTACGCCCTGGGCTTGATCGCCAGTTTCTGCATCAACATGGGATCTCTTCTGATTTACCGCTATTTCATGGGAACAAAGGAGGTCATCCATTTCAGCACGAGCCGTCTTATCACTTTAATTATGTTTCTGATATTTGTCAGTTGCTTCCTTTTCCTTGCCTGGATGAAACCCCATGGTACGGAATTGTGGGCAGCTATTACCGGCATCGTCCTCGCCTCGGGGCTGATCGTGGCCCGGAAACGCGCACCTGAAATCAAGGAAATAGCCCAGACGGACAGCCAGATGGAAATGATACTGCATTTAGCGGAATCGACTGAGGACGAAGTGCACATATTTTTCAGAAGGCCGCGAGAAGAAGCGCTGAGACTTGTGAAGACAGAATGAAGTTTACGTGACGTTCTACAACCCCCGACAGGGAGCCCCCACGAAATTGGCCGCCAATCACTTCCGTTTTGCTGCAAGCAAACGAAGCATTTATCAGCACATAGTTGCCCTGCTAAAGGTCGTTGAATATGAGTTGACTCACAAAAAAGTCACAGTGCATTTTGGCTGGCCGCTTTCATCCTGGCTTGACCGACTGTCCATAGGTGTAATGGTATTTAACCTCATGCGGCTGCCCAGACAGTTCTATCATTTTAATTTCAATATAAATTATCCTGGACGCCCATATCAGCCACCGCCGTCTGACGAAGACCAAAAGCCCCATGCCCGATAGTGGCGTAACGTAGACGTGAATTAGAACCACCAAAGGTTGCCGGCAGAGTCTCAAGCGACACCTAGCGTAGGTGGTCCCGCAGTTCGCAGCAAAGGAGGTTCCCCGGAACCCTGGCATGTTAACTCATTTCATGACTGGCCCTGTAGAGTAACTTGGCGTCATGACTCACTCTTAGGCCCAGACATGGTAACTTCATACAATGCGAGCCCCACCATAATGTCTGCAAAGATTACGCAATTGTCCAAAAACATTACAAGAGCACTTTTTTCACCTGATTCGAGCTTCGATTGTGTTTGACAATTTAGCAACGAAACGCTGGAGCAATTGCAAACTACCAATGCGCTATCAGACTGCTGTGATGAAATACTACGGGCTTGAAAGAGCATTGGCATAGGAAATGCAAAAGAAATTTGAGGCATGTTGCTTGAGCTTTTGCTCGTGAGAGCCATGAAGGAGGAAACCATGCAAGACGAATTGTTCGCAGCAGCCGAGGCAGGAAATCGAGATGACGTTCAACGCCTGTTGGCTGCCGGGGTCGATGTAAATGCCACGGGGCGGGATGGCCTGACCGCGCTAATGAAGGCCTCCTTGAAAGGTCATTTGGAAGTGGCAAGCCTGCTTCTAAATAAGGGAGCCGACGTCAATGCCAGGGACAACTATGGTTGGTCTGCGTTACTGTGGGCTTCATCGTTGGGGCATGAGGAAATAGTGAAGCTGTGTATTGAGAACGGAGCCATCCTCGAAATCACGGACCAATACGGCGCAACCTCGTTGATGAAAGCTGCCCGGAGGAATTTTCCCGAGGTGGTGAAGATTCTTATCAGCAGCGGTGCCGATGTAAATGCAAAAGATGGAATGGGACGCACTGCCCTGATGAGGGCGGCACGAAGGGGGTACGCAAAGGTCGCCAGACTGCTTTTGGACCACGGTTCCGACGCCGAGGAGCCGGATGAACGCGGCGCTACTGCTCTTATAATCTGTGCCTCCGAAGGCCACCTGGACACGGTCAAAGAGCTTCTGGATTGTGGAGCGAATGTGCACGCCCGCGATAAAAACGGGTGGACCGCATGGTTATGGGCTTTTTCCGCAGGCCATGCGGACGTAGTGAAACTGCTGAAAGCTCGCGGCGCGGAATATTAGTTGTGCTGGTATTCGTTCAGTCAAGGGAGGGGAAAGAGCCTTTCGCCAACTGATGAAAGCGCTCCTCGTCAAAGGTGGCAGCGAAGCAATACCTGGTTTCAGAATCTCCCACCCGAGGAGACTGCGTCACTGCGCTCGCAACGACATGTTCCGCAAGAACTTTTTCCCCTACCCAAGTAAATGTTTACTTCTGCTGTAGTCTTTTCCTTTACACGCTGTAAAAAACTATAACAGTCCACCTCTTTAAGCTGGGACCGGAATAGTCAGCCCCACTGATAATACAATTCAATTTCAAGTAGTTGCCGTGTCCACGCCGAACATTTCGTCTTGGCACGGCACTTGCTGAATCTATACCTCAAGTTATTCGGCTCTTGTGCGACAAATCTGAATCGGGCCGGTGACGGCAAAGCCTATGCTTGATTACAGCGGGTCTAGTGGCCCATGCGTGAGACTGAAGGCAAAGTGAGCAGCGATAAACGGTTATGAGAAAACGTATTCTCGCAAATGTCAGGACCTGATCGAACCTTCTGCCCACAATTCCACGGGAGGTGAATGTCGATGGCTTTAATGACTTGTTACGAATGTGATGGCAAAGTCTCTAGTATGGCGAGAGCCTGTCCGCACTGTGGAGCTCCCATGCAAAACAAATTGATGCACGTGGTGGAGTCTGGCGATTTGAGCTCATTGCAGCAACTGATAGACAGGGGATCTGATGTAAATGCCGGCGACAAGATGGGCGCGACAGCACTCATGAAAGCTGCTGAAATAGGCCGGATCGAGATGGTGGAATTGCTTCTGAGCAAAGGCGCGGATTTCAAAGTCGCAGATCAAGGAGGGACAACTGCGCTCATGTGGGCTGTTTCGACCGGGAACGCGGAAATAATGAGAAAACTTTTAGATGCCGGAGCCGACGTCAACGCCAGGAGAGAAGGGGGGAGCACGGCACTGAATTGGGCTGCGTCACAAGGGTATCCTGAGGTGGCTCGACTTCTTATTCAGTACGGTGTGGATGTGAATTCCACGAATGAACTTGGTCGAACGCCATTAATGGAAGCTTGCGGACGCGGTCATCTCGAGTTCGCAGAAGTGCTTCTGGAGCATGGCGCTCAACTTGATGGCAAGGACGAGACCGGTGAAAGTGCTCTGCTCAAGGCTGCCCGGGAAGGACGAACGAAAGTGGTGGAGCTACTTTTAAGAAAAGGGGCCGCTCCCGAGCCCCGGGCTGTACGATGGGCCGCGGCCAACGGCCGATCTGATGTAGTCACCATTCTGTTGGATAATGGCGCCGACGTCAACGCCCGTAATGAGACCGGCGTTACAGCGCTCATGCGCGCTGCCCTCATGAATCATGCTGAGGTGGTGAAGCTCCTCCTGGCCAAAGGAGCGGATATGGAGGCGAAAGACGAAGAAGGTTGGCCTGCTCTAGTCCTGGCTTGCCGTGAAGGGCATGCGGAGGTTGTCAAAGTGCTTCTGGACGCAGGGTACCAATGTGAATGTGACCGACGTCAATGAATGGACGCCACTTACGTGGGCAGCATCCCTGGGTCATGTGGATGTGGTGGAGCTACTCGTCAAACGAGGGGCTGATCTTAATGCCCGTGATCGGCATGGCGCTACGGCTCTGATGAAAGCGTCCCGTCGCGGCTATCCGGAAACCGTGCAAATACTTCTGAACCAAGGCGCCGACGTCAACGCGGCGG
This sequence comes from uncultured delta proteobacterium, assembly GCA_963786905.1. Classification (GTDB taxonomy): domain Bacteria; phylum Desulfobacterota; class Desulfomonilia; order Desulfomonilales; family Desulfomonilaceae; genus CAWBBA01. Next base: position 7,454 of record CAWBBA010000038.1, on the reverse strand, counting down.
ACAAGGCCGGGTCCACTGCTTTGATGAGAGCAGCCCGAGGCGGTCACAGCAAAGTGGTGAAGCTGCTTTTGGCCCAGGGAGCCGATGTAGACGAAATAGACCAAGAGGGACAAACTGCGCTGATCTTGGCTGCAAGCGAGGGACGCCGAGAAGTAGTGAGGCTCCTTCTGGAGAAGAACCCTAATCTGCGAACGCGGGATAAGAACGGCTGGACAGCCCCAATGTGGGCCCAGGCCATACGTAATAAAGATATTATCGAGCTGATGGAAAAGCATTCAATGCGATAGAAGTCTTGTTAGGCCAAGCAAGGATTTGGCCCTCGAAGAAAACGCGGCTTGAAGATCTGGAGGTAGAACCATGGCTTTGACCACATGCTATGAATGCACAGAAAAGGTTTCCAGTTTTGCTGAAGCGTGCCCGCACTGTGGAGCGCCGATGGAAAACAAGATCATACACGCGGCCAAGGTAGGCAATGCGGAAAACGTTCGAGAACTATTGGCGAGCGGGGCTGAAGTCAACGCCAAAGATCCCAACGGTTGGACCGCCTTGATTTCAGCCTGCCGTGAAGGTCACTCGAAAGTGGTTAAAGAGCTGTTGGAAGCGGGAGCTGATGTTCAAGTCAAGGACAAGAACGGTTGGACACCTCTGATGTGGTCCGCGGCCTCGGGGTACAAAAACATAGTGGGCATGCTGATCGAGAAGGGGGCAGAACTTGAGGCTAGGGATCAATATGGCGCTTCCGCTTTGATGAAGGCTTCTCGAAGAGGGTTTGAGGATGAGGTGAAACTGCTTCTGAGCAAAGGAGCCGACGTCAATGCAAAGGACGATTACGGCTGGAACGCTCTGATGAGGGCTTGTCGTCGAGGCTACTCAAACGTGGCCAAGCTTCTCTTGGAATCCGGGGCGGAGACCGAAGCAAAGGACCAATACGGGGCCACCGCGTTGGTTATTGCTTCATCCGAAGGTCACTTGGATGTGGTGAAGCAGCTCTTAAAAGCCAAAGCCGATGTGCACGCGAAAGACAGGAACGGCTGGACGGCTTTAATGTGGGCTTCGTCCGCCGGGTACCGGGACGTGGTGGAGTTCTTGAAGTCGCAAGGGGCTGAATAGAAGTCTCATCACAGGCCGGGAGCAAGCAATCGGCCAAGGCGTCCTGGTTCCCAGGCTCTGCCTGGGAATCCATGCCTTCTAGGGCTCCGCCCTGAAAGGGAGCTTAATTCACCATGGTTAAGGAGGCAGAGCCTCCAGGCCAGGCATTCTCACGCAGATCCTCATTAGCGCTAACTTAAGGTTTGTTTCACTGGTTACATGCTCTTTGGACGCCTGACAAGCCTTCAAAGTCCCCCTTTTCTAAAGGGGGATTTAGGGGGATTTTCAAAGGGTTAGCTCAAAATCCCCCCTAACCCCCCTTTACAAAAGGGGGGAACTCATCACTAAGTTAGCGCATATGGGGCAGAGCCTGGGAACGAGAACTACTGACAGCAAAATCAGTCACGCTGAATTTTCCGAATGCTGTGCATCACATGGCTAAAGGGACATTATTGTTGACAACTCCTATATGACAATCCTTTCCGACCCAACTCTTTCCGTCAGCAAAGTAGCTGAAGCAGCGATGCCTAGAGCGCCTCTCAGGGAGCCTCACTCCGGAAAATTGTTCTACGGTCAAGAAAATGTTTAGCCTCATGACTTTTACGGCTTTGACTCTTTCACCGGCTGATTACTCTGTAGCCCCTTGCTAGCGCAAAAGTCGACGAACTTCTTGATGCGATCGTCCTGAGATTGACTGTCCCAGTAGAGGCGGATCGAGTTAATTATGGGGTAAGACTTTTCCTTCATGGTCTCTGCAGACGGTAGGACAGCCGGGGTGTTTTCATCTTGTTTTATGGCCAGCACTTTAATCGCTCCTTTTTCAGCCAAGGCAGGAGCGATTCCAATCGGCAAGTCGTTGGCCGTTGTGCATACTTTAACAATGGCGGTCCAACTGTCGGCCATCACTGTAGTCGCGCTGTACGGCTGATTATGAAGAACCTCTTGCATGAAGAACACAGCGCCGCCGGACTCCGGAATACGTCGTGTGAATGTCCTTATCGGAACATCAGGGCCTCCTGCCTGATTCCAATTGGTATATTCGCCCGTGAATATACGTCGGAGCTGATCCAAGGTGAGTTCATTGATCGGATTTTTCGGACTTGTCATCACAGCCATGCCCGAGTACCCGATTAGTTTGTTTTCAAGTTTGAGGCCCTTTGAAGCGGCCTTCTTCTGCTCGTCCGGCGAAATAAGGCGGCTGGCCATGGCCACATCTGCGTTGCCTTCAAGAAGGTCCGTGAATCCTCTTCCTGCGCTGGAGCCAGTCACTACAATGCGAATGTCCGGGTTAGCCTGCATGAAAGCCTCGGCCCACTTCTGGACCTCATGGCTTCCCATTACGGCACCATTCACCCTGAGCGCTTTGGTAGTGGTGTCTTGTGCATGAGACGCGGGTGCCGCCATAGCGGCCAACGCGAAACTGATGACAAAAGTTGTTACCAAGCTCTTTCTCATGAATATTTTCCCTCCCTTGCTGATCTCCTTGAATTTGCATCTCGGGGTTGTTTGTCTTCTGTACCGCCGCATCCAATGTCGGCGATTTCCCATAGCGAAGATGTCAAGAACGGGAGCAAGTTGCGTACCATAACGGAAGGGGAAGGCTCGTGGGTCAACCAATGATAATTACGGTGTAAAGTCCGTGGATGTGAGCTTGGGCCAAGTGAACGCACCTGAAGCATGTCAGGGTTTTTGACAGGATGTAAAAAGGTTGGGGAGACTGGAACCGGTCGATTTCAAGAACTCGCCAAGGAAATGACATAGACCCGGAGATGGTTTTAGTGATTTAGACCCATCTACAAGATGAACAAAGAGATTATGCCGCCGACCGGAATTATCCAAATAAGGTCTATCTTCAACAGCAACGCAACAAATGCCGCACCCATTAGAAGAATGCGCGGCAGGTCCCACGGGATTTTCAGGGCAAAGTCAACGGTGACAGTCAGAAGGAGTCCCACAAAAGAACACAATATCCCACTAATAGCTCTGCTGAAGTAGAAAGAGGTCCGTAACCTGGCAAAGTAGGGAGTAATTATCACAAGAATGAGAAAAGAGGGCAAGAATACGCTGATCGTTGCAATGAGCCCTCCCAAGGGGCCATAGAGCAGGTATCCCACAAAAGTGGCAGTAATCACAATCGGACCCGGAGTCACCTGTCCCAGAACAATTCCGTTCATGAAGGTCGGTCCGTCGATCCAGGAACGCACAGACACTATTTCGTGGTACATGAGAGGCACAGAGGCGAATCCGCCCCCAAAGGCAAACAGATCTATCCTGGCCATGATGGAGGCAAGATCGAACAGCTTCCAATTCATCAGGTAGAGCAGGGCAAAGCCAGAGGCAGCAAAGAGCACTACGAACCAAATAGACCCCCTCGTTTGTGGCTTTTTTTCTGAAGCTCCTTTCACAGGAGCTTGGACGTGCTCATGATTCAGTACGAGCCCCATAAGGGCGGTCAACAGAATTACCGCTATTGGATTCACGCCCAATCCAAATATGCCGGCAGCAGTGCCGGCAATAATTACATCTCTCCAATTTTTCAAAGAAACTTCTGCCAAATGTCATGGCAGCATTGGCAACCACCGCCACGATCATGGCTTGAAGACCGTTAAACACAGAGATCGCCACAGGCACGCTATGCGTTTTTGTGTAGAGAGCGGTAAGTGTCATCATAAGAAGGCAGGCAGGGAGACCGAATCCGATGAAACTCGCAGCAGCTCCGCCCACTCCGCGTACCGTTAGACCTACGTAGGCCGCCATCTGCATCACGGTGGCCCCAGGCACAACCTGACAAAGTGCTACCCCATCGCGAAAAGATTGATCATCCATCCACTTATTTCGTTCGACGGCCATCTTGCGGATGTGGACTATCATAGCTGGACCGCCGAATGCAGTTAGCCCCAACCGCATGAAAGAAGCGAACAAGCGTGGCAATGAGGGCAATTGGTCGGTGTCCTGCGGCTGTGAATGCAGCATGTGGGTCAAGTGCCTGCCGTAATTTTCTTGTTGTTGGACCGCAATGTTCCGTCCTCCATTTCCAGAATGCGGTCGAAAACATCCAGAGACCGATGGTCGTGTGTTCCAACAAGAACCGTCGTTCCTTGCTCGTGAGCCAGGGTGCGAAAGAGTTCCATCACTTGACGACCTCGTGCACTGTCCAATGCTGCTGTCGGCTCATCTGCGAGCACCAGGCGCGGTTTATTAGCCAGAGCGCGAGCCACGGCGACCCGCTGCTGTTCTCCTCCGGAGAGCATGTGGGGCAAATTATTTGCCCGAGGTCCTACACCCAGGTACTCCAATAACTCCATGGCCCGAAGACGAGCCGGTCGTCCCGAAACGTCGTTAATCTCCAGGGCAAGCTGCACATTTTCCAGCCCCGTGAGGAATGGGATTAAATTGGCCTTCTGCAAAACATACCCGATAAATCGGCGACGGTACGATCGTAAGTTCACCTTTGCCTCCGGACCGTCCATAACAAGATCGTTTCCGATGGTGACCTTTCCTGAGGTAAGGGTATTTATGAGACCGATGATCGTGAGCAAGGTAGATTTTCCTGCACCACTCGGACCCAACAGCGCAACTACTTCTCCAGTAGACAGGCTGAACGATACGTCTCGCATTGCCACCACTTCTACGTGGCCGCTGCCATATATCTTGGTGAGGCCCTCCGCCTCAATAGCCTGGGACGGTTGGGTCACGACACTACCTCATTCGGTTCAACCCGCATGGCCTTCCATATTCCCAGAATAGAGGAGAATACAGAGATTCCCAGCACGATCAACGCGAGGGACAGCAAGTCCTCTTGAGTAATAACGACCCGCCTCGGAAACAAAGGGAAAACCCATTTTCCGGCAAAGAAAGCGAAAACGTATCCGAGTAGCCCCAACAGAAGTGCTTGCTGCAGTATGAGTCCCAATATTACTGAGTTTCGGGCACCAATCAGTTTCAACATTGCTATGTCATGAACTTTTTCAAGGGTCAGTGTATATAGAATGAGGGCCATAATGATGGCTGATATGATTATGAGAAGTCCGCGAAAAAGACCGAGCTGGCGGCGTGCCCGGTCCACGACGCCTTTGAGAAGCAATTCCTTTTGTTGTTCGCTTGTGAACACCGTGACATCCGTCCAGCCCGAAAGACTGGCCATGACTGATGTGCGATCGGTCCCGGCCTGCAACTTGACAAGGACTGCGCTCACAGGGGGTGACGCAATGGCAGGAAGACTGGCAGATGGGAGTTCAGCTCTTTCCAAGAGAGTTGGTTGAGTCTTACCAAAGTCGATCCGGGCGACTCTCGAATGTCGGGCGCTGCGTTCCAGTCGAATAGCCTCGCCAGGGGAGTCAAATTGGATCGCGAGGGAATCCAGGAGGGCAAAAAAGGCCATCCCGTCGCCTCCGGTGCTGTTCATCCCGCTCGTAATGCCCACCACGGTGTACACGTCCTTTCCCAAGGCTACCCTATCGCCGAGGCGAAGTCCCAATATTTTATCGGCGACCATTTCATAATGAGCCGCTCCCAATGGACGTCCAGACACGAGCGGGAGCCATTCACCTTTGTCTTCGGGCCATGAGAGTCCTTGAACCTGCATTCTCAGCGGTTTCTTGCGATGTTCCCGCTGAACGACATAAGTAACGAACGCGTGAGCGCTCTTGACTCCGGGAACAGCCTGCAATCTATCTTCAAGGTTCCTGGGGATCCGCGAGATCTCTGCAAAAGGGCCTCTAGTTCCGTATTGGACAACCCAAAGGTCGGCTCCGATGCTATCAATCAATAGGGTCGCGTCCTCTATAAGACCTTGATAAATACCCCCCATCGCCATGACGATCATGAGGAGCATACCAATCCCCAAGGCCGTAAGTAAAAATCGAGATAGGTTGTGATGAATGTCTCTCAGCGCAAGGTTCATTGACTGGACACCCTCTGTCCGTCGGCCAACTGAGAAGGATCAGGCCCGGTGATCATCTTTTCATCTTTTGAGAGCCCGCTGGTTGTCTCCACCTTGTCGGACCCTCGCAAGCCCAGAGTAATCTCCTTCCAATGTGCTCGTCCGTTTTTTGCAACGTATACGCCTGCCTTGCCTTTCCTCCACACGAGTGCCTGCAAAGGAACATTTGTGACACCAGACTTCCGCCCTGTCTCTATATAGACTTCGGCGTCGTTGGCCCACGCCCCAATTCGTAGGAAGGGTATCAACTCCGACATCTACTCGAAACTCACGAGTCTCGCGGTCCACTTCCTGTCCTAAACGAGTTACCTTGCCGCGATATTCTGTTTGAGGCTTGGACCGAAAGATGACCCTTGCTAGTTGCCCCGGAGTGAGCCTATCCATTGCCGACTCATCGACGTATGCCGAGATCCACATCTCCTTGGGTGATACCAAAAGAAAAATGGAGGCCCCCGGAACCACGATGTCCCCGACCTCGCGATCTCGTCGGACGATGAAGCCGTCAAAAGGAGCGGTAATTCGGGTGTCGGCCAAACGGGCCTGTTGAAAATGGAGTCGCTCTCTTGCCGCTACTTGCTGGCGACGCGCTTCAGCAATAGCAGCCGACGCCCGAGCCAGTTGCCTCGGCCACAGCCAGATTCTGTGAGGTCTTGTCCATCTGCTCCTGAGAAATGCTTTTGGAGCCCAATAGCCCCGAGTAGCGGTTATGGTCTAGACGGGCTTGCTCAAGTAAAGCCTTGGCCCTTGCTTCATCAGCGATTGTACGTTCGACCGTTGCCCCCGCGGCGTCCAGTACGGCTTCCTGTGTGGTCACTTCCCTTTTGAAATCAGAGTCGTCAAGTCTCGCCAAAAGCTGGCCACGCTTAATCCAATCATTCTGATCCCCCAGGAGTTCCACGATGAGCCCCTGGATCTTTGCGCTTACCGTGGCCTGGTAGTGAGCCTCGAGTGTTCCTGTGCCCATTACCTCTGCCACAACTTCACCCGTAGCCACCGGTTCAGTAGAGACGGGTACCGGGCCAAACTTCATTTTGTACACAATCAGAGCGAGCACCACGGCAATGAGAGCCCACTTCCATCCCTTGCGCATCAAGTTGGCTAATACTGCATTCATGGATTTGCTTTCCTTTTGAAGGCTTTTCTGATCCACATGTCACAACTGCCCAGAATTTCGTGTAGGAACGAAGATCAAAACAGTGCTCATTGCATAAACGTGAATCGAAAGGGGTTAGCAATGAAAGGTGAGATCATGATGATCTTGTTATACGTCCAATTTCCTTGCAGTGTCATACGTTTTTTCGCCCGACTCACATATCTTAGGAGACCCCTCTGTTTCCTGCAGATTGCTATTCGGAGCCTCCATGCCGACACGGAAACCCCGTGCGCGTCCTGTAAGGCCATCTGATCCCTTCAGCTTGCCTGA
>CAWBBA010000037.1:0-69556 GCA_963786905.1 uncultured delta proteobacterium | reverse complement strand
TGAAAGTAATGACCGATTTTGGGGGTGCCACTGCTGGCTTGTCCAGCAGTGCAAGCATAGAAAACACTGCTGGACAAGCCAGCAGTGGCACCCCATCCATCATTCCCCTTTGTCACATGCCGACGAAAGTGACAGAACTTTTGAGAACCGATATATTGTAGGCGCGACCGCCGATCGCTCCTGCAATCACCTTCTTGACTCCCATTGTTCCCTGCGCGTACAGCTACTCGACAGACCAGAGGGACTCCTCGCGAAGAACTGGCCCACCCGTGTCCGCCGAGTACCCCAATTGTGAGGAAACTGTTCCACACTTCTGATCCCCACCACCCCACTGTCCGCCTGCCAGAGAAACTGCCGTGTAGATAAAACGGCTAAAACCAATGGGTTATCATAATCCCCTTGCCCCTGGGCCATGTGGCACACAAGTTGCGATAAAGGTGTGCAGGCGAAAGCCAGACAGCCTAGGGACGGTAAATCCCGAAAGGGGAATGATGATGAAAATACAATTGAGAAAGCTTCTTTGGATCGTCCCGGGGGCGTTGATTCTGATGGGAGCGCATTTCGCGAATGCTCAGGATTTAAGCAGAATGAACACGAGAGATATGCTCCTGAAGATTAAAACGATGAATGTGGACCAGATGAGCCAAATCGTTCGCAACATGGATCGAGATACGATGACCCAGATCATCCAGAGCATGGACTCCCAGGCAATGACTCAAATTGTCAGGAGCCTCGACCCGAACACCATGTCCGAAATAGCCAAACGAGTACTGGTCGAATTCGCAAGGGCCCGACCAAAATCAGTAACCGCGACTTCCAGGGTCCATGAGACCAACCAGCCGCCACTTGGCAGCACGAGGATTGAGATCGCGGCGGAGGCCCCGGAAGACGTTCGCGAAGAACAAATGGACCTGAGCGGCCTGGTTGTCATTGTTCATCCTTCAAACCCGGTGAATGAGCTAACGGCGGATCAGATTCGGAAGATCTACTCGGGAGAATTGACCAACTGGAATCAGGTAGGCGGTCCCGACATCGCTGTTAAGGTTATGACGGTGGGCGAACCGTCTGGAGGCCAGACAAAGGTGAATTCCAACGCGACTGTCTCTGCTTTCGCGAGCAGTGTCTTCATGGGTGTGGCCGGCAAGAGTGGAGCACTAGGCTTTGTCCCGAAGTTGCACTCCCGGCAGCTCAGATTCCTAGGGACACACCAGGCGATCAAAACAATGGCGGTTAAGATTGATGTGCCAGCTCACGTCGTCAGAAACAGCTCGTTCCGATTCAGCGACAGGAGTGGCCGACTTTCTTCTAGCCTATGGTCGGTAAGTGCCTCGAAGAGTTCTCAACATCCTCTCAGGCGCCCGGCAGACCTAAGGACGCCTGAAAGGATACTGATGGGCCGAAAAAATTGTCAGGTAACAACTTTCATCCCCCAGGAGAGGTCAGCCATGCAACAAAGCAATGTAGTCCCAATAACGTCGGCTCGTAGCGTCACTCCTCCAACAAGAAAGATAAGTGCACGAGAAGCCGCTACGGATATTAAGTCCGGCATGAGTGACTTCATCCTCATGGAGAAATATACGCTCTCCAACAAAGGACTTCAGAGCCTTTTCCAGAAACTGGTTGACGCCAGCCTTGTCAGCAAGTCCGAGCTTTCCAACAGGACCCCGCTGGGGGAAGATTCTGTTGCGCTCGACATCGTCAAGTGCCCATCCTGTGGCATGCCTCAGTTCGGGTCATTTGATGATTGTCCTCAATGCGGGGTCATCGTATCCAAATACCAGCAGAAATGCTCAATAGTAGCTGCGTCAAAACCGAACGGTTCCGGTGCTCATCCGGCGGGTTCCACTCTTGCGGGTCAGGTATTTCATTCAAAGGGGTCAATGTTTAGAGCTGATCCTCAGCGAACCGGGTTCTACAACAGCAGGGGGATCCACAAGCTAACTGCGCTGAAATGGAAGTTCAAGGCGGAGGGCTGGGTGGCCTCGTCCCCGGCAGTAAGTGAAGGAGTGGCATACGTGGGCAGCTACGATGGCAATATGTATGCGCTACTTACTTCTACGGGAAAAGTGCATTGGCGTCTCGATACGAAGGGGCCTGTCCACTCATCTCCTGCCTTGACCGAGGGTAGACTCTTTTTCGGAAGTCTGGACGGGACCTTTTACGCTGTTGAGGTCAAGTCGGGTAAAGCGAGATGGAAATTCAAAACGGGCGGGCCTATCTATTCTTCGCCTGTAATAAATGACGGCCTGGTATTTTTCGGAAGTCTGGACGGAAACGTCTATGCCGCGGACGTCCACACAGGAAGGATAAAATGGCATTTCAGAACCAGAGGACCTGTACATTCATCCCCCGCGATATGCGGTGACAAGCTCTGTTTCGGGAGCATGGACGGCGAGTTTTATGCCGTGGACCTGCAAACGGGATGTCCAGCGGTCACCTTTAAGACGCAAGGCCCTATTACCAGCTCTCCGGCTGTGAACGACGGCGTAGTCTTCTTCGGGAGCATGGACGGGGCCCTTCATGCGGTGGATGTCAAGACCGGCCATGAAAAATGGCATTTCCAAACCAACGGCAAGATCACTTCGTCTGCTGCCATCGGTTATGGAGTAGCTCATTTCGGCAGTCATGATGGATGGATTTACGCTGTGGACGCCTCAACGGGCCAGGAAAAGTGGCGGTTCCAGACGGACGGCCCCATTGCCTCATCTCCTTCCCTAGGTTATGGGATACTGTATTTCGGGAGCAGTGACGGCAATCTGCACGCACTTGACTTCAGCAAAGGGCAGCCCAAGTGGAAATTCAAGACAGGGGGGCCCGTCTACAGTTCCCCGTTAATTTGCGACGAGGCCGTGTATTTCGGAAGTGACGACGGATGCTTTTATGCGCTGCACTAACGCATCCGGGTTCAAGGGTCAAATTGATGGAATCCCTAAGACAAATGTACAGGGAGGCTGAGATGAGCTACCTCCAGAACCGTTATAGCGTTGGAATTAAGGCCAAAGTGACGCTCGAAGCCATCAGAGGCGCGAGGACCATACCGGAGATAGCCATCGAGTATGGGGTCCCCGCGAACCAGATCACGAAATGGAAAAAACAGGTCATCGACGAGTTGCCGAGCATTTTGGCGGTCGAGGCCGAGAAACAAGAACGAACGGCCCATGATTTGATATTTAAGTTGTACGAGGAAATTGCACAGCTAAGTGGCGAGCTTGGTCGAGTGAAGAAAGCCGAAGCCCGCAGCTGACCGGGCGCACAGGACTTACGAAAGCAATCTCGGTCCGACCTACTGCAAAATCGGCTATCGGCGACCAATCGCTGAATCGAGACGAATTCACCATTATGTATAAATGTCTGCACGTATTCTTTCTTTGATAGGATTGAAAGTGCATTCCACATCTATTACTGTTCCAGTTCGCTAAGGTCATACGTCTCAAAAGGAAGCGTGTCATGGGGACGTGGTGGTGCCTCTCATTCATACTTCCCAGCAAGCCAATTTCCATTGCACTCCCCAACTTTCGCTTCCGATGGACACCAGAGACGCCAGCGAATACCAGACCCCCATGCAGGGTTTCAGATCATGTTATCGATAATTGCGAGGTGTTTTGCGGCCGTACGACCCTGCGTCTGTGCTGTGACTATTCGGCCCTGAAATATCGGCGCAAGACAAAAATCCCTGGGAAGCCGAATAGTTGCCCTCCTCCGTTATATATGGTAAACTGCTAACGTGAGTAGTTTTGTTAAACCACACTGGCACACCATCAGGCGTAGGGGGCGGAACCATGATAGACCAGGACAAGAGCTCCAAAGAGAAACTCTCCGAACTCCGAATGCAGATGGAGGATACCTTACGTGACTTCCGAATTGCGTTATCGGAGGCTATTTGAAAGTGCACAGGACGCGATTCTGATCCTCGATTTCGACACTGGTAAAATACTGGACGTGAACCCGTATCTGATGGACATGTTAGGTTACTCTCACGAAGAGTTCATAGAAAAGTATCTCTGGGAGGTCAGTCCATTCAAAGATACTGCTCTGAACAAGGAGGCTTTTGCAAAATTGCAGCAAGAGGGCTATGTCCGTTACGAAGACTTACCCCTTGAAACCAGCGACGGACGGAGCATTGCCGTTGAGTTTGTCAGCAACTCTTATCCGGTTAGTGGCAAAACCTTCATTCAATGCAACATCCGTGACATCACAGAGCGCAAGAACGTCCAGAAGAAGGCGGAGCAAGCTCTGAAGGAAAGCGAGCAACGATACCGCACCCTCTTTGAAGAATCGATAGATGGGGTGTACTCTGTTCTAAGAGATGGAGAGATAACGGATGCCAACCCATCTTTTTGCGAACTCTTCGGCTATACGAGAGAGGAGATGATCGGCAAGGACATTCGCGAATTGTACCTTGATCCGGCTGACCGCCCAAGGTTCCAGGAGGAAATAGAGAAAAAAGGGTTCGTGAAAGACTATGAAGTCAAGTTGCGAAAGAGAGACGGAACAGAGGTTGACTGCCTGCTCACCTCATCTGTGCATTTTGGGAAAGACGGAAGCATTGCCGGATACCGGGGCATCATACGAGACGTGACCGACCAAAAACGACTTCAGAGACAACTCCTTCAGGCCCAAAAGATGGAAGTCTATCGGCACTCTTGCCGGAGGCATTGCTCACGACTTCAACAACCTGCTCACCGTGGTCCTGGGGTTTTCCGAGTTGCTTCTTATTGAGAAAAATGAACAGGACCCGTCTTATGCGGACCTTCAGAAAATACATCAGGCAGCTAGAAATGGAGCCGACCTGGTTAAAAGAATACTTGCGTTCAGCAGAAAGGCGGAGATCAATCCTCGTCCCGTGAATCTAAACCATGAGATTGAGCGCATCCAACACCTCCTGACTCGAACGATTTCAAAAATGATCGAGTTCAAACTGGTCTTATCTGATGAACCAGCCATCGTCCATGTTGACCCCACGCAGTTAGAGCAGATTGTCTTGAATCTTGCGGTGAATGCTCAAGATGCCATGCCTGATGGGGGTATACTCACCTTTGAAACGACGCACGTTACTTTGGATGAAGAATACTGCAGGCTGCATGTTGGAGCAAAACCGGGTGATTATGTAATGCTTTCCGTCTCAGATACAGGTCATGGCATGGACCATGAAACCTTGAATCACATATTTGAGCCTTTCTACACGACCAAGGAGACAGGCAAGGGAACGGGTCTGGGACTTGGCGATGGTCTATGGTATCGTTAAACAGCATGGCGGTTACATCATTTGCTATAGCGAACCTGGAATGGGGACTACGTTCAAAATATATCTGCCGGTCATCTCAACGGAAACAAAGCCAGAGACCCCTACAGAGAAGTTGATACTCCCACGTGGTACTGAGACAGTTCTGTTGGTAGACGATGAAGAGATGTTAAGGGACCTAGGGAAAAGGATTCTGGAACGATCCGGTTACACGGTGCTTACCGCAGCCAACGGGAAGGAGGCTTTGAATCTGTACGGGAAACAGAGGGGCGAGATTTCATTGGTGATTCTTGATCTCATCATGCCGGAAATGGGGGGCAGGCAGTGTCTTGAGGAACTTCTGAAGATTGACCCACAAGTAAGGGTTTTGATAGCTACCGGCTATTCCGCAGTCGGAGAGACTAAGAAAACCATTGAATCAGGGGCCATGGGCTTTGTCGGCAAACCGTATGATATGAGACAGATGTTGAATGCGGTTCGTGAGGTCTTGGACTCGGAGTGATGACTAGAATCCCTACCGTACGAGGTTCTCTCGTGAGGTTGCCCTCCCGCCTTCTGTCAGGGTGAAATAGCATGGTACCGAAGCGGAAAATCAAGGCAAGAGACATTGTCAATGACATCCGCTCGCATATGACCGATCCCGAACTAATGGCAAAATACGATCTGTCAGCCAGAGGACTTCAAAGTGCTTTCATAAAACTTCTCAACGCCCGGGCGATAACGCACGCCGAGATGAATCAGCGCCGCGCAATTTATCATGACAAAACCCTCGTCCAACAAATCGATGCCAGGGATATAGTTAAAGACATCCGCTCCGGAATGACCGATTCCGAGCTGATGAAGAAGTATGATTTGTCTTCCGAGGGTCTACGGTTTGCTCTACAAACACTGACGGACACGGAGGTCATAGCTCTGGAGGAACTTTATGCCACATCTTCGTCGGCTTACGATACCGTTTTCGTTGAATACATGCGTGAATTGCCCAGACACCATTTGTCTATGGCGGTAACGATTTATGAGGCGACACGCCCGGAGGTCAAGGGTACGTTACGTGACATCACTGAAAAAGGGGTGGGGATAACAGGTATTCCAGCGAGGGTTGGCGAGGTGAAGACCCTGGTGATTCCCGCGGAGACCTTTATTGAAGCTGACAAAATAGTGTTCGAAGCCAAATGCGCCTGGGCTCAGACGGAAGGAACAGAAGATCAGTATTTCGCTGGATTTCAGATAACAAGCATTTCTGAAGAGTGCCTTGAGGATCTCCGGTCATTGATCAGGTCGGTGTGCTTCTCGATGTGAAAGGAATGCGTCTGAAACCGTGATCGTTTGTTCCATGATCTCGGATTATTTAGGAGAAGAAAGACTGGGATACCCGGCCCAATAGGTCATCCAATCAAGTCCAGATTGGGGGTGGTCACATGAATCACGAGCAGGTTACAAAAATCCTGGTTGTAGATGACGAGCCGTATGTGTGCGAGCTGTTATCTCGTTGGCTCACTGCTGAGGGTTATTCACTGTCAAAATGTCGCATCCGAACGGGGCAGCCGCCATCGAATTACTAAAGAGAGAGCAACACCATCTCGTCGTCAGTGACATCATGATGCTCATGGTGAGCCTTCCGGATTGTCCATCCCGGTCGGCCAAATGGACATTATTTTTGGCAACTACTCTAAATATGCGAGGCGGCTCATGTTTGAATGGATCTGGAGACCCTTCAACAATCTCCTGCTAAAGTTCGGAATCACGAGTCACCAATGCGGTGAATGCGGTCACAAGCTATCTGAACTCAGCGACACTTGCCCATATTGCGGGGCCACCATGCGCGTAAAACGGCACGACCAGCATTCAGGCACCGATTGGAAGCACGAGAATGACTCCGATGATGACGAGGTCGAGCCTGAAGATGACTCCGATGACACACCTGACGAAGGAGATAATGGCAGTGACAGCGGTAACGGCGGTGACAGCGGCAATGGAGGTGACAGCGGAGGAACGGTGGCGGCAACGGCGGAGACTGAGATCGGCCCAACCCCTTCATCGATGCTACTTGTAGCAGATAATTGACCCTCTGTCGGCTGTCTCGGACATGACTTCCGTTGAAGTGAAGCCCCCGCGCTGGAACAGCGCCCGTAGCCCTGTCATGTTGGGAAACCACCAATTATAGTGTCTCTCTTTTTCGTCGGCTACACTTGTGGAGTCTTCATAACCGGGGAAGACAAACTCCCAAACAGGTTTATCAGAAAGCAGGGCTGAGTTCAGCAGCGCTGATTCAACAATCGCCGTGTGCGCGGTAACGGAAGCCACATTTTCTGCGGCCCTAAAAGGATCGGTACAATGGTAGATGACCCCAAGACACAGCACGATATCAAATGTCCTGCCCAAGGCGGGAAGCTCGTAAATGCTCATGTTTCTGTATTCGATGTCCAGGCCGAGGACGTCCTTTACAAATTCGGCCTGTTTGAGGAAACCGGGTGACATGTCAATTCCCAGCACATAGTCCGCGCCTCTCTGTTTGGCCGACACACTGAAAAAACCCGCATTACATCCTATGTCCAGGACTGACTTTCCCGAGAGATCAGTCGGGATGTGCCGCTGAATCCCGGTCCACAGGTCCTGAAGATGCGGGACCGATTCCCTGGTTTTGACGCCGTTTCCTAACTCCACGCAGTGAAACCAGCTCTCGTTCTTGCCCAACTCATGGATCTTTTTACGTAATTCTTCGGGTGTGTAGCTTCTTGAGGGTCCGCTCATGGTCATCAATATCCAGTTTGCTTTTGTGGATTTTAGAGGTTACCAGGCTTAACCCGGAAACCAGAGAATGCTGTTACTCCAATACGTAGGGGCACGGCATGCCGTGCCCCTACAGACCGAGCCGCCTCTCGGATAGTATCCTTTATCAGCCAACCCGGGTAGGGCGGGCCGTGCCCGCCCTACCTTGCGCTCAGCGAGCAAAGCGATTGTGGAGGCACTGTACCACTAACAACCATTGTGCGGCCTGCCCGGCTGGTTGCCTTTGCGCTCTTTCTTTAAGAAGGTCTGCCTTCCACAATGCCACCACGGAAGACCCCTTGCAACATTATTGAGGACCGGCGCCGCCCCATCGAGATTTAATGAGTGAAATCCCTCGCTCACTGGGTAGTCCCCATATATCTCACATTCGTGGACATCGATGTCGGCGAATTCGTCAATGTGGCTTCCTTATTTGTCCCTCTCGGAGTCCCTGCGGGGAATCGTATACGGAATTCCGTCCCAACCTCACTATTGACTTTCATGTGTCCCTGCAGTTGTTGGACCAGAGTGTTAACCAAGCGCAAGCCGAGTGTTGGGGCATTCTCGGCATCCAGGTTGTCCGGGAGCCCCACCCCATCGTCCCTGACCACAAGTTCAAATTCGTGGCTATTTGATGCGAAAGAGACCCCGATGACACCCTCGTTCTGCCCAGGGAAGGCATGCTTAAGGGAATTGGAAATCAACTCGTTAGAAATCAATCCGCACGGCACGGCAACATCGATTCCCACGGGAGATTTTTGAATTTCGGTCTCCAGCGTGATTTGGCTTCCTGGGGCAGCCGCGGCAGCAAGGAGCCGGGCACCCAAACTCTCAATATATCCTTTGAAATCAATGTCGGCCATGTTGCTGGATTTATAAAGTTTTTCATGGATAAGAGCCATTGATTGTAAACGGCTTTGGCTCGCCTCGAAGAGCTCTCGGCAAGGCGCGTGCGTTACATATCGGGACTGGAGCTTAAGAAGGCTTGATATGACCTGAAGATTGTTCTTGACCCTATGGTGAATCTCCTGCAACAAGACCTCTTTCTCTCTCAGAGACGCTTTCAGGTTCTCCTCTGCTCTCTTGCGGTCATCAATGTCTCGGCCCACTGCCTGAAACGCCATCAGGGTTCCGTTTTCATCTAATATCGCCCGGTTGGTCCACTGCACCCAGCGAATCTGTCCTGAAGACATCACAACTCTATGTTCGAAGGTGGCTACAGGGTTGAACCTGGAAATACTTGCCAGGTGGTGCTCCAGTCCGCCCTGATCGGCATCGGGAACGAAGCGGCTGAGGGTGTGTCCGATCAGGTCTTCTGAATTCTTCCCGATGAAGCGGCAACAGGCTTCGTTGACAAAGGTCAGCGTGCGGTCCGGCAGGAATCGACAAATGAATTCTGTCTGATCTTGGACAATTGCGCGATATCTCGCCTCGCTTTCCTGTAAGGCTCCTTCCGCCCGTTCGCGCTCGGTGATTTCATTCCGGAGGGTTTCGTTCAGCTTAACCGCTTCGGTCTTTTCCCGCGTGAGGGTCTCCATGAGTCCATGGTTCCGGAATCTCAATGTCAGCGAGTCAATGATCGTCGTCTGCATCCTCTGGGCGGACCAGAGCAGGTATACCATAAAGACTGCCAACAGCACCCCCATAGTAATCGGTACCTCGCCCCCCTCGTAGAAAAACCTGCCGATCAAGGGGAGATACACCGCGGGTATGAACGGGAGGTACGCTGCCTTCAAAGGGGTATGAGAGGCCGTTATTCCTATGCTCATTCCCCCCAGGACGAATGTGAGCAATGCCTGGTGGAATATCGAATGCGCGGGCCACAAAAAAACCGCAGTTGCACCCCAAAGTAGCCCTCCCACGGTTGATAGAGCAGCAAATGTTCTGCCCCAGGGAAGCACCGGCTCACCGCGACCCTGGGCTCTGTGGAACGCCCTCACCATCGCCTCTCCGGTCCCACACACGATCGCGTAGCAGCAGAACCAAACGACGAGATTCAGGTTTGACACGTCGTTCCACAGGGCGACAGTCAGGATGACCGCGGCAAGCAGTGATCCGCGTAAGCCCAGAAGCCCCTGATAATAGAGATACTCAACCTGGGCTTTCCGGAGTTGTTCAGGCTCAATCTTCTTTTCAGGATTTTGATTCGCCCTTAGGAGGTCGGATTTCATGGGAACCCCCCCGGTCAACAGTGATGCATTATGGGAAGACCAAGACAATAGACCGGAGACGGTGACACAGTATTGCAAATCGGACGAGAGGTCAAACGAAAAACCTTTCAAGGACGCGGCAAAAGCGGTCAATCTCTTCGTCAGTGTTGTAATAGTGCACTGAGGCCCGAATTACCCCGTCCTTAAGGCCCCTATTTTCCATGTCCAAGAGTGTGTATTGAGCCGGAGAAACCGACACATTGATACGCTTTTCGGAAAGCGCTGACCGTATCTCCTCAGGTCGCTTTCCTTCCACCGTAAAGGTCACTATTCCGCATTTTTCGTGTCCGAGGTCCCGGACAGAGACACCAGGGAGTTCCGCCAGCCGCTCGCGCAATTGTGCCCCGAGATGAAAGACTCTGGACCAGGTCGTTTCAAGTCCCCATTGAAGAGCGTAATCTACGGCTGTTCCGAGGCCGATTTTGCCCGCGCAGTTGCTCTCCCAGTTCTCAAAACGACGAGCGTCTTCTCTTATCTCGTAGCGGTCCCTTTCCACCCAGCGGGCCGCGTGCAGGTCCAGCATAGGCGGTTCAAGCCTTTCCAAGATTTCTCGCCTGACGTAAAGGAACCCTGTTCCGCGGGGTCCGCGCAAGAATTTCCTGCCGGTTGCGGAAAGCATATCACAGCCGATGCGCTGGACGTCGATCGGCATCTGTCCGACAGATTGGCATGCGTCAAGCAGGTACAACACACCGGCTTGTCTGGCGATTTCTCCCACCTTTTCTGCCGGATTGACGAGGCCGCCGTTCGTGGGAACGTGCGTCAAGGCAATGAGCTTAACTCGATTGTCGATGCTATCCTTTAGAGCGTCCGTTGAAATTGCGCCGTACTCATCGTTGGGGATCACTTTTATTACCGCGCCGGTTCTGATGCGCAATTTGGAGGTAAGCTATGAAGTTGCTCGCGTACTCGGCCACGGACGTTAGTATTGTGTCTCCAGGCCGAAAGGTTATGGAATAAAAGGCCATGTCCCAAGCGCGGGTCGCGTTTCTCTATCACGGCTATTTCGTCCGGCCTGCAACCGATCAGCCTTGCAGCCGCGTCATAAACGTGCTCTATCGCTTGCCGTGCTTGTTCAGCCGCTTCATATCCACCGATCTCCGATTCCAATCGCAAATGCGCAATTACAGAATCGAGTACTGGCCGGGGCATCAACGCGGCTCCTGCATTATTGAAATGCAGGACGTTCAAGCAGCCTGGGGTTTCTGCCCTGGCACGTGTAAGATCAAAAGACATTAGCTTTTACCGGTTCCCAAATGTACCTTTCGTTTGGTCCCTGGATCATCAATGTGAAGGCCAGAAGTATGATTGCGAGAGCGTGAGCCCAAAGTAATTTCCAGTGGGATGAGCGTCGCACACGTCGTCATTCCCGCAAACGTGGGAATCCAGACTAGACCCCGGATCGGAGTCCGGGGTGACGAATGGCCGGCAATCCCACCTTCCGCGGGGACTGTGCGACCGATCAGATTTCTTTCGCGTGGAACACAGGATTTCACTTTTCGACCTGATCAAGACTCCTAGTATTCAGCTTCTTCCTCGTCCAAGAGTTTGGTGAGCTGTTCATCGGTCAAAATTTTCCAGGCTTTCATCTTTTCCAACACTAATTGTCGGGACTTGACGGGTGATAATCCTCTCGACTGCCAATGGTCCAGTTTTCGATCCGATAACTGTTTCAACAAGGCCGCTCTGTCCATTGTTCATCCTCCAACACTGGCGCAGATTCGAGCAGTCTCAGCCTAAGACGTCATTTATTCAAGAGAATAGCACTCACTCGAATGTTCTCCAAGAATTACCGAACTTCTAAGTCTCGACGTGCCGGCATGCATTCTGGAATTCCGGGAAATTCCGGGGGAAATTCCGGGGACACCATGCATGATTGTTGGAACAACTGGGGCATACGGATAGCCTGTTGGCATGGCAGGATTTGCAGGAATAGTCGCGGTCTGGACAGCCTCGCCATTCTACTCAGCGGCCTAATCATTGGCAGCAGACTCTACATCCGTGAATCAGGTTGGAAGGACTCTTCGTGACATTCTTCGGAGTCGGAAGCCCCCATGAAGAATAATTACCGAGAAGAAATAAGTAAGATGTCCCCGCAATGTTCCCAAATGCAAAAAGATGGCTTCTTAGAACACCCGCAGAACGACGATCCGAGCTAAATTTGAATCTCGCGTATCAATTCACCAATTCATCGGATACACTTATCGTATTCGGATCTTGGTACTGCGGTATGGGAAGAGCACTCCTTAAAAGGTGCTTGTCTAAATTCCGGATTCCCCGGCAGACTAATCCACACTTTCCATCCGTCTCCGTGCGCATATTCCCGGTAATCACTGTAATTTGAAAGGGACGGCTGCCAACTGTCGTCGTCCCCTCCTACCCTCACGTACAATTGACCATTGGTTCCCTCGACCATTGCTGCATATACGCCTCGGTCTTTAGCATTATTCTGGTGGAAAACATTGCTTCCTGCATTGACTCCGGCCACCTTGCGAGCATTGATCAGAGCCCCAATCTTGTTCTGTAAATCTGATCCCCAGTCGAAATAGTGTTTCCAATAGACGCACGGAATGCCGGGATGAGTCAGAATATAAGCGTACGCTTGTTCCACTTCCCTTCCATTCAGAAATTTGTCGCTTTCATGACCTTCTTGAGGGGAACCGTCTTCGTTAGTTCGATAGCCGGTGTCATGGTTTTCAAGAAACGTAACTGCTCTGTTCTTCCACGCAACACCATCGGTATCGTCCCCAACCAGGCCGATTCCGTTTCCGAATCCATAGAGAGCCACATGATTATCTTTATTGCCTTGAAGGGTAAATTTTGTGGAGAAGTCAAACACGCAACTAGAGGTTTTTAAGTCACCTGGAGTAGTCCCGGTATTCCAGACCCATCCACGCTGCTCGCCCTGCCTGTCCCATTCATATTCTCCGACTGAAAACGTTGGTTGACTGGCTCTATTGTACTGGGCAACTCTTCTCGCATGGTATCCATGAACCATGTCGTATCGCCAACCACGGTACCCCATTGATTTTAATTGCAATAAATACCTGATGATATCGCCGCGAACTGTCTTGTTTGTGTGGTCGATGTCCCTGAAATCACCATAGCTGTATGTACTCGCCCTTTGTGAAGCATATTCCCCCGTTTCTTCTTCATCCGCACCTCTTTTTTCAGTCGGCGTGTTACAGACTTCCGAACTCGGATTGCTGAAAGCCTCATCGTTTTTGCAGATGGCCCAGGTTCCCCAGTCCGGATCTTTGAAGGTGGCCCAGGTCCCGTCTTTCCCATCACGGTGATTGATAACAATGTCGGCCATCGGCTCAATTCCGTTGCTAAGGAGCTTTTCAAGCATTAAGCGGTGCTGGTCAAAATTGCCGTAGGTATTATTCAGATTAAAATATTCCCTGGGATTATATCCTGCGCTATGGGCACCCGCATACGATGGAGGCGGAAGCCATATAAGATCAAAGCGGCCTTCCCGAATTTTGGGCGCAAGGTCGGCCACAATCTCATACCATTTCCTATTGCCAAATTCTTTAAATTCGGATCTTTCCGGATGCCCGTGCCGATACGATTCCCAATAGAATCCCTGGAGCATAACACGATCATCTCCAAATCCTCCTTGCGCGAAAGCACAAAAACAGCTTACGCAAAAGAAGATCGCCGTAAGCAGTACCAGCCGAGGTTTCTGCATGATTCCCCTCCCTTCAGGCAGCAATTGTATCGGGTGAAGGTTAATGAAGCAGATCAATATCCTGCAATTCGCTTGCTCGCCAATTTACTGGTGTATCCTCTCGGCCACCTTTGCCGGTCAATCGCCGTCTTTGGTTATGACTCATCAAAGCCGGAATTATGCCGCAGTTCGACCATCATTAAGGTCTATAAGTCAGTGACCGAAGGCTGAGGTGGCCTATGGAAACCCCTTTGATCGAATTCTTGTCGCAAGAGATGCCATTCGTTTAGTTGACCACATCTTACGCGGGATTTGACGACATCCCTACGGACCAATGGATTGCGGACCCAGGCCCTGAAAAACGCCGGTCCTGGCTAACGACTACCGAACACGCGGTTACGCAGGTGTTCTCGTCGGATACTCACGCACTCGGCAATCGCGTCCGGGAAACTTTGCCACGGTCCCTTGGTTTTCAGTAGCTTGTTCACATTTGCAAAGAGCTGGCCAGTGATGTTCTGCGCGCCTCTCGTGGCGGTCTCGGCAACTATTTGCCATTTCTGATTGTCGCCTGTTTCGTTGTACATGCGCACCGAAACCGCTTCCAGGTTCTCGTCAATGAGGACCACCGCTCCACCGTGGGCGGGTTCCGGGTCGAGAGTGTCAACCACCCACCCGCCGGTGTTGTACGTGTGAACCCAACCCGAAAAGCCGGTGAACTTTGTGTCCCTGGTGAATGGCTTATGAGTATGACCGAACAGGAAGGTCACTTCGGGAAACCCATCCACCTTCAAGATCTCCTTCCGCTCATCGAGTTCAAGCTTAATCTGTTGAAGCAAAGGACCCGACACGTACCAACGCAGACCCTTTTCGGCCTCCTCGCTAAGAATTTCACCCGGCGTCAACCGTTCTCGGTGGGAAACAAATCGTACTAGGGGCGAGAAGACATGAAACAAGACTTTGTCAATGAGTCCGACGTCCGGGATTCCGCTCTCCTTCTGGACGACGGCCTTGACAAAGTTACATATGAGCTTGGTTACCTCGTCGGGCACATTCAGCTTATCGTAGATGGTTTCAATTCCCTCTCCTACCTCGCCGGCATTACCCATAGCCGACCAGAAAAAATCAATCCATGCCCCGTTTTCTGCTTCAATATCCCAAACCTTCGTCGGCCTAGTCCGGCCTGGCAGCAGGAGTGTCTTCAACTCCGACATGAGCAGGTAAATGGATTCCATGTAGTGTCCGTGATTGAAAATCACAGCCCTATTCAGTTCGGGCTTGAGTAGCCCAAAAGTCGGATACACTATGGGAACTACCAGGTCTTTCAAATGCTCGAACCGTCGGATGAGCTTCTGGAGGAAATAAGAGGGCAGCGGATCGGATTCCACGAAAACGTTCGTAGCATTCCATAGCTCTGGAAGCCGCGCTTTAGGAGGAAACTTACCGGATGTCATGTAGTTTACATACTGGGTATCTCGTGCGTCCTGCCACAAGTGATGGTCGTGATTTCCGGCAATAGTAATGATCTTATCGAACAGGGGAGCCTTCGGATCCATGACTAGTTCAATGAACCGCTCAAATGCCATCGCAGCTTCTTCGAGCGGGCTGAGTGCAAGGTCGAGCACGTCCCCGTTGAGTATGAGCGAGGGCTTTCCGTCCTTCGGCCCGCAAGCCTTCAGAATGCCCTTGAGGCAATCTACCAGTTCCTTGAGGACAGGGCTGGGCTCACTGGCGTCGGGAGCAGTTGAAGCCTTGGCAAGATTGGTTAATAGGCTGGTCTCCTGGCCAAAATGAAGATCGGACAAGCACACATATTGAATTTCCGGCATCGCCACCCCTCCTCTTATGATGCAAAGCCCTGGGCCGCTGCGCACTACCCACCTGGGAGATTCCCATTCAGAGTTCTATGGTTAGGAGCCCGAGCCTGAAATTTGAACGACAATTGCCCCTGCGTCAGCGACAATTACACAGACGCACTCATCGGGGTGTGGTTTTTCGGGGCAGCCTTATAAAGTACTTGCTTGAGCATCCATACTCCGACATTCAGCCTCAGTGCTGATGTGACACCACAGGACGAACGGCAATATTCGTCAAACCTCTGTTGTTGCACGCGGTCAAACTGCAATGCATCGTATGAGGCTTGAGACCAGCGATAAAATGCTCCTACGTCAAAAAGGTCGAGGCTGTCTCCCTCATCAATCAGTCTCAGTATTTGAGTTTTGTCTTGCTCTGAAATTCTCATAGGCACCTCCTCGGCACGTGAGGACACGGCTCCTGCTTCCAAGGAAGTCGGCGATGGTCCGCTCAAAATTGGATGCAATAATTCTGAATTCATCAGATCAACCGGATTCCAGTCACAGTGATTTCTGGCCGCGTTGGGACGGGACCCTTCTCTTCCAGAGTTTTCCCCCTCTCCACTTGTTGTTGTGGATTTTGTGATTCTCAAACGATAACGATGTAAGTTTTGGTGGTGTGGAAGCCTCGGACAAGGGGAGAGAGGAGGCGATGCTCCTCTCATCCTTTTCCGCCATTATCATGGCTTGTCCCCCCCCTTGTCCAACCGTAGTCGCATCCAGTTTAAGGAGCGGCTTGTTCTCTGATCTGTCATAACTTCGATGCTAAGTTCTGCTGCTCCTCTCTTAAGCATGAGACGTGCCAAAAGAACATGTGACAGTGTGTGGCCATAATTACTTAGGAAATTGAATGACTTGCGAAGGTGCGCGGATTAAAGGCAAGGAAACGGAAGAGAGGTGACGATGCCCGGAAATGTGTGTAAATGACACACTATATGCAGGCTGAAAAGAAAGACTGAAATATTCAAGTCTTATCGTGTGTGATTTACACCGGTTCCTAGTGATCAATAAGTGGAAATCACTCACTCATGCCGAAGGACTTCATGTCGCGTATGGAGGAGTCGCGGGTGACGCCCAAGTACCTTAGAACCCGATCATGGTAGATCAACAACGCCCCCTTCCAGCAGAGCCAGTGCGTCAGCGTACATGCCTCTCTTGATAGCTCTAAAGGTGTGTCTGTCCTTACTAGTCAATGGGGCAACACAGGCCATGGCCCTTGGTAGCACCTGATCGGCCGGGATCGCTTCATCGACAATGCCCAGCTCTTTCGCGTCTATGCCCCCTTTCCGGGCCCCTGTGAGAAGTAAGGAGCGAAAAACATTGGGTGTCAACCGGCTCTTGATCAGGGCCGTCATGCCAGGAGCGAATGGAATGTTGATATCCACTTCGGGCAAGCAGAAGAAACCCTCGGTCGGAACGCATTACCCGGAAATCGTGTGCCAGGGCTAGCATGGCTCCGGCGGCAAACGCGTGCCCGTTAATCGCGGCTGCAGTGGGCACCGGAAATGCCATAATCCTTCCGAGGAGTTTCAAGACGGTCTTGATGAATTCGGGGGCCTCACCCTGGCCATCGCCGCTGAGCCAGGCCAAGTCCAGTCCATTGGAGTAGAACTTGTCCTCTCCACCGATGGTCACAAGCGCGGCTGGGCCGGAGGAATTTTCGACCGTATCCAGGGCTTCGTTCAGGGCGTCGATAAAGGTGCGGTTAAAGCGATTTTCCCCGCTCTGCATGCTAAGAATGAAGACATCGCCTTGCTTTTTCAGATCTATAATACTCATTAATCGTATCTCCTATCCAGAGACCTATATTGGATGGCTTCGGCAACGTGCGGCGATTGAATGTCCGCTGCCCCTTCGAGATCCGCTATGGTTCTGGAAATCTTCAGAATTCGATGATACGCCCGCGCCGACAAGCCAAGCTTTTCCACAGCCTTTTCGAGGAATTTCATGGAATCGCTGCCCAGGCGGCAGTGCTTCTTGAGTAAGGCGGAGCGCATCTGCGCGTTGGAAAATAGACCCGCGCTCCCGAGACGGTCTAGTTGGATCTTGCGGGCACTGTTGACACGCTGTCTGATGGTTTCAGACGATTCTCCGTCAACCACCGCGGTCAAGTCACGCCATTCAATGGATGGGACCTCGATGTGAATGTCGATCCTGTCCAGCAGCGGCCCCGAGATTTTGCTCCAGTAGCGCTGAATGGACTGCCTGGTACAACTGCACTGGTGCTTGGGATCCCCGCGATATCCGCAAGGGCAAGGGTTCATCGCGGCCACAAGCATGAATCGCGCAGGAAACGTACAAGCAAGTTGAGCCCTTGATATGGTCACCTCACCGTCCTCGAGCGGTTGGCGCAGGACTTCCAAAACGTTCTTGCGGAACTCGGGCAACTCGTCCAGAAACAACACGCCGTTATGGGCCAGCGAAACTTCTCCCGGCCGTGGAATCGCTCCTCCGCCGATGAGGCCCGCATCGGAGACCGTGTGATGAGGAGACCGGAACGGGCGCACAGCCATAACAGAACCGTTTCGTCCCAGCAGTCCCACCGCGGAGTATATCCTGGTAGTCTGCAGCGCTTCCTCGAAAACCGGTTCGGGCAATATGGTCGGAACACGCTGGGAAAGCATTGTCTTGCCCGAGCCGGGTGGACCGATCATCAAGGACATTGTGTCCACCTGCAGCAGCCACCTCGACGGCCCTCTTGGCGTATTCCTGTCCTCGCACGTCTCGGAAATCGACATGATAAGTGCCGTAACGAGCAGGCTTGAGGTCCGTGCGAGGTCTTGCCGGTTCGAGGGTCACCCGGTCCATCAAGAATCCGGTAGCAGCCAGGAGGCTCGGCACGCCGAGCACTTCTACACCTTCCACCACTGCGGCCTCCGCCGCGTTCACCTCCGGCAGGATCAGACCCTTGAATCCGAGGTCCCTGGCAGCAAGCCCAAGAGATAGAGCGCCTCGCACTGATTTGACGCGGCCGTCAAGCGCCAGCTCGCCGACAACTATGTAATCTTTGAGCTTATCCGAGGGGAGCAGATTCAGTGCCGCGAGTATCCCCAGCGCTATGGGGAGATCGAAGCCGGAACCCTCTTTCCGCAGGTCCGCGGGCGCGAGGTTGACTGTTATTCGACGGGCAGGGAAGGGGTACCCGCTGTTGACGATGGCAGATTTGACACGTGCAGCGCTCTCCTTGACCGCATTGTCAGGCAAACCCACCACGGCAACCGATGGGAGGCCCTGGTAAACGTCTACCTCCACTTCGACAGGATAGGCGTCGATCCCTACCAGGGACCCGGAATGGACCCGAGCCAGCACAGCGGCACCTCCTAGTTTGCGTTTAGTGCTTGGATCGTATCAGAATTGCAGGAGTAAGTCTTTCTCTATGTCGTAAATAGTTTCGTCGAGGGCCATCGAAGATTCGACGGCTCTTGGAGAGGAGTCCTGTCTTTCCGATGGAGAGTTGGGTATATATTAGGTAAGAAACCTACCTGACATATACCATATTTACGGAAGGCAAAATTGTCATTTATCAACAGGTGTTTATAACTGATTCGGCTCCAGGAACAACTTTGTGCCAAGCCTAAGAGAATTGGGAACTTTGCCGCTTGTCTATGAAATAATTGACTATTTTTAGTGTCTCGACTTAACGCAGTTTGCTTCCGAGGCAGTGATTTCCGAGCCATACGTGAGTTATCCACCGGGTTACAAGCAAGTTATCCACAGGTTCTGTGAGATTTCGGTTAAGGCTCTGTCAGGGCCTCTCATCCGTTCATCCGCGCATATATGGCAAATGACAAGAAAATGACCGACCCCGCCGCGTTGGCTCAATGAAGAAGGATTTAGCCTGAAAATTCCATAGCTGAAGGGCCGTTCGAATAGTCGCATAGTTTCTTGACTCATCCTGAACTCCGGCCCTGCCTCGACCGAGCCTGAGGTTCGGGTTCACCGCTTCATTGGAGCCTGACGCTGCCTGTCCGATTGCCTGCCAGGCCGGAAGTGACGAAAGGAATCCAGGCTGTGAACATGGTTCCCGTCTCGTCGCTCTTTACGGAAATCGATCCATGATGGTCCTCGATGATCCGTTTCGCCAGCGTGAGGCTCAGTCCGGTTCCGTACGCCTTGGTTGTTGAGAACGGATCAAAGATCTTTTGAATGTCCTCAGCTGGAACAACTGCGCCGGTGTTGTAGACTCGCATTTGGAAATACGCTTGTGAATCGAGCTTCACAGTCTCTCGCTCCTTTTCATTGAGCAGTGACACTCCAGTGTCTATCCTGATCAATTCGCCTTCTGGCGCAACCTCGATGGCGTTGAAAATTAGATTTCTTGCTACTTGTTCGAAGCGGTCCGGGTCCACCAGGATTTCCCCCACCTCGTCACTTAGATTCATTTGGATTCGTATCTGCTTGTCACGGACCCTGTTGACACTGATCTGAATGATGTACTCGATCAACGAGTTAGGGTTGATGGGCTTCAAATTCACACTCTCTCGCTGCGTGTACTCGATCAGACCTGCGAGGATCTTTTCCAATCTCCGAACTTCGCCAATGATGATCCCAAGCGACTCCCTGTGAGAGTCACTCGTGGACGAAATATCGGCGGTACGCTCTTTCAGCAGGCGCCGCGCGAAACCGCCTATGACGACAAGGGGTTGCCGCAACTCATGCGCTACCCGCGACGTGTGCTCCGCGATGACCTGCGCTTTTCCGGTTTCGATTATGTGCTCGTACAGTTGGTCGATTATCGTGATCTTTTCTACCAGTTCAGCCTCTGCACGTTTGCGCTCCTTCAAATGCATCCTGACGACAATGAGAATTCCCAACCATGCGAGCGATGACACGACTATGCTGATACACCCGAAGACGGCTCCAAGAAACTGCCTGTTGCGGGTAGCACTGACGTCTTCGTCGATTCGTTTTTCTACGGTCTCTGCCATAGCCTGAATGCTCTGCTCAAAGGACTTCCTCGCCTCCTCGTAGCGCTTCTCCACGATCTGGTTACGGGCCTCGCCCAACCTCTGGGTCCGGGCAAGTGCCATTGAGAGCCCCTCTGTTTCGAGTAACTGAGAGTAGGCAGTTTTTGCCTGAGCGGCGTAGTTCGCTTCATAAGCGGACCGCGCCAGCAAGGCTACCTCAGCCAGGGCGGTGTCGAGCTGGGGTTGGGTCCTCTCATACAGGTCCTCCCACTCGGGGGAACCCGTCGTTGACGTCATGAGCACTGATTTGTGTAGCTCTTCATTTAGATGGGAGACTGATCCCACCAGCCGCTGAAGCTTCAGATCACTGTGCGCCAGCTTGGTATAGGACGCGTATGTGGTCCAGAGTATGTAGACGATTGCCGGCATCAGCACAAGACTTACCACCCAGCCGAGGGTCAATAGCCTGACGGCGCGGTCGTCCTCACGTGAAAGGAAGTTTCCGAGGTATTTTTCAAGCATTTCAGATTGACCCCGTTCGTCGGAAAGTCGTCGGACCTATATAAGTGGCTGCGCGTGCAGGAAAACTTGCCCCGCGCCCGGCCGGACTGGTACGAGGAACGCCCCAGGGCAGGCACAGAGACGACATAGACAGCGTGACACCCATATTGTGCGCATTCCTTTGTCTCCGGCGGGTTATCTGTTGATGTCCAGATATCCTTTTAGCAAAGCTTTGTTAGGGGTGTACTAGGTCCGGTGTCCATGATACCCGGTCCATGATGTGGCTACCCCGACCTCTAAATGACAGCGGCGGGGCCGCGATTCAAGGAAGCTTGGCCCTGTTCCCTAGCCCGGTATTCTGAAAGATGACCGCTGTATGGAAACTTGGCCCTCTGCAAGGGCATTAGAACATTCAGCGCATTCCACAGCGAGGGCGTTGTCCGCGCCTCACTTCGTTGGAAACGGACCGGCTGCTCACCAACACCTAACCAAACTGCAACATCCATTTAACATTCTGTTCCTATTGTGGGATTACTTGGCCTTTGTCCTGTTGAACGATATTGCTTCTTGGGTTGACTCGCATCAACGGGAGAGGCCGGTTATTGCTTTCTTGGCTACTTTGACAAAGGAGGAATCAATGAAGAAAACCTGGCGTTGTCCTTTGCGGATTTCACTGACTGCCGTCACGCTGCTGGTGTTGATGCTGTTTGCCGTCGTAGCGATCTCGGCCACTCAGACTCGGCTTACGGGGTCCGGGGCAAGCTTCCCGTTTCCCATCTATTCCACCTGGTTCAAGAACTATAACAAGGCTAACAAGGACGTCCTGATCGACTATCAGGGCAAAGGGAGCGGCGCCGGCATCAAGGATTTCATCAACCACACGGTGGATTTTGCCGCCAGCGATGCGGCCATGACCGATGAAGAGATGGCCCAGGTGAAAGAAGGTGTCCAATTGCTGCCGATGACTGCGGGGACCATTGTCCTCGCGTACAACCTTCCCGGTAATCCGACGGCCCTCAAACTAAGTCGTGAAGCCTACTCCAAGATCTTTCTGGCCCAGATCAAGAAGTGGAACGATCCGCTCATCGCGAAAGACAACCCGGACATCAAGCTGCCCGATCTGGACATCACCGTGGTTCGCCGGGCTGATAGCAGCGGCACGACGTTCGTGTTTACCAAGCACCTCACCGCAATCAGCGAAGATTGGGCGAAAGGGCCGGGATTCGGCACCACCGTGAAATGGGCGGACAGCGACAAGATTGTTGCCGCGCCCAAGAACGACGGCGTGACCGCAACCATCAGACAGACGCCCGGAGCAATCGGATACATCGAGTACGGGTACGCCGTGTTGGCCAAGGTCAATATGGCCGAGCTGCAAAACAAGGCCGGCAAGTTCGTCATGCCGACGCCAAAAACGGCATCGGCAGCGCTGGCCAACGTGAAATTGCCGGAAGACATGCGAGCGTGGTTGCCTGACCCGGAAGGGGAAGACTCATATCCCATTGCCACCTATACCTGGATGCTCTTCTACAAAAAAAACCAGAATGCCGACAAGACGAAGGCAATCAAGGGCATGATTGCATACTGCCTTACGGAAGGCCAAAAAATCAGCGACAAAATGGGCTACCTGCCACTGCCCGAAAACGTAGTCCAAGAGATCCGCAAGGCGGCAACCCATATCGAATAGGCAGGTATTAGATCAATCGCATGCACGTATCCGGGACATACGACCCGTGGCTGTCCAGGATGGCTGTTTTGCCCAATAGTGCTATGGAGACTTAAGAATCCAAACGATAGGTGGCAATATCCGGAAATGTCAGTGATTTAGGTGACAGCGTATGCCTTCGAGACGTCTTGTACGAGTAGTAGTTTCCGACGATTCCATATCAATTCCTCCGAATAGACGCGAGATTTGGTCGGACACCGGTTTCCGTGTTTTGACCAGACTGTGCACCTTGTTAATCGTACTACTTTTGTTCTGATATTATGGGAAATCGGCCGGAAAGCGGTTCCGGCCATGAGCGAGAGCGGCCTGAATTTCCTGACGTCGTCCTCCTGGGACGCCAATAGATCGCAGTTCGGCATTCTCCCTCAAATCTGGGGCACCTTGTACAGCTCGTTTCTGGCACTAGTCCTGGGGGGCTTTTTTGGCGTTGTTATAGCCATTTTTCTGACCCAGGACTTTTTGCCCCCGAGCTTGCAGGTAATATTCAAGAATATTATCGAACTCCTGGCAGCAATTCCAAGCGTCGTGTACGGGCTTTGGGGCATTTTCGTACTCATTCCACTCATTCGCCCATATTGCGAGTGGCTTTACACGAAACTTAGCTGGATTCCATTTTTCTCTACATCACTTGCCGGTCCGGGAATGCTGCCAGCCGCGCTAGTTTCTCGGCATAATGATTTTGCCGACGGTCGCGGCGATCTCGCAGGATTCGTTGATTGCCATTCCTTACAAAGTGAAAGAAGCCGCCTACGGCATGGGAACCACCCGTTGGCAGGCAATTATCAAAGTCATGCTCCCCACCGCCTCGCACGGCATTTTCGGAGCCCTGGTGCTAGGACTGGGAAGGGCCCTAGGAGAGACCATGGCTCTGGCCATGCTGGTTGGTAATTCGAATCAGATCACACTATCCCTTTTTTCTCCGGCGAACACCCTTGCTGCCCTGCTAGCCCTAAATTTCCCGGAAGCCGGCAAAATAGAAACGCAAGCCTTGATGTATGCGGCCGATAGTCCTTCTGTTGATCACTTTGATTGTCAACGTAATCGGGCAGGCGATCATCACGCTGACAAGCAAACAACGGAGTTGATTCATGAGCGCCATCCCTTCGAGAGCACCCGATATTCTGGAAGTGCCACTGCCGAAACTGGAGCGATCATTTTTTGAGCGGAGATCCCTGGTCAACAGCGTCCTCAATGGCGCGGCGTGGTTAATTGCCATAGTCGCCTGCATACCGCTGTTTTCAGTGCTAATCATGCTCATCATGCGGGGTAGCCAGCGAATAGGCTGGGACGTCTTTACCGAATTGCCGCCCACGGCCTTTGAAATGGGCGGCGGATTCGGCAACGCCATTATGGGGACCGTAGTCATGGTGGGAATAGGGGTGCTGCTGAGCGTTCCCATTGGGATACTCGCTGCGACGTTTCTATCGGAATTCGCACCTGATAGCAAATTATCCCAGGCATCCCGATTCTGCGCCAAGACCCTGACCGGTTTACCGTCCATTCTGGCCGGAGTTTTCGCCTATGCGGCAGTAGTGCTGATTACGGGGACCTACTCAGCACCGGCCGGCGGGATCGCCCTGGCTCTGCTCATGGTCCCCACCGTGATGCTTACTGCCGAAGAGGCCATGAAAATGGTGCCTCGGATCATGAAGGACGCCGCTTTTGGCATGGGGTGCACACCGTACCAGGTCGTGTCGAAGGTTGTAATCCCCACGGCGATGCCGGGAATCATAACGGGAGTAATGTTAGCCGTGGCCCGGGCGGCAGGTGAGACCGCGCCTTTACTTTTTACGGCGCTGTTCAGTGATTACTGGATTTTCCAGGGTGGAAAATTCGACCTCATGCAACCAACAGCCTCTCTCGCGGTTCCTAATCTACAATTTTTCCGGAATGCCTTATGAGAATCAGATTGAACTGGCCTGGACCGCTTCACTAGTGCTGGTCTTCCTTGTGCTCATTCTTAACATAATTAGTCGAACAATTGGCCAACGCAGGGAATATGCCGTCACCATGCTGCTCGTCGTCAAGAAAGTAATAGGCAGAGAAAAGGCCGTGAAGGAGTAATGACATGTTTTTCAACCTTATTTCCGATAGTTCGGCGGGCTCGCCCCCCATGAAGACCGGTAACAATCATCCGGCCATCCAATGCAAGATCGATGAACTCTATTACGGCGATTTTCTCGCGGTTCGAGATAGCCACATCGCGGTGAAATCCAAAAAAATCACCGGCTTCATCGGTCCATCCGGTTGCGGAAAAAGCACGGTCCTTAGGTGCATAAACCGCATGAACGATCTGATCCGATCATTCCGTTTCAAGGGTAAGTTGCTCTTCCACGGCCAAGACATCTATGCTCGCAATATTGACCCGGTTTCCGTTCGTCGTTATATCGGGATGGTCTTTCAACAACCAAATCCCTTTTCCATGAGCATTTACGACAACGTAGCTTTCGGACTGCGTCTAAACCACTACAAGGGCAATGTTGCGAAAAAAGTCGAACACGCGTTGACTCGGGCCGGATTGTGGACAGAAGTTAAGGACAAACTGAAGAACAACGGATTGTCCCTTTCGGGTGGGCAGCAGCAAAGGCTATGTATCGCTCGCTCCATTGCCACTGAACCTTCGGTTCTGCTCATGGATGAGCCGTGCTCGGCACTTGATCCCATTGCGACGCGAATTATCGAGGAATTAATGCACGAGCTCAAGGAGAAGTATACCATCGCGATTGTCACGCATAACATGCAGCAGGCAAAGCGTGTCGCAGACGAAACGGCCTTCTTTTCCGTGGACATATCCAAGGCTGGGCGAACCGGATATCTGGTGGAATTCGGCCCTACAGACCAGATTTTTGACGATCCTCAAGAGGAATTGACCAAGAAATACATCAGTGGCCAATTCAGTTAGGCCGTGAGGGTAATTCCATGATCTCGCCTAGAATGTCCGCGATCGCGATAATGATATTGCTGTTGGGGCTTCTGTGTTCGTGCGAACGGAAGGCTCAAGAGGCTGAACCCGGAGGAATTCAAATCTCAGGCGCTGGAGCTACTTTTCCGGTGCCCCTGTACAAGAAGTGGATTGAAGAATACCGGAAAGCGCGCGAAGATGTGGCGGTGAGCTACGAGGCTGTAGGGAGCGGCGAGGGAACCAGGAAGTTCATGAATCAAGAAGTGGACTTCGGGGCAAGCGACGCTGCCTTGAACGACGAGCAAATTGCAAACATGGAGAGAGGAGCCAATCTGATTCCAGCGACCGCGGGCATCATCGTGCTGGCTTACAATCTGAAAGGATTGAATGGCTCGTTGAAACTGCCTCGTGATGTGTATGTGGACATTTTCTCCGGTGCGATCACATCCTGGAACGATCCCCGGATCAAAGGGGCCAATCCAGAGCTAAATCTTCCTTCCAAGGGGATCGTGCTGGTGACCCGGCTGGATAGCAGCGGCACCACCTTCGCGTTCACCAATCACCTCAGTGCTGTCAACAAGGAATGGCGCGATCGCGGACCAGGCGTCGGTAAGGTCGTTCAATGGCCGGCAAATACCATGACAGCACGCGGTAACGAAGGGGTTGCAGGCAGAATTAAGATTAGTGAGGGTGCCATCGGGTACGTTGAATACGGTTTTGCAACGTGCGGCAGGATTGGCTATGGCGTGGTTGGAGAACAGAGCAGGCAACTTTGTCGAGCCCATGCTTGCCAACGGCCAGGCCACCTTAACCAGCGCCCAGGGCGAAATGCCCAAAAATCTCCGCATGTTTTTTCCCGACCCTTTAGGTCCCGACTCGTACCCATTGGTGACTTACAGTTGGGTCCTTCTCTACGGAAAGTATTCGGACCCTCAAAAAGGTGCGGCGGTCAAAGATTTTGTGAAATGGGGTATTGGAGAAGGACAGCGCTATGCCGAACCCTTGGGTTACTGCCGCGTGCCATCGGATGTAGTCGGATTTGCGAACAAGGCAATTGAGGAGATAAGATAGCGGCTTTTTACTCGCATGTCTGACTGCAGAGGTACCAAAAAGTAGTGTAAGCTCCGACAGGTAATCCTGCCATCAATGTGCTTCGTTTTTCAAGGCTCTGTCGTCTTAGGTGCCCTTCGCTCATCCATCCAGTCAATGCGGAGATGGGCGAAGCGATCTTATTGGGATTCGCAGGGCACGGTATTGTTCACTACTGAATGAATATCGTTGAGAATTTTGGTTTTGTACTTGTGAATGGAAGCTTCGTTGGACATGACCATATCTAATTGGCGTGTATGAATGATGAGGTAGCCAATTATCCGGAGGCGTTTCTTCATGATCTCTTCGCTTTCTCCTTCAATCCGCGCAAAGAGGCTGTCTTGCTTGACTTCCACTTTGAAGCCGAATTCCTCTACTATCCGCCCTATGAAAATAGCTCGCCTTACCCTGCGCGGGAAATCCGCTGCGCCCCCTTTGAAGCTGAAACTTAAGTAATTCTCCTGGGGCCTTTCGCTCACAAGGGCCTCGACAGTAGAAAAATGGAACCCGAACCTGGAGGTGAGGCTACAAAAGTTTCTTGGAAATCATGAAATAGTTTCGGGCCGCGTAGGCTGATTTCATCGTGGGGTCGAGCGCAGGATTAGCGGTTGCCTGCAGCAGGACCGACATGAAGCCCTTCGTATCTACCGGCGGCGGTCCCTCCCAGGGAACCGCGACTACTGCCTTCCCAGATGGCCAACATAGGAATGGAGACGATATTGTCCAGATTAACAAACTTCCCGTCCACGTCTTCCCTGAAGCCGTCATCCAAATTGATGATCCACCACTGCATGGGCACATGGCAAACCAACTGTTTACTGGAACGCTCTGAAAAATGGTGTTCTTTGCCGAAATTGAACATTTCGTGAACAGATTTTTCATGGCAAAAACGCGTAATGTCGTGAAGGGTCTCGCACTTCTTGGGGTGAAACTGGGGTGAATCCGGATCCAAGAGGTTTAACGGAATGATGTGCGAAGTCACACGTTCGAGGATTTCATAGACAGGGCTGCCTGCCATCAAGTTCTTTTTCTTCTCCTGCATCGCCAACAGTGATTCGACGCGTCCCTTGTAAATTGTCAGCCCGTCGGCATCCACCGTCACCACATCGCCGTTCTTCAAATCCTTTGTGGCCGAGGGAACTCCAAACAGCGCGGGTACGCCGAATTCTCTCGCCACGTTGGCCAGATGTCCGGCAACGCCTCCGAGCTCAGTAACCACGGCTACGGCGCGACTCAGGAGGGGAGCCCATCGCGGAAGTGATTGGGAGGTCACCAGCACCGCCTCATCAGGAAACTTCAGTTTATCAATGGCATTCTTGACAATGAAGACCTGCCCGGAGGCAATACCTGGCGAAGCTGTTACGCCGCCACGCGCTATCACAGGACCGGCTTCCCTCTCCTGGTCGGACGCGGGTCGGACACGCCCTTTGATATCCATTTGTTGGAGGGGTCGGCACTGCAGAATGTAAATCGCGCCTTCGGGCGTTACAGCCCATTCGACATCCTGAGGCCCCCCGTAATATTCATCCAGCCGGACAGCCATCGAGGCTAGAGCCACAATTTGCTCGTCACTTATGGACTGAGACTCGCTCTTTTCTCCGGTCAACTCCATACGACACACGCCTTCGTCAGGATAACAAACAAATTCCCGTTCTTTAACGCTGACATCCTTCTGAGTAATCGTGGCTGAACCATCCGTGGACACTACAAAGACGTCCGGAGCCACGCTGCCGTCCACAACTGCCTTGGGCAGACCCCATACTGAGTTGATAGTGACCGAACGATCCCTTATGTTCAGAGGATTTCGGGAGGTACATGACCCCACCGGCCACAGCGTTCAGCATCGCCATGCAGCCTACGCACATGGCTACATCCTCGTCAGGGATTCCTCTGCTCAACCGATAAGTTATCGTGGGCAGTCCATACTTGCTCGCGACGACTTCTTTGTAGGCATGGCCAAAATTTTCAGGACTTACATTTAATTCCGTCCGGAATTGTCCGGCAAATGATGTCCCTGCGGTATCTTCGCCAAGGGCACTGCTTCTCAAAGAAACCTTCACATTCTGCCCGCACTCTCGCTCCAATTCACGATAGGCCTCCTTGATGGCCTGCTCCATGTCTTCGGGGATTGAGGATCGAATAATGAGTTGCTGAATGTCGGCGCTCAGCCTGTAAAGGTCATCTATCTTGTCCGCGTTGGATGCCTGGATGCGACGATCAATTTCGGCTTGAAGGTCGTTGTGCTCGACAAACCTCTGGAAGGCAAGGGCAGAAATCACAAACCCGTTTGGTACGGGCAGGTGGATTTGGTTTCTTATTTCCGCCACATTTGCCATTTTGTTCCCCACTTGGTCGGCCATGTTTCTATCGATGGACCGAAGCGGAAGAACCAAGCGATCCCCTTTGGGGAGCTTTTTCTGGTCCAATTCCCTGTTGATGGCATCCTGGATGAGCCTGAAGCACTCGTACAGATCAGAGTATTTCCCAGGGGCAAGTGCGTCCAAGTGCTTGATGATTCGGAAAACGTTGACGGAAACAGCCGTAGAGCTGGACCTGACGAAAGACATCCCAAAAGGCTGATTGCCCTCCAATGCCTTCTCGAACTCGCTCATAATTTCAAGGGCTTTGTTATTGGCGGTGAGTAAAAGTTTGAAGTTATGATATCGGGTGGTAAAAGCAACACGCAGTTCCTGGACATTCGCGAAAGTCTCTTGGCCTGCACGCGTCCTTTGAAATATCGTCCTCAAGAATTGAGTCAGCTTCGTCATGACCATCCCGTGTGCGAGAAACCGCTGTCATCCAAACGCTTGCATCAACCTGATTGCCTCCCTGTAATACCGAAGCTGTCTCGACCGAGACGAACCTGGAACTCGGTTTCATAATTTCGGTGACGCATATTTCGGGAAACTTTGGTGGGACAGGCATCCTGCCTGTCCATCATGATGACAGGCAAGATGCCTGTCCCACCAATACCATGGATCCGAATCCTCTTTTGTCATCACGAGTCCAAGAATATGTCACCCGAATTACGAGCTGGACCACTCAGATAACAAGAGTGCGACCCGGGCACGGCTCCATTCTTGCATGAGGTTACCTCAGTTCGCTACCTTCGAGAACCAGCGTCTTCCGCTACCCCTGCCGTTATTCAC
This sequence comes from uncultured delta proteobacterium, assembly GCA_963786905.1. GTDB lineage: Bacteria > Desulfobacterota > Desulfomonilia > Desulfomonilales > Desulfomonilaceae > CAWBBA01. Next base: position 39,538 of record CAWBBA010000037.1, on the reverse strand, counting down.
CACATCATGCTTCTTTTGACAAGCGACCGTCTCTGCTGTTTGTTTCGGGGCATTCTATGCGGTGAAGCATCGAGATTGAAACAATCGCACCTTGGACACAGGCCACTAGGGGCATCCCGCGGGACGTGGGGCCATGCCCCAGGTACTCGATTCGTCGCTTCACTTGGGGGCCGTTTTTAATACAGCAGTATGCTCGTTTCTCGATCCAGTCTAAGGGCTAAACCTCTTTCTTGGCCCCGGCTTTCATCTCTAGGCCAAAGCCTTCAAAGAGAAACAATATCGCGATTCCCCACCAGAGGGTATATACGACATAAAAGACGAGCGAGAATGTCAATATGCCTGCCCTGGAACGCGCGCTTTGAGGCGATATTTGGAAGAAATTATAGCCGACTTCCAACCCCTTTTTCACAACGTCGCTCAAAAATGCGGCTTGCTTGAAGTTCTCCGACTTTCCCAACTTCTTCAACTCCAGATCCATGGCCTTGAAGCTGCTCCACCAGGCATAGAGCGCCTCTTTACCGCTCTATGCCGTACCTCGCCTTCACGTCCGAGTCCCGGTTGTAAAACATGTCGTCAGAATCTTTGAGAGCCGCACCCATCACCTTTCCCAGGTCACCCTTGATTCTCAATTGGGCGGCGTCTCCACTTACTTCAGCAGCCCGCTGTCGTGAATACCTTCTTGGCTTTGTCCGCTATTTCCTGATCTTTGAGTTTGATGGTGACATCGAAAGGCTGACCATTGAACGCAACGCTCTTCTTGATCAGATCACCGATGTAGTAGGTTGAACCTTTGGCAATCGAATTAAACAGGTTGTCTGCCGCTACGAAGGTGTTATGTCCCTCGAAAAGGGGCAGGAACATGGCGACGAGGACTACCAGAAAACTGATGGCCAGGAGGAGTCCTTTTGCGAACTCTTTCTTATTCTTGATCAGCATCTTGTCAGACCTCCCCTCTCAGTTGTCTCGTGTTGGACAAGAATTTCATTATCACCCAAAAGGCGAATACTCCTATGACCAAGAAGAAGATCACCAAGCCTACAAAGCTCAAACCTTTGGCCAGAGAATCGGAGATATTTATCACTTCCATCTGGTTCAACTTGTCCGGCAGGGCAAAGAACCTGTTCACGAAACCTGCGAGTATCGAGAGCGCATAAAATCCACGGATGTAAATTCCTTTGACCACTTTCGTGGTAAGCGCCCCGACCTGAATACCAATAAGTGAACCCAGGAGCATTCCCATCGCCAGGGTGTAGAAGATGAAGCCGTGAATCGCGTATCGAGCGATCGAGGCCAGACCGGCGGTAAAGATGATCTGAAGGATGTCTGTGCCGACCGTGGTGAAAGAGGAAACGCCGAGAATGTACACGAACATCGGGAAGGTCAGAAAGCCTCCGCCAACTCCCATAATGGCAGCCGCGAACCCGACGATGGCTCCGCAAATGGCCACGAACAGGGCCGGTATCTTTTTCCCGCCGGGAACGAGATCTTCATCAAAGGTGATGGCTGGCGGGATCTTGGCGGCTTGCAGTTTAGCCGGTAATCCTACTTTTCCTGTGGCCGCTTCTGCCCCGTGAGCGCTTTCGCCCGCGTGAGCGCCCACATCACCCCCGGCTTTTCTCAGCTTCAAGAAGTCAATGAGTGAGTAAAACCCCAGAAATCCCAGTAACACCACGTAAACGACGCTGATAAAGAGGTCGCTTAGTACAGGGTTGTATTCGTAAAGGCTCCTATTGATGACCCCGCCTCCGGTGACTCCCAGGCCGGATCCCACAAGAAAGGCTATGGCAAGCCCCACGGATACGTTCCCAAGCTTCTTGTGGACCGCGGTTCCCATGATCGCCTTCGCGAAGATGTGAAAAAGGTCCGTTCCGACTGCAAGGATGCCTTTGACGCCTGCACTCATTAATGCGGGGGTAATTATGAACCCACCCCCAGCGCCGATGCAGCCTGTTATCAGGCCGGCACACAAACCGACGGCAATGGAAACCACAAAAATAAAGTTTGAATAGTAAGCCGGAGTGTAGGCTTTTTCGCCACCCAACTGGGCCGGTAGGTCAGCAGCGAAGGCAAGCGTGGTCAACGCAGCCGGCACCAACATAAGTCCCAGAATCCACAGCCGCTTCTTGTCCCTCAATATGTTCATGGACGTCTCGTAGTCCCACTTTGCGTGGGCCATTGAGGCGGCCATAAACATCCGGTACATATCTTTGCCCCATTTCATTTCCATCATCCTCCACGTGCGATTAGAGACGTAAAACAACCCAAGCCAAGGGGTTGAAAGGCGTATCGAGTATCGGGTTGCATCTGAAAAAGGCATTTTCTGTCTTGTCGGCGGGGAAATCCCTAAATCGGACAACACCGGCTCAAGATTGTGCTACAAGTGGGGAATCCGCGCGACTCCACTACGGGTAAGCAATCCCCATGCCAAGCCAACCGATGATTCCATATCACGCAACCCTCTGAAAATAATAAAAATAGTGGACCCTCCGCTACCAAGAGTCTGCCGATCTACTGCATGGGGGTGTTATAATTCTTGACACGTTGTAAAGGGATGCGAAGCTCCCCAACGTAATCTCATTTTATAAAGGATTGAGGATTGTCCAACCTTGCCCCGATGGGGCGGACACGATTGTCAGGACCATAACAGGTCAGGAGTGGTCAATAGCCGGTTGATGCTTTCGGTATCTGCAATCGCTCTACCGGCATTATGCCCATAGAATTTAATCCGCGAGCCGCATCCTCAAGATCGGTCGGATGGGATCTCCAATGAGTTGGGTAGTCGGCACTCTTGGTCCTCTTCGGCACACCACTTTTTCTTATAGGCATCCTGAAGCTTGTACAGCAACTCATCGATGTCCATCGGCTTCATCAAATAGTCAAATGCCCCAAGTTCCATTCCCTGGATGGCGACCTCCACATTAGCGTGACCCGTGAGCATGATTACTTCTACGGACGGCCGTGAGCTTCTTTATCTCCTTCAGAGTCTCTATGCCGTCCATATCGGGCATCTTCACATCCAGCACAATCACATCCACAGGTGTTTCGTTCAATATCCGGAGAGCTTCCTTGCCGCTCGTGGTACCTATTACGTCCAACTTTCTTTTTGTGAGCCGTTTGACCAGTGTCTCGAGAAACTCAGTTTCATCGTCCACCAGCAGGACCTTGAAGGCAGTCACTATTTCACCTCCTTCTCAGGCGTTCATATCCCATTTTCCCTCTGAAGTGCCGCTGATACCTCGTACGAACAGGGCAAAGTCGTCGGGGTTCGTGGCCGCTCCCAGGGCGGTTTCATAAGTCACCAGTTTGCTCTTGTACAATTGCATGAGCGATTGATCAAAGGTCTGCATACCGTAGCTGATGTGGCCTTCGGCTATGGCGTCTCTGATCTCACGGGCCCGTTTTTCATCGGCAATGCATTCCCGCATGCGGGATGTGGAAATCAACACCTCCACCGCAGGGACTCGCCCTTTTCCGTCTGCTCTGGGTAGAAGTCTTTGGGAAACGATCCCCTTAATTATCCCTGACAGTTGCATTCTAACGGAGTTCTGGTGCTGAATGGGAAATGCAGCAATGATGCGGTTGATAGTCTCTGTTGTGTCGAGCGTGTGCAGAGTGCTGAAGACGAGGTGCCCAGTTTCAGCGGCCAACATGGCAATTTCTATGGTTTCAAGGTCGCGCATTTCCCCCACCAGAATGACGTCGGGGTCTTCACGAAGAGCCGCTCTCAACGCACCTTGGAACGACAGTGTGTCCTGCCCTACTTCGCGCTGGTTGATTATGCTCTTGCGGTCTCTGTGCAGAAACTCAATCGGGTCTTCAATGGTAATAAGATGACAGTTTCTGAACGAGTTGATGTGATTGATCATGGCTGCCAAAGTTGTGGTCTTTCCTGAGCCGGTGACCCCCGTCACCAGTACCAGGCCCCTTTGCTCCAAGGTTATTTTTTCGATGATGGACGGAAGGTTGAGATCCGCTATCTCAGGCGGTTCTGACGGGATGGCTCGAAAGACCATCGCTATAGAATCTCTCTGCGAAAAGACGTTGACGCGGAACCTGGCCAAGCGGGACACCCCATAAGCCATGTCCAGCTCCTTGGTCTTTGTAAATAGTTCCCGCTGGCGTTCATTCATGACTGAAAGGGCCACTCGTCGGATCTCGTCGGGCGTCAGGCGATCTTCACCTTTCATAGGCGCCAGCACGCCGTTCACTCGGGTGACCGGAGGCAATGGAACTTTCAAATGAACGTCCGAAGCCCCCATCTCAATGGCTTTTCTCAATACATTGTCAAGATCCATGTCACTGCCTCGTCTCTGTGCTCTCTATGTCGTGATCTTCGTCTAAATGCCCTGGCACTGGAATGCCTTTTTGCTCCAGGAGTTTCGTGCGGACTGCATTCATGATTTCCGGATTCTCTCTGAGAAACAATTTTGCGTTCTCTCTCCCTTGGCCGATGCGTTCCTCTCCATAGGAATACCAGGCCCCGGATTTGTCAATAAACCCGGAATCGACTCCCATGTCCAAGACCTCGCCGGCCATGGATATGCCCTCGTTGTACATGATGTCAAACTCCACCTGCTGGAAAGGGGGAGAGAGCTTATTCTTGACAACCTTTACTCTGGTCCGGGAGCCGATGACATTCTCTCCATCTTTGATCTGTCCGATCCTCCTGATGTCCAGTCTGAGTGACGCGTAGAATTTCAGCGCATTGCCGCCGGTCGTGGTCTCAGGGTTTCCGAACATGATACCTATTTTTTGCCTGATTTGATTGGTAAAAATCACGGATGCGTTGGAACGTGCGATAGCAGCGGTGAGCTTCCTAAGGGCCTGAGACATGAGTCGCGCCTGAAGTCCCATGTGTGAGTCGCCCATCTCGCCTTCGATCTCGGCCTTGGGCACGAGCGCGGCAACTGAGTCGATGACAACCACTTCCATGGCGCCCGACCGGACCAGGATCTCGGTGATTTCCAGGGCCTGCTCCCCCGTGTCCGGTTGAGAAACCAGCAGCTCGTCCGTGTTTACCCCAAGTTTCTTCGCGTAGCGGATATCCAGCGCATGCTCGGCATCCACGAAGGCTGCAAAACCACCTCTGCTCTGTGCCTCGGCAATAATGTGCAGGCACAGGGTCGTCTTTCCTGACGATTCGGGGCCGAAGATCTCGACTACGCGCCCCTGTGGGACACCACCCACGCCGATAGCTATATCAAGACCCAGGGATCCTGTGGGAATGACTTTCACATTCGGGATGACGCCGGTGCTCCCGAGTTTCATGATGGAGCCCTTGCCAAATTGCCTTTCAATTTGGCTGACTGCCATATCCACGGCCCTTGATTTTTCTGAGTCGGAAGGGTTGCCGTCTGGTAACTCCCTTCCTTTCTTGGGCTTGGCCATTAGAGTTCCTTTCTTATCGACCTTGACACAGGCTCTGCGGCCACCAAACCGGCTGCCGGTCCTACAGGCGAAACTAGGTCGAAGCGGTTTCAGCACTCGGCGGACGCATTATACCACGGATGTAGTAAAATCCTTTATAAATTACCCCTATGAAGAGATTCACTCCTGTGCCTATCATGAGCGTATTTTCAAGGCCAAACTTGGGCCTTTCAAATACTGCTGCGCACTCAGGGCAAAGCTGCTCTATAAGGGGTCACAGATTGGGATAGGGCGGGCCCTGCAATTCCACTCCGGCGGTCCGCCCTCTGGACAAAGATTCTGCTCTAATGGTAGACCGATTTCAAGCCTTTTCATCTATGAATCCGCGGTCCGAGTGACTTGGCGGCATTCATGGAGGCATTTATGCACGTGGTTTCAGCCAGCAGACGTACAGATATCCCTGCTTTTCATGCTGATTGGCTCATGCGAAGAATACGCACGGGAAGCGCCCGCGTAGTTTCTCCATTTGGAGGAGGAGTACACGAGGTATCTCTGACCGCCGAAGATGTGATTGCCATCGTTTTCTGGACCAAGAACGCCGCCCCTCTGATACCGTACCTGGATGAGCTGGCAGCCCTGGGACATTGCTTTACATTTCTCTACAGCATTAACAATTATCCCGCTTTCTTGGAACCAAAAGTTCCGGACAGAGGTCAAACATTGAGAGCCGTGGAGCTGCTGGTCCGACACTTTACAGCGTCAGTTTTCAGGTGGCGCTATGATACGATAGTCCTTACGGACGTTTTGAACCGTGGCTGGCATCTGCAAAACTTTCGCGAGTTGTGTCGGCTGCTCTCGCCTTACGCGACGGAATGCATTTTTAGCTTTTGCGACTATTACAGAAAAACAACAAGGAATATGGAACGCAGGAACCTGAAGCATCATAAGCCGGATGAAACTGAATGCCGAGACATGGCGGAAGAAATGGCGGAAGTGGCCAAAGAGCAGGGCATCTTGCTGGCATCGTGCGCCCATGATTTTCTCGTGTCCGACGCGGTAACCAAAGCGCACTGCATTGACCCGGTGTTTCTGGCTAATGTCGTGGATTCGACGGAGCGAAAGGCCGCACTGACCTCTCTCAAAACGTCCCCCACTAGAAAAGACTGTGGCTGCTCGGCTTCGAGAGACATCGGGGCCTATGACACCTGTGCGCATGGATGCGTTTACTGCTATGCCAACAGCAACTCTGAACTCGCGGCAAGGAATCTAGCGCTGATAAAGCCGGATTATCCTTGCCTGGATCCGAGGGCCATTGAGAGCCGAGCCCGAGCATGATAGCGAGAACCGGTTCCGCAGTATTCGCGGGTATGGTCCTCGCGATGCTCCTCCAGTCGCCCATCGCGGCCATGAGCCGGGAAGGAGGGAATCTCAAAGGGCTGTGGCGTCTTGTCAGCGTGATGCCCGCGGGTGTCCTTTCAGAGGAGAAGCCGGAAGTCCTTGATGTTTACCTCTTCTATTGGTTCCTCGATGATGGGAGCGTCACTCTGTTAAACGACACGGTCGGCGGAGCAAAACAGCAGCGTGGAATTTGGCGACAGAGCGGAGATGAGATTGTTATCGTCTGGAAATCCGGACTGCGCCTGTCGATTAGGGTTGTCAAATCCGAAAAAGACTCTATCATATTGACAGGATTTGATGTACGCCCCCTCTGGTTTCGGTTCATCCGATTCTTTTGAGCGGGGAATGCGGACAAAGGCGAGAGAATTTTGCAAGAGCCGGAACACTTAAATAATATTGGCGAAATTAAATATGATCGCTACGATGCGAGCGATGAGCCTTTTGATGACCCCGTCATAGATGCTCGGGGTGGGAATCAAGTGGCTGAAGCCGTGGTCTCCGACCACAAAGACAAGATCTTAAAATATTGCATCGTAGCGTCCTGTGTACTGCATATTGTCCTGTTTACAGCTCTTCCGCACATGGCCGGACTGGCGCCGACACAGTCCCTTCTAAAACCGGGTGAAAAAGTGACGCCTGTCAGATTGGTGGAACCACCGGCCGAGGAGAAAAAGCCGGAGCCGCCACCGCTTCAAGCTTCTGCGATTTCCGACAGGGATCATACTGCTCTTCGGGAGAGAATCCCCAAGGCCCCTCCCAGCCCCACACCGCCTCTTCCAAGGATGGAGCCTGTCCAGCAACAGATGGCATCATTGCCGCCCCCTATGGCCCCACATGATCTTGTTAAGCCGAAGGAGGAGACACCCCCCAAGGAAGACAACAACAAACCATCCGCGGTCGAGAAGCCTGCGCCCAAGAATCATGTGAAACATACGAATCCTGCCGACCAACACGCCAAACAGAAAAGCCTCCCAAACCCCAAGCCTGACCTTAGGCCGACGATGCAAGATATGGCGAGAGGTCTTTCCGCGCCGGGAGGGTCACCCGACTTTTTTCCGGAGGGGGACATCGACGAGGCCGTTCTTGACATCAATACGCGAGACGATAGATTCGTTCCTTACCTTCTTCACTTGAAGAGGAAGATACAGGGGGTTTGGGTTTATCCTTCTGTAGCAGCCCGGTCCGGCTTAGGTGGGAGCCTGACGGTAGAATTCTCCATTGCGAGAACTGGAGAATTATTGGGAGTCAATCTACTCGATTCTTCGGGGCACACGGTACTCGACGAATCCGCTATGAGAGCCATCAAAGACGCAGCGCCCTACTTTCCGTTTCCTGACAGGATGCGTGCCAAGCGTTTACGCATTAAAGCTAATTTTATTTATGTTACAAGCAATTACTTTAGAAGCATAATGTAGCAGCTTGAGGTATGCATTCAGTCTAGCGGTGCAGAGGCTGTCAGTGCGAGCCTCGCGAAGCAGTTTCCGGCGAGATGGGTGTCCCGCCCGTCGTCATTCCCGTGAACGAGGTCCCGCGTCTAGCGGGACAGATTGGACCCCGGATCAAAGAAACTGTCTCACAATAGCCTCCGGACAGGTTCTTACTGTAGGGGCGGTTCGAGAACCGCCCCTACAAGACGCCCATTATATAGTAGCCGGATTTCTGGTTTTGATACAGTTTCAGATTCCGATCCCACCAATGAGATCGTTTATCCCAGAACGCGGGATTTCTTTCCTCGCAATGGCACTTGTCTTAGAAACCAATCCTTTGTCAAGTGCATGATTCCGTTGCTAATTTAGCGCCTATACACCCTTCCTCACTTTACAATAGAGGGGAAAGAGTCAAGTTCCGGACGAATCCAAAAGTCGGCTACTTCTTGCCTTCTTCTTTTACCTCTTCAAAGTCTGCGTCAACCACGTCTTCATCGGGCCGAGCGGATGTTCCCGCTGAGCCTGCTTGTCCGGCTCCCGCACCACCGGCAGCTCCCGGTCCGCCTTCGGCGCCGGCCGCAGCTTGCTGGTACATGGCCTCCGCGAGCTTGTGGGACGCGGTCTGCAGCTCGTCCACCGCGGCCTTGATCGCGTCGGCGTCAGACCCTTCCATCGCACTCTTGGTTTTGCTAACGGCCGCTTCTATGGCGCTTTTTACCGAGGAATCCACCTTGTCCCCATGCTCTTTCAGGGATTTCTCCGTCATGTACACCAGAGAATCCGCCTGGTTGCGAGCCTCAATTAGTTCACGTTTCTTGCGGTCTTCTTCAGCATGCGCTTCCGCATCCTGCACCATTTTCTTGATTTCTTCTTCTGACAAGCCGCTTGAAGCCGTAATTTTGATGGACTGCTCCTTGCCGGTCCCGAGGTCTTTTGCTGCAACATGAACGATGCCATTTGCATCTATGTCGAAGGTAACCTCGACCTGAGGTATACCTCTGGGCGCCGGCGGAATCCCGACCAACTCGAATCGGCCAAGGGTCTTGTTGTCTCCGGCCATCTGCCGCTCACCCTGTAGCACGTGGATGGAAACCGAAGGCTGATTGTCAGACGCAGTTGAGAATATCTGGCTCTTCCTGGTCGGGATGGTGGTGTTCTTCTCGATGAGACGCGTGAAGACTCCTCCGAGAGTTTCAATACCGAGCGACAGAGGTGTCACGTCCAGCAAGAGGACATCCTTCACATCACCCTTGAGCACCGCGCCCTGAATGGCCGCGCCGATGGCCACGACCTCGTCAGGGTTGACTCCTTTGTGGGGTTCCTTGCCAAACAGATCCTTGACCCTGGCCTGCACTGCCGGCATTCGGGTCATCCCGCCCACCAGAATCACCTCGTCAATCTGATTGGCCGAAAGGCCCGCGTCTTTCATGGCCGTACGGCAGGGGCCTACGGTCCTCTCGATGAGGTCTCCCACCAGCGTTTCCAGTTTGGACCGCGAGAGCTTCATCGTCATGTGTTTCGGTCCGGAAGCGTCGGCAGTGATGAACGGAAGGTTGATGTCCGTTTCCATGGACGTGCTTAGTTCGATCTTGGCCTTTTCAGCGGCTTCCTTCAGTCGCTGGAGGGCCATCTTGTCGTTGCGGAGGTCTATCCCCTGATCTTTCTTAAACTCGTCGGCCAGGTAATCCATTACCCGCTGATCGAAATCCTCACCTCCCAGGTGTGTGTCGCCGTGAGTGGACTTCACCTCAAACACGCCCTCGCCGATCTCCAATATGGATATGTCGAAAGTTCCACCGCCAAGGTCGAAGACGGCAACCTTTTCTTCTTTCTTCTTGTCCAGTCCGTAGGCCAAAGAAGCTGCCGTCGGTTCGTTGATGATCCGCAACACGTTCAAGCCGGCGATTCGACCCGCGTCCTTGGTGGCCTGGCGCTGGGAGTCATTGAAATAGGCGGGGACCGTGACCACCGCATCTTTCACCTCTTCTCCCAGATAATCTTCGGCGGTTTGCCTCATTTTTTGAAGGATCATCGCCGAGACTTCCGCGGGACTGTACTCTTTGCCCCTTACCGAGACCGCGGCGTCCCCGTTTTTCCCATCCACGATCTTGTAAGAGATGACTTTCACGTCGGACTGAACTTCTGCGGAGTTGAATTTCCGGCCGATAAGCCTCTTTATGGCGAACAATGTATTCTCCGGGTTGGTAATTGCCTGCCGTTTGGCCACCTGTCCTACAAGCCGTTCTCCCGAATCGGTGAAAGCGACCATAGACGGAGTGGTCCGTCCACCTTCCGAATTGGGGATGACTACAGGATCCCCGCCTTCCATAACCGCCACACAAGAGTTGGTGGTTCCAAGATCTATCCCAATGACTTTACCGGCCATCTTCTCCTCCTACCGCATTTGTGAACAATCACGGCTCGTTATTTTAAGTATTGCTTCCAATCGTCCTACTGCTCCGCGCCGACGGAAACTACCACCTTTGCAGGCCGCAACAGACGATCCTGATACATGTATCCCTTTTCCATTTCCTCGACGACCTGGTTAACCGGCTCACCTTGCGCCGGCACCCGCGCGATCGCCTCATGCATATGCGGGTCAAAAGGTTCACCCAGTGCCTTTATCTCCTTCACGCCATAACGCTCCAGTATGTCTCTGAACATTTTAGTGACCATGCTAACTCCATCCGCCAACGCGTCGGACCTACCGGCTGCCTCACAGTGCATCTGTGCCCGCTCGAGATTGTCCACGACGGCAACGAGGTCTCTCAAGAGTTCTTCATTTCTGTATTTCAGGAATTTACTCTTCTCTTGCAGGGCCCGTTTCTTGTAATTCTCAAATTCCGCCACCGCGCGCATCCAACGATCGCGATTCTCCTCAGCCTCTTTCAGTGCCTTTTCCAGAGGGTCAAGAGTTGGCTGACTTTCCTCCTCAATCTTTTGGCCTGCTGGACCCTCTCCAGATACAGGTGCTAATTCGGTACGAGTATGCTCTTCAAGGGCCTTTTCTTTTCTCCGACGCATCTCCTGTAAATTAATAGGCTCCGATCCTTTCGGTTCGTTGCGGTCCCATTCAGTCACCTTTACCTCCACCAATACCGGCGATCGCTCTTCTACCCTGATGCCAAATAACTAATGATACCTGAATGTTAGTCTGCCATCGCGCTCACACATACATTTGGGCACAACCCCCTCCATTGTCAAGAGGCATTTGTCTATGTCGCCTGAGAACTGATGAGTTGAGGCTATGCGCAGAGTATCCGGCCGGCCGCGCGCTTATTTCCTTGAGAAGTGCGTCCTTTCCTCATAGTAGTCGAGGAGCCTCTTCTTTATCTGATAGGACCGGTCGGACAGAGAGACTTTATAGATGTGAGGGTTGGAGAAGCGCTTATATTCAGGCTCCAGACTGTTGATCTGTGATTCGGCTCGTGCTCGAATCCTGTCCAGTCCAGGTGGCTCGTAAACCTGGCGGCCATTGAGAAAGATAGGCACCATAAGGTCTGTCGCCGTGTACGGAGGCCGGTACATCTTTTTCATGTAATCGTACGTAGGATGGTGTGCCTTCACAAGCTCACCGTTGGGCAGGGGTTCATCCACCTGGGCCAAGAGATCTCCGATCATTCGATCATTTCCGTTATGAAAGCGTATGATCTTCTTCACTCCAGGGTTGGTAACTTTCATGGGATTCTGGGAAATCTTGATCTTCGGTGCAAGAACCCCGTCACCCTTGTCGGCAGCCATCAGCTTGTAGACAACCCCCAAGGCCGGCGTCTGGTACGAGGTCATCAGCCGTGTGCCCACACACCAGATGTCAATCGGGGCGCCCTGTTCTCGCAGGCTCTCGATGATCCACTCGTCCAGATCGCTGCTCGCAAGGATCTTCACCTCAGGAAGACCCTCCTGGTCCAATATGTACCGCGCAGCTTTAGCATAGTAAGCCAGGTCACCGCTGTCTATCCGTATCCCCTGGAGCCTCTTTCCCGCGCTTCGCATCTCTTTTGCCACCTTCGCGGCCTGGCGAACGCCCTCGCTGGTGTCGTAGGTGTCTACGAGCAACACGCAATTGTCCGGGAAGACTTCGGCAAATCCCTGGAATGACTCTAACTCGTTATCGAAGCTTTCAACCCAACTGTGCGCATGAGTTCCTTTCACGGGAATCCCGAACAACTTCCCCGCCTTTGCATTGGAAGTTCCCGCGCACCCCCCGATGTATGCGGCTCTGGCCCCGTACAGGGCTGCATCCACACCATGCGCACGTCGGGTGCCAAAATCCACCACCGGTTCCCCTCTCGTGGCGATGCACATTCGCGCTGCTTTAGTCGCTATGAGCGTCTGATGCCCTACGAGCGCGAGCATTGTCGTTTCTAAGATTTGAGCTTCCGAAATACGGCCGACAACTCTTATCAGAGGTTCATTCGGGAAAACCACGCTCCCTTCAGGCACAGCCCAGATATCGCCGGTGAATCTTATGCCTGATGCAAGCTGTTCGATAGCCGACGGAGAAAAGATTCCCAGGCTGCGCAAATAGTCGAGGTCGTCCGGGTACAGGCCGAGCTTGTTTACGTAGTTGATAACAGTTTCCAAGCCTGCAAGAACACAAAATGCCCCATCATCGGGATTCTGGCGGTAGTAAAGGTCAAAACACGCGAGCTGGTTGCCCTTCCCCAACATTTTGTACCCCGCCACCATCGTGAGTTCGTAGAGATCAGTGTCCAGGGTATGATTTCGGCACCTCAGACCAACCATGCCGCACGTGCCATCCACCTCCCCGAGGGTGGCCCCGGTGTCGCTATCAACTAATTCCACCGCGTCCAGCAGCAGGCCGGTGGAAGGATCTCTTAGGACGGGCTTCATGGCTTCCCTTCCTTCTTCTGCCTTTCAAAATACTCTTCGAAGGCTTTCTCGTATGGGTCAGAGGCCGTCCCCCATTCTGTGACGATACCTGCAATTAATTCGTGGGGAGTCACATCAAAGGCGATATTCCTGACCTGCACCCCTTCAGGAGCGATGGAGATACCACAGAGGTGTGTTACCTCTTTGGGATCGCGTTCCTCTATGGGGATCTCTTTCCCCGAGGAAAGGGACATATCTATGGTGGAAAGCGGAGCTGCGACATAAAAGGGAATACTATGGTAATTGGCCAATACTGCCACGGAATAGGTACCTATCTTGTTCGCCGCATCTCCGTTGGAGGCTATGCGATCTGCTCCCACGATCACTTTCTGCACTTCGCCGCGCTGCATGAGCGCGCCGGCAGTATTGTCCGTAATCAACGTCACGGGGATTCCCAGTTTCTGTAGTTCCCACGAGGTAATCCGTGCGCCCTGATTGAGAGGTCGAGTCTCATCTGAAATTACTTTAATGTCCTTGCCTTCTTCAAAGGCCGCCCTGATAACACCCAGCGCGGTGCCGTACCCCGCAGTGGCCAGCCCGCCGGCATTGCAGTGAGTCAAAACCGTATCGCCGTCCTCCAGAAGTCCTTTACCAACACGGCCGATCTGCTGACACAGCTCCAGGTCCTCCTGCTCTATGAGCACCGCTTCTGCCACGAGCCGTCTCTTGAGTTCCGTTGGATTCAGGTGCTTGCCGGAGTCAAAAACCTCTTTCATCCTGGCTATGGCCCAGAAAAGATTCACGGCCGTGGGCCGCGTAGATCCTATTTGCCTGCAAACATTGTCGAAATGTCCGGCAAAAGACTCCCGGTTGCCGTCAGGAGCCTCAAGCATGCCCAGAGCAATCCCCATGGCCGCGGCCACCCCGATCGCGGGCGCACCTCGCACTGCCAGACGCCGTATCGCGTCGCACATCTCCTCGACGGTGCGGATCTGTATGTATTCCTCCCGCTGTGGAAGCAGGGTTTGGTCGAGAAGTCTGATATGGTCGCTTTTCCACTCAATGGTTCTGAAAGGATCCTGCAATGTTCCTCCTTGTAAAGCCTCTGTCCCTGATTTGCGCTAGTAACGCTTAGCCAATTATGGTGCCACGCGTTGAGAATTGGGCCGGGTCACCCTCAATGCCGTTGACTTAGTGGGAATCCCGTCAGTCGCGCCACAGGCGTGGTCGACAGCCTGAAGTACTACCAATCTCGTAAGTTAGCGGGAGGGCCGCAAATAGTCAATCCTCGGCTACGCTGGGGAGCGGGAGTTGGCGCACGACAAGTGACGTCTATATGTTTAATTCCATAAATATAGATTATTATCTACAGTTTTTAATAAATTACTTGAGATTTTATCCCGATGCTGCTATATGAGAAAAAAAACCGAGAGGGTCCGCGATGAACCTGAAATTCGCTCTCATAGTCCTTGCTATTGTCTCCTCGCTGCTTTTTTCGGCAACCGGGCCGGTCCATTGCGCAAGAACCTTGTCCCTTACCGTGTGTCAGGAGCTTGTCAACACAGCTCGCGGCTACGAGGCACGCTCCGCGTATCACAACCGCGTTGCCAAAGCCCTTATGATACAAATCCAGACCATGGCTAAACAGCCCAGCAATCCGGCAACCGTCTCCGCCATAGACAATCTTTTTTCTCAGTACGATCAGAACCGGGTGATGGAGCAAAAGTTCATGGAACTCTATCGGCAGATCTCCGACGAAGCCAACAACTGCATGAAGTCAGTTCAATGATCGGCTTTTTGCCGGTCCCGGTAGTCTGGTGACGGAAGCCTGAGGGCCTCAGCAGGTGAATTTTCGATGCAGGTGCTTTGATCAGTAACGTTGAGGGGGAAGCTTCTTACCGGAGCTTCTCCCAGCCCCCCTTCACTCACTTTCCCACAGCATCTTCGAAGCATCAGCTTCTTGCCAAGAACATCCCGAGGATACGGGCTGGTTTCAACTCGGCCCATACCCTCTTCTATTGTCCCCCAAGACCTAAGATCACTTGTACCCTATCGGGCGCGTAATTGCCTACCCGCTAGATTGATAACCTGGTATTAATGCGTTATGGACAAGACGCGCCAGAGTCGATCATGGATCACGCTGAAGATCACCGTGCCGGACGAGATGGTCGATGCGGTGATCAACTTTTGTCATGAACATGGCTCAAAAGGTGCGATCCTGGACGACTCGCGTCCTGGTATGACGAGCATAACAGCCTACTTTCCCATCGAGACATGGGACGTCGTATCACAGTTGGTTCAAGAAATACTTGGCCGAATTGCACGAGATTTTTTCGGACCTGCCCGCGCCTGTTGTGGAGACATCGCTTCTGCAAAACGAGAACTGGGCCCTCACGTGGAAAGCCCACTTCAAGAGTGTGAAGATCGGCAAACGCCTGATGGTAACTCCACCTTGGCTCAAGCCGAGGAGCGGGAAAAGAGAAGTAATCATCATCGAGCCAGCCGAAGCCTTTGGTACTGGAACTCACGAGACGACCCGAGGCTGCCTCATGTTGCTCGAAGAGGCCCTCGAAGAGCTGAGCAAGGTTAGCGATAGCCCCTCGCTCCTGGATGTGGGGTGCGGTTCCGGAATCCTGGGAATCGCGGGAATCAAGCTGGGAGCTGGCACTGTCCTGGCAGTTGATAACGACCCTATAGCCGTAGAGGCCGCTGGCGAAGAATGCTCTTCTCAACACGGTGGACGACAAGCTCCAGCTCAAGTGCGCTCCCGTGAAAGACTTGACCGGCCACTACGACATAGTCATTGCGAACCTGGACCCGATGACGCTTGCAGCCAACAGGGACAAGCTCATCTCATTGGCAGACCGGTTTCCTGATCATTTCTGGAGTGCCGTTAGACCAGTGGGACGGGATAAGATACCTGTTTGTCAGCCGGGACCTTACCCTCGAAAAGGAGATCATGGATTCCGAGTGGGGGTGCGGGATTTTCGGCAGAAGGTAAGAAACGTCCAGATCGAGATAACCTGGAAATAGCAGCAGACTTGAAGGCATTGCTCCAGGGGCTCATGCGAATCTATCGGCTCACGTTCCGTTCCGCTCCGCGGCACCGGCTATTTACGACGACCAGGGAGGCGATCAGATGGCGACCTCTCCTCACATAAACAACCGCGAAGGTATCTGGATGCGGGTCGGGTTGCTCTTCTTTGCACTGGGTATTCTTGCCTCTCTATACTACATCTACGACCTCATGTATCCCAATCACTTTGTCGGCGACATGTACGGACTGGAGATTATAGTAAGGCTCTCATGGCTCTGTGGTGCGGCAGGCCCCATGTTCCTTGGAGGCGTGCTGCTGTTCCTGGACTGGCGGAAGAAGTTGCACCGGTGGCGCGTTCTTGGAACGGCCCTCGTCATTGTCTCATCCGTTATTCTAGTTGTCATGACAGTCGATGTTGTTCAATCGCGGCGCCTGGACGAAATCCGCAAGGGCTACCCTGCAATGAGCATTGCCGAACTGCTTGCCATAGCCAGAGAACAAAAAGACCAGCACGCCCTTTACCCTCTCATAACAAAACCGGACCCCCAGGCAGTTCCGGGGTTGGCTCAGATCCTCCTTGACGAAAACGAGCAGAGGAACTTGCGTTATTGCGCGGCTGAGGCATTGGGACGCATTGGCAATGAAGATGCGCAGAAGGCTTTAGTGATGGCGCGAGATTCTTCCCCGGACAAATACTTCAAGGAATATATCGGACGGATAATCGAGAACGTTAGATCTAGGCAGTGAGAAGTTGTACCGGCACGCCTCCGGATGCCCTGCGTCCGGTCCACTCCTCTGTGGAGCTTACATCAGCGGTTACAGTGACCGTGATCAGAGCTTCTTAAAGTGAACCGTCGGGGCTGGATCTCCTCAGGAGAAAATGGAGAAAGAGAAGCGCAGTACCTACGCAAAGCGAAGCATCAGCCACATTGAACGCAGGCCAGTGAAAGCTGCCGACATAAACATCTACAAAATCAATTACTTCACCGAATCTCAAACGATCCACCAGATTCCCCGTAGCGCCCCCGAAAAAGAAGGACAATCCAACGAGCAAGTAAGGGTCGATTTGCTTGGAGGCAACCACTGTCCAGATTATGCAAACTAGAGCGGCCACTGAAACCAGCAAAAGGAACACCGCACGCAAATTCGATGTTGAATCCGCAAAAATTCCGAATGCGGCTCCAGGATTCCTTACATGCACTAGGTTCGCAAAGCCGGGGATGATTTCTACTCCGCGATGAAGTGGAATGCCTGTTGTAACCAGATACTTTGTCACCTGGTCCGCAATGATCACCACTAGCGCTATAATAATGAGTATGAGAAACTTTTTGCTACCGGCTATGGGGGACCCCCTCGTCAAAGACGCTCAGACGAATCTGCAATCAAGGAGGCAACATGGCTTGGTAGGGGCGCACACGCGTGTGCGCCCAAAGAGTGGGCAGACACACGGGTCTGCCCCTACCGACGTTCAATGTCACCGCTGTTGCATGCGAATTAATGCCAGCCATACTTTAGACTATTACCCGGTCTTGATGCTCGATTCCCTCAGGACTCCTGCGCACCTCAGACAGACATCAGGGTAGTCCTCGGCCGAGCCGACGTCGGAAGTCCACATCCAGCATCTCGGGCATTTGGCGCCGCCACTTCGGGATACCGTGACCCGCACCCCGGTAAGCAGCCCTTCAACTTGGGTCTCCTCCGCTGGCGCTGTCACGGTTTTGACTTCCAATTCGGAAACAATGAAAAAACCTTCGAGATCCTCGATCTGCGACATTGCTTCGGCCACCGCCTGCGGTGCCTCAATGAAGACTTTCGCTTCCAGCGAAGACCCTATGAGTTTCGCGGCTCGGGCCTCTTCCAGTGCTTTGGAGACCTCCTGCCGCAGCGCAAGCATTTTTTCCCATCGGCTTCGTTCCAGGTCAGTCATTTCCACACCGCGGATCGGCTCCGGAAACGACGCCAGATGCACGCTCGAGGCTCCGCCACCTTCTTTGCCGAAGAGCGACCAGACCTCTTCAGATGTGAACGACAGGATTGGGGCCATGAGCCTAACCAGCGCTGAGAGAATGTGGTACAGAGCGGTCTGAGCGGATCTTCGCATCGCGCCGTCTGTTTTCTCCACATAGAGCCGGTCCTTGAGAATGTCCAGATAAAGCGAGGACAAGTCCACGGTACAGTAGTTGTACAACGTGTGAAACACTACGTGGAACTCGAAATCCTCATACGCAGTCCGGACCCTCTGTGTGATCCTGTTGAGCCTCTCCAGCGCGAAACGATCCAACTGCCTCATCTCGGAGGGTTCGATCATATGCTCCTGGGGATTAAAATCAGCAAGGTTCCCCAAAAGGAATCGGCACGTGTTGCGTATGCGCCGATAAGCTTCGGATAGACGCTCCAATATTTCAGGGGAAATCCTGATGTCGTCTCGATAGTCTTCGGCTGAAACCCAGAGCCTCAGGATATCCGCGCCGTATTTGTCGATTATCTCTTGGGGCTGGATCACGTTGCCAAGGGACTTGGACATTTTCTTCCCCTGACCGTCAACGACAAACCCGTGGGTGAGCACATTTCCATACGGAGCCCGGCCCCTTGTTCCAACTGAGGTCAACAGCGCACTGTGGAACCAACCGCGGTGCTGATCGCTTCCTTCCAGGTATAGCTGGCACGGGTAATCCAACCCTTTGCGTTGCTCGCACACAGCCGCCCAGCTGACACCCGAATCAAACCATACGTCGAGGATGTCCGTTTCTTTGACAATGGAGGAACCGTTGCACTTAGGGCAGGTCGCCCCTTGGGGCATAAGGTCCGCGACTTCGGCCTCGAACCACACATCCGCGCCTTTTTCCTCAAACAGGCGCGCGGTTTTCTCGAAGAGTTCCGGCGGAGCAATGACCTGGTCGCAATCCGCACATCTCATAGCCGTGATAGGGACCCCCCAGCTCCTCTGGCGCGATATGCACCAGTCGGGACGATGCTCGATCATCCCATAAATCCGGTCCCGTCCCCATCTTGGTATCCACGCGACGGAGTCGATAGCTTTCAAAGCGTTTTCGCGGAGCTTGGTCAGCTCCATGGAGATAAACCACTGATGTGTAGCCCGGAATATGACCGGCTGTTTGCACCGCCAACAATGGGGATAGCTGTGTTCCATAGTCTCGGAAGCCATCAGCGCGCCCACTTCTTTCAGCTTCCGGATCACGTCCTGGTTGGCGTCAAAGACGAATTTGCCGGCGAAGAAGTCCACTTCGTCCGTGAAGACGCCGTGGTCGTCAACCGGGGCATAGACCTCAATATTGTATTTCAGGCCAACCTCGTAGTCTTCCTGGCCATGACCGGGGGCACAATGGACGCAACCTGTGCCGGCATCCAGAGTGACAAAAGTGGCCAGTATGATCACCGACTCGCGATCGTAAATCGGATGCTTGCATTTAAGCCCTTCCAGCACGCTTCCCTTGAATGTCGCGATAATCCGGTAGTTTGCTATCCCGAATGATTCCATATTGATCGCAACAAGTCTCTCGGCCAGGATAAGGACCTCATCCCCTGCTTCCACAGCCGCGTACGACTCTTCAGGATGGAACGCTATAGCCAGGTTCGCTGGGATCGTCCAGGGAGTGGTAGTCCAGATGATCACGGATACACGCTTTCCTTTGAGTTCCGGGATTCGTGTGGAAAAATCATCGACTGCCGGGAACTTGACGTATATGGAAGGCGCGGATGAATCCGCGTACTCAACTTCTGCCTCAGCCAGGGCCGTCACGCATGATGCGCACCAATAAACAGGCTTCTTGCCTCGATATACGGAACCATTGGCAAAAAACTGGCCGAGTTCCCTGACTATAGTGGCCTGGTAGCGGTAATTCATGGTCAGGTAAGGATCTTCCCACTCGCCAAACACCCCGAGCCTCTTGAACTCCTCCCGCTGCACATCTATGAATTTCTCGGCGTATTGCCGGCAGTGCTGTCGGACTTCCACGCTGGTCATCCGCAGCTTCTTTTCGCCCAGCTCTTTATCCACCTGATGCTCGATGGGGAGACCGTGACAATCCCAGCCGGGCACGTAATCCGAGTCAAATCCGGCCATGAATTTCGATTTGACAATCATGTCCTTGAGAATTTTGTTCAGAGCTGTTCCCAGATGTATGTGACCGTTTGCATACGGGGGGCCGTCATGAAGAATGTACTTTTGCCTGCCGCGGCCAGCTTCAAGGATTTTGTGGTAAATATTCTGTGATTCCCAATTGTTCAACATTTCAGGCTCTCTCTTGGGCAGACTGGCCTTCATGGGGAATGGGGTTTTGGGAAGATTAAGCGTTTCCTTGTAATCCATTGGCGCCTCCCGACGAATCGTAATCAATTTGCGCTGCTTCGTATAAACGTTTGAGTTTAGCAGGGGACAATGCAAAGTCAACTCAAATCCGGAGTGTCTTGTAAGCGTTCACTTACGCGGGCAATCTTTGCGTCTGTGTCATTGCGAGGAGTGAAACGACGAAGCAATCTCGGCTTTTCACAGTGGAACAGATTGCTTCGCTCCGCTCGCAATGACAGTCTTTTGCCACCTCTAAGTGAATCCTCACCGTGTCTTCGTGGGACAATGGCCGTTGCAAGCCGGTTCTGCGCGGAGTATAGTGATCGTCGGTGTCTGGTGCCTGCATGAACAGGCCAAGTCGGCCCGTACAGATTCTAGGAATTATGCATTTGGCATACTCCGGTAAGACTCGGGATAATTTTGTCTCAAGGTCCCTGCAACACTCCTCCGTAAAAGATGAGAAACGGGAGATTTTATCCCCCGTGGGAGGAAGAGACAGTAGCAGGACATCCCAAGTGAACCATTCCGCCTGGTTTTTCATCCTTCTCCTGATTCTCACACAAACCTCCTGCGCTCTGCATTCATTAACGGAAAACGCGTCTGAAGTCGCAACACCCATAAGCGGCTACGTTACCGTCGGTAAATTGCCTTTCCGGGAAGCATGGTACGGAGTGTATTTTCTCGAAGATAAAGTTGGATACAGCCATGTCAAGATTGAACCTTCAGATGAAAACTTCAGCATAAACACGGACTCACTCATGCGACTTACGGCACTCAAGAAAGTCAACGAAGTCAAAATGAAACAGAGGGTCGTGGTGCGCCCTGACCTTACCATGGTCTCATTTCAGTCCGTGACCCGCATGAACGGCGAAGATATGACAATAGTCGGGAGGACCGAGGGGGAGCGGTTTCTGGTGGATATTACGGCAGCGGGAGAAAGGCGGAACCACGAATACCGACTGAATGGGAAGGTGTATCATTCAAGCGCAATTTCTTTGATTCCTGCATTGCGTGGCCTGAAAGAGGGGCAGACCTACACTTTCGACGTTTTCGATGCAGGGGAACGACAGATAAAGAAAGTGGATCAAGAGATATCCAGGGTCAAAGGCCCGGCTGGGCCTAACGGGGCAGTCTGGAAGGTGAAAAACGATTATGGACGGTCTCTGGTGGACTCGTGGCTGGACAAAAAGGGGCTCACCGTGCTCGAGAAAGCCCAGAGAGGCGCCCTGATCACGATGCTCGAGGATGAAAGCATAGTGCAAAAGTTTGTTGACCAAAAGACCCCGGGCAAAGACCTCGTGCTGGACGTCAGCTTGATCCGAATTCCTAAGCCCCTGCCCAATCCGGAAAAACTATATTTCTTGAAGGCGAGATTGCAAGGAATTGAGCAGTCTCTCATCCCCGAGGATCATCGCCAAAAGATTACCACTCCGTCGAACAGCGGCCCAAAGGACGCATTTGATGTCACGGTGCGCGTGGAAGATCCCTTGCGATTCAAAGGACCCGCGCAGAATCCGACAGGGTCTGTTTCCGACGCGTACTTGGCTTCTACTACGGCGATTCAGTCCGATCACAAGGAGATTGTCGATCAGGCCAAGCAAATCGTTTCGCCCAATGATTCGCCTCTGGAGAAGGTTACAAAGCTCACGCGTTGGACCGCGGAAAATATCAAGAGTGAAATGAAGGACTCCTTTACCGCACTGTCTGTCTTGCGCAGCAAAAAGGGGGAATGCCAATCACACGCGGCCCTCTACACAGCGCTTGCCAGATCGCAGCGTATCCCGACGCGGGTCGTGACGGGCATTGTATACTCCAACCAGGTGGGGTTCCTGTATCATGCATGGTGCGAGTCGTACGTAAATGGTTGGCTCGCTGTAGACCCTACCTTAAAACAAGTCCCTGCGGATGCCACTCACATCAAGATTGCCTCCGGCGATTCCGAGGACGATACAAGCCCCTTGCTTAAGATGGTAGGCAAAGTGAAGCTCGAAGTGCTGGAATACAAATGAGGCGTAACTCGGTGTCTTAGTTTGCAAGTTCAGAGAGGTAACCTGCCAGTGCCTCTGCTGGATCGGTAGGGCCGGCGTCCCTGCCGGCCGTGGTCAAATGACCGGCACGGAGGCCGGTCCTACTGTGCAAATGGCACGATACTTGTGACACCCAGCACTTGGTGGTTGGCGGAATTCCTCTATCTTGTAACCGGATAATGGTCCAACTATAATTTCCGATGGTGGATGAACGAATGTGAGTGCAAGGGAGGTCTGGAAGAAAATGGATGTGTGCAAGATTACATACTGCGGACAGTGAAATTACAAACCAAGGGCCGCCGGTCTGGCGGAAGAATTGAAGAACGAACTAGGCGTTCAGGCAGAGCTTATCGAGTCCGGAGGGGGCGTGTTCGAGATCGAGTATGGAGGGAACCTCCTTTTCTCGAAAAAAAATCTCGGTCGTTTCCCCAATGAGGGAGAGGTCCTGAAGCTGATAAAGAAAGCCACCTGATCTTCTTGACCTGTATGATGCGCGCCCTGACGCCCGAGAATTGAACGCTCGTTGTGTTGCTCGGCCAACGTCACAAGGATACCAATAAGTGAATACCACCGGAGGGTTAGCGGGTCGCCTCTTGCCGGCGCCATTCTACGTGATCAGGGGGGCCCTCTTTCTCTGGGCTCATCGAGTACTCTGGAAATATGCAGCGGCCCCGACAGCTATCGGCGTCTTGATCCTTGGGGGATCGTATTGGCTCCTGTGACTATCTCCTGTCCCGTTTCTTTGATGCTTACGCGGGGGAGCGTGGTACCAGCAGGTGCTGTACCACTTGTTGCTGTTGGGCGCTATTGTGCTTTTGTCGGTTGTCTTTTTCTTCGTATTCACACGGATGGCTTCAGCCTTGGCATCGCCGTTAAATGATCTGGTCTCGCAAAAAACAGAGGAAATAGTCAGGGGAACCTTTCACGACACTCCGTTTTCCGGTACTGCGGCTACTAAAGGATTCGGCCAGGTCTATAGGCCATTCGTTCAAAGTGCTTGGAATCTACCTGGCCCTTTTGGTTGCAGCCTTGCTTCTTCTTTTGATCCCGGGGGTCGGTGTACTTTTGTACACTGGCGCCGGTGCACTGATCTCATCTTACATGTTTGCCTATGAATACCTCGGGTATCCCATGGACCGTAGGCGATTCACCTGGAAGACGAAGCAGAATTTCCTGCGGTCCCGGTTCAGATCAGTCATCGGATTCGGGCTCGGCAACATGGTGGTGGCCTCGATCCCCTTCTTGAATCTATTGTTTATCCCGGCAGCGGTGGTCGGCGGAACGCTTCTCTTTCTCGACTTGAGTGTCGGGCCGGAAAATCAATCCGGGAGCGTGAAAACCATAGAAGGATAGACCCTTATGTTTTCAAGGACTTCGACGACTTCCAGGTAAAAGAATCGCTCGTATGACAGTCGGCACGAGCGATTGACACCTGTCGCACGGATACGATAAGAACCACAGAGCAGAAGGTTTCGCCCGTAGCGCGAACCGACGAACAGTCCCTTCCGCGAAGCAACGCTCACGTCTGAAAGGCGTTAAGTTTCATGATTATCAAGTGTTCCCACTGCGCGGGCAAGATGAGAGTAGACGAGAGCCGTATTCCCAAGGGGCAAAGATTTAAGATACGGTGTCCTCATTGCAAGGGGATCGGGGTTATTCAGGATCAGCCAACAGTTGATCAGGCTCCGGTGCCTGAGGTTCTCACCGACGCCGCGGGTATTGGAGAAAAGGGCTCCACTTCACCACGGACTACCGGCAACGGTGTTTCGGAACACACGCTGCCGTCGGACGCTTTTCACAGCTTTCGGTTTCCGTCGGAAAGAGAAGCCCCTTTGGTTCAGGCCCCACCTGCGAGACGCGGCTTGGGGGTTGTAACGTGGATACTGGTGTCACTGGGTGTAGTGGCCTTCTTCGCACTGCTGGTGAATATAATCCTGTCCGGGCCCGCCAGGTAAGCAACCGTTGACTGATGTGCTTCGATCCGAACCACCTTCTTCCGACTCGACCTCGGGAAGTTCGATCAATAACAGGATAAGACACCGTGATTATACAACGATCAATTCAGGAACAGAGAGAACGATCGTTCCTGGCCCCGTACGCTCTCCTTGCTGAGAACAGTCGGGGACGCGTCCATGAGGAAGAAGAATGTCCATACCGCACTTCTTTCCAGAGGGACAGGGATCGGATCATCCATTCAAAAGCATTTCGTAGGCTCGAATACAAAACCCAGGTTTTTGCATATTACGAAGGGGACCACTACAGGACGCGGCTCACGCACACGTTGGAAGTGGGCCAGATTGCCCGCAGCATGGCCCAGTACCTTGGAGCCAACGAGGACCTCACGTACGCAGTGGCACTAGCGCACGATCTCGGTCATACGCCCTTCGGCCATGCCGGCGAGCACTCTCTCCATGTACTTATGGCCGACAAGGGGGGATTTGAACACAACAGCCAGTCTTTGAGGGTGGTAGATGTCCTTGAAGCCCGGTACCCTGATTTCCCCGGCCTGAACCTCACTTACGAAACGCGAGCCGGAATTATTAGGCACTCAACGGTGTATGATCAAGCTCCGGAGCATGTGATCAGCGAGTTTATGATCGAGCCGCAACCGACCTTGGAAGCTCAGATAGTGAATTTCGCGGATGAAATAGCCTACAATTGTCATGACATCGAAGATGGGCTCAGATCGGGATTCTTTGATGAAAGCGATCTTGGGGACCTGGATATTTGGAACGAGGTAACTCGGATCATTCGAGAGAGACACCCAACGTTGGATCGCGACACCTTTTTGTATCAGTGCATCCGGGTGCTGATAGATACGTTTATTCGAGACCTGGTCCAGGGGACCGAAGAACGTCTCTCACTCGGCAATTTCGGCAGCCCGATGGAAATAACACAGTCTGACGGTCCTGTGGTCGGGTTTTCACCTCGTATGCAACGATGGAAACAACAGCTCAACAAGTTTCTTCACTCGAGTTTCTACACGCACCACAAGATCTTACGAATGCAATACAAAGCCGATCGTCTGCTCAGAGACCTGTTCCGGGAATACGTCCGGAGGCCGCCCCAACTTCCTCCCAGTGTCCACAAGAAAATCCTGGAAAACCAGGACTCCCCCGAACGTATAGTATGCGACTATATAGCCGGGATGACGGATCGATTCGCTCTTGACGAGCACAGGAAGCTGTTTCTGCCGTATGAATATTAGGAGAGGAAAGGGACGTTATAGCCATTGCCAGAATTCTTGTCCGATTCAGAGAGGCCAAATCCCGTCATTCCCGCGAACGTGGGAATCCAGTCCGGGAAAGTCTGAACAGGGTTTACCATTGTTGTTATTTGGGCCTTCTGGATTCCCGCGTTCGCGGGAATGACAAACAAGGCAGACCCGAACCAGCTCCCCTGCAACGTGCCCGCCTCATGGTCAAAGGGACATTATTTTTGGCAGTCAGTATAAACCTCAGCCCTTGTGCTCCATTCCCTCTCGACGCGCTATGTAATCCCGGGCTCGCTGCAAGTCCTCCGGGGTATTGAGGTTCATGATAAAGCGAAGCTCTGGATCAAAAAGTCGCAGTTCCTTTTCGGATAATTCCCTTACCTTCGCCTTGTCGAAAAAATTCAAGATCTTTAGATCCTCATGCTGGAACAGTTCCTCGATATAGGGGAGGCACTCGCGGGAATAGATTGCGTGGAGCGGTTCCAACCAACCGGAGATACGCGGTACAACAACATCGAATCCCTCAACCATGTTCAGCATGTGTCTGATTACGTCCTCGCACAGAAAGGGCATGTCGCAGGCCGCGAGGAACCCGTAGTCCCCTTTACAAGCGCTTAAGCCGGTGTACAGACCGCCAAGGGAACCCCGGCCGGGCACGAGGTCCTTGAACATGGGGAGCCCCAGAAATTGGAAATCATCAGGTGAGTTGGTGATTAGCAGGACTTCCGGAAACACATGGCACAAAGCTGAAGCGGCCCGCTCGACGATCCGGCTCCCTCCGACCTCCAAAAGGGCCTTATTTACCCCTCCCATCCGGCGGGATTCTCCGCCGGCCAGCAGGATGCCGGAGAATGATGCCGACCCGCGGACACGCGGCAAGTTTCGGCAATCAGTGATTTGATGGTGCTTGTCGTTCGTGTTGGCCCCGGGAAGAGTGTCGGATCGTCCCCTTCCCTTTACGGGAAGGGTGTCGGGCAGGGTGAGATTGGTTCAATACTCAACTCACTATAGCACAGTAGGGGCACGGCATGCCGTGCCCCTACTCTAATTCAGGCAGTTTTCAATGGACCGCGCTACGGTAGGAAGTGATTCTCGCTCAAACCTTAAGAAATTCCGCCGGCCCGGCTTATCGACGGCCGGGTGGGGGCGGCAACGGAGGCTGTGCATCCGTTTTCTTGCCCTCAGGTTGTTCCCCAGCAGTTGACTTTAGGTCCTGGGCAAGCTGCATAGCCCTTCTATTTAATCGATCGTAATTCTGACTCAGTTCACCAAGCCTCTTGGTGTACAGTTCCAAGGTCTTTTGATACTCTGATTGCCGATCAACGCAAGAGCGATCCCGCACAAACCGGTTGAGTGAATTAACCACGAGGTCCCGTAAGAGCAGCAGTTTCTGGTGAACTGTTAACTGCTGGACAATATTCTCGTCAACAGCCTGCAAGGTCGGGAAGCGGCTCTTATCGCAAATGTTCATCAGGCGCAAAGCAAACTGGTCGTAGTTGCCCAGCACATCTTTGATGCCGCTTATTTTGTTATTGATGTCAACGAGGAGTTCACTGAATCTCTTGTATTGCGGGAGTTCCGTCACAGGTCGGTCAAAAACTTTGAACTCAATTTTATCAACCCATTCAGCCTCTTCAAAGGCAAGATACCCGCCGGTCTTGACCCGATACAGTGCCCCCGGGTTCAGATCCCTGTCGCGGACAAGTTCGTCCACTATCATCGTCCGTGGCTCCAGAGACTTCAAGGTTATTTCAAATAATCCATCGCGCGTCTTTTCGAGTGGCCTCATCTCTTCTTGCGCGCCGACAAAGGCAGGCAGGCATGTCATGATAAATAAGCTGAGGGAGCAGATCAAGAAACCGGCTTTATTGCTCATCATACTTTCTCCTTCCCGCTACCGTGGGCGAGAACGCTCACAAGACTTTGCAACCCTGATAGTTAGCTGAAATATATCAGATTATACATGATAAATCGGCGGGATGTCAAGATCTATCAGGTAGCCCGCCTACGCAGCCGAGACATTTTTGGTCGCTTTGGAAAATTGACATTTTTCATTATTTTCAGTATACTTAGTCATTCCAAACTCTTCCGAAGGGGGAAGCGATGAGAGCAAACAGCCTGCTCCTGGCGTGCTTTCTAGTCTTTTTATGGGCCGCGACCGGCTCGCACTCCGTTCTTGCTGCGGAAAAAACCTCAGCCGATGACCTGCTCTTGGAGGCGCTCAAGGCCGAAAAGGCCAGTGGCGATTCCGTCAAGGTTATGGAAAAATTCGAGGCGGTCGTAAAGGCCGATCCTGAGAATTATTACGCGCTCATCAAGCTCGGGTTGCTGAAGAGCGGGGACGGCAAGAAAGCTAGAGGAACCCGATCGCAGGAGATGGATGCGACCGAGTATTTCCTGCGGGCTACCCTCGCTAGGCCCAGTAGCCCCGAGGCCTACCTATATCTGGCTCAGTTGAACTACCGCATGGGCTACATCACTGAAGGCGACCGATACCTGAAAATGTCCCAAAGCCTGAACAGGCATATCGTTTACGACGACGTGTGTCTTACCGGATGGCGCTACGAGGACACAGGCAATTATTACGCGGCTGTGCTCACCTACGCGGCCCCGGCCCTCTCCCCGGATTCCAGGTTTATGGGGGATCCTTACCTCATGAAGAAGTTGCGCGTTTCAGCGTTGCTTTCGCCACCTCCATACGATTGGGCGACCATTGTCCTCCGGCTGATGGTCGGTGACGACAGCAAACTGATAGTGGAAAAGCTGAAGAGTGCCGTGAGTGAGTTGCTGATCAGCCATCCCACAGTTGCCAAGACTTACAGCACCGATTTTGTAGTGAACATGGTGGTGCGTAAGTTTATATTGGCCGCACTGGAAAAACAAGTGAAGCTGTCGGATCAAATTCCTGACCGTCATGAACTGCCCACAGTCATGTATAAAATGTTTTTTTGCAATCCCGATGAAATACCTCAGAAGCGCTTTACTGATCCTTATGAGGCATTCGTAAAAGCTTCAGAGGGAACTCCGCAAGAACACCAGAAAATTCTATCCGAGCTTCAAGTCCTCAGAGAGAAAGCCTTGGCCGCGGTCGGCGGTACCCAGAATGATGAAGAACGGGCCAGGCAGCTCTTTGTTTGGCTAAAGAGGAATGCTTTGCAAGAGTACCACGTGCTTGACGGCATTTCAGCGAAGGGTGTGGTCGAAGACAAAAAGTACCTTTGCCTGAGTGGTTCCATTTTGTACACACTCCTCGGACGTGACGCCAAATTAGATGTCAAGGGCTTCTTACTGCCCGGCCACGCTTACGCAGTGTTAGAAGGAGCTAGACCGATTAGAGTCGAGACCACAACCGAGGGTCCGGAAGGGTTTGATCTGAAGCCCGAAACCTCGGCGAAGACTCGCGAACAGGATCGGGCCCTGTATCAATCGGCTTTCGAGTCATACGGCACGATCTCGGACCCTATGAAGTTCATTGCCTATCAGTTCAGCAACACTGCTATCAGGAGAATAGACGCACTTGTCCTGAACAAATATGAGCGCTTATTCAGGCAGGTGCTCAAGAGCGAGCTGGGCTTGGATGACATGGGTCAGACTGAAGCGATTGAAATGTGGCGGCGTTATGGGACGGTAGTTGCCTCCACTAAAAAGGGGAAGGTCGGTATTTCCACGGGTTCACCCCAATTTCGTCGGCTGGTTCGTGCGATGGCTGAGAAGGACAGCACGTTCCGAGAGGATCTAATCAAACAACTCGATAGGAATGTGGAGATGATGAAAACGGCACGGGGAATGTCACCGTTTGACTTCTACTTCCGGAATCTTATCGACACGTGGACATTGGAGGCAGCCAGATACGAATATCTCGTAGCCCAGACGGCTGTGGCCGAAAGGGCCAAGAAGCGCCTGAACGCCCAGCTTCAAAAGGCCAAGCTCGAAGAGTCTGTTCCGACCGCGTCCTTATCCGGCAAGACTGTTGGTCCCGGGGATGCGAAGAAAACTCAAGATATAGCCGAGCAAGATAAGACCGCGGCAGACAAGGATAAAGCCGTACAGGATAAAGCCTCGCTAGATACTGAATTGGAAAAGATAAACCAGGAAGAACAGGAGAATTGGGCAACCGAGAGACAATACTGGTTGAGAGGCATGAAGCGGCTTTCAGCAGCAGTGAAACAGTACCCGTGTAACGAGACGTTGAGAGAACAGCTCGAGCTGGCCTACCGGCAAGCTCGTGGTCTGGCCGAGCAACGGAAGGATGTGGCTGCTATGGATGAACTAAAGACCTACGCCATAGGCTTGCTTCCGTAGACCATCATTCATAGGGCACTGGATGACTGCAAGGGCGCACCCGCGGGTGCGCCCTTGTGCGTAGAAATGCACGAAATAGTTTACTGTTGCAAAGACATGTGCTGAATCTTATAATTAAAAAAAGACGGTGAAGGAGCACGACTTGGACGATCAGACTATACTCTCCAGCGCGGAAAACTTCGGTACCGTCTCCGTGTGTTCGGGGGGTGTGGTGCACATCAATCTCCCGCACTGCAGCCTCAGGTTCGTGCCTTCGGATTTTGTGAAATTTTCAGATCTTATCGGCCAGGCCCGCCTAAATTTCAATGCCCCTGCTCGTGGGGTCAAACCCCACCTGCATGTAATCTCTTCCGAGAAAGAGAATAAACCATCTGAGGAATCCTCGGACTGATTCTCTTCCGCCGCTGACCTTGCCAGAGCTTTCTCAGTCCCCTGCTTGCTTTTCAACGGCTGTTGTCCTATTATCCGCTGCGTTACGCGGATGCCGAGGAGAAGGTTCGATTCTCCGTGATTGGTAGAGCACCGCGAACTCCTGGTGCGCTAACAAAGGGGCAAAAAATGAAGGTTATCGGGTCTTTTTTCATTCTAATTGCGCTCTTGATTCCCAACGCTTTCGCAACTGACCCGTCCGCGAATGCTCAAGGCGGAGACGTTTAGCCAAAGTCGGCAATCACCAAATTACTCGGGAAATGCTGGACAACATCATTAACACGATCCCCGAGGAAAATAGAGTTCCGTTTCTGACCCCTGACGGTCGAAAGAAAATTCTGGATGAGGTTGTATCTTCCATGCTTTTTGCCGAGGCTGCCAAAGCTGAAGGGATAGACAAGGAAGTCGCGGTCAAGACACGGCTGGATTATGCTCAGACCGAATACCTCGGCGGAGAGTACTTCCGACGACAGCTTACAAAGAATCCTCTCTTGTCGGAACAAGAAGTTCAGGCCTACTACGAAGAGCACAAATCCGAGTTCACCCCGCCTGAAGAGATAAAGGCACGCCATATTCTGGTGAAGACCGAATCGCAGGCGAACAAGGTCCTCGATGAGATCAAAGCCGGCAAGGACTTTGTGGAACTGGCAAAGAAGCACTCGATTGACCCCGCAGCGGCAATGGGCGGCAACCTGGGACTGCCGGATGGCCGAGACTGGCTGCCCAAGGGATCTTTTGAAAAATCTTTCGAGCAGGCACTCTTCAAAATCCCGAAGGGACAGGTAGGCGGGCCGGTCAAAACACAATTTGGATGGCACGTTCTGAAAGTGGAGGATCGCCGGAAGCCTGAAACCCCTCCTTTTGTCCAGGTTAGGAGCATGATCCATAGGAGACTGCAGGACCAGAAGATCTCTCAGCTCCGAAACCAGCTTACCGAGCAGCTCAAGAAAACTACTCCGGTGGAAATCAAGTAGTGAGAGACTATTGGGGGAATGGCGGTCAGAGCGGAGTGAGCCATCCCACGAGCGGTTGGATCCCGAATTCCTTTGTCATCGACATATATCGATTGCCAACAGTGATGTCAGATACTGAGCATGATTTGGTGGGGACGCCCCGCGCGGAACGCGAGGTTGCCCGTCCTCCGCGGACAGGCAAGATGCCTGTCCCACCGATCTGGGGCCGGGGCTCAATGCGAACCGGCACCGCACGGAGACAGATTATGATTCGACACTCAAACCTGGTCTCGAATTCAGCCCGGACCAGACCGGTAATTTGGTCCTTGCCTCTCTTGATATCGGCTTTTCTCTTTGTTGCATTTTCTGCTCAGTTATCGTCCGCAGATCAAAGAGACCGTTCCCATGAAAAAGGGGCCGTTCGCGAATCCGCCACACAAGCTCTCGCCTCTTCGGAAAACACTAAAGAAATAAGCCCTTCGAAACTCTATGAAGCAGTGTCCGGGTACCTGGAGGGGCTCCATCGCAAAGGCTCGTCGGACCGCAAGCAGGTATCGCCCAAGCCGCAGAGGCGTGAGTTAGTGTCATCCCCTCCATCCGATTCTGAATCCCTTAGAATTCTACAGAGGGAAGAGACGCTTGCAACGATACGCGGGCAAAGACGTGAGTGGGACCTTGCGGTTCCACCGCTGGAAAGGGCCTTAAAGATAGCCTCTCGTTCGGGACTTACCGAAGACGTCAAGAGAGTGGAACCTGCGCTGCGGACCGCTCGCTCCAAAGCCTCGGAACCTCTTGCGGAAAAGCTTCTCGTCAACGGGGAAATTATAAATGCCGTAGGCATCAGGATGGTTCGAGTGCGTCCCGGCAAATTCGTCATGGGAAGCTCTTCGGCCGAGACACGACGCATCCAGAATGATTGGGCCGTCGAAGAAAGCCTGCTCCAACCCGAAGGTCCGGCCCACACAGTGCGCATCAGCCGAAGTTTTCTTCTGGGGAAATATGATGTCACCGTCGGGCAATTTAGGCGGTTCGTCAGCGAAACCGGGTACAGAACGGTCGCCGAGAAACAAGGCTGGGGATGGGTCTATGACGATTCCAAGAAACATTGGATTAAGAAAAGCGGGGCATCCTGGAAGAACACCGGAAGTGAGGATGTCGATGATTATCCGGTGGTCCTTGTCTGTCATGCTGACGCAGAGGCCTTTTGTGACTGGTTGGAGAAGAAGGACGGGCGTCGATATTACCTGCCCACGGAAGCTGAGTGGGAATTCGCTGCACGCGGTGGAAAAGAGGGGAAAGGTTCCCGTGGGGCAATGGGTATCCGGACGGCAAGAAGGCCAACCTGGCCGATAGACGATGTCCTGTTCCGTGGGCCGACCGCACAATGGAGGACGGCTACGCAAGGGTGTCTCCGGTTGGGAGCTTTGAGCCAAATAGGTTTTGGCTTTACGACATGGTCGGGAATGCGTGGCAGCTATGTTCGGACTATTATGACCCCAAAGCCTATGAAGAAGGCGCATCAAAAGAAATTGCGGACCCTGCAGGTCCTCGAACTGGCAAGAAAAAAGTTGTAAGAGGAGGCAACTGGGCTTTTGGAGCAGGGATTGCCAGAAATGCCTTTCGGTTCGGCATCGAACCGGATCTCTGCACGGACATGTCGGGATTCCGGGTAGCGGCAGTTCCCACACAGCGAGATGAGAATCCGGAACGGGCTGTCGGCGGTAGCTTTCTGACCAATGAGCAGGTTACGCGTGTCCATTGATCAGGCCAAGGAACTTGTGGCAACCGGACGCCGACTTGAGGCCCGGAAGCTAGTGGAAGAATTCATCTCATCTGCTGCAAAGGGAAAAGCTTCCCCAGAGGAGTCTCAGTTTTTCGTCAAGAACGTCCTGGAGGATTTTGATCGATCTGACCCAGGACAAAGGAACTCAGTCGTTTACCAATTCATTGGGCATGTCGATGGTTCGCATCCCGGCCGGTTCCTTCGTGATGGGAAGCTCGGAGGCTGACATTGCCTGGGCTATGACCACGTTGGCCCAGGGGCAGCCGGTTTCCCTGGAAAATGAGCACCCTTTCCACAAGGTTCGCATCTCTCGACCGTTTTGGATGGCTGCAACTGAAGTCACGGTCGGGCAATTCAAGGCCTTCGTCAACGATACCGGTTATGTCACAGACGCGGAGGACGAAAAGGGCGGTCAGGTGTTCAATTCTCAGACGAATCGGTTTGAAAAAAAGGATGGGAGTTCATGGAAGAATCCGGGTTGGAAGATTGCGGACGACCAACCGGTGGCGATGGTCTCGTACAATGATGCTCAAGCGTTCACCGAATGGCTGACCGCCAAAGAAAAGCTCCCTTACAAGCTCCCAACTGAAGCTCAATGGGAATATGCAGCGTGTGGCGGACTCCCAATGGCCCAGTTCCCTTGGGGATGAACTTCCCGACGGCCGCCGAGCCAATTACGCGGATAAGAATAAGGACTTCCCGTGGAGAGATCGAAACGCTGATGGCGGGTACAAATATTCCGGTTCCTGTAGGTAGCTACGAACCAAAAACACCTACGGACTCTACGACATGGCAGGGAACGTTCCGGAGTGGGTCAGGGATTACTACGGCGAGGATTATTACCGGTTCACCCCCGAGGTTGACCCCGAGGGTCCAGGACACGGGGAAATCGCTCATGAAGGGGGGGGAGTGGACCTTCGGCCCAGTCAGACCTCCGGTGCGCCTTTCGAGGCTGGTCCAGGCCGGACGTCGCAACCCAAAACTTCGGCTTCCGGGTGATTATCGAAACAAGCACCCCCCAACGAATCTTTCATTTCGCCAATGACTTCTTGACCAAGCAATGGGTGCCGGGAGCAGACCAGAGATGCCGCCGCCACCCCTAATCCGTTCAGTTCCGTTAATTGGAGTGAAATACCCCCTGCTCCGCCCGTTTCAGGGAGAGCAGGAAGAGAATCGCTGATTTGTGGACAGATTTTGAATACTAAATTCTGGACGAGAATCGGGGGGCGAGAAAACTAGAAGCAAGCAGTCTATTTCAACAGGTGCGGGTATACGGTTCGCATTTCAGCGAATTCTTCTACAAATCAGACAACCTACACAAAATACCTCCTTGGATGTTCTGCAACCGCCTTCAGGCGCCGGTCTCCAATTTTAACGCCCCTTGGAGGGATGGCGGCCTATTCTCCACTGCCTGCTTCCAACAAGCCTCCGCTACAATTAGGAAGCCTCTTGACGTAAAATAGGTTCTTGGTAAGTTAGTTTTGATCATTTTCGCGTGGGCCAATCCCTTCCAGCGCCAAGGTTGTCGGAGTTCGTGGAATGAAGAGGACTGAGCCCGCCGGCAATAGCGTCGACAAGGCCGGCAGGAATAAGCATCATCAGTATTTGTTACTGGCTGCGTTGCCGTTATTCATTCTTGTGGCATTGGCTCATTCATTATCCCGCGTTTGACGCGCCAATGTATTACGACAGTGTTGGACAACTGGAGGCAAAGGAGCACATTTTCGCCTCGGGCGATCTGCTTAAGGTCATCCAAATCTGTCCTCAGCGTCCTGTCTCGATGGGCAGTTTCTATCTTAACTACCTGATTTGGGGGATGAATCCATTCTACTTTCGGATGGTCAATGCAGTCATACTGGCAATGACCGGTTTCATAGCTGCCCTGACCCTTATTCTTATACTTGAGATTGCCGGCCCCGCAGGCTCTGGCACTTTCAGAGAAAAGCAGGCTGTCGGCCTGTTTCTTGGCCTCGTTTTTCTAGTGCATCCTGTCCATGTCTACTTTGTTGACTACATCTGGCAAAGAATGGGGCTCCTGTCTTGTTTCTTCTACATATCCGCCCTCGCTGCGTACTTGGCCACTCGCTCGGGGCGAATTCGTTCTGCGGCCGTGGGTTACCTCCTGTGTCTGGCTATGTTTTGCTTAGCATTAACGAGCAAGGAGAATGCCGTCACATTGCCCGTGGTGTTGATACTTGCTGAAATTGCCTTTTTTCGGGATGGGTGGAAGGGCCTGCTGAAGCGCACAGGCATCTTTGCCGTAATCCTGCTCGTCCTGGTGGGTATACTGTCTCTTCTGGAGCGGCCCTACGGCGTGGGAGCAGAATGCTGGGGATCTTCGCCACCATTGCCAAGTATTATGAGGATAGCAATCTGACCCTGTCCCAGGCTGTCATCTCTCAGTGTAGGGTATTGTTTTCTTATCTGGCGCTGATTTTGGTTCCAATTCCGTCCAATGTGCGATTTGCCACCGCGCAAGTGATCTTCAGCTCACCCCTGGAATCGCCCGTAATCATGGCAGCGGTCATCGGTGCCCTGGCCATTTTCGGTGCAGGGAGTCTACTTGGTCCGAAAACGACCTCTAACAGGATTCGGATTGCTCTTCTTTCTCCTCAACCTGATGCCCGAGTCGCTTTCTTGTCCCCCAGTACCTTTTCGTGGCGTATAGAGCGACTCTCCCGATGTTTGGGCTTCTTCTGGTGTTGGCCGATGGCATACAGAAAGTGTTAGCAAAAACCAGGTCTCTCAGGGAGCAGAAATGGTATCGGGGAGCTTTGGTCGGTGCCGGACTCCTGGCCACGATGTCGCACTGATGAGCCTAGTCACCGTCTCCAAAGCAAGACTGTGGCAGGACCCGGTTCTGTTCTGGACGGACATTGTGGACGGGCTACCTCCTCCTGCCGAAAATGTCGAAAAACTGATTGCTGCTCATGCGCTGGACAGTCTTGGTGTCGCACTCCATCGACAAGGTAAGAATGTTGAGGCGGTTCCAACCTTACGGCGAGGTCTGGAAATCAGCCCAGTCCACGTCCCGTCCTATGTGAACCTGGCGGCTGCTTACGCCGCGCTGGGCGACACCGCAGAAGCGGAAGCTTCTCTGAAAAAGGCCGTTGAGATTGAGCCACAGGCCCCGCATGCCCAATTCGCGCTGGGAGAATTCTACTTAAAGCAGGATAGGCTCTCGGAAGCCTTGTTTTATATGCAAAAGGCAGCGGACCTTGCGCCGTCTGACCCAAGGTGTCTTAACGGGTTAGGTACGGCTTTGCTCCGGCAAGGTAACGCCCGAGAGGCTGCCTCGGTTTTTCGCAGCACGATTGAAGTGACCCCTGGGTTTGACGAGGCTCATTACAATTTGGGAGAGGCATACGTAAGCCTGGGGATGGACCAAGAGGCGGCGGAGAGTTCAGTAAAGCATTGGCTTTGAAGAGGAATAACTGGCGAGCCCACAACAGTCTGGGCCTCCTTCTGGCTAAATCGGGCAATGAGTGGGATGCTGCAGAGCACTTCCGCAAAGCGCTGGCGCTGAATCCTGACAATTGGCGAGTCCATAACAACCTTGGAGTCTTGCTGGCAAAGTCCGGGAATTTCAATGAGGCTGCGATGCACTTTCAAGAGGCCCTTAGAATCAATCCGGAAGACATTTCTGCGAGGAAGAATCTCGAGCGAGTTCGGACTTTGTCGGGAAGTCAATCGGTGAAATGAACAGGGTGCCCATCACCGCGGAGCTCGCAGAGGGATAGTCATAGGAGTTGCCCAAAATGTTGTCCATTTCGCCATCCGAGATGGAGAATCTGGAAGGATCACCCTGACGGGCGTTTTCTCCGTCATTCCTGCGGAGGCAGGAACCCATCTCGCGAACCGCGGGACTGGGCCCAGGATCTGAGTCCGGGGTGATCACGCCGTTGGCGTGACCAATTCCCGCAGACCGGACAAGACTTTTGGCATCCGCTATAATCAGGCTCTTCTCTCCGGTAAGGATAGGCTTTCCGCATGTCTCGAGGCCCCAGAGTAAGTGAATGGTTACTCCGCGTTCTCTGCGCTCTCCGCGGTGAAGGATTACATTTCCTTTTCCATTCAGCCCTGTATCGAGATTCCGGCACGCAAGTTTCTCGGGAGGCTGTGGGAACCGATTTCTTTTTTGAAAAAAAACATTGACATAGCCAAGCTTCTTTAATACTATCAAGCAAAGTCAAAAGGTGTAATTTCTTAATTTGCCCACGGACCTAGCCCCCCTGAGAGCGGGTTTGTTGGGTATGTGTGTGGGAGGTATGGCTATGAAAAAGGGTCTTATCGTACTTGCCGCTTTGCTAATAGTGGCTTCTTTCACTGTCTCCGGTCACGCTCAAGGTCTTTTCAATATCTGGCCTGGCAGGCATGCCGGCGTTCGGTGGTGGTCCCGGAGCCTGCGGTCCAGCAGGTCCTCGTCTCTTCGATCCCCTGACTTTCTACGTCGGGTGGATGGAAACCCTCAGAAGAGCAGGCTGGAGCTTCGCGGATCCAAATCCTGGGAGTGTCTTCGGAGGCAGCGCATAGATACCCTCTGTCCGGCCTATGGCTGGGTTTGGAACAGAAAATCAACCTAACGCGACCTGGGGCCTTGATCTTGACGGCTGGGTACTGATACCGTCAAATCGGCAAGGTTCGGAACAGGAGCCTACCATCACCACTAGCGGGACGATCAGCGCCCACCACAGTCCCGGGGGTCGGGAAACAGAAACCTGGAATACTCGTACGGAGTGGTGGTACCTCGACGCCGCGGCAACTTGGGCATGCTGCACCCCGGTGAAGGTACTCGCAGGCTTTCGCTACGATCATTTTTCAACGCGTTTCGACAACCCCACCAACGCATTCGGCGTAGTGTTCACTACGGCTGATACGGCTGACCTGACTGTGAACAGTTACCTGCCGTTCGTGGGTCTACAAACCACTGTCGGTGGGCCCTGCGAGTAACGTGATAGTGAGATGGATCGGCTTCCCCGTGGCGCCTGCCAACCTGACCTTTTCTGAGACAAACCCATAACACCCTCGGCACGAGGGTTGATTCCACGGGTAACTGGAGCAACAGTTATTGGACGGAGATTTTTGCCACATACAACCGAAACTTTGCTGCCGGTATGGGCATCGGTGCCTTCTTCAGGTGGCACCTCTATCACGGGCAGGCGAGTCTGACGACTAACCCTCTCGGCTTTGCCGGCGTAAGCAGTGATGCCTCATTTGACCGTAATGCCATGACATTCGGTGGAAGTTTTTCGCTCAGTTTCTAGTCCGCTTTAGGTGTAGCCTAGGCATCTCCCTCATCTGGAGGGAGATGCCTGGATTCCCGTTCGGTTGAGAAGGAAAAGAAATTCATAAGAACATATTTCAGGGAAGGGTGAAGCCAACGTAGAAGGCAACCCGTCTCATATCCCTGCGGCCCCCAATTATCCTCCTAACGATTTTTGGGGGTTTTTTTTCGGAATTACCCCGGCGGGGTTGCCTGTTTCGTCCCATTTAGTATTTCTATTTCATAATATTGATGACCGGCACGGAGGCCGGTTCCTACCGAGACGCTGGTAGTGCCGGCGTACCTGTAGACGATTGGTATTTGGGGAAGAAGCGCTAACTGGGTGGCTTTAGGCAGCTTCGTTCGCAAGTTTGGCCTTGCACTTTGGGCATTGGAGAAAGGCATGGTCCTTCTTGCCGGCTCGTTCTTCCATGATCACGGAGTCGCAATCGGGGTTGGGGCAGGCCACGCTAACCGGCTTGTACCATAATGAGTAGTCACACTGAGGATAACGGCTACAAGAATAGAAGGTCTTGCCCTTCTTGGTCCGGCGCTGAGCAAGTTCTCCAGTCCCGCATTTGGGGCATGTCACCCCGGTGGTCAGCGGACGAGCGGCCTTGCATTCCGGATAACGTGAACACGACATGAACGGACCGGTGCGGCCTGCCCTTATGACCATGGGCGCGCCGCATTCGGTGCATTTTTGATCTGTAGGGACAGGCTCGGCACTGGGGAGTTTCTCAGCGGCTATCTTCTGGGTGTAACCACATTCGGGGTACCCAGAAACAGCCTATGAACAAGCCATATCGTCCTGACCGTACGAGAAGAGGCTCACCACAGTCGGGACACTTGGCCTGAGTTGGGATGCCTTCCCGTTTGACGTTCTTCATATTCCTTTTGGCCTGCTGAAGATCTGATTGGAAAGGCCCATAGAAATCTTCCAGTGTGTCCGTCCAGGATGCTTTCCCGTCTTCGATCCGGTCCAGTGAGGACTCCATTTCCGCGGTAAACCGTGTATTCAACAACTTTGGGAAGCTATCCACCAGGAGCCCGGCTATAATACGGCCAAGGAGGGTCGGCCGGAATTTCTTGTCTTGCAGTTCGACGTACTTTCGCTTCTGGATGGTGCTGACAGTCTCCGCATAGGTGGAAGGCCGGCCGATGCCCTGCTCTTCAAGCTCCTTGATGAGTGATGC
>CAWBBA010000036.1:0-44476 GCA_963786905.1 uncultured delta proteobacterium | reverse complement strand
TACAGAAAAAAATACTTTTGCCAGAAACTCACTTGGCATCATTTTCGTGGATTCAAACCTATCTCGTACCGGAGGTCAAATACTCGCAAGGGATTTTGCACTTTTTGTGCCAAGGATGGATACCAGATCGAAACATCCAATACCAGTCGTCATAGTAGCCACTTAGGTCAGAGGCAGGTTGAGAGGAAATCGGGGAGACGATCTGATTCACAGGTCAAGTGTCCAACTATTGGGCCTCTTGCGTCGTGAGTGGCCTTAAAGCACCCTGAATTCCTGGCATTAGGCCACATCATGGTTGTGTCCAGTTATCGGACCGGTCGCCGTGGGATCGGACCTGTTGATCCCACAGAACAAAGACCAGGGCAAATTGGCCGCAATGGTCAAGTGTCTTCAACGTCAGCGCAAATGGGAATCAGGATGGAAACTCTTTAGTGGCGAGTTGGTGGCGCAGATTGTGCTCTTCATGATCTTGACGTACCTGTCGGCTCCGGGTAGTGGGCTTGGGCCAGGCAGGGAAGGGAGTCGACATGGCAGGATAAGTGCCGTGCATTTCTGTCACTCGTGTCAGGAACAAGGCCCAGTAGTCCTTCCGATCTTCGTACGTTCCTGCTTTCATTTGCAGGCTATCATGCTGGATCGCCCGGCTTTCTGCTAAATAGTAATCACCACCGAAATGGCTGTTGACGTGCTCCCGCCCGCGTCCAGCTCCCTGAGAATAGAAAACGTCACGTGACGCTATTGATCCAACGTTGACCGGGGAGACTTGAGCATCATGGCTACTTGGGTGAAGGACAAAAGAAGCCACTTTGAGTCATTGGAAGAGAGGTCTCCCAATTCGTGTGTGTCCTTCAGTGGAGAACTCCACATCTGGAGATATCTTCTTGTCTGAATCAGGCCCCAGTTCCAGATGAGTTCACGACAGTTTTGGCGGTGGAGCGGCTTCGGATGAGGTGCTTAGGGTGTGTTTTTGTTAGAGTGCGCCGCCGGAGGACCTTCAGCTACTTCGGCCCTTGATCTTCCAGTATCCGTGGCGTTTTAAAGTTATTCCATCGATCCCCAACAGTCGTATCTGCGATAGTCAACCGAAACAGATCAGTCAATTTCGTGCTACCATTCGCATTTCTCGCGCAAGGAGAACCTCGTGCGCGAGAGATAACGATTTTCGAATACCTCACATACCGCAAAACGGGAAATCGCTTATTTCGCGTCTCAGGTGCCTTATACGCGATGTCTGATGTGGCCATCGATCAACAGTGACCGGCGGTGAGTTGAAGGAGGACGAACAGGGCGGTCTTGCAGTTGGGCCATGAGCAATCGTATCATCCGCTCCCCGTGCGTTTCTTGAGACACGGCACCCCGTAATATTAAATGCTTGCAGAGATAAATTCACCCCATCAGGCCCATTCTTGATGTACTGGCCATACAAAAGTGTCCAACTCCACCTATATATTATCCCTACAACGCCACTTATTTCTGCATGTCGCTTATGGCCCTTCCCGGACTTCAAGCATGCACCTTCTTTCTATGCGACAGGTGGGCCCGATGGTTTCGGTTCTGTATCCAGATTACCTGTTCGATCAGCGTTTCGAGTGTGTGCTTCTTCATTGGCAAGATGACTTTGAGTCAATACCCTAAGCTGCGACAGAGTAATGGACGGTGCTTTTTTTCCCCAGCCTGATTTTCAGGTGCCAGAGGAAGAAATGGGCCAGCATGCAGGTTATGATGTGGTGGTGCCATCCTGGAAACTTGCGCACCTCGTAGTGGTCCATGCCTAGCTCTGTTTTGGTTTCCTGAAAACACTGTTCGATTGCCCATCTCAGACCACTGAGCCATACAAGCGTGTTTAGCCTTGTACTGCTCATGGCGTTGCTGATGAAATAGCTGTATTGTGGATCGTCGCCCAACGTTCGACGGATCAGCAACCAAACGGTCTTCTTTGGAAGCCCGGCAGCCGAAAGGATAACTCGGCGCCGGGTGAACTCATAGACGATTGGCCCCTTGGTCCCTTCCGACACCTTTCGGCGATACCAGAAGTAGTCGTTCGTGTTTTTGGCAAGATCCTCCACTGTCAGCGGCTTGGCTTCAGGAGTAACCAGGACTCTCTTTCTGCGTTTCTCTCCTCCCCAGCGGTATTCTTTGGTAATGGTCATGGGTCGCTTCAGCCAGCATTGGGTATCTTTTGGGACGGATACGAAGTAGGTTTTGCCGGGTAGCGCCTCAACTGCCGCGATAAACTCCGGACTGACCCCATACAACGAGTCGGCAAGCACATACTTGAAAGGCAGAACATCTTCTTGGCTGAGGGCGGTGAGCATTTCTGCCGCCAGTTTGGGCTTGGACTGGAAAACAGTTTCAGCAGGCAGATTGCACTTTGTTCGTCGTTCACGATAGTCGTCTCCGAACCACTTCTCAGGGATGAACAGTCGCTTGTCGACCAGGGCATATCCATGTTCAGACACATACCCGGCAAAAACCCCTACCTGGCAACTGTCGACTTTTCCGATTGTCCCACAGTATTGGCGAGCGACACCGATTGAGTCTTGGCCTTTCTTCACAAAGCCGCTTTCGTCGAAGATCAGCGCTCCATCTGGGCTGCCGAGATCATCACTAACCAGACTACGATACTTGGACATGATCCTCTCGTCGTCCCACGGAGCATCGCTGACAAAACGCTGCAATGACCTGACATTACCGTCTTTTCAGAGCCAGTGCTATGGGCTCAATGGATTTGCGTTCCAACTCGCTAAATTGTCCAGCCATGTAGTTGAAGAAATGCTCCCTGGATTCGCTTCGTTGAAAGCATTCGGCGAACTGTTCGTGGAAGCCTCTAAGTTCGTTGGCGAAATCTGTAATATCGTCTCTGCCCAAATCAAATTTCGGGACCGGGTAGGAGTGTTCGTCACATCGTGGACACGGGAGCATGGCCTGCCTCCTGCTCTGATAGTATCTTGCGTAGTATGGCAGGCATCAGAAAAAATCAAGCACTAAATTCAATAAGTCGCGTTGTAGGGTTAAATTTAGGGAAATCTCTCGGAGGAAGATGTCTTTCCTCATCGGGTGGTGGCTATTTTCCACATTATTCTATTTCGGCCTCCCGATTGCGGCAGGCTATACCACCGAGCAGTCCGATTTCTTTAACAAGCAGATCATCGGGCACATTCCCCTCGTACTTTTATGCCCTGGCGCAGTACGGTGTTTGCTTGTTCATCGCCCTCTACTACGACTATTGGGCAAACAAGACTTCGGATAGGCTCACCGGCGAACTGCTGGACGAGCTGAAGCTGAAATGAGGAGGACGAGCCATATGAAGAGCATATGTTGTGGTCTGATCATAGCCCTCTGCACAGGCTTGTTGCTTACCTTCGTGGACCCGGGCACCACCTTTGCCGGCCCTGAGACCGCAATCTCCAACGCCGTGGTTGCTCAGAGTCCGGCGGTTCCTGCCTCTGCGAAGGCCAACAAGGCCCTCACTTTGGGCATGTTCATCGTTATCATCGGAATCACCCTGTACATTGTTTACTGGGCGGCCCAACGAACCAAGACCACTGCGGACTTTTACGCGGCCCGCTCCTCCATCACCGCCTGGCAAAACGGATGGGCAATCGCGGGCGATTATATGTCTGCTGCCACCTTCCTCGGCATGGCCGGACTCATTTCCTTGAACGGGCTTGACGGCTTCCTCTATCCCACCGGCTGGATGGTTGCCTTCGTGACCGTTCTCCTGGTCATGGCGGAACCTTGCCGCAACTCGGGCAGCGTACACCGTTGGGAGATGTCCTTTGCTACAGGTCCAACCCCAAACCTGTTCGTGCCTGCGCTGCGATCGCCACTGTTGCTGTGTCTACCTTTTATTTGACCGCTCAGATGGTGGGCGCGGGCAAGCTTATGAACCTGCTGGTAGGAATCGACTATACGCTTTCCATCGTGGTTGTAGGTATTTTGATAATCATTTACGTGGTTTTCGGTGGAATGATAGCCACAACCTGGGTTCAGATCATAAGGCCGCCCTTCTCGTCGGCGGCGGCGTCGCTATCTCCATCCTCGTGCTGGCGAAGTTGGGCTTCAATCCGGTGAGGCTTTTCAACGAAGTTGCTGCAAGCCCTCAAATTCAAGAATGGGTGCGAATAAAGCACTTGCAGCAGGCGGTGGCTCAACCCGGCTTCGATTACGGACAGCGATTCCTGGAGCCGGGCCTGTTCCTGAAGAACGTGTCGGACCAGGTCTCTCTTGGGATGGCCACCTGTTTGGGCACAGCGGGAATGCCTCACATTCTCATGCGCTTCTTCACTGTTCCGGATGCGAAGGCCGCTCGCAAGTCGGTGGTTGTATCCATGTTCCTCATCGCCACCTTCTTCATACTGACCACGGTCATGGGGTACGGCGCTGCCCTCTTCCTGACTTCAGGGCATTGTGGCCGTAGACCCATCCGGAAACATGGCTAATCCTCTGTTGGCTCGCTACCTGGGTAACTGGTTCCACCCATTTGTCGGCGACTCCTTCCAGGCCTTTGTCTGCGCGGTCGCATTCGCTACCATTCTGGCAGTTGTCTCCGGTCTCGTGCTCGCTTCTTCCGCGGCTATCTCCCATGACATCTACACGAACG
Source organism: uncultured delta proteobacterium (assembly GCA_963786905.1). Taxonomy (GTDB): domain Bacteria; phylum Desulfobacterota; class Desulfomonilia; order Desulfomonilales; family Desulfomonilaceae; genus CAWBBA01. Next base: position 39,873 of record CAWBBA010000036.1, on the reverse strand, counting down.
TTATTAAAAACGGTAAGGCGGAACAGAAGCAGCAAGTAACAGCAGCGAGAATCGCCGCATTTTGCGTGGGGACTTCTGGACTGATCATCGCACTGGCTTCGGAAACGCAAAATGTGGCTCACCTAGTGGCACTGGCCTTTGCAGATTCCGCGGCCGCGGGCTGCCCACGGTCGTGCTCTCGTTGTTCTGGAAAAAAATGAGCACCGTGGGCATATGCGCGGGCTTAATGGTGGGAACCTTTGTCGGGATAGGTCTGGTGCTCCGTGTCGCCGAACATGCAGTATCCTAAGCTAATCGCGGCAGGTAATCGAGAAGATAATGACAACACTGGAAAAGAAGCAGACCGAAGGCGCAACTCTGAGCGCTACAGACCAGACTAATCCGCAAAGCTAAAGCTTCTTACGAGAAAAACAAAGACGGCACCTCCGTCATAGGGCTCGACAAACCGTGGTTCCCATTGAGGGTCCCGGCTATTGTGTGCATTCCCGCGGGACTCATAGCAGCCATCATGTTTGCCCTGCTATTTCCAAGTAAACGGGAGGAAGACATGTTTGACGAACTTTACGTGCGTCAGACTACGGGGATCGGAGCTTCAGACGCGGTGAGCCATTAGGGTCTCCGCTGCATGTCGAATGGAACACCGCTTCAGGAAAGTGGCCGAGGGGCCACTTTCGAGACCAGGCACTTCGGCGTGGGGCGGTTGGTCGAGCGGTTCAACCAAGGGACCTTCAGGCGGAGTCCTGGTTGAACCGCCATTCAATGAGTTGAGAGGTAGAATCCGCAGATAAGGTATCTGGAGGTCAACATGACATACAAAGAGGCGTTCAAAGAATCCCTGGAAAACCCGGAGGCTTTCTGGGGACGAGCTGCCGAAGAAATCGACTGGGACAAGAAATGGGACACGGTACTGGATCAATCCAACTCCCCTTTTCTTAAATGGTTCCCGGGTGGGATGCTGAACACGTGCTTCAACGCCGTAGATCGCCACGTCCTTCGAGGCAGGGGTGATCAGACAGCGATAATCTACGACAGCCCCGTAACCGACACAGTCAAGAAATTCACATATTCGGAGCTCCAAGACAGGGTTTCCCACATTGCAGGCTTCCTCAAGAGCGTGGGCGTTAACAAGGGGGACCGTGTTCTCATTTACATGCCGATGATACCCGAAGCCCTCATGGGGATGCTTGCCTGCGCGCGCCTGGGCGCTGTTCACTCAGTGGTCTTTGGCGGGTTTGCTCCGAAGGAGCTGGCCGTTCGAATCGACGACGCCACGCCCAAGGTCATACTGTCTGCGTCCTGCGGGATCGAAGTTCAAAAGGTCATCCCCTACAAGCCCCTGCTCGATGAGGCCATAGAAATCGCGGACCCAAACCCGAGAAATGCGTCATCCTTCAGCGGCCGCAGGCCAAGGCCGAACTGACACCCGGCCGGGATCTGGATTGGAACGAGCTGGAAGCCAATGCCCACCCGCGGATTGCGTGTCCGTGGCCGCCACGGACCCCCTGTATATTCTCTATACCTCCGGCACGACGGCCAACCCAAGGGCGTGGTGAGGGACAACGGCGGACACGCTGTGGCGCTGATGTGGAGCATGAAGCACATCTACAACATTGACCCGGGGAAGTATACTGGGCCGCCTCCGACGTGGGATGGGTTGTGGGCCACTCGTACATTGTCCTATGCGCCGCTGTTGAAGGGCGCAACGACCATAGTATTCGAAGGCAAACCGGTGGGCACTCCCGATCCCGGCAGTTCTGGCGTGTCATATCCCAGCACAACGTAAAGGCGCTCTTTACCGCTCCCACTGCAATAAGAGCGATCAAGAGAGAAGACCCCAAGGGGGATTTTCTGAAGAAGCATGATATATCCAAGTTTGAGACTCTCTTCCTCGCTGGTGAACGGCTGGATCCGGACACCTATTTTTGGGCTACCGACCTGCTCAAGATGCCCGTCATCGATCACTGGTGGCAAACCGAGACTGCCTGGGCTATCTGCGGCAACTTCAGAGGCCTCGAGCAGTTCCCCATCAAACCCGGTTCAGCGACCATGCCCATGCCGGGATACAATCTGAAGGTTTCGGATCCGGTGAGCGCCAGGAACTCGGGCCCAACGAACGGGCGCCCTCGTGGTGAAACTCCCGCTCCCGCCCGGAAACCTGCCGACCTTGTGGAACGATGACCAGCGGTTTGTCGAGTCCTACATGGCGCCATTTCCCGGCTACTACATCACCGGAGATGGGGGCTACATCGACCAAGAAGGGTACGTGTTTGTCATGGGCCGCATTGACGATGTCATCAACGTCGCGGGTCACAGACTCTCCACCGGAGGAATGGAAGGAGGTCCTGTCCAATCATCCGGACATTGCCGAATGCGCGGTGATCGGTGCGGCCGACGATCTCAAGGGTCAGCTTCCTCTCGGTTTCGTGGTGCTCAAGGCAGGTGTTACTCGGCCGAAAGACGAGATCGTCGCCGAGTTGGTCCAAATGGTCCGCAACGACATAGGAGCAGTCGCCGCGTTCAAGAAGGCCGTGGTAGTCGACAGGCTGCCGAAAACCAGATCCGGCAAAGTGCTGCGAGGCACCATGCGGAAGATAGCCGACTCGGAGAAATACAGTGTGCCGGCCACCATAGATGACCCGACCAGCCTCACCGAAATCGAACAGGCCTTGAAACAAATAGGTTATGCCCTAAAGGCCGCTGACTAACCGGATTCCAGCGAGCTCAGAAAGGGCCGATCAACTCGTAGGGTCTGCAATAATGCGGTCCGATGGCGCCAGAGGGCTTCCATCCATCGATTGTCCTCTGGCGCCTCATTTCGATTAATGCGGACCGCTTACCCGGGCAGTCGCAAGGGCTGCGAATCACGATAGGGAAAGTTAGTAAGGGTGACAAGGCGCAGGTTTGAATCCTGCCCCTACTACGATTATGACCACTGCCGTCGGTCTCGGCGGCTTTAGATCCATGTGAGGACAGGACCAGGAGGACTTGATGGAAGCGGAGAAAGGGAAACAGGTCAAGATCTTTGATATTACTCTTAGAGACGGCTCCCAAAGCAAGGTTGCCACACGTATCAAGCTTGATGATCTCCTCAAGGTTGCAAACAAACTCGCGGATACCGGTATTTATGGCGCAGAAACGTGGGGCGGGGCCACATTCGACGTGTGTGTGCGTTTTCTGAGGGAGGACCCTTGGGAGCGGGCCCGGGCGCTTAAGGAAGCTATGCCCAACGTGAAAAGCATGATGCTCATTCGCGGACAGAACATAGTGGCTTACTCGAATTTTTCGGATGATGTTGTTGTGAAGTTCGTTGAGGCCGCGGCGCGGAACGGAATAGACGTGTTTCGGATCTTCGACGCGTTGGATGACGTGAGAAATCATCAAACCGTGGTCAAGGCCGTCAGAGCCGTGGACAAGATCGCCGAAGGCGCGGTTTGTTACACCATAAGCCCGGTGCACACCATTGAGAAGTTTGTATCCAAAGCCAGGCAATTGGAGGACATGGGTGTTCATCAGATCGCGATCAAAGACATGGCGGGTCTTATAGATCCCCAGACGACTTATGAAATTGTCTCAAGCCTCAAGAAAGCGGTGAACGTGCCTATTCACCTGCACACTCATGACAACTGCGGAATGGGGATGATGTCGATTCTCAAGGCAGTTGAGGCCGGATGCGACATGATCGACTCCGTGCTCAGCCCATTCTCGGGGGGCACGGGGCATCCTCTGCACGGAGTCCATGAGTGTACTCGTTGCACCGATTTGGATATCAAACCGGATGCGACCTGAACAAGCTTACTAAGGCCGCCGAGGAAGCTAAAACCGTTAGAGCTTTTTACAATGAGTTCGAAGCCCCGTACAGCGGCGTGGATTGCAAGATGCTGGTAACCCAGATCCCTGGCGGAGTTATGTCCAACCTTAGCAGCCAGTTAAGAATTCAGAACGCGTTGGACAGACTGAATGAGATCGTGGACGAGATACCCAGGGTGCGAGAAGACTTGGGATGGATCCCGCTTGTCACGCCTACGTCACAGATAGTTGTTTCGCAGGCTACCTTCAATGTCCTGCTCGGAAGGTACAAAATCATCGCGAACCACACGGCCAACCTTCTGAAGGGTCTTTACGGCGAGACACCCGCGTCCGTCAACAAGGAGCTACAAGACCGAGTTCTCAAGGGAGCGAAGCCCGTGACAGCACGTCCGGCGGAATTGCTTCCGCCCATGTGGCCCGCGCTCGAAAAGAAGTTTCCTGGCCTCAGTCCTGAAGAAATTCTCATTCACGCGATTTTCCCCCACGAGGCCGCGGGGTATTTCGCAGAAAAAACAAGGGATGCTGCTTGACAGTCAGACCCTGACCCACTGAAATTCAGATTAACAGGTAGCGATGATAAACCGTTAGGGGCACGGCATGCCGTACCCTTGTGCGAGCATGAAAATCGGCCATTACTTGTGGCCGAGGCCGTACCGTGTCCGGCGAGATCGTTGCGAGGGCTTGACCCCTCGCAATAACACCGTAAATCGGACTACTCCCGGCAAATACGCCTGTAATCCGGAGCTGTCAGCAGGAGGAGATATGATTGAAATAAGATTCCACGGTAGAGGCGGCCAGGGAGCCGTGACTTCAGCCGAACTGGTGGCCCAAGCGGCTATAGGCGCGGGAAAGTTCGCCACGGCGTTCCCGAGTTTTGGCCCTGAAAGAAGAGGCGCCCCTGTAGTGGCCTTTGCCAGAGTGGATGACCGGCCTGTTCGACTCAGATCCAAGATTTATTGCCCTGACGTGGTCGTGGTTTTGGATCCCTCACTCCTGGAGATAGCCAATCCAGCGGAAGGTATCCGGGATGGCGGTGTCCTGGTCATCAATTTTGGCTCTTCGCGTAAGTGCGTACCTTACTTGAAAAGTGAAAAGGACATGCTTTCTGCCTTCTTGGCTATTGAAACGAATCTGAGAAGGCGAGGAAGTCATGTCCACCAGCCTACTGAGGCTCTTGCAAAACTTCTAGGGAATGGAGGCCGGCTTGGGCCGGTCAACCTGTGTGGGGTTATTTTGTCGACCGAATCCATTGTCTCTTCCATTTTTGTCAGTTTCGCGCAAACTCGTCCATGCTTTGGGCACACCTCTAGAGTTGAAACGCTCTCATGACCTGACTATTGCGGAACTCAGGTTGCCAGTTTTAGGAGTTGATCAGCAAAGAGCGCAAGCACCCCAAACATCAAGTGCATCTTTACCTTCTGTGCGCCCCGAACCATGATGTTCCTTGCGCCAAATTCTTCCTTCATCCGGCTATTGAACCGCTCTACCGCTGTTCGTTCATTATATCTGGCAGCTTCGTGAGGAGCCATGGGGATGATCTCTTTACCACGTGAGTTCTTGTCGATGATGGGCACATGACCAAGTTCCCTGCTGACTTCATAAATCGGCCCGGCATCATAGGCTGAATCCGTGAGATCGTAGAGGTAATCCACCTTGGCGCTGCTCATCTTCATGAGCGGTATGGCAACCTGACTATCGTGTAATGATGCCGCAGTCAGCACGGAACTAGGAGTATGAACCGAGAGACTTCAATCTCATTTTAGTTTGCACCGGCATTCATGTTGAGCACTGTCGGTGAATCCAGAGCTTTATCTTCAAGCCTCGTTCTCCCGTTCCCTCTCCATTTGCTCTTTGTACCTTTTGCTTTGGAGAGCATCCACTTCTTCCTTGCCCCGTGATCCTGCTTTCCAATTGCTCAACATACTACGCGCCAGCACTATGAAACCAGCGACCCCTGCCATAAGCACGGCAAGAATTATGATGATGTTGTACTCCATATCAAATCTCCTATTATTCACCGGAATTACGTGGCGGTTTTGGCATTTCTGTGGCCTTTGGTCCATTGAACGGTCGCGGGTTGGTTCATCCAACGAGCATTTCAGGTTATCAAGTAGCGATTCTTGTAACCCTTGCAGATCTTCTATGCAGTTGTCAGGCCAACGGTGGCCAACGGTTGAAGGTTGACATAACAGTTGTAATGTTAATTAGTTAGCAGCAGTGATGGGGTGTGAAGTCAGATACGAAAGGTTGGCAAGAAAGGAGGTGGGTGTCCGAAAAACGGGCCATAGAATTCCTGTCTCGGTGTTATCAATAGGATACAAATTTACTGGGTGTCCTAACAGCGGGCCATAGAATTAATCCGCTGTCGGATTGTCACCCTCAATTCCGAAACGTTTCATGTGGCGATACAGAGAGTCTCGGGCGATCCCAAGCACGCGGGCCGTGCCCCTTCGATTCCCGTCACAGCGCCGCAGGGCTTCCAAACACAGGGATTTGATCACCTCATCCGTCACATCGTGGAGCGTGCGCTCGTGCTCCGGAAAGCCGGACACGTGAGACCAGCTTTGGTGGCTTGCGCCAATCGTGGGGAACGCCACGTTCAAATTCGGCCCTTCGGATAACATCAATGATCGTTCGAGCACGTTTCGCAACTCCCTGACATTTCCGGGCCAATCGTACCCGGAAAGCCCAATGACGGCCGCGGTGTCGATCTCGGGGAGAGAAGTCAGCTGCAGCTCCACCGCCAACCCCGACATGATCTCTTCCAAGAGTACGGGAATGTCCTCAATCCTGTCACGCAGGGGTGGCACCCGTATTCCAAACACGTTCAGACGATAGAGTAGAGGGGAAAGGAATCGGCCTTCGGCAACCTCTGTCTCGAGATTCCTGTTCGTCGCTGCAATGATCCGAGCATTCGCGGTAATGCCCTTTTCACCGCCAACACGAAGGAATGACCTTGTGTCCAGAAAGGTCAGGAGCTTGGACTGCAAGGAGAGGGTAAGCTCTCCAATTTCGTTGAGCAAAAGGGTCCCGCCCTCTGCCAATTCCAGGAGTCCTCGCTTCCGGCGGTGCGCTCCTGTGAATGAGCCCCGCTCGTGGCCAAAAAGCTCCGACTCAGCCAAATCCCTGGATATGGCAGCGCAATTCACTGCAAAATAGGGTCCTGGAGCACGCCTGGAATGGTCGTGAATCCAACGTGCCAAATAGTCTTTTCCACTCCCGCTCTCCCCCTGGAGCAGAACGATGCTGTCCGCGGACGCAGCGAGACGAGCCTCGTGCAGAGCAGCCCTCATGGCCTGCGAGGGGTACGCTCTCGGCGATCGGTCTTTGGACAGGCACGGTTCTCTTGCGCTCCGTGACATCACGAGAAATGCCATAGATGCCGACGATCGTGCCCTCCGCGTCTCGAAGCGGCGTGAGGACAGTATTCAAGGTGAACGGGACGCCCTTTATGGACGCGGTATATTCTTCTTCGATGGATTCTCCTTCGAGCACGCGCAGATCCACTTGTTTGATATGTTTCCCGGTTGCCTCACCGTAGAGATCCTCATCCTTGCGGCCGATGATTTCGGACACGTCCAGTCCGAACATTCTTGACATCGCAGGATTCACGTGCGTGTAGGTGAGATGACGATCCTTCATGAAAATCAGGTCTTGTGCACCCTCAACGAGTGCTCGAAATCGTTCCTCGCTGAGACGTAAGGCTTGCTTAGCCAGCTTTTGTTCTGTGATGTCGGTTACTATCATACAAATGGTAGTAGAGTTCTCAAGGAAAAGGGGGCTTGTGGAAACACGGGCCGGCACAAAATCCCCAGCCCCAGCCTTCAGTGTAAGTTCCGTCTGTTGACCCTCCACGAGACTTTGATTTAACAGGGCCTCAAACGATCGGGTATCTTCCTGTGTAACGAAGCGAGCCATAGAGGCCCCAAGGATCTTTTCAAGCGGCGTCTTCAGTATGCTTGATAATCTGGCGTTGCAGAAAAGAACCATGCCGTCTGAGCCGATTACAGCTGCTCCCTCGTTCATCGTCTCCAAAACAATGCGATAAGTTCGATCGGCTCCTGTCAGGGTATATACTTGATCACCGTCCGGCCCGGAGATAAAGAGCGCATCTACTTCGCCCCTCCTGATGGCGTCCAAAGTCCCTTCGGCCTCTTGCAGTCGGAGCCGTAGCTCTTCAATTTCATCGAGAAGTTTCTTGCTCATGGCCTCTTATTTTGACAGGTCCGGGCACCCTGGCGCCGTCATTTCCCGGTCTCCAGGTCCAGTCCCGCCAGGAGACGTTCAGTGTTTGAAAGATCGCCGATAAACTTCCGCAGCGGCAAAGGTAATTCCTTGACCAGGGTAGGCGCGGCAACAATTTGCCCGTCCTTCGCGAAAATCGGCTGCTGATAGATGTCAATTACTTCGAGATCATACGAATCGTGGAGGTGTTCCTTTATCAAGTTCTTCAGGTTTTGGATCGCTCGAATGGATTTGCGGCTTTGTCCTGCCACGTACAAGCGCAGAACATATTTGGGCCCTTGCGATTCAGCCGCTCCCAATGGCTCCTGGTGGCTGGTTTCTCTGCCTGACTGCTTAGTCATGGTACAATTCCTTTACGGAATTAGTGCCTGGGACGGAGATCCAATCCCACCAGCACTCGCTCGCTATCAGAAAGATCTCCTATGATTTTTCTCAAGGGAGGCGGGAGTTTCCTCACAAGAGTAGGCAGTGCAAGAATTTGGTCTCCCTTGGCGAGCCGCGGGTCGGCCGACAAGTCAATCACTTCGATGGTGTATTTTCCTGCAAGATGCTCCTCGCAGATCTTCTTCAGGTTCGCAAAGGCCTTGATGGACTTTGCGGTCTGGCCTGCGACGTACAAGCGGAGGTTCCAGACTTCTTCGTCCGGGGTTTCGTCCTTATATTCACCCCCCGGCCGCTGTTTCCGCGCACCCATTGACGCCTCCTTTTGTGTATTCCTGCCGCTGGCTTATGAAAGATCAAGTCTCATCGGCTCTACGCAGCCGAGCCATCTTCCGTTGATCGTAGTCGAGGGCCTTTTCACGGACGATCTCTTGGTCAATGGCCTGCTGAAGCTCCTCTTCCTCCGCCTCAAATTGCGCTTGCAAGGTAGCGAGTTGAGCTTGCAACAAGGTGCGCTTTCTCTCCAGTTCCCGTTGCTTCCGCTCTAATTCCTGACTTCTCGACAACTCTTGTGCGCTATCGTGCGCCTCTCTGGCTGCCCTAGCCGAACCCGTCAGCACCCCTGCAGGGCCGAGGTAGACATCCACCAGCTCCACCCCATTATCCGTTAGCAAAAACTCTCTGACCTGGTCTGAATGGGCTATGCCTCTGGACTTGGCGATATACATTGTGCGGTTGCGCTCACCATCCGATTCCAAGGACCGAAGCAGAATCCACGTATCCATGAGGGACGAAAGCCCTATTTCTGTCTGCTGTGCGGACTTTTCACCCGATGTCAGGTCCGTGCAGAGGGTCGTTATCTCATAGGTCTTCAGGAAATCTATAAGCCGCGTCAGCATTATTTTTACTTCAGAGATGCTCCCTATCGAGACCAGATTCGAGACGGGGTCTATCACTACTACAGCGGGTTTGAAGTCGTCGATTAGTGCGTGAATCCTTGCAAGATGCAACTCGAGCCCATAGCGGGTGGGACGGATTGCGTGAAATCGCAAGAGCCCCTTTTGTTCCCACGGATCCAAGTCAATCCCTATCGACCGCATATTTCTAACTATCTGGCTTGGGGATTCCTCAAAAGCAAGGAAGACGGCTCGATGACCTTTCCTGCATGCTGAATCGACAAAGTGGACGCCCACACTGGTTTTCCCAGTGCCCGCGCTGCCCGAGACCAGGATGGAGCTGCCACGATAGTATCCTTTGCCACCCAACATGGTGTCCAAGCGCTCAATTCCCGTCGAGACCCTGTCGGTCGGGGCTGTGTGATCCATATTGAGTGATGTGATCGGGAGCAGAGAGATGCCGGTGGGTTGAATCAAGAACGGATGCTCGTCAGCGCCGTGCACAGAGCCTCGGTATTTGATCACCCTCAACCGTCTCGTGGATATCTGATCGATGACCCGGTGGTCCAGAGCGATGACACAATCAGCTACGTATTCCTCCAGTCCATGCCGGGTGAGCGTGTCCCGGCCTTGTTCAGCGGTGATCAGCGCTGTCACACCCCTTTCCTTCAGCCAGCTGAAAAGTCGGCGCAGCTCCGCCCGCAAAATGCCTTCATTGGACAGTCCTGAGAAGAGGGACTCTATGGTGTCGAGAACCACACGCTTTGCCCCAACCTGGTCGATTGCCAAGGCCAAGCGGATGAACAGGCCCTCCAGGTCGTATTCCCCTGTTTCCTCAATTGCTCCGCGATCGACGGAGACATAGTCGAGTGCGATTTTTTTGCGCTTAATGAGAGCCGGCAAATCGAACCCAATTGGCTTGAAGTTCTTGATCAAGTCATCTTCACTTTCCTCAAACGACATGAACACGCCGGGCTCTTCGTACTCCGTTGTGCCACGGACCAAAAACTCCATGCCGAGCACGGTCTTGCCGCAACCGGCGTTGCCACAAACCAAAGTGGGACGCCCTTGAGGCAGTCCACCCCCTGTTACTTCATCCAATCCTTTTATTCCTGTCGGACACTTTGGCAACGTGTCCAAAGGTGCCCTCTGGGCTTTCTTCGTCTTGGTCATGGCGTAGACGACACCTCCTTAAATGTGAACTGGACCTGTTGGTTCATGCCTTATAGGCCCGGGGGCAAAGTGTCAGAACCCAATTATTGATCGGGGGGCAGAGGAACCGCGGACTATCCACCCCACGCGAGACGGCTCGGGGCTGTTCCGTATTGTGATGAGCTTGCGTAACTGCCGAAATTGATGGTCCCCAGCGGGAGTTCGTCGTTGACCGGAATTATAGCAATTCCCGAAAGTAATGACCGATTGACTTCCGGGTGCCACTGCTGGCTTGTCCCGCAGTGCGATCCCATTCGGAAAAAACTTTTGAGAATTGCTATATGCGGCGCGCTCACCATTTTTAGTTCTTTCGAGTGTAAAGGGTCATGCGATAGCCCGTCAGACCCCCAAATGCCGCAGCGTTGTCTCCCCTGAGTTTCCGAGGAGCTCAACTGGCACTATCTAACTTGAAAAAGCGTTTTACCCGTCTTTGAGCGTACCTCACTCCACGCGACTCCGTCAACCAGTTTTCACATCCGTGCTCGTCACCCGAACACAGCGCGGTAATGTCCAGCGAAGGGAAACGCAGAAGCCACAGGAAAGAGACCAGGGATGCTCTAACAAGAATCGCCCGCCGACTTCCGTGCATCCAGATAACTCATGGTCACTTCTCGTCTTTGACCCTGCCACACTAAAATGGTGTTGCAGGTTTTGCGCGGCTGTCAGAGCGGTCTAATACCTTACACCTCAAAATGAGGGGTCAGGGCAAAGGTAGGAACTTTTTGTTCCACCCCTTCAACAGTAACGATATCGTTATGGTTCAACCACGGCCATTTGACCGCAGTTGTTATCTGGTCAACCTTATCGATATCAATACAGTTGCCTTAGGGATGCGACTGGGCAGAGTTGATGGCGGGGGCTAAGCACTATGAGCCCAAAGACCTACACAGATAGATGCCTATATAGCCATTGCTGTATGTGTTTAGTTTAGGGGAGGGGATTTCTGAGCAGGGTAATGCTAAAGGCGAGGGTGCAAGCATTGGGCTATACCAACGGTTGCAGCTCGCTTCGCAGTCGGTGCCGGTCGTCATTTGATGTCCACTTCCAGCGGAACCTTGAGTTTCTCCGCGGTGGTCATCATCTTTCTTAGCAAGTGCCGGACTTGCTCAGCTTCTTCTTCGGGACACTCCACCCACAAGGCATCGTGGATCATCATCACGATCCGGGCTTTCATATTGCGTCGCCGGAAGATTCTGTAGAGCCTTACCATCGCGGTCTTGATGAGATCTGTCTCTATCTGTTGGGGCCAAGTAACCCGGAACTGCCGTTCCGACTCGGAAGTAGGCCGCCGCGGAAACCGACGCTCTCTCCCCATAAGGCTACCCACAACCCTTTTCTGAGCAGGGAGCTTCCTCATCTTCTCCCATTCCCCGTCAAAGAAATCCTTCACCTTGGGGAATCGTTGATAGAAACCGTCGACGTAAGATCGGGCCGTCGGCTCGTCAATGAAGTGTACACAGCCCTGATTCTCTCGTAGTTCGTTGATCTTTCGGGCCAGCGCTGCGGCCCCCATCCCGAAACAGATGGCAAAATTGATTTCCTTGGCTATGTTTCGGTCATTCAGGCCCAACCGCTTGGATGTTTCAGTGTGTACGTCTCCATTCGGGTCTCGGAATATCCGTATCAGTTCAGGGTCTTGAGACAAATGAGCCAAAATTCTCATCTGCGCCTGTGAATAGTCTGCCTTGATGAGCACGTGACCGAGGGCGGCAACAAACAAGTGCCTCAATTGCCTGCTGATGTTTTGCACGGCGGGACTACGGGCGTATATACGCGAGGTGGCCGACCTGGTTTGACCCCACACCGGATGAATTCGATCTTGATCCGCCATTTGGCGGAGTGCCCCCAGATCCTGCGCCATTTCTCTGAACACCAGGAGCTTCTCCACATGAGGATGGTACGGGGCGGCATCTTCCAAAGCCCTCGCATTGACCTTCTGCCTCTGGTAAACCCGCTGGTCTCGAAACTGGACGCCTCGCCTTACCAAGAGTTGAAACACTTCCCGGTCAGATCTCAGATCCATATCTTCGTCGCCCATGATGTCGTTGGCAAGAATGGCCATTTCTCTTTCTATTCGCTGGACTTCTCGGGCGCAGGCATCAGCAGCGACTCCAATACCTACGCGCCTGATGTTGTCCAGTACAACCATCAAGGGCAATTCGAGGTGCCTGTACAGATCGAACAGCTCTTTACTCATGCGGCCGTGCAGCTCTAAGGCCAGCCGGTAAATGACCCTAGCTTCATAGGCGAGTATCCCCGACAGCGCCTCACGGGACCCTTTTTCATAAATATTTGTATTTCTATATGGATATCCGTCTCCCGGGTACCGCACGGATAAATTCGCCAGAGTCAAACCCTCTTGTACTCGGTGCGCTCCAAACTCAACCTCCCGTCCCGAATCAGGATCGAGCAAATACGCCAAGAGCTTCGTGTCATCTATCTCATTAATATCTAAATGTTTATCTGTCGCCGTATCCGGGAGTAAACCCCGTTGATCGATAAATTCCCAAATGCGTTTGAGCCCGTGAAATATACGGGGAGCGTTTACCCGGCAATAGAGACACGGACATACCGATATGAACTCATCGACAGGTAAAAATCACACAATACCCTTCTTCAGGACTCAGAGCATAAGCCACCAGCACTTCGGTATCCGTGACGAGAGGAGCAGTGAGAGCTACAGATCTATCTGATCTCAATTTCGAGAGTAGATTTTGGGGGAAGGTAAATAGATTCATTAAAAAGAATTTCTGACAAGTGGTTTCATGTATTTGGGCCCCCCTGTTCTTGGATCAGGGCATATCTTAGACTGAGAAAGCAATCGAATCCGAATTTTCGGGATTTTCGAAATTCGCTGTACCGATGTCCTATGGAGGGTGGTTTGGTTACATAAATAGGTAAACCAGCTTACCCGCACAAGTTAAGCGCATACTCGACTTCTTCAGCTATTATACCGCGGCTTAGCGGTCGGATAGATTCCAGGACACGTCGAGCCGCCGCAACACCTATCCGGCCGAGCGCCCAGACACACATTGCACGCACTCTCTCGTCAGCGCTCTCTTGAAAGGCTCGGGCCAATTCCGGCACGTACTTTCGTATCGCGTGTATTCCCCATACTCCTGGCTACGTTCATTTTCCAGCGCCAGATATCATCAGCGGGCATGTGAAACATGTGCGGCCAGATGCGTTGCTCGAAATAAGACCGGTCCATATGAAGCAGTTTTTCTAATTGGAAGTCCAAGCTCTTCTTGGTAACCCGTTCGTTCTCCGGCAAGTCCATGGCAAGCCAAGCGGCATTCCTCGGGCAAACATTCTGACAGCGGTCGCATCCGTATACGTAAAGGCCCATGGCTCCCCGGAAGCCTCGTGGGGTGAGACCGGAGCCGTAGTAGGTAAGATAAGAGACGCAGCGCCTCGGATCGATATGCCGTGGCCCTTTAAGTGCTCCTGTCGGGCAGGACACTATACACGCATTCTTGCACCAGTCAGGGCACCCTACTTCCAGTGTCGATTGATCCGGCTCAAACTCTGCATCCACGACCAATGCTATAGGGAGAATCCAAGAGCTTCGCCGCGCTATCTTATTGGAATATAAGAGGCAGTTCTTCCCGAAAGTGCCCAATCCGGCACGAGCCGCTGCCAATCGATGAGGAAGGTGAAAGGGCACTTTGGAATTAACCCCGCTCTGTCTTAAGAAAGAAACGGAAGGCCTTGAGACGCACGGCAAGCCCGTCCTTTGTAATCCGATCATCATCCAGGTAGCATCGGCCGAAAAATGGCTCCAGATTTCGAGGATAGCTTTTGCGGAAGTATAGCTCCATGAGCACTATGATAGTCTGGGCCTCCAGCATCACGTTCTTGGGATCAGTGCCGGCCACCAGATCCAATCCGGCTGCACTGATCCTCGCATACTCTGCCTCACGCTCCCGAAGTATCTGCCTTTGTGATTCAAAAGGTTCCGCGGTAGTGAAACCTATATCTTGGAAATCCAATTCATGTGCCTTTTGGATGATTTGGTTGCGAGACAGCATGAGAAGCTCCGCAGTGCGAGAATTTGGATGAGCGCTGACCAATTTCATTCCGGACAGCATCCGTTAGATAATCAGCCACTTTCGATTCAAGCACCAGTATTTTTTGTTTGTCAACAATCTGAGTGGCGTCGCTCGGAACCCTCAGACATGCCTAACCCGCTTCACGGTCCAGGGAATAAACCATCAGTCCTTCGTTATTCTTAATGAGAGGAACTGAGACAGCTACGGTATCTTCCGGAACCTAAAATCGGAGAGCAGAGATTCGGAGCTCATGAATCTACTCCACTACGCGGAGGTTCCGTAAGCTTATTCTGGATGGCCCACCGCCTGCCTACCAATCTTGTCGGGCGCACCTCGGGGGTTGCGCTTCGGGTAGTTAACCGATTATACTCCCGGAATGATTCTAGGGCATCCGGCAATTGCAGTTGCGGCAAATCAGACCGTTTTTCAAAGAACGAACCTGGCATTCCTTGCCGTGGCGGCTCTTCTCCCGGACATTCTCGATAAACCTGCCAGTATTCTCTTGGGCTTACCGGGAAGAGGGGCGGGACATACCCTGATCGTATTTGCCGCTGCCACCTGCCTTGCGTGGCTCATGTCCTCATCCCTCAGGAGAAATCCCCACCTCCTCCTTTGCGGCATGGTCATGTGGTCTACGCATCTGGCGGGCGATTTTGTGCAATGGCAGCTATTACTGTGGCCACTTTCCGGGGCCCTGGAACACACCGCTTCCCTTGCTCCTTGGGAATGGATACATTCTGTGCCATTGGCCGGTCATCTAGCGACTATTGTTTGGTTTGATTTTTGGAAAAGGATGTACCAGTTCTATGTGATTCGTCTCTGGCCGGAGCAATTTTGGCTTGATCTATTCTGGATTACTATGGGCTTGGGGCTTGTAGCGGCACGATCATTGTTGCCGAGGCACATTCGTCCAATCCCCTCGTGATACGTGACAGGCCAGCCTCTCATTGAGCGAACTATGATCAATGCCGCAATTTCACGGTATTGATCGAACGGCCCACCACATCGAGAAAGGAAAAGAAAAATGAAACGCAAGACTATCAAGGAAGGTCTTTTTTTTGGGTTGATTGCAATGACCCTCTCGCTTGTCCCAGTACAACAGAGTGATGCGTGTACTCGGGCTGTCTACCAGGGTCCTGATGGCACGATTATCACGGGCCGGTCGATGGATTGGGCTGAAGAGACTGGCACCGACCTCTGGGCCTTTCCGCGCGGCATGAAGCGTGATGGAGCATCTGGGCCGACCTCGATCAAATGGGTATCGAAGTATGGCAGCGTGATTTGCTCTTTTTATGGGGTAAGCTCTGTCGATGGAATGAATGAGAAGGGGCTGGTTGCCAACGTTCTGTATCTGACGGAATCTGAATATCCAAAGCCAGACGGAAAACGGCCGACCATGTCCATCGCGGCCTGGGCCCAGTATGTGCTCGACAACTATGCCTCCGTGACCGAAGCCGTAGACGCCTTGCGTGATGACCCCTTCGTGGTTATCGCCCCGGACCTACCTGGTGGAAAACGTGGAGCGGGACATTTGGCGCTTTCCGATCCTACCGGTGACTCGGCCATTTTCGAATACGTCAAAGGTAAGCTCGTCCTTCATCATGGCAAAGAGTTTCCGGTTATGACGAACTCGCCTGTTTTTGACCAGCAACTCGCCCTGAACACGTACTGGCAGCAGATAGGTGGCATGGTCTTTCTGCCGGGCACCATCAGAGCATCGGATCGCTTCGCCCGTGCGTCGTTCTTCATTGGCGCTATCCCCAAGACGGCCGATATGTCCCAATCTGTGGCCAGCGTTTTTGGCGTGATTCGTGGGGTCTCCGTGCCACTCGGGATTACGACTCCGGGGCAACCTAACATTGCCTCGACCTACTGGCGCACGGTCTCCGACCACAAAAACAAGATTTACTACTATGATTCAGCCACGAGCCCCACAACATTCTGGGTCCCTTTGGCGGAACTGGATTTGAAAGAAGGTGCGCCGGTCAAGAAGCTCACTCTGCAAGGTGGGAAGACTTATTCGGGCAGCGCTGCCAGCAAGTTTGAACCGACTCAACCTTTCGAGTTTCTGCCAGCTATTGCGAAGTGAAAGTTGAAAAGCTGCGCGTGCCCTTGTCATGGCGTCTGGGCATCCCATCTGGTCCGCGGCTTTTCCAGGTAGGTATGCGACCGCCTTGTATGGTTGGCCCTACCAGAAGGGGCAGCGGCTAGAATTCTGGGATGAACTTAGGACTCTCTCGTTCATAATCAGAGGAGCAGTGAGAGCTACGGTACTCGGGGAATCTAAAATCGAGAGCAGAAATTCGGAGCTCATTAATCTGCTCCGGTACACAGAGATTTATAACCGGCAACCTCATCAAGGGCGTGCGACGTACCCTAGGTTTCTGCATCACGAATAGCGCCGAGCAGGCGAGGAAAAAGAGACCGAACGCCCAATACAAGCATATGGTGACAGCCCAAAAGGAGCCTGGCTTCTCAGTTCGTTCTATTGTTCGATAGGTCATCAATGCCCGCACGAAACGCGATCTTGATCGCGGAAAGAGAGATTTCTGCCCAGTTTCCGTTACGAATAGACCTGAATCCCCAGGACTGGTGTACCATATTCGTCCTTTTTTGAGGCCCACAAACCCGGTAATGACCAGACCTAAACCCAAGCAGAAGCTAAGGGCGACACCGATGTCGATGGCGACTAACATTTCCTGATCCTACCAGCTTCCAGTGGCCCCACCGCCTCCGGACGATCCACCACCACCGGATGATCCACCACCGTCTATCCAGGGGAAATAACCGCCAAAACTACTCTTCTTGCCTCTTGCGAAGAAGCTGCCATAGCGTATACGATCAATGACAAGCAGAATGCCAATAGCAAGGCCGATAAACGCTCCTACTCCCCCGAACACAACGACCCATTCCCACCAGCCGGATTCACTAGGACGCTGTGTTGAAGATCTAACCGGTACCCGTGGAGGATCTCCTGAGAGTGCCTTGGTGATTGCCTGAGTACCCTGCAAGATTCCCCGACTGTAATCGTTTTGTTTGAAGGCTGGCAATATGTGCTGATCAATAATTTCTTTCATCCGGGCATCGTAGAGGTTTCCGTAGCTCTTTCCCAGCTCGATACGAACTTTCCGATCCTTGACCGCTACGAGACAGCAGTACGCCTTTATTTGTGGCCCTGTCACCGATGCCCCAGGTATCAAACAGACGGGTTGCAAAGGACTCCATGCTTTGATCGCTGGTATCGTAGTCATTGATGGATCGGATGGTCAGAACCGTCACATCAATGCCCGATTTTTGTTTGAAGTCATCCAACAGCGTTCGGATCTGCTGGAGGTCTTGCTGCCCTATAACCCCCGCGTAATCATTAACATAGAGGTCATCTTGGCGTGGATAGCCCTTTGCAGCGCAAACGATAGCACCGGCGAATAACCACCAGACAGCAACGACTATCCAAAGCCACTTGCTTGTCCGCAGCCACATGATCGCCTCCTGGAAACCATAGGTCGACACGACCTACTGAAAATCCTTGAGCCGGTCTGACACGTTTCAGAATAAGGGATTTCCAGTTCTTAGGCAACCCCCAGAGCCGGGCCAATAAAAAGTGTAGGTGTCCAGAGCACCTATCCCGTGATTCTGCCATACGCTGTTTATGCCCTGTAAAAGCGACCTAAACCTCTTCGGATCGTACAAGGACCCCTTCAGATCTGTAAATTTATAATTACTGGATCATCAGCGACCAAAGGAGCTCTCAGAGCTAATAATTTACCCGAGCTCAAATGAAAGAGTAGATATTTGGGAGACATAAACTGGGTCATATTCTATGCTCGCACTTGGAGATTATACTCCGATAGAAAGATAGAAAGCGATACACTTATATATTTATAAATTCGTGTGAGGGGTAGCGGAGGCAACCGGGGGAGAGTATAGAATATAGCTATATATATTATATGGTATGTAATTTGCCAACCTGTTGAAATACAGCACAGATAAAGGGCGTGAGGGTGACAAGTTGCAGTACCCATCTAGTATTTCGCCTCCGTGATGAGTATCTGTTTGATTTCATTGATGGTTCGTGTTTCGGTGTCTATTAGCTTGAGTTTGCTCAGTATTTTCCCGATAGGTTTGCAGCCGTGGGCTTGCTCACACCGATTGCCTCAGCCAGCTCCTTGTCCGAGACTTCCAGCTTCGGCCCCCGCGTGCTCCGAGCCAGCTCCTCTTGACGCATCAGGAGCCACACGTAAGCTTTGACAGCGGGACCCTTGATCTTGAACAGGTTGTCCGCCGCTCGGTCCTTGAGAACGCGTAGTCCTCATCGAACATGCGCGGTGCCATTCGACCTGCTCACTGCGCTGGATGACCCCTGCCAGCTCAGCGATCAACGAAGTGACGTGTTGGGTTCGGACATTCTTGTAGCGGTGTCAACACCGCAAGGATCTCCTTCTTGGGCACCTTTCGACGCAGCCGGGTGGAGGGCCGTATCCCTTTGCTCTCGAAGTCCCCCAGCTTCATGCCGAACCATTTGCCCACTTGTGTCTTGGCCACGGCCACCGCAATACCCTCGAAGATGGCTATGAGGCTGTAGATGTCCACCGGCACGATCTTCTTCGGGTTGCGGCGGTGCAGCAAGCACCAATCACGTCTCACAAAGATTGGACCGGCACACAAATCCGACCTGCCATTCGAAGATGTCCATGCGGATGACCTGCTCGTACCATTCGTAGCTGTCGTTCACCTCGTAGAAGACAGGGTTGCCGTCCTCGTCTTGGTAGGACTTGTTGAAGATGCGGGGCTGGAATTTGCGGATCAGGCAGTCGAAGAATAGGGTGGGGCCTTGGAGGATCTTGTACTTGGCGTAGCGCTCTCTCAGGAAATCCTTTGTCTGAGCGAAGAACTTCCAGTGCTTCAGGTAATGAGGGTTGATGAGGCCCTTTTCATCGAATTCCTTCACATCAGGGTCCCACGTGGTCGGGGCGGGCTGCTGTTGGGGGACAAATACCGAGAATTGGGCTCCGTAGGCGTGCCAAGCCTCCACCAGCTTATTCCGTTCCTCATCACGGCTCTTGGGATCGTCCATCTGAAAGCTCCCGCTGGCTGTTGCGGCAAGAGTTTATCACGGAAAACTCCCTGGGTAGAACGTTATTGTCATGGCTTGAGATTCGTTCCCAGACGCACGGAGATCAATTCTGAGCGACTTTCTGGAGTGGTGAATCCAGGATACCTGCTTAATGGAAAATGATAAGTAATAAATAAGATTTATCATATCCCAGCGTCTTCACATGAGTTTCTGCTCAGGTCGTGCCGGTCGTCGTAGGGACTTCACATTGCCCAAAGTAAGGAAATCAACGAAAAGGCAGCCTGAGAGGCGATTTAAGCGATTGTGTGGTGTTGTAGAAATTACTCTCATAGCCACTGATTCATTCAAATAAAGTTCGTCGCTGGGGTTGGTCGTGCAGTTCGACGGGTTTAGGTGCGGCTTTGCACTCAAGTGCGACCGACGACCGACCTTTCCTCATAAAGAGTGGAGATACAGGAGGTTTTATCGTGCAGCATCCAGTCTACCCACGAGAACGGTCGCGAATCTTTCCTATGCCGATCTGCATCAGATCCTCGCCAATGATCAACTTCCCGGAAAAGTTGTGCTGCGCCTTCCGCAATCGGTGAATCGGTGTATTTCCGGGACCGATATGGCTGAGAATCAACGTCTTGGCGCCACACTGCTGCGCGACTTTTCCGACATCCTCAATGATCGTATGCGCGGAGATGGCGTGAATGTAGAGCGGCCAAGCGGGATCTCCTTGCTTGACGCCTTTGAAGGCGGTGTCAATCCAAGTCTTGTCGATGACCTCGTGAACGAGGACATCGGCGTCCTTAGCCAATTTTTGCAGATTCCCCTTGGTATTAGGACCGGTATCGCCGGAAATGACGAGTGACCCGTCATCAGTGTCGAAGCGGAAGGCGAAAGCCGGATAGACCTGGCGATGATCGACCAGAATGGCCGAAACGCGGACCAGATCGTCTTTGTAAATTTCAAACGGATCCATCGCCGGACAGGTTTCGGCATCAGTCCACACTTTGGTCGGATCGGGAGGAGTAAAATTGGCTGGCCATGGAATGGCCTGGGGGTCGCCGATCTCCTTAACATCAATGATTTTAGTCAGATCAGGGTAGCCCACGTCCCGGGCGCAATCGTTGAATGTCTGGGCGAATGCCTGCAATATCAGGTTGGTCATCCGCTTGGTACCCGGAGTGGACGTGGCCTGCGAAGAATCGGTCTTCTCTGTCTGAATGATGGTGCCAGTGTAGCCGGAGGTGTTTTCTTCCAGCCTTCCCCTATTACCAGGTCCGATAATCTGTAGGGGTTTGGGGACACCAAAGCCTGCCCTGGCACCGATTTCCAGGAAAGTTGGATAATCGCCTAGATGGTCCATATGAAGGTGCGTGAGAAAGACGGCACGAACTTTGTTGAGAAAGCAAGACAGGTCAGCTTGCGTTTTCTGGCCATTAACCGTGATAAATTTTCCCCAATTGAACGCTTCTGCGAGGCGATGGGTAGCGCCAAAACCCAAATCTATAATATACATGGCATCACCGACAACCAAAACTTGCGACGCGCTGGCGCGGCTTGAACCAGGCCACCACGTCATCCCTCCCGTGGTTCCCAACAAAACCAATCTGGTATTGTAGTTTTTCGCAGCAATTGAACTCGATGAGGAAGCAAATGCTGTACTTATTACCGAAACACAGTGGAGATAGAGCAAGCGCCCCGATTCCTTTCAGGATTGACCGTCGCAATACCTTTGTTTCGCTTTCAGTTACTCGATCCATGATAATCTCCATCTTCAAGCTCGGAACGTTTTGACCCTGCAATTATCGGGCAAACGAATCTCGGAAGTGGAAGCGCAACTGGAGATTGCGGCCATTCCACAATCCAAAGCGGAAGTTGACCCTAAACTTTAGGTTCCAACCGCAATTATGCGGCGGTCTTGCCACTTTGACCGTTCTGAAGCTCTTAAAAGCGGAGGATTGGCTCCGCTGCCCTTCAGAACAGTGTCTGTGTGTAATCCGAACCACCGTACGCAGCAAAACTGCCTTTATTTTTGAAGAGAAGGTGCGTGTTATCTTGTTTCCGAACGTATCGTATCCTTCTTCATTCCGTCAACCTTTTTCAACCGGGCTTGCCCTCTGAACACGATCTCCCAGAAATCCGTTGGTCTAGTCCTACCATCTTGGATGGCGTATGACACGAGGATAAAAGTTTCCCTTTTCGTCAGGTTCAGGACTGTAGGTCTCGTACATATCCGGATGCCACACTTCCATGAGCGGAAGGGGCTGCTCGTCGGGATGGAAGACGTAGAATCGTTCCCCGTACTCGTGCCAGAGCTTCAGCATCCATTTCTTTCTTTCCATCAGATCGTCGGGGATTCCCATGCCAGTGTTCCTTCTGTGTGCTGTGGTTAAGTTTAACACGGGTCCTCATCGTTGGCCCAAAATGGGAAAACAAATTTCAATCAACTTCGTCCACGTGGACGAAGGACATCGAATTCAGGACTTGTCAGCCTACACAAAAGCCGCGGAATGATGTGTAGCAATTGATCCAGAGTCCTGCACACCCAGCTGGACAAAGGGATGTGAGGCAATGACGCAAGATCTTCTCATAAGAAATTGATGTGGAGCTTCCACGTGTTCCCGCCACGGTACTTCGCCCACGTGGACGAAGTACATGTAAATGGCAATTGAGTCTCTTCTCCCCTTACACACCAGTGCTCGCTCAGCTCGTACCCTGGTTCACACCCCGATCCATTCACGAGATTCGTTCCAAAAGGCATCTGAGAAACATTCTGAGCCACGTTCCGTGTCGGGGTAGGCTAAGACATGGTCGTTTTTCGAACATTTGGGATAGCATAGCCTGTTAATTCGCTCATAGAGCCAATTTTCCCGTTGTGAAAGGTGAACCAACAGAAAGTGCTCTCCGTCAAACCAATGCCAACGAGTGTTTCCATGAGAGAGCACGCTCTTAACTCAGTTGGATACCTGTGATTGATATGGTCAGTGTTACAAAGAGGACGGCATTGGAACTATGAAGTTGCCCCGATCCTCTGGCTTTCCCGACTGGTACTCTCGCAAGATCCATTATCCGTTTCTTACGCTTTAGGGGATCTTCGGGGCCGTCCATAGAAGCGTTCCTCCTCGATACCGCGGCTGAGTTTACGGCGACTGAGCAGCGCCGGCCCACGAAGACCGGAAAAGATGGGTTACTTCGTCCACGTGGACGAAAGGACATTGGATTCGGTTCCTTGAACTTCGAGATAATTTCCTGAATCGGCCAGTCGCCCTCATACCGAATGGGGCCAGGAAAGGGTAGCTTGTCCATTTTTCTGAATAGAATTAACGTGGAGCTACCACGTATCCGAACTACGGTACTTCGTCCACATGGACGAAAGGACATCGAAAACGGTTCCTCATTCAGTTCTGATTCGTCTACGCCGGGCGACCTCATCGGGATCGAGACCAGGGCATTTCTTCCGAAGGGCTGGTTTGGAGTTGATTCAGGGTCTCTTGCCTTACTCCATGATCGAGGAATGAAGTGTCGCGGCACACAATATAGAGACCGCCTACAGGAAAGAGGGCGACTTGAGAATGAGCCGCAAAAAACTCCAACTCCGTGGGTTCAACAACCTGACCAAGAGCCTGAGTTTCAACATATACGACATCTGCTACGCCGAGAGCAGAGAGGACCGCAAAGAGTATCCCGGCGTACATCGACGAGGCATACAACTCGATGCGCCTGGAGAACATCCTCAAGGGCGTGGCTGACATCATCGGCGCCCGCATCCTAAACCTGTCCACGCAAGACTACGACCCAATGGGTGCGAGCGTAGTGATCCTCATCGCAGAAGGTTCGACGCCGAACGAAGCCACGGGTAGCATCAGTCTCGCCCATCTGGACAAGAGCCACATCTGTGCTCACACGTATCCGGAAACCGATAATGCGAGCGGCATTTCAACCTTCCGAGTCGATATTGACATCTCCACCTGTGGGAAGATTTCTCCCCTGAGATCCCTGAACTACCTGATCAAGTCCTTCGACTCAGAAGTGGTCCTACTGACTACCGCGTGCGTGGCTTCACTCGGAACGTCCAAGGTAAGAAGCTGTTCATTGACCACGATATCCATTCAATCCAGCAATTCATCTCGGAAATTGTCAGAAGAAGCGCTACGACAGGGTCGACATCAATATCTCGCAGGAGAATCTCTTTCACACGAAGATGCTTCTCAAGGACTCCGTCTGGACAACTACCTTTTTCGGAACCACGTCAAAAAAGCTGAACCGGCAGGAACGGCAGAAAGTTAAGGATAGTCTGAAACGTGAGATGACGGAGATTTTCTATGCAAAGAACCTTTTCAGATAATTCCCTATCTTCTCCTTTCAAATAGACACTTATGACGTCCGCACGCTCTGTTCAAGATTGGCAGGGTTCAACAGGGGGCAGCAGACCAATATAATTGCTGTGAAAGCTCATCGGAGGGGCATACGTGAAAGCGCGGGAGAAAGTGGCCTTGGCTCATCCGTGCCAATCTGACTAAAATCCGAACTTTCATCCGTCTCTCGGCCAGGCCAACAAAGACAGGTCATGGATATTCGCTCCCGCGCCAATTCATATACTGACTGGGGTTACTCCCTTTGTCAAGAATACGACCGCATCATTGCCTTTATGGTAATCATTCTGCTATCCTTGGGCGCTTATATTTCTTTGATTTCGCAATGTGAGGAGGGTTTTTATGACGGTCACGAAGGCAGACATAGCCAAGAAGATCGCTGATGATTGCGGATTCATGAAAGGGGAGGCGACGGAGGTCTTTGAAAAACTTCTGGATATAATCAAGACGAGCCTCATCGCCGGCGAAGACGTGATGATCTCCAACTTCGTGTGGACGCCGGTTGAAAATTGCGGAGGGTGGCGGTCGAAAAGTGCGGCACTCGTTGCATGATTAAGCCTTCTTGCCTTCTTGATTGTCAAGGTTTTCCTCCTTTCAGTTTCCTGGCTGTGTCTGCTTGGGTTGTCGTGAAGCTCGTTTCTTTGCTTGTCTGAGTCGGTAGCTCTCTCCATTGGCTTCGATGATGTGGACTCTGTGGGTGAGGCGGTCGAGGAGAGCTCCGGTGAGACGCTCGGAACCGAGGACCTCGGTCCAGTTCTCAAAGGGAAGATTGGTAGTGACCATCAGACTCTGGCGTTCGTAGGCTCGGCTGATTACCTCGAAGAAGAGTTCTGCTCCTACCTTGGAAAACGGCACATACCCCAGTTCGTCCAGGACCAAGAGCTGTTGGCGTTCGAGTTGTTTGTGGAATCGCTGGAGGGTCCGATCTTCTCGGCACTCCAGAAGCTCGGTGACCAGACCGGTAACGCTGGAGAAACGGACACGGTGTCCCTGCATGCATGCTGAGAATGCCAGGGCACATGCCAGGTGCGTCTTGCCGGTACCACTGTTGCCGATGAGCAGGACGTTTTCTCGCTTGTCTATGAATTCACCCCGCAACAGTTCCCTGACGAGAGGTTCGTTTATAGAGGGCTGGGCTTTGAAATCAAAGGTGTCGATGGTCTTGGTCACCGGAAACCGTGCATCTTTGACCCGTCGCTCCGCAGCCCTCGTCTCACGGTCGAGCAGTTCCCGTTCGGTCAGACGCAAGAGATAAGTGGGATAATCCGATCTATCCTCTCTGCAGACCGCAGCCATTGAAGCATACTCCCTGAGCATCGTAGGAAGCTTCAGCCTTTTCAGATAGTGTTCCAGCAGGACGGTCGGCTTTTTCGGTTCGCTCATGGGACACCCCCACTGGGAAGGAGGGTCTGATACGCCGCAATGTCGGGTCCGGCCACTCTCACCAACTGAAGATGCTCTCGTCCGTCCAACCTGAAGGTGGGATGACTCCAGGAAGGTTGAGGGATCAGAAACTGAGCAATGGCGTCCCGAGTGTGCGCTCCCACCTGGAGCCCCTTTTGACAGCCTGTGTCACCTTGGAGAGGCTATGATCCTCCAAGAGACGGAGCACACGGATATACTCGCTGGTGCCTTCACCCTGGCGTTCCTCCTTTGCCTGAAGACGGCGATGAAGGATGTCGAAACACTCCGGCAGATTCAAATCAGTCAGGGGCAACGCATGATTCAATGCACCAGGCTTTCTCTCCAGAAGCGCCAGGTAATGTTCGGGTTTGAAAAAGACGCCTTCCTTGTCCCAGGAACGCTTGTGCTCAGCCACCTTCTCCTCCTCACAACACAGGAGCACACGATCCACGTATCCCTTCACCGTGATGAAATGGTGAGCGTAACGCACCGGCACCGAATAGTCATTGGCGTCGAAACGTACCAGAGACAGAGAGTTTGCGATGGTAGTCCGTATACGACATGCATCGAACGGGATTGGCGGAAGGGAATGAAAAGCAGCTTGATCTTCAACCAGGAGTTCCGCTTTGGGGCCACTCTTGCCGCGAAGCCGTCTGGCCAGATCCTCCCGGCACATCTGCGCTAGCCTTTCATTGAGTTCTTCCAGATCTCGTACCTGTGGTACCGGAACAAAGAAATTAAGGCGCACATACTTGACCACCCCCTCGACCACGCCTTTCTCGTTGGCACGGCGCACTCGGCAGAAGTGGTGATCGAAAAGGTAATGGCTCTTCAGTTGCAAGAAACCTTTGGTGAGTTCACTGCCGCGGGAGCAGATGATCTGAGAAGTCAGGACCCTGCTGTTGTCGTAGGTGATCCGTAGTCGGGACTCCCCCGAAAAACTCGAATGCCCGTACATGGCCTTCCCACCATGTCTCTGTGCATTCCCGCTCGAATGCAACGACAAAAAAAGCGTCCGAATAGGGGAGCGCCATCACCAGGAAATGCACCTTCCGCAACACCCCGGACACCTTTGCCAGGGCTTCACCGAAATCTACCTGTGCCTCTCCTGGACGGTGAATCAGAGGCATGAAGACCTCACGGGTGTGCCGCCTGATCCGACTTACCGCTTCTTTGACCTGAGTGTATTTTCCCTGATAGCCCTCCTCCTTGATTCGCTCGTATATTCGTTTAGCCGTATGACGCTGCTTTTTCGGTACCTGCTTGTCACTCTCCAGAATGTCCGCAATCCGGTCGAGAAAAGGACCTATCTTCGGTTTCGGCCTGGCTTTGCTCAAGCGGTAACCCGGAGGCTCTGAATGCTCAAGAATCTTCTCCAACGTCGTCCAATGCATACCCGTCTCACGGAGCACTGACCGCTTGCTTTTTTCCTCCCTCAAAACCTGAAAACGGATATCTGCCCATTTCTTCATCTCTCGTGTACACCCCTCTCGCCTCCTCATGAAGGACTGATCGAGAAACCCTCTGGATTTCCCGTACGCCCTCTATCACGAGAGGCCCGTTAAGGGTGCCGCGATTTTAGACCGCCCCGGCGTCCGCCGCGATTTTCGTCCGGCGTTTACAATAGGTCAAGGAAATAGCGACCTCTAAACTGCGGAGCCATTTCTATATAGTCGAATCCAAAGATATTCAAGAAAGCAATTTTTCGCACTGGTCGCATGTCTCAGCACATCTCGCAATCCGCTTTCTCAGTCTGTCAAAGTTGAGGAACTTGATTTCGCTTGTTGACAGCGTTACTAAGTGACGATCTCCTAATGCGTTCTCACCTGCCCAGGCGAGCAACTTAGATACGGTCCACAGGCAACCCGAATAATGGTCCTTCGGGACGCTGTCTCTTATTTTGTTGCAGACAAATTCATGGCAAACGGGGGGGCGACCAGCAGTCAAATTGCAGCCTTTTGATGAAAGCCAACCTTTGTCATCATCATATTCTGACATTTTATGACCGCTCAAAGTCCATATGAATCTCAGCCAATCGCTATCAATAGACTCGGAGCATATCTCCTCTCGACAGCATCGGCCAAGGCATTCTGGACAAAAAGCAGTGAAAGCTTTACATATCGAGCCTGTACACTCTTGCTCTCAAGGAGTAAATATTCCGTCCGCTAGCAACGATGCCGGGAATTGGTAAATCACCTCTCATTGTGGTTTCGACCACGTGCTGCCCTTACTTCGTTGTGGTCATTCACCGCCTGCTCTATTTGTTTATAGAATTTCTTATTCAGAACGAGTTTGGCGTATTTGTCTATGGTAGCAACGCCATAACTGCCCATGGACACCCATTTTTTTGCAGCTGGGGTCAGGGACTGTATAGGAGAGGAAACTCCTGGGCACTTTGGGCCAGATTGTCCTTCTCTTTGGGATTCACTCCACCGCCTTTGACATCCTCTATCCAATTTGCGAGATCCTGCAGGCCTCTTCCAGAGCTGGTTGGTCACCCAGCTCTTGCAGTGGACAAACAAATGCTTCTGAAAATCCCTTGATGCGGAGGAACTCGTGGACTTCCGTGCCTCGGGTAAATGGAACAATGGCTCCGACTAACGCATCTTTCGGCAGCTTACTGTTGGCCGGAGGCCATTCGATGCGAACGACATTGCAATAATTAAACGGTTGCAAGGCCAGCGCCCGGTGGGACTGTCATAGCGGTGCAGATCCATGACGGGAATGGTAGAGGGATCTACTCCATGACAATATACATCGATGACTGAGTTGGGGGCAAAGGCGTTTCGGTCCAGCACAATCCCGAGCTCGTAATGAGCCAATTTTTCGTCTCTGACGACCGTGGCCTTCTGGATAGCACCAAGAAATTCTTTCTCCAGGGAAAAACAGTTGAGCACGCAAACGGGAGAGTAGCGTGCCAGTCACTCTGGCTCCTCCCGTGCATGCGGCGTACCCACCACTTCCCAGCCCATTGAAGACGATCTCAGGTTAGACTCGAAGTATTCAGCATTTCCATGTATGTAGAAATGCACCAAGTACCGGCTCTTCTCTCCCATCATTAGTCACTTCCCCATCTTCGTTAGCTCATGCTTATCGTGTTCCGTTTCCAACTGGAATCAAGCGGCTGTCTTACCGTCTTGGGGATCGTGGGGAAGTGAACTGTTGCGGCTTGGTTCCTCGACCCGAAAGAGCTAACTTCGCTTCACCACAACGGCCAAGAGCAGGAATACCGCCATCTCTTTAGTGAAGCGGTTTCATTCATCCTGTTTTTGAACTTACCTAGCCGTCCTCCCATGGTCAACCAGTATTCTGTAGGGAATCACTTTTTTTCTTTTCAGGCTCTCTCCGTACGGGGCAAAGGTGTTGACGGACAAACGGTGCCGCTTTATCAATGCGGAAGCCCATGCACGTATCTCGGCCTATGATCGATAACCACTGCGACTACGCTCACATTTTGGTCTCACCAGCCGGGACTGGCAGGACTGATAGGGTATAGAGAAGGGACAAGCATGCTTGGTCGAGGCCTGTCAGTAGATGGTGTTGGCAGTCGTGCGAACATGCGGTATCGTTTCTGGCAGCGGTCGAGGGTTCCCAACAATGTTCGGCAATCCATGCGAGAGTGAGGCGACTATGATCACAGCACTGGTTCAGTTCAAGCTCCCGGAGCCTGTAACCCCGGAGAAAGCCAAAGAAATCTTTTTGAGCACGGCTCCCGATACAGGGACGTTCAAGGGCTTATTCGCAAGTATTATCTCCTCTCCGAGGATGGGAAAACTGCCGGGGGCGTATATTTGTGGAAATCTCGTGAAGACGCTGAAAAACTCTACACAGACGACTGGAAGAGATTTATCGTAGAGAGGTACGGCTCAGAAACTTCGGTCCAATATTTCGCCACGCCGGTCGTGGTGGACAATTTGAGTGGTGAAATTATTACGGACTAGCAGGGACGGTGGGCCAATGCTCGCATTTTGCTCTCACCAGGAGTATCCGGCAGGGATCGCAGATGATTGACAGGGACCAAATTGTTGGGGTTTTGGGAAAGACCTTGTTTTTACTTGCTAACAGATCGTTCTCTCGACGGCGGTGTCCCAGGTCAAACATATTCCGGGGCCACAGTTCCAGAATACCCCGTGAATCTCCTCTGATATTCATTCGGTCTCAAACCAGTGAGTCTGACAAATATTTTTCTGAAAAATGGAATGTCTTCGTACCCAACCTGATATGTTATTTCACTGAAAGTCCGGGTGCCTTCCTCCAGCAGGAGTTTAGCTCTTTCCACCCGCAATTTCTGTAAATAACCCAATGGAGTTACTCCTAGCGACTGCTTAAAGCGGCGTTCCATGGATCGACGGCTCATTCGAAGTTCTTGTGCCAGCCACTCGTAATCAATCGGCTCAGATTCGTGCTGTTCTATCCATTCCTGGGCTTTCACAACTAAAGGGTCACCATGGTCTTTTGGAAAAAACAAACGCTCATACGGAGCCTGCGATACTCTACCCATATCCAGAACCATGGTCTTTGCAGACTCTACAGCTGCTTGTCGACCACAAAATTTTTCCACCAGATACAGAGAAAGATCCAGACCGGCGCTTACGCCAGCCGAACAATAGAGACGACCGTGATCAATGTACATCTGATCCTGTCTTAATTTCACCTGTGGATATCTTTTGCGGAACATATCTGCAAATCCCCAATGGAGGGTGGCAGATTTACCATCAAGAAGTCCGGTTTCCGCCAGCAAAAAGACGCCGGTGCAAATACTGGCAACATGGGCGCCTCGATCGTAATGATGGCGTATCCAAGGCACCAGTTCCGGATTCTTTTCAAGAATTTCTTCAATATAGGTAGCCGAGGAGATAACAATCAGATCGGTTTGCTGAACATCCTCAATGCTGCAATGGGGTTGGATATAGATATTATTCACGGATCTGATGGGCTGTCCGTCTGCCGAGGCGATTGTCACGTCAAAAAACGGTGTCTGGGGGGATTTGGTCACACGATTCCACAACCGCCCTGCCTGATTCAGAATATCCATGGGGCCAAAAATGGTTGTTGCCATGGTGTTGTAAGGTGCAAGAATAGTGACTTTTTTCATCGGTTCCCTCCCAGATCGCAAAGAATGGCGATATCGCCTATCACAATGTCGATTATGCCACTTTTTTTCCCCGACTGCAACAGCTATGATCAAACAAACTACTCCACCGCAAGCAACGGGGTATTGAGCCCCCAGAGGAGTAACTTATTTCAACAGAAGGAGAAAATGCATGACTGATGAAAGAATTAAAGAGTCCATAGCCCCCTGCGGCCTGTGTTGCGAAACTTGTTTTGCACATGTGGACGGAGATATACGGAGATACAGCCTGAAACTTAAAGAAAAATTGGGAAATTTCCACATCAATGCCAAACGATTCGAGACGCTTCTGGATAACCCTATTTTTAGCAAATACCCTGCTTTCAAGGAGATGCTGGACTATTTTGCCTCGGAAAATTGTAAGGGGTGCCGCAACGAACAGTGTAAGTTGTTTAAAGACTGTGGAATACGCCCGTGTCACCAGGAAAAGCAGATTGATTTTTGCTACCAGTGTGACCAGTTTCCTTGTGACAAAACCAATTTTGATCCCGGCCTGTACAAAGGATGGGTGATAGATAAATGAAAAGATCAGGGCAATGGGTATAGAAGAATACTGTAAAGCTGCCAGAGTCCGATCCAGATATCCGTAAAAAAAATATCCATCGCAAACAACGAAGCAAGAACGGCAGAGTGCGGCGTTTGGGAGGGAGAGCGTGGAGAGGTAAATGATCGTTGTGGTTAACCTGATGGGTTAGTGTGGGGCGGTGGACCAGGGATTAGCCGTGCGTGACTTTTGCGGGACTGAGTTGTGGACGGTTATGGACAGTGCTGGATTTTGTGCAACGGGCTTCGCGGACAACTGGTTGATATTACGTTAGTTTAACTATGAACAACCCGCCTACGGATCAGAAGGTCGGAAGTTCGATCCTTAGGGCGCACCAGAAATCACTGAGGATTCAGGACAGACCCTGAGTCCTTTTTTAGTCAGAGTCAACCCAGCGATCAACCTGAGGTGCGGAAAATTAGTCTCAGCAAAGATCCGGCTTGGGGGAATGTGACCGGCTTTTTTTGTGGCAATCCGGATCTCTTCCAAAGCTTTCATATGTTCCTTCCACCAGCGGATCAAGATCGATTCGCATAAAGTTGCTGCTATTTCATTGAACCGGCGAAGAGAAATGGGATACGGTGTCGCTGTTGCAAGGCTATGATGGATTCCCAGGCGCTCTTTGGATTCATGCCGCTCCGGTATTCACCTTTCAGGATCTCATTGTAAGTTCCCTCCACGATCACAACGAAATCGGTAATACGGGATGCTCTTTGCAGCTCTGAGTAAAGCGGTCCCGGCTCGAGCATAGACATGAAATCAGATCCGCTGTCGTTTTCCGTTCAATGGCTATCATCTCGCCACATCCAGGAAGGGAAAAGTCCCCTGTCTCGAGTGTTCCACGGATTACCGGCCCATTGAAAAAGGATTCCCAGGGATGCGGGGCGGGCTCGCGGGTATCGATTAGAATAGGCGGCGGATCAATCTGTTTCAATGTGCGGCCCTTCATCTTGGCCGAATCTCCCAAGTGATCGGCCAACAAATCGAGATCCTCGAGAGAGGAAGCAGGGAGTCAGAATCAAGATCGCATTGCCGAGCAAGCTGGCAAGGACGGCATGGGCAATCTGAGGTATGGTCACGCATAGGCTGTCGTGGACTCCTCTCCGGCGTCTTCAAGCAAATCCTCGGGGCGGCCAATGTATTCCCAAAGCAAAAGCTCCATGAGCAGGCTCATACTCCCGCCAGTGCGGACCTTATCTTTCTTCGAGCTTCTCCGTGCACGTTTGAGAATCTCTGCATTAATGTGAAAACCCGAATTACGACGCGGCCCCTTAAATACCGGCCTGGACGGGGAAAGGATCATGGTCTCGTCTTGACGCTCACGCCACCAATCCAGGACAGCACGCAGGGCACGGAATGCCTCAGAGTCAAGCCACTCCGGAAGCGCTATGGGGAATATCTTGGGAAGGTGTTGGTTGAATGCTGCTATCATCTTCAAGGTTCTCTACTTCAGACACCATCTGATCACTTTTTGTGAGCCCTGTTGTAAAAACTTCGCACGCTTTGGTCGTTCCAGTTCCTTGCCCTTCAATGTGGAAATTCCAAGCTCGTTTCAACTTCTCAGCAATGGTTTTCCATTCGCGGCCATGTGCGCTCACCAGATCCTTGATCTTGGTTATGAGTTCTTCCCGGTTCATGATTGACCATCCTCTTGAGTGTCTAGGAGCCATTCCGCGAAAGCTTCTTTCCGCTCGGCCGGTAATTCCTTCAAGTATCTCCGCGAGTCGGTCCATTTTCGGGTGCTCTGACAGGGGAGTTAAGCCGCTCTTTGGAACAGTCGGATTATTTGCTTGTGAGTCCATTGTGAACCTTTCTTTGTGGTGATTCCTCTCCGGTTCAGTTCACCAGCTATGCCGGAAGCGGAGTATCCTTGCGATTTTAGATCGAGCGCCAGAGTCTATGGCTTCCTGCTCTTCCCCACATTTTACCAACGTCTTACCATCTGCGGCCAGAGAAAAACCGAACGGGATTTCACCAATACGGCAGCCCTGTGCTTTGCGAATCTTGCGGCCTTCATTACAGCGTTCACGGATCAAGTTGCGCTCCAGTTCCGCCGCTCCCGCCATGACCGTGATGAAAAACTTTCCGCTCGGCGTGCTGGTGTCGATTGTGCTCCCCCCAAGGTTCAGGATATGCAGAGAGACACCCTTGCGCTTCCCAGGCTTCGACATTGTTCAGGCAATCGGAAGCGCTTCGAATCCCCTGTCCAACTTCGTAATTATCACGGCCTGAACTTCTCCCGGATTCGAACCATGTCAGCCAAACGGGAACCTTCAGGACGGCTCGCAAGCGGCTTCCCCCCAGAGACCCCGGCGTCTACCAGTACGGCCGCCAGATCAAGCCCTTTCATCATGGCATAGGCTCGGAT
Source organism: uncultured delta proteobacterium (assembly GCA_963786905.1). Classification (GTDB taxonomy): domain Bacteria; phylum Desulfobacterota; class Desulfomonilia; order Desulfomonilales; family Desulfomonilaceae; genus CAWBBA01. Next base: position 6,395 of record CAWBBA010000036.1, on the reverse strand, counting down.
CTGGTCTTCCTGAGATTTGAGGCTTGTTCCCTCGATCTGCTCTTGGCTGCTCACCCTGCAATAACCGACGGCTTTCATGATCATTCCCCTTTCCTTGGGAATATGTTACCAAACTGAGTACTTGCTGTCAAGTCTTTTTTGCGAATATGTTCCCAATACATTGCCCGTATAGGGCAACAGCACTAACCCGATAGCTCATTAAAGCCGTTTTTCAAGTGGGAACTTATGGGGAATCACTTGGGAACCGGACTCACTTAGAAGTGTGTCCGGGAAGATTGCTTCTCGGCTTCAGTGGGAGGAAGGAGTTACTCTTCGTCAAAAAGTGGGATTGTGTCCTTGTCCGTGCTTCCGTTTCTTCTTGACCTGGACCGTTGAAGCTTCTTTGTAGGTTGTTCCTTTGCGGGATTTCTTCTTGCTGAAGTCGAGCAATTTCGGATCAGAATGCCATGCGATTTGTACGGCCTCGTCCGAAGGTTGCAGAGGCATTCCTGTGCTGCCTGCTTTGGATGTCCTTGTCAAAAGGAAGCGGTAGGCGAGGTCTGGAAGTCATCCACGTCGAGTAATGCTCTTAATCGCTGACGGTCAAGCGCGTCACCCAACTGAATGATGTCGAAAATAATGCCGGGGACCTTCTCTGCGGCCCGCCTTATCATCGTGTCAGACGCTAACCCCCGCTTGGGCTTAGCGCTAGTCATCACCACCAAAGGACTCAGCCCGCAAAAATAGAGAGCAAAAAGGCATTGGCGAGCACCTTTTTGGTGGTATCTGTCCTGACAAGTCCGGGCTGCTTCCCCTCATAACCGCCTTTGCACTCGAAATAAATCTTTTTGCCTTTGTTATTGACGGCCACGTAGTCAATTTCAACACCGGCTTCTTTGATTCGCCACTTCTTGGCAAAGAGTTGAAAGCCCAGGCTGGTCAGATGCAGCGCACACTGTTTCTCAAATAGAGTGCCACTCTCCGTGGATCTACTCTGAAAGTCCGGCGCTTTGTGAGCACTCATACCGTGACCTCCACGTGATGCTACCAGGATACAGTCTAAGAAACGCCCGAGCGGCTTCACATCCTAATATTCATTTTCATGGTTATTGAGTAACATAATAAAACTACAATAAGTTTATCATATGATACCGGAATTATCAATGAAATTAGCGGGCTAACTGTGTTTGTCGTGTATTAGCTGTTCCGCTAAATGGGATTTATCACATGGAGTGCGAGAGGCTTCTGTCAGGATGCAGCTCTTACACCTTAGCAGCCCCGCGAAATTTTCACGGCCATGCTCCGCGCTACCTACCCCCTGCCCAAAGAGAGATCGTTGAAATTTGAGCCGTTCCACGCGGGTCAGGACGCAATCGAAGGGCATGCTAGTGAAAGCGCTCCGGTGTCAGCTGTCTTAACACTCGGTATGCCGCGGCACCCGGTGGGGGAGGGTTCCCGGACTCGGATAGACTTATTATCATGTTGGGACTCCTAGCCTCCTCGAGAATTTTTCCAGTTTTTTTGAAACTTTCTTGGTTGGGGCCCCGCCTAGGGAAGAGTCAGACTCGGAGTAGAGCAGGCCGCCAAAACGCTCCCGAAAGCGCGTGCGCGGGCCGACGGAGGTATAAGTTGGACCATAATCTAAGCTTAGACGTTACCGAGGGGAGGGGGCCTCGATCCCAACCTCGTGCGAATATATTTATGGGACTCCTGACCCTCGTGAAAATTTTCTCACCATTTTTGAAATAGTTCCGTGATCATACCTCGAAAAAAGACCGCCTCATTCTCAAGGGATCTCTGCGTCCTCTTTGCTTCACCGTGAGGTGTCAACTTGCTTGACAGACCCTTCCTTGAAAAAGGGGAGCGTGAAAAGCGGAACACGGCCTGGACAAATCATTGACAAGACCGCTAAAATCGTGGACTGAATTCTATTGCTCACAATGCAACGAGGGCTGAAAACCATGACGTCAGACGAACTCAGAAGGCTGATTCTCTCTCTGATCTCCCTTCCCAAAGAAACGGAATGGTTCGAATTTAAGAGAGACAAGACAATTCCACAGGAAATGGGAGAATACGTTTCAGCGCTGGCGAATTCGGCGGCTTTGCTCGGCGAGCCGAATGCTTACATTGTTTGGGGGCGTGGAGGATCAATCCCATGAAATTGTTGGAACCTCGTTCAAACCCAAGCAAAAAAAGCTCGGCAACGAGGAATTGGAGAACTGGCTACTACATCAGCTTGAGCCACAGATTAATATCCAGATCCACGGAAGGGGAGGTCGGAGGCAAGCGAGTCGTGGTTTTTAGATTCCACCAGCTACACACATGCCTATCCGTTTTGGGGGAACGGAATTCATCCGCATCGGTAGTTACAAGAAGAAGCTGATGTCCCATCCCGAAAAGGAGCAGGCCCTCTGGGCTCTGTTTTCTCAAAAGCCTTTTGAAAACGGTGTTGCGGCGGCAAGTGCCTCTGGCTCCGATGTGCTGAGTCTCATAGACTATCCCACATATTTCCGGTTAATGGGTCAGACGCTTCCTGACGATAGGAAGGCAATTCTAGAGCGTTTGCTTGAAGAGAAAGTGATTGTCCGTACCGGCGAGGACCAATTTGATATCTGTAACGTAGGAGCAATTCTCTTCGCTTCTGATCTCAGAAAGTTTGACAGGCTTATTCGCAAGGCATCGAGGGTAATAATTTATAAGGGAAACAGCCGGGTTGAAACGTTGAAGGAACAAGAAGGGAGCAAAGGCTACGCCGTAGGCTTTGAAGGTCTGATAAGCTTCATTAATGACAGATTGCCTCAGAATGAAGAACTCGGGCAAGCGCTGCGCGAAGTGCGAATGTATCCCGAGGTGGCGATTCGCGAGCTGGTTGTCAATGCCCTGATACACCAGGATTTCAATTTGGCTGGAAGGGCCTACGGTGGAGATTTTCGCGGATCGAATGGAAATTACTAATCCGGGAACCCCCTTGATCGATCCTTTGAGGTTCATTGATGGGCCTCCTCGATCACGCAATGAAGTCTTGGGCAGGCTGATGAGGCGTATGAACATATGCGAGGAACGTGGTAGCGGAATTGACAAGGTAATTTTCCACGTAGAAATTCATCGGTTGCCGGCACCAGATTTTAGAGTGGCCTCTGACCGAATACAATCGCGGTGCTTTTCGGTCCTCGCGAACTTTCAGCTATGGATAAGACAGATCGCATGCGGGCCTGCTATCAGCACGCATGCCTGATGCACGTTTCCGGCAAGCAGATGACTAACGAATCTTTGAGGACACGCCTAAGCATAGAAGCCAGTAATTACACGGCAGCATCGAGGATCATTCGAGACACGATTTCTACGTGGAGTTAATCAAACCGCATGATCTAGCCAGTTCGTCAAAGAAACATGCAAAATATGTTCCGTTTTGGGCGTAATTCTTATGTTACGCGATGTGGCAAACAGCCGACTTGGCGAGGGCGAAAGAGACTTAACTAGCGAATTTTCTTGATGCCGAGTATGTTACGCAATAAGCTAAAAGCAAACGCTTATTGATAAATATCATTGACTTTCGTCTAGTTGTGGAACTTTGGGCGAGACAGATAAGAATGAGTCCGGCGGTCCTTGTCACCGAAGTCGGGAAAAGACCACGTTCCGCTTCCTGCCGCGAAAATCATGGAGACGCTCGAAGATTGTGCATCCACAGCGTTTTCTTGGAAGTGGATCATGTTGTGGTTTTGGCGATGCAGTAATTTTGTTGCACCAACGAAAGCGATGAATTCGTTGCTTTGAGAATCGCCTCAAGCTCGTGGATTGGCTTGCCCGCCTATTCCAACAGGAAAGACTGGACTTCCCGGCAACAGGCAGCATCAGATAAGCAGAAGCCCCTTCAGGCCCCGCGCCCCATGAAGAAACGAGTAAGGGGAATTTCTGACGTCGATACCAATTAAGCCAGGAAATGTTTCGAGACAGCAGTAATGGTCGGATCTACCCTCATACGATGCGCCCCCAGTATGGAAAACCCGGTCGTTTCTTAGGCTGACACAGCACAAGCCAAAATCATGGAAAAAAACGAAAGTCGGCAATGTGGCGGAGACCGTCTAGTATAGCCATGTTGCAGAGGCATCCCTATTCTGGGCAGCCGTGATATCAAAGAGTTACGTGCTTATAGCGGGATGGAGGGGCATCCAACCACTAGAGGCAGACATTTAATCTTCGCGGGACGGAAGAAAAATCGACTGGAAAAGTTTTCGGGGGACAAACTGTTAAATAAGTGCCAGAATTCCTCATGATGTCCGGCTGTTATCTAGGATTTTGCCATCTTCCTGTGGGCTGCGATCTGGGCCTATCTGGTTGAGATTGCAGATGATCTCGACCTACCCTCGGCCGGGGGGAGGGGAGGGGGAGCGGGCCAGGTATTGACAGACACCGGGTCTTTGCAGGTGTATGTCGTCAGACGAAATGGGAATTTTGAGAAACCACCGTCCAATTGAAGACGGGATATTCTGAGGAATCGGGCGGGAGATGCCCCTGGAAAACGAGGAGCCTGCAACTGATCCGATACCGAGAAATTTAATCCAGTCCTCCTCGGGAACATCTGAGCGCTTTCTATTCCAGATGAAAACCTGCAAACCTTTCACATAGTCGAGTTGGACCTTGGACTCTGCATACCGAATTTGATTCTCGTGCATCAGTATCGTGCGCCCCATCTATTCCGTCTTAAGCATCAAAGCATATCCACGGCCTGTTATACCATTTCGCTTTTTATTTCATAACTCTCAGGTACGGAAGTTTGTGAGGGACCGGAGCCGGTCCGGCTTGTTCATCAGATCGCATAGTCCGTCACATAAGGCTTCTTGAACTTGATCCAAAGTCCGAAAAGCCTTGTTATGGAGGTATTTCTCTCTGAGTTCATCCCAAATGTGCTCCGCAGGATTGAGTTCGGGGCTGTGGGACGGCTGTGTGATAAGCCTGATGTTTTCAGGGATCTTCAGCGCCCTCGCTTTGTGCCAGCCAGCACCGTCCACCAGCATGATGACAAAGTAGTCACAGAAATCACGAGAAACCTCTTCCAAGAAGATGTTCATGGCCTCGGTATTGGCTAAGGGAAGGATCAGGGCGGTCATCTTTCCCAAGGCCATACAAACCGCAGCAAACACGTAGAGGAAGACTCTGACTACCTGCCGCGGGGCTTTTGGTCTTACCCCTGGAGGAGCCCATGCAGGCCGATGAGTGCTGATACCGCCGAAACGGCCTTCATCCTGGGCCACAATTGCCACACTGGCCTGGTATCTTCCGGGTCTCGCTCCGAAAGAATCTCAGCTACGAGTTCCGGGAAATTTTTTTAAAATCTTCCTGAACCTCTTGCTTCGATTCTATGTGAAACGGTCTGGGCACAACCTTTCTCCACCCGTTGCGTTCAAGCAACCGATAGACCGTGGAATGATGGACGTCGTGTCCCAAAAGCTCCTCCAGCGCTCGTCTGATTTCGGCTGCAGTCGCAATCTCCCCGGTTTTGGCCTTCTCCAAAAACGGACAGAAAAATGACCTCTTCCTCCTTGCTCAAATAGCACCGACGACGCTTGCTTAATCGAGGAGCTTCAACAGTTCGGGCACCGAATCGTCTGTACCGTGACATGAGATCGTGAATCGTGTTCTCCGCAACTCCAGTGTGTTTGGCAATCTCCTTAGCAGAACGGGGATCCACCAGAGCATTCCAAACGATGAGCCACCTTCGATGCTCCCTCGAACCGACGGCTCCCTTCAAACGGAGCGCAATCTCTTCCACCGAAAGATGAGCAGCAGCTGATGTCACCCGACCCATGATTACCTCCCCTCAACAAAGGTGGGGAAGATATAGCAAATTGCGAAAAAAATCGCGAACTGGTATTAAGCGTGCAAGCCATAAAGAGGAATCATCTGAAAAGGTTCTTCGCATAGAAAATCTCGGGGACCATTTCTCGCTTCAAGCTGTCCTTCACTTTCTGTCGATCCCGCCGGTTGAGCTTCTTGGCTGTGGTCCCGAAAAGGTAGTTGTCCAGCTGGAAGTTTCTAGAACCATTTTGGTGTGAAAGAGGTTCTCCTGGGAGATATTGATGTCGACCTTATCGTACCGCTTCTTGACATCTTCAGCAATGAACTGCTGGATGGAATGGATATCGTGGTCAATGAAGAGCTTCTTCCCTTGAACGTTCCGAGTGAAGCCGCGCACCCGGTAGTCCAGGAGGACCACTTCCGAGTCGAAGGACTTGATCAGGTAGTTCAGGGATGTCAGGGGAGAAATCTTCCACAGGTAGAGATGTCGATGTCGACTCGGAAGGTGGAAATGCCACTCGCCTTGTCAGTCTCCGGATATGTGTGGGCGCAGATGTGGCTCTTGTCCAGATGGGCCAGACTGATGCGGCTCTTTGCTTCGTGTGCCATCGAACCTTCGG
>CAWBBA010000035.1:0-62607 GCA_963786905.1 uncultured delta proteobacterium | reverse complement strand
CCCAGGACTCGCTCATGACCGCCTCGCAGAACAAAGGCTGCAATTACGGGCAGTGGATTCCGTGCACTCTTTCAGTGGGCACGACTGCCGGGAGTTCTTTCGATACGAACACGCACGCCTATGGCTCACATACCGGCTACTACACCTCGACTGACGCTGGCGGAAACACTGGCCTGAGCCCTTCATTCGTTTATAAGACCGACAACACCAAGCCGGCTACGCCGAGCGACATCGAAGCTGTCACCGGGGGTGAGGACGGGTGGAGCGCGGACAACTCGTTCGGCGCCACGTGGACCAATGGAGCGGAGGTTTCTGAAACTGCGACTCAGTCCGGCCTTCAGCTGTCGGCGATCGTCGACGTCAACCCGACCACCGGATCACAGAGCAACCCTGCTCCGATCACCGTGCCAATTGGCGGGACTGCATCTGGCATCAGTGCAACCGACGCAGGCATCAGCGGACTCGGGCTACCGGCGACGGAGCATGGACACTTCGCCTGCGGCTGGTCGACAAGGCCGGCAACGCTTCTGACGTTGGCGATGGTTCGGGTGCTTCTTCGGATTCCGATGTTTCTGTTGGTGACTACCTGACCGCGCCAGCGCCGCCGCAAGGCCAGGCCAACGGCTGGATCAGTCGCGATGAACTCGCAGCTGGATTCGATCAGGAATTCTCGTACAACGCTCTGCCAGGCAACATTGCTCCGGTCTGCGGCTTCGCAGGCGCGATCGATAAGAACCCCAACGGCACAGCCGGATCAAGCATCAACGTTCCCGGCGGCGGCGGAGTCCGCAGGCGGCAGCTCCCTGGCACGCTCGATGAGGACACGCACTACGTCCACTTGCGCGCGGTCATCTGCAACGGCGTCGCCTCACCGACCACGGAGACCGTCACGGCACCAGTTGATTGCACCGACCCAGTCGGCACGATCAGCGGCGTTGAGAACGGTAAGTGGTACGAGGACGGCCAGCTCGCGGAGCTTCGCGGTAGTGATGTTCTTTCGGGGATGGCTCCGGCCAACCCTTCGGAATCCGAATCCACAATGGGCGCGTACCTCGCTTACAGCATCAATGGAAGCGGACCGCTCGACAAAGACGCCCCCCGAGGCGACTCAACATCAATCCCGATCACCGGCGAAGGCCAGAAGGAATCTCCGTTTCTCTCCGGTCGACCTCGCGGGCAATAAGGCAGCGGCCAAGGTCCAACCTTCGGAATTGACGCGACGAATCCGAACGGTTACATCAACCACCAAAACGCAGCTCGCCCGACATTGCTGTCCTCAACGCTGACCGACGCGCCTTCCGGCATCTCTATGCCGGTCTTCGACAGTTCGCCCGACTGGCGGATTCGACGCCGACTGGATCCAGTTGCCGACCTCATTGGCCGGCGTCGACGGCAACGTCGTCGGAACCGCCGTTTCCTCCGGCAGCGCAACAGCTCGCTTCCCCGACACCAGCCTCCAGCAAGGCACCTACGATGTTCGCGTCCAGGCGTTCGACCAAGCCGGAAACCCGCTGTCAACTCAGCGCCATCAGGATGGAGCACTCGCCAGGCTCGAGAACCCGATGCGCGCCGCAACCGGCGTTTCGCTGAAGCTCTTCAAGACTCTTCGCGAATGCGAGAAGAACAAGACCGGAAAGATGAAGTGCGCGATCAAGAAGTGCACCAACAGGAGCAAGGGCACTGTTCACAAGGGCTTTCTGAAGGGCGTGTCCTCCTCAAGTCGATTAACCACCGTCACTTCTACAACCGCGAGCGATCGCCACTGGCGTGCTCACGGATGCAAATGGCGCGGCCCTGAAGAACACCGACGTCTCGGTTTCAACGATGAGCAAGGTGAACGGCAAGCACGCAGAAGTCGGCGTTGCAACGACTGACGCGAACGGGATTCCGGGCAGTTCGTGTCCCTGCCGGCGTAAACCGCTCTGTCAAGGCAACCTATGATAAGGCTCCGAACTCGCCGCCCGGCAACGAGCGCGGCCACGACGAGATACTCAGGCCAAGCTCAAACTGAAGGTGAACAAGAAGCACGCCAAGACCGGCCAGATTCCCAAAGATTTTTGTCTTGCCCCGACATTTCAGGGCCGAATAGTCACTGCACAGATGCAGGGTCGTACGGCCGAAAAACGCCTCGCAATTATCGATAATATAATCTGAAATCCTGCATGGGGGTCTCGGTATTCGCTGGCGTCTCTGGTGTCCATCGGAAACGAAAGTTGGTGGGTGCAATGGAAATTGGCTTGCTGGGAAGTATGAATGAGAGGCACCACCAAGTCCCCATAGCACGCTTCCTTTTGAGACGTATGACCTTAGCGAACTGGAACAGTAATAGATGTGGAATGCACTTTCAATCCTATCAAAGAAAGAATACGTGCAGACATTTATACATAACGGTGAATTCGTCTCGATTCAGCGATTGGTCGCCGATGGCCGAATTTGCATTAGGTCGGACCGAGATTGCTTTCGTAAATCCTGTGCGCCCGGTCAACTGCCGGCTTCGGCTTTCTTCACTCGACCAAGCTCACCACTTAGCTGCGCAATTTCCTCGTACAACTTAAATATCAAATCATGGGCCGTTCGTTCTTGTTTCTCGGCCTCGACCGCCAATATGCTTGGCAACTCGTCTATGACCTGTTTCTTCCATTTAGTGATCTGATTCGCGGGGACGCCATACTCGATGGCTATCTCCGGTATGGTCCTCGCGCCTCTGATGGCTTCGAGCGTCACTTTGGCCTTAAATCCAACGCTATAACGGTTCTGGAGGTAGCTCATCTCAGCCTCCCTGTACATTTGTTCTTACGGATTCCATCAATTTGACACTTGAACCCGGATGCGTTAGTGCAGCGCATAAAAGCATCCGTCGTCACTTCCGAAATACACCGCCTCGTCGCAAATTAACGGGGAACTGTAGACGGGTCCCCCAGTCTTGAATTTCCACTTGGGCTGCCCTTTGCTGAAGTCAAGTGCGTGCAGATTGCCGTCACTGCTCCCGAAATACAGTATCCCATAACCTAGGGAAGGAGATGAGGCAATGGGGCCGTCCGTCTGGAACCGCCACTTTTCCTGGCCCGTTGATGCGTCCACAGCGTAAAGCAATCCATCATGACTGCCGAAATGAACTACTCCATAACCGATGGCAGCAGACGAAGTGATCTTGCCGTTGGTTTGGAAATGCCATTTCTCATGGCCGGTCTTGACATCCACCGCATGAAGGGCCCCGTCCATGCTCCCGAAGAAGACTACGCCGTCGTTCACAGCCGGAGAGCTGGTAATAGGGCCTTGCGTCTTGAAGGTGACAGATGGACATCCCGTTTGCAGGTCCACGGCGTAAAACTCGCCGTCCATGCTCCCGAAACAGAGCTTGTCACCGCATATCGCGGGGGATGAATGTACAGGTCCTCTGGTTCTGAAATGCCATTTTATCCTTCCTGTGTGGACGTCCGCGGCATAGACGTTTCCGTCCAAACTTCCGAAAAATACCAGGCCGTCATTTATTATAGGCGAAGAATAGATAGGCCCGCCTGTTTTGAACTTCCATCTCGCTTTACCCGACTTGACCTCAACCGCGTAAAAGCTCCCGTCCAGACTTCCGAAAAAGAGTCTACCCTGGGTCAAGGCAGGAGATGAGTGGACAGGCCCCTTCGTATCGAGACGCCAATGCACTTTTCCCGTAGAAGTAAGTAGCGCATACATATTGCCATCGTAGCTGCCCACGTATGCCACTCCTTCACTTACTGCCGGCGACGAGGCCACCCAGCCGTCCGCCTTGAACTTCCATTTCAGGGCAGTGAGCTTGTGGACCCCCCTGCTGTTGTAGAACCCGGTTCGCTGAGGATCAGCTCTAAACATTGACCCCTTTGAATGAAATACCTGACCCGAAAGAGTGGAACCTGCCGGATGAGCACCGGAACCGTTCGGTTTTGACGCCGCTGCTATTGAGAGTTTCTGGTGGTATTTGGACACAATGACCCCGCATTGAGGACATTCATCAAATGACCCGAATTGGGGCATACCACAGGATGGGCACTTCACGATGTCGAGCGCAACAGAATCTTCCCCCAACGGGATCCTGTTGGAAAGATCGGACTTGCTGACAACTCCGGCGTCAACCAGTTTCTGTAAGAGACTCTGAAGTCCTTTAGTGGAGAGCGTATATTTCTCCATGAGGATGAAGTCACTCATGCCGGACTTAATATCCGTAGCAGCTTCTCGTGCGCTTATCTTTCTTGTTGGAGCAGTGACGCTTCGAGCCGACGTTATTGGGACTACATTGCTTTGTTGCATGGCTGACCTCGCCTGGGGGATGAAAGTTGTTACCTGATCCATTTTGCTAATCTGTCGTCATCCTTTCAGGCGTCCTTAGGTCTGCCGGGCTCCTGAGAGGATTATGTTGAGGACTCTTCGAGGCACTTACCGACCATAGGCTAGAAGAATGTCGGCCACCCCTGTCGCTGAACCGGAACGAGCCTCTCTGGCGCCTTGAGATGGCACTTCAATCTTGATCGCCATTGTTTTGATCGCCTGGTGAGACCCTAGGAATCTGAGCTGCCGGGAGTGCAACCTCGGGACAAAGCCTAGCGCTCCAGTGTTGCCGGCCACACCGAGAAAGACACAGCTTGCGAAAGCAGAGACACGTCCCGTTGGAAGTCAGCTTTGCCTGACCGCCAGACGATTCACACACCGTCATAACCTTAACATCGATATCGGGACCGCCTACCTGATTCCAGTTGGTGAATTCTCCCGTGTAGATCTTCCGGATCTGATCCATCGTTAGCTCATTCACCGGGTTTGAAGGATGAGCGATTACAACCAGGCCGCTCAGGTCCATTTGTTCTTCGCGGACATCGTCCGGAACCTTCAAATCCGTGCCACTATTCTGCGGCTCTCGTCCGTCTCCAGGCACCGCCGCGAACTCAATCCTCGTGGTGCCACTTGGAGGCTGGTTGGTCTCAGGGAGCCTGGAAGTTGCGGCTACTGATTTTGGGCGGGCCCTTGCGAATTCGACCAGTACTCGTTTGGCTATTTCAGACATGGTGTTCGGATCGAGGCTCCGTACAATCTGACTCATTGTCTGTGAGTCCATGCTCCGGATGATCTGGGCCATCGAATCCCGATCCATGTTTCGAACGATTTGGCTCATCTGGTCCACATTCATCGTCTTAATTTTTAGGAGCATGTCTCGCGTGTTCATTCTGCTTATATCCTGGGCATTCGCGAGATGCGCTCCCATCAGAATCAACGCCCCCGGGACGATCCAAAGAAGCTTTCTCAATTGGGTTTTCATCATTATTCCTCTTTCCGGATTTACCGTCCCTAGGCTATTTGGCTTTCGCCTACACACCTTTATCGCAACTTGCGTGCCACATGGGCTCGGGCAAGGGGATTATTGATAACTGATTGGTTTTAAGCGCTTTCTCAAGATGGTATATTTCTCTGGGAGGTGGAGGGCGGGGCGGTGGGGATCAGAAGTGTGGAACAGCTTCCCCACAATTGGGGTATCTAATGATCAGTGATGGTTGGGTTCTACGCGGGAAGTTGTGTAGTCAAAGTCTTGACCTATTCCGACGTCCAGCACATATAGAGAGCCGGGGACACACTGGAGCGACAGGCCCCATCGAGTCATCCTCAGTTTTGGACATCACTTTTGGCAATTTCTATAGATGCAGGCTCCACAGCGTCTTCATCCTGTACTTCCTGCTTGATGCGCCGTATTTTCGGTAGCAGGGCCACAAAGCGGTCGAATATCCTCGGATCAAAATGTGTCCCTCTGTTGGACGTCATCATTGACAGGGCCTCGGGTTCAGGTATCGCGGGCCTGTAAACTCGATCCATGACAAGAGCATCGTACACATCCGCCAAGGCGACTATGCGTCCGCTTTCCGGGATAGCCTCGCCGACCAACCCGTCGGGATAGCCGGAGCCGTCCCACTTCTCATGATGAGACAGGGCGATTTCCTTCGCCATTTGCAATAAGCACATATTCGAGGACCCAAGAAGTTGGCCTCCGATCGTAGTGTGTTTCTTCATCATCTCAAATTCTTCCGGGGTCAATTTGCCGGGTTTAAGGAGAATGCTGTCCGGAATTCCGATCTTGCCGACGTCGTGCATTGCCGCGGCAAGCCGGATGTCTGACACTGATTCCTGATTCCAGCCTAGGTCTTTTGCTATGACGGACGCGTACAGACCAATTCGCCTAATGTGGGCGCCTGTCTCATCGTCACGGAACCCTGAAGCCGAGATCAGCCTGAGTACGATCTCTTCCTCGCGCTCTTTAATCTCGCGCGTTTTCTCTCGGACCTCACTTTCAAGGGACTGTTCATATTCTTGGCTCAACAAGATTGAGCGCCGGCGTTCCAGAGCGTTGGCCACGTTTATCAGGATCTCGTTTCGGTCAAAAGGTTTGATCACGTACCCATAAGCCCCGAGTTCCAAGGTCATAATGGCTGTCTTGCGGTCATCCACTGCCGTTACGAGGATAACGGCCACCTCCGGGAACGAGTCCTTTATGAAGGTAAGAAGATCGATCCCTGACATGCCCGGCATCATGATGTCACTGACGACGAGTTGAAACGATTGACTCTGCAATAGCTCCAGAGCCTGTTCCCCCGTGGTGGTCGTAACGCAGCCGTACCCCGCCATTCGAAGCCAAGTCGAGATGATTTGGCCTATGTCGGGCTCGTCGTCCACAATGAGAATGTTAGCGGCCTTCTCTTCGATCATCGTGCCTCACAGTTGGGGTATGGCTCAGTGCTCCGTTTCATAAATTCAGTATAACGTAGCTGACGCCAGCATCAGTGGCTGACCGGTAGGGCCGGCGTCCCTGCCGGCCGTAGATCAATGACCGGCACGGAGGCCGGTCCTACCGGTAAATGCCTCCGGCTGCGGTGACTCGACCGATCAGAATACGTGACCGACGTTACCAAACAGAGGGCTTAACTCTCCGCACGAGCATCCTTTCCCGCCTCTGCGGCCGGCCAAAGCTCCACACGGTTGCGTCCGCGGTTCTTAGCCATGAGTAGGGCCTCGTCAGCCTCCTTAATCAAGGAATTGAGGTCAAAATCTTGTCGTTCGTTCAAGGCCGTGGCGCCAAAGCTCATGGTGCAACGGAATTCGCCCTCGTTTGTCCGAAGAGAGCTTTCTGCCATGGACGAGCCGCAATCGTTCCGCCAACTCCGCCGCGCCGGCGCCGTCAGAGCCGGGAATCAAGATGATAAACTCTTCTCCTCCATATCGTCCTACAGAGTCATAGGACCTCAAGGACGAGTCGATCCTTTTGGCCAATTCCCTGAGGACTGCGTCACCCGCTAGATGTCCGTAATTGTCGTTTACCTGTTTGAAGTGATCCACATCGCAAATGACTAGCCCAAGATTCGTGCCATCCCTGCCGCTACGATCCAGTTCCTGCTGGATCTTTTCCAAAATGGCCCGCCGGTTCCACAGGCCGGTCAGCGCATCATGTGATGCTTGGAACTCCGAGGCGCGCAGGGCAGAGATGAGATCTTCCTGTAACCTTACGATTCGTGTTCCGGCCCGGATTCTCACATTCAGTTCGTGAACGTCAAAGGGCTTTATGATGTAGTCGTCTGCGCCGGCTTCGAGCCCCGCGACCACATCTTCCTTCAGACTCTTTGAGGTCAAGAGTATGACGTACGTGTAAGGCTGTTTTTCCCGTTTGCGGATTTCACTGCACAGGGTTACGCCGTCCATTTCAGGCATCATCCAATCCAGGACTACCAATTTTGGAGGATCCTCCCCGCAGAGTACTTGCCACGCCTGGGCCCCGTCAGAGCAGACCACAACTTCATGCCCCCATTTGGCGAGGTGCGCTTCCAGCAGCTTCCTGGTAACGGTGTCATCCTCGGCGATTAGGATTCTCATTCCTCACTCTCCTGTGCCAGGGCTGACAAGCCCTCGCGGACACGTCCAATTTCCCGTTCCAACTCTTTGAGTGCCTGAGTTGCGTCGGTCAAATCCTGGTTTCTCCCCATCATCTCCAATCTGAATGCCACTTGAACTGCCGCTTCAGCAGCAAAATTGCTGACCGAGCCTTTGAGGGCATGGGCTGCTTTTTGCAACGCCTCTGCGTTCCCGTCTCGCACTGCGTCTTGAATGTCGGAGAGCATTCTTGGGCAATCACCGACAAAGAGTCCTGCAAGCTCTCTCAGCAGTTCTCGATCCCCTCCGATTCGTTCGAGTATTTTGGTTGTGTCCAGAGGCTCTCCGGCGGATGTAGGCACCTCCGAGGGCTCTTCGGCTGCCTGGCGGTCATGAAAGAGACTCTCTATGCTTTCAAAGAGTTGCTGCACATTGATTGGTTTCGCGACATAGCCGTCCATACCGGCTTGAAGACACTTTTCTTTGTCCCCCTTCATGGCATGCGCGGTCATGGCTACAATTGGTATATGCTCCCCGGTGCTTGTTTCGCGCTCCCGGATAGATCGCGTGGCGTCAAAACCGTCGACTTCAGGCATCTGAATGTCCATCAGAATCAAATCAAAGTTTTGTTTTTCCACAGCGCCCAGCACCTCTGTGCCGTTTTCCGCAATCGAGACGGTGTGTCCCATCCTTTCCAGCATCCTGGCCGCGACTTTCTGGTTGACGGCGTTGTCTTCGGCAAGCAGTATCCGGAGTCTACGCCTGCTTTCCCGTATGGAATGACGGGTTATGAGTGATTGGGTCTCGGGGCTTGGTGGCCCTTGCAGCACTTTAGAAACCGTGAAGAACAAGTCCGACTGTTTGATGGGTTTCAACAAGTAGGCCGAGATTCCAAGATTCACGCACCGGGATGCGTCGCCCCGCTCACCAGCGGATGTGAGCATTATTATCGTTGCCGTCTTTAGACGCGAGTCCCGGTTAATTCGCTCCGTCAACTGAAAACCGTCCATCTCGGGCATCATGCAGTCGGTCAGCACCAACTTGAAAGGCCGGCCCACGTTGTAGGCCACTTCCATAGCGGCCAGCGCGGCTCGTCCGCTGTCCACGACCGTGGGCTTCATTCCCCATTGAAGCACCGTTTCCTCCAAGATGCGTCGGTTCGTGGCATTGTCATCAACTACGAGCAACGGCAAGTCTTTCAAATCAGCCATTTCTTCGACCACAGGCGTGTGCACGGGCTGACTCTGCAGCCTCAGATGGACAATGAAATGGAAGGTGCTCCCCTTGTTGGGTTCGCTTTCCACCCAGATGGTGCCGCCCATCTTCTCAACGAGTTGCGAAGAGATTGCCAAGCCGAGTCCAGTTCCACCGTATTTTCTTGATGTTGAAGTGTCAACCTGCTCAAAGGTCTGAAAGATCTTTTTCTGCTTGTCGAGGGGAATTCCGATACCCGTGTCGCTCACACTGAAATGCAACCTCAATTCGTCTTCGTCTTCGGAATCGGTTTCAACCCGTACCACCACCTCGCCCCGGTCAGTGAATTTCACTGCATTTCCGACCACATTGACCAAAACTTGACGCAAGCGGCCGGGGTCTCCCGTCAGGGCATCAGGCGTAGTGGAAGGAATGTGGTAGATCAGTTCAAGCCCTTTTCTGTGCGCATGCACCGCAAGCGTGCTCATGGTGTTCCCGATGAAATCCCGCAAGCTGAAGTCCATGGCTACGATATCGAGCTTGCCCGCCTCAATTTTTGAGAAATCCAGGAAGTCGTTGATCAGCCTCAGCAGCGACTCTGCCGACATCTCTACAGTTTCAAGGTATTCTCGTTGCTCAGGGGTGAGTTGAGTGTTGAGAGTCAGTTCGGTCATGCCGATTATGCCGTTGATAGGTGTACGAATCTCATGGCTCATGTTCGCAAGGAATTCGCTTTTGGCCCGATTTGCCTGTTCTGCGGACTCACGAGCCGCAACCAGGTCCCGTTCGGCCTTCTTGCGCGCTGTAACGTCGCGAACCGTAGACAGACTGACTTGGCCCCAGGCGGGGTCGTTCATGACAGTGGAATCGAGAATCACGTCTATTACGGTTCCGTCCTTTTTCACATACTGATACTCAATATTTTTGACCTTCCCGTCGCGCCAGAATTGGGGGACAATGATGTTCAACGCCACGTTTGCCGACTCAGGAGTCATCGCAAAGCCGATCTTGCGCCCGATGACTTCATCCCGAGAATAGCCCATTTCCTCGAGCCATCTTCCGTTTACATTCCTCACAATTCCCTGCACGTCAATCGAGTGCATCATAACCGGAGAATTTTCGTAGATATGGCGGAACCTGGCCTCTTCCTCCCTGAGCGCCTCCTCCATCCGTCTGCGCTCCGTGATGTCTCGATTGGAAGCCCGCCTGCCAATCAGTCTTTTGTCATCGGAGTGGACCGGCTGGCAAACGTGATTGATCCATCGGATTTCTCCGTCCCGACGAACTATCCGAAAATCGAGTGAGTGCGAAACGTGTTGTTCGTGCCGCAACGAGTTGCTGGTGTGTCTCATCATCATGTCGCGGTCGTCCGGATGGACTATGTTATGGAACAACGCGGGGTCTTCCATGAACTCTTCCCCCGAATACCCGGTCACACGTTTGCATGAAGGCGCGACCCACAAAAATTTGCCATCCGGACCCACCCAGAATTCCCAATCATACGTAAAATCGGCTATCGTCCGGTAACGATCTTCCCTCGCTCGCAATTCCTCTTCCAACTTATTGCGTTCGGCAATCTCCTGAGTGAGGCGAGCATTCACTTCAGCCATGCGGGCTGTATACTCTGTTAAGGCTTCCTCCGCGTGCCCTTTTTTCTCAAGATTCTCGCTACGATTAGACCGAATACGACGAAACAGACCGTGATTAGTGCGCGGTGATAAATGTCAACTTTGGGAACATCAAAGATCAGGGAATCCCAGAATGCAGTCTTGTGGAATACAAAAGACTCCACGAAAGCGTCGATCAGGCACACGAAGACGAAGAAGGCCACAGAAAGGACAATAATTTTGTGCTCGGTTTTCATAAAGGTTGCTCCAGAATCAGCGGGTTCGTCGAGAGAAAGAGCTTCATGATGGTTAGCAAATGTTGTGCCAGAATGGTTCTTTGAGAGACTTCGCCTCTGACTGCCATTTCATTCCAGGTAAGCTTTTGCCTGTCCGTGGAGTGAGGGACTGACTTCTTCCGGGACTGCCAGCACGATGGCCTCCAACGCTGCGATTACCTTGCTTTGCAGGTCAGGTTTCAGTTTCCGAGCGTGCTGGAAAGTGTTGAGCAGACGCCCTGCCGTAAAAGCATTAATGCGTGAAAGCTCTATTATCGTATCGGCAACCCATTGTATGCCTCGATCAGTCCAGACCATCTTGTTGTTGGAGGCCATGGACAAGAAGAGTGCCCTGGCCCAAGTGGGCTGGGTAATGTCGAAAGAAGGCCGTTTCCTTTCGATATCGATCATGTCGAAAACGTCATCCCTGGTGCCGGCCCCTATTACGACGAGATAATTTCCGTAGCCGCTGAGGTGTGTATGCCAGGCATCATAAGCTTGCTCAAGCATTTCAAGGCGTTCCGGCGCTGAACTGCGATTCAGGGCCAGCAGAGCGGCCACCCGGTCCGCTGCGGTAGTCGCAGACCGGTAATGGTCCGTGATGAGCCGATGGCTGTTAGAGGAATCATCAATCACGATCAGGTCCAGAAGCACATGCTTGAGAATGCGGTCCTCGATCCCATCCCTGGGGGATTGTCTCGGCCGGTACGTATCCACCTGGTGAAAGGCATCTTTCAGATCTTTCAGGTATGCCTGATTTACAGCAAGCATCAGTTTTTCTCGCACAACGACCAGTTCGCGATACCATGTGCAGTACTCTCTATCCAGAGGCTGCTCCTCGATTCGGATAAAGTAGGCTTTGAGGGCAGCCGGCAAGCTTCGATCCCCAAGGATCTCTCCGTAGAGTCTAATCCACTGCGGATCTATGACGTAGCCGGGATCCATAAGCAAGTTGATGCGTTCGCGGTCGGTAAGCCTCCGCATTGCTTCCACCCGATTAAAGGCGTTGGAATCCAAACGTACCTGCAAGGCCAAAGTTTCAGGCGAGGCGTTGCCTTGCCGGAAAGCTCCGTAAAAGGAGCAGTCACGATTCAGGGAAGCGAATGCAGGTTCCTCCGAAATGTTTGGGAATGTTAGTTTCGATGTTTCTTTTGTAAATTCAAAGACCTGATCGGTTCCTGGAACGAAACGGCCTTCGCCATCCACGAGAGCGACTTCCAAAGGCAAGTGAAAAGGCGGTTGGGTGGTAGCCGATTCTTGCCGAAGATCGATGTGGTACTCGCTCTTTGCGGAATCATAGTCTGTACCCGCAACCACACGGGGGTAGCCGATCCTGTAAAGCCAACTCTTCTTGAAGAGATCGAGCGACCGGCCGGATACCTCCTCAAAACAGTCAAAGAACTGATCCGTGTTCGCGTTGGAGTCTCGATATCGGGAAAAATAGAGATTTTTCCCCGCTCGGAATGCATCGGCCCCGACAATCAAGCGAAGCATACGGATCACTTCCGCAGCTTTGACGTACGTTACACCATCGATCAAATCATCCGGATCGTCGAATCCTTCCCGAACTATGCGCCCAGCGCGGCCGCCGTCTTCTATGGACAAGGGCCCTAACAACGGGGAGCGAATACTATCCACTTGAGTGAGGCGAACAAAGGCCGGATCAAAGACATCGGCCATAAACGCGCGTTCAACGTCAACCGTATACGCTTCATTCAACCAGACGTCGAACGGGGTCTCCATTGTGGTTTCGCTGCCGCACTGATTGTGTTCGAACTCGTGGACTATCACAGCGTGGGCGTACATCAGCGATCTATCCAGAGTATGCTCGTCAATAAGGGCAGCATCTGTTACCACGGTAGTATTGCCCACGTTCTCCATTCCACCGAAATTCGATTTGTTCATGCAGATGGTTCTATACGTCTCTCCCATGTACTCGTAGTCCTGCGTTTTTCGTACCCAGAGAACTGCCTGCTTGAGAATTTCCATCGGGATACGGGCGTCATTTACACGTCCGGGCGGGACAAGGTATTCGAGCTGCACTGTTCGACCAGATTCATAGGTGACTTCATCACGGAGCACATCCCAGGTCCCCGCGGCAACAAGGAAAAGATACGGCGCCATGGGGACGGGGTTCTCATAAGTGATGACCTGCCGGCGGGGATCACCAGGCTTCGTGATAGGTTTGCCGCCCGGGTTGAGTTTCTTGCTTATATTGCCGTTGCTAATCAGATGTGTGTATCGGGCGTCAGCCTCCAGAGTAGTCGTCATGGTGCATTTTGCACGGCAATCATCAAAGATGGGCATGATGCGCTGAAAGCCCCATTGCTGGCATTGGGAGATGTACTGCTGCGGCGCGCCCGGCGGGGTGGTATCCTTGTAAATCCCTTCGAGCAGGCGATCCGACGGCACGCAACGCGTGACGGTCCTCACGAGAAAACGCTCGCCGGCCTGCAAGCCACGAGGCAACTTGACTACCAGCTTGTTCTTGTTCTCAAGGTAATCATAGTCGAGGCCCAGGTGCGGCTCTTTGCCTTCGGACGCATCCTCCACCCACTCCACCTGCACAATTTTCAGGTCCTTAGCATCAAGCTCGATCAGATCCAGGGGCTGTATCGCTGTAATGTCCAGCAGATTGGTCGCCTCAACGGACTCTTCCAAGAAGTTCAGATAAATTGTCAGATGATTCAGCGTGACGGGTAGCTCGCTGAAGTCTTCGCGCCTGTACTTGTAACTTTGTTCAGCCATCTTTACCCAACCTTTGTTAAGATATGGAAAGAAGCAGTCTCACATTCAATCAAGATCTCTTCCCTGGTTTTAAGCTCGACTATTGTCTTGCCTCATTTCTCGTGGTAGAGCGTTACCATGACTACGGAACCGTCTGATGCTGACTCTGCCCTGCCCAGCGGACACCCGTGATGCTGATAATGCGGGCGCTATGCCAACCTGCGCACGGTCCACTGTTGTCGAAAAACACGGGATTGAGAACCCGGAATTTCTTAGTTTAAGCCAAATCATTGAGGATATTCAACCCGTACGTGTGAAAGGCCCGGTTGCCGGACTGGTATCCGGAGTGTCAATCGACACCCGCAAGCCGCTGAGCGAGGATCACATATTCTGGGCCATAAAGGGAGAGCACTTCAACGGGAACGACTTCGCAGAAGATGCTCTGGCCGCGGGTGTTAGGGCGGTTGTGACCAGCCGTGCAGACCTCTTTGAAACGCCGATGCCGGAAAACGCCACGCTCATTCAGGTCGCGGACACCCTGAATGCATTGCAGGGGCTCGCGGCATCGTATCGGGGTCGGTTCAGTTGTCCTGTGGTCGGGATCACCGGCAGCAACGGCAAGACCCTGGTAAAAGAGATGCTTGCGTCGATACTGTGTCTGGAACGAAAGACTTACAGGTCGCCGCTGTCTTACAACACCCAGGTGGGAGCGGCCCTAGGGCTCCTCGGGATGCGGCCCGAACACGAGGTGGCGCTGATTGAGGCTGGTATAAGCCTCCCAGGGGAGATGGACCGGCTGGAGAGGATGATCCGGCCGGATCACGGAATACTCACGGTAATAAGTAAAGCCCATATAGGCGGCCTCGGGAGTGTCGAGAATACTCTGGAACAGAAGCAGCGGTTATTCAAGAACTTGACAAGCGATTCCTTCCTGCTCCTCAACGCGGATGATCCTCTGAGCATGGGCCTCCGCGGAGGACTTCAGGCAAATGTCGTCACTTTCGGCCTGTCTGAAAAGGCCGATGTGAAGGCCGATAATGTGGAATCTCTTCCTGAGAGGGGACACCGATTCCGCATGAGTCTTTTTGGCAGGAACCTGGATGTCGCTCTTCCTGTACCGGGCCGGTTCAACATTCTTAACGCTTTGGCGGCCGCAGCAGGGGCTACGCTATTAGGCGCTTCCCCCGATGCCATCCGGAAGGGTCTCGAGGAATTCCATCCCTCTCCGATGAGACTCGAGATCCATACCACCGTAACCGGGGTCACGCTCATCAATGACACGTACAATTCAGACCCTGCATCCATGAAAGGGGCACTGGATGTCCTTGCCAAGGTCGGCCAGGGCCGCCGCAAAATCGCGATACTCAGTGAAATGCTTGATCTGGGACTCCACAGCCGGGAGGAACATTTAGCAGTAGGCAAGGATGTTGCGCGAACCGGCCTGGACCATCTTATAACAGTCGGCGAAAACGCTGCCCTGATAGGGCAAGCAGCCGCCCTGGAGGGGATGAGTTCCCGGAGGGTGACCAACACGCGGAGCTACAATGAGGCCGCAGCGGAACTCGAAAAAATCATGAACCGCGGGGATGTGGTCCTTTTCAAGGGCTCGCGCTGGTTTCGTCTGGAACGCATAGCCAAGGATCTGGTGGGTTCCATCGGTTCCACGCGACTGCTGGTCAACCTGGATGCAATTGCGGCTAATATAAAAACAATCCGTGGGATCGTCGGCGACGAAGTCTCAATCATGCCGGTGGTGAAGAGTTTCGGTTATGGCAACGATTCTATAAGGACATCCAAAGTGGCGCTAGATAACGGCGTGACTCACCTCGCCGTGGCCTTCCCGGACGAAGGCGCTACCCTACGGGAAAACCGGATTGAAGCTCCCATCCTCGTATTCAACGTTCTCCCCGAGGAAGTGGACAAGATCGTCAGGTACCGCCTGAGTTCCGTGGTAGCTAGCCTGGAGGTGGCCCATGCCTTGGATCGGGTTGCAGCCCGTGGCCGGAAGATCCCGGTTCATGTCAAGATCGACACCGGAATGGGAAGGTCCGGAGTGTGGGTCCATGAAGCAGTACCCTTCATTGAACAAGTGCTGTGTATGAGGAATTTGGACGTAGAAGGTATCATGACCCATTTTGCGAGCGCGGACGACCCTCGTGATGATACCTACACCCTAGGGCAGATCCGTTCGTTTCAGTCCCTATTGGATGAGTTAAAACGGCTGGGGCACACCTTCAGGTACGTGCATGCAGGAAACACAGCCGCGGTGGTAAGGTTTCCTCAGACCCACTTCAATATGGTCAGACCCGGCCTGGGAATTTATGGCCTGTATCCTTCCGAGGCTATACGCTCAATGGTGAGGCTCGAGCAGGTAATCACCTTTTCCACCAAGATCGCTCAAATCAAGGAGCATCCGGCCGGCCGGTGCATCTCGTATAATCGACGATTCGTGACTCCCGGGCCGTGCCGTATCGCCACGCTTCATGTGGGGTATAACGACGGCTACCCCCGCTTCCAATCAAACGTGGGGCAGGTTCTCGTCCGAGGGCGCAGAGTTCCCGTGGTGGGGACAGTGTGCATGGACGCCACCATGATTGATGTCACGGATGTTCCGGAAGCCAAAGTGGGCGACGAAGCGGTCCTCATCGGGCGTCAGGGCGATGAAGAGATCCTCGCGGACGACATAGCGGCCAACGGCGGCACGATAAATTACGAGATAATTTGTAAGATTTCGCCCCGGGTTACACGCATCTTTGTGCAGAGTTAAGCGGAGGTTCAGAAATATTCATACGGCTCGCGCCAGGGCAGTTCAAGGCCTACCTTCCGCCGTCGACCTGCGGCCAAGCCGGAATCAGAGTAGATGCCTTCGGAACCCCTCCACCGGGCCGGGTAATAACTATCTTGCCATCCGCATGCAAGAATGCCTTGACCGCAAACTGGAGGCACTTCTGAATGGTGCCACGCATGTGCGAAGCTCATCCGTGCTACAACGAATTATGAAAATCCGTCAGAGATGGGTACCGCCGATGTGTTCAGCTCATCGCGGGACTCGATCATGCACGGACGAATCCAGCGAGGAGCGGGACACATCCGTGGCACCACGAGTTCAATCTGCTCGCCATCGGCGAGGTTTCGTATTCGACAGCAGATCGTATTAGAGCCGCCTTCCCAGCCTACCCCAACTCTCCATCTTTGCTAAGCAGCATCTCTATCATCTTTGACCCGTCCTCGACCAAGCGGCCAGAGGCCTCGGCAGCCTCTTCCGAATAACCCGCAGCCGCGTCGTCGCTACCGGAACGACCCCATTGTCGCGAGTCGAGCAGAATGAACGGGACCGGATCAGAAGAATGGGTCCTGGTAACAATAGGAGTACGATGATCGGGCATCAGAAGGATGCGCCACCTGGGGAACTCTTCGAGCCCCGCCAATATGGCCCCGACGACCTTTTCGTCGAAATCCTCTATAGCCTTGATCTTCAGATCCAATTGGCCGGAATGCGATGTTTCGTCCGGAGCTTCGACGTGGAGAAATACGAAATCCTTCTCCTGGAGAGTATCCAGAGCGCCTTGGACCTTCCCCTGGTAATTGGTGTCAATGTACCCGGTGGCGCCGGGAACTTCAACAATATCGAGACCGGCATATTTGCCTATGCCGCGCACGAGGTCCACCGCGGCTACGACAGAGCCTGTTATGCCGAACCTATCTCTGAGGGTTAGAATTCGAGGAGCCTTCCCTTGCCCCCACGGCCAGACAGAATTGGCCGGCCCCTGGCAACGCTTGATTCTTCGCTCATTGACTGGATGACCGTCAAGGAGCTTCCAGGACTTCATGATGAGGCGAAGCAACACATCAGACCGTTCACCTGTGGGGAGCCTTAGGGCAAGCGCCTCTCCTGGGAACGCGTGCGGCGCATGTGTTACACAACCATCCGGTCCATCCGGCCATATAAGCAGGTTCCTGTAAGAGACGCCAGGCATCACGGTCATCCCCAGGGCCTCTATCTCGGGGGCCAGTGAAGCTATTATCTCGTGCGCTTCGGCGGTAGAAATGTGGTCCGCGCTGTGGTCGGCCATGACCGTGTAGTTTCGTTCCAAGGTTACAAGGTTGAGCCGAAAGGCTACCTCGTTCTCACGGAGGCTAACCCCCATCGAGGCTGCCTCAAAAGGGGCCCTGCCGGTATAGACTTCGGACGGGGAGTATCCCATGATCGCAAGATTTGCCACGTCGCTGCCCGGTTCCATCCCCTCCGGCACCGTGCGGGCAAGGCCGAGAGTCCCTGCGCGACGCCATCTTATCCATCCAGGGCGTCTTTGCGGCTTTCAGCGGAGTTTGGCCACCCAATTCGGGGACAGGCCAATCAGCCATTCCATCAGGGACAAGAATTAAGTACTTTGGTTCAGAATCCGAGGACATGCAACACCTTCTTCATATCGGGTTCGCAGGTCACCGGCTCAGCAGACACTTTGATAGCGTTATCAGGGTCCTTGAGCCCGTGCCCGGTAAGCGTACAGACAATCCTGTCTCCCTTGCTGAAAAGCCCTTCCTTGCTCTTCTTTATCACCCCTGCAATGGACGCGGCCGAGGCTGGTTCGCAAAACACGCCGGCCGTTGAAGCCACCATCTTATAAGCCTCGATGATCTCGTCATCGCTGACCATGTCTATCAGGCCTCCCGACTCGTCACGAGCTGCTTCGGCAGTCTTCCACGACGCCGGGTTCCCAATGCGGATGGCGGTTGCAATGGTTTCAGGATTCTCAATCACGTGGCCTCTCACTATCGGGGCAGCCCCTTCCGCCTGGAACCCAATCATCTTCGGGAGAGACTTTATCTTTCCCACATCCTTATAGAGCTTGTAACCAGCCCAATTGGCAGTTATGTTGCCGGCATTTCCCACAGGAAGCGCATGATACTCGGGAGCTTCACCGAGGACGTCGCAAATTTCGAAAGCTTGAGATTTCTGCCCTTCGATACGATGCGGATTGATGGAATTGACCAGAGTCAGAGGGTACTTCTCTGAGATCTCCCGCACCACCTGCATTGCTTCGTCAAAGTTGCCGAGAACCTTGATGACGATGGCCCCGTGTATCATCGCCTGGGCTAGCTTTCCCAGGGCGATCTTTCCTTCCGGAATCACTACGAAGGTCTTCAGTCCCGCACGGGCCCCGTAAGCTGCGGCAGAGGCAGAGGTGTTCCCGGTGGAGGCGCAGATTATGGACTTCGCTCCTGCCTCGACAGCGCGGGAAACCGCCATGGTCATGCCCCTGTCCTTGAAAGAGCAGGATGGATTCAGCCCCTCGTACTTGAGGAAAAGCGAAATGTCCGGATTGATCTTTTCGGCCAACCTGGGTGCGGGAATCAGCGGAGTGTTCCCCTCCAGCATCGTAATAACGTGGTCCTGGTTGGCAAAGTGATAGAATTCCGGGTAATGCCTAATAATTCCTTTCCACATATTTATGCTCCCCTGGTCGTGTCATTTGGCTGCTAGGCCGGCATCAGGCAAGGTTTTCGTCTTCAATCCTCATTATCATCAAAGGACCTTCGACCACGTCCAGTTGTCCGATTTTGCGGCATGCATCCTGAATGTCCGCTTCACGGGCAAGGTGCGTAAGAAACACCACAGGTACGGTTCCTGAACTGTCCCGGCGTTTCTGCACCACTGAGTGGATGCTGATATGGTGATCAGACATGATCCCCGAAATCTTTGACAGGACTCCCGGGCGGTCCATGGCCTGTATCCGCAGGTAGTAGCTTGTCACGATCTCCTTCATATCCATCACGCGGCTGGCTGATTTCCAATTCTCGGGATAGCCCAGAGGCGGCACCCGACCCGCCTCGCCGCGGATGATATTTCGCGCAGTCTCTATCACGTCCCCTACCACGGCTGACGCGGTTGGCTCCCTTCCGGCCCCACGTCCGTAAAAGAGCTGCTCCCCGACCATGTCACCTCGGAGATATATACCGTTGAAGACCCCATCTACCCGTGCGAGCGGATGATGTTCCGGGAGCATAGTCGGGTGCAGACGCGCTTCCACCACGTCTCCATGACTGATTATAACAGCCAACAGCTTTATTTTGTAGGCGAATTCCCTTGCCATTATCACATCGAAGGGCTCGATCCTGCGAATACCCTCCACATAGATGCTCTTGACCGGAAGCCGAATCCCGTGAGTGAGGCTCAGAACCAGAACCAACTTGTGAGCCGCATCGAATCCGTCCACATCGAGGCTGGGATCGGTCTCCGCGTACCCAAGCTCCTGTGCTTGCCGCAGCACTTCGTCGAAAGAGATGCCAGGATTCTCACTCATAGCGGTCAGGATGAAGTTGCAGGTGCCGTTGAGTATGGCAAGGACCTTTTCGAACCGGTTGGCAACCAGCCCTTCCCGGAGGGACCGGAGGATGGGGATTCCTCCTGCCACTGCGGCCTCAAAGGCTATATCCACGCGGGCTTCGTGTGCCGCACGAAATATCTCCGGTCCGTGTTCCGCCAAGAGGGCTTTGTTGGCCGTTACCACTTGTTTCCCGTTACGAAAGGCCTCCAGTATAAAGCTCTTGGCCGGTTCATATCCGCCTATTGATTCTACCACTATGGAAATTTCAGGGTCGTCCAGGATTTCCCGCGCGTCGGTCGTGAGCAGCGCAGGATCCACCTGCACGCCTCTGTCAGATACGATATCCAAATCCGCAATTCGCTTGAGGCGAACGGGCAGGCCTACACGAGCTTCCAGAATGTCCCTATTTTGCTGAAGGATCTTTACGACACCGGAACCAACAGTGCCGAATCCTATCAGTCCGATGGAGATTTCACGCATACGCTGTCCTCATGAAGCCGAAGACTGACAGGGATCTGATGCGACACGAGTCGGCTTTAAGGAGCAGAAGACTCTCGCCAGATGGGGCACGCATCGAGAACAGAGCCAACTCGCCCCTTTCTGATGTGGGGGAACAACTAACTCCGTGCGTCATAGGCATTAACTTAAAGCTGTGTCGTGATCCGGCAAGGCCCCCTCACGCCACTCTCTCCCGCCAGGGTAGAGGGTTTCCTCATCCCTCCCTCGACGGGAGGGGGAAAAGGGAAGGGTGATAACTAGATGAAATATGAAACTGTTCCGTTATGTTAGGGCCTATGTCCTGCCTAGCTTCCTCTGTCGTCGTGTATTTGTCTCGTTTGTCTAGAATCCGTCCAGGATCAGACTGCCGCAGAACACGCTTCGGACCCGGCAGCTTCTCCGGTAGAGTGCTCCTGGGCCATGAAGTGCCTAATCCCTCGAATTGCCTGATTGATCCGCATCCTGTTTTCAACCAGGGCGAACCTTACGTGATCATCTCCAAACGGCCCAAACCCGATACCCGGACTCACAGCAACTTTAGCCTGTTCCGCGACGAGCTTGGAAAACTCGAGTGAGCCCATGGCCCGGAATTGTTCAGGTATCTTAGCCCAAACGAACATTGTACCCTTTGGTGGTGCAACTTCCCAGCCGCAATCGTTGAGACCAGAACACAGAGCGTCCCGCCGATCCTTGTACTCATCCACGATCTGTCCGACACATTCCTGTGCCTCGTTGAGCGCTATGATAGCCGCGATCTGAATCGGCTGAAACATTCCGTAATCAATGTAGCTTTTCAGTCGCCTGAGCGCCTCGATCATTTGGGGGTTACCCGCTGCGCATCCGACACGCCACCCGGCCATGGCATAGCTCTTGGACATGGAGAAGATCTCCACGCCCACCTCCTTGGCACCGGGCACCGAGAGAAAGCTCGGGGCCTTGTATCCGTCGAACGTCAGGTCTGCATAAGCGAAGTCGTGTATCACCATGATCTTGTATTCATGGGCAAAGTCGACGATTCTCTTGAAAAAGTCCTGATCCACAACCATCGTAGTCGGGTTGTGGGGGAACGAAATGATCAACATCTTGGGCGACGGCCAGGTCAAGCGGGCCGCAGCCTTGAGGTCTTCGTAGAAATCGCTGTCAGGCCGGATCGGAATATGCCTCAGGTCCCCGCCCGCGATTACCACGGAGTAGGGATGAATAGGGTACGTCGGCGAAGGGACAAAGACAACGTCTCCCGGCTGTATTATTGCCAAGACCATGTGAGCCAACGCATCTTTGGCTCCCATGGTGGCCACGACTTCTGTATTGGGGTCCAGATCGACCTCATAACGCCGCGCCCACCAGGCAGCAAATGCTTCGCGTAACTTGGGAATTCCCGCAGACGCACTGTACCTGTGATTTTTGGGATTCTGGACCGCCTCAATCACCTTGTTCACAATGTGGGTAGGCGTAGGAAGGTCTGGATTTCCCATGCCCAGATCGATTACGTCATCTCCAGCGCGGCGCAATTTCATCTTCAGTTCATTGACCACCTGGAAGACATAGGGCGGAAGCCTTTTGATGCGTACGAATTCTTCCACGTTCACCTCCCGCCGTGCCCAAGGGCCGACGATGCTCTATAGCCTGAACAAGACTTTTTGATCGGCCGGGTCCTTTCAGGCTTACTCCAAGCGCAAATCTCATTGCGTTTCATAGTGTTTTCTACCCCATGAGGGCCGGAACTTCAAGCAGGCGGTCGCGCAATGCCTTCGAGACACCATGACATGTCTTCACCGGACAGAATTGCTTTTGCGGCCTGTGTTCTTTCGCCACTGTCATCATAAAGGAATAACGACCGTTCTGTCGCTGTCAAACGACCTGAATCCTTTCTCGCCTCGATGCAAACGAGGGACGGCTTAGCGCCGTCATGGGGGTGAATCCATAGCATACGCTCAGCCTCAAATCCAGTTACTTTCATGGCCCGCCGAATGCGCTCCGTCCCCGATGCCGGATAGATCAATGACAATCTTCCACCGCTTCTCAGGAGCCCGGCAGACACTCTGAACAGCTCCTCCAGCGGCATCATCATCTGATGCCTTGACAGAGCTTTTTCCTCGTGCCGGCTTATTCGTCCTCGGCCCAACTCGTGATAGGGAGGATTGGAGACCACCAGATCAAAAACATTGGGGCGAAAAAAGTTGTCTGCCGCTCTGAAGTCACCCCGAACAATGCCAACACTGGAGGAGAGTCTATTTAGTCGCACTCCTTTCGCGGCTCGTTCCGCCGGTCCTTCCTGGACCTCAAGACCCACGACACTAATTGAAAGCTCTCTGACCGCGAGACCGAACGCAATAGCTCCGCACCCTGTCCCCGCGTCCAGAACCAATTCGCCCGGACGAGGACAGGCAAACCAGGTCAGGATAACAGCGTCCTCCGAAACTCGATAGCCCCTGAGGGCCTGTATAACCTGGACCTTGTTTCCGAACAGACCGTTGACGGACTCACCTGTCTGTTTCATTTGAGAATTAAGTGTCAACAGCCCCCGGTTCGGTTCCGCAGAGGTTACCACAATACGGTACGAGCTAAGGGCCGGGCTGTCAAAAAACGTTTAACACGAGACCCGAAGAGATTTTTGGATAAAAATACGTGGATTTGTGGGGCAACTTGTGCCCAAGCTCCGCGGCCGTACGCATCTGATCCACACGAGTCGGATTGAGTATGAAACTCACCTGGATTTCGCCCTTGAGGACCCTGTTCAGTGCCTCACTCACCAACGGGGTATATTCTATTTGACCTTCGGCATTCTCCTTGTCCAGTCCCAGTGCGTGGCCCAGTATGATCTCCCGCAGGATTGTGACGTCCAGGCCTCTCAGGCTGGAGGGAATGTCCACATCCATGAGAGAATCGACCGCGTGATAATCTTTGAGTCTCAACAGGCGAAAACAGTTTTCCCCCTGGACCACCATGCCGAATTTTCCACCCACATTGGAATAAGAGCGAATCCGCTGCACAAGCGTATTTGATACCTCATCACGGTTCGCAGTCGTGTAACACAATTCCTCTATCGAGAAGTAGGGCTCCAGAATCGTTTCGATTTGACCAAGGTCAAGGTCGGCAAGTCCTTTTACGAGCCGATGCGCAGGAAGTATCATCAATCCAGGATGGGTCATGGACGTGAGGTACATCATCACGTACTCATGCGGTCCCCCCGCCTGAGCCCGTCCGGACTCGCGCTCCTCGTTTCTAAATGCCAGCGCAGTTTCATACCGGTGATGGCCGTCTGCGATGAAGAAGCTCTTCTCCGCAAGGGCGCCTCTAATCTTGGCGATCGATTCTTCGTCACGGATCGTCCAAGTTCTGTGAACGCTTCCGTTGGCGTCCCTGGCCTCTTGTTCGGGCGGCCCTTCCATCAAACGGCCATACTCGCGGCCCACCACATTGTGATCGTCACTAAACAGAGCATGGATAGGAGTAAAACTCGCCCGGCACGAACGAAGAAGGCTCAATTGGTCTTGTTTCGGGCCTTTGTATGTCTTCTCGTGTGGCAGCACCTTCCCTTTGCCGTAGTCGTCTACTTTGACAAGCGCCACAATGCCGTCTATGGAACCGCGACCGCCGTCGGGCTCCGCGAATTCCATCTGGTAGATGGCAAATGCAGGCTGGTCGCCCCGAACCAGGACCCCTTCTTGCAGCCATTGTTTCAGTGTGCCGGCAGCTCTCGTGTAACGATTATCGGAAGGGGAATCGTCCGGATTCTGCTTTCCCAGGACCAAACGGATGATATTTAGAGGATGCGCAGAATAGAAACGCTTCCTGTTCTTCTCTCGAGATCACGTCGTAGGGCGGCGTAATTATCCGATCCAGGTCCTTTGCACAACTGGGGCTGTAATGAACGGCCCGAAAGGGTTGTATCTCTGCCATAGTCTCCTCGATTCAGCTATCCGGCGGTTCTGATCTAAATGAAGTCCAATCCAGGGCCGCTACCCACCGTTCAAACGTACAGGCGTCCTGGGCAATAAGAGAGCCGTATTGCAGGCATTTGAAGGGGACGTCGTCTCAGACGATGGAATGCCGAGTCAGACCGGCCGGAAATTATCCGAATTTTGTAACATGGCGGGAGCGGTGGGGTCAAGCTTTTGGAGTGTGAGGTAGTGGGTCATTTCTCCAGCGCGGGAGAGTCAAACCAAAGGCCCGTGACCTTCGAGTCGGCTCCATAACCTTCTATAACGAGCCTGATCAGCACGTCGTCCTTATCTTTCGAGAAACGCGCTTTGAATAGGGTTATGAGATTTCCGTGCTGGGCATAGAATCCTAGGTATTGCAGAGACTGAAACTTTCCGATGGCTTTCTGTAGGCTTCGTTGCAACTCGAGGAAGTTTTCTCTTGTTTGAGACTCCTTCATAGGCCGCGAGAATTGGCGGGAGTACAAGCTGTAATCCCCTTCGGAAATGCCCTGAATAATTTCCTCAATGAGCATTGTGGCCCGAGTTTTGATCTGCTCGGGGTCGTCAACGTTAACCGCGGCAGCCCCTGCATGGGACCATGAAAACACACACAGAAAAGACAGCAGAAGTATGCTGTGCTTGGCTATGTGGGCCTTGAATGCTCGATGCAGGCGATGAGGCAACTGTCCTCCTTCAACAGCCATCGTAAGACTTGCCCCAAGCCCCGCAGGACCGGGACTGGAAGGAAAAAATACTGGGAATTATTCACTTGAAAAAAGAATTCAACTGTAATTGCTGATGGTATCAGCCCAAAGCAATCCTCAATGGGGTGGGCGTCCTGCCCGTCGTCATTCCCGCGTACGCGGTCCCGCGAGGCGCGGGACGGCCCCACCGATGAGCTTGCTTTCCCGCGAAACTCGGGATTTCACTCCTCGCAATGGCAGACGAGGCGAATGCTCAGGAATAACAATATATTCACAGTTCCAACTGCTATTCTTCCTCTTGGCTCTTGACCAATTTCTCGTAAACCTTATGGCTCATCAGCTCATCAATTTCGTCAGGGTCGGAGGGTTCCACGATGATCAGCCAGCCGTCCCCGTAAGGGTCGTCAGTAAGAGTCTCTGGAGATTCACTCAGCAAGTTGTTGGATTCCACCACTATTCCCGAAATGGGAGCCACCAGATCCGTGACAGCCTTGCTTGTTTCGACAATCCCGAATGGTCTGTTCTTGCTCAGGACGTCGTCGACTTGAGGCAGCTCGATGTAATCAACCTCCCCCAATTCCTCCCGGGCATAGTCAGTGATTCCGATTACGGCCTGATCTTTCTCCAATTTAACCCAAAGATGATACTCAGAGTAAAGACGATCATGCGGCAATTCCATGACTCTCTCCTTGAATTGTGGAACAGCGGCGCCATATTGCCCAAAACACTTGGCCTTGTCAAATGATATCCCGATCGCTGATTACCCGTAACCTCAGGCTTGCCGGCGACACTTCGGGCATCCATAGAGCATTCCGCGAGCCGTGTTTGCGATAATCAGGGGGCTAATAACTTGATCTGGGGCTCGGTCGATTATGATCGAGATGTTGAAAGATCAAACTCAATCGATTATCATAGGCCCAGAGGGTTTGGGAATACGACATTGCTCTGGGAGAGCGCTTTTTCTTGGAGAAGCGTTTGTTTTGAGATTTCGGATCAAGTTGCGATAGCAAGCTGGTCAAAGGATGGGCTCAGAGATTTGGGTTCAGGCCGGCCTCAGCCGCTCCGGACGGCAAGACCAAGCCGCCCTTCGGAGACATGCCTGAACGCCGTCCAGGTTGGCTCTTTTTTAAGCCGCAGCTTGGCGTTAGTTTGTGTTGAATGGAGAAAAAGATGCGGGATCGTTG
Organism: uncultured delta proteobacterium; assembly: GCA_963786905.1. Taxonomy (GTDB): domain Bacteria; phylum Desulfobacterota; class Desulfomonilia; order Desulfomonilales; family Desulfomonilaceae; genus CAWBBA01. Next base: position 36,291 of record CAWBBA010000035.1, on the reverse strand, counting down.
TTTAGGAATCCTCTTGGTTCTTGCGGTCTTCGGTCTGTGTCAGCCTTGCCGCGCGGAGGAGTTCGCCGGCAAACTTGAGCGGGTCGATATGGAATCGGTGACTCTTTTGGGGTCCGACAACCAGAGGCTAGTGGTCCGGGTTGACAGAGGGAGCCGACAGGCCGCGGCTCCATATTTGGGCAAATGGGTGACCGTCGACTTCAGAACCGAGGGCGGGCAATGCCAAGCCGTGCGGTTTAGGTCTTCCCGGTAAGCTGTGGCGTTTAGACCTTGTGCGGAGCGGGTTTCAAACCCGCTGCCACACACTGTCTCAGACCGCCGTTCGCATCATCTGATCAGACGCAGCTATTTCCCTCCGGGGCCGCTATCCAGCGGCAGGATCTCGTAGCCGGTCCTTACTTCTTGCCTTGATGCCATTTCGTACTTCTGAAGCCGCTGCTGCATCTCTTTAGTGCATGATCCGTCCGGGCATTTTTGCGATCCGAGTTCAATCGCTTTTCTCTGATGTTCGGCGGCCTTCAGTGCATCGCCCTGTCTGAAATATGCCTCCGCAAGGGTTTCGTGAACGAGCCCGTCTCTTCCACCGGTCAACTCCAGGGCCTTCTTTGCCAACTCCATAGCCTTGGAACTGTCTTGAAGCGTCTCGTCAGGGCACGTGAGCAGGAACCATGCCTTGTCCTGAATGGACCAAGCATCATTGGGACTCAACTTTTCGACCTTCATAAAGGCTTCCGAAGCGTCCTTGCACCTGCCCATACGATTTAGCACCCAGGCCTTTAATCGATAACCTTCTACGAAGTCCCGTTTTGCCGAAAGGGCCTTGTCAATGTCCTGAAGAGCCTTCTCCTGGTCCTTTTGTCTCGAATAGATATCTGCCCGCTGGGCGTAAGCCCACGCATAGCCGGGGTCGAGCTTAATCGCCTCGGAAAAATCCCGCAACGCTTCGTTAGGTTTCTTTTGCAGCTTCTCTATGATCCCCTTCTGGCCATAGGCCTGAGCGCTCGGCTTCTTTTCCACCGCGGCATTCGCGTCTTCCAGCGCCTTATCCAAATTTCCTAATTGCAGATATGCCCTCGACCGGCCTACGTAAGCTAGTGCATTTGCAGGGTTGGATTTCAGTGACTTGCCGAACTGAGAGACAGCTTGCTCCCACTTCTTGTCGGACAAAGCCTTTTCACCAGCCACATAGTCCGGGTCTTGTTTTTCTTTGAATACTTGTCCCCATGGAAAGAAAAATACCGTTGTAATAATTACCAGCGCGATAATCACTACGCCGAGTACACTGTACACGGCGGAGCCTCGCTCGTTCATGGCACTCTTCTTGATAATTGGAATCATTGCGCAACCCTTCATGTGGACCACCTTTTGTTGGAGCGAAACAGTCTCGTTCTAAGCTCTTGTCTTCCTCATAGAGAAAGCGGCTGTTGACTCTCTGTGTTTAATTCTTAATTATACTTCTTCGCTAATAGAAATCAACGGAGTCGTTTGCGTGATGAGCGTGAGCGTGTCCCATCACCTGCGGAAGGGAAGGGTTTAGTCTGGTGGCCGGTCCAATTTCTACCTCTGTAAAAGTCATCTTGTTCGACTATGGTGGAGTGCTTGCCGAAGAAGGGTTCCGAGAGGGCCTGATGGCGATCGCTTGCGCAAATGGACTGTTGCCGCAAGGTTTTTTTGAAATGGCGACAGCGACGGTCTACGAATCAGGATATGTTGTTGGAACCGCAGACGAACACTCGTACTGGGACCTGCTAAGGCAGCGCTCCGGCATTGAACAGTCGGATGCCGAATTGCGGAAAGAAATCCTGGACCGATTTATATTGCGATCCTGGATGCTGGAAATTGTTTGCGGCCTTAGGCGGAGAGGCTATTTCGTGGGGATACTCAGCGACCAGACCCAATGGCTTGATGAACTCGATGCCCGCGATCACTTCTTCGCAGAGTTTAACGTGGTTTTCAATTCTTATCACCTCGGACGGGGGAAGAAAGATCCTCAGGTATTTGACGAGGTGGCCGAGCGCGCCTTGGAGTCCTACCGTCAGAGATTCTCTTCATCGACGACAACGACGGGCACATTGAAAGGGCCAAGTCCAGAGGCTTGCAGACCATACTCTTTCGGGACAAGGATTCGTTTTTGCGAGAAATAGACAGGCTTAGCCAATCACAAAGCCGGCCTGTCTCACCATCCTGAGGTCGTCCTCTACTTCACGGCCCCCTGTCGTGAGGTATCCGCCGATGATCATTCCATTGGCGCCGGACCGCAGTGCCATAGCCTGGAAATCTCCAAGGTTCCTTTCACGCCCCCCGGCTATTTTGATGGTCGCTTGAGGGAGTACTAATCGGAACAGCGCAACGGTCTTCATGATCTCCAATGGTTCAAGCGGTTCGGCATTCTGAAGAGGCGTGCCGGGTCTAGGATTCAGGATATTGATCGGGACACAGTCCACTCCGAGGTCTGCAAGTGAGAATGCCAGATCCAAACGCTGGCCGGGAGTTTCTCCCATGCCGATGATGCCCCCGCTGCATGCGGAAAAACCGTTGCTTATAACCGTTTCTACTGTCGCAACTCTTTGATCAAACCTATGAGTCGTGCAAATGGTCGGATAATAATCGCGCGAAGTTTCCAGATTGTGATTATAACGCGTCACTCCCGCGGCCCCAAGTCGAAGGGCCCTTCCGTCGTCCAAGAATCCCAGTGACGCGTCAAGGGGAATGTCAACCTCGGATCTCACCCATTCGAGGCATTGGAGAAGCGCATCAAACTCGTTGTCAGACAGTGCTCCTCCACTGGTCACGGTGCAGAAGCGTGCTGCCCCAGATTCTTTGGCAGATCGAGCCGCAGCAAGGATATCATCCGTGGAGCGTAGGCCGTAGGTTTCGCAATCCCCATCATGGTGGGCCGATTGGGCACAGAATGAGCAATCTTCTCCGCAGCGTCCGGAGCGGGCGTTGATAAGCGAGCACGAGTCGAAATGCCGGCCTTTAAATTCAATCCTGATCCGATCCGCTGCCGCCAACAGGCGCAGCAGAAATTCATCGGGGGTAGCGAGGAGAAGGTCGGTCTCCGATCGAAGGATTTTCTCTCCGGCCAGTATCTTTTCCTCTACCGAATTTATAAGCTTTAAATATGAGATGTTTCTGCAAACTCATAAGGGACCTCCGTCAAAAGTTCTTTATACACTCGGTAAGTCCGGAAATCTAGAGGTCCTGGATTGTGTTGTCCTGGTAGAGAGCGAGTCAAAACTTGAGGGGCTATGAATCAGAGCAGGCGCGATGGAGCGTTCTCCATTCCAGAATTTGGGAACAAATTCTTAGGTGGGTTGACAATAAGCCAGTGAGTGGTTAAATGAAGGATTGAGTCATCGCAGACGGAGTAGTCCGCGAATTGGACCAGCTGAGAAATCCTGGAACAATTCTGGAGAGGCCAAATGAACTATCCGGTTGTATCAAATCAAATAGACCATTTTCTTAACCAAGTCAGATCTATCAAACCCTTGACCGCGGAACGCGAATACGAACTTGCCGTCAAGTACCAAGGAATCGGGAGAAATTGACGCGGCTCATGCGCTGGTGGTTTCCCACCTGCCTTTTGTAGTGAAGGTTGCCTTTCAATACCGTCACTACAAGATCCCGCTGCAGGACCTGATCCAAGAGGGAACTATCGGCCTTATGAAGGCGGTTAAGAGATTCGATCCTTACAAGGGGTTCCGTCTGGTATCCTTTGCCGTCTGGTGGATAAAAGCTTACATCAAGAACTACATCCTGAAATCGTGGAACCTGGTGAAGCTTGGTACCACTCAGGCCCAGAGAAAACTATTCTTCCGAATGGGTGAAATCGGGGAGCACCTTGATAGCGAGTCTCGGCAGAAACGCATTGATGAACTTGCTAGCGAACTCAAGGTGAAAAGCGACGATGTCATCGAGATGGAAGCTCGTGTCAAGGCCCGAGAAACGGTCATTGAACGAAACTATTGGGGAAGATAAAAACCTTTCGCCCATCGAGATGCTGGAAGATAGTTCGGCAAACCAGGAAGAACAGCTCATAGAGCGAGAAACCGAAGAGGAGCTTTCCCACGCGACGAAGAAGGCCCTGAAGAAGCTCGATGCACGTGAACGCTTTATTATCACAAAGAGATTCATGGACGATTCGCCGTGGACCCTCCAAAAGCTGGGGGATCACTTCGGAACGAGCCGCGAGCGGGTTCGCCAGTTGGAGAAACGGGCTCTCGCCAAACTCAAGAAAGAATTCTCGCCGCAGTTGGAGGGCCTAACGGTCCCCGCGTAAGAAAATTATGTAATCATTCACCGGGAACCCCTTTCTTGAAAAAGGGCGTTCCCGGACCCTCCATGAAAAGCTCCCAAACATTAGTTGGTTATCTGATTGGCACGCTCTTGCTCTCTGATTTGGGTCGAGAGCGAAATCCCAATGGTGCGTTCTCGGAGTGCGGGACGCATAGAAAATATTACCTCGAATCCTCGATCCCGAGACCGTGAGATAAGAGAAAGTCTCTCTTGCTATTCCCGCATTGAACTCGATGTTTGTCAGCCTGCACGGGCCTGCGTTGGAACCGCGAGCCGGTTGACATTCCGTGCCGAGACGGTTATCACGGACCAAGTATGATGGCTTGCAAGAAAGACCTCCAGCTCAACCCTTCCATCGGAAAGTTTCAGTCCTCGGTGTGGGGGGTGATTCTTCTCCTGACGACCTCTCTCTACCTTTCCGGGTTTGCGTGGTCCTCCGAAATGTCGGTTGTGTCGGACGAAGGAACGGCCCAGCCCGCTTTGCAGAATAACAGCGCCGAAAAGCGGCCGCAGGTCAGGAACGGAGCGGAGAGGCAGGAATCGACCTCTTCGGTCAAAGCCGAAGATGAGGAGGCCAACAGAATCCTCCGCAAGAAGCAAGAGGCCATAAAGAGGCTTGAGCCGGCTCTGGAAGAAGAGGAGCGCCTCATGCGGCAAGTCGTTCAGCCGCTGGATCGAGATACGGCTGCCAAATGGATGGCTCAGTTTATTTCCTCGCCGCCGCTCAATTGTCCTTTGAAGCATCAGCAGGACTGGATCGAAGCAATCCTGTGCGCTGTGGAGCAGAATCAAATTCCGATTTGTAAAGAGATCCTGGCGCTTACTGCATCCATAATCTCCATCGAGTCAGGATTTAGAGCTGATCCGCTCGCCATAGATCCGTCAAGAGGAGAAGACATGGCAAGTCTCCTCAAGCGAGCCGAGAATGACTTCTGTCAAAAATTCAGCACGTTGCTGTCGATTCCCCCAGTCCCCACCGTATATGACTCATATAAGGAAAAATACTATGCCAGACTCCTCGGGTGCCATACAGAGGGACAAATCGAAGTAGTCGCCCGGAAGGTTGCAGAGGATCTCAGGAAGGACTCGGAGCATCTTCCTGAGGTAATCAGGAAAGTGATCGACAATGAGCTAGATAAATTGACTAATGTGGTGAGAACCAAAGGTTCTATGCAGCTCAACTTCACAAGGGCCCGGCAAGTCATGAAGGACCGCGGCGAACAGTTCAGTGACGCGGAACTATCAGATTACATGTATAGGATGGAAGGCGGGGTAGATGTCGGAGTCGCTGCGATCAAGCCAATGTTCGTTCAATATGCGGCACGCTACGCGGTCAAGGACAACTTGTCCTGGCTGTTCTTAGTGGGAATGGATTACCACTATGGCCCCTTTTCCAGCAGGAACATGATGGAGCAGATCCGCATTCGCGATCTCTCGGGCCGCAAGATTGCCATAGATGGTGACTTCCTCCATTACGATGAAAAGGGCCGGCCTGGGGGCATGGACTCTGAAACCTTGCGTGCAACCATGACCTTTTTCCCGGAACGGTCGCGGGATTGGATCATCGACTCATTTTTGCTCGAAAAAGACCGGCATTATATCTATACCGACCTTCACAAGACCATTGCCTCAAGGCATCGGGACCGCTTCGGGGAGACTCCTTTCGCTGTGGTCGGCGAACTCTCGATGGGTAAAGAGGCCCAGATCAAACACGGAGTAACCTGGAAGACGCGCTCCTACCTGAACAAGCTCGATAAATACCTTAATTCAGTGCAGTGGGACCGTTAATCCAATCCGCCGAAGGGTCCGTCCGAAGGGGAGCAGGGGTAATTCCTCAGTTACGTGTGGCGAAAGATTGTCATTGCGAGCGCAGCGAAGCAATCTCCTGAGCCACCAAGATGAGATTGCTTCGTCGTTTGACTCCTCGCAATGACAAGGAAACACCGATTACCCCCGTAACTGAGGACTTACGAGCAGGCGCGTATTAACTTGACACCGGCTGGGTAGTGTGGCACCGTGACCAAAAGCCGTGTCGGAAGGCCTATGATCGGAAAATTCTTTGCAATTGGTCTGTGTCTGATCGCTGTGACTGCTCCCGCAGTCTGCATGGGAGACGCCTCTGAGGTTGCCGATTCCTCGTATTGGTCGAAGCTGGTGCACGAGGAGAACTCACTGGTTGCAAGCGTGCTCTATATCCCCTATATGCTCATCCAGTTTCCAGGCCGAATCATTGACGGCATAGTGAATCCGAAGCCCGCCAGCCAAACCACAATCCCACCCGCCGCTCACAGGGTCCACTAAACCGATACCAATCTACGATAGCCACGGTCCTGTTTTTCATTCGGAGTCGATTTGTGCGCAAAAAAAAGCCGGGCTGCATCAAGCCCGGCAGTTTAGGAGGTAAAGGAGTGTTGAAGTTCTCGCTGTTAATTTATTGCTTCAACATTCATGTATAACATATCAAAAAGTATTAGCTTTGTCAACAAAAACTTTCAGCGCAAACTTATGAGGCACGCTTCTTCAGTGAGAGGGTCCGGTCAACAGATCGATGGCCAAAAAGCCACCCCAGGGCCACTACATTCAGCACAAGGCTCCCAAATTCGAGGACGCGCGTGAGGCCGGAATCAAGGAATCCCTCCTGTCCCAGCCGTATCACATGGTACAAGAGGACAGGGGTATCGACCATGAGAAATATTATGGCCGGTATTACAGCCCCTTTCTTCTCGTTCCACAGGGCCAGCCCCAGCAACAGAGCCGGGACCATGGTGACGGCGAAATAGACGATCTCAAACAGAACGTCCGTGGAATAGGGAGGTGGCTCCAGCCCCAACATGTAGATATAGCAGAGGTACAGGAAACTCTTGAGGTAGAACCATAGGCCCGCAAACCAGAAAGCCAGTGGAAAATCGGTATCAAACCTCCTCTGAGGGAACCACTGAAAAGGCAGCCATTGTCTATCTTTCATGATTTCTTTCCCTTATCGCGTTGAATACAAAGGGAACCGATCGCATAATTCAGTGACCTGGACCTTGATTCGGGCGATGATGTCCTCGTCCCGGGGATTAGTCAGGACCTTCGAAACGAATGACCCGATCAGCTTCATCTCATCAGGCCCCATGGACCTCGTGCTGACCGCAGGCGTGCCGACACGAATTCCGGAAGTCTTGCCCGGAGGCAGCGGATCAAAGGGGATAGAGTTCTTGTTGACCGTGATTCCGGCACGTTCCAGCACTTCCTGAGCCTCAGCTCCATTGATGCCTTTGTCAGTCAGATCAATCAGGATGAGGTGGTTGTCCGTGCCCCCGGAGATGAGAGTAAAACCCTCTTCCAAGAGGCTTTCAGCCAGGCATTGCGCGTTTAGGACGAGTCGCTTCTGGTAATCGCGAAAATCTTCTGTTGCAGCTTCGGCAAAAGATACCGCCTTGGCCGCAATAACGTGCATCAAGGGGCCGCCTTGCATTCCAGGGAATATGCATGAGTCCAGGGCCGCGGCATACTGCTTGCGGCACATGACCATCCCGCCTCGCGGGCCTCTGAGGGTTTTATGTGTAGTTGTGGTCACAAAATCGGCGTAAGGGATGGGAGAGGGATGCTGGTCCGCTACTATGAGACCAGCGATATGGGCAATGTCGGCCATAAGTACCGCGCCCACTTCACGTGAAATGTCTGCGAAGACGCTGTAGTCGATTATCCTCGGGTACGCGCTCGCCCCGGCGATAATCATCTTGGGGTTGTGTTTGCGGGCAAGGTCACGGACCTGATCGTAATCGATCCTATGATCGTCGTGCCGCACAGCGTACGGGACCACTTGATACATCTTGCCAGAAAAGTTCTTCGGATGCCCCATGGACAAGTGGCCTCCATGGGCAAGATCCATCCCCAGGTAAGTGTCCCCCGGTTTCATGACTGAAAAATAGACGGCCATATTAGCCTGGGTACCGGAATGCGGCTGGACGTTAACGTGATCGCACCCGAATAGGTCCAGTGCGCGCTTTCGAGCCAGCTCTTCCACCACATCCGCATGAATGCAGCCGCCATAGTATCGTCTGCCAGGGTATCCTTCCGCGTACTTGTTTGTCAGGATGCTCCCTTGGGCCTCCATGACCGCGAGCGAAGCGAAATTCTCGGAAGCGATCAACTCAAGGCGATGTTCCTGTCGGCTCTTTTCACTGGCGATGATTCTAAATATTTCCGGGTCGGTTTGCTCAAGAGGGGTCATCGTTTTCCTTCGTGATGTCACAGGGACAAGCTGCATAAGTGTCCGATGGTGATTCTGCCGGACTTCGAAACGTCAAGGGCTCTCAATGCGATCGATCCGTCTCTGGTGCCTTCCTCCCTCGAATGAGGTTTCCAGCCAGGTCCTCAGAATGGAGACAGCCATTTCCACGCCGGTAACCCTCCCTCCAATGATAAGGACGTTGGCATCATTATGCGCCCGGCTCATGCGCGCCTGATATTCGCTGGTGCACAGCGCGGCTCGTATCCCCTTGAACCGGTTGGCCGCCATGGACATGCCCAGGCCGGTACCGCATATAAGAACCCCTCGAAGGGCCTCACCGCTTTGTATCCTTTCACACAGCAAGCGCGCATAGTCCGGATAGTCACAGGAGATATCAGCGGCGCAGCCGACATCCACAACTTGTAGCCCATCCTGTTCCATTACCTCTTTGAGAAAGGTCTTGAGGCTGAAACCGGCATGATCGGAGCCTATAAGTATTGTTTCCATCTATATCACGCGTCTAATAACCAGGCTGGCGTTCTGTCCTCCAAATGCGAAACTGTTGGAGAGGCCATATTCCATGTCCCTTGCAACAGGCTTGTTCGGAGTATAATCCAGATCGCAGTCGGGGTCGGGAGTCTCCAGGTTGATGGTTGGAGGGACCATTCCCTTGTTGAGCGCCAACACAGTATAGATTGCTTCTACCGCTCCTGCAGCCCCTATCAAATGGCCCGTCATGGATTTGGTTGAACTGATCGAAACTTTTTGGGCCGCTGCCCCAAACAGCCTTTTGATAGCATGAGTTTCCATCTTGTCATTGAGATCTGTGGAAGTCCCGTGAGCATTGATGTAGTCGATCTGCGCGGGTTCGATGCCCGCATCCTCCAGGGCATGCCTCATGGATCGATAAGCGCCTTCTCCCTCTGGGTCAGGCATGACATAGTGATAAGCGTCGTCTGTAGCTCCATATCCCACTATTTCCGCTTGGATCTTCGCACCCCGGTTTCGAGCGTGTTCCAGAGATTCAAGCACCATGATCCCTGCCCCTTCTGAAATTACAAACCCATCCCGGTCCAGGTCGAAGGGACGAGAAGCCCTCTGGGGCTCCTCGTTGCGGCAGGACAAGGCCCGCAACGCGTTGAACGCGCCGATGGAGAGAACTGTGACGACCGCTTCGGTTCCGCCAGTGAGCATGACATCGGCGCGGCCTTCACGCACCATTCTAAATGCTTCCCCGATGGCGGACGTGCCTGAGGTGCAAGCATTCACCAGGCCGAAATTAGGCCCTTTGAAGCCGTACTTAATCGACAACATACCCGGAGCAAGATTAATGACCGCTTTGGGTATCGTCAAAGGATGTATCGCCCTAGACCCCTTTTCTATTATCGCTCGCACCCCGGCTTCTATCGTGGCCAAGCCGCCGATTCCTGATCCCACGACAATACCGCAGCGATAAGGATCTTCCGGGGGTAAGAGCATCCTGGATTGCTCGAAAGCTTCCCCAGCGGCCACCAGAGCAAACTGTTGATAGCGGTCCATGCGCCGCAATTCTTTCGTGGGAATGTGGCCGGCAGGATCAAAGTCGCCGCGAACCTGCCCGGCAATGCGCGTAGCCAATCCGTCCGCATTAAACAGGGTAATCGGTCCTATGCCGGAACGACCGGCCTGCAAAGCGTCCCAGTTCGCTTCAACGCCGCTGCCCAGGCATGTAACCATTCCCATACCTGTGATGACAACTCTCTGTTGCAAGCTCTCCTCCAAGGCACGTGAGTTATTCAGTCAGCCTCTATCACGAAGCCTTCTTGTGCTCGCGTATGAAATCGGCCACATCCTGAACAGTTAGGATCTTTTCCACTTCTTCGTCAGTGATTTCCAGACCGAACTCATCTTCGAGGAGGGCAATCATGTCGTAGATGTCCAGCGATTCAGCGCCCAAATCTTCTACGATCTTTGAACTCATTTCGATGTTGTCCTTGTTGACGTCAACCAGTACCTCGGCAACTAGTTCCACGACTCTTTTGTCCAAATCGTCCATGTTGGGTATCCTCCCGGAGGTATTAAATGGTAGGCGTTCTCAGAGTCGGCCAAGGGATCCCTAAGCCAGCCCCGGCATATTAAAAAGGGCAAGACTGCTACTTCTACATGTACAGCCCGCCGTTGACCCGAATCACCTGACCGGTCACGTACCTCTGACAAACCGGAACAGAGGAAGAGGACCGCAGCGGCCACGTCTTCGGGTTTTCCGGTCCTGCGAAGTGGGACGTGCGATCTAATAGCTTCCAACTGGGCTTCTGTCAACTCATCGCTCATCCCGCCCGTGATAATCCCTGGTGAGACACAGTTCACGAGTATGTTTCGGGGGGCCAATTCCCTGGCCAGCGCTCTAGTAAATCCTATCAAGCCGGCCTTTGACGCGGAATAGTTCACCTGTCCTGCGTTCCCTGCTTCGCCGGCAGTAGATGCCACGTTAATGATTCTACCCGACCTGTTCCTGATCATCGTCTTGCTCAATGTGCGGCACAAATGAAACGCCCCTGACAGATTTGTCACCAAGACTTCATCCCAATCGGGATCCTTCATCCTCCCGATGAGTCCGTCACGTGAAATCCCGGCGTTGTTCACGAGAATGTCTATGGTCGGCCGATGCTTAAGCAGTTCGGCTACCGACGTCTCCACGGCCGATGCATCGCTGACGTCAAAGGGCACAAGCTCGCCAATTCCCCCTTCTTCTCTGATAGAATCGAGGGTGAGACGGGCAGCCTCTTCACTGCTACGGTAGTTGACCGCTACAAAAGCACCGGCGCGCGCAAGCGACAGACAAATCGCCCTTCCAATACCACGGGAACCCCCAGAGACCAAAGCGGTCTTTCCATCCAGGCTGACCAATGCCGCGTGCCGCGGGTTTCATCCGGACACACCTTGGAAAGCGCGAACCCCCGCGAGGTCGGAAACATTTACGGCCACAGCCTCTCTGTCGATCCGGCGTAAGAGACCTGCCAGTACCTTGCCCGGTCCGATCTCCACGAAGGTTTCAGCACCGTTCTCTCTCATAGTCCGGATGGAATCTTCCCACAGAAACCGGCTGCACCACCTGTTCAGTCAACAGTAGTTTAACTCCGTGATCCGAAGCCGGGTATTTTTGGGCATTCACATTTGCTATTACAGGAAAGTTTGGCGATCCCGCTGACACCTTGTCCAATCGGGCCCGAAGCGCCTCCTTTACCGGCTGCATCAGACTGGTGTGAAATGCTGAAGAAACAGGCAGAATGACTGCTCTGGTTCTTTTCTCTTTCTTGGCTGCTTCCACAGCCCGATTCACGGCTTCAACGTGACCTGAGATCACCACCTGATCGGGAGCATTGAAGTTCACCGCTTCCAGCACGTCTTCACCCCGATGGAGTTCCACAAGCCGCAGGACCTCTTCTTTTGGGATGCCGACCAGCGCGGCCATGCAGCATGTTCCTGGCGGTTGGGCCTGGTCCATTCCGAGGGCCCGAACACGAATGATATCAAGGGCAGCGTCAAAAGAAAGAACCCCTGCTGCGCAGAGGGCCGAATATTCACCCAGCGAATGCCCCGCGGCCACGATCGGTTCCAGGTGGGAGTCGTCTCGAAGCACTTCAAGCAGGGCCATGGAATGGACGAAAATCGCCGGCTGGGTGTGAACCGTCCGGTTCAACTCATCTGCACAATCTCCGGCCATGATCTGACTCAAGGGGTATCCGAGAATTTCGTCGGCCCGCGCCAGCAGCGCCCGCGCCTTGGGGCTTTCTGCCGCAAGATCCGCAGCCATTCCGGGGAATTGAGATCCCTGCCCGGGAAACATCAACGCGATCTGCCCGCGTTTTTGAGCACTTGCAGAAGCTGTCATGTTTCAGTGCTTAGGACTCCGTCTCGATCACGGATCTTCCCTTATAGAAGCCGCAACCAGGACAGATTCTGTGGGGCAGCATAAGCTGAGAGCAGTTCGGACACTGCACGAGGTTCACCGGCGTCAGTTTCTGGTGAGTTCGGCGTTTGTCTCGCCTCGTGCGGGACACACGTTTCTTTGGCACAGGCATGGCATATCCTTTTCAACTCTAACTGTATGTGTTCAGTCCAGGCACACACCCGGCTTGGCGTTTCAGGCGCCTTGCCGGTTCGGACCACTGGGCCTGAACTACGTACCTGCCGCAAATATTACCCGTCCTTGAGGGTAAGTGCGCGGTAGGTTGAGAATTCATTCTACTATCTTGTCCTTAAGGCGGGCCAGTGCTTCCCACCGTGGGTCCACAGGGCCGTCATCAGGGCAGTTACACTCCCTGGATCCTTTCAACGCGCCGCAGTGCGGGCATAGGCCCGGGCAATCTTCCCGGCACAAGGGCTTCATGGGAACGTTCAGGAGAAGTTCCTGAACGATAAGCTCACCGGGATCCAACTCAGATCCCTTGACCAACACAGCATCAGCCTCTGGTTGTTCTCGCTCGTCTCGCACGGGGACCTCGACGTCACCGCGACGGATCACCAGGTTTAGGTCCGTGTCTTTGGCCGCTGTAAAGTCGGCAAGGCACCGGGAACATTGCAGATGCAGTAGACCGCTAACGGACCCGACAAAAAATATGTCATCTCCGCTGACCGAGATTCGGACATGACCTTTAATATGTGGATCTACAGATATCCCTTCGGATTTGGGAATTGTTTCCAGGGCCTCGGACAGTATGTCTTGCTCTGGGGAAAAATTCAATTCCAAACCTTCTTCAGGAATGTCTTCGATTCGGATTTTCATTGCGCGGGGGCTTCTCCGCTTCCTAAGAGTAAACTGAAAGAATATAGCTGTTTATAAATTGAAGTCAAGCAAAAGGTGCTCGCTCGAGTGAACATTAAATCATGCGGGCCACACCGGCGCCCCAAAGGGACGAACCAAGAGTAGTCCCGTGGGGCTACAGATGGATTGCCCCTTCGGGGCATTGCCTTCATTCCCCCCTCGTACCCGCACAGCCATGTTGCTGATTAAAGTAATTTATACCATGCATGGCAAACCGACTGATATTAAATGAAATAAATTGACTTTTTCCCGTCAAGACGATATAGTGCACACGACGAATTTGATAACCGGAGATACGGCCCATGAACAAGAAACGTCTTATATATTTGAGTATTTCACTGCTTTTGATTGTAGGCCCGGCCACTTCAGCCCCGTGTCAGATGCTCTATGCTTATGCTCCCATGAATGCCGTCGCTGCCGAGCCGGACACTCCTTATAATCTGGATGATATCCCCAAGTGCTCCAGGGTCTATTATGTCCCATGTCCCACATGGGGGCCTTTTGCTGCCAATCTTCCCGATTTGCCGCCAGTTTCACAACCCTTTCCCGGCCCATTCGGAATTCCCGTCCCCGTGCCGTGAGCAAGACCATTTGAGCACAGCGCTGATGGTGGCGGTTCACTGACCCGGGCTAGAAGGGTGTTCCGTATGGGTGTCCGTCGCGAGTTCATGATCATCCAGCCACGTCAGTATGTGCGGGAAAACTTCGTGCTCAGCCCTGACACCCATTAGAAGATCCATGTGGCCATAGTCTTCCACGCACCCGGTTTCTCTGCCGAATATTAGGCATTTTCGCTCCGCTGTTAGCTCTCCGGTTTGGCACGCAGCGACAACTGATTCTGTTGGAGCCATCAAATCTTTCGTCCCCCCCATTACAAAGATAGGGATGTTCGATTTGGGAAGATCTTCCAGGTATGGCTTGCCGTTCTTCGGGGCAAATTGGCCGCTTGCCAGGAACCCGCCAAAATTCAACCATATCGCATTGGAAGTGACCAGTTGAGACGCGAGTGCCACCGCCTTTTTGGCGGCCAGAGGGGCCGTATTTGGAGGATAGAACGGCCCCGCAATATACGCGGACGTCCTGTGGGCTATCGGAATCACTAACCTCGCCAAAAAGGGTAGGGGGGAAAACGGTAAGTACTCGAGGAGTCCGCGAAAGTTCAGCAAGGTTCTGAATGCTTTGTTATGAATCTTGGTAAAATCCGCGGGCGACCCGACGGTGACAGCGGAAATTAACCGCGGATTGTCATGTTGAGCCAAGTATGCCAGCACGAGTAAACCTCCCATGCTGTGGCCCACCCAGTGGGCACCTGGGGCCCCTGTCAGCTCGAGAACGCGTGCAATTATCGCTGGCAGGTCACTGCCAAGGTGGTCTTCAAATACCCAGGAATAGGGCACATCCGCGCGAAAGAGGCCTGGCCGGTCACTCATGCCTGAACCGCGCAGTTCAGCAACCCAGACGTCTCTACCGTGGTCCCTGAGGAATCTTGCCAGACCAGGAGATCCCGGAAGATCAAAACTGTAGCGGTTGGAGCTTAAACCGTGGCAAAGGATCACGGGAAGCCCCCTGGGGCCCCCGCGTGGCCGGTAGTGATGCACCGCGAGGCGCCAGCCGTCGTCGGAACTCAAGTAGAAAGTTTCATCCTGTCCTGTTGGCGTCGAATACCATGCCCCCCACCAATAGCCGCACACAATCACTAGAATGAGAGCCATGATCAGGTAGTAAACGAACGTGAGAAAACTTTCGAGCATTGGACCTCCAGCTCAAGATTATGAAAGCTCGGCCTCATCTGGCTGTCCGTCTTGTCCTTCCGGTCCGTCGGCAGCCACGATTTGGCCTCCGCCACGACCTCCTGTCAAAAGACCTGAGAAAAAAAGAGTTGGAAGCCGCCTCTATGCCATAGCTCCCAAGCCAATCCTGCAATCCACGCAGCGATCAAGCCTATAACAATGCACCAGGTTATGACGAGTCCTTGCTTCTCAATGCGCTGAAGCCAAGGAATGGAGCGCCCGACGTTCAGGTACGCGAGGACGCGATAAGGAACTTGGAGGCAACAAAGGATAAACAACAGGGGCCCGCAGGGATTTAGCTGCAATGCCGAGGCGATGTCGGCCCGGGCCATGGCGGCAAAACTGCGCGTGAGGCCGCATCCTGGGCACGAAATGCCAAAAACAGCGCGACTCAAGCACGTGTCGGGCAGAGGGAGCCGAGTGCCCCAAACTGGCACCGTCACATAGAGGCCCGTATCACCCCGAGGTTGCAGGAGAAAGGAACCGAGAAGGGCAATAAGAGCCAATCCCAAAATCCAGAGGTGCTCAACCCTTTCCATTCCTGAGTCATCAAGAGTCATCGCGTCAACATAAAACTCCGGGACCGTTTGTCAAGTATGGGCGCCATTGGTGTCCGGAATCGAACACGCCGGAGGCTGATGCCTCGGAACTGGGAAAAAGCTCTGTCAAAGCCATCTCCGCCAATAGATATTTTATTATAATTCTTGACAATATTCCCATCCTCTGCTAATTCCACCCAAATCAGTGAGTCCCGCGCATGCGTGGCGACTCGATTCAAGGAGGATGTGTATGGGATCCTTTTTCAGGGGCCGGCTCCATCCGGGGGTGATGGTGTGCCTTACCCTGATTTTGTATTTTTTCTCCACATCTTCAGCAAATGCAGATGACTGCAGAAGAGTGCCCAACATCCTGGTACTGTTCGACGCTTCAGGATTCATGAAGGAGAAGGACCGTTACCAGTTGCTTTTGACGCAAATGGGCTTCTTCGAAAAGGGCATGCCTCTAACTGCTGACGGCTTTTTCAATGTCGGGCTGCGACACTACGGACTAAAAGTCGGGATGGGGTGCGAAAACACTGAGAGCATCCTTGCGATTCAGCCGTGGGATCCTGAGAAATTCCTGAATGCGTTTCCGAAAACAGTGTCGTATGGCGTCAGTTCGTTGTCTGCGGGGCTGAGGGCCGCTGCCGACGAGGTAGCCGCGGTTACCGGCAAGAGCATCATATTGGTCGTCGGAGGCGGAATCGAGTCTTGCAAAGCAGATCCGGTGACAATAGCCGAGCAAATAAGCAGGAATAATCCCGACCTTGAGATCCACACTTTTCAGATAGGTAACGCTCAGGACGGCACTTTCTTCCTCAAGGCCATAGCCGAGAAAGGGAGAGGGACATACAATACTGTTGAGTCCCGCAACAATCCGGCAGCCTGGTACGCGTGGATGATGAAAAACCTTGTAACTCATTGCGGCCCTTCCGTTCGTCCGCCTGGCGGAGCCAAGGCGTCGGCGCCTGTTGGCCCGGTCACGTTTGATTACAACAGTTTTTCGGTCAGATCTACCGACCCTGCGGCAGATGCAGCAAACTGGGCTGCCCTCCAGGCTGTGGGACAAACTCTTAGAGACAATCCGGCGGCTCGTGTAGTCCTTCACGGATTTTCGGACGGCAAGGGCAAACCGGAATACAATTTGAAACTCTCGCGCAAGAGAGCTGAGGCTGTGGCCCAGTTTCTTGTGACCTCGTACGGTGTTCCTGCCGCCCAAATAGGGATTGTGGCTCATGGCGCGTCTCAGGCCATGTTGGGGGCCCCCGCACCGGCACAGGAAAGATTGGGCCGCAGAGTGGAAATAGAGATCACGCAGTAGCTGGAGTCCAGAGCGAGCCGGTGATTTGGGCCGTAATCGCCGTGTAGAGCCGGTTGGGGCCCTTGATCTGGCAACGGTATGATCATAGAGTTGAGTTGTCGTGGGTTGATTCTCGGGACGCCTTTCTCAATCCCTTTTTTATCTGTAAGATAGATCCTACCATGAGGATTCTTCTGAGAGCAGATTTTCCCCGCGGGCGGTATTTTGTGCTCGTCGGCTGGTGTCTCGTGATCGCTGCCCTGGCGCCACTTTTATCCGTTGCCCACGCGAATGACCAGCCGGCATTAACAGCGGACAAGCTGCTGAGCACAGGGCAGTTACTTACGGAAAGAACGCACTACCTGGAGGCGCTTGACCTTCTGGAGGAAGCGAAAGTCATGTTGGAGGCCTCGGGACGGAATCACACGGCTATGTACGGGGAGGTCCTCTATGCTCTGGCTGAAACGAAAATCAAGGCACGCAATCTTCAAGATTTTCCTGCATATTATGTAAAGAGCGCTCTTCAAGATGTTCAGGCCGCGAACAAGCTGAGGGAAAAACTTTCGGATGTGCTTCCTCAGAAGTTGGCCGAGGGTTATTATCTCGAAGGATATATACACAAGAAGTTTTTTATGCGTAAACGCGAAGCCCGGTCATACCTTAGGAAGGCAGTAACCATTGATCCGGGGCATGCTGCGGCCAAGAGGGAATTGAGCGAGCTTGAGGCGGACGAACAGAAGTAGCCCGAACGAGATGGGGCGGCCCAGTCGCAATTTGGCCAACCCTTTCTCGGATTCAGGCGAGGCGGAGACGGGACACGATGATGAAGAAAGCCAGGGAAAAAGAAGAGGGGGCAGAGCATTTCGATCAGCAACTGGAGAAGCTCCGATCCATTGTAGACAGGATGGAACACGGCGGTTTGAGTTTGGAAGAAAGCTTGAAGCTGTTTGAAGAAGGGATCGGTTTATCCGGCAGTTTGTTTGAAATACTAAACCGAGCCGAAGGAAAAGTGGAAGAGCTATTGGCGACAATGGAACGGGTTCCTTTCACCCGCGGGGAAGAATAGGCTGTAAAGTTAGTGAACATTGAAGAATGCCTTTCCCTGAAGCGTGATCTGGTCGATAAGGCCCTTGACGATATGCTTCCCGGAGAGGATAATGAGCCGGCGATATTACACCAGGCCATGAGGTACAGCCTCTTTGCCGGCGGGAAGAGGATTCGCCCTATATTGGCCATGGCAGCCGCGGATGTAGTTAACGGCGGCCGTCCGGGGGTGTTGCCGCTGGCGGTAGCTCTTGAGTGTATCCACACTTATTCCCTGATTCACGATGACCTTCCCGCCATGGACGATGACGACCTACGGCGGGGAAAACCTACCGCTCACAAAGTTTTTGGAGAGGCTGTAGCCATCCTAGCCGGGGACGCTCTCCTGACATTTGCTTTTGGGCTTTTGACTTCGCCGGGGGTCGTGCGTATTTACCGGCCGGAGAGGCTGTTTGGTGTGATTGGAGAGTTGGCGGCGGCTGCCGGTTCTGAGAATCTCATCGCAGGCCAAGTGATGGATATCATGAGCGAGGGAAAAACTCCCGACGCTGAAACGGCAGAATATATTGTTCGATGCAAAACCGGGGCTCTGATCAGGGCCTCCTTGACCTCCGGGGCGCGACTGGTTGGAGGAAGCCAGGAGCAAATAGGAATTCTTGGGCAATTTGGTGAAAAGTTGGGCGCTGTTTTCCAGATCAAGGATGACTTGCTTGATTTGGAAGGAGACCCTACAGAGCTGGGCAAAGCGGTCAAGAAGGATCAGCAGCGGGGCAAGCTCACTTATCCCGTGCTCTTGGGTAAGGGAAAAGCAAAGGGGATGATGCAGGAGTTGTTAGATTGCGCGCTGAGAACGATACAGCCCCTAGGTGACAAGGCAGAATGCCTTACAAGAATCGCCAAGTATTTGGGCGAACGCACGAACTGAGTTTTTGGGTATGACATGGAAGAATCGACGGTTGTTCAGGAAAATTCAATTCTTGCTCGGATAGAATCGCCGGATGACCTCCAAGGTCTGTCTGTGGAGAGCTTGAAATTTTTGGCCGGCGAGGTTCGTGAACTCATAATCCAGACTGTCTCCCAAAGGGGTGGACATCTGGCTTCAAGCCTTGGGGTGGTCGAGCTAACTCTCGCGATGCTCAAGGTCTTTTCCCCACCAAAGGACCGGATAGTATTCGATGTGGGGCACCAAGCCTATGCATACAAAATCCTCACGGGACGTCGCGACGCTTTTCGTTCGCTGCGGACCAGAGGCGGCATTGCCGGGTTCCCCAGGAGAGACGAGAGCGATTGCGACATCTTTGACGTGGGGCACGCGGGGAACGCAATTAGCGTTGCCGCAGGACTCGCCCAGGCACGCTGCTTCAGCGGCCACAACCACAAAGTGATTGCGGTGGTGGGCGACGGGTCTTTGACCTGCGGGGTCTCCTATGAGGGTTTAAACCAGGCGGGCGCGGCCAAGAAGGATCTCATCATCGGTACTCAACGATAATGAAATGTCCATCTCCCAGAATGTCGGGGCCATGGCAGCGTATCTGAACCGCATCATGACCGGCCAATTAGTGACACGCTTCAGGGATGAAGTGAAAAATATCTTGAAGAATATCCCGGGAGTAGGCCGATCCATGTATTCCCTCGCCAAGCAATTCGAGGATGCGCTGAAGAATTTCATTACACCGGGCCGCCTCTTCGAGGAACTTGGCTTCACTTATGTGGGCCCCATCGACGGCCATCAGATAAAGCATCTGATAGACACGTTTACAAACGTGCAACGATTTCGCGAGCCAATCCTTATTCATACCATCACGTGCAAAGGGAAGGGATATTGCCATGCGGAGGAAGATCCAAGCCGGTTCCACGGGGTAGGGCCCTTTGAAATCCAGACCGGCAGTGTGGAAGATTCTGAGGGGCCCCCGTCTTACACGACTGTTTTTGGAAACACTCTGGTGAAGTTGGCTGGCAAAGATCCGAGGATCGTGGCCATCACAGCGGCCATGGAATACGGCACCGGCCTGACTGAATTTGCCCGCCTCTTCCCTAACCGCTTCTTCGATGTGGGGATAGCCGAACAGCACGGGGTGGTTTTTGCGGCAGGCTTGGCGAAAGAGGGTTATCGCCCGGTCGTTGCCATTTACTCCACCTTCATTCAAAGGGGCTACGATCACCTCATCCACGATGTGTGTATGCAAAAGTTTCCAGTTGTTTTTGCCCTGGATCGCGCCGGTTTGGTAGGAGAGGACGGGCCAACCCATCATGGAGTCTTTGACATCGCTTTCACCAGGAGTATCCCTAATCTCGTTGTCATGGCGCCAGCAGACGAAGACGAGCTGGCAGACATGCTCGCCACCGCCCTGGATTTGGGTGTTCCCTGCGCTATGCGTTACCCTCGTGCCCATGGTCTCGGGGTCTCGCTGAAAAAGGAGCCCAGCATCTTGCCTGTTGGGACAGCAAGCATGGCTTCAGAAGGCGAGGATGTGCTCATTATTGCCGTAGGGTCTATGGTAGCTCCCGCGGTTGAAGCGTCTCGCATTCTCGGAGATGAAGGGATCGCTGCCGGTGTCTTGAACCCTCGTTTCCTTAAGCCGCTGGACCAGGAAATGATCTCCGCTCGAGCTGCCTCCGCAGGGGGTGTCCTGGTAGTCGAAGAGGGAGTTCTCCCGGGGGGATTTGGGAGCGCTGTGCTGGAACTCTTTTCAGATCAGGGCCTCCAAGGCGTAAGGACTGTTCGGCTGGGCATTCCGGATACATTTGTGGAGCATGGAACCAGATCGGAACTCCTGGAGGATTTTGGCCTGACCGCGGAAGGCATTGCTGATCGTGCCCGATCAATTCTCTCGGACCGGCCTCAGTCGAAGGTAAGGCGCATTTCATACATCAGGCAATAGCGTTCACGTCACTGTCCACTGCTTCACTGGCTCCGGTCATAGAACAATTAACATTCCTCAGCAGTGCAGCCGCGAATGGGCGCATCGGTTTGGCTCGCCATCGCCATTTTCCTGGCAAAGCAGGTCTGCCTCATGAGCACTGCACCGCAGACGCCTCAGCCAACGGGGACCTTCCTCTATGAGCGATGAACTCCCTAAGTCAAAGTCTCCAATGCCCGAGGAAAAGAAGAATGGGTTCTCCGAAGCCCGAGCCCCGCAGGTGCCTCTTGATCCTGCAAAGTTAGTGCTGCTCTTCAATGCGTCAAATGCCTTGGCTTCGACTACGGATCTGGACCACCTCCTGGCGGTAATTGTCGGTGAAGTTCAAAATGTGCTCAATTGCGACGGGGCGGGAGTGCTCCTGTACGACAAGGAACGCGATGACTTTTACTGGAGAACTGTTCGGGACAGAGAGAGTTTTCTCTCTTCCGCCCAGGAAGAGATTCGCATACCCAAGGATCAAGGAGTATGCGGTTGGGTCTTCAGCACTGGTGAGCCCGCGCTCGTTAATGATGCTCTCAATGACCCCAGGGTTTACAAAGAGGTTGATACCAAGTCCGGCTTCATAACTCGAACCATGATTTGCGTTCCCTTGCAGACACGGGAGAAGCGGCTCGGTGTTTTGTATGCCCTCAATAAGATAGACGGCTCATTTACCGACGAAGACGTGGATATAATGGTGGCTTTGTCAAGTAACGTGGCGCTGGCTCTTGAAAATGCGTCGTATTACGAGAGTCTGATAAACTCGCATAAAGAACTGGAACGGCTCAACCGGGTGAAAAACAAGATGCTCAACCACCTCTCCCATGAACTCAAGACCCCTTTGGCAATAATCGAGGCTTCTTTGAGGATCTTGCGGCGGCGACTAGAAGCAGGGGGGGTGGCCGATGACAAATTAGCCTTTGAGCGCATGATGAGAAACATCGGTCGCCTCAAAACCATCGAAAGACAAGTTAGTCACATTGTGGAGGACAAAGAATACGAGGAACGGCAAGTCATCTCTGGTTTCCTCGATTATATGCAGGACCTGATCGAAATCGAGCAGGAAGAGCAGCCTCAACTTAGAGATGCACTTAAATCGTTGAGGAACAAGATAGAACTCTATTTTCCGAGCAAGCGAGAAGAAACTGAGAAAATTTCCATCACCGCGGCTTTCCAGGCTGTAGAGTTTCGTGTGCATCAGATGACGGAAGACCGTCTGGTGGATATCCGTTTCGTGCCGCCAGACCCTGTAATTATCAAGATTCAGCCGCTGATCATGCTGTCCGTGATCGGGGGATTGGTCAGGAACGCAGTCGAAAATACGCCGGATCACGGAAAGATAATGATAACGGGGGAACACTCGCCTGCCGGCTACAAGATTAGCGTGCGTGACTACGGTGTGGGAATTCCTGAAAGCGAGCAACCAAATATTTTCCAGGGATTCTACCCCATTCAGGAAACAGACTTCTATAGTTCGGGTCGACGCTATGGATTCAACGCGGGTGGCACGGGCACAGATCTCTTGAAGATCAAGATATTCTCGGAGAGGCTTGGATTTCACATCCGTTTTAACAGCAGACGATGTTCATGTATTCCTACGGCCCGTGACGCCTGTCCCGGCGAAATAACTAAATGCTCCTGCTGCAATGACATAGAAGATTGTTACGAAAACGGGGGCACGGAATTTGTGGTTGAGTTTCCGCCGGAACTGGTGGAAGCTGAAATGAGTCAAGTGGAATAGAGAAGGCTATTTTCTAGTAGGAGGCAACGCTCCCACGGCTTCAACGATTTCCAGCCACTGATTGCAGCCTATCATTCAGATCCAGAAGGGAATCCATCATCAGATTGTGAATCATTACCAGTCGATTGTGCGTAGACCCCGCTTTCCTGAGCATGTCGTCAACCTCTCGCTGAAGAGGCTTGAGTTCAGGGTGCTTACTCAGGAAACAGTCTCTCTCCTTCAGCGTTCTTGCACTCCGGCTTGATTCAATTCGTATCACCTCACCCATGCCGCACCGCCTTTCGTATCAATTAGCTGCTGTTAATATAAGGCTTCAACGGGCCGCGGTCCAGGATTCTTTCGACGCTACCATCGTTATTGAGTGAACGGTTCGCGTCTGCTGCGCTTGCTCGCCGTCCCCAAGGCGTATGCAACGGCCTCAATGGCTACCCTTCGGCAACAGCGTCAACATTC
Organism: uncultured delta proteobacterium; assembly: GCA_963786905.1. Taxonomy (GTDB): domain Bacteria; phylum Desulfobacterota; class Desulfomonilia; order Desulfomonilales; family Desulfomonilaceae; genus CAWBBA01. The sequence continues at coordinate 13,199 of CAWBBA010000035.1, read as the reverse complement.
TGCTGCTCTATACCGTACTCCTTGAGCTTGTGTTGCAGCGTACGGCGGGTAATTCCCAGCACGCGGGCCGAACGGGTGCGGTTCCCGTCGTTATCGTCGAGGGTCTTGAGGATGAGTTCTTTTTCCATTTCTCTTATGGTCATGCCGGGGCGGATGCCTTCGCGGATCTCTTTGGACAGAGGATCCTCTGTGGCTTCTCGGATCGGTTCCGGCAGTTCGGAAAACGGCACATAGTCATCCCGCGTGAGAATGACTGCCCGTTCGACTACGTTTTCCAGCTCCCGAATGTTGCCGGGCCACGAGTACCGCATAAGCGCATCCAGCGCTCGAGGGTGGAACCCTTGGAGATTCCGGCTGTTTTTCTCGTTATAGATCTTGAGAAAATGTTCGATGAGCAGCGGAATGTCCTCTTTCCTTTCCCTCAAAGAGGGCAAGAGGATAGGCACAACGTTGAGTCTGTAAAAGAGGTCCTCGCGAAATGTTCCCTTCTTGACCTCGTCTTTCAGTATTCTGTTGGATGCGGTCACGATCCTAATGTCGACCTTTACGGTGCGAGTGGAGCCCAAGGGCTCAAACTCCCTCTCTTGGAGCACCCGGAGCAACTTGGACTGCGTGGCCAAACTCATCTCGCCGATCTCGTCCAGGAATATAGTGCCACCATCGGCAAGTTCAAAACGGCCGGGCCGTCTACCGACCGCGCCGGTGAAGGCACCTTTCTCGTGACCGAAAAGCTCGCTCTCGAGCAGTGTCTCGGGCAGTGCGGCACAGTTGACCTTGATGAATCTTTTTTCCGTCCTAGTTGACCCCTGATGCAAGGCATTGGCGATCAGTTCCTTGCCTGTTCCGGATTCCCCGAGGATAAGCACCGACGCTTCCGTTGGAGCCACCATTGCGACGGTTTCCAGGACTGCCTTCATCTTGAGGGAGCGTCCCACAATGCGCGAGGCATCGAAGAGATTCTCTATCCGTCTACGCTGCAGAATGTTCTCTTCCTTAAGTCTCCAGAATTCTAATGATTGCTGGACCTTGATTTTTAATTCCTCAATGTCCAGAGGCTTGGTCAGGTAGTCGTGAGCCCCGGCTTGCAGGGCTTCAACCGCAGTCTCGACGGAGGCGTAGGCGGTAATGATGATGACGGGGATGCCGGGAGAAATCTTCTTAATTTGTTTGAGCGCTTCGATGCCGTCTATGTGGGACATGCGGTTGTCCATCAGGATGAGATCGAAGAACTCGTTGGAAACCCTAGCGATGGCATCAGAGCCATCCTCAGCCTCGGAGACCCTATACCCCTCTAGTGAGAGGTTTGCTTGAAGCATTTTTCGCTGGGAGGGTTCGTCGTCCACGACGAGAATTTTTGCCTTAAGATCTGTCATTGAATTTCCTATATTTTGAATACGAGTGTGCGATGCAAGCTGTGGGAAGGAACACCAGCCCTCAGACAGTAGAAGCTGCACCTGCCGCCTTGCCCAGATCCACGGTAGCCTCTTCCACCGCGGGCTTGATATGTGGCTAGCGTAACAATGAACCGCGTTCCCTTGCCTGGTTCGGACTCTACTTCAATCTCCCCGCCGTGCCCCTCGATAATGCTCTTGACGATGGCCAGTCCTAACCCGGTCCCCTTTTTCTTTGTCGAAAAGAACGGATCAAAAAGCTTATCCAGATCCTCACGGGGAATTCCTCCACCGGTGTCTTCCACGGCTATTTGAACACGGCCCTCATCATCTGTCTCGTGGCCTATGAGGACTTTTCCACCCTTAGGGGTGGCCTCGATGGCGTTGATGAGAATGTTAAGGAATACTTGGGTCATCTGATCAGTATCCATCAGCACAAGGGGAATGTCGTTGCCGCAGGGCCTCCGAACCAGTTCCACCCCTGCTTCCCCTGCCTCCCTTTCCACAACTCTGATGCAGTGATCCAGGATCTCGTCTGCCGACCGGATGCCCAAACGGGGTTCTCGAGGCTTGGAATAAGCCAGTAGTTTGGAGATGACCCTGTTAAGGCGATCCACTTCCGTTAGCATCAAGTCAGTGTAACGGTAATCCTCTTCATCAAGTTGGAGCTTCTTCTGAAAGTACTGAATGAAACCGCGGATCGAATTGAGCGGATTGCGTATCTCGTGAGCGACTCCTGCGGACAGACGGCCCAGCGCCGCAAACTTCTCGCTGACAATAACCTTCTGTTCCAGTTCACGAATCAGCGTGAGATCCCGCACAATGATCACAGCTCCGCGAGTGATGGAGGATTCCGGCTCCTTGAGCGGCGATACGGAGAGGCCCAGAAAGCTTTTGCCTTTCCCTTCGCTGGACAACTTTACTTCCTTTTCCAGGACTGCATCGGTATCCGAAAGAACTTGTCTGATCTCGTCCTCAAGAGGCAAGAGTTCCGAAATGGGACGTCCCTCCACTTCTTCCTTGGGCTTCCTGAGAATTTCCAGCGCGGTGGGGTTGAATGTTGCTACCCTCAGGGAGCGGTCAACCGTGATAAGCCCGTTGGCCATACTCTCCAGGACGTTTCGGGTATAGGTCCGCATTTCATCCAATGTGCGGCGGACCAAGTAGGAGTTCTGGACCACGAAAATGAAATACACACTTGCTGAGCCGATAACAAACAGTATCGCCCCCATAAAGATGGCGAAGATTATGTCCTGATGCTGTATCTGCTTGAAACGGTCCATCTTCAGACCGAGGAACAGTACCTGCTTTTGCTCGCGGTCAAACACGTCCAACAACTCTTTACCTATACGCGTGTGACGGGCCATGACGTCGGTTTGTGCTATTTGATCCGGAAAGGGCGTGAAGGGCTTCCAGATCTCGAAGATTTGCCGTCCTCCCGTTAACTCCCGCCTGAAGGACAGAGGTTCCCCAGTGCGAATAACTGTGTTCACAGTGTTCATTTCGCTTCCCATCAAGAGGCGGAGCCCTATCTTAGCGGGTTCACTGTGGGCCATAATGATCCCGTCGCTGTTGATGAGGCCCACCCATTCAACATCGGGATCTTTCGCAGCCTGCTCGATGAGCATCTGAAGATGTTCGATACCCCAGTCCCCCTCCATGAATCCCGTTCGGGTGCCTGCCTCTAACGTGCGAATGACGGAGACTCCCTGGCGGCTAGTGAACTCTTCCATACGCTCGTTCTGGGAATTGATGTTCCGTAGAGTAAAGAGGATCACGATCACGAGGAGAGTTCCGGCCACCAACACGATGGACAAGACGGGGAGATACCTGAGCAATGCCTTGATTTTCATCTTATCTGGTCCGCCGGGCGCAATACCTTTCATACGGGACCGGCATCGGCGGAACTGCGCGCCGATGCAGCAATAGATCAAAATGTGGGGAATTTCGGTGCGTCAGCGGATTTCTCTCCAAGTCCCAGAGCGATAGCATCTTGATGGAGAACGGACGAAGTGTCGTCCGTTCTCCGGGCTGTCCCGCTAGAGGACTATAGTAGTTTTACCATCTTCCGCGTCTGGCTTCAACCTGCAAGACTCCAACCTATCAGCCCGACCGAGGTCTGTAGAGTTGGGCGCCCTGGCAGACTGTCGCGTGTCCCTATTCATTGGCGCCATGGTACCAGGGATTCGAAGAACATTGGGTAGCGCGCCAGCCTTCCAGATGCGGAAAGTTGCCTGTAATTGAATCGGGCGTCCGAAAGTGGTTGAAAACCGGCGGCAAATATGTTAAGCAACGCTTTAGCAAATGAGGTTAACTAACCAAAACATAATGGTTAATCATGGATTGTTAGCGTAACCTCTAGCCGGCTCGGCCGGACCGTAAGCTCAGAGTCATATCCGTTAAGCCCGTAATGGAGGCGAATCATCTATCCTAAGCAGAATAACACGAGCAATCCATGATTCAAACAAACGCTGATGTACCAGAATCCTCCTTGGTTGCAAAAGGACGCAAGTTCCTGGAGAAAGGGAATATTCCCGCTGCTGTGGAGTGTTACGGCAAGGCTTACGACCCGGAGGCGGTCGATGAGACCGAGGCTCGTAGCATGCTCATCGAAGCGCGCGCACACCTTTCTCGCAAGCATCTCTTGGAAGCGCTCGAGAGTTTCGAAGAGGCCCTGCTCATGGGGACGGATGTTCAACGTCGGCAGGCCCTGGACGGGATTTCCGGTCTGGGGGAAATCAGGGGAGGTCTACGTTCTCTCACCGCATACCTGAGAAAAGGTCTCAAAGAGATTTTCGGGCAGCAGCGACCTAGTTCAATAGGAATCGCCCTAGTCTCGGATGACGAAAACGTTGTTCTTATATCTGACGAAGCCATCCAAGGGCTGCCGGCCCCCCTGGCCAAGGCGGGTAAGATAAGTCGGCTCCCTCCACATCTCGTGGATCATCAACTTCCCTTTGAGACGGACAAATGTATCCCGTACGTGAATGAAGATGACGCACGGTACATTTTAGAGGTGGCCGCGGCTTTGGGAAGGCTCCAAAAGAGTGCATGAATTCTTTAATGTGGAGCACAGCCATGTTCCGGCGCACCTATAATATTCTTTCTCGCTAAATATTTGTTTGTAAGCGCACCGCGGACCCGGACAAACCGGGCAATCGAAGTTCTCCCCGCACCCCATGGGCGCTAATATAAAGTTAGTTTCACCGGTCATCCGTTATTTATGCGGCTGCGGGGCCATCAAAGTCCCCCTTCAGAAAGGGGAGGGAAAGACGCTTGTTCTAACGCTTCTACGCCTGTCCTCTTCATACGGAGAAAGAGGCGAACGTGTTGGCATGTCAGCGCACACAAATGGCAGTACCTATTCGCTGGAAAATGGAGACACAGGCCGTTGGATTAGCTTCCCTCCACGTCAGCCAAGCACCGGAGCCTTGACAGTGACTCGATAATTAATTACACCTGTGCCACTCGAAGGTGAATTAATGATTACACCGAATCTCCCATGAGGTGGGTTTCCTTGCGCATTCTTGGCTTGGATATCGGATCGAAACGAATCGGGATCGCACTCAGCGACGAACTGGGGTTTACGGCCCAGGGCATTGAAACCCTTATATGCCGGACGCCTGAAAAGGACGTCGACCGCATTCTTGAGCTTTCCGCGGAATATGGGATCCAAGAGATTGTCGTCGGGATGCCGTACAACATGAGCGGGACCGAGGGACCACAAGTCCAACGGGTGCGGGCGTTTGTCGAACAGATCCACCGGAGACTCGACATCCCTGTGCGGGAATGGGACGAACGGTTGTCGACAGCGGCCGCGGAACGAATCTTGTTGGAAGCGGACATGAGCCGTTCGAAACGCCGAAAGGTTATAGACAAGCTTGCCGCAGTCATAATTCTCCAGGGCTACCTCGATAATCAACATTTCAAGGAAATGTCGAAGTCATGAGATCTCCGATTGTTTCTGCGATCAAGATTGTGATTGTTATATCGATTTTGGCCGCGCTCGGCGTTGGGGGGTACGTGGCTTACTCTCGACTGCCGGCTATCCTAAATGAATTGGTCGCGCGGCCCGACAAACCCACGGCACCGGCCGGTGAAGAAGTTATTGTAACGATACCCAAGGGAGCGTCGCTTTCCCAGGTAGGGACTGTTCTTCAGGAAAAGGGGGTCATCTCGAGCAGGCTCTTGTTTAAACTCGTAGCGATGATCCGCGGCGAACAGCGCAAGATCAAGGCAGGGGATTATGCCCTGAAAACCGGTAGCGACGCTGGGGACGTCCTGGATCAATTAATCTCGGGCAAGACACTCATGTTTTCCCTCACGGTTCCGGAAGGATTTGACATGTACCAGGTCGCGGATCTCTTTAATCAGTCCGGGATCATGTCCAGAGAAGACTTCTTGAGTGCCGCTAAGGACCAAGTGTTTCTCAAAGAATTAAACGTGGACGCGAATTCTTTAGAAGGGTATCTTTTTCCTGATACATACTTCATGCGGCCGTCTGAGAAGAGTGATGGGAAGCTGATCATCCGGAAAATGGTGCAGAGGTTCCACGAAGTCTACGACAAGTACGCCAGGCAGATAGCCGAAGAAAACGAGTGGACAACACTTCAGGTGGTCACCATGGCCTCGCTTATAGAAAAGGAGGCCCGGGCGTCCGAGCACTCACTTGTCTCCGCGGTATTTCATAACCGTTTACGCAATAAAATGCGTCTCCAGTCAGATCCCACGGTCATATACGGGATCAAACCCATGGGATCGAAGATCACCCGCGATGATCTGAACCGGCAACAACCGTACAACACCTACCAAAATACCGGGCTCCCCCCCGGTCCCATCGCAAACCCGGGTAAAGAATCTCTCATAGGAGCGGTCAAGCCTGCGGATGTTGATTACCTTTATTTCGTGGCCAAGAACGACGGAAGCCACCAGTTCTCCTCAAACCTGCAAGAGCACAATCGCTGGGTGAACCTTTATCAGCGGCAGCCGCGCACAAACGTCCAGTAGATGCGGATATACCAAGGGACGAAGTTGTGCACAGGCTGAGAGGAGCAGAAGTAACCATTCACTTGCGCGCGAGCCGGAGTCCAGCCAAACATGTCATTGCGAGCCCAGCCAAGCAATCTCGCGAGGTTGTAGGACCAGCGCTGAAGATTGCTTCGTCGCTCCGCTTCTCGCAATGACACTGACTTGCGTGCTGGCTATAGGTGTTCTCGAAAGTGAACGCGGATCAATTTGCGGGTGTTCCGCCTACGCGGGACGACCTCATTCACGAAGAGCTTTGGGAAACAACTATGGTAGCCACTTCTGTCAAGAGGTTCTTTCTATATTGGGTGCCACGGACCTGGGCTCTGCCAGGTCCGTGCTTCCTCCCAGTTCTATTGCCACAATTAGGCGGAAGATTCCTTGCTTCATCATATCATCGGCTCGCTTTTCAATTGGATGTTCGATTGCGGGGACAGCTTTAGTGTTTTACCGATACCCCGGCACGGACCTGGCAGAGCCCAGGTCCGTGGCACCCAGGAGTCAATCCCTGATTACTTTCGAGACCTGACATAGATAAGGGATTTGAATGCTAATTGCGAGACACCACGCTCGGACAAGGGGATTTCTCTTCGAATGGTCAGTCTAGGCTTCCCGGCACTTTGAATCTCAATTAAAGTCGTTGCCCAGGTGCCCGGGATGTTGCTTTCTCTTTTGCCACTCATCCCATTTGGTCCTGGCTTCAGTCGGGGGGGGCACGAAATTGGAGAGCGCTTTGACCCCGGGAACATTTCTATAAGCCCAGCCTCCCTCTTCAGTGTCGAATACGGGCTTCTCAGCATCGTACCCGGCCTTCACCGGGCTTCCGGAACGCAAGGTTGAACATGAGGAGGCAAAAAGGGTCAGCGCAAAGATGATCGCCAAGGAGACGGCGGGAATCAATTTCATGTAAAATTACCTCTGTTGGCAAGTAGTTGATGCCATGCAGCCAAACTGAGGCGAGCCTATATCTCTTATTAGTTATCATCACAAGAAATTTCTAACCTAGACATAAAAAAATTATTAAACAACCATGTCTAACCTCTCGTACCTGAAAACTGTTAGAAGTATGTGTCAAAACTCCGATTAAGAATGGGCCTTATAGAGAGGACTCGCAATGTGAGTCTAGTTATGAGCGCGAATTATATCGCGCTGTCATTGCGAGGAGTGTAACGACGTGGCAATCTCGTTTTCAGCCGCGTTTCGCAGAACCGCACGATTGCTTCGCTGCGCTCGCAATGGCAACCGCTGCTTACGCGGACTGAATTAAAACAGGAAACGCAATGGTTCATTCCCGTGAGGCAGGATCCGCTCCTACGATAACGGATCCGTTTGGATTAACCTGTTCCGTCTTAGTCCACCGCACAAATAGGAGAGAAAGTAGCCCCGCAGTCGCGTAGAGCACCGCGGCCAAGACAAATAGCCATTTGAAGCCACAGGCCATTGCCAGGAGTACCGCACCACAGGCAGAAACCACAGAAGCAAAGCCGTTGACTGCCCACGCGACGGGTACCGCCGCGGCAGCCCTCTCATGAAGCAGAGAAAGCCCCCACGGGAAAGGTGTGCCCATGAGAAAAGCCAAGGGAGCTATCATGGTCAGTCCGGCAACGGCTTTCCAGACGCCGGGCAGAACTGCTGCTGTTTCGAAGATGGTCGAGACGACGCCTATATCGAACAGCGCCAGCAGAGCTACAGTCATTGCCGTCCCAAATACCCCTCCTCGAAGTCGGCCAGTAATTCGGGGCTGTAAAATGCTGCCCAACCCCGCGAAAAAGAGAAAACCTCCCACAACAAGCGCCGCGGCCAGGACAGGGTCCCCGAGGAAGCGCGTAAACATCTGGATGAAACTCATTTCCAGGAACATGAACCCTGTACCCAACGCTGCGAAATAGGCCACGGTCCACGCGATCAAAGCCAACGCGCCGCGTCACTTTTTCTCGTCGCAACATAATGATCGGGCCGGGGAGCAAGACGGCTGCCACGAGGGCGGTCCAGATCGTGGCCAACACGAGCACGAGGAACCCCATTTCGGCCCTTGCAGGCCATTGGGGTCCGAAGACCGAACGAAGCTTGGAAAGTGCATCCCAGCGGAAGAAGTCATAGAAGAACGGCCGGTCGTCTGTGGCTGGTTGAACGTTACAGATCCATTTTCGGTAAAAATCTTCTCTTTCAGGCGAAAGGATTTTTTTCATCGCGTGGTAGTACCACGACACTCTACTACCTTCCGGGCCGGCCAATAAGTGGATCTTGTTGGTTTGTTCAGGCCTCACTCCCGGAAACCAATCGAGATCCCAGGACATGTTGTGGCACATCAGTTGAAGCTCCCGCACGAGATCCGCACTGAAGGGTGATTCGCCGACAAGCGTGGCCACGGCCAGCTCGTCTCGGGCCATGATAATCTGTTTCCCCGGCTCCTTTACCTCGTTCCTTTCCAGGGCTTCAATCCAAGTAGCTGCGATCTTTATGTTGTCTCTGGCAGGGTCCTGAATCCCCCGGACCACGCTGGCAATCCCGCCCGGGGTCAGTGCGTTCAGGCAACGGCTGAATCCTTCAACGGTACCGAGATAGTCTTCTCTCAAGCCTGCTATTCCTCCTGAACCGGGGGAGAAACCCTCCATCGACGGCCAGGTGAATAATGTCAAATTTAGTTGTTGTTTTATCCAAGAAGGCCCGGGGCTCCGCGGCGACCAGTGTCACCCGTGGGTCAGCCAGCACATGGCTGGGGTGTGTTTCCAGAACACGGCGAATATTTTCATCCGGTTGAACCAGCACGATCGAGGCCGCGGAGCTCTAATCGGGCCAGCCAGAGATAGATGCTTCCCGCTTCACCGAGGATCAGAACCCGTTCCGGCTTGACGAGTTTATAGGGGAGGGCTGAGAGCGTTCCCTCCAGAAAACGGGCCTGATCGGTATTGGTTATATCGAGCATGGTCCCAGCCTGGAACCCATCCACGAGGACTACATCCATAGGAGGAGGGACATCGGTCGAATTCAATGACAGGAGCGCGTGGAAGGAAGGACTGGCAAAGAGATCGACCCTCCCGCGCGGGCCGTAAAGGGTATCCTTTCTTTCAGCAGTCCCTTGAGCAACAAGGCGTTGGACGTAAGCCAGGGCCTTATACTGGTCTATGTTTAGGGGAAAAAACCTGTCAGGACCCGACAGATAGGTGGCCCCAAGCAGCGCGCACAGGGTCGCCACACAACTGGCGTAGATCCATTTCGGCCCTCGTTTGCCCCTCGGGATGAGGAACATACCGGACAGCAGAACCAAGAGCCCCATAGGAATAACAACGCCGTTTGCCGGAACGTACACCAAGAGGAGTATGCCGCCCAACGCGCCTGCCGCGCTCCCCCCCAAATTGATTGCATAAATCCTATGAGCCTCGTTACCCGCGGACATCAGTGCCAATCCTATCAGCAGGCCTGCCAGGAGGAATGGGATGCAATGGAGAATCCAAAAGGCGACCCACCAACCAAGAGTGGGAACGAGCAGTGCCGGCGGAAAATATACGTTGAGAGGAAGCTCCTCCCCCAATCGGAAGCAGATCGGCAAGGAGAGCGCAAAGCCGACCGTGCCCCAACGGAAGACCTGTTCCTGGTGTTTTTCAAACCATGATCTACCCAGGGATAAGGCCGCTCCGCCCGCACCGAAACCGAGAAGAGCGCAACTGATCACCAAAAAAGAAAAATGGTGGTACCTGGCAATCAGGAGACATCGCATGAGGCCGAGCTGCCAAGCGATCGCAGCAAACGAAATGAAAAATACCGCGGGCGCCACGCGTCCAAGAGCGAATTTTGTTTCACCGGCTCACTTACGGGGGCCTCTCGGATAAGGGGAACGAAGCGCACCAACTCAAGGGCTTTCGACGAGCGTCCTCCGCCCTCATCCTTGGTGACCAACAAGAGTCGCTGCGTCTCGAAGGTCCCGCCTACCGGAATCACCATTTTCCCGCCGGGCTTGAGTTGATCGAAGAGGGGAGGGGGGACGTGGAGGGCCGCGCATGTCACAATGATGCGATCAAACTGCCCAAACTGTTTCCAGCCGTGATAACCGTCTCCCAGGAGCGCCTTTACTGAGCCGTATCCGAGCGCTTTCAACCGGTCGGCCGCGGCCGCATAAAGAGGCCGAATGATTTCGATGGTGAAGACATCCGGAGTTATCTCAGCGAGTACCGCCGCTTGGTAACCCGATCCGGTCCCGACTTCCAGCACCTTCATCCCTGGCTTTAGTTCCAGCGCCTGAGTCATGAGCGCCACGATGTACGGCTGAGAAATGGTCTGCCCGTGACCGATAGGCACGGGGGAATCTTGGTACGCCAGTGCGATATGGTTCGGCGGCACGAAAAAATGGCGCGGGACCTTCAGCATGGCCTGAAGGACCGCGGCATCCGAGATTGTTGTCCGGCCCCAGCCTTTGAACTGGGACTCGACCATCTGCTTGCGGTCAGCTTGCCTTTCCGAAAAGGCCGCGGGGTAACTCGGAACCAGTTCCCGTGGCAAGATCTGCAAATAGGCCCGTCACCGCTGATGCCATGCAAATGGCCGAAATGGAGATAATTTGCCGGATATTTGGCATGGAAAGTTGCATTGTAAATGTCCTGAAATCACCTTCCCCATTTCCCCTCTCCGTCCAGGGGGGCTTAAGGGCGGGTTTCAAACCCGCCCCTACCCCTTATGCGGGAGAGGGAAGGGAGAGTGGGAACTTGCGATGCCCATACTGTCACAATTTAGCGCCCATACCTTTGGAGGAGAAAGAAAGGAGCAGGGCATCTCTACGATTACATTTAACACTCAGGTGTCAATCTATGCCAAGAGAAAAAGCTCACTTTGTTTCAGACCTCTCTGAGTCCCTATTCGCTTCTTCGCCGAACCCCAACCACTTTTCCATTACTAATGCGTCATCCTTAATTACCGCGTAGTAGTGCTTTCGAAATCCGATGGAACTAAACCCGAATTTCTTGTACAGACTTCTCGCTGGGGCATTGCGCCGCCCAACTTCGAGAAGCAGGCGGTTGAGACCCTCCTGCCGGCAGACGGATTCGAGGTAGCCATAATTGCTTTGCCATACCCTCGGCCCCTTTTGTTCGGGATGCACCGCAACGTTGAGAACGTGGGCCTCATCCAAAACCACCCAGAAGCAGATGTACCCGATTATTTTCCCCTCCAGTCTGAAGACTACCACCCTGCGCGTTCTATTCTTCATCTCTTCGTAGAACATATCTCTGGACCAGGGGGTCGCAAACGAAGTCCTTTCTATGGCTAAGACATCCTCCAGGTCTGACGGCTGCATCTGCGCCGATTCAAGAGGCAAATCCGGTTGCATGTGAGTATCCATTCGGCCCGCCTTGAACAATGCTATTCTTGAATGTCACTTCGGAGACCAAAAAACGCAAGTGGAGCTTGGTCAACCATTCACTCAGCGAGGGCAATTGAGGGTTGTTTGTCATTGCGAGGAGTGAAACGACGAAGCAATCTCCACAGCCAAAGGCACAGATTGCTTCGCTCCGCTCGCAATGACAGTCTTTCCCAGCACGCAAGTGAGAGAGCTTACGAGCGTGGTGTAGTTTCATTTGCGCGGGGGTCCGCGGGTGAGGTATGTTCGCAATTATCTGGAGTTGTCACCTGGAGTGTAGCCACCGCGAATCCGACCTCGAACGGAGGGCCGCTATTTCACTTTCCAAGCTCTCACTTGCCAACCTCATCCGATAGCAGGGAAGGGTATTTCATGTCCGCAAAAAGCGCCAGTGTTTTAGGGATCATTAGAAGCCTAATGGCGGTTGGGCTTGCCCTTGTGCTGATAGCATTTCCGGACCTGGCCAGCGCCGGCGACAAGAATCATGACTTGATACTGGCCAGTGTGAACGGGGACGTGGAGAAAGTTACAAGCCTGTTGGATAGCGGCGCTGACGTCAACGCAAAAGACCAGCGTGGCTGGACAGCCCTGTTATGTGCGGTCAGCCGAGGTCAGATGGACGTGGTGAAACTGCTTTTGGACAAGGGAGCTGATGTCAATTCTAAAGGCGAGCATGGCTGGACGCCACTGATGGAGGCTGCGAATCGTGGCCACCTGGAAGCTGCAAAACTGCTTTTGAAAAAGGGCGCTGATGTTAATCTAAAGCACCAATACGGCTGGACGGCCATGAAGATTGCAAAGGGTAAAGGCTACAAGAAAATTGAGTCACTTCTCAAAGCCCACGGAGCAAAAAAATCGGGCCCATCCCGCTGATCCGTTTTGAAAAGAAGGTGTTCTGCCGCGTTTCTCGCCGGGAGTTCCTCGACCCCGGTCCCTGCGGGACCGCATGCTCCATCGCGAAATTGATCGCATGCCGGGCTTCTCTTCGGCCGAGCACCGGGGCCACACCAAGCACAACGATAGTTCCGAAGCCTACCAATTCAGTAACACGCTCCCGCCCAAGAAAGCCGCGAATCCCAAAATAAAAAGTAAGATATAGCGAGGCTCTTGCGGGCCAGCCATCATGTCGGCCACTCCCACAAGAGGAACAACGTAGAACCCGTATGCGCATGCCTTGATATATAGAGGAGGGGATAAACCGCGCCAACTCCTATACCATCACTGTGCCGAGGAGAATGACTGAGCATAGGGCCGCAAAGGCGCAAGAAAAACCTAATGCCAATGCAGTGAGACCATAGATATATATGCCCCGTTCTGGACCACGGCGCTGAACTTCCTCTGCCGCGCCGCGCCAGTGTCCCCAGCCCGCCCCGAAGAAAGCCGTCAAGTTTCTTTCCCAGGTGAGCAAGACCAAACGGTACCAGTACAGGACA
>CAWBBA010000034.1:0-103486 GCA_963786905.1 uncultured delta proteobacterium | reverse complement strand
TAAGCGATTAAAATGGTTTCGAGTTTAATGAAGATGACCTCCGCAAACAGCGATGTGATTTTCGTCCTGTCTCAGTATCTTCAATGCTTTGAAAAGTTCCGCGCTGACAACACTAAGATTTTTGCGGGCGGTTGGCGATGGGTTGTGGAAACAGGCCAACACGACGAGGATGGTATTGACGAAGTGATTTACATCCCCACTGTGACGCCGAAGAGGTTACGGGAGAAGTAAGGTATGACACGGGAAGACCGCACAACTTCGGTTGAAAAGACCCAGTTATATGAGGTGACAAGACCACTACTGGACGCAATGTACAGGCGAATTCAAAGAACTTAGCAAGAAAAAGCCTGAGGGAGTAGTAAGCAAAGCCAAAATTAAGATCATCAATCGGCTTTTGTCCAAATGCCGCGAGGGTGTGCGGACGAAAGATGACAATTGAATATCTGGATCTTCTGGAGGAGGACGATGTTCCCCAGAATAGCGACGTGGTGTTGATGCTTTCCCAATACACAGCTGCAATGGAAAGATACTATGACACATTTTATAGAAGGCATGGGTACAGATGGGCAATCGAAGGGGATTACGATCAAGAAGAGGATTACGATGAAGAAGAGGATGAATAACCCTCAATCATCAATCCGATCATATTTGTTTTGCTATTTTCGCAGAATCGACCGCCCCGCCACGAGCCTCATGATCTGGTTCGTGCCTGTGTAGATTTGCGTTAGCTTGGCGTCTCGCATCATCCTTTCAACCGGATAATCCTTCATGTATCCGTACCCGCCCAGGATCTGCACCGCATCGGTTGTGACTTTCATGGCGGTGTCCGATGCCAAGAACTTGGCCATTGCCGCATGAGTCTCTGCTTCTTCACCTCCGCCCGAGTCCAACATACTCGCGGCATTGTACGTGAGGAGACGGGCAGACTCGACAGCCGCGGCCATGTCCGCGACCATGAACTGGATCGTTGAAAGCGCCGCGATCGGCTTACCAAACTGGACCCGCTCCCGCGCATAGGCAACAGCTTCAGTGAGGGCCCCTTGTGCAATGCCCACTGCCTGAGAAGCGCAAAATAGCCGGCTCATCCCCAATGTCCGCATGAGGTTGGCAAAGCCCTCCCCTTCCCTGCCGATGAGGTTCTCACGCAGGCACTTCCAAGTCGTCAAAGAACAATTCGGAATTCACAGAACCCCGCATCCCCATCTTGTTTTCGTTCTTGCCGTAATGAAGTCCTGGAAAGTCTTTCTCAACGACGAATGCGCTGATACCTCGGGCTTTCTTAGCCTGATCCGTGTATGCATAGAGGACAAAGAAGTCCGCGACAGACCCGTTGGTTATGAAGCACTTCTGGCCGTTGATCACATATCGGTCGCCTTTTAGTACCGCGCTGGTCCTCATAGATAGCACGTCCGATCCCGCCCCGGGCTCGGTCGCGGCCAGAGCGGTCAGCACGCGGGAATCCTCGCCCAGCCTGTTCAAATACTTCGCCTTGAGGTCTTCGCTGCCGCCATGAACTATCGGCAACGTTCCATCTGCCTGAGCAATGAGGAGCAGCGCTGAGGATGCACAAACGCGGCTGATCTCTTCGAGAATCATGGAGAAGGTCAGAAAAGAGGTCTCCACTCCACCGTACTCCGCAGGCAAGAGCGGGTTCAACAGTCCGTTTTCTGCGAACGCGTTCAATGAATGATCGGGGAACCCCGCGGTTTCATCCAAATCCGCGGCACGAGGCCCGATCTCCTTCAACGCGATCTTGCGGACCGTGTCCAGGATCATCTGCTGTTCATCAGTAAGCTTGAACACGACTTCAGCCTCCCTTCTACATCTCCTTCAGTATTTCTCTGGCGATTACGAGCCTTTGGATTTGGTTTGTCCCCTCGAATATCTGTGTAAGTTTGGCATCCCTAAACATCCGTTCCACCGGGAAGTCCTTCATGTAACCGTATCCTCCTAGAACCTGAACCGCATCGGTCGTCACTTTCATGGCTGCGTCGCCGGCGAAGCACTTAGCCATTGAGGCCAGCTTGGTGTTCTGTCGGCCTTCATCGTACAGCTTTGCAGCACGGTAGACCAGTCCCCGCGAGGCCTCTATCAGGGTGGCACTGTCTGCCAGTATCGCTTGGATAAGCTGATGTTCCGCTATGGCCTTGCCGAAGGTTCTACGTTCCTTCGCGTAACGGACCATCACCTCGAAAGCTCCCTCGGCTATACCAAGCGCCTGAGCCGCCACCGCGGGTCGTGACATGTCGAAGTCCTTCATGGCCAGCAGAAAGCCCTTTCCTTCAACCCCTAGGATGTTCTGTACCGGCACCCTCACATCATCAAGTATGACTTCGGTGGTATTAGAGCCGCGCTGCCCAAGCTTGTTTTCCGTCCTGCCGATGGACACGCCAGGCCGCTCGCGCTCAACGACAAAAAAGGAGAGTCCGTCGTGCCCTCCCCCCTTGGATGTACGAGCTAAAACGGAATACACAGAGGCGACACCGCCGTTTGTGGCAAAACATTTTGTTCCCGAAATCACGTAATCATTAGCATCTCGAGTTGCAACGGTCTTTATGGACGCGACATCCGAACCGGACGCCGGCTCGGTAACAAGATAACCCACAAGGGCCCGCTCTTCCGCGATTCTGGTCAGGACTCTATGCCGGAGTTCTTCCGAGGCCCCGTGCACAATCGGGAATGACCCCACAGCTTGTATGATCAACAAGAGAGCAGACGAAGCGCAATGTCGGGCTATCTCTTCCACCGCGGCGCACAAGGCTGTCCCCTGGCATTTCTCCATGCCTCCATATTCCGGCGGGAGTGTAAGCGTCAGCAGGCCAAGATCCCAGCAAAGACCTTCCACCTCGCGGTTGAAAACCCCCTCCTCGTCGATTGAGGCCGCTAATGGAGCGATCTTCTCTTTTGCGGCCCTGCGGATGGTTTCCCTGAGAATTCGCAAATCTTCCGTTTCGTCGAACATCCTCGTATCTGCCTTTCTTGAAAGAATTACGCACACGGTTTCGCAGGCTTTTCGGGAGCAGTGTGTTTGACGTTACAACAGAGCCCATGACAAGTGTCAAGATTTTAAAACTAGTCGCGATTCGTCGCGTCCAACTGCCTTCAACAGAACGATTACGTGAGCCGCTCCGAATTTCCTTGACGGCTATTAACGTTCAGGCATAGATAACTCATTCTGTATCAATCATTGTGTTGCCTTTCTCTGGACGATACCCGGCCGGCTTGTCGGGGATGTTGACTCGAGTTGTGGCATTTGGATTGAGGGAGGATAAAATGGATAACCGGAGTAGTTACGCGATCCGTGTCTTGGCTGTTTCTCGGTCGCTGCTTTTTTTGTTCTAACCAGTTCCAGTCGGCGCCCAGGGTCTGCTCGGAATGGGTTTGCCAGGCTTCCCTTTTCTTGACGATTCCTCTGGAGAACGGCTCAGTTGCGCCACGGCAAAATCGGTTTGCGGACCCCTTACATTTTATGCCGGGTGGGGAGCGAGACCGAAGGGGCTCCACGTCTTCGTTTGATCTTCGACGCCCGGACACTGGCCCCTTAGCTGACGACCTGCTGTCAATACGAAACACTTCCCCTATCAGGGGACTTTGGCTGGGAGTTTCAGACTCAGACGAACCTCGGGGGACGAATAGGACTTCTGTGCCGACTACTGGATAATTATCCCTGCCAATCAGCCCTCGGAAGAAACTTTTTCTATAATCGACGCTGGCCCGGGTGGAAAAACCTGGAGTACCAACACGGACTGGTGGTTTGTTGATGGAGCATTGAGCTACGAAACCCTCGGCCTAGGCAAGCTGCTCGCAGGATTTCGTTATGATCGTTTCGCGGCAAACTTCAAGGACCCCGGCAATTTTTCGGGTCCGGTTGGATCGCCGTCCGACACGGGTGACATCACCATCAATTGTTACATTCCTTTTGTTGGTGTCCAAGTGGAGCAAGGGACCCCAGGTGGGAGCCAACTGATGTTCAGGGTGATTGGCTTTCCTTGGTTGGGTGGTGACGTCCTATACCACGACTCGATTGGCAACTTTTCGGTATTAACGCAGGACAGGATTGAATTGCAGAAGGGAGTCGGAAACGGCTATTTCCTGGAAGCCTTTGCTGAATATGGCCGAGCTGTCTTTGGGAGCGGTCAAGTCAGTGTGTTTGGTAGATGGAACATGTTGCACGGAAATGCAAAACAAATTGATATCACTGATGTGTTGGGCGGGACACCCCTAACGGGCGAGTACCAGTTCGCTTTTGACCGGCAGTCCTGGACCATTGGCGCCGGCTTCAGCTTGGCTTTCACCACACCCTTGTCACGTGCTGGGCTTTAGGAGCAAAATTCAGGAAAAATTATACGCCGCCGGACCCATTCCCAACAGTCAGTTCCCCCGCAGGCACCCTGTGACATATATTGCGCAGGGGCTCGCATTTCGGAATCCATATTATCTAGCCCTCAACAAACATCCGGCGAGATGAGCGCATTTCTTGTTTCTCTTCTACGTTTGCGCCTTGTTGCATGCCTGCATCAAAGCGCGCTAGACTGTGGGAGCCTGAGGAGATTGGTTGAATTCGGTTCTCAGGCGCCGCCTGATAACCAGTAAGCGTCCAGCTCTTCGGCGTTAGCGAGACCTTCCGCCTAGCCGGGCGGAAGCATTCGCGAATGCAGCCACGAGGATCACCATGAATTCTTCCGAAGCCTACGAACAACTGTCAGCCCATAGTAAGGAAACCGCTTATCTCGGCTCCGCAATCGGTCTGTTGCACTGGGACCAGCGCACCCAGATTCCCCCGGAAGGTCATGCTCATCGGGTGAACGTCTTGTCCTATCTCGCCAAGGTGCGACACCAGAATGGTGACGGATCCGCGCATCGGCGAATGGTTGGCCGATCTTGATGGGTCGGAACTGACCCGTGATCCGTTGTCAGTCTCGGCTGTGAACTTCCGCGAATGGCGCAGATCGTACCGATCGCGCGACCAAGATCTCGGAAAAGCTTGCGGTCGAGATCGCGAGAGCTACGGCAGAAGGGCAGTCAGTTTGGGAAAAAGCCAGACCTTTGAACGATTGGAAAACCTTCGTGCCCTACCTGGAGCGAATTGTTTCGCTTAAACGTGAAGAGTCCGAAGCCCTCGGGTACGAAGATGAGCCCTATGATGCGTTGTTGGACGCGTATGAGCAAGGAGAAACGGTAAAGGGCCTGCAGCCGGTCTTCAACACCTTGACTCAAGCGCTGGTTGCGGTTGCTCGAACGCATCAAGGGGAGTTCCAAACGAGCCCCGAGCATCTTTGGACGAAGGACGTTTTCCAAAAGCCGACCAGGAATCTTTCGCCATCGAGGTGGCGAAGCGGATAGGTTACAACTTCCAGGGCGGCCGTCTGGATATCTCGGCTCATCCGTTTACAACAGGGCTCGGTCCGGGCGATGTGCGCATCACCACTCGGTACAGCGAAAACGATTTTGGCGAAGCATTCTTTGCGGTTATCCACGAAGCCGGACACGGGATATACCATCAGGGTTTGCCTCTCGATCATTGGGGCTCGCCCTTTTGCCGGCCCATCTCTCTGGGTATCAATGAATCCCAGTCAAGAATGTGGGAAAACCTCGTGGCGCGGTCCATGCCGTTTTGGGAGCACTTCTATGCTCAAGCTCGGACCAGATTCGTTTCTCTGAGGGACATTCCGCGCGAAGACTTTTACTTCTCGATCAATAGAGTCAGTCCTAGTCTGATTCGGGTTGAGGCCGACGAGGTGACATACAATCTTCATATTCTGCTGAGGTTTGAGCTTGAAGTGTTGATGTGTCGCGGGGACCTCGATGTGAAAGATCTGCCGGCCGCGTGGAACGAAAAGATGGAAACCTACATGGGGCTAACTCCACCGGACTATGCGCAAGGGGTGATGCAAGACGTACACTGGTCTTCGGGATCCATCGGATATTTCCCGACGTACACCCTCGGAAACCTCAATTCCGCCCAGTTCTTCGCACGTGTGGAACAGGAACTCGGCAGTTTGGATGAGCTAATGGGACGAGGAGACTTCACTCCGCTTCGAGAATGGCTCAGGGCCAAGATCCATTCACAGGGTTCACGGTACCTGCCCAAGGACCTGGTGAAAGAAGTAACAGGCGAGGACATGAATCCACGCTATTTGATCGATTACTTGGAGCGCAAGTACGGGGATCTTTACGAGGTGTAGGAGACGGATTCATTCAAAAAAGGTTCCAAATCATCTTAATAAGCTTGGTGATTCCCAGGATTCCGCCGAAGGCAAGAAGGCCGAATAGCACCAGCGGGGTGAGCAGACTTATCCAGAAGGCAACGCGCGAATATTTTCGCTCCCCGTTCTTCATAACTGTCCCTTCGAGCCGTTCATCAGGGCTTTTCCGCTGGCAGCCGCAATAGATTTATCCAGAGACGCGGCCGACAAAGTCCATTTGATGGGCTATATAGACCAGTCGCCCTTGCTCGATCTGCTTCTGACGTTCGCGGACCCACCAGGCAAGGCGCTCCTCATCAAGAGTCGGTTGCCCCTTCAAGGCAGAGCCGACCGTGTGGATGATAAAGTGCAGGAAGTACGCTTCATCGCCACGATAACCGTCTGGCCCGGCAAAGACAACCCAATCGGAAGCTCCGGCTTCTATCAGCGTGGCCCCAGCGGATCGGACCTGATCGAAAAAATGACGGCCGGTGCGGCTGTCCCCGGAGGGCTTGCCTCCAATAACGCGGCGGTCCATTGTTTCATGATATAGCGCTTCGATTTTAGCATCGAAGGCGCGGTCGATCTCGGGCTGTATGATTGTCGCTCCGTCGAAGGTGATAGTAAAGTAGAACAGGCCACCGGGCTTCAAAAGCGACAACAGAGCCGGCAGAGTCGAAGGGACATCTATCAGGTCCAGAAAAGCGTTTGCAATGAGCACGTCCCACTTGGAATTAACCAATTCTCTGTCCAGGAATTCGAAGACATCTGCTGTCTCCAGTTTGACCAACAGGTCCTGATCCTTGCCCCTAATCCTGATATTGTCGGGTGCCACATTTTCAACCGTGTAACCGTTATCCGAGGCCCACGACGGCAATCGGGAAGACGCCTCTGAAATGTTGGCCTGCTCGGCATCCAGAGCAAGATATGTGGCTCGGGTCAGAAGTCTCCAATCAAGGGTCCTCTCAATCATAGTGCCTATTCCTGCACCGATCTCCAGGACCTGTAGCCGGTCTTCCACCGGATACGATGCCACGGAGCGAGAGAGGCTTTCCCAGACTGTCTTGTTTAGCGCGCGGTCGTCCACGCTCTTCTTTGCAGCCAGGTAACGAGTGAAATTGTAAGACGGCGAAACAGTCATAGCTCTAATGAACCATCTCCTCCAGAAAATTGCGGATAGTCGCAGCTGAATCACCCCATGTCGGATGAGCTGCATAGCGGTCCAGCGCGGCTAAACCCATTCGGACGAGCTTTCCCCGGTCACTCGTGAGGCTCCCCACGTGGCCAGCTATGGCCCCAACATCTCCGGGCGTAACGAGAAAACCGTCCAGGTCGTGAGTGATTATCTCGTGGGCCGCGCCTGCAGTGGAGGCCAAGGCTGGCAGGCCGAACCCCATAGCCTCCAGGTACACAATTCCGAAGCCTTCATAAGACGACGGAACAGCAAGCAAATGGTTGCGGGAATAACAGTCCGCAAGTTCTTGGCCTGTCAGAGATCCTAGCAATTGAACCTGCTCGCACGTTCCCAGCCGTTCGATTTCAGCTAAAACGCTGGATGCATAGGCCGGATCGGTCTTGGGGCTCCCGACAACGTCGAGCCGCCAGCTATCCCCTGGTAAGCGGGCAAGCGCAGCGAGCAGCGTGTGCAGCTCCTTGCGAGGAATAAGACTCCCTACGAAGAGGATTCGGAGAGGGCCGGACTCAAGGGCTCGGCTCTCTACCGCGGATCTTGTCATGTCAGGTCTTACGCCGTCTCGGCCCGGGAAAGCCACAACAGATGGCTTGCTGTTGCCGATTAAGCCCTCCACTGTGGAGCGGGTAGTCACACTATTGAAGACAAAGCCGTCTACTCCTTCAAGATAATCGCTTTCCACGAGTCGGTAGAATCTATTTTGCCAGGCAGGACGCAATTCGCTACAGCGAAGATGGTGAACTATGGACACGATAGGATAGTTCACTCTCTCCTTAAGTCTCCGATTAAGCCTAAACAGGGAAGGATGGTTGAGTTCATCCTCGATCAAGATATCAAGTTGCGTGTCTGAAACCGAGCCAACCAAGGTCTGCGACAAGTTATCGAAAAGGTGTCTCCCGTAGCTACGCCAGGGTAACGAAAAAAGTTCCACCACATCTCCCCGTGAACGGAGGAATTCCACCAGCATGCGGTCGTAGAGATAACCACCGGTAAGCGTTTCCAAGTCCCCGTAGATGACGAGCCCGATCTTCAACAGCGCTCTCGGCGAAAGGCCGCCCAAGCAATTTTATTTTCCCAGATCTTGACTGTGACGGCTGTAATATTGGATGCATGAATACGTTCGGAGAGTTGATCGCAAAAGATCCTGGACAGATGCTCTATGCTAGGGTTGAGTTCCTTGAACTGAGGCAGGGTATTCAAGGCTTTATCGCGATAAAGGGCCACCAACTCTTCCAGCCCCGATTCGATGTCCACTATGTCCACCAGGTACCCGTGTTGGTCCAGCCCGTTCCCTTCCAATTGCACCTCTACCCTGTAGTGATGAGAATGCAACTCATTTTCAGGCCCCCAATCGCCGCCGAATAGAAAATGTTGAGCAACAAAGTCGCGCTGGACTGCCACTGTGTAGAGAGGGTTCATCCCACATCCTCGTAAGTAAAGATGATCTGAATCGCTTCTTCAGGCATGCGATCCAGCAGGTCATATGCCTCGGGGGCTTGACGAATCGAGAAACGGTGCGTGATCAGGCTTGCGGGTCTCAACTCCTCCAGCATGCGCAAGGCAAATTTCATTCGCCGGGACTTGGTCCAAAGGCCCGTAAGTTCGGGGGCCAGGCGGCTCACCTGGCTGCTTATCAGTTTGATGCGGCCCCTGTGAAACCTTCCGCCCAAGTCTAGATCAGCCCGTTTTGCGCCATACCACGAACCGATCACTACGCGGCCGTCGAATCCTGTGGCAGCGATTGCCTGATCGAGGGCCGCGGGATTGCCTGAAAGTTCATAGGTCAGATCGAACCCGTCGCCGGACTGCTCTACGTGTGCGCACTTTCGCAATTCCTCAATGACGTTCGCGGCGGTTGGATCCAGGGATTGGGTCGCTCCAAATTCTACCGAGCACTGCCGCCTCAGACGATATGCGTCCAGCGTAAGCAAACGTGCCAGAGGAAATCGCGCCAGTGATGCGGTGGTTAGTAAGCCTACCACACCTTGGCCAAAAACCGCCACTTGTTCGCCAATGAGCGGTCGTCCATCCATGACGAAACTCACTGCTGTCTCCATGTTTGGCAGCAAGGCCGCCTCTGCCGAAGGCATGGAAGCCGGCAAAGGAATCAAGTGGTCCGGCGAAGCCAGGAAGTGGCTCTCATGGGGATTAAAGGCGAATACTTGCTTGTTCAGCCATTGAGGGTGGACCTCCGACCCGATCTCAACTATCCGACCGACAGCGGAATAGCCGTACTTCAACGGATAGGAAAACTCGCGAGCCAGAGCAGGGATAGTGTCGTCAAGAAGGGTGCTTTCGGGCCACTGGCCTCTGTAGACCAGCATTTCAGTGCCAGGACTGATCGCGGAGCAGATAGTTTGAACCAATACTTGGTGCGGAGCCGGCTCATGCAACGGCTCATCAATAACCGTAACCTGATAGGGCCGAGTAAATTCGAGCGATAGCCTCTTCATGCTTAGGCCAGAGCACCCCAAAGGATAAGGTCTTCCCCAAGCCATTGATGACCCGCATTTCGTAAACGGGGGAAACAAGCAGGGTCGGACTGGCCCAGGTCACTCACGGCGCGCAGGCCGCCCACGAGTACAGGGGCTACCGTCAAGACAAGGAAATCGACGAGTCGCTCCAGAAGAAAATTTGTTATGATCCGGGACCCGCCTTCCACCATGAGACTGTTGATCCCGCGTTCACCGAGCTGCTGGAGCATGGCCTCTAGATGAACCTGTCCCCTGGCATTGGGCCGCACGCTGATCACCTGAGCCCCTGAAGCTTCAATTGCCTCACGACGCTCCTTTTCCGGCTTTTCTCTTGTCACTATCCAGGGGTGGCGGGAGTTTCTGGTTGAGGAGTTTGCAATCTAAGGGAACCCTTAAGCGGCTGTCTACCACGATGGGTTTCGGACTCTTCCCGTCTACCAATCTGACGTTCAGACGAGGGTCGTCCGACAACACGGTGCCTATGCCCACCAATATGGCGTCATGGCCGGCCCTGAGCTGATGGGTGAGAGTCAGAGATTGGTGCCCGCTCAAGGGCAACGCTTCCCCTGCACGTGCGGATATGCAACCATCGAGGCTTTGAGCGTAACTTAGAGTGACAAATGGACGTCCCGTCTCGCGACGGTGATGCGCCGCCCCTGTCAAAAGAGGTTTTATGAAATCCATCGCTCCAATATTAAATTATCACTGTAAACCCTAACGTTAAGGCCGATCAATAGTAGCCAATTGCTAATTGCCATATGTAACTGTAGCACGAAGTGTGTGAAGAGACAAGGATTTCTGTCAACAACAACTCGATGATTGAGGTGGAATGCATCAGGAACGAACGACCCAACCAAAAAAAACTACAAAGTCCAGTAGAATTCCTTGCGGGAAGCAGAGATGGACGCTATGGTTGGAGGTTAGCGGTGCAGGTACGGTAGCGCTTCTAATGGGCAGTCACAGTCGCTTTCGCGGCCTCAGATCATCTCGCTCGTCCAGTGGATTTGCACAGTGCTTAATAGCATGAAGATTCATAGCAGTTCCGAACAAGAGACAATTCGACTGGGCGAGGCCCTGGGCGCAATTCTTAAACCTTTGGACAAGGTGCTGATGATCGGGCAGTTGGGTTCCGGCAAGACGAGGCTTGCCAAAGGTATGATATCAACAGCAACGGGCGTGTCTCAGAACGAGGTGGTGAGCCCAACTTTCACATTAATCAACCGCTTCGAAGGGGACTTCCCCGTGTACCATGCAGATCTCTATAGAATCGAATCCGATCAAATCGGCGGCATCGGATTGGAAGACGCTCTGGAAGACGGAGGGGCTCTCGTTATAGAATGGGCTGAAAAGGCCGTAGGATTTGAAGAAGACTCGTTAGCGATCTTCATTGAGTTCGGAAACGACGACGGTCTCAGGGACATTGTTTTCCAATGGTCTGACAGCGGCTTGTGGCCGGAAAGGATTGTGGAGGTCCTGAGGCAATTTCAGGATGATGCGTAGCTTTGCATCACAGGAGGCCGCGGGGTGTTGCGGCACGTTTTAAGAGGAGAATTGACCTTATGAAGAGTAGTCAGCTCTGTTCAAACTGATGTAACTTGGAGAAAAAATCATGGCCTTGATCGTTCAAAAATACGGGGGGACGTCGGTAGGCGACGTGGACCGGATTGCCAACGTTGCGCGGAGAGTAGCCGCTCGCAAGGAACAAGGCGACGACATAGTGGTGGTCGTTTCCGCCATGGCCGGAGAGACCGACCGACTTATCGGCCTTGCCAACAAGATAATCAACACTCCGAATGAACGTGAACTCGATGTTCCGATTTCTACAGGCGAACAGGTGACGATTGCTTTGTTGGCGATCACTCTTGAGTCGATGGGATATAAGGCTAGATCCTATTGTGGCTGGCAGATTCCTTTTGTCACAGACAATGCCTACGGTGCAGCTAGGATTGCAGAGGTAAGAAAGGAATCCATTATTACCGATCTGGCCGCAGGAAAAATTGTAATAGTGGCAGGTTTTCAGGGGGTGGACGGAACCGGAAACATTACGACACTGGGACGAGGCGGGTCTGATACCTCTGCAGTGGCTGTGGCCGCTGCCTTGAATGCCGATCTATGTGAGATATATACAGACGTGGACGGCGTGTATACCACGGACCCGCGTATCACTAAGAAGGCCCGCAAGCTCAAGAAGGTGGCCTATGAAGAAATGCTCGAGATGGCCTCCCTCGGGGCCAAGGTTCTTTATATACGAGCGGTCGAATTTGCCATGCGCCACCGAGTTCCACTGGTTGTCCGCTCCAGCTTCAACGACCGAGAAGGCACCCTGGTTACAGAGGAGAATTCTGAAATGGAAAGAGAGTCAGTCAGAGCAGTCACTTGCAATATGAAGGAAGCGAAGATCACGTTATCGGGAGTTTCAGACAAACCGGGTGTGGCGTCCCGCATCTTTTCGGCGCTTGCAGACGCGCATGTCGTCGTGGATATGATCATTCAAAATGCCAGTGCGGAAGGGATTACCGACATCTCTTTTACCGTCCTTGAAGCAGACCTGGCCAAGGGTTTGGATATCTGTCGCGCAATCAAGGAGGACCTCGGCGCCAAGAGTGTTAGCGGAACCGAAGATATTGCGAAGGTCTCGATAATCGGTCTTGGAATGCGTTCGTATTCCGGCGTGGCCTCCACCATGTTTTCAGCCCTGGCAAAAGAAGGTATAAATATAGAGATGATCTCGACTTCCGAAATCAAGATCTCGTGCGTGATACAGAAAAAATACGCGGAACTTGCGGTTAGAACTCTCCATGACGTTTTTGAACTGGAAAAGGCTTCCTAACAGGGCAATTGAACAGTTGGCTGCATAGGGGCCTGCGCAATCTGCCAGGTTTTGTTTCTCAGGAGTAGACAGATGGAGACCATAGAGCTGTACGACACAACCCTTAGAGACGGTGCGCAAACCTGGGGAATTACTTTTTCCTTGGAAGACAAGCTGAGGATCGCACAGAAACTGGACGATATCGGCATCGATCTTATCGAGGGGGGTTACCCGGGTTCAAATCCCAAAGATCGTAAGTTCTTCCGCCAATGCAAGGACATTTCTTTTAAGCATGCGCAAATTGTGGCCTTTGGCAGCACCTGCAGATCAGAAACGTCACCTGAAAAAGATCCCCAAATCAGTGCCCTAGTGGAATCCGGCACTGAAGTGGTAACGATAGTCGGCAAGAGTTGGGACCTGCATGTGAGAGAAATCCTCGCTATACCCCTCGAAAGAAACCTGGAGATGATAAGAGACTCACTCGCATATCTTCGGTCTCACTTTGCCAGGGTTATTTTTGACGTGGAACACTTCTTTGACGGATTCAAGAAGAACCCCGAGTATGCCCTGCAAACACTGCGTGCCGCCGAGGAAGGGAAAGCGGACACTCTAGTGTTGTGCGACACCAACGGCGGCACTCTCCCCGCCGAACTCGCGGCCGTCGTCAAACATGTCGGAGAGCGGATTTCAACCCCTCTTGGTATTCATGCGCATAACGATTCAGATACGGCTGTTTCCAACACATTGATGGCGGTAGAAGCCGGCGCCGTCCATGTCCAAGGGACCATAAACGGAATAGGAGAACGCTGCGGCAACGCGAATCTTATTTCGATCATCCCAGCTTTGGCGCTCAAGATGGGGCGAATTGAAGCCCGGCCGGAGCGGCTGCGGCTGCTCAAGCGAGTCTCCGAATTCGTTGACGAGATGGCCAACCGAACCCCCGTAAAATCGCAGCCTTATGTCGGAGCGTCTGCCTTCGCGCACAAAGGCGGTTTGCACACTAGCGCAGTAGTGAAGAACAAGAAGGCTTACGAACATATTGACCCCGGCGTTGTTGGTAACACCAGGATTTTCCCCATGTCTGAGCAGGCAGGCAGGGCCGCGCTCGTTCAGAAAGCCGCCCAGTACGGCATCAGCCTCGCGCCCGAAGACCCGAGAGTCTCGGAGATCCTGAGAACGATCAAAGATCTTGAGGCGCGAGGGGCACATTACGAAGTAGCCGACGGCTCTTTCGAACTCCTCATGAAGCGGATGCTGGGCCTTCACAAAAAATTTTTCAGCCTGCACGGGTTCCAGGTGAGCAACGTGAAGAGGCAGGGGGACACCAAGACCTACTCGGATGCCATCATACGAATCGTGGTGGGGGACAAAATGGAATTCTCAGCAGCGGAAGGCAATGGTCCGGTCAATGCCTTGGACGAGGCGTTCCGCAAGGCTTTGCAAGCCTTTTATCCCAATGTGAGCCAGGTAAGGCTGACGGATTTCAAGGTGCGCGTGCTGGAAGGGACTTCCGGAACAGGAGCCACAGTAAGGGTCCTGATAGAATCCACGGACGGAGAACAGGTTTGGTGGACCGTTGGGTTCAATCCGAACGTCATACAGGCGTCCTGGGATGCTCTTGTGGACAGTATCGACTACAAGCTTCAGAAAGATTTGGTACAATAATACCTATGCGCTTCTTAACGAGTGAACCTAACTTCTTGTCAAGGCAGGTTTTCTTAATAAATGGTGGGCACCCCGCGTCCCGCGGGGCCGCACCATATCGTGGCGGCGTCGGCGTCCGTGCCGGCCATTCTCAGCTCTCGTTATCTGTGTGAAGGCGAACTGGTATAAGAGTTGCCTACCTTGGACGAAAATCGCCGCGGACTTACTCCACTCCACGGACTCATAATCCTGGGGTTGGCGGCTATCTTCCTTGAATTCCCAGCGTCGTGGGATGGTCTATCAACTTGTTCTCAGCGGGACCGAGAGGTCATCCAGGGAAACTGTTTATACCAGGCATTCCGGGACGACGAGTGCCTCGGCACCATTTTTCTGAAACAACCGGATAGCATTCCGCGGATTCTTGAAAGTATTGGCTTGCCTCAACGAGGAAAATGGGAGGGGCCTCAAGACAAAATTCCGTGTAATAGGACGATCAAACTGGGCGGAGATCTGCGAGTGGTTTCAGTAGAAAAGATCAGGGGGACGCAGCTCATCTCGGCAGGCGGACGTATCGACGTGAATTTGGCCGACCTAGAGGATCTCACTGCAGTGCCGGGGATTGGTCCGCGACTCGCGGAAAGGATTATTGGTCGGCGGGAGGAGCGAGGGAGGTTCTCGGGCATAGAGGAACTAGGAAAAATCCATGGGATCGGGAAAAAGAAACTGGCCGGTTGGGCCCCGTACATCGAGGCCGGCACTTCAGGAGTCGCCGACAACGGGCTTCAGAATGTCCAGACCTCTGGGAGTCTCCTTGAGCCATCTGGCCTGATCCAAAAATAGAACCTGCCAAGCAGCCTTCAGGTCCCGGAAAGCGATGCCCGCCACAACAGCTATCGCCACCCACCAGCCGGGTCCCAACACTCCGCCGGGGTCCGCCAAGATCAAGTACAGAAACTCCAAAGGCCGCCAAAGGAGCCATAAAGACCACCAGAAATGCATTCTTGGGAAGCTCACCATTCGCTCCCAGATATCTCCCACCTTTTTGCCGGTAATTTCCAGAGATTTTGCGCCAGATAGCCCAGTACGTAACGAAGCGGATACCAAAATAAAAAACCGCGGCTCCAATTGAAGTCATCAACAAGAGACTCAAAGAGGGCAAGGGTCTGGCGGGATCTGGCAGAAACAATCGGAAAGCCAGCAGAACGATAAATCCCAAGGCGGCACACGACAAGTTCATGTACGAGCCGCTCAACCGGATTTCTCCTTCAAAAAAGAATGGTGGAGGGTCCAAGGGCAGGCCAAGCGCCGCAGCACGTGCTTTCGATTTATAGCCTATGGATCTGTGGTTCACTTTCATCGGTGACAGTCTTCCACGCTCGAGAGTGTCGCCTACCCTATCCCCGACTGTTGAGGAATGTTGACCCTTGCGAATCGTCGGTCCTAAGTCCCGGCCCAGGATGATGGCGCGATTGAAGAGTATCCAGTCGCTCGCCACTTTAGCCGATTTGCTTCAGCATATCAAAACGGTTGATACGCCCAGAACACTTTTTGTTGCTCTTTCGGAGAATAATCCGAGGACAAGACCAATAGGATCTGATATGGCTCCGGCTGAGCCTGGAAGTGAACCAGGCTCGGTCGCAGCAATGGTGTTTAGTTTCTATGGCGAGTCGCGGTAGCGACTTTACAAGTGGTTGACCATGTGGTAACTACAAGGCCACACTAATCTTAGAGCCTTTCAAGCAGGCAAGAATGGCTCGAACACTCCGGATACACGACCATAGACTCACTGAGAGGCAACTTGTTGCACTGGAGAGGTGCGACAGAGCCGGATCAGTTTCCGGGGGAGGTGCGCGATTTCAACATGATGCGATAGCATCAGGGCATTGAGGGGCAACACCCTCTTGCAGAGTGCACGGGTAGGTGTTTCCCTTCGGGTTAATTTCGTTTTCCATTCATGTAACAGGGAGGTTGTGAGGCATGGCAACTGAAATTCGGGGTCTGCCGACCCTGTGGAAGAACGAGGACTGGCTTGCGGTGTGGGTAGGGTTCTTGATCATTATCCTCGTGCTCGCTGGCCTAACGGTAGTTGTTCCCAAATTCAAATGGACCACAGATGGTGAGTTCGCGTCTTTTTCCGCCATGGCAGCTCCACAGTTGGAAAAGCTGGCAAAGAGCGCGGGTGACAAGGGGGAAAAGGAGGTCCAGACTCAAGCATTGGCGGTCAAGGCTGCACTGGACAAGGTTGACAGAAAGGAGGCAGGCGCTGCGGCCAAGAAACTGGATGAGGCTATTAAGGGCGCAAAGGACTCTGGCGTCAAGAAAAAGGCTGCCTCCTTAAACAAGGAGGTCTCAGGTAACTCAGGCAACCTGATCGCGAAGGTCTTTTCCGGTACCAACCTGGTATGGTCCGTGTACGTCGGGATCGGGATGCTCATCCTGAGTGTGATTGCAATGGCGTTGTTGGGGCGGCCGGTGGGAGCGTTTATCA
Organism: uncultured delta proteobacterium; assembly: GCA_963786905.1. Lineage (GTDB taxonomy): Bacteria > Desulfobacterota > Desulfomonilia > Desulfomonilales > Desulfomonilaceae > CAWBBA01. The sequence continues at coordinate 86,694 of CAWBBA010000034.1, read as the reverse complement.
TCGGTTTTCCCGTAGTCTACATCCTCTCATGGATTAGCATGTTTATCGCGGGGAACTACAGTGTCCTCGAGTACGGTCTGGAATACGTCCTGTGGTGTCTGTGCATCGGGCTCTTCATCAGTAATGTGATAGGCCTTCCGGACTGGCTGAGACCGGCAGTGCAGACCGAGTTCTATATTAAGACGGGACTTGTAATTCTAGGAGCGGGTATCCTCTTCAAGGAGATCCTAGAGGCTGGCGCGCTGGGAATAATCCAAGCTTTCCTCGTCGTCGCGGTGGTCTGGTATGCCTGCTACTGGCTGGCTAAGAAGTTTGGAATTGATGATGAATTCGCGGCGATCTTGTCCAGTGCAGTTTCCATTTGCGGAGTCTCCGCAGCTATAGCGACTTCCGGAGCGATCAAGGGCGATCCGAAGAAGTTAAGCTACACCACGTCACTAGTGCTCGTGTGCGCTGTGCCCATGATGGTGTTGATGCCGATCATATCCAAGAAACTCGGGATACCCGACGCTGTTGCCGGAGCGTGGCTCGGAGGAACGCTTGACACCAGCGGCTCCGTAGTCGCGGCCGGATCCATGATCAGTGAGACAGCGATGAAGGTGGGTGTCATCGTCAAGATGTCACAGAACGTGCTAATCGGTTTTGCGGCCTTTATTCTGGCAGTGGTCTGGACCTTCAAGCAAGTGGAAGACGTGCCGGGGGCCGGCAAACCGGGTGCGGGCGAGATTTGGCACAGATTCCCCAAGTTCGTCCTGGGCTTCATGGCTGCTTCGGTCCTGTTTTCGTTTCTCGCTTGATCCCAAGATTGTTTCGGCTGTCAAGGGTCAGTTGGGAGGTCTGAGAGTCTTCTGGTTCGCTCTGGCTTTCACCTCCATCGGGCTTGAGACGAACTTCCGTGAATTGGCTACCTTGGGTGGTGGCAGGCCCGCTGCCGCATTCCTGATCGCCCAAACCTTCAACGTCTTCTGGACGCTGCTTTTGGCCTATCTGATCTTCGGTGGCATTCTGTTTGTCGCTCCGCAGTTCTAGAGCCGACCGGTTGCTGTAGGCCAAGCAATTACCAATCGGCACGGGGGCTGCCCTCACGCAACCCCGTGCCCAACTCATTAGCGTCCAGGCCGGCACGCTCTCGATTGAAATAGGAGTGTGTGGCTCGATGGGATTTATCATAATATGCCCTATGTCAAACATCTCAGGAAAACAACCCCTTATTTCGTTCATGATATCTAACACTCAACTCTGATCAAAGTCTATACGACCATATCTAGAAACAGATCGAGCTACCGGCAGCGTTAACCATTGCGCCAGTACAAAATGGAATAGTTCAGGATTCAGAATTCTGGTATCATAATAAAGTATCATCGATAAGGATGGGAATGCTGGCCTCGCTTTCATTTCAGCGATCCAGCGTTGCGGCGGTTGAGTTCGTCACGGCATGGAATCCGGCTCAAGGATATCTCGGCATCTAAGTGCTGTTAGTTTTTCAAGCAGCAATTGCAAACGTGGCAAAGGTGTTCGGTATGGAACTTGGAATCGTGAACGACCTGGGATTGAATCTTGATTTTCTGGGGCGTCTTGTCAGTATCATCATGATAGATCTGATTCTGGCAGGCGACAATGCCGTAGTGATCGCTATGGCTGTCCGGTCGCTGCCTCGCGAACAGCGGCGCAAGGGAATCATCTTCGGCTCCGGCGCTGCGGTGCTGCTGCGAGTGGCGTGCACCTTTTTTGTCTCGCAGTTGCTCCAGATAAGCTTCATCAAGCTGGTCGGCGGCGCTGTGATCCTCTGGATTGCTGTCAAACTCTTTATTGAAGGCGCTCCTGAAGAGGGCATTAAGAAAGAGGCCGTAACCATCTCTCAAGCGATCAGAACGATTGTCATTGCAGACATAAGCATGTCCGTGGACAACATGCTCGCGGTCGGCGGCGCTTCCGGCGGAAGCGTGTTCTTGTTGCTTTTCGGACTCGGACTGAGCATTCCTTTTATCGTGTTGACGAGCAATCTTCTCTCAACCCTTATGGACCGTTACCCGGTAATCATCTATATTGGCGCCGCAATACTGGGCAAGGTGGGCGGGGAGATGATGATCACGGATCCCGTGGTTGTGGGCTATCTGGAGCCGGGCAAATTTCTCCAATACTCGGTGGAAGCTATTTTCGCAATTGCAGTGATTGTCGCTGGCAAACTCCTGCTCAGGTGGAAGTTCAGATCCGAGGAATCGGAAGCAACGGAATCCACTACAGCCATCCCACCCGAATCAACACCGGTAATTTCCCCTGAAAAGGAATGAACGAAAATCATGGCAATTCTAACGATTTCCAGAGAATTTGGGAGCGGTGGCAGGGAAACAGGCCGAGGAGTGGTGGAAGAGATGGGGTACGAGTACCTCAAAAGGGAACAATTCTTCAAGGAAGTGAGGGCACAGGGCAAGCAATGGGAAAAATGGGGCAAGGGCCTCGATGAACATTCGCCATCCGTTTGGGAGAGGTACGACTGGTCGTTTAAAGGGTTCGCTGCCCTCACTCGAAGCATTCTCTTGGATTATGCGGTAAAAGACAATGCGGTCCTCATGGAGCGCGGAGGCAATTTTCTTCTGAAAGGAGTGAGTCATGCGTTCCGAATCAGAATAGTCGCCCCCCTCGAAGCACGTTTGAATCGAGTAATGATAAGAGAATCCGTGGACTATGATACTGCCAGATGGCTCATTGAGCGCACGGACTACGAAAGATCCCAGTTCATCATGGCGCTTTACGGTAAGGACTGGAGCGATGCCGCCGAATACGATACAGTATTCGACACCGGAATCCAGGCCGTCGACGAAATCGTCGGCTCTATCTGCGAAACACTCCGGCACCGAGATGAACTGAAAACGGATGGAGTACAGCGAGAATTGAGACTCCACGCACAAGCCGCAAAGTTGGAAGCCAGACTGCTCACCTATCCGAACTTTTTCGTCAATACTCTTGAGGTGGCTGTCGAAGAGGGAAAGCTGGTGCTGCGGGGTGTTGTTCGTGATCCAAAACAGAAAAGGCGTGTTGAAGAAATCGCAGCGGAATTGTCTAGCGATTTACCGATCAAATTCAACTTGCACTATAGAATGGAGTGAACCAGCTCGGAAATTGAAATCCGGATGATTATTCAAATACGTGATGTCGGCACGGTAGGAGTATTCAAGCTGGTTCGTCGCGAATTGGGTAGGGCAGACAGGGATTCCCTTCGCGGATATCATCGCGAGAAGGATGAATGATTCCCAAAATCACATAGACAGCCTCACCTAATGCCGGGTGAATCCCCCTTGGGCTTTCCCTGCCCTGCATCAGCCTCGTCTGTTCACATCCCTATTCCGATATCGCATGCCGGCGACGAAATGTGGTATTGTACCGTCATCCAGTGTTTGCCCAATGATCTGGCTGACAATGTTTAATCGGTTTGTGCCTGGGATTGTGTTCCGTGGCCTATACCCTAATCCGGCAAGAGACGGGCTGAGACATGCCGACCACAAATCACATACCCGAGTCTCGCTTTGATCCGTTGGTGCGTCTCCCTGAAGCCTTGAGGAGTCTGGCGCGCGACAAGGATGTGCTCAGGGAATATAACACGGGTGATTTGATAATCGGCCCGGATCACGGTAGCGGCCGGATCTGCTTTCTGGTCTCGGGCGAAGCCAGCCTGGTTTTGCGCGACGATGACAAAGAGAGACTCGCTGTAGACAGCTTGGGGGCTGGAGATATTTTCGGCGAGATCAGCTTCTTCACGGGTATTCCTTGGCCGTCAGATGCTGAGCTAGTGGCCGATGAGCCGTGCCGGGTGTTGGAGATCCCCCCGGAAGATTTCGAGCGGATGATGCGGGGAGAGCCCGACTTTGCCGTAACTATGGTCAAGAACCTCGTCCGCAAGATAATGCAACTCGACCGCACTATCTTAAAAGGCAAACTCAGAAGGCGGGACCTCCAGGTTCTTATCAGCAGAGAGGAGCATCTTTTCCCCGATTACATCATGGGAGATTACGTTCGGCACCGTCTGTCTGCACGAGTCGCAGAGTTGGCGCAGTCGGACGGTCCGGTTCTGATAATCGGTGAAAACGGCGTGGGCAAAGAAGGTCTGGCGCATTCCATATTCAGGGCGAGCCATCACTGTAAGGAAGTGTTCCTGCAGGCCGATCTCCTAAGAACCAGCCTCGAAAATTCTTCGGACGAAGAGCTACAGGGCGTTCCCAGAGTCGAAGCTGATCGTACGGAAAATCAGCTACGTTTGTTTTTCGGGTCTGAAGAACCGGCCGGCGACGGCGGCATAAAGGAGAAGCCCGGCTATTTTGAGTTGACTGAGGAGGGTACTTTGTTGGTCCGAGGGATCGAGCAACTCACCCCGGTCGTGCAGACAAAGCTCCTGGAAGCAATCGTAACCGGTACATTTCGCCGATACGGGGGAGTCCGCCTTCATAAGGTGCGGGTCCGCTTATTTGCCACTACTAGGCTAGATGCCGCCCAGATCTCACTCGAGAGACATCCTTTGCTGTATGGGCTCTTGCAGAGTGCGATTGTGATTCCTCCTTTGAGGTCACGGCGCAGAGAAATACCGGGGCTTGTTAGATACTACATCCAGAAATACAGTCAGGAACTCGGCCGCAGTATTGAAAAACTCCCAAAGGATACCCTCAAGACGCTGGTCAATTATGGCTGGCCTGGAAACGACCTGGAACTGTCGAGCACTCTGAAACGAGCGATGCTAGTGTCGGTAAAGGGCACTCTGAGGCCCCAGGACATCTATTTTGACCTGAAGAGAGTCGAAGGAAAGGGTAAATTCAATCTTCTTCGGTTCGGACCGGTAAGAAAAGTTATGAGCAGCCCGCTTTTCCCTGCTGTCCTGCAGAGCGCGGCCACGCCTTTTTTCTTTATAGTCATTGTTTTTCTGTTTCTCGGTCCCGCTGATCTCATGAAGAATCCTGCAGCGCTCTTCAGTTGGGCGGTGGGATGGCCTGTATTGATAATCGGAGCATTCGTGTGGGCCCGATTCTGGTGTTCCCTCTGCCCAATAGGCACTGTGAGCAACCTGGCCAAAAGGATTATAGCCTTGGAAAGGCCGTTTCCAGCGTTTCTCAAGAAACACAGCGATTTTGTCATGGCAGGGGCTGTCCTGTCCATAATCTGGTTCGAAACCGCCACAGGAATCAGGGACTCACCCTTCACCCTGGGAGTGCTCTTGTCGATCATGCTCGCTTCCGCCATTCTTGTGGCCGTTATATACGAACGTCAATCCTGGTGCCACTACCTGTGTGGGCTGGGTGGTGTAGCGGGAGTGTTAGCCAAGACGTCCATAGTGGAACTTCGAGCCGACCGTAACGTTTGTATCTCCCAGTGCGGTTCCAACGAGTGCTTTCTAGGTACGACCGCCAATGAGGGATGTCCCTTCGGACAGGCAGGGCCGAAGCTTCACAGCAACCGGCTTTGCACGCTTTGTGGGACGTGCGTGAAGAACTGTCCCCACGGAGCCATCAACCTCAATCTCCGAGTTCCTGGCAGTGAGATCTGGGAGATCCGGCATACCAACGCGGGCACGGCATTTCTCGTAATTGGAATGATAGGCGGACTATTCAGTGAGATGGTAAGCAAGATGCCGTTTTATGCAAGCATCTCAACGGTCTTGCCGCTATCTCCTATCCCACGATTTACTGTGGTATTCATAGCGGTCCTAGTGGCAATGAATGTTATGTTGGTCCTGGCAGCGCAGATCTCCAGCCGGATATATGGCGAGCGGTTCCGCGAGAATTACTCCAGGCACGGGCTGGCGCTTCTGCCGCTGGCGCTAACCGCGTTCATGGCCTTTCATATATACTATCTCGTAAATCTCGGAGTTCAATTGCCGACTCTGCTGAGCCACAATTTCGATTTCGCCGTATTCCGGGGGCTCATAATCTCAGTGCCACCCGAGATAACCCGTTTCATCCAGCAGACGTTGATATATCTGGGTCTGGGATGGAGCCTTATGATTATGTATCGGCTTGGTCGAGCCAGCCGGGAGAAAAATCTTAAAATTGTGGCAGGACTGCTGCCCCATGCTGCCCTAGCTCTATTCCTGGCTTTGCTGCTGCTGGAGGCCACACGCTCATTCTTCTATGGGTAGGAGGAGATGTGGTGACCCAATGTCGCTGAAGACAACGGGGCCGGAGGATTCGGACTTGTTCTTTCCTTCCGGGCTCTACCGACTAATCGACAAATTACTGACTTTGCTTCTGTTGTGCTGCGCCGTGCTGCTAACGGTAAAGGCAGCGCAGTTCATGATATGGTACATGGCCAAAGATTACCCGCTAGAATACCGGGAATTCGGGGTCATTTTCAGTACCCGACCTTCTCCTCCAAGGGTTCAATCCTTACTCGATAGACCTTCAGCCCGTGGCGATGAACGCGTACGGGATAATATACAATATGCTCGTGCTACCTCTTGCCGAGGTTTGGGGCTCCACGCCGTTTACGCATCGGGTGGTCTCTTGTTTTTTCATCGTGATGACATGCGGTTGCCTCTTCTGGGGACTCCGCGTCAGCCGGGTGTCCTGGACTATGGCCGGCGTGGCAGTTGCCACTCTGTTCGCTTTTCTGGCCACAGGACTCAGCATCGTATCGCGTCCGGACAGCCTGGGCCAGTTCCTCTTTCTCGCAAGCATTGTACTGCCTTTTGCATGTCGATACAGCGCGTCCAGCCTTGCAATCAGCATAGGATTGTCAATGCTCGCCCTTTTGACCAAGTCCTATTTTGTGCTCGGCGCCCCTTTCTTGGCGGTGTATCTTTTCGGATTCGAGAGCAAGAGCAAAGGGCTGTGGTATGGCTTAGGGTTTGGAGCCGCGCTGGCCGTAACTGTTCTCGTTACGCACGCACTCTGCGAAACCTGGCTTACAAACACTATCTTCAACCACCTCAACAATGATATCAGCGGACACTATACCAGCCTGGCGCATCTCAGGCGCCAGATGTGGCTTCATGCTGAATCCATTTTGGGCTTCATTGCAGCGTTTGTCTGGGGATACGGATTCTTCACGGCTTCAGGAGAAAAGGTTTTCGAGGGAACCAGAGGCTCGCTTCTTAACTTCAAGGATTTCCGCAAACCACTCTTCAGCATAAATGGTGATCTGCCGCTCGTGATGCTCGTGTTCGGCACGATAATAATGGTCTGGAAGCTTGGCCTTCACACCGGGAATTGGCAACTCTACTATCATCAATTCATGACCCCTTTCGCCTTGTGGTTTGTGGTCGGGTTCGTAGACAGACTGAAAGCGAATCGCCACTGGGCAATAATGTTGCCGCTGATTGCGAACCTCGCTGTGCTCAATGTGTATTACGTCTCTGGCGACCTGGAGGATCACGAGGCTGAATGGAAAGCCCTCGAACAAGTTGTGGCCGGCCACCAGGACATGTATCACAGCTCCGGCCTGGCCGAACTGATGAAAAGACACGGCAAGCCGATATATAACACAGGACACAATGAGTATTACGCGGCTGGGGTACCGTACAATTTTACGTCAACGGCCGAGCAGTTCGCCTGGCAGTCCGAAATGTTTCTGGCAGCAGATTGGTGAAAAAGCTCAGCAAAAGCAATTGGACTTGGTCATCCAGGACGCTGGATCCGGCTGGCCGATAGACCGGAGCATCTTGAAAGAGAAACTATCGTCTTCTGGGGCACATGAGAATGCCACTACTTTTCAATGGAAATTGGTTGCTGGAATTGTGGACTCCAAAACCCGATTAATGAAGATGCGGCCTGTGGGATGTTGAAAAGCTCCCCACTTATGGACTTGTAGCGTTCGCCGAATTGGATTTGTGTCATTATGATGTTTCAGGTCCGGTTGGACTAATTTTGAGAGAGAAAGGTGTTGGTAGACCGCGGGGCTGTTGATATCGCCCTATATGGGAGGAGGCGGTGGAGTTGCCTGTGGTGGCCCTGGAAGTAGGTATTGGCTCATCAGAGTGCAGAGTAAACGGCCAAATTGGAGGCGCAGTATCCATCATCACTCCATCAGGATTTCAGCTACAGTGAGAAAAAGGTCCGATTCACGGGCAACGCCCACCAATTTGTGCTCTTCGTATACTGGAATTACGTTTATCTTGTTCTGATACATGAGCTTGAGAGCGTCCATGAGGTCCGCGTCGGCGTCTATCGTGCCCTTGATCTTGAGCATGACGTCCTTTACGTTTGTCTCCGCGTTCTTGAGCACCCTTGCTCTGAAGCTGGCTCTGGCCTCGTCCAGGTTGGGTGAATCAGCCTGAGCAAACGCGATAGAAACGCCGAGGGCTTCCAGCCGAGCGGCCAAACCCCCCGCAATCTCTGGAATAAGGACTTGAAGAATACTTCGAAAACTCAGTATTCCGGCCAATTCACCGGACCGATCCAGAACAAGGATATTTCGATGACCTGCGTGGGTACATTTTCCTTCCTCCACGAGGCAATAAAGCCTGCGAAGCGCTGGTATGGCCTCTCGAAGGGTGGCGTCAACCGTGGTGGTCGCGTAATCACTGAGAGGCACCATGATATCTCTGACCTTCTTTGTTATTGGCATGTGAATCTCCTTGTGGGAAATCAGGCGTCTGGCTTGCCTTCAGAAGTTCAATTCAGCCATCTCGGTCGACAATGCTCTCGGCGTCCTAGTGGCCTCCCGCACCGAGTATGCCGCTGGCTGCCACCCCGAGAATGGCGGCCTCCAAGAGGGCAAATAACGCGTAGAGCTTGTCATTTTCTCGCCAGAGCAGTGGCACGATGGCCAGGAAGCATATCATGGTGACCCCGGCAAGAAGTGCAATCCCCACGAAGTTGAGAAAATCACCATATCCGACGAGAGAGAGCCAAGCCCAACCCGCCTTGATGCCACAGTGATGAAGGTAGTCGTGGACATTCATCTGCCAGTAATTTGTGATACTGTCCATAGGCACGTAAGGTTTCATAATGCCTACAACATAAATGCAGTAGGTGACCAAGATCACGACTAGGCCGAGCAGCATGCCTTTTTCCAGAATGTTGGCGTAAACGATCTGTTCTGGCCGGGCCTGCAACGATTTTCCCAGGTCTTCTTTCACGGCATTTCCTCCAACTGATTTCGGATGATGGCTTTCTTTTCTTGTGGCACGTTTCTATCCGAACAATCCCTTGTGGAGAGCTTTCATACCGGCAAATCCCAGCATACCGATCACGATCCATCTGACAACGGCCGGCTTGGCTACCTTCAAAAGCCTCACGCCCACAAGAGACCCCAACATTATGCCCACGAGGGATGGAACCACGATGAGCGGTATGACGCAGCCATTGTTCAAATAGATCCACGCAGCAGACGTGTCGGTAATGGATAACAGGAACTTGCTCGTGGCTACGCTGATCTTCAATGGCGCGCCCATAAGGAGATTCAACACCGGGACGTTCGCCCAACCCGCACCCAGTCCAAACATTCCAGCCATTACGCCTATGGCCACGAACATCACCAGCCCCTGCCAAGTGCGGTGGATCTTCCAATCAATAATCTGACCGGTGGCGGCCTCCTGATACACTCCGTGGATGTGCAGGGCAGAGGACAACCAGTCGGCCTGGGGAACATCCGGCAACACGGACTTCTTGGCGGTGAGCATGAGCGCACAGATCCCCAGGATCGTACCGCCAAGTGCTATCTGAACGACCTTCGTCGGAAGAGCCAGGCCGATCATGGCTCCGAAAATAGAAAACGTGGAAGCAATCAACGCTACGGGCATGGCAAGTCGTAGGCTTGCCAGGTTCATCTTCAACAAACCGGGACCCGCAGCAAGCGCACCGGCAAGAGCCACCAGCAGACCGGCGCCGCGGACAAAATCGAGATGAAAAGGGAAAAAGCCGCTAATGATGGGCACGAACAAGACCCCGCCTCCCACGCCTCCAAGTACGGCAGCGACGCCCATCGCGAACGTGACCACAAAGAGCAAGACAGGCCAAATCCACCAACCATAGTTGGACATGCTCTGCGCAGCATCCGCGTCGACTTCGGCCAGCGCAGGCCCCGCTATGAGCAACACTCCTACCACGGACAAGAGACCTGTCAGGAGAATTCTTTCGAGTTTTGTCATTGCCCACTCCAGTTTTTCGTCCACGGCCCAAGCCTGATTGGGTCGGCCCAGGGCTATGCCAAGGCCAACCATGTGCCGTCGATTTTTGGCAGAACTTTACCACGGGGCGCGGGGGTGGCCTCTCGCCCTCTTCATTCCCAACGCCTAGACGTGCCCCCGAGTGGAACCAAGAACCGGATTCGGCTTACCTCGTCCCAGGCGTTATTCAGATTGAATGGTTTGAACCTAACGATGCTACACCCTGCCAGCATCGCCCGTCAGGTCTGCGTCACGCGAGGCCTGCCATGGACCTGGTCAGCAGAACGCTGTCAAACAGGCGATCTGATACTGGCCCTAATCTGCGAGCCATCTACCCTTTCGGGTGCAGCCATCAAGAAGAGGCTCCTCCCTCCAGTAACTACCTTTAATATGTTCACATCTTGACATTGAGCTGCCTGCGCACAAGAAACCGTCAGGCCTCAAACAGAATCCCTCTCTGTCCATCTCGGAGGCAAAGGCTTTGCCAGTTGCCTTCCAACGAGTTCATGGATGGTAAAACCGGAAGAGTCGACGACCAAGCTTCCGGTGACCCTAGCAACTTCGCTACCAGCCCCTGGTCGCGACAATCTTGTCAATCTGCGCGCGTCGAATGCGCTCTTCCTGTTCGGATTTCCTGGCGTACGCCCTCAGGATCTTTTCGACGAGGTCCTTGGTTTCCGTGGGCTTGTTCAAATAGTCGTAAGCCCCTAGTTTCAAGCCCTTTATTGCAGTGTCGATGGTTGCATGGCCTGTGAGCATCATGATTTCTATGAGAGGATTGGTCTGCTTGATCTCGCGGAGAGTCTCGATTCCGTCCTTCCCTGGCATGAGGACGTCGAGGAGAACCACATCAATGTGATCTTTCCGGATGGTCTCAAGGCACTCGTCACCGCTGAACGCCTTACTCACCTTAAAGCCGCGTGTCTCCAGTCGCTCAGCCAGAGTTTCGACAAAATCCTTTTCATCGTCGACGAGAAGGACGCTCACTTCCATTGGTCGACCTCCTATCCCCTATTTCTTCTTTTCATCCATGATCTCTTGAGCGGTTCCGAACTCACCTTCTTCTGCAAAGGCGGCGGCCACCATGCCCTGTTCCAGTTTTTTCTTGTATGCCTCCTTCAGGATCTTGACAAGGTTCTCCATCTCCACCGGCTTGTTGAGGTAGGCAAAAGCCCCCAACCTAAGAGCCTCAGCCCTGTCCTTCTCTGAGCCGTGACCGGTAAGAATCACGACCTGCACCTGAGGGTACGCTTTTCTTACTCTTCGCAGGACCTCCATGCCGTCAATACCAGGCATTTTGAGGTCAAGCACCATCACGTCAGGGACATCGTCCTGAACTTGCTGAAGGGCTTGCTCTCCACTCAATGCGGTTTGCGGCGAGAGGTCTCGCATTTGCATTCGCTCGGCAAGTGTCGTTACGAAGTCCTCTTCGTCGTCCACCATTAGCACCTTGAATTCCTGCATTCTCGGCCTCCAGTCCTGCTATGGCGCTGCCAGTTCCACCCGTGTTTCCTGTCACGCTTCTCAGGGCAGCCTCCTGCGCCGCCGTGTAACCCTCGCGCGACGTGGGCTCCTTCAAGTTATGGCTGCACGGAGCGCAATTGTCTCTCCCGTATCTCTCGATGCTACGCACTTCACAGTCGAACGGTGACGAGTCTGCATCGGACCCCCGCCAGTCCAACAACTTGCGCAAAAGCCTCTTCTACACGTGCGGTTCCGCGCCACACACTCACATGGCCCAAACCAACGGTTTCAAGAAACGAATCCCTTAGTCGGGCTCCGAACATTATCTCCGCGGCATACTCATGGCAGTTCTCTTCAGCAAAGGCTATTGCTGCAAAGGCGGGACTCAAGGAGGGAAGAACGCCCGCGGCTTCGCGCTCCTCAGGGATAGGCGTAGCGGCGACCTTAAGCGCGGTCTCGTGTTCGCCTTCTTCGGCGAAGGCCGTAGCCGCAAACCAACTTTCCAGCTTTTGTCTCCAATTCATGGGTTCCTCCTCGTACATTTGGACGAATTGAGGACGGATGGAATAATGTCGTGCGAGACGAGCAACGAGCGTCCCGACAAACCTCATTGTTTCCAAGATAGCTTTACACACAGAGGCACCTTCCCCAGCAGGTGACGGCTCCTTGATCCACAAGAAGGGCTCTTCCGTTCCTCCAAGCCGCACAAATTGGTCTACGGCAGCGACAAGGCACGGGACGCTCCGCGAACCTGTGTGTGCCGCCAGTTGCGCTCCGGTTATTCTCGTCAGGGTTTCCTGGATGATACTCTGAGCAAAGCTCCCGGCTGCTATCGTATGAACGCGCGTGAAGGGAAGGCCCCTGGCCCATTGATCCAACGCTGAATGGATCTCATCCTCTGTTTGTTCCAAGCAAATATGAAGCTCAGAATTCTCCGTTCCTTCTCCGCCCAGTCGGTTCAAGAAATTCAACAACCCGTTAACGTTCTGTTGAACATCCAGGGAATTGTAGCCCTGGGACATGGAGTCAAGCAAGCAAAGGGCAGCAGACAGGCAGGAGCCGCACCCTTCCAGATCACTAGGCACCCTACAATTCTCTTGGCTGTTTCGAGACGAGACATCAAGATGTGTGTGCACGCTGGGTTCCCTGAAAAGTAGGGTTCCGACCCAAATTGCCGCGGCCCTCACGGGTGGATCCACATAGACGCCAGCGAGATCAAAAAACCTTGGCAGTACAACTCTTTCTTTCGAACGCCTGCGATGCTTCCTCTTCTTGGGGCCTATGCCGAGGTCATTCCAAATCCGAGCTACGGTAGCATTGCTTACGCCAAACTCGTCGGCCAGAGTCCTTGTAGTCCATTGCTGACCGTCAGCCGGTGAGCTATTGACTGTGGCTTCCACGATGGCCTGCCTTGTGGCATCGTCCAGCCGCGTGGGCTGGGGCCGCGTGGAGCATCCTTGGCAAGACCATCCGGCCCCTCTTCCTCAAATCGCCTCTTCCAGACAAGAACAGTTGGCCGCGAAGTTTTCATGCGATTCGCAATCTCGGTGTCAGATAAACCATCCGCGGACAGTAGGCAGATTTGAGCACGAAAAGCCACCCGTTGCGGCGCGGTCTTGGCTCTCACCCAGGTTTCCAACCTGTTGCGCTGCTCTTCGGTCAAAGGGAGGGGACGTGTCTTCTTGCCCATAATCTTCTTGTAACACCAGAGTTACTCAATGGCAAGGTTTTTGTGTAACAGAGTGCTGACTCAACATTTCTTTGTTGGGGCGCCAATCAGATGAAAACTGGGTCTGCGGCCGTGACCCAGTACCATTATTCTTCCAAAACTTGCCGCATTTCTCGCGATCACCCGATAGAGATCCACGGTGGCGGTCCTCCGGTCTCCACAGCCATGTTCAGTTCGGCTGCGTTCGCCTGAACGATCTCCCACAGTGGACTTTCCGCTAGGTTAGAGGTCTTGCACGACTCGTTCGGTCGTGCATCCGCAGAAATTAGGACTCGATTACCGTTATTGCAGGTGGGTTTCAGGGTGATGACGCTTCCCACATCTACGTGGGCCATGATCAGTTCCACCGCGTGAAAGAGCAGCATCTGTAACGCCAAAGGATCGGTGGACATCTGCACTGTCTTTTGGCAAGTCTCGGCCTTCACCGTCATGCCCTTCAGTCGAGCGAACCTCTGGGACAGAAGTGCCGACTGCGCCACGGCCAGGTTGAGGTCCACCCCGGCAACTCTCTCGTCGGAGGTATGAGCAAACTCGTTCAGATTCGCGGCAAGATCTACGCCTCTCCTCACTTGTTCGTTGATACGCGTCAGCGTACGAAGAAATTTTTCGCGGGGAGGCGGCGCTTGGTCTTTTGAGATCTCGATCAGGTCTTCCATCAATCCGGCCGACTCCTTTATTATAGCCAAGACGTTCTTGATCTCGTGAGTGACTCCGGCGGTGATCCTTCCCATGAATGCAACCTTTTCCAATTCCATTCAGTCCACCTCGGATTCGATTTTGTTCAGACGCGTCGCCAATCGTTTTGAGCAGCGCGTCAATCTCCACTGGCTTCATGAGGAAGGCGTAAGCTCCCAGTTTCATTCCATCGATGCCGTCCTTGGTCGCCCCGATGCCTGTGACCAGAATCACCTGAACACGGGGATAATCCGACTTAATTGCCCTAAGCACCTCGTGACCGCTCATTCCAGGCATCATCACGTCAAGGACTACCACTTGGGGCTTGTCTTCTGCAATACGCGCGAGAGCCTGCTCGCCGCTCGTGGCAACTCTGACGTGGATACCTCTCAGAGCGAGCCTTTCAGCGAGGGTGGAAGCGAACTCCTCTTCATCGTCTACCAACAACACATTACAGGATTTCATGCTGGCCCTCCCCTCCTTCGGTCCGTCTCCTGGGAAGGAACACTACGAACCTCGTTCCTTGACCCAGCTTGCTCTGAATGTCAACGTCGCCGCCCAGCTTCTTCACGATGCCGTATGTAATAGACATTCCCAGGCCTGTCCCGCCCGCTTTCTTTGTCGTAAAGAAGGGCTCGAAAATATGTTTCATCGTTTCCTCTGACATGCCGATGCCGTCATCCTGAATAGAAACTCCTATATTATCCATGTCCTTCTCCCAGGTTGCTAGTGAAACCATACCGCCGTCCTTCACCGCGGCAAAGGCATTATTCAGGATGTTCAAGAAGACCTGTTGAAGTTGACCTCGGTCTGAGGCTATGCGGGGCAAGTCCTCAGCCAGATTCAAATGAAGCCTGATATTCCGGTGCAATGCATCCTTTTCCAGGAAGCCAATCGTCTCCTTCAGCACATCATTCACATCGAGAACCTCGATTTCCACTTCCATTCGCTTGGCAAAACCAAGAAGCCGGTGCGTGATGGTACGGCACCTTTCAACGGACTGGTTGATGGCCTGCACAAGACTCAGAAACTTGTCTCTGGTCGGCAATTCCGGATTAAGCTCAATAAGGTCTTTCATGAGACCAGCTTTCATGTTGATTATCGCCATCGGGTTGTTGATCTCGTGAGCGACACCTGCTGCAAGTCGCCCGATGGAGGACAGCTTGTGGGTGTGCTGCATCTCGCGGAAGACCAACTCTCTCCTGTCGTCGCTCGTTTTCAGTCGATTAACTAGGACGCGGGCCAGCCTCATGACCACAATAATGATGATGACCGCACTGACAGCAAAAACCAGGAGGAGCTCTCCTTGGAGCGCATACCATGTTCGGAGCACATCGGCCTTTGGCCTTACAACCGTGAGAATGAAATCTGAACGATTGAAGTAGGCGTAAGCAACCAGGACCTCGCCTCCCTTCGGGTCAGTGCGTTCGACGACTGCCGGCTCATGGCTGACAGGAAGAACCCAGTCGCGTCGTTCTCGAGTACATCACCATAGAATTTCGAGGCAGTCTGCAGGACACCACTCCTGTTGATGAGAAACGCGTCACTGCGAGGATCGAGCCCCATAGCCACAATCATCTCGTCGAAGCGTCTCGTATCGATGGTGGCGCGTACGATCCACGATTCCCCGGAATCGCTCAGGTGCTGTACAGCAATGACCACGTGGGGAAACTTTCGGTGTCCGAGGAAAACATCACTGATGTACACGCTATTGACATTCACTTGCTGGAACCAAGCTTGGTCCGCGTAGTTCTTGTTCTTAAGATCGTAGGGCCCGGCGTAGCTCACCTGGACACCGTTCGCATCGATCAGCCCCAAATCCACGAAGCCCTCGAACTCCTGCTTGAGTGATCTGAAAATACGGTTCAACTTCTTGTCATCGGCCAGTTCCTTGAAGGAGTACGCTGAGGCGATGAATCGCACCGTTGCCGTGCGATTAGTCAAGAACAGCTCAAAGGAGTGTTTGGCCTTGTTGACCAGGATCTTCATCGGATCGACAATCTCAGATCCTAAGGCCCGCTGATACTGGTGATAGTTGACGAGGGCCATTAGGATCAGCGGAACCAGGGCGATGAGGAGCATCAGCGCGCAGAAACTCCGGCGAATACTCTGGTACCGTTGAGGGCCCTCGACCTCTTCAGGAAGAGTGAGGTATTTCCGTACGGTTTGGTCTAGGTAGCTCTTGATTCCCATGCTTTCCTCTAAAGGCTTGAACAGTGCCATCACGTGGTTGTTTCTATAGTACGTTTACAATAATCACTTGTTCCCCAGGTTACTTTGATGTCTTGTGGCAGTTCAAGCTTGTTCTCCCGAAAACGCCCTAAGCTGTCAAGTGAAGAACTCTGGGCCATGCACTTACCAGCGTCGCGAAACCCAGCCGGAAAAAGCGAGAGTCAGCGACAGGTTCGTCTCAACGGAGACCAGCAACTGGGCGAGCGGCGCTCAAAGCCGGAAGCGACTGAGAGATAGCGAATCGGCGCGTAATCGGGTGTCAAGAAAGGCGAAGTCCCCCGGGGTCAGTCCGATTACGCTACCTCTAGCCTCCCGTTGGCGGCATGACTGGGCCCTCGACATCAACATTACCTGAGAGTTTCTCTATAGGTCGAGTTATTATTGTAACATACGCACTCCGAAGAGGGGCTTGGGCTCATTGCGCACGGGAACAATCAAGGATGGTCGGCGCTTCATCATTGACCCATCGTTTCACAGATGGCTTCTGGCTGGTTGTCGCATACTGTCGCCATTCGACTCCTTCTGCGACAAGCTGAATAGCCGATGACCGGGTCGACAAAGGATTACCGTAGTCTGCGCCATGACCTTTGCCGTGAGGCCGCTGATCTGATGGGAAAAAAGGTGCTGAAAGGTTCTCCGCTGGGATGAACCTAACTTACTTGCCCCAAAAATAGAGAATCTTCTCCCAAAAGTACTTCTTGACGGTCGTGACGAGGCACGATACGCTTAAATAGCGGAGTGAACTATTGAATGACGTTCGAGAAAATAGTCGGCCTGTAACGATAAGCGTAGTGATACCAGTCTACAATGGGGCTGTGACGATTGGACAATTGGTGGACACGATCGTGGCGGGTCTGTCGCCTCACAATTTGCAGGTAGTGCTGGTAAATGACGGGAGTAAGGACAACAGCCATCAGGTGTGCGAAGAGATCTTCCATAAGTATCCAAGTGTCGTGACGTACCTCAGGCTCGCTCGTAATTTCGGCGAACACAACGCTGTCATGGCAGGTTTGCGACACGCTACGGGTGATTATGCCGTAATTATGGATGATGATTTCCAGAATCCACCCGAAGAGATAACTCGTCTCGTTCAAGAGGCCTCAAGCGGAGACTTCGATGTTGTATACTCGTTTTATGACGAGAAGAAACATCACTGGTTCCGAAATTTGGGTAGTACGTTTAACGGGTGGGTCGCTCATTTCATGCTCAACAAGCCCAAGGGGCTCTATCTGTCGAGCTTCAAATGCTTGAACCGTTTTCTGATAAAGGAGATCGTTAAGTATGACGCACCATTTCCCTATATAGACGGCCTGATTTTGAGTTTGACGGACAACATCGGTACAGTGCGAGTGCGGCACAACGAGCGCTCTCAGGGCAAGTCCGGCTATACATTCAGAAAACTGGTGCGCCTGTGGCTGAGCATGTTCGTGAACTTTTCCATCATGCCCTTACGGCTCAGCCTGATCATGGGATTTGTGGCGAGTCTCTTAGCCGTGGGAATGGCCGTTTCAGTCGTCGTGGAGAAGATCATGAATCCAGGGATTCAGGTGGGATGGGCCTCACTGGCATTTCTGATCCTACTCTTCGCCGGGGTTCAGCTATGCATACTAGGCCTTATGGGCGAATACATAGGCCGCACGTTGCTAAACAGCAACCGTCTCCCGCAGTTCGTGGTCAGATCGACATCCGAACCGGATCGCAAGCATGACGGCACAGAATCACACTGAAGCTTTCAAAGACAAGGCTGTCCTGATAACCGGCGGCATGGGGTTTATAGGTAGCAATCTGGCTATCAGGCTCGTGGACCTTGGTGCCAAAGTGGAACTCCTAGACGCCATGATCGATGACCTTGGCGGGAATTTGTTCAACATCGGGCCGATTCTGCATCAGGTCCATGTCAACTTCTCAGACGTTCGCGATCTTAATTCTCTGCGATACCTTGTTGCCGACAAGGATTACATCTTTCATCTGGCCGGCCAAAACGACCACGTGCTAAGTCTTCGGGACCCCTTTCCGGATATTGACATTAACATCAAAGGCTCGGCAACCCTTCTTGAAGCTTGCCGGCGATATAATTGCAGGACAAGATTGGTTTACACGGGCACGCGTGGGGAATACGGACCCGCAGTCAAGCTGCCGGTCAGCGAAGATGCCCCGCTAAATCCGAAAGGAATATACGAACTGTCTAGCTTAACTGCTCAAAAGCTTTTCGCAATTTTTTACAATAATCACGGCATACGATCCACCACGCTCAGACTCACCAACATTTACGGCCCTCGTGCGCAGATGAAGCACAATCGCTTTGGGGTGGCCAACTGGTTCGTTCGCCAAGCCCTCGACGATGAAACCATCAAGGTCTTCGGCGACGGAAAGATCATGCGGGATTTCCTGTACGTCGACGATGCGGTTGAAGCCATTCTAATGGCCGCGAGTGCTGAGGAGGCATGCGGAGAGATCTTCAACGTCGGCGTAGATGTACCGAGCAACTTCCTGGAACTCGCAGAGGCTGTCGTGAGAATTGCAGGATCGGGTCGCTGGGAATTTGCAGAGTTCACGCCTGAGCGTGCTGCACAAGAGCCGGGCCATTACTACTCCGACATAACCAAGATTCGGTCGATGATTGGCTGGAACCCCAGCGTCACGCTAGAACAGGGCTTGCGACGAACAATTGATTACTACCGTTTACACAAATCGAACTATTGGTAGTCGGATGCGGAGTACCATTTCTGGAACTCAAACGAGAATACGAGGCGATCAAACCGCAGATTCAGGAAGCAGTTTCGAGTGTCTTGGAGAGCGGTTCGTACATCCTGGGCCGGCCTGTGGAAGATTTTGAGCGCGAATTCGCGCGATGGCTTGGTGCTTCGCATGCAGTAGGTGTCGGCTCAGGCACTGAAGCTCTGCACCTGGCTCTGGTCGCCGGTGGAATCAAACCGGGTGATGGCGTTCTCACCGTCCCGAACACCGCGGTGCCGACGGTGTCGGCCATCAGTTTTGCCGGAGGCCGACCGGTATTCGTCGATGTCGATCCAGACTCTTACACCATGTCACCAACCGCATTGGCCGAGGCGCTCGAAGGACCTTCGCCGTCGGTGAACTACAAGGCCATTGTAGTTGTGCACTTGTACGGCCATACCGCGGACATGGACCCGATCGTGGAACTGGCTCAAAAGCATGGACTTAAAGTGATCGAAGACGTGGCCCAGGCTACAGGGGCAACGTACAAGGGAAAGAAGCTAGGCACCATAGGAGACTTTGGGTGTTTCAGCTTTTACCCCACCAAGAACCTCGGGGCCTACGGGGACGGGGGTATGGTTGTGACACACTCCGACAAAGATGCGGAAACCATCCGCATGCTTCGCAACTATGGAGAAAAGACAAAGAATTTCAACGTCATTGAAGGCTACAACAGCCGGCTTGATGCAATCCAGGCAGCCGTTTTGAACTGTAAGCTCCAATACCTTGATAGGTGGAATGAGATTCGACGAGATCAGGCCCGACTCTACGGTGAACTCCTAAAGGAGCGCAATCTCCAACTTCCAGTTGAGAAGGGCTATGCGCGGCACGTGTACCATCTGTACGTGATACGGACGAAGAACAGAAACAGACTTCGCGAGCGTCTTGCTGAAAATGGTATTCAGACGGCGGTGCATTATCCACGACCGGTCCATCTTCAACCGGCGTACGCTCATTTGGGTTATCAGGAGGGGAGTTTTCCGGTGTCGGAAAGAAACGCCCGCGAGGTGCTGTCGCTGCCATTGTCACCATTCACTCGTCAAGACGAAATTGTCGCAGTGGCCGAAGCCATTAGATTGCTGGAGTAGCTCGGATCGTGGAAACGCCCGAGTACAAGGTCATGTACGAAATGGAGATGGACTACTGGTGGTACGTCGGGCTCCATCACCTCGTCCTTCATTTCCTCGCACAGGAGAACCATCGCGGGAACGGCCCGCTGGAGGTCCTGGACGCTGGTTGCGGAACTGGCCAATTGATGAAACTATGCCAGGCAGCAGGGCTGAAAGCCGTGGGCCTGGACTTTTCCACCGAAGCTCTCCGGTTCTCTCGAGTCCGTGGCCTTGGGTCTTTGGTTCAGGGATCCATTTCGGAGATCCCATTCCGAAACGACCTGTTCGACGTGGTTGTGTCTCTGGACGTCGCCGATTGCCTGGAGGGGGCTGAAATGACTCACTCCCTTGGTGAAATGCACCGGGTTCTTAAGCCCCGCGGCGCGCTCGATCCTTAACCTGCCAGCATACAATTCCCTCCGCAGTCAGCACGACCGTGCTCAGCACATACTGCATCGCTTCAATGCGGTGAACTTCGTTCGCTGCTGAGTGAAATCGGGTTCCAACTGCAAGTGTGCACTTACCGGAACACGTTTCTCTTTCCCATAGCCGCGGCGGTACGCCTTATGAAGCGCCGATTAGCCCCCGGACAAGACAATTTGAGCTCGGACCTCAAACCTCTCCCGAACCCGATCAACAAAACTTTGACCTGGATACTCTCAGTCGAAAACTCCCTCATCAAGACCGGGCTTCTTATGCCGTTCGGTCTCTCGGTTTTCTGTGTTGCAAGGAAACGACGCGTAACATGTCTAATCCCGTGGGAAAGTATTGATAAGACGTTTTTGCGTTTCGCGTCGATTTAGCATTTCTCTGAAGTTCTTTCCGGAGCACATTCCCGTCGTCCCGCGTTCCGGATTCTCTCCTGTTCCGCTTCCCGGAATCGCTGTCACAATCGGCACTCATCTTTCAGAATCGCTTGATTCGTTGCCTTCCAATTCAACTCCTTCTGGTCATCAGTTGGGTAGACTCCCGGCTTTGAGACTCTCGAAGCTCTCTTCAAGCTCAACCCTAGAATATGTAACTTTTCATGCGACCTAATCTTCCATCAGGGAGCAGACATTCCGCTCCCTGATGTGTGGCCTTCCTCAGCCGCCAATATCCCCAGGGGAAACATTCTGCCAAACGTCCTCCCATTTTGTCTTGAATCCGGTGAACTTGCCCTCCAATTCAATCCTCTCCGCCTCCCAGTTGGTCGGGCATTCTGTTTTGAGTCGCCTGATTCTGTCTTCAAGTTCCTCCTTTATGATATGTAGTTGGTTGACATGCGGGACTAGCTTCGCCTTGTCATCGCAAGAAGCCTCGTCGAATTTTCTCACAACGCCGTCGAACTTGGCTTGCCAGTCGCCGAGTTCTGCGGCAAGATTGTCGCAATATGTTTCAATTTCCATTACTCTCACTCCTTTAAGAGCTTCTCCGCCTTATACCTCCAAGTCACAGAGACCTCCATTCGTCTCCTATTTGCAGTCATCGCAATTCTTTACTATCTTTCCTCCGCAGGAATAACAGTCACCGGCTTCCCACGGAGAGTCGAACTTGCTGCATGAGCTTTTGGCGCAGCAACCATATCTCGTATACGTAGGACCTGTGCTCTTTTCCATCTGAATCCTCCACAAGATTATTCTGAGCCCCCTTGTTCCCCATTTGCCTATGTAGATGCGCCCTGCCGCATTTGGATTCGAGAATCGGTCCAAGATTATTGAGTAGTCGCTGGAAAAAGAGGAATTCTATTCTGACCTTCCGAATCCGCGTCTGGTGCGGTATAATTACTGGAGTAATTCACAACGAGGCAGGCTCCTGAAGTGGAAACAGTGATTCTGGCTTGCAACACAATTCGGGATGAGCTTGAAAAGGCAGCTCGGGAAACTGGCTGTCCGCATAACTTCGTTTGGGTGGAATCAGGCCTGCACCTTGTAACGGATTCGCTGCGTCGGCGATTGCAGGAGGAATTAGACCGGATCAGCGGTGCGAAGAGAGTGCTTCTGGCATTCGGCTTCTGCGGCAACGCAGTGGCCGGCCTGAAATCCGGAGACTACCAGTTGGTCATTCCCCGAGTAGATGATTGCATCACCTTGCTTATGGGTTCCAAAGAAAACAGGGAACGTTGCTCTCAGCACGGTGGCGTCTATTTTCTCACGAAAGGCTGGCTGGAGGGAGAGGTTAACATCTGGAAAGAGTATCAGGCCGTTTTGGAGCGCTTCGGCCCGGAGCGGACAGAGCGGATATACCAGCGTATGCTGGCCCACTACAAATTCTTGGGACTCATAGATACCGGCGCTTATGACCTGCCTACCCTGCTCACCGATGTGCGCGAGATCTCTGCCACGCTCAAGTTGCGGCTTCTTGTTCTCGAAGGGACCGACCGCTATCTAAAGAATTTCCTTTCGGGTCCGTGGGATGATGAGCATTTCGTAGTCATTCCACCACTCACCACCATCGAATTGACCCATCTCGGTTTTGATTCGACAATCCGTTCTTCCTCTATCCAGGCTGTAATGTAACAGGAATAGCCTCTTGCCTACAGTAACCTTCAGCGGTAGCAAATTGACGGCAAAGGCAGCGTGGGGAGAAACCCTGCTGTCATGCATCCGACGAAGCGGATTGGGCGTGGAATCTACGTGCGACGGCCGAGGAGTATGCGGGAAATGCCGGGTAGTCGCGCACGGAAAGCTGAGTCCACCTGATGACACGGAACGTGAGCATCTGGTCGACGAATCCGCAGAAGTGCGCCTCGCGTGCAGGGCAAAAGTGCTCGGAAATGTCTCCGTGACTATAAGTGACGCTTGGACTCAACTCCAGTCTGTGTTCGGTCCGCGGTTCCGCACAGTTGCTCTCGACAGTCCCGTCAAGCGCATCCTTTTGCCAGAAAAAGGACGTGACTCCCATCCGTACGCGGAAACGTTGCCTTTACGAATCACCGATCCACGCGTTCTTGACAAAATCGCGATGTGGGATCGAAACCAGGACCCATTGCTCGGCGTGGTGTTTGAAAACAAACTACTGGACATTCGCGTTGACCAAAATCCTGTTTTGGGAGCCGCGGTAGACATTGGCACAACAAGCCTTTCGCTTTACCTGTTCGATCTGGACAGCGGCGAGTTCCTTGGAAAGAGTTCCGCGCTTAACCCTCAGACATCCTACGGCGGCGACGTGATCACTCGCATCAATTACTGCCGAGAGAATACGGAAGGCGTATCCGTTTTGCGTTCTGAATTGACAAGACAATTGAGTGTGATGTTGGACGAAGCGTTGGGGCAAGGGCGGAGCCGTGATCAGGTTTATCTGATGACCGCCGCAGGCAATACGACGATGCTCCATATCTTAGCCGGGGTTAGCCCCTTATCCCTCGCTCTGGCTCCTTTTCGTCCTACTTTCTTGAAGTCGCTTGTCCTGGAGGGAGAGCGTTCCGGCATTCCCATCCACCCCAGAGGTCGGGTTATCCTCTTGCCAGGGGCTTCCGCCTATATGGGAGCGGATATTGTCGAGCGGCCTCAGCAGCAATTGATTATCGGACCTGCACCAAGAGCACCCTATTTATTGACATTGGCACGAACGGGGAAATAGTGCTCATCGAGGGACCCGATCGATTGCTCGGAACATCCTGCGCAATGGGACCGGCGTTGGAAGGCATGAATATTTCATGCGGCTGTCGAGCTGTACCGGGCGCCATAGATTCCGTGATCCTGGGCGACGACAAAGTGCCTCAATTCACCACTATAGGCGGATTGGCGCCTGTGGGAATTTGCGGGAGCGGACTCGTCGATCTTGTCGCGGTATTGGTCGGGTCAGGACTCATTGCTCCCAGTGGAGCATTTAATCCTGAGGCCGATAAACGCCTCACGGCTCGGTTGCATGGCGACCGTTACCATCTAACGGACAAGGTCTTTCTGAGCCAAAAGGATATCAGACAGGTGCAGTTGGCCAAGAGCGCGGCCATAACTGGGATTCTCACGTTGCTGAGCGAAGCGGGCCGTTCCGTTTCGGACCTGGAGCGCATAATCGTGGCAGGCTCTTTCGGTTACCACTTGAATCCCGAAAGCCTGAAACGGATCGGGCTACTCCCCGGAGAGTACACAGGGCAAATTACCTTTGTCGGAAATTCATCACTCTCGGGAGCTTCACTTGCCCTGCTCAACCGGGAAATCTTGAGAGAGATGGAGCGTCTTGCGCCTGCTCATCCAGGTGCTGGATCTAAGCTCGCATCCGGATTTCCGGGACTATTTTATTTCCCACCTGGATTTTGCGCCTGCCGAGGAATCAGCGATCACGGCCATTGGCTGAGGTCGGTTTGGGATCACGGGGACAGCTTCAGACCAGTTCGCTCTCAAAAAGTGAGAACTAGTTGACAACAAACCCGGCACTGACCTGGTGCCCAGGTCAGTGGCACCCGGCATCGGATCGACATTAGGTCCTGGGTGCCATCCCGCGTCTCGCGGGAGGCTTTGTCAGATCCGTGCTGTAATGAGCTGATTGTTCATTGTTTGATCGCGAACTAGTATTAGACAGCACGTTTTGCCCGTTCTTTCATCTGTCGCCGGCAAATGCAAAGTCCTGAAAAAGCGTCCTCGCCCCAATGATCCGCACCGGACATCCTAGAGACCTGTTCGTCCACCTGTCCGCCTCCTATGAGGATAAGAGGTTTTTTCCAATGTCTAGGATGTCGCCTGGAATGGTTCCCAGCGGGACCCGTCCGTAGGTTATACCACGTCCCTCTTTGATCATGCCGGCTAGATCAACCTCTTCGAATAACCTCCTTCAATTTTTCTGTCAGCTTGTCCATGGAGTACGGTTTCTGAATGAATCCGGCCAGTCCTTTGTCCACAAATCGCTGAGTTGCATCCTGTTCATTGTATCCACTGCATAAAATGACCTTTACGGCATTCCTTATGCGCCGCATCTCGTGAAAAACCTGTGTTCCATCGAGGCCCGGCATAGTGAGATCGAGCAAGACGCATGAGATCTTGTCAGCGTTTTCCTTGAACACTTCTACGGCCTGGTTTCCGTCCGAGGCTGTGAGCACGCTCAAGCCGATCGCTTCAAGCATTTCTTTGGCAATATCGCGAATTGTGGGCTCATCGTCTACCACGAGGATGACCTCTTCGTGCCAGACCTGAAGCAGGTCATCAACGTAGGCCATTCTGAATCCCGCTCAGCAACTGGTCCTTTGTGGCCGGAAAGAGGACCTTGAATGTTGTACCCATGCCGATCTCGCTGCAGATCTTGACACCTCCTTTATGTCCGCAGACAATGCCACGTACTGCGGCCATGCCCAGGCCACGGCCTGAGAACTTCGTAGTGAAGAAAGGATCAAAAACCTTTCTACGCGTCTCGAGATCCATGCCGCAACCAGTGTCACTCACCTCCAAAGAGACGTAAACACCTTCGGGGAGCGGCTCTTCATAAATTGATTGAAGCTCCTCGCTCACGGCGTCAAGGTATCTGCGGTCGCAAAACATTGAGGAAGTGGAGAGACTGATGACTCCATTCTCTTGGCCTAAAGATTCCGAGGCGTTCGTAATAAGGTTCATGACGATCTGCTGTATTTGATTGACATCGACCTCGACGAGAGGGAGATTATCTGCTAAGTCATAAGTCAAATGGGCCTTTTTTGAGATAGACACATCCAACAATTGGGCCATTTCTCTCACCAGTCCCGACAGGTCGACTGACTTCAATTCAAATTTCCCCTTGCCCGAGTAGGCCAGCATCTGATTAGCTAATCCTGCTGCACGGAGGGCCCCTTTCTTTATCTCCTCGAGATTGCTTCGTGCGGGTGCCGTAGGAGAAATTCGCATGAGTCCCAAGTCGGCGTTACCGAGAACACTCGTCAAGATGTTGTTGAAGTCGTGGGCAATGCCTCCAGCCAGCACGCCAAGACTCTCAAGCTTTTGCGCGTGCTGCACTTGTCTTTCAAGGTTCAGTCGCTCTTCCTCAGCCCTCTTCAGATCAGTGATTTCTTTCACAACTGAGAGGATAAGTGATTCTCCATCCAGAATTAATGTATTGCCAGAGAAGAGCCCAGATATAAGTACGCCGTCCTTCCTGCGAAATCTTACCTCCACGTTGCGCACGAACCCCTTTGCAGCAAGACACTGTACTATCTCATCTCGAACGTGAACATCCGCCCAGATATTCAGATCAAGCGAAGACTTGCCGATCGCTTCATCTACCGAGAAGCCAAAAACATCTGCAAAGCTCGGGCTGACGCCTACGAAGATCCCGCTCTCTAGGGTGGTTATCGTCAAAGCATCAGGAGCAGTCTCAAATGCTGATCGAATGAGTTCCACGCTTCTCCGCAGGCGTTCTTCAGCTCGTTTTCGATCGGAAATGTCGAGTCCCGTGCCCAAGAGATACCGTCGCTCTCCGAGAGTACACCACAGAGCGTTGAACAAGTATGGGATTGAAGCGTCCGCCTTCGTGAGAGTATTTGCTTCGAGGGAAGCAGTTCCATAAGCCAAGGCCTCTTCAATTTTCTTAACCGTTGCCTCCCTGTCTTTCTCCACTATGAAATCGAGAACATGTTTTCCGCGAAGTTCGTCCGCCGTGTACCCGGTGACCTCCTCAAAGTTCCTGTTCCACCGAGTCAGCCTTAACTGTTCATCAAATACATAAAAAGTCCCCGGGAGACTGCCGAGCACCGCTTCAGCGAATTCTTTTGCGTCCCTAATCTCCGCTTCGGCTTTCTTACGGTCCGAGATGTCCCGAATCGCCATAGCCCGAACCACGCGACCACCCACTTCGTTTACTCCAGACTGCATCTCAACCGGGAAGACCGAACCATCCTTCCGGAGGGCCATGTACTCGCGTGGTCCATCCTTTGTTGAACGAAGCGCAATGCCTAGAAGCTCGCGATTATCTTGAGCTACGCAACTCAGGACCGGCATACCTATCATTTCTGTGCGCTCATAGCCAAGCATCCGAGCGAGTTGATCGTTCAGATCTATAAATACGTTTCCATCTGTGAACGCAATGCCCTCGAATGATGCGTCCGAAAAAGCCCTAAATCGCTGCTCGCTTTGGAGCAAGGCCCCTTCAGCACGCTTTCGATCTTCAATTTGTGTGAATAGACGTCCGATTGCCTCTTCAAGCTGGCTGGTTCTGTCCTTGACCATGCCTATTTGCATTCGGTACCCGGTGCTTTCAAATGCGCGCGCTAACACGCCGAGGATGCCATAGGTGATCAGGAATCGGATTTTTGTTTCGTTTTCATATGGAAAGGTAGAAAGAATCCCGTTAGGATCGAAAAGCACATACACGGAACCTAGAAAGCCAGCCGATGCCCAAATGAGGCCCTCCCGATCGCCAAACAAGAGGACAGCGTAGACCGGAAAAATTAGCATCCAAAAGATTCGTGACCCGTGTGGCCCGCCGATGCCCACCAAGCAAAGGAAGTAACTTAGTGCGACAAAAGCGCTGATACGAAAGGCGCTTTTGGGATTCTCGCAATACCTTAATGCTATCAAGCTGGCTATTTGGCCTGCTCCGGCCAGTACCCGTAAGCATGGACCTGAAAGCGCTAATGGTCCCGAGGTCAAAAAGGATAAAGGCGCAGAGAAAAATGATTGAGACCAACACAAAGTGAAGAAAAAAAAGAATCCGTGGATTCTCATCAACTGCTGCGCTGTTTCTGATGAAGAAGGGAGCAATCAGAGCGCCAATCATTCGCCAACCTGAACCCATAGGTCCTAGCATGTTTTCTCCCTTGCCACTGCGGGTCGGCCAAGAAATTTAGGGTCCCAATCCGTCCTGGGCGGCCAGCAACTCAGTTACTGCGTGATGCAATAATTGAGCCAAATCATACGCTTTCGCGGAGAGCCTATTGATCGGAATAATAGTCTTGAATAAAACACGGGCGGAATTACTGAAAGGCCATCCGGCAGGAAAGTTTGGACTTGCCTCGTATCGAAGGCATGAGACTGCTTGTCCACGTTCTCGGGTCAAAGTGACCTAAGAGGATCGTGTTGCGCCTATGCAAGATGGCTTCCTAACGGGTCATAATGACTTAAGTTCAACAAGACCCTCTGAGGCCAAATCGACCCGGAATTATAGGGCGTTCACCCAGTCGAAATCCCGGAATATCCGAAAGTCTGAACAGTGCCACCATATTGATACTGCGTGAGATTTGCCTCACACGCAGTATTATGCCCCCTGGACCGCACGTAAACTTCGAAATTCTATCTGCAATTATTGTACTGTTTCAGACAGGTCAAGAGGAAAAAGGTGTTGGCTGTTGATTTTCCCGCGATGAGGATAATGGGCTTCATCCTGTTTGGCCGTCGCCGGCTTGCTAGCGCACATGGCTCCTTTCAGTCCGATAGTTCTATAGATAAGTTGTCATGAAAAATCCGTCGGCTCAATTTTGAACGGTCCTGTCAGCGTGTTGATGAACAAGAGGAAGGCACGTCAGAAGACCCTGCACTAGCCTCCTGACGGACGCGAAACAGGGCTTCCCGGTAAACGCTTGCCTTATTTTTGAAAAAGCCCTTTGTATTGACCGTAGCCTTCCTTTTCCAGGTCGTCTTTCGGAATGAAACGCAGTGCTGCGGAATTCATGCAGTAACGCAGCCCGGTTGGCTTAGGCCCATCATTAAAGACATGCCCGAGGTGAGAGTCCGCGTGCTTACTTCTTACCTCGGTGCGTGTCGTGAAAAGGCTTTTGTCCTGTTTCTCCACGATGCTTCCCGGTTCCAGTGGCTTGGTAAAGCTAGGCCAACCCGTGCCGGAATCGAACTTATCCAGTGAACTGAACAGAGGCTCCCCGGACACGATATCCACATAGATCCCCGGTTTCTCGTTATGCCAGTATTCATTTTGGAATGCCGGCTCGGTCCCGTTTTCCTGCGTAACCTTGTACTGCAAAGGCGTAAGCCTCTTTTTAAGGTCCGTTTTGCTCTCCTTCTCACGGTCCTGGACGCTTTGTTTCATGGCTTTATCCTTCTGATCTTTACCCCTAGCCCCACACCTTTTCCAAAAATTGGTCGCGGCCGGAATTGTACCGGTAGAATTTGTATCGGATCGGGTTTTTCTTGTAGTAATCCTGGTGATAGTCCTCGGCCTTATAAAATGCCGAAGCTTTAATGATTTCGGTCACGATGGGTTTGTCAAACATACCGGATTTACCGATATCTTCCTTCGACTTCTCAGCCTGCTTTTTCTGTTCCTCGTTGTGGAAAAAGATCGCTGAGCGGTATTGAGGCCCTCGGTCAACAAACTGGCCGCGTGGGTCAGTGGGATCTATCTGCATCCAGAGGACGTCCAGGAGCTGAAAATAGGATATTTTTGACGGATCATAGGTGATCTGAAGGGCTTCGATGTGACCCTTTTGAGCGTAGTCCTCATAGGTCGGCTTGTCACCGGTTCCGCCAGTATAACCGGATACCACCTGGATGACGCCATCGAGTTTTTCAAAGGGCGGTTGCATGCACCAGAAACAGCCGCCGGCAAAGGTGGCTTTCTCGTATTGTGTCTGGGCGTTGACGACAACCGCCATGAACGCCATTAAGCAAAGGCTTGCAACGCATATCTTTATTATTATGGTCATCATGGTAACACCTTCATTCCTGTATAGCCCAGAAGGCAAAAAACCTAACTAAACATCCGGTTCCGCATGACAACGTGAACCGCGGTCTTCTCAGAATATAATGCATCTCCTGCGCCGTCGCTCTATAGCTCAAGAAACGTAGTGTGCTCACACCAGTGAGCAGGCGAATAGGTAACAGAATAGGGTACCCAGCGGCCTTGAGTCAGTAAAACCGGTATGTTGCCGGTTTCTACTGATGCTCAGGATTAACAAGAACCTCTTTCACCACCCGTAACCGAATGTTCAAGGCGCACAAAATAGAAAGGGCAGTCACGTATCAGGAAATTCTGGATTTTCCTGTTTGTGTGACTGCCCTAAATTGTTAAGGTCTTAGCCTCTGTTAGTCTTGAGCGACTGCCCGAACTCAGTTCCCCTGCCGCTGTTTGAATTGTTGCTGCTGTTGCTGCAGTTGCCGTTGCTGTTGCTGCTGCATTTGCTGTGGGGGCCCGGTGGACACCGGCTGAAAAGTTGTGGTGATCGGTTGTTGGAAGGTAGCAACCGTCGCTATCGTGGACACCGGAGAGATCGTCGACGGTCCGTCAAAAGTAGCAAACGTAGGAGTCGTGGACACAGTGGCAACCGTCGAGACGCCATCAAAAGTGGCGAACGTAGCCAGCGTGGCAACCGTGGGAACCGTCACTATTGTGTCAAATGTCTGGATCGTCAGTAGCGTAGCCAAAGTTGTCGGTCCACCCGTGTCAATGGTGAAGATCGTCGGGATATCAGTGAAAAGTGTATCAAACGTGAGCAGCGTGGGGATGTCTGTTATGAGCGTGTCGAACGTGACCAACGTGGTCAATGTAAAGAAGGTGTCCAGTGTTAGGACCGTCGGGATGTCTGTTATGAGCGTGTCGAACGTGAAAACAGTCGGGAGCGTAAACAGCGTGTCAAATGTGAAAACAGTTGGAACCGCCGTGTCGAGGGTATCAAATGTGACCAAAGTAAAGATCGTGAAAAGTGTATCGGTCGTATCTAAGGTCAACGGCGTAAGGAAAGTAAGAAGCGTGCTCGTCGTATCGGCAGTGTCTAACGTAAGCGGCGTAAGAAAAGTAAGAAGCGTACTCGTCGTATCGGTAGTGTCTATGGTATCAATCGTATCGATGGTGTCGATCGTGTCGATGGTGTCGATCGTGTCGATTGTATCGATTGTATCGATGGTGTCGATATCCGGCGGCGGAATCGGCACGAAGCCCGGGGGACCTATTATTATCCCGGGGTCTATAGGGACGACTTCAATCACCTCCGGAAACTCTGGGGGAATGTACTGTTGTTGAGGCACGGGCTGGGCCGGCGGTTCGCAAGTAGCAAAGCTGGTAGGCAGGGTATTGGGAATAGTGGTCTGTCGGATCAATTCTCTGAGAGTATCAGGCCCTACCGGCATGGGCTCAGAGGGTTCCTTGTCCTTTTCAACGATAACCATTTGGCAAGAAGTTACCTGTCGTTCCTGGGTAAGCTGTTCGGATATGTTCCGAACGGTGACTGCTCCCCAGATGACGGTGACCGACGTGTGGTTCTCGTCAATGACCGAGACCACATAGTCCGCGGCTCGATCGGTGGGGATAACCTGGATGAGAGCGGTTGGAGTGATCGTAGTGAATGAGGACTCGGGGTCTGTAACGGGGAGTTTCCTTATGAATCGCACCATTCCCTTCGCGACGGAGCCGACAAAGGATGAGGCAGGTCCCACTTGTTCGAAGGCAATGAAACCGAGCAGAGAGTCGCGGCCGAGTGACGCATCCATTTGTACTGGTGAGGGGTGCCTCCACCAGATTTTGGCGTTTTTGTCCGTCGGTTCAGTTCCAATGGTATCCTGACAGAATACGGGGTCGCCCCTACTGATCAGGCCGAAATCCGCTTCCCCCGCCCTTCTAACCATGGCAGCGCCTTGGGTGCGCTCTATTTTACCGACTTCCTGGCACACGAGTGCCTCGCCCTCGGGTCCTTGTGCCCAAGCTCCAGGCAAAGCAAAACAGCCAATGAGAACGACTCCCAGAAACAGTCCAACCCTCCAGCCGTGCTCTCCTCTAATCATCTTGTCCCTCCAATTCTAAAACTGGTCCCCTAAGGGGAGTAGTGAAAGTATAGAGGTGGAACCAGACCCGCCCCTGTGTTTCAAATTCAGGCTGCTGCAAATTGTCAAAGCGGCTAAATGCCTCATAGCAACACCTCCCCCTTCTCAACTACCAAATGGAGCAAAGGGCGGGAAACCGCTACAATACTCATTTTAGTCCCGATCAATAAATCGGCCGGCGCAACCAGCCTTGGTCGAGAGAGCCTGATACCGCAGCTCTCCCAGGGTCATTACTTCGTCGTCACAGCTTTACCGGGAATTACAATATTTACAATATTCTTTACCAGAGC
This sequence comes from uncultured delta proteobacterium, assembly GCA_963786905.1. Lineage (GTDB taxonomy): Bacteria > Desulfobacterota > Desulfomonilia > Desulfomonilales > Desulfomonilaceae > CAWBBA01. The sequence goes on along the minus strand of CAWBBA010000034.1, from coordinate 54,721 downwards.
CGCGCAATCGCCAGTGAACGGCCCACACACAATATCTTCCTCAAACGCAACTTAGTTCATATTAGAGTAAGCTGACAGAATGTGTCAAGTAAAATAACCGCCGCTAAGTAGCCATTCAATAACGGGTGGGGAAAGAGAAATGCTTTTATGTGGCTGCCTTTTCTGATCCCATCAAAATCCTAATTAGATTAAGAAATGTGGGGCCGGGTTTGAAACCCTCCCTTACCACAAAAAGGGGGCAGATGTGATTTTGGTCCGTAACTGAATGATTACGCAGCTAAGCTCCAACATCTGGACTATCGCGTTAAACGCGACCTCGCCCCATCAGTTTGCGACCCGAGAGCCGGGCGGAGTCACATCGGACTCACCGGTTTGGCTGCTTTTGTTCATCAGGTGGTCGAGATATTGCTTTGCCTTTGTATGACCCGGATTTACAGCAAGCGCAGCTTTGAGATTCTCCACCGCTTCAGGAGTCCGGTTAATCTGGGCATACGCCAAACCCAGTGTATAGAAAACGTCAGCATTCTTCTTGTTGACGGACACAGCTTTTTGAAGGGCCTCTATGGCCTCGTGGGTCTGCCCGCTCCTAAGCAGAGCAACACCCAGATTCGCTTGAGCAGCGGTGAAGTCGGGCTTCTTTTCCACAATTCTTTTAAAGCTCTCTATGGCTTCAACCACTTTCCCACGCTTTAACAGGTCATGAGCCACACGATAGTCGGAGTCAAGGGACCCGGTCTTAAGCTGGGCTGCTGTCTTGAGGTACCCGACAGCCAACGATTGGTTTCCGGATTTCGCCAGAGATCGGCCAAGCGCCTTGTAGGCGATTTCTGCTCGCGGGTCGATCGCAATGGCGGCTCTGTATTCTTTCATGGCCTCCTCCAGTCGAGCTGAGTGCTCCAACGCGAGGCCCAAATTGATATGAGCCGGCACAAGCCGAGGATTGAGTTCAAGCGTCTTGCGGTACTCTTTTATGGCTTCTGCTGCCTTGCCGGAGTTTGCCAGGGCCATGCCAAGATTGTGGTGAAATGCCGCGGAGCTTGGGTCAAGCTCTACGGCCTTTGTAAACTGCTGCACTGCTTCCTTTAGGTTCCCTGACTTTCGATGCGCTCCGCCCAAAAGATTGTAAGCAGCCGCATAGAGCGGGTCAATTTCGATGGCCTTTGTGTATACGTCAATTGCCTCGGAAGTGTTGCCGGAGAATTCCAAAGCGAGGCCCAAATTGCAGTATGCGGTCTGGAGCCTAGGATTAATCTCGATCGTGCGCCGATATTCAATTATTGCTTCGGTCGCGTTACCGGAATTAGCGAGGGCCATTCCAAGATTGTGGTGCGCATCGGCGGATTTGGGATCGACATCAACAGCTTTTCGGAACTGTTGCATCGCCTCCTGCGGCTTTCCGGTTTCCTTGAGTGCGCGTCCGAGCAGATTGTAGGCGATCACGGAGCGCGGATCAATCTCGATGGTTCTGTTGTACAACTTTATCGCTTCTTCCATACGTCCCGACTTTTGTAGCGCAAAGCCCAACCCGTAGTGCGCTCGCACCGACTTGGGATCTATCGTAATGGCTTTAACGTAATGCTGCACGGCCTCCTGCGGGTTTCCAGTGTGTTCCAAAAGACCCGCGAGGTTCAGGCGCGCGTTCTTGTTATATGGATCGACTTGGACGGCCTTCCTGTAGGCGGTTATCGCCTGATGAAGATTTCCCGTTGATGTCAGTGCGCCGCCTAGAGCGAGCAAGCCCGCTGAAGTTTCTGTGAGGCCTTTGTTTGAACTTCCCTATAAACTTCTCCGCAGCCTCGTCGATTTGCTCCGCTTTATAAAGCGTGACCCCTGGTTTTGGCGAAGAGGATTCAGGCAGAATGGTGGCTTCGCTGACCTTTCCAAAGAGATCTATAGCCTCCGAATAGTTCTTTGAAACTAGCAAGTTGGACATATAATTTACTGTAATATCCAGAAAAGGAACTGTTTCAACGTTGTCCGAATAGGTAGGCAACTGAGAGGCCGGGCCCTTCCAAAACTGAAGCGCACTCCAATTCTTGGCTAGAGAAAATGTTACGGCTCCCACACAAAGTATAGGCAAAATCGAAACCAAAGCGACAGCAGGGCCAAATGCTCGCACGGGCAGATTCGCTCTTCCCCAATTCAGCAGTGCCAGCGTCCCGGCACCGATCACAAGCAGCACGCCGGCCATTGGCAAGATGGCTCTGTACCCGAAGAAGAGGTATTGCGGGATCAAAAGGGATTCAGGTATCAAGACCACAATATAAAACAGAATCCCGAACGCTATCAAAGGCATCTTTCTCAACAGGCCCAGGCCAATGCCGATCAGCGCGCAATACTCCGGCACAGGCAGCCAGCGTAACGGGCGGATTCAGCAGTGACGCTGAAACCGTCTCAGCCCTCATGAATTCCGGTGTGAAGTAGAAGGGGGCCAGGATCATGAACAGATAGGAGAACAGGATTCGGGACTCGGTTAACGCCACTTGCAGAAAAGTCTGCCCGCTGAATTTGTAATAATCGGAAAGGCGGCTGACAATCTCCCAAGTATTTGCACCCGCACTGCCGTGAAAATATCTGGTGACCAAAATGTAGGCAAACACTGGCGGCAGCGTTATCAAGGCTACTACCAACGCCCTTTTGAGCAGGTCTCTAAAGTTTTGACGAAACAAGGTCACTTCGGCCAAACCGAACACAACCGGGATAGTGGCCAGGTTTTCCTTGCTGAGTAGCCCTACGAGAAAAAGTATGGCAGTAACGATGTATGCTGGAATCGTATGGCGGAAGCGCCCCGAACGAGCGGCGAGGTACACGGACAGAGTCAAGAAATAGAAAAGGTAAGCCATGCTGGCTTCCCGCTGCCACTCGTACAGGACCACAAAAGTTTGAAGCGGATGGGCTACAAACAACCAGCCCAAGGAAGACGCTAACGCCTTGCTTGTCACGCAGCGTACCCGGTAATCTCAGACTCGGAATCTCAAAAATTATCATGCAAAGCAAAACGAGAGTAAGACCGCCCGCCGCGACAAAGATAATGTTTACCACCCGGAACAGGACGGTTCCATTCCGGTTAGCACATAGTTGTAATAGAGGCTGAGCATGAACAGGGGGCGTACTGGAACCAGTTGTATGATCTTCACTGGATCACGTTCGGCAAACTTGTCGACATTGTTATAGATCAGAGCTGCGCCATCATAGACCATCGCTGAATTAAAGCCCTTGTGCTGGAGGCCGAAAGCAACGGCGAAGAACGCCAAGAAGATGAGACAGAGTGCTAACGCCGAAAGAGGTCGCGCGATTTCAGTCTGTACGTTGGAATTCTCGCCAATTTGTGAATGCTGTAATTCAGCCGGACTATTCACCCTGTAATTCTCCTTCTTCATCATCTCCTAAATTCAGACGTTCCAATGTGATTTGAGCGAACATCGCCAATTTGTCCATCCACGGCGCCAAGCGCTCTTCCAACCGTCTGACTGGTCCAAAAGCTCTTGCCGGAGCAAATCCCCGCAAAGAGACGCCCCCGGAGAGGAGATAACTGATCGGCATTTGTGGCTCGATGCTTTCCACTCGCCACTGCGGAAACTCAGCAGAAAATTGCGGGCGATCCCTGTGGAAAAGGATCCATGGGAGGGCACCGTTAGCTCCCGACAGAGGCCCCTTCTTCGGAAACTCCCACTCACCCGATTCCGGATCAAACGGTTCGTGATGCAGTCGTGAATATACGAGTCGCGACCAGTTGGTTACCCACGGTTCAATCATCACCAACCTGCCCGCGGGCTTCACGCAACGGGTTGCTTCTCTGAAAAAACGTCTTGGCCGGCCAAGATGATGCAGAACATCTATCATCACAATTGCCCTTAGCGAGCCGGTTCGAAATGGTATCTCATTGGCGTCCAGCACCACAGACAGGTCCTTCACATGTAGGATGTCTGAGGTTATCAGGTCGGGTAAGGAATCTCTCAGAAAACCTGCTGCCGGAGCCCAATTCCAGCACCGGCCCATCCGTCTGCGGCAAGGCCCTGAGAACCCCCTGGTACCACTTGTGATAGATTTGCCTCAAGAATCCTTTGCACTGAAGTATTCGGCGGCGGACTGCGGTTGTTTGAGGATCGTCCAGATCCAGATCTCGTGCAAGAGGATGCGCCAGCAATTGCCTAATCATGATCTTGGGGTGGCCCTCACACAAACTTCAAGCGGAATGCGGAAACGAATGCCATCCTCAAAAGCAACAAACCGTGCTTCCAGCGCTGGATGTTCGTGGTTCCGTACCGGCGTTCCCGGTACCGTATGGGCAGATCGAGAATATGGAGGTTCGACCGTGCGGCTCCAAGGATAAGGTCAAAATCTCCAAAGGGGTCCAAATGTCCGAAGTATGACCGATTCGCGGCTATAATTTCGTATTGGTTTTTCCAGAGGACCTTGGTTCCACACAGGGTGTCCTTGATAGGCTGGCCTAGCGTCCAGGAAAAACCGAGACTGAACAGTTTGTTGCCAAGCAAATTGAAAAAACGCATTGCCTGGTCCTCCATCGGATAAACCAGCCTCACTCCGTTTATGAATTCTCCCTTCCCCGAGACAAGGGCCTCATAAAAGCGAGGAAGGTCCTCCGGAGGGACGGTCAGGTCCGCATCGAGAATCATTAGGACCTCGCCCTTGGCCTGGGCGAATCCCAATCTGACCGCATCCCCTTTTCCCGACCCGCTCTGTTTAATGAGTTTGGCCTTACGCTCGGAATCGGAATTCATGGCCCTTTCGATCGCTTCGTACGTGTTGTCGGTAGAGTGACCTTCCACAAAAACAAGTTCCGTTCCCCGGCCCATCTCCGGGACCCGCTCGAAGATCTGGTCTATGTTTCCGGCTTCGTTGCGAGCCGGAACAATAACCGAAACCATAGGTTTCTCGGCTGAGAGCATCTTCTCGCGGGAGCGGACGAGCCACCACGAAATTAGATAGACCTCCAAGTCTAAACGGCCACAGCTTGACAACAAATCGGTTGAGGAATGGCTGCAGAACCGGGATATTGACCGGACATAGGATTTCACTCCAATGCCTGATTACCTGAAAATTTGTCAGCTTAAGGAGATTTGTTATGTCCCCCACCGTAAGCCAATTCTGAAACAGGGTGGGCCTGGCCAGATTCAGTCTCTCCGTCACTGCCAACGGAAGCTCCCAGAGCCGGCTGTACGCATTTATTATCAGCCTGGTGTGCGGCTCCGCAAGAGCGGCTGCCGTCTGAAATACCTGCTGGACATCCCATAGGTCGTTCACGAGATCAGACAAAATGATTACGTCAAAGGTTTCTTTGATATCCAGTTCCTGCACATCAGCATGGATAAAGTGAAGTTGTGGGTGGCTGGATGAAGCAAATTTAATCATTTCGGACGAAAAGTCCACACCCACCCCGACTGATGGCTCAAGCGCTGCCAAAAGATCGCCATAGGCGCAACCGAGTTCAATTATTCGTTGCCCAGGCAGAACAAGGGTCTGGAGAATTCGTGTCACCCTCTGGTGGTAAAACCGACCCCACCCTACGCCCCGGCTCATTTCCAGAGCGATGGAATCCCAGTGAGCCTGGCGCCTTTTGGTGTAATCACTTTTTTCCGCGTTCATAGGGCGGAAACCTCATACAAACAACAAGATCATCATATTAATGATCATTCGAGGAGACGATATGCAGAAGTTGTGCGCACAGTGCGCTTTACCGGGTTACAATTGTCCCTCGGGAGTAGTGCAGAATATCGAATCCCTCCAACGCTTACCGCGATGTGGGCGAATTCCTAAGCCCTTCCGGCCTTGTCTCCATGCCAAGATTGCCCTGGCTCTTATTGCGACCGTTGATCCGAAAAAGTAACAGTTACAAGCCGGATGGTCAACAGTTTTTGGTGTCGATTCGTCAGAGCTTGCGCTCGCAGGGCCGCTTGGCAGCATGGGCCCAACTGTAGGATGGACAAGATCCAAGAAGCTTCTTTATGGCCACTTCGGGTTTCTACAGTGCATGCGGGGTGGGAGGGTGGCGCATCATTTCTTCCCAAACCCAATCACGGGCTTCCCTTTCTTTATCCTGACGTCAAGAACATTGGTCTGCTCTGAACTGATCCGGACATTAGGGACGATTCTCTTGGAAGGGTTCAAACCAGCCACTACCGGGAGGACCACGGTATAAGTCCCGGGGGGGAGTGTGAACTCCTCCTCAGGCCTGATGCTGAACACCCCTCTCTCACCGCGGACTTCAACTTTCTCCACAGTTCGGGTTTTGAGAAGTTTTCCGTACCTGGATACAGCGGAATCCACATCGGCCGGCTTGTCGACATTCAGAAGGAGACCGTCACTCTTCTTGACAAGGTTAGAATAGGCTGCTTGACCCTTCTTCCCCATTCCAAACGCGACCACATCCACTCCGACCTTGTCCTTAGAGCCGTGTTGTTCCGCCGCCTTGATCACATCTTTGGCTGCACACTTCGCACTCCCTGCGGTGACAAGTAACACGCGCGGCTTCAAGGTCCCGACACCACTGAAGTCCTTCTTCAGGGAATAAGCTGCAGCAGCGCACGGATTGTTGTGACCGCCTGGGTTCACAAGCGCCAGTTTCTCTTTTAGGCCGGCGAAAGGAGATTCCGCCCATTCGAAAAGCAGGTGGCTGAGACATGCAGTTTCTTTCTGCTTCTTGCCGGCATCGGATTGCTTGCACAAAAAGTCCCTTACGGCCATCTTCGACCCGGGGGTAAGGTGTCCCGACAGCTTCGCCACAAAGCTTTCCGCAGCCTGGCTCCGTGAAGGGGTCCAGGGTCTGGCCTTGCGAGCCATGACAACGGAGTCGTCCAGAATCACCATGAGGCCCCATTGAGTCATGACTCCGGAATAATTATGTATTTTGACAACCAATGATCCCGGTAACTGAAACTGTTCCCGCTTGTTGCTTTCTTCAGATGCCTGACTTTTATCTTGCACAGGCGCTGCAGGAACACTCTCCGTCGGCGTTCGCACTGAAACCGCCCTGCCTGCCTTCTTCCGGCCGGGCCCCGGCACCGTGTCCCAATCGGGAGATTCTGAGACGGGAGGTTGTTCGTCACTGCCTTTACCGCGCCTCTGCACCGTGCTTTCTTTCTCTCCACCAGGCTGGCCGGGCTCCCTTGTCACGATTACGGGCGTCTGAACCTGCTTGGGACCGGGGCCGCCTCGCGCGCCAACCTCAGGCATCTGTGATGCCCCCCCCTCTGGCAACGATGACGCTTCAGTCCTGGCTTTCGGCTCCAAAGCGGCAGCCTGTTCCGCAGGGCCTGGCTGAGGTTCCCTTTCCTCGGGGACGACTTCCGGTTTTTCTAGGGCTGGAAAGAGAACCTTGGAAGGGTCAATAGGACTCCCGCCCACCCCCTGGAAGAGATTGGTTGAGGAGAAGAGATTATCCGGCGGAACCCGGTTGAAAACAGGACCAAGTTGTTGGCCCGAACTAGATGAGCCTCCAAGGTGAGTCGCAGGCGCTATGACACCCAGGACGTAACCCAAGGCCAGCCCCACCACCAATGCAACCGCTACACCGATTGATTTGAAGGGGATAGCCTTGCCATTTTTCTTGGCGGAAGGCTGAGACGACCTTGTTTGCTGGCTTGCGTTTTGCCGGCCGTCGAGGGGTTGATCCGACATGGTTGCCCCCTTATGGGGTCCGGGGCGAGCAGTAAGCCGAATCCTGTTCCCGGTAAACCGGGCGGCGATCATTCATCTAGGACGACGGTTACCCGCCGCCTCAAGCGACCTACCCGGAAGCATCGGACGGGCCGTCCTCAAACGCTTCCCTATTCGGTCTTGCTCCGGATGGGGTTTACCTGGCTTCCCGTGTTACCACGAGAACCGGTGAGCTCTTACCTCACCCTTTCACCCTTACCTCCGGGGTACCGGAGGCGGTCTGCTCTCTGTGGCACTTTCCTTGGGGTTACCCCCACCGGGCGTTACCCGGCATCCTGCCCTGCGGAGTTCGGACTTTCCTCCCGCGCTCAAGTGCGCCGGCGATCGCCTTGCTGCCCCAGACACTGCGCGTTATATGACAACCGGGAAAAAAAAGCAAGACGTGCGCATGACCGAAAATCCTTGAAATACTAACAATTGTGTTGTAGCATCTAAGCGGTTTATGAGCTTCTTTTCGAAGGAAGCAGATTATGCTTAGATATCAGCCAGTTGTCATTTTACTCCTTTTGGTTATCCATTTGTTCCCCGGAGCCGATTCTGCGGCCAGTTTGCCCGATCAATTAAGGAACCACAACTTCAACCTTTACTCCGCCCCTTGCCCCGCCAATGATATGACTCTCCAGGACCTAAGAGGACGTGAAATCACTTTGGCCGCGCAACGTGGGAAAGTAGTTATCCTAAATTTTTGGAAAATCGATTGTCCTCCATGTTCCGTGGAAAAACCGATTCTGGAGAGAATCTACAGGAAATATGCGGGCCGCGGACTTGAAATTGTCGCCGTGAACCTCGTGGACAGCCAAGACCGAATACTCCCCTACGTTCAGCAGGGAGGATACAGTTTTACCTTCGCGTTTGATCCATCAAATAGGTTTTCTGTCCGGCAACAGGCTTTGCGATCAGGCACTCCAGCCACGTTCGTAGTCAATTCCAATTCAGAGGCTATCTACGAGATGCCAGGTGTTCCTACCACCTACGTAATAAATCGGCAGGGTCAGGTTGTAGGAAACGCGGTAGGGCTTATCAACTGGGAAAAAGGGCCGTTGACGGACTTGTTGGAGTCGCTGCTCGGGCCGACACCTACCGTGGCTGCACAGAATCCGACAGCCTATTCTGGGACTGGGCACCAGGGTTCGGACCAGGCGTCGAGCCTTCAGACCCCTATCCCAACAAGAGGCCAAGCCCAGCGCCTCTTGCAGGTTGCCCAGGCACAACCGGCTCCATCCTCGACCCATCAGGACGCGCCGGTACTGCCCTTTGGAGGCCTCCTAGGGTCTCAACAGCCGGTGACGAGCAATCCACCCGTTTCCCGCCCCCCCGCGAGTCCAAGCTCCGTTCAAGCTCCTACCATGCCCCAGGCCTATGAGCCACCGGCTGCTGTCGTTCGCCCGCAAAAGAAACCCGAACCGGCTCGAACCGTCAAGCCTGTGGAACGAAATCCAAAGCCATACAATCCAGCGGCGGCTGGGGTCTCCGGTCCCCCGGCAAGGTCGGCAACGACCGGTGCGACCAGTTCAAAGAAGAGCCCGACAGTGGTCAGCCCTGCCGTGCCTTCTGCTCCGCAACCCTTCGCATCGACCGCTCCTTCGACAGCCCAGCCGACTGCATCAATGCCGTACCTTCCCCCCGCGAGACCCTATACTCCGTCTGGATCACCGGGGGCGCCGACAAATGTGGTCCCCGATGACAGTGGCACAGTGACGGCAAGAATTCCCTCCAATCCGCCCGGTCCAGGGTTTGATCGTCTTGGAACAGCGGGCCGGCCTCCCTCGACTAGTCTCCCTCCGGCCCAGCCTCTTGGCACAAAAAATCCGATAGATGGGTTCATCCTGGACTCATTCGGAAGGCCCGGGATACAGGGTCAAGGCCCCAAACCTTCTAGGACTTCGGATACGCCGGCGTCGTCACTATTCGGCCAGATAGGTCAGGATGTTCAAGACTTGGGAGCGGGGATAAAGGGCACATTTTCGAGATTTGTCCCTGGAAGGTGATTAGAACGCAGGCCCCTGTAGGACTCGTAATCCGTCGCCCTACAGGGGCTCTATTTTTGTCCATGAATCCAGCTTAACCAGCACACTCTGATTGAACATTTGGACGGATAGGGCGAGTTGGCTCTCCGTCCTGCGCCGCACTACCACGCCTTCAGTCCCCTCCAGAGGACCTGAGAGGATCAACACTCGTCTCCCTGGAACGAGTCCAGGCTTTACTAGCAGGTCCTTCCCCGTTTCAATTGCCTGGGCAATGGCATGCAGTTCCTTTACAAATCTCTCCTGATCGTCAACCTTGATGATGCGCACCAGCTTCTTGGTATCGTAGAGCAAGTTGTGCCTTTCTCTGTCAAGAGCAAAACAGAGATATCCGCTGAATAGAGGGACTTCGGTGGTGCGAGTCCTGCCCCAGTACCCCACCTTCGTCTTGCGTTGATAAAGCGGCAAGTAGTAGCTGATGTTGCGATTCAAGAGGTAAGTGGCTACTTGTTTCTCGCAGTTTGGTTTGACGTGCATTACCCACCACGCACCCAAATCCTCGTCCAGGGGCCGGGCTTCGGGATGCCTCGCTTTCACTGTTTCTTTGACTACTGCCACAGATTCTCTTTCAGGGACCAAGTGCACGACCCTCGCGCGGACTATGACCATTTCTGATCACGGAGCGATGCTTTCCAACTTTGCGATGCTCGAAGCGGCTTGCCTCACAGCGTTTTTACGTCCCCGGCTCGCGGGTATTACTGTCGAATACTCCTTTTCGGTCTTCAACACTCCACCTTCAGCATTGCTGAGGCCCTACTTCGTGTTGGTCCGGACATCAAACTCGATTGGGCCAAAGCAGCCGGCACTGCTTATCTACCTGCAACGTCAATGCCCGACTTTGCTGATTTCCAAGTGTGCCGGTGCGCTTGAGCCCGAAGGGGGACGCACTTCCTGCACGATCCTGTCGATGCTTTCCACTATATCATTCAGTTCTACTAGCAGCGGGGTGGTGCGTTTGGTTCCCTCATCCTCCACGCTGCGGTACCATTTGTCTATTTTTGATACCTGATCCTCGAAAGCAACTAGTTCCTGCCTCGAACGTTCTTGCGCCTCGCCTGCTGTTGAGGCAATGGTGCGGCTGATATCCACACCCACGCCGACGGCATCCCTTAATCGCTTGTAAAGTTCTCCCGTTTCCGCACCGGCTGCCACGGAGGCTAGTGACGCAGATCTAAGTCTCGATTGAAACTCAAAAACTCGTGTAACGAGCGACTTCAAGACGGCGGCATCAGCCCGAGCCAAGGACTTGACCACCTGCGAGTAGTCTTGAGACAATCGAATCCATTGTTCTGCGGGGAACATGGAACTCGCCTGTGTCAGAAGTGGTTTGCGTTTGTGCTCGACCCATAGAGCCGCTGCCAAGGGCGCTCCTCCGGCGATGAGAATGAACATGAAGGCGGTCGGCCCTCTAAAAATGGCGGCCAAGAGCAAAGAGATCGCGGACACTACCAGACCTGAATTCCATAGGCGTTTAACCCAGGACTCCGCGCTGTGGTCTACTAGTCGCGCTTGAATTTTCATGCCTTTCAGGGCATCCAAAAGTCTGACTCCGGACTCTTCGTCTATTCCGGTTATTAGAATGGTCGGCCCGTTTTTCAGCCGCCTTTCCGCGCGGATGGTGTCGAAGTCCGGAAACCAGCTTTTCATGGCCTGCAACAGTTCCTCTCGACTGTTTTTTGAGGGGACATCCCCCAACTCCAGAGCCAGCGAGCCCTTGGAAACAACTGAGGGAGGCAGTTTCCCACATTCCTGACAAAACGGGACGTCTTGCCGAAGACTGGTCCCACACTCCATGCAAGAAATGTGACTCTGGCTTGCCATAGTATTCACCTCAGCACAAACGTGGCCAGACGCTTGTGAAATCTGTGCGCTCGAGGAAGTAAATTGCGATCCGGATCTAGAGTGTCATTGCGAGGCCCCAAGCCCGAAGCAATCTCCGGTGGGATGGTTGTTCCGCGCGGACGGTCCTTCCGATGAGATTGCTACGTCGCTTTGCTCCTCGCAATGACAAGGCACGTCTTGTCCCCAAGTTACCCGTTTGAAAGCGCCTCCGCAAGAATAATGAATTGAGCAACGGACTGCACTTCATGCCAGCGCGTTGTCACTCAGACGGCTCTCTCCCTAGAGACAATTCCATCTGGGTTGCGCTTCTCCATCTTTTTGTGGGCTCCTTCTCCAGGCATTTTAGAATCATAGCGTCCAACCAAGCTGGAAGCTGTGTACCTGTGCACTCTTGGCGGAACGGCAAATGTCTTCAGATGGAGGAAGCTGTATTCGTCCACATTTGAGCCCGAAAAGGGAGTCTTGCCTGTGGCGAGCCGGTAAAGCGCTATGCCCAGAGAGTAAATGTCCGCGGAAAACGCGTTGATGGATTTAGGTCCCAGGATGAAAGCTTCAGGAGCAACGGTGGAAGGATCCACTCCCGGCTCTTCCCAAAGGCGACGCCTGTAACCTCTTAGATCAATGAGTGATTTCCAGACTCCGCAGTCGGCCAGCTTCACCACTTTCTTCCGGTCATCGAAAAGGAATGAGGAGAGTTGGAGACTGAAGTGGGGCAATCGTCGCACGACTCCGTCACTTCCTCGATGCATGTGAGAATAACCGACACTGTTCAATATTTGCGGCAACAACTGAACCAGCAGGCCGACGGGCAATCCATCCGGTTCCCGCTGGAGAAGTGTCTCCAAGCTCATGGGAATATATTCATAGACGAGCGCTTGGTCTCCTTGCAGGCTTGCCGAGCCGAGAACCTTGAGGACGTTGGAGTCAACCATTGCGCCCTGATAGTTGATTATCTTGTTGAGTAATGGGCCAAGGTCCGTCCCCTCGGCGAACCCGGAATCAAACACTCTTATAGATATGGGATCGTTGCCGGACGCTGGTTCGGCCTTATAGAGAGCCGCATGTGAGCTGCTGCCGATGATCTCGGCGAGTTCGTAACCGTCTGGGTCAAGGCCGTTGAGACTTCCGGGAAGCAGCGAGAGTTCCTTCACACTCATGCCCACGAGTTTGCCCCAATTTGCCGACTCGCTCTCAGGACCCCGCGCTGCGCCCTTTGATGCAATACCAGGATAATCACTTGCCCGCTCCACAATCAAAGAGCCAGGTGTGGGCTCCCCATTCACAACCACCGGCGCTCCAGGCTCTTCTCTCTGGAGTCGTATCCGACCCGTGTCGGAAACGAAACTCTCCAGCCCCTGTCCTTCGGCACTAACAGTGGGGGCTTGCGCCGGCTTCTCCTGTTGGGCGAGCGTAGTCTGGGACTCAGAGATCTCTGTCCCACATGCGGGGCAGCTGTTGAAAGGGCGTGGGTCCATGTGGCTACAAACCGGACAGTGATACAGGGACTTCAAAAACTGCTTTTCTTCATGGACTTCTGTTTCTTCGACTAGGCGATTTCGAGCGAAGTATTGCTCCTTGGTTATAACTCCTTGACTTATAAGCTTCTTTACAGTTGCGACCAGTTCCCTGGGGTTAAGTGCGTGCTTTGCAAGCAGTTCTCGATCCTTTACCCCTCCGCAATAGTCTGCCACAAATTCCTCAGTATCCAGCTTGTCCGTCATCCTGCATCCTTTTGGCCACCTATATTCCCAATAACCCAACACAGCCGCGTGGTTTAGGTGCCAACTACGTGTGACTTTAATGCCCGCGAAGCTGATGCTCCCACCACTGGATATCCGAATGAACCAAGCCCGACGTATCATTTGCCTTCAAAATATTGTCGATCCACGCCAAGGACTCATCCGGAGTGGGACTGTAAATCCTGTCCCACGCGTTGCCTCCTGCAATCCCAAAGAGAAGAACCGTCACCACGGCATTGGCGAACTCCTCGGGAACCTCTCCCGGAATATTTAGTCGCCGTTCAGAAATCATGATCCAGACCCTAGCAATCATCGGTAAATGAAAGACCGAAAAGAGGTTATCACGGAACTGCATACTTGCTCCACCCTTCCATGGACCACCATGAGAGTCCTCGAATGCTTCAGGAAGGAGCGCGGGTGCGGGGGTGCATTGCCCGCGGAGGGCGTCCAAGTTCCTGAAGGCGTTCGTAAGATGCGGTTCCACTGCTGATGAAATCACCGGTCATTCAATCAGGCACCAGCCATCCGGCAACGTCTTTGCCATTACTATCTTTTCCTTTGAACGGGACCATACGTCTCAAGATGTCCGCGATCTTCTTGGCCTGATCGCATTCAAAGTCGTCACATGTGTACCCTTGCTTGCAAGGAGCGCAAATTCTCGCTTCAACCCATTCGGCCAATTGTTTCAGATCCATGGATGCCTCCTGAAAGAAAACGTGTGATCACAGCCGCGAGCACTCATCCGACTCGCACCTGTTCCCGCCACCCACCTCATTTTGACACCACTGACAAGTGAGGGACCACCACCACTGAGACATTTGAGGAAGATTCATAATATTATCCCCCTTCGCGCTTTGTGTGGCTCTGGCGACCAAATTGATATCGCCTCAATTTGGAGTCATGTTCCGGGTTCAGGCACAACCCACTTTGCACAACGGGCCCACTGCATGATATTTGAACCTTGGCCGCAATCCGGCTCAGACGCAGCTTGTTCCATCATAATGCAGACCACCCTTCTTTCACAAGCGTCCTTGCAAGATCGCGGCATAATTTTCGGGCACCGTGACGGAGTAGCACATACCGACGGCAAAAAAATTGTCTTTTCCAATCAAAAAAATGGATCTGATGTTATTTATATATTACAATAGCCTTGAGTGTGATGACCCTGCTGCAGCACTTTGAGGGTCAGAGATATCAAGAGGACGTCAAGCAGGGAACCGCTGAATTAATCTTACGAGAATCCAGAAGAGGAAGGAAAGGAGAGAGTCATGCGGATGAGAGGGCTCGCTGCCGTTTTTGTGGCCGCGCTTTTGGCGTTTGCCTTGACCGGGCCGCCAGTTGTGAGCGCGGCGGAAGAAAAGCTGCCGTCCAAGTCGGATGCAAGCTGTGTGAAGTGCCATGCTGATTACGAGAAGACCGCCAATCTTCTAGCCGGAAAGTTGGTGGAGGTTGCCAACAAGTCAGGAACGATTCAGCTCCAGATCGACAAGGACATGGAGGTGATTTATTTTGACGACTCGACCGAACTGAAGAACGCTGCCTGCTTTCAAGGACATTCCCAAGCAAGAATCCATTAGGATCTCGTACATCAAGAAAGATGGCAAGAACTTCGCGAAGTTAGTCGAGGTCAAGAAAGGCATTGCTGTGCCGAAAGAGCAGCTTGCCGACACTGAAGAGGTTGCGCGGTTAGTTGCCAAAGGACCCGAAGCGGGAAAGTACGTTCTCTTGGACAGCCGGCCGGAAAACTTCTACAACGAAGGGCATATACCGACAGCGGTGCCTATGCCATTTCCCGCGTTTGACAAGTTGGCGGAAACGCTGCTTCCGAAAGACAAGGACATCGTCCAAATCTACTATTGCTCCGGCTTTTCTTGAGTGATGAGCCCATTAGCCGCCAGGAAGGCGGAAAAGCTCGGTTACACGAAAGTCAAAGTGTATCACGCCGGACTCCCTGCATGGAAAAAGGCCGGCCACATAGTTGTTTCCAACATAGCGGGTATCAGAGAAACTATAACAAGAATGAAGCCTCGTACATTTTGATCGACCTCAGACCGTCAAAACAGACCGAACAAGGCCACATTCCCAAAGCCGTGGCAGTGGCCGAAGGCGGACTTGACAAGATGAAGGATCAGTTCCCGAAACACATGGCCGCTCCCATCATCCTTTACAATCAAGATGGCGCCCTCGCATCGGCAGAAGAGGCATTCAAAAAGATATCGGACTGGGGCTACAAGCAGGTGAGTGTCCTTTCCGGGGGCTTCCTGGCATGGGAAAAGGCCGCCAAGCAGGTTGCCAAAGGTCCGGCCGAGAGCAAAATCGCATATGTCCGCAAACTGATGCCTGGAGAAGTAGACATTGCGGCATTCAAGGAAGTTATGGTGAAACCCGCTGCCGGGTCCTTGATCCTCGATGTCCGAACGCCCAAAGAAGTTGCGGACGGTCTTCTTCCCAACGCGCTGAACATTCCGATGGAAGAGTTGGAGCAGCGTATCGCCGAGGTCCCCAAGGGAAAGACTTTGGTGATTCATTGTTCCACAGGCGTCCGAGCCGCTATGGCCTACAATGTACTGAAAAAAGCAGGATACGAGGCAAAGTACGTGAATGCCAAGGTTGATTTCGACCCTGAAAAGAAGGGCACATACACAATAGAAGAATGATCTCCTGAGTCATAGGATGAGCCCTCAGCAAGGGGCTCATCCTATTCTTTTTACCCTTGTTGCGGGTTTCTCGGAATTGCGCCCCCACTCCCCTGTTCACTTCCACACTACCTGCTTGTCAATCCCCAATCGAGGTGATAACGTTTACTGGGGGTCTGTCGCTTGTCCCCGTACATTGGCATCATTGTGCTGCGAATTCGGGAATGCATTCTTTCCGCAACAAGCTATTGGGACAAGTCGTCCGTCAAGGACCTCTCATCTTAGCAAGGGGATGACCTGTCTCTTGTTTTCAACAAAGCCGTATTAGAGTAGGGCACCTGCACTGAGAAGGAGAAAGCCATGGGTATTTGGGACATTGTAAAGAGCGAACTCATAGACATAATCGAATGGCTGGATGACACGGGAGATATCCTCGTGTGGCGCTTCCCTGATGAGGATCACGAAATAAAGATGGGCGCCAAGCTTACTGTGCGGGAGGGTCAGGCCGCGGTCTTTATCAATGAGGGTCAGCTTGCGGATGTCTTCACGCCCGGACTCTACAGCTTGACAACGCAAAACATGCCCGTGATGACCACCTTGCGGTCATGGAAATATGGGTTCGAGTCACCATTCAAGGCGGAAATCTACTTTGTCAGCACACGCAATTTTATTGATCTGAAATGGGGTACGCAAAACCCTATCATGATCCGCGACGCTGATTTAGGAGTAGTCCGACTTAGAGCATTCGGCACATACAGTATCCGTGTCACCGATCCAGGCGCGTTCATCAAACAGGTGGTGGGCACTGATGGATGCTATACCACCGAGGAAATTGAGGGGCAACTTCGAAGCATGCTCGTATCGGCCTTTAGCGGCATGCTGGGCACGTCCAAGATAGCAGCCCTGGATCTGGCGGCTAACTACAAGACAATGGGTGACCAGGCCATGACATCCATGGACCCGGATTTTCAGACATACGGGATTTCTCTCACACGCTTCGTAATCGAAAACATCTCGGTCCCTCCCGAGGTCGAGAAGATGCTGGACACTCGCTCTCAAATGGGACTCGTGGGAGATATGGGCCGCTTTACCCAGTTCCAAACCGCCCAGGCCATCCCTGAGGCAGCGCGGTTCAGGCGGGGCGGGAGGATTTACGGGAATGGGTGTCGGCATAGCAATGGGACACCAGATGGCGGGCACCATGACTGAGAGCATCGCCCAATCCAAGGCAGAGCAAGCGGCTCCCGCTGCCCAGACACAGGCGGGCGGCAAATTCTGTGGTCAGTGCGGAAAACCAGTATCGTCGGAGGCAAAGTTCTGCGCTGAATGTGGAACTGCACAACAGGCGAATTGCCCCAAGTGCGGAAAAGTCAATGCCTCGGACTCCCGGTTCTGCCAGGAGTGCGGAGAAAAGCTGAAATGAGGCGACGATTAGATGCTACGCTTGGTCTTACGTGGTTGATGACTTAGGTAAGCGCAAATTCTTCGCTGTCCTTCATCAAGGCCCTGTGAATTCCCCCCAAGCTGCCGTACGTGCCGCAATTGTAGCCGAGGCCAGAGAAGAGAAATCCTGACGTACGTCCTCGAGATCCGGTGAGTGCATATGTGTGAGAGGGATCATGTCAGACCTTAGTCTCCTGGGGATTATTGGCTCATGCGTTAGCTTGATCCTAATAACTCACATGTGGATATGGAGAAAAGGCGAGAGGCATTGGAAATTATTTTGGACGGTCCTGTTAGCCTTCATATACGTTGGTCCAGTATTATATTTGGCGCTTTATGATCCCCCTCCCAAGAGATCAATTAAACAGTTGATAGCAGAATCCAAATTTTGGCATTGGTAATCTAGAGTCCTCGACCAATTCAAATTAGGACACTACCCACGCTTATAGAAACGGATGGAGGGGACACTTATCGCAAAGGGGATTCTCTTGCAGTAGAAATGGCCTGCAGCGTCGAACTGAGCTACCTCTGGCGGTAAGTTGGCCTCAAGCATACTCTGCATAGAGTCGTAATCCGCGTTTTCACGAACAAGTCCGTGACGGTAGAGAACTCTCTTGGTGTAAGTATCCACCACGAAGATCGGTTTGTTCGCGGCATAAAGAATGATGCTGTCCGCGGTCTCTTTTCCAATTCCCTTTACGGAAAGCAATTCCTCTCGCAACTTAGCCAGAGGGGCGGAAAAGAGCGAATCCAAATCCCCGCCGTGTTTTTCCACTAGCAGATTCACGAAGTTCCGCAGCCGAATGGCCTTCACATTGAAGTAGCCCGCGGGTTTGATGAGCCGTGCAAGTTCCTCATGATTGGTACGGTGTATCGGGATCGGATCGAGGCTGTCGGCTGCTTTGAGATTGTCGATGGCCTTCGCCACATTCTTCCATGACGTGTTCTGGGTCAGTATTGCGCCGACGCAAACTTCAAATGGGGAGTTTGCGGGCCACCAATGTCTCGGGCCGAACCACTCGAACAGTGCTCTATACATGCTCATTAAGAGCGTTTGAGTAACTGCCTTCTGCTTGGGCGGCTTGCCTTGGTAGGTTCGAAGCGCAACCGGCTTCATTCGCGTAATTCCAATTGATTATTGCTGATCCGAGGCTGGCGAGAAAACTTACCGGCTGAGGAATCCGCTGTCAACTTAAGGGATGTGGGAGTGTTCAGTTATGCGCGTCACATATCTACAATTGCGAGGAGCGTAGCGACGAAGCAATTTCCAGTCCCGCGGAACGCGGGAGAAAAAGGAGATTGCGAGGCTGCGCGCTCAATGACTACTTCTATTCCGGCGACAGTAAATGCACAAGAGGTTTTTCCCATGAAAATAGACTCTTCACGACAGTTTTGATATAACAAAGGTCCCCTTTTAATTTATGTTTGGAGTTCGTTGTGCTTAACTTTCAGGTGCTCGCTCTGGCGCTGATCCCGCTTCTGTCCGGCGTTGTTCCCCGCGATGGCGCGCTGGTTTCCCCTATCGCACTACTGGGTATCGAAGAGCGTATTTCAGCCGAATTCATGGCCGGGACCTGGAAGTCTTCTGATGAGTTCTTTCGTTGGGGAATAACCGACAAGGAAAAGGCTAAAGTCAGGCAATTCAAGGGCCAGGCCCATATGTCCCTGAATAAAGACGGCACGATGAAAATGGTCAACCTCTTCAGGCCCCAGGAAGGGCGATGGGAGTTATCAGCCGACGGGGTTGTCATTTTTGATCCGAGGTACCCCGAACGAGGGTCGCAGCTCTTGCCGGTAAAGAAACGGGATAAGGACAGAATTTGGCTCCTGCTGCCCTTTGCGGGAGGAGCGGCAGGTATCGGCATGGTGAGGGTTCCTGAGGGAGAAATGGCCCTGACGGGAGCACAAATTGTCAAGGACCCGAAAAAACGCTCCAAGAATTCTTACCGCCAACGAATCCCTGACAGACAGGAGCCAGAAGTACCAGCAACTCCTTCTGATGAGCTGAAGACCGAGACTCCCGGGTAGGCGATCCGCTCATATCAATTCCCACAAATTTCTATCCTAGTTTACCCATATTCCCGTGTGCCTGCGATGTCATTTACAATTGCGAGGAGAGAAATTCCGCGTTCATCGGGAAAGCAATGTCACTTCTCTCGGTGTTGGAAATTGCTTCGGGCTAAGCCCTCGCAATGACTGCGTGAGACGTGCGGGTTGAGAGGAATGAACCGGTCAATAATAGTGACAGGGAGTCGGACTGAAGCTTTGCCACCCACCCATAGAGGACCGCACTACGCCCTTTTTCGCAAGCCACAGAGCATGGGATTGAAGGACGCTGTTCCCTCAGGCCCCCGGCTCTTCTGCGACGGTCACATCCGTTGATTCAAGGGGCTTTAAGTTCTGACTGGCGACGGCATTTTAGCTGACGATCCTTTTCGAGGATCCGCTGCAGAACCGCTTTGAGATGTTCGTCCCTGACGGGTTCCAGCACCTGACGCGCCATTCTCACATCCTTGTCAGTGGGTGGGGATGGAGTGCAGCCGCGAGGTTCAAGGGCTTTGGCCCCGGCCCAAGAACGCTGATGAAAACGAATGTCCGTGATTGCGGCAACACGCGGAGGGAGGCACGAATTTATCTTTTCCAGGAGCACATTCTTTATGGCGGCAATTTCGTTCATCCAGACGGAAGAATCAACCACAACGTACAGTGTAGAGCCAACCAGTTTTTCCGCTTGCGCGTGGTTGGACACAGGAGCTTCCACAATCTTGGGCCATAATTGGATGACGTTGTGACGAGAAAGAGCGGCTTGAAGTCCCAGACCACTGAGAGCGCTTCTGAGGGCCGAGCCCGCTGCTACCGGCTTCTTGTGCCTGTCGTATTTCATGGCAATTGCGCTGTAATGTAAGCAGAAAGACATTCCTCGCGTCGAGCAAGTGTCCCAGGGATTAAGCGCATTCTGACGGATCTCCTTGGATCTTTGCGATTGCGTGCTCCAGCGCAGGCAGAACAGCTTCCAGGTTCTCTAGGGCCCCTTTGGGACTCCCTGGGAGATTGATGATCAAGGTCCTGCCGCGAACGCCAGCCACAGCCCTGGAAATCATGGCATGGGGCGTCTTCCCGAGACTGGCCCGCCGCATGGCCTCGGCCATTCCCGGTACAAGCCTCTGGACCACGGCCATAGTCGCTTCTGGCGTAACGTCCCGCGGCGAAAGACCGGTCCCGCCAGTGGTCAAGATCAGATCTGCACCACCCTCGTCGGCCCATGAAATAAGCATCTGACTGATCGCGTCCATCTCGTCCGGTACGACCGCGCTCCAAGCTACGTCCATGCCCACCGATTGAAGCATTTCGACCAGTTTGGGCCCCGACGCATCGTTTCGCAGCCCCTGGGAGGAGCGATCGCTAACGGTTAAGATTGCCGCACGCAACATTGTTTGGCGAACCCGGCATCACCCTCGCCGTATTCAACTTTCCGCGGAATGCCACGCTGGAAATCGCGAACCTGCATGTCACCCGCTTCGAGTTCCTGTCTGAGGAATCCCGCAGCCTTCCAAGGGTTAACTTTTGAACCGCACGTGAAAATGTCCACAGCGGCGTAGCCATGCTCCGGCCATGTATGGATTGTCAGGTGAGACTCCGCGATAACCACTACGCCGGAGACGCCCTGAGGATTGAAATCTTGAAACGCGGTTTTCAGGACAGTAGCCCCTGCCACCTCAGCGGCCTGGGACATGATTCTTTCCAGGTAATCAAGGTTGTCGATTTTTTGCCCGTTACAGGACCAAAGCTCGATCAGAAGATGAATACCCAAAGCTTTCATCGTCATCCCCCGTACCGAGTCGGCTGTTTGCCTCTCGAAAAAAAATGTTACTAGTAACTTGCGGCCAGCAACCCGTCTTCGCCACGTTGTCGACTGGGGATCTGGCCCACCTCCGCTGCCTTCAGTTTTGACCGATAAACAAATAGCCTTCAGGGTCCTCCCCTCCCCTGCGCACACGGTCAAAATTTGAGGAAGACGGCTTCCTCGTCCGTGGAGGTCAGGGTCTCAATCTTACGAGGAGGAAACCATTGGTTTCCCCACTCAGGTCAAGCCCTCCAGTCACAGATTTTGTGTAAATGGAAACAAAAGAAAAGGTACAAGCCTTGAGACCGGAGAGGTAGTCTCCCCCGCAAGGACGCTGCGGAGCAAGTATGTAGGCGTTTTTCCGGTTCATGTGCCTGTCCCGGGGCGTGGCCCCTTCTGACGAATTAAGCGTACTTATCTGTCGTTTTTCTTGTCACTTGTCAAGCAAAAAAGATCCCTTTGTCACTCAAATTCTCCCTGGAAAAACTGCCGCTTTTGCGCCAACTTCGGCGCCGACCGGGAGTGCCGTGAAAAAAGGAACTGGATGCCGGCACACAAACGGACACGGCCTCGTCAGTTCCTTTTGGAATGCTTGTTGAAAATCTTCTTGCGCCAGCAAGAATAACCCAATTTTCATTCTCTGACAAGAGGTCTGTCCGCGGTCCTCGACGAGGTGCGTGGGCCGCACTTGACAGTTTATGTGGCCGGGGGACAAAGCTTGGCAAGGCTTGCCGGTTCTCCACATCTGGCGCAAGTTTCGCGGCACGGATCCAGTCGGGCTCTGCAGTGTCCACAAAATCTGGGCGCGTCTGTTTCCTGGAGTGGAACAGCGAATCCGCATCGGCCACACCTGTCAGAGCTTTCCAGAGTGTAAGCTCCACAGTTGGGGCAAGAAATGAGTGCTCCGTCCCCGAGAGACGGAAACGGATATTTCTTGCGAAATTCCTGAATCCTATGGTTCATGAGCCACCCCATGAACGCCATCAGTGGGATCAGAGAGAGCATAGCAGTCCCTGGATAGACTGCGACCAGAAAATTGTAGAAGCCATGCAAGGAGGCCGCTATGAGGAATCCCCTTGCTATAGTCAAAAGCTCCCCCTCTCGTCGGAAACGCGCTAGCCCCATCGAATAGCCCCACATTGAGGCAAACATTACGTGAGCCGGAGTGGCAAACAGTGCCCTTGGTACGACAATGGCGGGCCCGAGAAGCCCCATATATATCGTATTCTCCACGGAGGCAAAACCGAGAGCGGCAGTCGCGGCATATACAATGCCATCAATGGGCTCTTGGAAATCTGGCCTCCGGTAAATGGAAATCCATACCGCGGCAAGTTTGAAAAACTCCTCGATGGGGCCGATGAGCAAGAAGCTCACCTCTGCAGAGCGGACGAGGCTTTCCTGACTCAGTCCTGCGCCGGTGAAATTCTCTACAATGAATGTGGGAATCGTACAGGCGCACCCCCAGCCAAACACGCGAGCAATGTTCGCGAATGACCTCGAATTGTGACCAGCCTTCCTGTGGAAATACCACAACCAAAGCAGTCCGGGCACAAGCCCGAGAATCGGAAGTACCGTCACCAAATCATTACCTCGGAATTGACTTTGTTGGCCTTGGACCGTATAACACAGAGCTACCGAAGAGCCAAGGCTCCGACGGCAGCAAACGAGCGAGCAGGGTAATGCTTCCGGCACGCAGGAGAAATCAAGAGTGATCTTTTCCATGCAAAAGGTTCACAAGATGACGGCCCCGCAGTGCGAATGGCACAATACTCGTGAAAGGCTGCACCAAATAGGCACTGAAATTTCCATGTGCCGACAACTCTAGAGAGCCATTATGACCGCATCTGCTGTGCAGTACCAATCATTAAACTCACCCTGCGAACCGCTGGTTAGCGTGGAGAGCCTGATGAAGTATTTCCCCGTTAAAGGAGGATTCTTTCAACGGGAAGACCTTCAGGTTCACGCTGTGGACGGCGTTGACCTGGAGATTTGCCGGGGCGAAACACTGGGGTTGGTCGGGGAGTCCGGTTGTGGCAAGACCACGCTGGGCAGGCTCATTCTGAGGCTGGAAAAGCCCACATCAGGGCGAGTTCTCTTTGAAGCGCAAGATATCAGCTTTGCGGGGAGAGCCGAGATGAAACAGGTCCGCCGCAAGATGCAGGTCATCTTTCAGGACCCATATTCCTCGTTGAACCCACGAAGAACAATCGAGAGCATTGTCATGGAGCCTTTGATCATTCATCGGATAGGGACCCTTTCCCAACGACGGGAGAAGGTCGTCGCCCTGATGGACGATGTAGGTCTAAGGCCCGAGTATTTGAAACGGTACCCACACGAATTCTCCGGTGGTCAGAGACAGCGAATCGGAATCGCGCGAGCGCTGGCTCTGAATCCCAGCCTGATCATTGCCGACGAGCCGGTATCGGCCTTGGACGTCTCGATCCGCTCGCAGGTATTGAACCTTATGGAGGACTTGCAAGAAAAGTACGGCCTGACCTATCTCTTCATATCGCATGATCTCTCTGTGGTGGAACATATCTCAGATAGGGTTGCAGTGATGTACCTCGGGAAGATTGTGGAGATAGGATCGAAAAAGGACATCTACGAACGACCGCTCCACCCGTATACCGAAGCATTACTGAGCGCGGTGCCTATTCCCGATCCGAAAACAAGGCGAAAAAGGATAATTCTGGAGGGGGATGTTACCCAGCCCAATCGATCCGCCGGCCGGGTGCCGCTTCCACCCTCGTTGCTGGTTGAAAATCCCGATGTGCGCTCTAGTGGTGCCTCCCCTCCACGATGTCGGAGGAGGCCACAGCGCTGCCTGCCATGTCCGGGCCCCCGCGTTACCGGAAAAAGAGTTGGAAGGCATGATGTCCGCTGCAACTCAATCCGCCCGCTGAAGTCTCTACCTCTGCCGCTCTATAACCCTAAGGCAAGCGTTCAGTGGGCAAGCCGTCCCACGTTCCGAGCGGGATCACGATCCCGCGGGACGCGGGATGCGCTGAGAACGATTACGCCCTAAGAATCTCCGGCGTCTCCATTGAGGCCGATCGCCTGCATCAGCCACCGGACTGATTCCAGTCGCGCGCGCCAACGTTCCTCCATGAGAGGAGGGCATTGATCGATCCTGAACTTCCCAATGAAGAGCCCCATAGCGAATTCCATGCAGTTTAGTTGCCCGCAGCGGCCGCAGTCAGTGGACGGGAGTCGCTTAAAGATCTCGATGGCTCCGATTCCTTGGCGGCGTTCTCTTTCGGGTTCGATCTTAAAGCGCAAGTCCCAAGCTGAAATCGCCAGATCGACGAAAGAGCGCAGCATCGTCCACGCGTCCAATAGGTCATCCGCCCTGCAAATCACAATTCGGTCCGACGAAATGGCCAGCAACCGATGCTCCTCCTCAAAAGCTAGAACCGGGATTTCAAACCTATAGGATCCGCCCCTTATCAATCTTGCCATCAACGGTATCATGGCAGCTAAACTTTTCTCTGGAATCACCTCGACTCTTAACCTGATGGGATCCGTGAGGCTTGGCCGAACGATTGAAACCGTGAGGTTCCCCAGGACTTGGGTCCACTTCTTGGCCGGCCGGGAGGCTTTCGGTATCTCTCTGCTAAACGGATGATAGGGGATCACTCCGCTGATCGTCACGCCCGACAGCTCAAGCTCTTCGACCAGTGACTTCGGTCCGCCGGTAACCACTATTGTAGGTGCCACAAGACCAAGACAGAATTCCGGAGGTTGAACTACAGCCGCGGTCTGTTCCAGGCAACTCGATGAACTTCAAGCTATTTTCGAATGCAGCCTGATCGGGAAAGATGATGACATGAGCCATGGCTAACAGAAAACACAAAGGACCCTTTGAAGTCAATCAAAGGCGGCGTGTTCCATTCCACACGACTTTTGAAGCAGCTTTCAGCTCCTCCATATAAATAGCCACAACATTTCAGACGGAATTACTTGACGAAGCCCCAAAAATGACTCCATTCCAATCACCTAGACAATAGCAACCTATCAACAGGTGTTTATAACTTTGGAGGCATGGGGTGCTGCCCGTAAGGGCAGTCTCGGAATTCCAGGCAGTTAGCTTTGCTATTGGTTTTACTGCCTTTTTCCCCATTGCGCTACCTTGGGGCAGATTGCGCCGGAAGGCTGGAGATAATCGCTCTCACAAAATTATCCACAGGTTTACAGCCAAGTTATCCACAGGACATGTGGATACGCCCGGACTCTCACGCCACCTGCGGCATTCACTTCTGGTGGGGCTGGCTCATAAATAGATACTGGCCGACGTATGTGATCCCACGTGCGAACCGCTTAGCATCCTGGAGGTCGGTCAGTGCCGAGTGAATCTGGCGCAGAATAGTCGAAGGCCTCAAGTAATAAGTCCTCCAAGCTTTGTGTGCGAAAACGTTTATCTCATCGGCGCTCAGATCAGGATAGTCATATCTCGCGGTTAAATGCCCGGAAGATGTGATTCCTACTGCATCGCGCAGGTAGCCGTGCTCACGGAGGTAAGTATTGAATTCGGTCCCCTCATAAGCGGAAGCTATGGCAAACTGAACCGTGTCGGGCCTAAGTTTCAGAGCATATTCCAGCGTCTGAGACATGGTTTCACAAGTTTCACCAGGCAAACCGAAGACGAAGCACCCGTGAACGCGCAGTCCATGGCGTCGGCTTTCCTTCATGAAGTCAACCGCTTGCATGGTGTTCACACCCTTGCGCGCTCTCTCAATATGTCGTTACTTCCCGATTCAAAGCCGACCACCAGGTTGCGAACTCCAGCCTCCTTCATTTTCGCCAGAACGTCGCCTGATAAGTCGTGGCGACTGCAACAGGACCACGTGATGCCTTTGCCTCGTAAGGCATCGCAGAGTTCGAGAACGCGCTCCCTGTCACATGTGAACGTATCGTCCTCAATTTGGATCTCTTTGATTTGCGGCAGGTTTTCGTGAATCCAGATCATTTCATCGGCAACATCCCCTATGCTGCGCTTGCGATACCGGTGGCCGGTAAACGCCTGGGGCCAAAGACAGTATGTGCAGCGACCGGGGCAGCCACGGCCTGAAAAAATGGAGATATATGGATAGTTGAGATATGGAATCCAGTAACGCAGAAGCGGGAGATCCCGTCGGACAACTCGTGACACCCAGGGGAGCGAATCCAGATCTTCCATCCTGGGCCTGTCGGGGTTCGTCACGATTTCATTGCCGTCCTTCCAGGTTAGCCCCTTGATCTCTGAAAGAGGACGATTGCGGCACAATTCCCGAAGGGGTTCTTCGACCTCTCCCCGTATTACTGCGTGGATGCCGGGAGCCGACACCACCCTTTTCGGGAACTACTGTGGCATAAGGACCCGCGAAGATTATCAGTGAATTCTTTCGCGCTTCGGACAATAGCAGCGTGGTCTCCTGATCATAGGCGACGGTTTCTTGATTGCCGTAAAAAACAAAAATATCGTATTGGGGGACGGTTCTGAGAAATTCTTCCCGAGTCAGGCCTTCGACATTACAATCCAGTGCGCGGCCTGTGGGAACGGCGCCGGCTGCGTAACAAATCCAGAGTGGTATCCAGTGGCTGGCCTTACTTCCTGCCGCATTGTACGTGGCTTGAAATCGGCCTCCGGCACAGGAATCCATGCTGGGAATGTTGGGAGGAACCAGAACTAGAGCACTTTTCATAGAACAATTATCTTAATGATCCAGGGCCTCGTTAATTGCTTCGGTTTGAAAATGGATGGCAAGGGGATCAATAAGCTCATCCAGTTTGCCTGACATTATGCCTTCCAGTTTGTAGAGGGTCAAACCGATGCGGTGGTCTGTGACACGATTCTGAGGAAAGTTATAAGTCCGTATCCGCTCGGAACGATCTCCCGAGCCCACTTGGCTCTTGCGCTCCTTGCTGATTTCGGATCGGCGTTCCTCTTCCATTCGGTCAAACAGACGTGCCTTGAGGATTTTCAATGCCTTGGCCTTATTCTTGTGCTGCGATTTTTCATCCTGGCAAGTGACCACGAGATGAGTAGGCAAATGGGTAACTCTCACAGCGGAATCAGTAGTGTTGACGCTTTGGCCGCCCGGCCCGGATGACCTGTAGACATCTATTTTGAGATCCTTCGGGTCAATTTCCACTTCCAGATCATCAGCCTCTGGGAGCACAGCCACGGTCACCGCAGAGGTGTGGACGCGCCCCTGAGCTTCGGTCGAAGGTACTCGTTGAACTCTGTGCACACCGCTCTCGTACTTCAGGCGGGAGTAAGCGCCCTGCCCGTGCACCAGCGCGATCACCTCTTTAATTCCTCCGGCCGCGGCTGAAGACAAGGACATCATTTCGACTTGCCACCGTCTCAACTCCGCATACCGGCAGTATGCTCTAAAGAGATCTCCGGCGAAGAGGGCCGCCTCCTCGCCTCCCGTGCCGGCCCTTATTTCGAGAAAAGTGTTCCTGGAGTCATTGGGATCTTTTGGGAGAAGGAGTATGGTAAGTTCCTTCTCGATTTGAGCTTGCCGGTCTTTTAGCGGAGGAAGGTCCTCACGGGCCATTTCCACCAGTTCAGGGTCCTCACCCGCTGCAATAATACCCTCAAGGTCCTCAATTTCGCCGACAACCCCAGTCAGGCCTCGGTACGCTTTGATGATATCATCGAGGTCGGCCTGCTCTTTTGCGGCCTTTCTCAGCCTAGTGTGGTCGGAGATGGTTTCCGGGCGAGAGAGTTCAATGCTGAGCTCTTCGTACCGTCGGCTCAATTCTTCTAATTTATGACGTACTTGCATGAATTGGAATCAGGCGGGGAATTCGCCCCTGGCCCGTAGCTCCTCTTTTTCCAAAGTAGTCCTCAGTGCTACCAGTGCCACCTCAAGTTGAGCGTCATCGGGCTCCCGCGTTGTGAGCTTCTGTAGCCATAGTCCCGGCAGCAGCAACAAGTTCAGAAATGGATTATTCAACCTCTCTCCCATTCGAATTATCTCATAAGAACAGCCGGCTATGGGGAGCAGTAGCACCATCTTCACCAGTATAAAGAATATGTTGGTCAGAATTTTGTTCCCGAAAAGATCTTTCGGCAGCAACGGAAATACCGCAGAGAAGAGAAAGATGCTGAAAACAAGCACCAGCAGCAGAAACGCAGTGCCGCAACGGGGATGGAGCGTCGGGTACCTCCGCGCGTTCTCAACGGTCAAGTCGTCACCCTTTTCGTACGCGTGAATCGATTTGTGCTCGGCCCCGTGATACTCGAACACTCGGCGGATCTCTTTGAGCAGTGAGATGAGAACAATATATCCGACAAAAATGCTCACCTTGATGACACCGTCGATTATGTGAAACCACACGCTCCTGTACGCCGAGATCGGTTCCGATGAGCACGCCTATTCCCAGCGTGGCGAGGTGCGGAATTACCACGAACAGAACCATCGCCGCCCAAGGGCAAAGGCAATGGTGCCGCCAAGCGCCCACGGGCCCGAGCTTCTCCTCTTCCTCTCCCAATGCCTCCTGAGCCGAATAGGTCAGGGCCTGAATCCCATTGAAAAGAGCCTCATAGAGCACTATGCATCCACGCAAAATCGGTTTTTTCAGCATGCGGCCACTTCTCCATGGGGGAGTACCAGCGATCTTCGCGAACCGCAAGCTCGCCGTCGGGTTTCCGAACTACCACCGTAAAGGTCTGGGGGGCTCGCATCATGATTCCTTCGATCACGGCCTGGCCGCCCACTTTGATCTGGGTATTCTCAGCGCCTGAATTCTTGTCGATTAACATAGGTTCCGTGTGTCCATCAAATCGGCCCCCTACCGGGGGTTGCCCTTGACGTGCAGTGATCGTGCTGCACCTGAGCCATCGGTCGATCCGGGGCGGATACCGCTGCTGCTCGTGACGGTGATCATTTCTTCACTTGGCGGGCCTTTTCCTTCGTCTTTTCTTTTCCTTCTCTTTTGGCTTTGCCTTGGCCACGCGGGCAGATTTTGCAGCCGTCTCCGTCTTCTTTGTGTCGTCTTTGCGGGCTTCTTGCCTGTGGAGATGGGTTTGTCGCCGTACTTCTTCATGAAGCGCTCCACCCTACCCGCACTGTCAACAAGCTTCTGTTTTCCCGTGAAGAAAGGGTGGCATGCTGAGCAGATCTCCAGTTTGTACTCGGGCTTGGTCGAGCGAGTATGCAATCTCCGCGCCGCAGGCGCACCTGAAGACCGTGTCCTCGAATTCGGGATGTATATCCCTTCTTCATGCCCTTTCCTCCGTCGATGACCTGTAAACGTTCCACTTTACCACACAACGGCCGCGTGCGAAATGAAAAAATCGCTAAGACCGAGCTCTCCGTCATCCAGTGACGCACGGTCCATCGCCGCGTCCGATTACAACAAGCGTATAATAATACACTACAGGAGCGACCATGGCCACGCCGGATCATCTGTTCATTATCTTCGAGGAACTCCCTGTTGGAATCCGTCTGCATTATCTTGTCCAGGAGAAATTCCATGGCGTCCACCGAGTTCATGTCGGCAAGAAGCTTTCTCAGAAGCCAGATTCTCTGGAGATCTTGCTGGCGACACGAGCAGTTCTTCTTTTCGCGTGCCGGAACGGTTGATGTCGATACACGGGAAGATACGGCGTTCCAGGAGGCGCCGGTCCAGGTGGATCTCCATGTTGCCGGTGCCCTTGAATTCCTCGTAGATCACCTCGTCCATCTTGCTGCCCGTATCCACGAGGGCAGTGGCAATTATGGTGAGGCTTCCGCCTTCCTCGATGTTTCGCGCTGCGCCGAAGAAACCGCTTGGGACGATGGAGGGCATTGGAGTCAACGCCACCGGACAGAGATCTTTCCGCTGGGCGGCACCACCGTATTGTGGGCCCTGGCAAGACGAGTGATGCTGTCCGAGCAGGATGACCACGTCCCGCTTGTGCTCCACAAGCCTCTTGGCCTTTTCGATAACCATGTCCGCCACCTGGACATGCCTCTGCGCCGGTTCGTCGAAGGTCGAGGAGATCACCTCTCCCTTCACCGACCGCTGCATGTCGGTCACCTCCTCGGGACGTTCGTCGATGAGCAGAACGATAAGGTAGACATCGGGATGATTGATGGTAAGGCTGTTGGCGATCTGCTGGAGCAACACCGTCTTTCCCGCCTTGGGCGGGGAAACGATGAGGCCCCGCTGCCCCTTTCCGATAGGAGTGAGCAGATCCATGACCCTCATGGAATACTGGGTCGGGCCTGATCTCCAGTTTCAGCTTCTCGTCAGGGTAGAGAGGCGTGAGGTTGTCGAAGAGCACTTTGTCTCGAATCGTCTCCGGGTCTTCGCGGTTGATCGTCTCCACTTTGAGCAGACGCGAAATACCGTTCGGTATCCTTGGGCGGACGGATGTACCCCGAAATGGTATCGCCGGTTCGCAGGTTGAAGCGCCTGATCTGACTCGGCGAGAACGTAGATGTCATCAGGCCCGGGCAGATAATTGTAGTCGGGCGCCCTGAGAAACCCGAATCCGTCGGGGAGGCGTTCCAGTACCCCCTCGCCTCTGATGGGCGCCTCCTTTTCGTTCTGTTGGTGGGCCTGAAGGATGGCGAAGATCAGCTCCTGCTTGCGCATGCTGCTGGCGCCCTCGACTCGACAGCGAGTTGGCAATGGCCAAAAGTTCACTGACCTTCTTTTCTTTCAATTCTGCGACGTCCATGACATCTCCTGAATCTCTTTATCGGCAATGGGGACAAAGTGATCTTCTGGGGTTCTGTCTGAAGACTTTTCAAGACGGGTCAATCAAAATGCGGGAACCACTTATTCTCATCGGCCCCGACCCTCTTCTAAAGATTTTCCTTCGGTTGGAATCGTGCTCCTGGAAGGGAGTTCTCAATCGCGGCTGGTCCATTCTTTTAATCAACCCCACGCGCTCTGTCAAGTGTTTTGTTTTAAAGTTCGTGGTTGATTGCTGCACGTCCCCGTCCTAAAATGCCTCCCCATGACCCAACTTCTTCTGCCACTGACAACTCCGCCGCGCCTAACCTTCGAAGCCTTAATCGTCCACGAGGGGATCCAAACGGCTGTGTCCACGATTCAATCCGTGTATGGAACAGGCGGCCCTCCGCTGCCTCCGCTTTTCCTTCACGGACCGCCGGGAACGGGCAAAACCCACATGCTGAACGCTCTGGCATTGCTCTTGGAGATCCGATTTGCTCCGAAAGCTGCCGGGGTCAGGTTCATTTCGGCAGCGGGAGAGCCGCCCAGATTTCCTGAACTGGAAGCATTGGTCTCCGACCCCGAAACTTCAGTGCAGGGATTGTTGGCGGTTATTGTCGACGATGCGCACCGCGGCAAATGAAGAAGATTCAGCTCATCTATGGAGCTTATCCAATAAGCTGACACGATCCGGCGCACCCCTAATATTGGCCGCCCGTACCCCCCCCGAGGAAATTTTCCCAGCCAACGCTCATCTCCGTTCGCGCATTGTTTCGGGGCTTGTCTTAGCCCTCGAACCGCCGGAAGACGCGATCCGTATGCTGATTGTGGACAAGATGGCCAGAGACAAAAACGTTAGAATCCCCCGCGAGGTCTGCGCGTACCTGGTGAGCCGAAAGTCGCGTAATGTCAAGGAACTCGAAGGACTGCTCGACATCTTGGACAGAGCCTCTCTCGAACTCAAGAGACGTATAACTATCCCGCTGATCAAGACACTCGAAAAGGAAGGTCTCCTTTGACGCGGGTCATGAGTGCCCAACCCTGATGGTCCTACGGACCGTGCATTCAGTCCCATGTGGCAAGTTGTCATTGCAAGGCTGCGAAGCAATATCCTGCACGTGAAAATGGAGATAGCCCTCCCACGGAACGCGGGGCTTCACCCCTCGCATTGACAGGCACGTCGAAATGCCCCCACGCAAGTGAACGCTTGCTCCACAGAATCAACTTGAACTACGTGCCGGAACGAGATAAACAGTCCGCAATCTGTCGGGTCGGTCGGAAAAGATTGTGCAGTGCCCGACACAGCAAAAGACTTGTGCCATGCTCTCGGGGGTGCGCGCACGAAGAAAAATGAACATGCTGAAACTTTATAGTCAAACCGGTTTTGCTGTCTCGCAATGGCTGGGATAATGGGTGTTCTCCCTTTCTTCGGAAGCCCGGAAGAACCCCCGCGGCGCTCCAACGCTTCGTCACACTCTTTACCGGCCAGGACGCCGCTGGATTTACCAAGATTATTCATTCGGAGATAACAAGCGACATAGATGTTACGACGGAAGATGTGGAAAGCTTTCTTAAGCGATACCGAAGTAATTCTTTGAGCCTGGAGAGTTCGAGTGTCGACAAGAGGTTCAAATCCGAAGATGGAACAACCGAAAGATTCCAAGCCACCCTTTCGTTCCGAGGGCCTGTGCTTTCTCCTGGTACCCTAACCCCTCAAAACTGAACATGACCCTCCTTTGGGTTATGCAAGATGGAAAATGGTGGCTCGAACGCCCTCTGTCGATCATGTGCACGGTGACGTCCAGCCAAGCTTATCCCACTGAAGCTCAAAACGAAACAGCGGCACGTTTTGAGGCAGCCATTGCTGTCCTGGATCAACTCGGTCTCCCCGGAAAGGAAGACCTGGGATGGGTGGATTACCCGACCACCGGCGTCGCGGTTGCAGAATACAAGGAATTGGAGAAGTTGCACTTGCAAGAGCGAGGCTCCAAAGGCGTGGATCCGAGGGCTTCAGGAGTGCAAGTGCTTCTGAAGGGAGCGGGCCGGAGCCAAGGCGGCTTACTCCAAATCTATCAGGGCGATTTCCCGAGCGGACCGGATGACAAACGCCGGCCCGTTCCCTGGGACATGTTCAGAGACTACGTACAGGCAGCGATAAAACTCGGGAACATCTACGAGAAACAAGCAAAGCCTAAGGACGGCGGAGAGGATATACCGACGCGTGATTTCTCTTGGCAGACAATTCTTGGATGAGCCTGGCGGGTTTCAGTTTGTCAACTGGGGCATGACTTTTCAGAAACAGGGAGCGGAGGCATTGGCTCGGCTACTTACTTCAAGCAGAAGCACCGAAAAGCAACAGGCGTCAGCCTTTGCAAATCTGACATCCCGCCGGCTCGACTTGCTGCAGACCGCGTTCGAATTCTCTCGACGACATGGCGGACTACAAATCATTAAAGGCTGCAATACTAGCATCAGGGCGAACAGGGGATCCTATCTTCAGACCCTGGGGGATAAACACTCTGGCCATACTTGCCTTAAGGGGCGCGCCGGCAGGTCCAAACGCCATGAACGCGAGCGGGGGCATGGTGTTGGTCAAAAACCCCAACATGGAAAAGAAGGCCATGGAGGCTCTGAATGAACTCGCATCGGAACCGTCAGGCAAGGTGAGATCATTTATAGAGAATCAAAAGGAATGGATCCGCAATCACCAAGTCTATGGGGCTTTCCAGGCCTTCCGATGAAGACCGCCGGCGGGGGAATGTGGCGAAATCGATCATCCTGAAAAAATACGACTTTGGAGAAGCGGATGAGTTGGTGGTCTTCTTGAGTCGAGAACTTGGGTGGCTGCGAGGTGTCGCCAAGAATGCCAAGAAGAGCCGGATCAGGTTTGGCGGGCATCTCGAACCACTTTCGCTGGTGGAATTCACTCTGAGGCCGCGCAAGAAGGACGACCTGGTCTGGATAGATGAATCTCAGGTAATTCACGGTTTCCTGCTGATCAGATCCGACGTCGTCAAGGTGGCCCGTGCTCAGTACTTTCTCGAGCTTTGTTCCGTTTTCTTACCCGAGGACCATCCCGACCCGGTTCTGTTCGATTTCATTCTGAACTTCATGGAAAACCTGGAAACTGGTCTCCCAAACCCCGTGCGGTTACTTTTGGACGAGATCCGTCTGCTCGGAATCCTCGGATACGCTCCGAGGTTCGACCTTTGTCCCGCGTGCGGCAAACCGTTTGGACCTGGACAAGAAGCTCTGTTCCTGGCAGGCCTGGGCGGCGCTTGCCATCAGGCATGCGTAGACCCCCTCGAAGCCGACAATGTTCGTTTGTCACCGAACACGTTGGCAATTGTGCGCAGAGGTCTGGAGGTCGGCAGCGACGCGGCGGGGCGGCTGAGGCTTAACCGAGCAGGGCTCCAAGAACTCCGGCGTACCCTATCTGCCTTTGTTCGGTATCAACGGGGGGAGGAGATAAATTCCCTTCTCTTCCTGGAACGCATGAATCCTTAAACGGCGGTGATTTCGCCAGGTACGGCAGGGTCGATCTTTCTTGGGCCATGTGTAGTGGCG
Source organism: uncultured delta proteobacterium (assembly GCA_963786905.1). Classification (GTDB taxonomy): domain Bacteria; phylum Desulfobacterota; class Desulfomonilia; order Desulfomonilales; family Desulfomonilaceae; genus CAWBBA01. The sequence continues at coordinate 20,292 of CAWBBA010000034.1, read as the reverse complement.
GGTTACAAAACCCGCCGCTACCGTGACAGCGGGTCCGTCAAGCAGACAGGTTATTTCGGGAAGGGCCTCCTAATACAACCCGGATGGGCGACCAGATGTGCCTGCGGATCGCGGAACTTGAAGGAGGTTATCAAGAGCGGACGGCTGCTCCTGCTCAGCCGCGGGGGGAGCAGGCTCGGCTGCTTGTAACCGTTGACCGAGTTCGGCCAATTCCGCTTTCAGCCTTTGACTCTCCTGCCTCGAACTCTCCGCCTCGGCACGGAGTTGTTCCGATTGCTCGCGACACTGATCTATATCTTCACGGGTTCGAACTGCCTGATTTTGTAACTGTTCCAGTTCACGCCGCAATTGGCCGGCTTGCTTGCCGACTGCATCGGCCTGGTTGCCAGCATGCGTCAGTTCCGACTGAAGTCGGGTGACTTCGATCTCTGCGTTTGACTTGAGTTTCGCGGCATCAGCTACGGCGTTTTTCAGAGCGTGGAGCAGCTCGGTCTTCTCGTCCAATTCCTGCTTCAGACGGCCCATAGCCGTAGAGCGCTCCGCCAACTCCTTGCCAATCCTGTCCAGCTTGGACTCAAGCTCTGACGTGCGAGTCCGATCAGCTTCCTGGAGTTCTGCAATTTGTCGGCTTAAACTTTCGACCTCCTTGTCCTTGGCCTCAGCGTTTCTCCTGATGGCAACCAACTCTTGTTCCTTTAGGTCCAGGTCCTTACTCAGCTTATCTAGACGTTTGCTCAACTGCTCAGCCCTGAATTCGGCTACGGCTTTCGCTCCCATGAGACCAATTCTGCTCTCTTCATCGCTTCCTTTGACCTCAGGGCCTTTGGTTTGAATTCGCCCCTCAGAAGAGTTCTCCAGCGCCCGTTGCTCCGCCATATTAACCTTCACGGCTGCGGCCTGCAGTTCGGCGGCCAGACGCTGATTCTCGTCTTCGAATCTGGACAGTGATTGCTTGGCCTGAGTAAGCTGAGATTGAAGATCTGCGACCGATTTTTGGAGGTGTTCAGATTCGCTCGTGGCTTTGTCGATGCCTGATTGGCTGCATCCCTGTAAAATGGCAACCAAACTTAGAAGAATCATCATGCTGTAGCGCCAGGAGTTCATTGCCGGTTTCTCCGTTTTGAAAAGGCTATGAAACGCGATATCAATTGTCTTTTACGCAGGCGCCGTACTAAAATCGTGGAAACTTAGGGAGCATGCGCATAGTTTCTCAATCAAGATTGTAATAAATAGAGGGATTTTTTGTCAATAAAAATCAGACAAATAGTTTTCCTGTATTCAAGAGATTGTCTTTTTTTATTTCAACGCACCTATAAAACTTGCGATTAAATATGACATAAGACCTCGACGAGGACGAGGAGCTGCGAGAGAGGCGAGAGAGAGGTTGAAACACGCCCTCACAGGAAGAGGAAAATCGAGGCCGGAATCGGATGCTCCGGCGAGCCGGAATTTGGATGCACAAAGTTCAGCGCACGAGACCGGCGGAGTTGTGGATTCTCGGAATAAGGCCGAATCACCTACTTAGAGCCGTTCGCAACGGCGGTATTCGGCTTGACAATAAAGATCCAGGTCTGTTATGGAAAGTACGCTGGGTTAAGGTTTTGTGCTCTCCGCTGCGACGTCATCCAAGACACTGAAAATGAAGTTTTTGAACAGCTTAGGTATCGAAGTACGGGATATTTTCCAACGCAGGGACCGAGCGTTTTGAGCAGATCAACCCTGCTGGCCAGCGACTATAGAAGCATGGCCCCGGACTGTTAGCGGCTTATCCGGGACCGTTCACGAACAGCATCGTTATCTATTATGGTTTAGGGGGTTTTAGCATGTCCTTGAACTTTGATCTCCCCAAGGATGCGGAACTTACCAGAAAGGTCGTTAGGGAGTTTGCTGAGAAGGAGATTGCACCAGTAGCCCAGGAACTGGATGACAAAGAAGAATTCTCCTCCGACCTAACCCGCAAAATGGGCGAGCTGGATTTCTTCGGTCCATTTGTTTCCGAAGAATATGGTGGCAGCGACGCCGGCTACCTCAACTACATAATAATCGTGGAAGAGATCGCGCGCATTGATGGGTCTCAGGCGGCCACCATAGCTGCGGGCAATTCGTTGGGGATAGCTCCCATCTACTATTTCGGTACCGATGAGCAAAAGAGAAAGTGGCTTCCGGACCTGTGCAAAGGGAAGATCCTCGCCTCATTCGGACTTACCGAACCGGATGCCGGATCGGATGCTGGCGCGTCCAGGACAACCGCGGTTCTAGATGGAAATGAATGGGTGATAAACGGCAGCAAGATCTTCATAACCAATTCGACCACTGACATGAGCGCAGTTTGCGTGGTGCAGTGCATTACAGACCGGTCGGACGCAAAGAAGCCCGAGGTGAGTTGCATTCTGGTAGAAAACGGCACTCGCGGATTCATTACGGAGACTATGCACAACAAGATGTGCTGGAGATCTTCCAACACCGGCCAGCTCACCTTCCAGGACTGCCGTGTGCCCAAGGACAACCTTTTGGGGCAAAGGGGCGAGGGGTTCCATCAGATGCTGAAGACCCTCGATGGAGGCCGCCTGTCCATAGGCGCCATGGGATTGGGCGGGGCCCAGGGCGCTTTCGAGTTGGCTCTCGACTATTCCAAGAAAAGGACGCAGTTCGGCAGGCCAATAGGATCTTTCCAGATTAATGCGTTCAAGCTCGCGGACATGGCCACCGAGATCGAGATGGCCCGTCTGCTTCTTTACAAGGCATGTTGGCTCGCAGATAATGATAAATTGACGCCAAAATACAGCGCCATGGCGAAGCTGGTCTGCTCGGAGACCTACTACAGGGCAGCGAACCACGCTGTGCAGCTTCATGGCGGATACGGCCTCATGAAAGACTACGCGGCTGAAAGACATTACCGGAACCAGAAGCTCCTCGACATAGGTGAAGGTACCTCGGAAGTTCAGAGGATTGTCATAGCGAGGAACATTGGAGTTCCGGGCAGATCCATGTAGCGCCACGTGCGAATGCCGTTCGATCGGGCTGAAAGGATCAATTATGGATGAAGAGAAATCTATGGCTTCCTACGAAGAGTTTCAGGAAGCAGCTTCAGGATACGGTGAAGAGAAGGAAGGGCACGACCTGCTGACAGACCCGCACGCCGTAACGACTGCCAAAGCAAAGGCAGAAGACGAGGAAGCGATCTCTCACGGACAAAAGCTGCGTGCGGCACGAGAGAAGCGAGGATTCTCCATCGCAGAGGTTGCAGCTCAGACCGGAGTTCCTGCCGATGTTCTTGCCCAATTGGAAGCAGGAGAAACGTTTCTTGCCGCTGGGCCAGTTGATCAAGTTGAGCAAGGCGCTGTCCCTGAAGATGTCTGATGTAATTTCCACCGGCGACAAAGCATTCACCATAGTAAGAGCCGGCGAGCGCCGCACGTTCAGCCGTTTCGGAAAAGCAAAACAGGCCAGCCATGGTTACGAGTATGAATCCCTGGCCCCGGACAAGAAGGACCGGACGATGGAGCCGTTTATCGTCACGCTCCATCCAGCAGCCGCCGACGAACCATCGTCCCACGACGGACAGGAATTCATCTATGTTCTGGACGGAGAGATGGAAGTGTTGGTGGATGACACCCGCGACGTATTGAAACCAGGGGATGCCATTTACTACGATTCCTCCAGTATGCATCTGGTCAAAGCCCACGGAGACAAGCCCGCGAAGATCCTGGCGGTACTTGTGAGCTGAGCATCACTTGAGGGTTCTATGCGGAATCCTTTAGGGGAAGCCTAAGCTGTGAGCGGCACGGTATGGACGCTCTCTCGAAACTCCCGCCAATGCCACAAACGTAGCACGATAAGGTGTAGGGGCGAGTTTCAAACTCGCCCTCGGTAGTGCTACCCAGAATGGGCAGGTTTGAAACCCGCCCCTACAAAGGCTTGTTGCTGTCATAGCAAGCCGATGGACGTCACAGCCCAAGTTAGGCGGCACCTTCAAACCCTTAGGGTGCCACTATTTCGCGACTCTTTCGGATTTTCAGGCAGCTTGCACATCGTGCCCCTACGCAAGCCGCCATCTGATTCTTGCACCGAGGTTTTCACCCATGACCATTCTTGAGCCGGCCAATGTTCCGCTAGCCGGTATTCCTGCCCCTGCCGTGGCCTTTGTCGTTCTCGCCGCGGCTATCCTGATGTTTTCATACGTGATGTTTCGCCGCATCCAACTCCTCACACTCGGCGCGCCCGATGATAGATTCTCCAACATTGGGGAAAGAATCCGCCTGATGCTCGTCTATGGGTTCGGCCAGTGGAGGCAACCCAGGTACTTGGGGGCCGGGATCCTTCACATTCTGCTTTTCGCGGGGTTTATGATCCTGTCTCTCCGGTCTTTGACACTCATCGGCCGAGGCTTCTCGTCAGAATTCCACCTGCCCCTCCTCACCGGCTCCGCGGCCTTCACTTACGAAGTTCTAAAGGACTACGTCGTCCTGATGGTCTTGGCCGTGTGCATCATTGCCATCATACGTAGAGCCGTATTTCGTCCGGCACGTTACGCGCATAACCATACCGGCGGCCATGAAAACGAGGCATACATAATCCTCGGACTGGTCGCCGCGCTCATGGTCACCGATATGATCTTCGACGGAAGTGCCCTGAAAATGGCGGGAAAGAGCGGAGAGGCAGCTTTATTTCCTGCTGCGACACTTGCCGGCCTGTTCATGTCGGGGACCGATCCTTATACCCTGAATGCCCTGCACGTCGGAGGCTATTGGAGCCATATTCTCGTCTTTTTTGGATTGCTGAATTACCTGCCCATATCGAAGCACTTCCATGTCATTACCGCCATCCCCAACGTTTTCTTCGCCAATTTGAACAAGGGGGCCATAAAACCGGTTCAATGCGGCGTTGCCGATTGGATGGAGCTGCCGGAATGTGGTGTGGGCAAGTTTGAGGCCTTCACCTGGAAGCACATCCTGGATTTTTACTCATGCGCGGACTGCGGCAGATGCACGGACAATTGCCCGGCCAACGCTGTGGGGCGAGACCTGTCGCCGAGGATGATCAGCATAAAGGCGAGAGACTATGCGTACAAATACTTCCCTGTGGTTGGCACGGCGCCTGATCGGGGCGACTTGAAATTCACCGGCGACATAATCACGGAAAAAGAGATCTGGGCCTGCACCACGTGCGGCGCGTGCGAACAGGAATGCCCGATATTTATACAATACATAGACAAGATTGTTGACATGAGGCGGTATCTTCTCGACCAGGGGAATCTGCCCCAATCGCTTCAGAAGCCAATGCAACAAATCAAAAAGAAGGGGAACGCCTACGGCGGTAGCAAGGGGAAACGCGCTGCCTGGACCAAGGATCTGGATGGAATAGACGTGAAAGAACTCGGCAAAGGCGAGTTCGCGGACCTCCTGTTTTTCGTAGACAGTTGTGGCTCCTTCGATCCAAGAATACAGGAAATATCCAAGTCGTTTGCCCGGATCTTGAGCAGGACCTCATCGGATTTCGGGATACTTGGTCAGGATGAGACCGACTCGGGCAACGAGATACGGAGGCTCGGCGAGGAAGGGCTCTTCGAACAGATTGCCGGCAAGAACATAGAGGCATTCCAGGCTAGAGAATTCAGGGAGATTGTAGCATTTGACCCTCATGCGTTCAACACGATCAAGAACGATTACTCCGAGAAGTTCCCGATAATTCATGCGAGCCAACTCCTCGCCCGATTCTTGCGCGAGGGGAAACTGACTCTTTCAGGGGATTATGTTCGTGACAGGGTGGTGACATATCACGACCCTTGCTACCTGGGACGACATAACGGTATTTATGAAGACCCGCGCTACGTATTGAACAGTATACCCGGAACTCGAATTCGAGAGATGACGCGGTCCTTTTCTCGCAGCTTCTGCTGCAGCGGTGGAGGAATCCTGCTGTGGTACGAGAACGAAGAAGAAAAGGAACGGATGGGTGAACGAAGAGTGCGCATGGCGGAAGAGACAGGGGCAGAGATCATCGTCACCGCGTGCCCTTTCTGCCTGATCAATCTGGAGGATGCCATAAAAACCACCGGCAACGAGGGCAAGATAGAGGTAATCGACCTCGTGGAACTGGTGGACCGTTCCATGGCCTGATTGTGGGCCAGTCCTATTTAGTGAACCACGTCTCGTCAGACGCGATTGGGAGGAGCAATGGACATCATTGTTTGTACGAAGTGGGTGCCGGACACCTCTGAGGCGGATCTGCCCATTGGCGCGGGTGGGAAGGACATCAAGAAAGACGATTTGGACTTTGATGTGAACGACTGGGACCGCTTTGCCATCGAGGAGGCCGTTCAAATCAAGGAAAAGATGGGCGGCAAGGTTACCGTCGTCAGTGTTGCCCCGGAAGATGCCGAGGAAATGCTAAGAGAAAGTTTGGCCAGAGGGGCCGACGAGGCTTTCCACCTTTGGGATGACGCATTTGAGGGTTCCGATGGTTTTGCCGTCGCACGGATTCTTGCGCAGTTCATCAAACAGCGCCCATACGACCTCATCCTAACAGGGACCCTGGCCGATGACGATTGCGCCGGCCAGTTGGGCGGAATGCTGGCCGCTATGTTGGGCATCCCCGGCGCCACTTTGGTCTCAAAGATCGAGAGTCAAGACAGCAAGATCAAATTCAACAAGGAGTTGGAAGGCGGGCTGTATGAGTCTGTTGAAATGGATCTTCCGGCCGCGGTCTCTGTGGCAACGGGATTGAATGAGCCGCGATTTGTCTCGATCCGGGCGGTGCGGAAAGTCGCGGGGCTGGAAATTCCCGTGCTGGGTCTCGCTGAAATTGGCCTGGAAGAAGCTCAGGTTGGAGCAGCCGGATCCAGGATACAAATCGAAAACGTCTCTTTGCCTCCTGAAGGGGAAGGAGCGGAGATTATCAAAGGCAGCCCGGAAGAAGCTGCTCATAAGCTTGCTGAGATCCTGAAGGAGAAAGGGGGGCTCGGTTGATGAAGCAAATATTCGTCCTCGCGGAACATCGCAAGCAGCAATTAAGGGACACCACATGGGAGGCCATCGCAGCGGGACGCAAACTGGCAAGCGACCTGGGAGCAGAGCTTACGTGCCTCCTTCTCGGGAACCAGGTTGCCGACATGGCCGACAAGCTGGCAAAGGAGTGCCCTCGAGTACTGGCAGTAGAAGACCCGAAGTTTGAGCCCTTCAACTCTGAAGCCTTCATGAAAGCGCTTGTGACGCATTCTGCAAGAGCGCAAGCCTTTTATGCTCATCATGGGGAACTCAAACTCCGTCATAGATCTGGCCCCGGGACTGTCCGTGGCACTTGACGCGGCGTTGGCCACTGACTGCTTCGGATTCGAAGTCCGAGACGGGAAACTTCTCGCGTTGCGCCAGATGTACAGCTACAAGGTCAATGCGACCGTGTCATTCAAAGATGCTGAGAAAATAGTGGCGACGTTACGGGGCGGAGCGTTCTCTTTCACGCCCTCCGGCTCAGCAGCCGGCGTTGTCGAGACAGTGCCCTCCCCTTTGGCAGATGAACCTTTGCGCAAGCGCTTTGTCGGCTACGTGGAAGCTGAGAAAGGTGATATCGACATAGCATCGGCTGACATAATCATCTCCCTTGGGAGGGGCATTGGAGACGAGCCTGACATGGAGGTGTTCGAATCGCTGGCCGAAGCCATGGGAGGCGTCTTGGCCTGCTCAAGACCGATTGTGGACAAAAACCTTCTCCCCAAATACCATCAAGTCGGGACGTCCGGTGTAGAAGTCAAGCCGAAGGTTTATCTCGCCCTGGGGATCAGCGGTGCGTTCCAGCACTTGGGCGGAATTAAGGGATCGCCACTCATCGTGGCTGTGAATAAAGATCCTCGGGCCCCCATTTTCCGCGTGGCCCAGTACGGAATCGTGGGCGATCTCAACGAAGTTGTTCCTGCCCTGGAAGAGAAGATCAAGGAGCTGCGGGGGTAAGAGGTAATCCCTCAGTGCTACTAAGTTTCGCTGATTTGGTTCGCTAACGTTCGCCTCCACGGTGATCGGTAGGGCCGGCGTCCCTGCCGGCCTTACATGATCGCCACGGATGTGCGAGCTCCTACCGCTAAAGGCATCGAGCTACAAGTCCCGACCGACCAGAATACGTGACGGAATTTCGGAAACAGAGTACTACCCATGCGGGGCAATCGCTGAACCTGTGTCATTGCGAGGAGTGATCGGTGGGACAGGCTTCCAGCCTGTCGATTAAGGATGACCGGCAAGTGCCGGCCCACCAGCAATCTCAGCTTTGGCGATCCCCGGATCAGAGTGCTTCGCTGAGCTCGCAATGACATTCTTTAGCCGCGGGTAGCTGAAAGCTTCCGGTAGGAGTAATAGGTTTCTTCTTGGAGCAAACCTCTTGTGTTAGACTGGCCATTCCCCATGGAGCATGATCCCGAGGGTGAGAAGGTTCCACCCTCCTTGCCGTTCATCGTGGACGCGCACGTTCATCTCTTCCCAGACCCCCTTTTCGAGGCCATTTGGCAATGGTTTGAACAATTCGCCTGGCCGATCCGCTACAAACTGAAGGCTGCCGAGGTAATAGACTTCTTGCTTTCCCGAGGGATAAGCCACATTGTGGCCTTGCACTATGCTCACAAGCCCGGTTTGGCCCGCATGTTGAATGCCTACATGGCGGACTTGTGCAGCCTCCGGCCACAGGTCACCGGCACCGCGACAGTTTTCCCGGGGGAGGAAGACGCCCGTACCATACTCGAAGAGGCGTTTCAGCTCGGCCTACACGGGGTGAAACTGCATGCTCACGTTCAGTGTTTTCGAATGGACAGTGACGCGATGCATGAGATTTGCGATGTCTGTGTCGACTACGGCAAACCTCTCGTAATGCACGTGGGCCGCGAGCCCAAAAATCCTAACTACCCTTATACATGTGATCCTTACTCGATCTGCCGCTTGGATAAGCTGGAGCAGATACTCATTGGCTATCCCGGTCTCAAGGTGTGCGTACCGCACCTGGGCGCAAATGAATTCACCGCATACAAAGAACTGTTGGAGCGATACGACAACCTCTGGCTCGATGTCGCCATGGCAATAGCAGGCTATCTGCCGAACAGCGACCCGCCGCGCTTGGCTGACATGCGGGCTGATCGCATCATGTACGGCACCGATTTCCCGCATATCCCGTACGCATGGGATCGTGAACTCAAGCGCCTCTGTGGGTTGGGACTTCCTGAGGAATCTATGGAATTAATTCTCGGACGAAACGCCGTTGAGTTCTTCTCCATACCCATTCAGCCATGACTCGCTTATATCACTGACCGCCGCTAGCGTCGTGGATTCTGGTAGCGATGTAGTGACTCCGTGACGAGATCAGTAGCAACCGAAACTGTCTCAAGTGCCCACGATTTCATCATGGCATCTGACGGTTCGTGACCGCCAGAAATGAGGGCGCTTCTCGAGTGCCCCTACTTGAGATATCGGCATAGCGAAACGTCAAGACCGTTTCGAATCGCATCATTCGAGGTATTCGGTGGGAACTCAGGGACTGAAATCGAGTCCGGTGCTACGTGTCTCTTGGTCTGCAAGTTCGATGAGGTAACGTCGCATCCACCCTATCGGTAGGACCGGCATCTTGCCTGTCATTTCTTGATGACCAGGCCAAGATGCCTGTCCCACCAAAGGCTGCCCGAAATACCCCACCGAACTTAGGGACCAATTTGAAAAGACTAAGTTGTAAAACTCGTGTGCAGGGAAACAATTAGCGCGATCAGGAATCCAACGCCCATAGATCGGTAGTACCAGTATTTTGATAGGTATTGACCGTTGGCCGGCGAGATGCCGGAAGCTCGGGTACAGAATCCGCCATGTTCTGCCGATATTTCAGCCTGACGGATTGATCATGCAAGAACTCGTGAATAGCTTGGATGTTTATCTTAAAGGCTCCGCTGTCATGTCTTTCTTGGCGGCTTTTCTTGGGGGTGTTCTCACCAGCTTCACGCCCTGCGTGTACCCAATGATCCCCATAACCGCGGGATACGTAGGGAGCAGGAACCTCGGAGGATCGAAGGTCAGGGGCTTTGTTCTTTCTCTATTCTACGTGGTAGGCGTTGCGGTTACCTACGCGGCTCTCGGCGTTGTCGCAGCGCTCTCGGGCCGGTTCTTCGGAGAGTTCAACACCAATCCCTGGGTACACTTCGTTGTCGCCAACGTGATGATCTTACTCGGTCTCGCCATGCTCGACGTGTTCACCATCCCCATGATAGGAATAGGGAGCGGACCCACAGCCGGAGGCTTTTTCAGCGTGTTCCTTCTCGGAATAGTGTCCGGTTTTGTGGCCGGTCCCTGCACCGCACCCGTAATGGGTGTCTTATTAGCTTACGTAGCCACGACCAGAGACCTGCTCTTTGGAGGCGGCCTTCTCTTTGTATTTGCATTGGGTATGGGCTTGCTGCTGGTACTAGTGGGCACTTTTTCCGGAATTCTCGCGGCCCTCCCTAGGTCCGGGGAGTGGATGGTCAAGATCAAGAAGGTCCTTGGCCTTGCCATGATCGGACTGGGTGAGTATTTCCTCATAAAAATGGGTCAGCTCATGCTGTGAAGGCAGCACAACCCAAATTGGCGTACAGGCAGATAAAATGAATAGGAATAGTGTGATTCTCGCGGCGCTCTTGCTGGTCTTTCCATGCTCGGCAGTAGCCGGATATGTAGGTGTCGGGGACAAAGCGCCGGCGTTTCAGGCCACCACCATAGACGGACAGAAAGATAAGTTTGGACAACCCTCATAGCGAAAAGCCATTGTTTCTAGTCTTCTGGACGACATGGTGCCCTATATGTGAGGCTTCCATACCAAGGCTTAAAGAGATCTATTCAAAATACAGCCCAAAAGATATGACCTTTCTCGCGATAAACCCCGGCGTAAACGATTCTCTCCGCAAGACTCGACTCTACGTCGAAAAATTCCAAATCCCCTATCCGGTGATGTTTGACGAAGGAGGGGCGATCTCGAAGAGTTTCGGCATCAACGGAGTTCCCACTATCATCATAGTGGACAAGAACAACATTGTCCGGCATCGCGACGGTATTCCGGATAACATTGACGAAGCAACAAGATCGGCTACCCCCGAAAAGAGTGCCGCTAGGCTAACTCGGTAGGGAATCCCAAGCACTTGATTCCAAAAGCAATGGTTGCGACTCCATCTCTTAGGTAGGATCATTTGTCATTCTTCATGACATCGCGGCCGACAGTCTTAACGCTACTGTCTTCATGCCTGTCTCCCCTAGCGTCTAGAGGCTGAACGTTTGATAAAGCCAAGAATGAAAACTGCTTTGGACTGACGCATTTTGTCAGGAAAAAAAGGAGGCTGAACTCGCCGGAAATAGCTTCCGGTACCTGAACGGTTGCCATAGCACACTCAATTCCCCCTCGTGAAATCTCATGCGTTGGGAATCGCTCCTTGACTTTGTGTCCGCGCATCCATGATACTCCCTTTATTTCTCTGGACAAAGGACCTGATGAAAGCTCTCTACCAGTCGATTCAGGACGCTGCCAGCTTCCTTCGTCGGGCAATCGGTTCCCAACCGGAAGCTGCCATTATTCTGGGGACAGGTCTTGGCGGAATCGTCGACCATGTTAGCGTGACTGACCGGATTCCATATAGTCAACTTCCCCATTTCCCTGAATCAACTGTGCAGGGGCACAAGGGAGACCTTGTCTTTGGAACAATGGCCGGCCGAAGCGTTGTCGTCATGCAGGGACGATTCCATTACTACGAAGGCTACACGCTTCAGGAGGCCACCCTTCCCGTGCGCATAATGCGAGAATTGGGAGCGCGATTCCTCTTCGTCAACAGCGCGGCCGGAGGACTCAATCCCCACTTCAAACCCGGGGACGTGATGATCGTGACTGACCACATAAACTTGCTGGGAGACAATCCCTTGCGAGGAGTCACCGACGAGCGGCTGGGTGATCGCTTTCCGGACATGAGCCGGCCATACGATGAGGAGTTGCTTCAAAAAGCTCAGCAAGCAGCGCAGGAGCTTAAAGAACCCGTCAAATTAGGGATTTACGCTGCGGTGGCAGGGCCGAGCCTTGAAACCCGAGCGGAAACCAGGATGCTGCGAATGTTGGGGGCCGATGCTGTTGGCATGAGCACGGTTCCGGAAGTAATCGTGGGTTGCCAAGTGGGATTCAGGACGCTTGCCCTTGCCGCGATAACCAACGTCAACCTCCCTGATGCAATGGAACCGGTGTCGATACAAAAAGTGATCTCCACCGCCACAGCAACTCTGCCCCGGATGGCCTCCATACTGGCCGGGACACTGCAAAGAATGGGCTCAGACTAAGTAAGGGCTGAAATTGAGAGATTTCCTCGGTGAATACTGAAACAATACTAGTAAACGGTCTCATTCTCGCCGACCCCGCTTGCCCGGAGGTCGTGCCGCATGGCAAGACAATAATCAAAGGGAATGGCCTGATTCGGGTCAATGTCCCCAACGATTCGGACCTTCCGCGGGACAATGTGATCGACTGTTCGAACTGTCTAATCATGCCGGGTCTTGTCAATGCCCACACCCACGCGGCCATGAGCCTTCTCAGAGGGATTGCGGACGATCTGCCGCTGGACCAATGGCTCAATAGTTATATCTTTCCTTCTGAAGCAAAGCATGCGGGGCCCGAATTCGTTTACCTGGGCACGTGCCTTTCCGCCATGGAAATGGCGTTAAACGGTGTTACCACTTTTGCCGACGGATATTTCCACATGGAGAACGCTGCACAAGCAGCACTGGATGTGGGTCTCAGGGCAGTGGTAGCCCAGGGGATCCTTGATGTGCCGACACCTGACACTTCCGTACCCGGCTCGTGGAGGAAACGGGCGGACACGTTCCTTGCGGGGTGCCCTACCGATTCATTGATCACGCGCGCGCTGTTCTGCCATTCGCCGTACCTGTGCAGTGCCGAGACTTTGCAGGCGGCCCGGACTCTCAGCCGGGAGCATGGTATCCTTCTCTTTTGTCACGTTTCTGAAACCGCACAGGAGGTGGAGGAAATCCATAGGCAGTATGGTGTCAGACCGGTCGAGCACCTCCGCAAATTGGGGATCCTGGGCCGGGACTTTGTCGCGGTCCATGCGGTTCACGTATCGAACGCAGAGCAAGAGATGTTAGCCGAGTCCGCCACGAAGATAGTGCACTGTCCGGAGAGCAATATGAAGTTGGCATCTGGCGCAGCTCCAGTGCAAGATCTCCTCGCCAAAGGCATAACGGTTGCCATCGGCACTGACGGTCCGGCCAGCAACAACAATCTGGACCTTTTCGAGGAAATGCGTTCCGCTTCCTTGTTGGCCAAGCTCATCACCGGCGATCCCCAAGCCCTGGACGCTCGCACGGTACTGCGCATGGCGACAATAGACGGTGCAAGAGTGCTGGGGATGGAAGATCGGATCGGCTCACTGGAACCTGGAAAACTGGCCGACCTCACAGTGATCAACCTGAATCGCCCGCATCTTACGCCGCTGTATGATCCCATCTCTCATCTGGCCTATGCGGCGCGGGGCACGGACGTCCAGCATGTGATGGTGAACGGCAGATGGGTGGTCAGAGACGGCAGAATCACGACCATTGACGAGGACAACCTGATGGCTCGGGCTCGCGGAGCGGCTGCGAACATCGCCAAGGATCTCGGAATAACAACCTATGGAGATCTCGTGACAAATGAATGAGAAGATCACTTACAAAGATGCGGGAGTGGATGTGGAACTGGCCGACCGGGTAATCGGTTCGCTTGCCGATCGCATAAAGTCCACGTTCAGACCGGAAGTCATGGGGAAGATGGGCGGCTTCGCAGCCATGTTCCGTCCCCAGTGGGCCGGTCACAGGGATCCTGTCTTGGTTTCGGCCACCGACGGTGTTGGCACAAAGTTGAAAATAGCCTTCCTTACCGGGATACATGACACGGTGGGCATAGACCTTGTGGCAATGAACGTCAACGATCTTCTTGTGATGGGCGCTGAACCGCTATTTTTTCTGGACTACTTCGCGACGGGGTCCATCGAGGCCGAAACCGTTTCGGCGGTTATTTCAGGCATTGTCCGTGGCTGCGAATTGGCCGGTTGTTCTCTCATAGGCGGCGAGACCGCCGAAATGCCGGATTTTTACCCCCCTGGAGAATACGACCTGGCCGGCTTTTGCGTTGGGATGGTGGATCATCCTGATGTGGTGGACGGCTCAAAGATCAGGACCGGAGATACAGTCCTTGGGGTGGCCTCGTCGGGCCTTCACAGCAACGGATTCAGCCTGGTGAGGAAAGTTCTTCTGGAACGCAAGAAATATCGCCTGGAAACTATTTTTCCCGAGCTAGGAAAGTCGCTTGGAGATGAGCTGCTCACCCCAACTGTCATTTACGTCAAACCGGTTCTCGAGTTGTGCAGAACTGTTCCTGTTTCGGGAATGGCTCATATCACCGGTGGGGGATTCGTCGGCAATATTCCGCGGGTCTTGCCACCGGAGTCTGCCGTTGCAATAACCAAAAGCTCTTGGGTAGTTCCCCCAATTTTCGCTCTAATTCAGAGAGACGCTGGTCTGGACGATTTCGAGATGTACCGAACCTTCAACATGGGTGTAGGGTTTGTGGTGATTGTCAGTCCTGACCTGACGGAAACGGCCCTGGAAAACCTGCGAAGCAAGGGAATGCCTACATGGGTTATCGGTGAGGTAATTCCTCGCCCTGACAGCGGTGAGGCCGTAGTATTTCGTTGATGGTGGAGCATGATGTACAGTAGCCCAAAAGCCCCGACCAATGCCACCGTCCGAAACACATATCCAGCCTGGAAACAGATTGGTGGGACAGGCATCTTTCATTCAAAAACAGGCAAGATGCCTGTTCCGCCAATTCTACCCGTCACCACCGGGTCATCCTCAGCTTGGGACATTATTTTTGGCAATTTACATAACTGTCATCGGGTGCCAACGTGCCGAATAGAATAGTCTTAAGCGCCTGCCTCGCGGGATTACGTACCCGCTACGATGGAAGTTCACGTCCGCACCCTCTGCTGGAAACCCTACGTGCCAAGGGCGTACTTGTTCCCGTATGTCCGGAGATCCTTGGTGGAATGGGCATACCTCGGCTCGCCTGCCGGTTCTCAGGGGGTGACGGCGGTGCCGTATTACGGGGAGAGGCTCGCATAATAGACACGAACGGAACTGATAGGACTTTTTCGTTTCTGCGAGGGGCAGAGGAAACAGCCCGTGTAGTGGAACTGATTTCTCCCGATCTGATCGTATTTAAGGAAGGGAGTCCCTCGTGCGGTATCCGGATAGTAGACATCGACGGTAAGAAGCAACAGGGCTGTGGAGTGGCCACCGCACTGGTGGCGCGGAGCGGCATTCCCATGATATCTGAACAAGATCCTTTGCCGGAAGTCCGCCAGGTCTGAGCCGCACAAAATTCGGCCAAGTCCGAACATCGCTATTCTCAGAAACAAGACAAAGTATGGAAACTGCCTCGCCCATGTACATCAAAAGCAATTGCCCGAGGCTGTGGGAATTTCTATCCGGGCTCCCCGCCGCGGCGCGAGATCAGCTAATCAAAGAGATCCTCGACACCGCCAATTTTAAAAGCGCGGCAGGGCGTGTAGAGGACTTGTTGACAGGAGATGCCTCCGACGTGGTGAGGCAAATTCTGGCAGACGAGTCTGTGAGGCTCCCTTTCCTTGCTGCGGTAGCGGGTTCCAGGTTTCTCTTTTCAATTCTTCAGCGGAATACCAGCCTTTTGGACTCAATTTTCCGACGAAAGGGGTACCTGATCCGTAAGACACGGCCTCTGATGGAAAGAGAGCTACGCGAGCGAATAGGCGATAGTCCCCAGACCGCGGACATGGATCGGGCGCTCCGCTGGTACAAAGAAGAAGAGTATCTACGTATCGGTACGAGGGACCTGGCGAGGATGTTCGCGGTACAAGAAGTGATGCAGGAGCTTTCAGACCTAGCCGGCGCCTGCATTGAAGTGGCCCTGGAATTTCACTGGCAGAGGCTCGTTTCTAAACATGGCCGGCCTTCGGATGTGGATGACGGAATCGGATTGGTGGTTGTCGGAATGGGAAAAATCTCAGGCCGTGAACTGAATTTCTCATCCGACGTTGATTTGATCTTCCTGAGAGGCCCGGAAGAAGGCAGGACCGTGCGGTCCGGAGTCGAGATCCGTCAGAGGCTTTTATGAAACGCTCGTGCAATCGGTTACTCACTCACTTTCCGACGTCACCGAAGACGGATTTGTATTCCGACTCGATCTCAGATTGAGACCGGAAGGAGAAAGGGGAGAACTGGTCCCGTCCGTAAGTAATGCGCTCGATTACTACCTGGGATGGGGCAGGACCTGGGAACGAGCCGCTCTCATGAAGGCGTTGCCCCTGGCGGGAGACCTCGGCCTCGGAGAATCGTTTATTGAAGAGCTGGAACCTTTCATTTATCGAAAGCATTTAGACTACTCGACTCTGGAAGACATGAGGCTGATGAAGCTGCGTATCGAAACGCAGTTGAAAAGAAAGCCGGGAATCAACATAAAGTTGGGCCAAGGGGGAATCCGAGAGATCGAATTCTTTGTTCAAGCGCTTCAGCTTATTAACGGCGGGAAAACGCCACGAGTGCGGTCTGCCGGTACCCTGGAAGCCTTGAGCCTGCTCCGTGAGGCAGGACTTCTGGAAAAAGAGACGATGGACAAACTGCGTGAGGCATACCTGTTTTTCCGTCGAACCGAGCATTGCATTCAGATCAATCATCAACTCCAAACCCATGAACTGCCCAGAACCGCTGAAGATCAGGAAGAACTGGCACGGAGAATGGGATATAGAGAGGATGCCCTACAGACATTTCTTCTGGAGTTGGAGCGAAGACGGAAGGCGGTTGAGGAACTCTTCTCCAGTTTGTTCCACTCTGAAGATGATGTCGGCAGACAGGTTTCCCCCGCAGTAAAGAGGCTCTTAGAGGCTATTGACGACGAAGATAGAGCTTTGGCTGTTCTCGCGGAGTTAGGCTTCGAGGATCCGGCCGCCTCATATCCGGTTTTGAAAAACCTCGTGACTCCTTCCGACAGCAAAATTAAATCCGAGAAAGGGCGTCATCTCCTGGGGCGTCTGGCGCCCCTCTTTCTGGAAGAGCTCCTGAAGGCGCCCGAACCCGGCAGGACGCTCATTGCGCTCGACAGCTACATTGAGTCGCTGCATTCCCACACCACGTACTTTGCAACTTTGCTAGAGAACCCCCCGACGATCAAATTCATTGTGAACATCCTGGGAGAAAGCAGGTTTTTTACCGATCTCTTGATCCGTCACCCCCAATCGATCGATTCTCTCATAGCCCGAGGAGCGGAGTATCATCCAAAAGAAAAGGAAGCCCTGGAAACAGAATTGGCCGAACGGCTAGCGTACTGCTCGGACCTGGAGTCCGGACTCGATGTGCTGAGAATATTCAAGAATGACGAAATGCTCATGATAGGCGTGAGGCACCTTTCCGGCGACATCGAACCTCCCGTGGCTCGAAAGCTTGTCACTGACCTGGCCGAGGCCTGCCTGCAGGGAGCAGTGGAAATCGCTTTGAAGGAGATGGGTCGAAAGTTCGGAGCTTTTGATTTCTTCGAAACACTGCCGTTCGTGATCTTGGGTATGGGAAAACTTGGCGGGATGGAGATGACATATCTCTCTGATCTGGACGTCATATTCATCTACGACCCCCCTTCAGAGCAGATCGGCCGGTTCTCGAGCCACGAGTGGTTTAGTCGGCTGGCCAGCCGAATAATATCAATTCTCAGTGTTCCAACATCAGAAGGGACTGTCTTCGCCATCGATGCCAGGCTGAGACCGTCGGGCAACAAAGGCCCACTGGTGTCTTCTCTTTCCACCTTTAGAGACTACCACCGGAGCACTTCCTGGATTTGGGAAAAGCAGGCTTTGATCAAGGCTCGCCCCGTGACCGGCCCGTCACGGCTTGTTGACGAAATTACGCAGATCGTTCGGAACTGCATAATCAAGACTGAGCTTTCGGACGAGGGACTGCGGGAAATAGCCAAATTGAGAAGAAGAATGGAAAGCGAGTTGGCCTTGGAAGACGACTTGCACGTGGATTTGAAGACGGGACATGGAGGATTGGTCGATGTGGAGTTCTTTGTCCAGGCGAACATTCTCAAATATGCGGCACGTAGGCCCGACATAATCCGCAACAACACTCTCGAAGCCCTTGCAGCTCTGCACCGCGCCGAATTGCTCGACGAGGGATCGTTCCGTGCACTCGACTCGGGCTATCGATTCCTGGTCAGTCTGGAAGACCGCCTCCGCATTATGGAACATCGCAGCGTCGACCGAATGCCGCTGGGAGGGGACAAACTGAAGGGCCTGGCATGGAGGCTAGGATATGGAGATCAGGGTGAAGACCGCCTTCTCAACGATTATTTCAGAATCACCGGATCCATCAGGAATATATACAACTCTTTTTTCGCGGCGGTTGATGATGGAGTGAAGTGAGCAGGACTTCTTTGAAGGTGACCGTTTACCGGGAAACCGGTTTACCCGGAAACGTGGCCGGCAGGGACGCCGGCCCTACCATCAGTCCGGTAGGACCGGCCTCCGCGCCGGTCTCCTAGTGCCCTATGAACCGTTACTCTGAGCCATTTGAGGGATTATTTCGATTGGGGGTGACGGCTGCCTCTCGGGATCTTGTCCCGAATAATCTTGAATTGGCCTTCCACTTCAAGGAACGTCTCGACGAGTTCCGGATCGAATTGCTTACTCTTCTCCGCAACGATGACGTCTCTGGCCTCTTCGTGCGAGTAGGATCTTTTGTAACGACGCTCGGTGGTTAAGGCGTCATAAACGTCAGCAACCGCAACGACGCGAGCAGACAACGGTATCTCCTCTCCCTTCAACCCAAACGGATATCCGCTCCCGTCCCACCTCTCATGGTGGTAATAGGCCACGTCCTTGGCAAGATACAGATAGCTTTCCTTATCCCCCGCTTCATGTGCGGCTTCCTCAAGAGCCGCTCCACCGAAGACGGAGTGCCGCTTCATGACTTCGAACTCGTCGATCCCAAACTTCTTAGAATTGAACAGAATGGAGTCGGGTATCCCCACCTTGCCTATGTCATGCAGTACAGAGCATTGGACAAGGTCTTCGGTGAACTGTTCAGTCATAAATTCTCTATAGAGAGTGCGCGGCGGCAAGTTTGTCGCACAGGATCCTGCAATAGGCCTGAAGTCGCGAAAGATGAAAAGCTGTCTCTCCGTCCCGAGATTCGGCCAGCTTGGCAAGAGCAAAGATGGAAGCGCCCTGAAGCCTCCGGATGCGCTGATATGACTTTAGCAGCTCCTCGTGCAGGCGAACCTCTTCGGTGACGTCCTGGCCAAGCCCAAGAATGCCACTTATGTTCCCTGAACTGTCCAGCATTGGAGAAACAGCCGTAGAAATGGTTAGTGCCTGGCCATCCCTGGACACGTGCTTGATTTTTCCCTGTACGGTACCCGCCTTGATTTGCATGATGCGTCGCAGGCTTTCCATAGCTTCCATCCCCACGTTATCTTCCCCGTGAAGTTTGAAAATAGACGACCCGACCATTTCCTGTGGCTGTATAGCCGAAAATGTTCTGAGCGCCCGTGTTCCAGAAGAGAACATTGTGGTCGAAATCAGTCAAGACGATGGAAACTCCCGTAGAGCTATCCAGAATTCCTTTCAAAAATTCGTTGGTTCTTGCTAACTCAGCCGTCCTTTTCTCCACTTCTTCTTCCAGCAAACGTTGGTAGTCCCTCTCAAAGCGCCGAAGCTTGCAATGTTCGATCCCTTTTTGAACTGTATTCACGAGTATCTCAGCATTGACCGGCTTCAATAGAAAGTCGTGTGCCCCGCGTCTTAATGCCCGCACGGCATTGTCGAGATCGCCGTGGCCTGTCACAACTACGACAGGCACAGTCCCGTCGATTTTCCCGACGGTAGCGAGAACCTCCAATCCGTCTATTTGAGGCATGTTGATGTCCGTCACAACCAGGTCAGGGGTTGTTTCCTTAAAGATCTCTATGCCTTCCCCGCCCTCCTTGGCTGTTAACACCGAGAACCCGTTGAGCGTCAACAGGTCTCTGAGCACCCCACGAGTGGTGCTATCATCGTCGATAACTAGTACGGAGCCCATGGTGGTGACGGCCGAGTCCCCATCGATGGAATCGTGATTGTCGTAAGGCAAGAGGGGCACTCTCCGTTCCCTTCCCAAACGCGAAGATAGAACGGCTTGCCCCGTGGGGTTCCGCTCTACAGGAAAATCTGACTTGGCCCTTGGATGTATCCAGATGATA
>CAWBBA010000033.1:0-166746 GCA_963786905.1 uncultured delta proteobacterium | reverse complement strand
GCCCAACGGCGAGAGCTTCCGGGCACGAAACCCAGACCTAAAGCTGTGTTGGGATGCTCTCCGAACAGACTCTTCCAGCCCAGGTCCTAGCAGACAACTAGGTAATTTATATTAAGCGTTGAGAGGCGCCGCTGTCAATAATCAATAAGAAAAGGCTGATGCATCCTAGTCTAACAGGCGCAGGGCAATTGACAGGGCCGTGAACATGATTTACCTGACTTGTAAAGCCTTGTCGTTCAGCCGGATGCCCTGCGTACGGATAGGGCGACTACTGGACCTCGCCAAATCCGCCTCAATCAGTCTCAGGGGGCTCTTTCCGCTGGACGACTACCTGAAAGTTTGATCCGGTAGGAGTCTCACATGCGCGCGGAAAAATTCACACTCAAATCACAGGAAGCTTTGGAACTGGCACAGACTACCGCGGCCAACCGGGGTAATCCGCAGGTGGAAACCGAGCACCTGCTGCTGGCTTTGCTTTCTGACGAAGAAGGCATCTGCGTTGAAATCCTTAAGAAGTTGGGGGCCGATCCGGACCGCATCCGTAACGAAGCCCTTCACGCGGTGGAAGGCTTGCCCAAGCAGACTGGGGCCGCTGCGGAAAGGTATTATTCCGACAGGCTCAGAGCAGTTCTTGAAGCCGCGTTCAAAGAAATGGAGCAGCTCAAGGATGAATATGTCTCCGTGGAGCACCTTCTTATAGCCCTTTCCGAAGTTTCGGGAACCGCGTCATCAAGAATTCTCACCGGCCGAGGAGTGACCAGGGACAAGATATACAAGGTTTTAACCGACATTCGGGGCACCCAGAGAGTCACAGACCAAGCCCCGGAGGAAAAATATCAGGCCCTGAAGCGTTTCACCCGCGATCTAACTGAGCTTGCACAAAAAGGGAAGCTCGACCCGGTAATTGGTCGTGACGACGAGATAAGGCGAATCATCCAAGTTCTCTCGCGAAGGACTAAGAATAATCCTGTCCTCATAGGGGACCCCGGGGTCGGTAAGACCGCCATTGTGGAAGGATTAGCCGGAAGAATCGTGTCGGGTGACATTCCCGAAACCCTCAAAGGAAAGCGAGTGTTGGGGCTCGACATTGGACAGCTTGTGGCCGGCGCGAAGTATCGCGGAGAGTTTGAAGATCGACTCAAAGCCGTCCTCAAAGAGGTTACGGGCTCCGCGGGCGAAATCATTCTCTTTATCGATGAAATGCACACGCTGGTCGGGGCCGGCGCAGCCGAAGGGGCAATTGACGCGTCCAACATGCTCAAACCAGCTCTTGCTCGCGGTGAACTCCGATGCGTCGGCGCTACAACGATCAACGAGTACAGGAAACACATTGAAAAGGATCCCGCGTTCGAACGTCGATTTCAACCGATTTACGTGGCCGAACCTTCCGTGGAGGACTCCATTTCGATCCTGAGAGGTCTCAAAGAGAGATATGAAGTGCATCATGGCGTCAGGATTCAGGATGCGGCAATAATAGCCGCGGTCACTTTATCTCACCGGTACATTACCGACCGCTTCCTGCCGGATAAGGCCATCGACCTCATAGACGAGGCTTCGTCCAAGCTAAGAATTGAAATAGACTCGATGCCTACGGAAATCGACGAGATAGACCGGCGTATTATCCAGCTTCAAATTGAGCAGCAAGCCCTCAACAAGGAATCCGACCCGACCAGCAAAGAACGACTCCAGAAGGTACGTGCCGAAATCGAGCGCTTGACCTCCCAATCGGACCTGCTCAAGACGCAATGGCACAAGGAAAAGGAAATCATAACTGCGATAAGGGAACTGAAGGAAAGGTACGAACGTTCCAAGACCGAAGCGATCAAAGCAGAACGTGAAGGCGACCTGAGCAAAGCCGCTGAACTCAAATACGGCATGCTCATATCGTTGGAAAAGGACATTAAGGACAAAAATGAGGAACTCGCTCTCATCCAGCAGGATGGAGGCCTTTTGAAAGAGGAAGTGGGACCGGAAGATATAGCCGAGGTAGTGGCAAAGTGGACCGGTATCCCCGTCTCCAGAATGCTGGAAGGCGAAGTCGACAAACTGCTCAGGATTGAGGAAAGAATCGGGCAGCGTGTAATCGGCCAGCGAGAAGCAATCGTTGCCGTCGCGAATGCTGTGCGGCGGGCGCGATCCGGCTTACAGGACCCGAATCGGCCGATCGGTTCGTTCATCTTCATGGGGCCCACCGGAGTTGGCAAAACCGAACTTGCACGAGCCCTCGCGGAATTCCTCTTCGATGATGAACAAGCAATGGTGCGGATCGACATGTCCGAGTACATGGAAAGGCATTCGGTTGCGCGACTTATCGGGGCTCCTCCGGGATACGTCGGCTATGAGGAGGGGGGATACCTGACGGAGGCCGTTCGAAGGCGCCCTTATTCGGTGGTCCTCTTCGACGAAATTGAAAAGGCTCATCCCGAGGTTTTCAACGCTCTGCTGCAAATACTCGATGACGGGCGGCTTACCGACGGCAAGGGGCGCACTGTCGATTTCAAGAACTGCATAATTATCATGACCTCCAACATCGGCTCCGTGGAGATCCGAGACTATGCGGGAATAGACGAAGAGAAGATGCGCCAGAGTGTCATGGAATCGCTCAGGATGCACTTCAAACCGGAGTTCTTGAACCGGCTGGACGATGTGATCATCTTCCATGCTCTGGACAGAGAGCAGATCAAGCAGATCGTGGATATTCAAATGGGGCGGCTCAACAAGCGGCTGGCCGACAGCAAGCTCACGCTGGTCCTTGACCCGCAGGCACGAGATATGCTCGCAGCCGAAGGGTACGATCCCGCGTACGGCGCGCGCCCTCTCAAGCGTGCTATTCAGCGGCTCATCGAGAATCCTCTGGCGCTGGATATTCTCGGGGGCAAATTCCGTCCAGGAGCGACAATCGAGGCAGAACCGGAGGGGGATCATCTCCGATTTGTAGCGAGAGAATTAGCGGCAAGCTGAAACTGTGTCAGAACCTGTGAAACTGGCGCAATGGTGGTATGAATGTCCCCTCACCTAATACCAACTCGCTTTCTAACAGGTGATACGAAAACTCTGTCCAATGGGCGAGATCAGGGGTCTCTGTAGGGGCAGACCTGCGTGTCTGCCCGCTCTTTGGGCGCACACACAGGTGCGCCCCTACCGGGGCCATGTTACTTCTTTGTACGCGAAATGGTATAACCCTCTCCCGGATGAGTGTAGCGTTACACTTAGCAAAATCATGTTGTTGATTTCAGTGACTTACCACCCTCCCCTTCCCCCTCCCGTCGAGGGAGGGGGTCCTGAAAACCCTCTCCCGCCAGGGGCGATAGGCGTAAAATAACAAGCCTTTCCGAATTTGTGAGCCCCGGAGGGGCTCAATGATAGTAGCCCGGCAATTCATTGCCGGGTGACCGATGAGCAATGATTCAGTTCTTCGTCCCCGAGGGGCGCCCGAAGGATTCATCCTTCGGGCGCCCCTCGGGGACGAAGAAGGCTCTCTTGGCCGTTCATTCCCGGCAATAAATTGCCGGGCTACTATCTTACCGTCCCTCCGGGACGGAGAGGCTCCAGAACTTGTTTTAACTCCTTTGGGAATTAGGGGGGATTTCGATCCGCTGCCCCATGCCGGGCAGTGCCCTAATTTAGTGTACTGGCCGCCCAAGGTGCGCCAAATTAGGACACTATCATCGGGTAAGGTCAGGAGGAAGATTCATGAAAGAGGAATATGAGTGGACATTGGTTAATGACAAAGCAGAATTGATCGGTGCAGGGGCAGTCCTGGCAGAAGGTGAACCCAATGCCTATAGGGAAGCCTTCAAGCAACTTGATCCTGACCGGCAAGCGGCAGTCCTAAAGGAAGAAATACAGCTCAATGTTCACGAACATGAGTAGAAGGCTGACTCCCGAATCGACCATCCAGATTAGAAGATGATTCAAATCAGGACCCTATTCGCCGCCGATACTTCTTGACAGTGCCACCACAGGGGGAATATTCTCCGACACAACTATTATCAGGTTATTTTACGCCTCAGGAGTTCAGCCGGTTTGTACCGGTAGGGAGGGGAAATTCATGGAAGAGGCGGTTACAGCCACATTTAATTCCACACAAGATGGGGGGCGATCTGACTGCTTGTCGATTGCCCGCGGACGACCTCATGCCCTCGGCCACTTCTTTGCCACGCACCTGCTCAAAGCAGGCCACAAGGTCCGAACGATCCAGGAGGTCTTGGGCCACAAACGAGTCAGAGTCACCTCTAATGAATGATATTGCCCCAGAATACAAGGAGAAGTGAGAACTTCTTATACACAAGGAACCTGTCTGCGTTTTGGATTTTCTAAAGAATCTTTAATCATTGTCCGGATGCAGAGGTGCCGGGAGGAAAGTAAATGGCTCTAGCGAATGCTTACATTCAAGTCTACGGTCAGCTCCCCGAGCTTTTTGGGCACATCTCTGAGGCATCGGCGCCGGAGAAGTTCAGTGTCCAACTTCTCAAGGATTGGGGCTACGCGTCATCAAACTACCGAGCGGTCATCCCTCTCCTAAAAGCCCTCGGGTTCTTGTCGCCCGATGGCAAGCCTACAGGTCGATATCACGAATACCGTAACACGGCTCAGTCAAGGCGCGTTATGGCCGATGCAATACGAGAAGCATATGGTGACCTCTTTACCATTAAGGCCAAGCCCACAAACGCGGATCGAGAACTCATCGAGGGAAAATTCAAAAGCACCCACAATGCCTCTCCAAATACAGCAAGGTTGATGGCCAGCACGTTTTTCGCTCTGCTTGATCTCGCTGACCTTTCTCTAAGACCTGAACAGAAAGTTGAGATTAAGCCTGCGTCGGCTGAGCCCACCAAGTCATCCATTCAAATGCCAGATGGCCCTTCAAAGGGTCACAACCGCCCCTCTTTGCACTACAACATACAAATCCACTTGCCGGCGACAAAGGACATTGAAGTTTTCAATGCCATCTTCAAATCGCTCAAGGAGCACCTAGTTGACTGATATTCGAAAAGATCTGAGAGACTACATGTTCCGCGGTTTGATGTTTGAATCTGAGGCAGGCCAGTTTCAGGCCGCTGGGATTCAAGTTGGAGCGGATCAAGGCCAAGCGGAGGAACGCCTCCTCTCAGAGGCACTCTCGGCATTTGGCGTGGTGCGTAGAAACAATGCTCTGGAGATGGCGAGGTTGTATGCAGTGCTTCACTGCTTTGAAAACGAAGTGCGTTCTCTGATTCGAGAAACTCTGGAAGAGAAGGAAGGTGCCGATTGGATCGACAAGCTTCCTTCGAAGGTCAAGCAGTATGCAGAGTCTCGCCAACAAACCGCATTCTCGGATTCCTGGTTGGAGGGGGAGAAGTCTGATCTTCTCGGATTCGTTGACTTTGGACACCTGTCGTCAATCATTCTTGAAAAATGGAAACACTTCGAAGCATTGATACCCTCCCAGCATTGGCTGAAACAACGGATGGACGAATTGGAGAAAGCAAGAAATTTCACCGCCCACAACAGAATGCTATTGCTGAGCGAGTTTCAAAGAATTTACATGTATATCGCGGATTGGAATAGGGTCATAGGGTTGTAGCCTGCGGCCAACAAGCCGGTCCAGCTGACGCTCAAAAAGCCACGCTTTTTGACCCCTGCTGAATTCGCGCGTTGAGAACTATTTCCGTGTGGGTAGTGATGAGTAAGAAAGGTTCGACTCATGTCCTTTGAGATGACCCTCTGGAGAGTTGTTGATTCCAGGTTGGAGATGATCGCGCCCGCTCATCTCGAGCAGGAGCGGCGACTCGAAGATTGGATTGCTAAGGATCCATCGATCCTCGAACTGGACATCGCGATCATTGGGCGACAGGTACAGACCGATTTCAGGGGAAGAATCGATCTACTTGCCCTTGACCGCAATGCGAACTGCGTCATTTTGGAGCTTAAGCGCGGTCGCACGCCACGTGAAGTCGTCGCTCAACTGCTAGACTACGGAGCGTGGGTAAAAGACCTCGGCTACAGCGCGTTGGACCAAATTGCTCAGCGATGCATGTCAAAGACCATCAGAAGTATCTTCCACGACGCTTTCGGGGAGACAATCCCGGAGACCGTCAACGCGAGCCATAATCTGATTGTAGTCGCCTCGGCATTGGACGATTCCTCGGAGCGAATCATTTCCTATCTATCTGAAGAATACGACGTCAGCATTAATGCAGTGTTCTTCACCTTCTTCCGTGAGAACAACGCCGAATTCCTAGGCCGTGCATGGCTTAGAGATCCGATCGAAACAATCGAACGCTCCGAGGCACGCAAGCGTGCTCCCTGGTCGGGGTACTGGTTCGTGAATGTGGGCGAAGGTGAATATCGCAACTGGGACGACAATCGCCAGTACCGGCTACATCAGCGCGGGCCAAGGAGAGAAATACTCTCGCCCTCTCCGGCACCTCCAAGTTGGCGACAAGATCTTCGCGTACATGAAGGGCTTTGGGTATGTGGGGTACGGGGAGGTTGCAAAAGGGGCTGTTCCCATAGGCGATTTTGTCGTCGACGAATATGGAAAGGCGCTTCTCGAACTCACACTCCGTGCACCCCGGGCAGCGGAGAACAAAGACTCCCCCGAGAAGGCTGAGTGGGCAGTAGGCGTTCGTTGGGTGAACGAGGTGCCGCGCGATCAAGCCAAGACCTTCAAGGGAATTTTTGCAAATCAAAACATCGTTTGCAAACTTCGCGATCAGAAGACTCTTGAGTTTCTGTGTTCACAGTTTGCGATTGCCTAGCCGCTGGATGAGGGCCAGCATCCAGTTGCATTCGCCCGCACTCGAATGTCCAGTGCTTGCGGCTGCCGCTACTTCTTGACCCATCTCCGGTGCTCCTATCGGATACATTGCTCCGCAAACGCCATGTACACGGTCCGAAGACCGGAATCCAGTACCTCCCACCTGCTATCTATCTGTTTTTACCGCAGACCGTTCCAGAGAAGATGATTTCTGGCCTTTCTCCCGGTGAAGTGCAGCTATTTTGTGTCAGAGATCAGGCAATCACCGCGGGCCGTTTCTTAGTCCCTCACCTGCTGACGGCTATCGCAGATGCTGACCAAATGCAGGATTGACAAAACGAGCAGGCTGGCACACATTCAGGCATTCGTTGTTCTAAATCGAGGCAGGCCACGGCCTCCGCAGCCCGGTTGACGGGCTTATACGGAATATCATAATCATTGTTATACGGCATCAAGGTGATGGAAATAATCGACTATAATGGCGAAGGGAAGTGGTTGAAGGATGAGATCCTCCGGCGCTATTCCCAGTACTGCAAAGAACAAAAGGTTAGTGAGCCACTAGATCTGCGACCGCGAGAACTTGTGAGTGGTGAGAAGAAGTGGATATATCCAGTGATGGAAAGAGTCATTGAGGGTATCGAAAAGGGTGATGCAGCCTGCAAGCGACTCGGCATAGAATTCATTGAAGAAGACGGCAAATTCCCGTTTGGTAAAGATTTTGAAATCAAACACAGCGAGGGCACTACGACGGGTTGCACTCACTCCAGACGAACAAGAGAGGGTGAGGAAACGGGTGGTCAATATGCTCCTGACTGGCAATGTGCCGCACGAATACAAGCAGTACGTCAGGTTGTTGAAGAAAGTAGGGGCGGGAAACCATTGGGATGAAATAGAGAGACAGATCAATAGATCAAACGAGTATGTCATGCGGTATTATAGATATCTGAAGGACGCATAGCAGCACATTAACCGGACGGGGGGACCACGTGTGTTGGTTTTCCCGGAGGCTCCTTGGCCCGCCGCCGGCTATCGCAGATGCCGACCAAAGGCAGGATTGACAAAACGAGCAGACTGGCACACATTCAGGCATTCGCTGTTCTAAATCGAGGCGGCCACGGCCTCCGAAGCCCGGTTGACGGTCTTTGACCGGGATTATACAGACTGCATAATCATTATTAGGCATCATTCGCGAATTGCAAAATGAAAGGATATTGAAATGAAATTCCTAGTCGAGCTTGACCATCTCAAGACAGGCCAGCCATTTACCGAAGACACCGCTCGCGCCTTCATCGAAGGCATTATTTTCCCGACACTCGACAAGGCCGAACAGCTTGCTCAACAAGGCCTCATAGTGGCTGGCGGACCAGTAGCCGGACGCATCGCGCTCCGCTTCATCGCTGATGTTCAGACAACCCAGCAGCTTGACCAGCTCGTTTCCAGCCTTCCCTTGTGGATGGTCGCTGATACGCGAGTGACACCGCTCATCGATTTCAGCGACCGTCGCGATCACATCCAGGCGCTACTTCATCGCATGACGCAATATGAGACCTAACATGCGCTCCAGCCGACGTCCCCTGCTTCGCGGGTCCGACCGTCGCGCCTCGGCTGCACTCCGGAGGGTCGGCGGCTTATATCGGTTCTCAAAAGTTCTGTCCTTTACGTCGGCATGTGACAGAGGGGAATGATGTTCAAGTAAATCGGTCATTACTTTCGAGAACTCCCATAACCTGGGTATTATGTGTCATTGGAGATCTAATGAATAACAACGCATCGCTGGTAATCCAGAACCATCTGGAATCAGGAGAAAGTATCCTGTGGTCGGGTCAGCCGAAGCAGGGCATTATGCTCCGCGGCTCCGACGCCTTCATGATTCCTTTCAGCCTGTTGTGGGGCGGCTTTGCATTCTTCTGGGAATACAGCGTCCTTACAAGTGAAGCACCTTCGTTCTTTGCTTTGTTCGGCATTCCCTTCGTCGTTATCGGTGCTTACCTGATCATCGGCAGGTTCTACGTTGAGGCCAAACAGCGAGAGAAAATATTTTACGGTGTAACCACCGACAGAGTAATCATCATTTCCGGGTTGCTTCAACAGAAGGTAAAGTCTTTGTTTCTTCGCACGCTCTCGGACCTTTCGCTCACGGAATCACGAGACGGTACTGGTTCAATTTCATTTGGCAGTTCTTTCCCATTCGCCTCGTGGTTTGGCGGCATGCCTTGGCCCGGCATGGAGCAGTTCACTGGCCCTCGTCTCGACACAATCGACAATCCCAGGCAGGTCTATCAAATCATTCGTGAGGCGCAAAAGAATGCCACATAACACTTTGCTCCGCGTAGCGTGAATGCGTCCCGCGCCAGGACGCGGGATTTCAACCCACGGAAAGGGACACCACACAGAAGTCAGTAGGATGTGGTGGCCCCGGAGATGATCCGGAGGAACCGCATCATCCGGGTCTTTCGCGAGCGATGCGGTTCCTCTGCGAATCGCAGGGTTCACCACATCCCGCGCGTGCTGCAAGGCGGCTTGCCCCGAAGGGGCGTAGATTGAATAGCCGTGGGTTTCAACCCACGGAAAGGAGCGATCAAACCTCATCCTCCCGGTATCAACTACCTTCCATCAAATTCGACGCCCGCTTCAACGATCAAATGTTTGAACTCATCGCCAAAAGGCACACTCCTGTGGTGTTCTTCCTGGCGCTTGATGTAGTCGATCAGCCTGTCTTTGTCTTGCGACGAATGAGTGAATGCGCCATATCCGTCCTGCCAATTGGAGAAATCGGGGAAGATGTGGTTCTTTTTGATCCAATATGATGACTTGCCCTTGACCACCTTCACGAAGTCGGAAAGGGAAACGGTGGGATGGAGACTTGTGAGAAGGTGCACATGGTCCAATGTCCCGTTTATACGATATAGGCGGCTCTCTGTTTCGCGAATTATTCCCCAGATATAGCGAAAAAGGTCTTCACGACCTGCCTGGGCCAATACGGGTGCCCTGTCCTTGGTGGAGAAGACGATATGATAGTAGATCTGCGTGTAACGTGAAATGGTGAGACCTCGCGTTTACCTATTCCTACCGTGGGTTGAAACCCACGGCTACTCACACTCTGCCCCTTCGGGGCAAAAAGGGGCTAGCGTCCCCGAAGGGACCCGCCCTCGAATGGCTCGGCATTTCAACGCTGGAAATGGGCGTTCGATGGCAACCTAGCGCACTCTGCGGTCATTCTCCGATAATCTTCACCAGTACGCGCTTTCTCCGGCGACCGTCAAACTCCCCGTAAAAGATTTGTTCCCAGGGCCCAAAGTCGAGTTTCCCCCCGGTTATGGCAACCACAACCTCGCGGCCCATGATCTGTCTTTTCAGGTGAGCGTCTCCGTTGTCCTCGCCGGTCCGATTGTGCAAATACCGGTTGATGGGCTCGTGGGGGGCCAATTCTTCCAGCCATTTCTCGTAGTCCTGGTGCAGGCCCGATTCATCGTCGTTGATGAAGACGGATGCGGTAATGTGCATTGCATTAACGAGCACAAGCCCTTCTGAGACGCCGCTCTCCGAAAGGGCGCTCTCCACTTCCCTCGTTATGTTAACGAACCCTCTCCGTTTGGGCACATTGAACCATAACTCCTTCCGATAACTTTTCATGGTATCCTCCCTAATATGGGGAACTCCCCCTCTCCGGATTCAGCCATTATCCCATGTAATCCGGGACATACAACAGTAAAACGAGCTTTGCCCTGTTCCTGCCATGTTGCAAAGCTGCGTGAAATGACCAGGAGGAAGAGATGCCGAAGGTAGCAGATGTTATGACCCGTGACGTAATTACCGTGACCCCGGAGACCACGCTGCGAGAACTCGCCACATACTCTCCGAAAAGCAACATCAATGGTGTGCCGGTGGTTGATGACAAAGGAAATGTCCTGGGAGTGGTGTGCGAATCGGATTTGGTCAACCAGAACAAGCCCTTGCACATACCCACTGTGTTTGTGATACTGGACTCAGTCATCCCCATGGAGAATCCATGGCGCCTCCAGAAGGAGTTCAAGCGACTCGCCGCGACCACGGTCGGGACATCTATTCCAAGCCCGCTGATCAGCGTTAGCCCGGACACGGACTTATCCGAGGTGGCGCGAATCATGAGCGAACGGAAGTTCTATACCTTACCGGTAATTGAAGGGGGGAAGTTGGTGGGCGTTGTGGGGAAAGCGGACATGATCCGGTCTCTTATGTGATACGGCATTATATCCTGTAATTATCAGGTGTTAATTGCTAAACCTTATAATCAGGTTTTATAAAATGAGATTTTTTCTAGAAATAACTTTAAATTTTCTTGACAACTATTCAGAATCATGGTTTAAGCCTTGGAAACCAGCGGGTGGCGTAGCCCGCTGCTCAACATACCTTTTCCCCATGCGAAGCCCCGGTTCTCATCCTCCTTTCCGGGGCTTTCCTTTGTCTGCTGCCCCAGCGTTTCTGCCGAGAATCGTTCACCGCCAAGAAATGCATCGGACTGTCCCTGTGTAGCAGTTCCTTTGTCAAACCCCGGCCAAGATCACAGCAGGTTTTCTGCTGTTGTGGAGAGAAAGAGTTTGGATCGACCGCGACTGATCAAAATACTTGAAGACGTCAAAGAGGGCCGCTTGCTCCCCGAGGAGGCAGGCTGCATGTTTCAAGACCTTCAGACCGAGGATCTCGGGTATGCCTGCGTGGATCACCACCGGGCTGTGAGGCTCGGTTTTCCCGAGGTGATCTTCGGCCAGGGAAAGACGGTCGAACAGATAATCGGGATTTTCAAAAGCCTTCAGGCCCGGCAAGACACCGTGCTGATTACTCGAGTCGATGGCGACAAGGCCCGTGAGATTCTTAAAGAGACTTCCGGGCTCGAACACAACGCGGAGGCGAGGACTCTCCTGTACTCGCGCAAGAAAATAAAGGTTGTCGGCAGAGGAACAGTGCTCGTGGTGTGCGCGGGCAGTTCCGACATTCCTGTAGCGGAGGAGGCCAAGAGTCACCGCGTACGCGCTTGGGAACAGAGTAGACACACTGTATGACGTTGGGGTTGCGGGGATTCACAGACTTCTTTCCAACAACAAGAAGCTACGTTCAGCATCTGTGATTATTGCCGTAGCTGGCATGGAAGGCGCACTGCCGAGCGTCATCGGCGGGCTCGTGGACAGACCTGTCATCGCGGTGCCGACTTCAATCGGGTATGGCGCATCGTTCGGTGGAATCGCAGCGCTCCTGGGCATGCTCAACTCCTGCGCGCCCGGAGTCGTGGTGGTAAATATCGACAACGGATTCGGCGCCGCGTACGCGGCTACCATGATAAATCGGTTGGGCGCGAAGGAATCGCAACGGAAGCAGGTCCGGGAAAAGTAATTTGTTATAGCGGGATTTTAATCTGAGACTGTCTCAAAACTGGCAGACGTTCGAGAAGCGTAGCAAAATGCTTGTAGGGGCGGGTTTCATACCCGCCCTTGGTCGGATCAACCGAAGATGGGCAGGCATGAAACCTGCCCCTACCCACGCTCTCTGCAATTACCCCGAAGAAGGCAGGCACCGTACCGCTTGAAGCGTCGCGAGCCTACATCGGTATTGTGTCGCAATTTCGGGATCCCCAAGAGTTTTGAGACGGTCTCATCTGTTTTCACCGCTTTTCCGCTATCTTCTTGATTGCGTCCACTGCGATCGCCACTTCTTCTAGGGTGTTGAAGTACCCGAGGCTGAATCGTACCGTCCCGTCCGGGAATGTTCCCAGGGCCTTGTGAGCCAACGGAGCGCAGTGAAGGCCCACACGGACAGAGATCTCGTGCTCGTCCTGCAATACTGTCCCGGCTTCCTCCGGATGAATGGTCTCAAAGGTCGCGGGTATGGATCTCCCGCCGCATCCGCCGTACGAGACGTGAAGTCCGTCGGGTAGCGCTTGATCGAAGGTGACCGAGAGGATGGGCATCTGTGCTTCAGGATCGAGCGGGCCGTACAGGGTGATTCCCGGCACGTCGATGAGCCCTTCAATAAAGCCCTCCAAGAGCTTCATTTCGTGGCGTCTAATAGTATCCACCCCTGTTTCCATGACGAAGTCCAGACCGGCCCCCAGGCCCGCAATGCCGACATTATTCTGTGTGCCGCTTTCAAGGGCATCCGGGAAAAAATCAGGCTGTTGTTCCTGATCGGAGGCGCTGCCGGTGCCGCCGCG
Organism: uncultured delta proteobacterium; assembly: GCA_963786905.1. GTDB lineage: Bacteria > Desulfobacterota > Desulfomonilia > Desulfomonilales > Desulfomonilaceae > CAWBBA01. Next base: position 153,820 of record CAWBBA010000033.1, on the reverse strand, counting down.
TTTCAACGGCCTGATGTGAAGGCCCTCCCTGACGTAGAGTCCACCGGTTCCCTGAGGCCCATACAATCCTTTGTGTCCTGTAAACGCGAGGAAATCGACCCCAAACGCCTGCACGTCGATCGGGAGAGCCCCAGCGGTCTGTGCAGCGTCCAGTAGCAGCGGCACGCGGCCTGCGGCCTCTCTGACCGCGGCAACGTCCTGGATAGTCCCACACACGTTTGAGGCATGATTAAGTGCTATCAAGGCAGTGTTATCCCTAATCAATTCTTTCAAGGCCCCAACGTCCAATACTCCCATCTTGTCGCAGGGAGCCACTGACACGCTGACAATGCCATTTTGCTCCAGATGTCGCACAGGTCGGATCACGGAGTTATGTTCCATCTGTGTAATGATCACATGGTCGCCCGGATTCAGGACCCCGTAGATAACCGTGTTCAAAGATTCCGTTGCATTGAGCGTGAATGCGATGCGATTGGGATCGGGTATGTTGAAGAGCAGGGCCAGTTTCTTGCGCGCCCCCTCGACAATCAGCGAAGCCTCCTGAGACAGGTCGTGTTTTGATCTACCGGGGTTGGCCCCGATATTTTGCATGAAATGAGCCATGGCCTCGATCACTCCCGGGGGCTTGGGAAAGGTTGTGGCCGCATTATCCATGTACACGCGTCGTCTTCACGCCTCTGACCTCAGCAGATCGTCCGGGAACCGGCTGTAGACTCCCGGAGATGTAAAAGCTTACCCCGCTGAAAACCTGACCGAGCGGTGCTCTCCATAATACAATAAGCACATCTCCAAAATCTAATCTTGACGAGGAGTTGCTATTCCGATATTCATTATGCACCGATAATTCGGTCAGGTGTGGCACGGTGCAAGATATTGAATGGCCCTACCAAATCCTGTATGGGGTAATTCTGTTCGTTGTCTGCGCCCTGCTAATCTGGGAGCCGGCCTACAACAAATTCAAAGATTGGCAACTGAAAAGAGCCTTCCTACGTAGAGAAAAAGCCGACAAAGAAAGGGCAAAGCGGGCTGTGAATGCCGCTTCTCTTTTGTCGCACGAGCAAGAGCATTTTGACGCGCCGCGAGTTTTGTCGCCTTTACCTCTCTGACCGTTTCCGAACCGCGTATCCCCTGCGTTTGAGCAGAATCGACGCACCGCCGGACATCTTGCCGATCCAGGCGAAACCGACGCATCAAGTCCCACTGATGCTTGGGGCCAGCAGACTCACTCTATTTCGTTCTCGATGCTGATTGCGGATCGCATGAAAAAGATTGACATGAGCGGTGGTTTTAGGGTAACAAATTAGACCAACCAGTCAGTACAGGAAAATACGATCATGGCGACCAAAGGACAAGCAACAAAAGACCGAATCGTTAAGAGTGCTCTCAGATTATTCCACCGGCAGGGATACAAGCCGACGACCATTGACGACATTTGCACCGCGTCGGGAGTCAAGAGAGGGAATCTATTCTATTACTTCGACAATAAGGAAGAGATTGCCCACGCGGCCATCGCGCATGCCGTTGACAGGCATAAAGTCCTACTTCGACAGTATCAAAACTCAAGACACGGACCCTTTGAATAAAGTCGAACTCATGATCGACGGAATGGTGGAATACGCGGTTCAACGGGGCTGCACAGCGTGTTGATTTTTTGGTAATTTCGCCCAGGAGCTGGGCGATTCCAATAGAAGCCTTTCCGACGGAGGTGAACCGCTTCTTTCTTTTCTGGAATGAGTTTTTGGTAGAGCTTTTCGACGAGGCCATTCGAGGCGAGTAAATCAGCGCTAACGTATCGATTCCGATGCGCTGAGTCGGCTTGTGATAAGTTCCATTGAAGGGGCCCTGCTCCTGTGTAAGGCATCCAAGGACCCGGACGCATTAAGAAAGAACCGGAAATGCACTTAAGGCTGTAGTTCGGCTTTGCAAGAAAGATGCAGGGCAAGACGTGCAGACTCATAATTTCGGGTAATGACGCAGATTTGAGCATAGGCATGTAGTTATTAAGGAGGCCGACATGAACAAACGGCAGTCAGAGGTTTTGAAGAGGTTCGGTGCCAGAGTGGGGTACGGCCCTTCGGATCTTCAACATTTCGACGAGGACGATCCCAGACTCAGGTTGATGGAAAGACTTGCCGAAGACGCGGCCAAGTATTCCATACAGGCTGAAGTCGTGACTTCGCGGCATTGCAATTCCGGTTATAAGATTGGCGACAAGTTTGTCCTCGATGTGGACGGCAATTTCATCAGTAAGCTCTGTCCCAAGAGGATGTGCGTTCACCTCATATCCCAACTGGTCGTGCCCGTGGCGCTGATCAATGAACGGTTGAGCGAGGGGCTGGAACCTAACGGATTCACCTTCATGCGACAGGTGCGGTGCCCTGATGTGGGCGTAGAATGTTCCGGATACGGAGGGGTCATGCTAAAGGTGAGCGTCGTTCCCCGATAGAAACCTGCCGAGGGGTGATTGTTCGCGGTAGCTAACCGGTGCCGCCAAGAAGTGGTCTTTGCCAATGGGGAGTTGGATTGTTGAACTCGCCAATGCTCAGATGGTCAATATCCAGAAAAGATTTCCAAAGGACCGCCTTAAACTGAGGAGGGAACCATGAGACGAGAAGACTTGCTGGCTCCGTGTGGGTTATATTGCGGTGTTTGCGGTATTTTGACGGCGCACCGCGATAACAATCAGAAATTCAAGGAGAAATTAGCACCCATTTACGGCGTTACCCCGGAGGAAATAGCTTGCGACGGCTGCCTTTCGGACCAGCGCTTTAAATATTGTGAGGTCTGTCCAATCCGATCTTGTGCTCAGGAAAAGAGTTACGAGGGCTGTCATCAATGTGACTCCTGGCCCTGCAGTTTGATTGATAATTTTCCGTGCCCGTCGGCAAGAAAGTAATCATGCGGGCTATCCCGGCCTGGAAAGAATTAGGAACCGAAAAATGGGTTGAGCAAGAGATAGATCGGTACCATTGTCCGCACTGTGGCAATGAACTCTTCCGAGGCGCCAAGCGATGCCGTAGCTGCAAAGAGCCGGTGGATCAGGACTAAGTGTGCATTAAGTTATGGTGGGAGTGAATTTACACAAGGTGATTTCAGCGATCTGTGGGGCAGTCCCGCATCGCGTGGGACTGCCCCGCAAAAGCAGTTGGTAGGTCGAGGCCGTGCCCGACGGCGGCCACGGGCCGCCCTACAATTCGCTGTGGATCAGGACTGACCCTATTCCCCGTACAGGGACGTCAACAAAAGTTTGCGCAATAGCAAAATCGTGTTGAACTTTCCCCGTCAAATGGTATACTAAGAGATTCAACAATAGGGAGGGCCGGATTCTCCCCCCACCCCCTAAATTACAACCGGAGGAAAAGAAATGCAGTGCATAACCCTGAAAAAGGGAATCGAGTGCGCATTCATGACCAGTAAAGGATGCAATTTCAACGGCGGCCGTTGCCATTCGGTCGTCGACACATGCCAGGGATGCTCCCGGACAGTCACCTTTGATGAAGCAATCTTCTGCGCCGTCGCTCCCAACCCTGCCTCAAAATGGGCCCGCGGTTCCTGCAACTTTGCTACCCACCTCGAAAAAAAGGCAGTCGAGACTAATCTGAAAGTCAACCCGCTTAAAGCTTCAAAACGCGCAGCGGCTTCCAAGAAATAGTAAGGAACTGTCCGGAAGGGAATTCTCTCCCCTTCCGGCCATCCGTCCTGAGAATTCTCGTTGCCAATGGCGCCGAGACAGTGTCAAAGTATGTACCGGCTCAGGTCGTCGCTTTTGACTATGTCACGGAGCCTTTCACGGACCATGTCCGGAGTAATTCGTACTGTCACTCCTTTCATGTCCGGGGCCTCGAATGAAACCTCTTCAAGGAGCTTCTCCATAATAGTGTGGAGACGCCGCGCACCGATGTTTTCCGCTCGGAGGTTGACCTCCTCGGCCATGGTCGCGATTTCCAGAATAGCCTGCTCCTCAAACTCCAGCATGACGCCTTCAGTCTTGAGCAACTCTTCGTACTGGGTGACCAGCGCGTTCTTGGGTTCCGTCAGAATACGTACAAAATCCTGCCGGCTGAGAGCTGACAACTCTGCCCTCAATGGAAATCGACCTTGAATTTCGGGGATCAAGTCCGACGGCTTTGAAACGTGGAACGCTCCTGCAGCTATGAAGAGGATGTGATCGGTCTTAACCACGCCGTGTTTCGTGTTGACGGTAGACCCCTCTATTATCGGAAGTAAGTCCCGCTGTACCCCTTCCCTGGAGACGTCGGGGCCATACTGGGCGGAATGGGATCCTGCAATCTTATCAAGCTCGTCAACGAACACAATCCCCGTCTGCTCGACCCTCTCCCTGGCCATTTTAGTCACTTTGTCGGTGTCGATGAGCTTGGTGAGTTCCTCCTGAACCAGAATATGGAGCGCTTCCGGCACTTTCACCCTGCGCCTCTTGGACTTGCCGGGGAAGATATTGGAGAACATATCCTTTAGGTTGATATCCATCTCCTCCATTCCCGCGGGGGAGAAAACCTCCACGACCGGGATTGCGCTGACCTGTGTTTCGATCTCCACCTCTCGGTCGTTCAGCCTGCCGTTGCGCAGCATCTTCTTAAACTTTTCGCGGGTGCGCTGGGCTACCTCCATCTCATCGCTCGCCTCCTGCTGCGGCTGGCCTATTTGCGCGCGACGAATCTTGCGAGGCGACCTCATTGGGAGAAGAATGTCCAGCAAGCGCTCTTCAGCTTGCTCCTCCGCTTTGGGGCGGAGGGCCTCGTACCTCCTCTTCCCGCACCATAGTGATGCCGATTTCCATGAGGTCCCTGATCATGGATTCGACGTCACGCCCAACGTAACCGACCTCAGTAAACTTTGACGCCTCCACTTTAAGGAAGGGGGATTGCGCAAGCTTCGCGAGGCGACGAGCGATTTCCGTCTTCCCCACGCCGGTGGGACCGATCATGATGATGTTTTTCGGAGCGATCTCATCACGCAGTTCTTCCGGCACCTGTCGCCGACGCCAACGGTTTCGAAGGGCGATCGCCACCATCTTCTTGGCCCTATCTTGGCCGATAATATATCTGTCCAACTCCGCGACTATCTTTCGAGGCGTAAAGGTATCCATAGTTATTCGTGACCTTCAGTTCGGTCTTTTCTCAACTGGCTTCAGTTTCCAGTTCTTCCATTACCAGTTGGTCGTTGGTGTACACGCAGATCCCGGCTGTAATAGCCATGGCGACTCGAGCAATTTCAGCCGAACCCATCTCGGTGTGCATGGACAGCGCGCGTGCGGCTGCCAAAGCATAATTCCCTCCTGAACCGATTGCAATGATGCCGTCGTCGGGCTCCACCACATCGCCGTTTCCGGAAAGGAGTAGGGTTTTCTCCGCGTCAGCAACGATGAGCAGGGCTTCTAACCGCCTGAGCATCCGGTCGGTCCGCCACTCTTTGGCGAGTTCCACCGAGGCCCGCGTAAGGTTGTTTGAATACTTTTCCAGCATCTGCTCGAATTTTTCCAGCAGCGTCAGGGCGTCTCCCGTGGATCCGGCGAATCCGGCGAGGACATTGTCGCCCTTCCCCAGACGTCGGACCTTGCGTGCGGAATGTTTTACCACCGTATCTCCAAGGGATACCTGACCGTCACCCGCCATGACCACCTTGCCGCCCCGTCTCACGCAGAGAACGGTCGTGGAACGAATTTTCTTAGGGCTCATTCTCATTTTTCTTTGCGGCTCCACTCCTTGGGTGAGATCGGTCGTAAACTTCCATTAGGCGGCGCAGGTCTGCTTTTGTGTACCGTTGCGTTGTGGACAGACTGGCATGCCCCAGCAGCTCCTGAATCGACCGTAAATCAGCTCCCCCATGAAGCAAGTGAGTGGCGAACGAGTGTCGAAACGCATGGGGCGAGGCGTCCCTTGCCAGGGAGGCGCTATCAAGGTACGACTTGAGTATACGTCGGATGCTGCGGGAAGACAACGGCCCTCCCCGTGAATTCAGAAACAACGCTTCAGTGGTGTACAGGCCGCCTGTTTGGGTTTTAAGATGGGCGCGCAGAGGCAGATAAGCCTGTAGCGCTGCCACGGCCCGTGAACCGACCGGCACGTATCGCTCCTTATTCCCCTTACCTATTACTCGAACCCAGCCGTTGTTCAGATCAACATCCTGAACTTTCAGTGACGTCAGCTCGCCCACGCGCAGGCCGGAAGAATATAGCAGCTCGAACGCAGCCAGATCGCGGCTCTTCATCTCCGGATTACGAGAAAAAAAACGGTCAATCTCATCAACGCTCAGGGCCTTTGGTAAGGGCTTTTCGCTCTTAGGCGCTCTAATCCCTGCGGCAGGATCCTTTGAGATGATTCGCTCCCTGACGAGGAACCTAAGAAAGGTCCTTATAGCCGCAAGTTTGCGTCCAACGGAAACTTTCTTGATACGGCCGAATCGGGTCGCCAGAAATCCACGAACATGAAAGGGATCGATCCCTTCAACGCTTTTCAACTGCTTTGATCCACCGGATGCTTCCAGATGATCGTCGAAACCCTTGAAGATCCGAAGTGTACGCCCGAACTGTCTGTGCTGAGCGGACCTTCTCTGTTGCAAGGTGCCGCACGAATAGTTGGAGGGCCTCGTCAAAATTCAACTCAACCTCCCGCCGCCCGAAAACCGAGTGGACGGGCAATAGGGATGACGGAATCGATACTACAAATTATGTGTTACTGCAAACATATTACATGTTGTAATTGATGTAATACATTAAGATGAGGTTACGCTGATAGATGGATGCAATGCGGGCTATCACAGCGAAATAATGCTTGCGTTCCGTGACGTCACTTTGTTAATCTCACGGAGTTTAATGTATCGCCTCAGCGGGTCACCTCCAAGACTCGTGAGTGCAAGCCCGCCGGTTTTGCCGGGGGCTTTTCTTTTTTTGCCGAACCTGGCTGGAACTAAAATCCGCTGTGGATTGACTAAATTGTCAGGAGGGGGAGGAAATTGGAAGTTTCCCTTCCACCAAGCCCATGTGCGGGGATAAGAGGAAAGAGTCCCCGGTCGGGTGAGGGGTGGGCTACAAAACCCAGCAAAAGCATTTTGCTCACCCCTCCACTCCTGACCAGAGCGCATGGGCTCTTAATTATTCACAACACGATTCTTTCTTTTGGCCCACCATCATTGTGACGTGCGCAGCCTTGTCATCGTAGCGCGGGGTTTTGATCCGGGTGGAACAGTCCCCTGCCCCACTTTTGTCGGATATCCTGAGCCGTGCCGGGCACCGCTATTCCGACATGCACGCCATGATGGTCTCGGTAATCAAGTGCATCCTTTCCGCCCTGCACCGACGTAGCAGTGTAAATCGGGTTCCTATTGCCGTCATACGCGTACTGATGTCCCTCCGTGCGACTGCCTTATTTCGACGACGCGGCCGGTACTGTCCCTGACCTGCTCTTCCGCAGGGGTTAGAGATGGGATCATTAGAATCAAAAGCATGCTACCTGCCAAAAGTAGATTCTTCATTGAGTTAGTTCCCACAAGCAAGCATTTAAACTGACTAATTTTAGCAGGCTTTTGCGAGGAGGTCAAATCTTATGCCAACGTGCTGGCATCCATTCAGTTTTGGGAGCGAGTTTACTGAAGGTGATTTGAGACAGCGGTGGGGCAGGCTTTCCAGCCTGCCACGATTGCCGCTTCAGGACAGGCAGGCTGGAAAGCCTGCCCCACAAAAGCAACACGCGCTGCCGAATAAGTGATGTCTCTTTAAGAGAACCGGCTTTTTTCCGCGGGGTTTTGCTGAGCTTGGACGTGCGACTCTTTCAAAACTCTTCTAAGGATTTTACCGGAGGGACTGTGAGGAATCGCCTCGGTGAACACCACCCTCCAGAGCCGTTTGTACCTTGCCATTCCAGCAGCCGCATATTCGATGACGGCCTCCGGCGATATCTTTGACCCGTCACGTACCACAGCGTACGCCACAGGTACTTCGCCCTGCACAGCATGAGGCTCGCCGATTACCGCGGCATCGAGGATGTCGGGATGGCCCAGGAGGATGTGCTCGATCTCCGCGGGCGCCACTTGGAAGCCCTTACATTTGATCAGCTCCTTGAGCCGATCCACAATGTATACATACCCGTCCTCATCCTCTCGTCCCAAGTCCCCTGTCCGCAGCCATCCGTCTACCAAAGTATGCGCCGTGGCCTGGGGATCGTTATAGTATCCCGTCATCACCTGTGGCCCCCGCACCCACAGCTCTCCCACTTCTCCGATCTCCACTTCTTCGCCTGATTCCGGGGCCACTATTTTGTGCTCCGTGAGAGACAATGGAGTACCGATAGATCCCACCTTGATCCTGTTGAGCGGTGTTACGTGAGTGGTGGGGGATGATTCCGTAAGCCCGTACCCCTGGATAACAGGCACACCCGTGATTTGCGTGAAACGCTCCTGCAACTCCGGCGCAAGCGGAGCGCCTCCCGTGTTCACGTACCTGAGGGCGCTCCAGTCCATGTCCGGGACTTTCGGATGGTGGCAAAACTCCTGAAGGATCAGCGGCACCGTGAAGAAAAGGGTTGGGCGATACTTCTCAAACAGAGACAAGGAACTCATCTATCGGGCGGAAACGGCTTGCCACCACCTGCCTGGCCCCGCCCAAAACAGCCGCGCCCATTAGAACGGTCATGCCGTAGATGTGGAAGAATGGAAGCTGGTTCAACAACGTGTCGTCCGGCGTTACCTCGTGGGCCTGCAACACCTGATAAAGGTTGTGAAGGAGGTTGAAATGAGTGAGCGTGACTCCTTTGGGTAATCCGGTAGTCCCGCTGGAAAATGGAAGGACCGCAGGCCCATCTTGCTGGACAATTCCCACGGATCGATCCACTCTTTTGGTTCCGGTAAGAAGCGAATGAAAGGGGATAGGCCCTCCGGAAAGTGGCGCCTCGCCGCTGTCCGACACGACGAAACGTAGGCGCGAGGCTCCCGCCCTAAGGTCCGGCGCCTGTGATAGACGCTCTTCTGTAGCGATAATACCCACAGCGCCGGTCACCTGTAACTGGTGGGCCAGTTCGCGCTCCCCGTAATGCGTGCTCACCGGTACCACCACTCCGCCTGCCTTCATGATCCCGTAGAACGAAAGAATGTATTCAACACTGTTTTTCATCCAGAGTGCGACTCGGTCGCCCGGGTTCACTTGCAGGTCCGCCAGGGAAGCAGCCAACGCAGAGGATTGGTCTTCCAGTGTCCCGTACGTCCATTCTCGGCCCCCGACCTCTGGTTCCACCACGGCCACTTTGTCAGGAAAACGGTCGGCTGCCTGCCGGAGCGGGAAGGTGAGGGATTCCGTGGGGACCTGAACCGGAACACGAACGGATTTCATTTCTTATCTCCATGGAAGACTCTTCGGACGCGATTGCCAAGCAGGCCTGTGGGGGCCCAAACGATGACCACAGCCAGGAGCAGCCCGAAGAAGAGCTTGTGCCCGGTCTCGAAGAATCTCTTGAAAACAAACTCGTCAAGACCGGTGATGACTAGCGCCCCGGCCATAGGCCCGATAAGGGTTTGCATCCCCCCAAAGAGGGATGCCACTATCGGCATTACAGACCAGGACCCTTCGAAAGCCGTATCGGGCGTCAGGAAGCGGACGTAATGAGCGTAAAACGCCCCCATGATTGCCGTGCAAAAGGCGGAGACAACCAGCGCCAATGCTTTGGTTCGGACCACATCCACGCCAATACCGGCCGCGGTCTCCTCGTCGCCATGGACCGCCGCCATTGCCAAACCGATGTTGGACCGACGTATGAAATAGACTGCAAGGTAAATGGCAAACATAAGGGCCGCGGCCATGTAATAATTTGTGGTCCTGGAAATGTAAAAATCCAGGGTCAAGGAACCCAAATGAATCGCCGGTAGCGGCGGGATGCTCATGATTCCCTGCGAGCCCTCAGTGAGCCAGGTCATGTTCAAGGTCACCAGCTTCATCACTTCCGCAAACCCTAAGATCGCGAGCGCAAAATACGGGCCCCGGAGACGAAACGCGGGGATTCCTATAACCAGAGATCCAAGAGCCCCGCACACTCCCCCGCCGACGCATCGCGATATACGGATCCCATCCTGCCCTGGTGGCCAGGATTGCTGAGGCATAGGCCCCGATTCCAAAGAAAGCTGCATGGCCGAACGAAACCTGGCCGCACACTCCCGCCAGGAGGTTCCATGAAATGGACACAGCGCCCAGTATCAAGGCGGAAATGAAGATACTGACATAGTACGGATTGAACGAGAGCATAAAGGGGATAATCACTACTATCCCCAGTACCAGCGAAGCGGCCGTTGCCTCGGACAACAAGGGCCCCCGGAAGAGTGCCATTTACAGCCTCCTTCCGAAGAGTCCGTTTGGGCGAACCAACAGGATGATGAGAAAGAGGACGAAGCCGAACAACTCTCGATACGAAGCGTTAACAAAGGTAACCGTCATGGCCTCACCGACTCCCAGGATTATGCCGGCAACAATCAGTCCCGGTATGGAACCGACCCCTGCCAGCACGGTGAGGATGAAGGCTTTGACGGTAATAGCCACGCCGGCTCCGGGGTTTATGTGGGCAAGCATCCCCAGGAGCGGTCCGCCCACACCGGCCAGCATCCCGCCCACGCTGAAAGCAATGAGATCGGCTCGCTCCACATTTATTCCAGCCAATGCGGCCGAGTCGCGGTCAATAGCGGTCACACGTATGGCCATGCCCAGCTTGCTGCGAGTCAGGAAGAAGTGCAGTCCCAGGACCCCGGCCAGCGAGATCACAATAGCTATGATCTCCCCCAGACTAATGTAGATGCCGAAAAACGTCAGAGGCTGTTCCATCCAATCAACCCCGATGCTTCGGATGTCGGCAGTCCATAGCTGGAGAAATAGATTGGACAAGAAGATCCCCAGGCCGAAAGTCAGGATGAGAGTGTTTAGCTCGGAGCTGCTCCGAATCCTCTGAAGGAAGATCCGGTAACTAAGCAGGGCTGCTGCTCCGGCCGTTCCCGCAGCAAGCGGGATGGCAAGCACCGGATTGACACCCCATTTCACCAGGAGCCAATAAGCAATGTAACCTCCCAAGCACTAGAAATTCACCGTGAGCCAGGTTGATGATCCGCATGATGCCAAACACGAAGGCAAGCCCTAGGCAAAATAGGGCATAGTTGGTCCCCTCTGCCACGCCGGAAAGGATTGACTGAATTATCGTAGTCGCAGAAATCAACTGCTGGCCCTCTTCTCCGTTTCAGCTCTCACAGGCATCTGTTCACCGCCGGCGCCAGTTGTCCTACTTTCCGCCCCAGGGAACCGCGGGATATACAACGGCTCCGGTGCTGCGGTCCTTGGGATAAATCACCACCTGGTTCCCCTTCTGTGTTTGAAACAGCACCGCCACGAAATATTTGGGATCACCCTTCTCGTCAAATGCCACACGGCCTAAGGGACTCATTGTGTCCAGCGCCCGAAGGACTGTCCGAGTCTTCTCAGAGCTGTACGCTCCCGATTCTCCGCCGCCCTTGGAGATTGCCTCCAGCATGAACTTCGCTGAAAGGTATCCGAGCATGGCGATGTAGGAGGGTTCCTCATTAAACTTAGCCTTATAGTCGGCCACGAAGGCCGTCTCTTCTTCCTTGGCCTCTTTTGGGGCGGTTCCCATCTCCCACACCGACGTTCCGTACACGTACTCGCTCATGGGACCCAACTCACGGGTGAACTCCGGCGTCCCAATGCCCCAGGCGCCGAAATATGCCTTCACTGGAAGCTTTAAGGATTTTCGCATCCTTTATGGTTCCGACATAATCCGGGAAATATCCCTCGACGAGAAGAACGTCGCACCCGGCATCCTTGAGCTTCAGAAGAATGGGCTTGAAGTTTGTCGTCCCCTTCTCAAACTTCTCGAAGACGGGCACCTTAATGCCCGCGCTGATTAACTGGGCCTTCAGGTGTTCGGCGATCTCCGTCGTAGCAGACACGCTGTTGTACAGAATACCGACCTTCTTTGCCCCTAGCACCTCTTTGAGAGCGCCCGATTGAGCCGCTGCATACCCCGGCATGTTATTCAACCGAAAGAAGTTCTTAAACTTCCTGGCCGAAAGTTTGGTATCCACAGCGCCCGTGGTCATGTATGGCGTGTCGTACCGTTCCGCCGCTTCGGATGCAGGCCCCACCAAATGAGACCCGTACCCGCCCACAATGCCGTGGACCTTATCCACACCCGCGAGTTTTTCCACGGCCGAGACGGCTTTCTGACTGTCGCTTTCGTCATCGTAAACACGCAGGTCTACCGTGGTGTTGTGCTTTTTCTGAAACTCGTCGACCGCAAGGCGTATCCCCTTAACCTGTTCGATCCCGTGCTTGGCCAAACTCCCTGTTTGCGGGGCTTGCGCCCCCAGCTTGATGGGAGGACCTGCCCAGGCTGTAGTGAGGCAGAGGCAGACAGCGAGAGCCACCGACAGTGTAATCACAGTCTTGATTGTCATTCTCATTTGCTCCCCTTTCCTTTTGTTGGCTTTTCAGAGCCTTATGACGTCAGGTCTTCGCATAACGCCTTTGGAACGCCTCCTCATCACAGTTGAAGTCAGCCCGATAAGAGTTACAAGCAGGCTCCAGGCCAAAGGTAGCCTTCAGAGCAAGAGACATGTATATGGTGGCTCCAGTTCAGATGCCCAGGTAAGCCTCCTTTATGTGCGGATTCTCGCTCAGATGACTGTGCTTCCCCTTCCATAACGATGGCTCCGGTCTCCAGCACGTATCCGTGGGCTGCTACGGAAAGAGCCACCCGGGTATTCTGTTCGACCAGCAGTATCGTTGTCCCTTCCTCGGCAATCGTTTGAATGGCCTGGTACACTTCCTTCACGACCAGGGGAGCCAACCCAAGTGACGGCTCATCCAAGAGCAGTAGTTTAGGAGCCCCCATTAATCCTCTTCCAATGGCCACCATCTGCTGTTCTCCTCCGGACAGAGTTCCGCACAATTGATTCCTGCGTGACGCCAGGTGCGGGAACAGCTCGAACACATAGGACATCTGTCGTTTCACCTTTGCCGGGTCTCCTGAGCAAATACGCACCTACCTCCAGATTCTCCCTCACCGACAACGGGGCCCATAATCTTCGGCCTTCGGGGATCATGATCAGTCCGAGCCGAGCGATATCGTGCGTCTTCTTTCCCTGAATCTCACGTTCACCGAACAGGATACGGCCCGAAAAAGGCGAGACCAACCCGGTAATGGACCGAAGGAGAGTGGTTTTCCCCGCGCCATTAGGGCCCAGCACGCAGGTTATGCAACCTTCCGGCGCTTCAAACGAGACTTTCAGCAGAACCTGGGCGTCCCCGTACTTGACGGTCAGATCCTCAACCTTAAGCAACTTCGTCACTCCCGAGGTAAGCCTGAATCACTCCCGAATCCTGCACCGCCTCAGTCGGCTTCCCGTCGAATATGAGTTGCCCGAAATTCAAGACGAGTATCCGATGAGAGAGCCCCATGATTGCCCGGAGATTGTGCTCGATCACAAGGACTGTTACCCCTCTGTCCACATTGACGGATTGAATAAACGGTAGCGCTTCCTTTACCTCTCCCGGATTGAGCCCTGCCAGAACCTCATCCAACAACAGAAGCCTGGGCCGAGTGGCCAAGGCTCGTGCTACCTCCAACCGCTTACGTTGAGGAAGACTTAGATTTGGCGGGGAGTGGTTCGCGAACGCAGCGAGCCCGGTGCTCTGCAATATCTCGTTCACTTCCCGGTGAATTTGCCGGGAAGAGCGCTTGCCCGGCTTTCCGAAGACCCCGCCGGCCTTGACGTTTTCAAACACTGTCATATCGAGGAACGGCCGTACCGTTTGGAACGTTCTGGCGATGCCCAGGTGACATAATCGGTTCGGCCCCAGGCCGGCAATAGAGGTCCCCTCAAACCGAATTTCTCCATTCGTCGGGGAAAGGAAACCGCTCAGTAGAGCAAACAGCGTCGTCTTGCCCGCTCCATTGGGTCCTATTACACCGACAATCTCGCCCTGTCCGATCGTGAAGGAAACTGAGGAGACCGCACGCAGGCCCCCGAAGTGCTTGGAAAGATTTCGTACTTCCATAAGGGGAACCGTAGGAACTGTTGACCGCAGATCGTACTGCGGTGGAAGATTCGAGGCCTTTGTCATTGGATCATTCCCCGGGCGAATCCCGTCGGTTCATGTTGTGTGGCTGGGTTGCTTCTAATCTCTCATTTGTGCTCTGAACTCGTATCACACCATACACGCCAATGCCAGTCCGTCCTCAAGGGCATCCGCGATTCTGCCGCATTTCTTGGCGTCGCCAATCACCCGGACGTCGACACCTGTTTTTTCGAGTTTGCGGGCGAGTGAATTCTCCGGTCGCGATCCCATGGCCATTACCACCGTATCGGCAGCGATCACAACAGCGTTGCCCTGGGCATCCGTGTATACGACATGGTCGGGCGCAATCTCCCTCATCGTTGCTTCGGTGATTAGTTTCACTCCCCTCAGTTCCAGCTCTTTTAGCAACACCCAACGAGTGGATCGGCCCACGTCCTGCCCCATCTTACCTGCCATTTCGATGACGGTGACCCTTTTGGCCCCCTTTAGCATGAGTTCGCGCAGGACCTCCGGCGATTCGGCTTCGTGGAGAGTAAGGAAATAGAGTTGAGCCGGTGAGATTGTCCCTTTGGCAGCTAAGAATTTAGCGGTTTCCAAACCCACGGAGCCCCCGCCGACCACCACGACGTTTACGCCGGTTTCCACATTTCCCCTGAGAACGTCCCATGCCTGGACCACATTCGGAGCCTCGACGGCTTCAATGGGCGGTTTTAACGGTGTGGCGCCTGTGGCTACCACGACCAGGTCGGGCTTCTCCTGGGAAACCTGTTCCGGCGTGACCTCTAAGCCCATTCGGAGGGTCACCCCAAACTTGGGCAGAACCGCCCTGTAGTAGTTCAATAGGTGGTGGAGTTCGTGCTTAAAGGTTGCACCAGCGGCCCAGCGAACCTGTCCTCCTATATGTTTCTCCTTGTCGCAGAGTATAACTTTGTGGCCTCGCTGGGCTGCCCTGAGAGCGAACTCGCAGCCGGCAGGACCCGCCCCAGCCACCAGAATCCGCTTAGGCTGCGTCGCGAGGCCCAACGACGTCTCATTACCTCGGCCCGCCTGCCGATTGACCGTGCAACCTACCGGGAGCTGTTGCATGCCCTTGTCAAAACATCCCTGGTTGCAGGCCACGCACCGGCGGATCTCTCCGAGCCTCCCCTGCTCGCGCCTTGTTAACGAATTCCGGATCCGCGATGAGACCACGAGCCATACCTACCAGCTCTGCTACTTCGTCTTTCAGCACCTTCTCTGCCACAATCGGCTCATTGATCCGGTTACAGGCAATGACAGGGACGTTTACCACCTTCTTGATTCCGGCTGCCAGATATGCGTAACCAGCTTGCGGAAGGTCCATGGTTATCTGAGGAACTCGGCTTTCGTGCCAGCCGCCGGTTACGCTGATGCAATCGGCACCGGCTTTTTCAGCGGCCGCAGCGAAGACACGGGCCTCGACATTTGTGTGGCTGCCTGGGACAAAATCATTGCCGGCTACTCTGACAATCACAGCCATTGCCGTCCCAGCCTCCCGACGAACCCGGCGGATGGTCTCAAGTGCGAAGCGCATCCGGTTTTCCAGGGGGCCGCCGTAATCGTCATCACGCTTGTTTGTCTTTGGAGAAAGGAATTGGCACAGAAGATAGCCAGCGGAAGCCAGCACCTCCACACCGTCAAAACCCGCATCCTTTGCCCGCCGAGTAGCCTGAACAAAGTCTTCCTGGACCCGCTCTATGTCGTCGAGCGTCATGGCCGTAGTCTTCTGGCGACTGAAGTGGCTGAAGTATTCCGAGGGAGCGAGCGTAGGAAGTCCTTTCAAGCCACAAAAGGAGTACGCTCCGGCCATGTACAACTGAATCGCCGTCTTGGCGCCTTCTCGCTGAATGGCAGCAGTTAGCCGTCTCAGGCCAAGGACGTACCGATCATCTTTTACGGACAGCATCAAATCTCGCCCAGCCGCCTGATCGTTAATTTCCGCGCCTCCGACAACGATCAATCCCACGCCTCCACGAGCCCGGCGCCGCGTAGAAGTCGATCAGGCGATCAGTGACCTCCCCTCCCGGGGTATACTGGAGGTTGATCGCGGTCATCACGACCCTGTTGCGCAGCGACATGGGACCTACCGAAATGGGCTCAAATAGTTTGTTGATCAACCAACACCTCGTAATTGCAAACGAGCTTTCATTGCGGCTTGCGGGCTGATTTACATCGGCCAGAGGCCCTGGAACCTGGAGACACGTACATCGTTCACTACTTGAACCGATCCGGCCATATCAGGAGTTGTTTCTTGGGCTCGGTTCAACGGCAACGATAGTAGGTTTGCGCTTTTCGATGAACGCCCTGGCTCCTTCTTTCATGTCTTCGGTGGCTGTTAATCCGGCCCAAAAGTCCGACTCCAACTCCAACCCCTCATTGAGGGTGAGGTTTCTGGCCCGGTTGATGACCTTCTTCGCCGCGGCCACTCCTAGCGGCCCCCGTCCGGCGATGCGGCCCGCCAGTGCTAAAGCGGCATCCACAACCTCCCCGTCGGGAACCACCTTTTCAATGAGGCCGTACTGCAGGGCCTCTTGAGCGCTAATCATCTCCCCCGTGAACACAAGCTCTTTGAGTCGTCCCAGAGGCAAATTGTGCCGGGTCCGGCACGTCCCCCCATTGCCGGGGAATATCGAAAGGTTCACCTCCGGGAAGCCCAGTTTCGTGTTTTCCGAGGCGTACCGGATGTCGCAGCATAGTGCCAGCTCCAAGCCACCACCCAGGCAAAAGCCATGCAGGGCTGCAATCACCGGCCACTCGAAGTTCTCCACCATCGAGGAGATCGCATGACTGCGCATGAGCCGCCGCTTCGCTATCGGAGGTGTCAGTTCGAGAAAGCCCTTGATATCAGCTCCAGCCGCGAAACGCCTTGTCGCCGGCCCCGGTGAGCACAACCGCCCGTATGTCCGCTCTACGTGTGTCGAGTTCCGCGAACACCTCTGCCAGGGCCTCTCTTGTGGCCACGTCGAGGGCGTTAAGCGGCGGGTGGTCAATAGTGACAACAGCGGCCTGGTCCCTGATCTCGTACCGAGCCAATGCTTGGTCCATATCTCTTCCTTTGCTGTCTCCGCCCCCTCTTCGCTCCTGGCCGCGTCAGAAACGTCGGGCCGGCCCTGCCATCCTCGGGACTCAACGCTTCGTTTCTTACCACCAACGCGACGCCTTGACCCCCTCCAAGGCACATGGTGGCCAGGCCCAGTTCCTTCCCTGTCCGGCGAAGCTCATAGACAAGCTTGGTCAGGATGACCCCGCCCGAGGCGCTGATGGGGTGACCCAAAGCAATTGCTCCACCATTAACATTGACACGGCTTTCGTCCAGACCGAGGAGCCGCATGCAGGCCAGGGACTGGGACGCGAAGGCCTCATTCAGCTCCACCAGGTCGATGTCGTTCACGGCGAGGCCTGTGTTCTTCAGCACCAGCTTGGTGGCGTCCACCGGACCGATTCCCATGTAAGCAGGCTCCACTCCTATAGACGCATAGCCAACGATGGAAGCCAGCGGCTTGAGCCCGAGTTCCGCCGCTCGTTCCCGGCTGGCCACCACTACTGCGGAAGCCCCGTCGTTCATCCCGCTGGAGTTGCCTGCGGTGACGCTGCCATCTTTGCGAAACACCGGGCGGAGCTTGGCCAGTTGTTCAGGCGTGGTATCCGGACGAGGGTGTTCGTCGACATCGAACGTCCTGGATTCATCCTTTTTGGTAGGGGTTGGGACCGGTACGATCTGCTCTGCAAACCGTTTTTCCGCGAGCGCTTTGCCTGCCTTCCTCTGGCTGGACAGGGCGAAGGCATCCTGATCCTCGCGGCTTACCTGGTACCGCTCAGCCACGTTCTCCGCGGTTTCGCCCATCGTGTTGCCGCTAATAGGATCGAATAGAACTAACTGGTCCATAAGCTGGCCGTGGCCCAGTCGGTAACCAAAGCGAGCCTTTGGCAATAGATAGGCAGCGCCAGACATGGACTCCACTCCACCGGCCACCATCAGGTCGCGGTCGCCGGCCTTGATGGCCTGAGCCGCCAAGAAAACAGTCTTGAGCGAACCACCGCAAGCCTTGGCCACCGTGAACTCGGGGACCTCGATGGGAATCCCCGCGTCCACGGCCACGGGACGAGCCATGTTGGGGGGCAGTTCCCCCGTGCGATATTGCTGGGAAAATACGAGTTCCTCCACCTGTTCCGGGGTGATGCCGGCCCTCGCGATTGCCTCCTTGATGACGAGGACGGCTAGAGTGCGGTCCGTAACCTGGCTTAACGCTCCTCCGAACTTACCCAAGGCGGTGCGCGCAGCGCTCAGAATTACTGCTTGTTTCATTACTTTGGCTCCGATCATTTTACCGGTCCCTTGCGGGTACCGTCGGGATCGGTACTCATACCAGCCCTTGCCTGTCTTGCGACCCAACTGGCCGGCAAGGACTTTGCGTCTCAGGATGGCCGGCGGGTACCATCGTGGATCCTTGGTCTCCTCGTAAATCGCGGTCAATGCTCCGCAGGTTATATCCAGTCCTACCATGTCGCCGGTCTCGAATATCCCCATTCTGCGCCCGGTGGCCAACCGGAGGCCCTTATCAATGTCTTCCACCGTCCCTACCCCCATCTCCACCAGGCGCATCGCCTCTATGGTTGCCGGAAAGTTGATCCGGTTGATAAGAAATCCGGGCACGTCTTTATGCACCAGGATAGGCTCCTTGCCAATGGCCTCAACGAAGGCCTTTCCATCCGCGAATACCTCGTCGCTGGTAAACTGGCCACGTACCACTTCCACAGCCTCCATCATGGGCACGGGGCTGAAGAAATGAATGCCGAGGACACGGTCCGGCCGCTGTGTGCTCGCGGCCAGAGTGCTGATAGAAATAGCGCTGGTATTGCTCGCCAGCATAGCTTTTGGAGGCGCGACCGCATCCAGCTTCTTGAAGATTTCGAGCTTCAGTTCCAGCTTCTCGAACACAGCTTCGATACATAGATCAGCCTCAGAGGCCAAAGAAAAGTCGCTGGTCGGTGTGATGCGGCCCGTGATGGCTTCCACCGGGCCCTGGAGCTTGCCCTTTTCAACCAACTTGCCGACTGACCAGGCGATATTCTTTGTCGCTCGCTCCAGAGCGTCAGAGTCTACGTCACAAAGAATCACGTTCAGACCGGCCCCCGCGCAAACCTGGGCAATGCCGGACCCCATCAGACCCGCACCGGCAATGAACACTTTCTTGATTTCCATTGAGCCCTCCTTAGTCCTTCAGCAGTTCCCGTGCAATTACCAAGCGCTGGATCTCGCTGGTACCCTCATAGATTCGGTCAGTCGCAGGTCGCGATAGAAGCGCTCCACGGGATAGTCCTTCATGTATCCCATACCACCGTGTATTTGAACGGCCATGTCCGCCACCCGGTTGGCCATTTCAGTGCAAAACAGCTTAACCATGGAGGCTTCCTTGATGACCGACTCGCCTTTGGAATCCCGGAGGCAGGCGGCATGGTACAACATTTGCCGGCCGGCATAGATCTGAGTAGCCATATCGGCCAGCATTATCTGGACGGCCTGAAACTCGGCAATGGGCCTGCCGAACTGCACGCGCTGCTTGGCGTAGTCAATCGAGAGTTCCAACAGCTTCTGGGCCGATCCCAAGGCCGAAGCTCCCATGGTAAGCCGACCTTTGTCCAGGATCTTCATGGCTGTCTTGAATCCCTGTCCTATGTTGGCCTCGCCTCCGATCACGTTTTCCATGGGGACCTGGCAGTCATCGAATATAAGTTCGCAGGTGTGAGAGCCGCGCAAGCCCATTTTGCGCTCGATAGTGCCCACGTAAAAACCGGGAAATGTCTTCTCAACGATGAACGCTGTGATCCCTCCCCGGGCCTTCTTGCTTCGGTCGGTCAAGGCAAAGACTGCTGGCCACATCCGCGATGTCACCGTTGGTGATAAAGTGCTTACGACCATTCAGCACCCAGTGGCCATCCTTCAGCTCAGCAGTGGTCTGGACGTTGGCAGCGTCAGAGCCGGCCTCCGGTTCGGATAGAGCAAAACAGCCCGTCCATTCGCCGGAGGCGAGTTTGGGCAGGTACCGCTGTTTTTGTTCCGGCGTGCCGTCCATAATGATGCCCTGTGCGCCTATTCCGTTGTTGGTGCCGATGCGGGTGCGGAAACATGCATTGGTTTTGGACATTTCTTCATAAACAAGGCACTCCCCAAGAAGTCCCACTTCCAGGCCGCCGTATTCTTCGGGTATGGCCAGCCCGAACAGGCCAAGGTCACGCATCGTCTGGACCACGTCCTCGGGAATGCGGTCTTCATCTTCCACTTGGCGGCTAATGGGCTCGAGGTCTTGCTTAACGAAGCGCCGTACGGTGTCCACCATCAGGCGCAGGTTCTCCGGTATTTGATAATCCATAGGTGCGCTCCTTGACAAGGTTCCAATGGAGGCTTTGCTCAGTTGAGATCGTCGGCCCTTGGTCAAGCAATCCGCGTGCCAACTGAACTAAGATGATATCTGTATTGGCATAGTGAGCATTCTAAGGCTGCCAACTCGGACCGAGTCGGTGCAAGCGGACGAGAGCCTTGTTGGTACCTATTGTATAGACTTTATCTACATTTGAAAAGGCGGCGTGAGCACGGAAAGCAAAGGATTCAAGGAAATAAAGATTGGGAGTGTGGATGCGTGATTCATGGATTGAAATGTAGATACATTCTCTACACGTCTATAATGATCTACACTGGCCACTCACCTGCCCGTTACTGACCCAAAATGGTCAGATTTCACGCGCTGAATCCAAACCGTGTGGTCCCATTTTCTGATACAGCCCCGTGCGGTGAATGCCCAGCAAGCGAGCCGTGGAGGCGGGCACTAATGTACTGTTTTTGATTATAGCGCAACAGACGCTGAGAAGGAAGCCGCCCGGCCTTTCCGCTCTTTCCTTGAGGGACATCTTTCCATGCCTATACTTATATTGCCGCACCTTGAAATTCGCGGGAGATCTCGACCAACGCTAGAATGGAGCAGACCACTTCACGTTGTCATTGCGAGGAGTAAAACGACGAAGCAATCTCCATTATCGCTGTAGAATGGTTGCCGAAGAGGAGATTGCCACGTCGCTGCGCTCCTCGCAATGACAGGTTGCGGCTTGGTACGGTTCTAGCGTCACCTCCAAATTCAGAGCGTGGCACTATAGCGCAAGTTGGACCAATGACATTGAGTGACTATCTTCATGTCAAGACAGAAGGCTCCCAATTGAAGGGTCATTACTTAACAACGGCTCGGACCGTGTGAGCCTTGATTTGAGAAGAATCGTTTCAACGGACATCTCGGAGGTTGCCGATCGAGCCGGGGGAATGGAGCGCAGAGATGAGCACGCCAGAAACACAAACGGTGATGTATCCGATTGCTTGCGGCATTGTGTTCATAGCGACCCTTCTTGCCGGTGACGTTGCGGGAATTATTATAGAAGCCAGAACGACCCAGCGATGGAGAGACGCCGCTAAACAAATCGGGTTTGAGTTCATCGGCAGCAGATTACGATGTCCTGCCTTATCTGAATTCTTCTTGCCGAAGTTATCTCGTTTTCGTCCAAAAGAATCACCCTTCTACTACGGAGAAGCACTTAATACATTGAAGGGCACGGTCCAGGGATTTGAGGTTGCTATCACCGACTTTACCGTGTGGAACCTGCACGTGCGCGGTCCCCTGATCTTTCGTGGCGTAGTGTGTCTGGTAACCGGCGAAGGCATCAACCTGCCGGAGCAGATGGGCTTGGTAAAGTCTTCCAGCATTTTTTTGGATGGATTTGGCTGGAACCGCATGCTGCGGCCCTACGACTTCCCTTACGACAAAGAATTCTCCAAAGCTTACGTTGTGTTTGGCCGACCGGGGTCTCCGCCCTGGATTTTTGGGCCGGAGCTGCGTCGTTTCTGCGTCGAACATCGGCGAGACATAGATGTTTTCTTTGCAAATGGAAAAGAAGCTTATCTATGTTGTGGCCGGATAAAAACCCGGATCGGTTCCCTGGTCTGGTGGACGCCGCGATTGGCATCATGACCAGTTTGGCCGATAGTGTCCCAAACAGGGACTACATGATATCCTAGGCCGCCCAATGCGAATTCGGCTACTGCTGCGGCTTGGTCTCCTTTAGCAGCTGCACAACTTGTTCATGCCCTTTCGAGGATGCCATGGACAAGGCAGTCTTTCCTGTCTTTTCCTTGACGTTGACGTCGGCCCCTTTCTCCAAAAGCAGTTGCACCACTTCAATTCGGCCCTCGTGTGCAGCGAGCATCAGAGCGGTTCCGCCTGACTTCTCGACGGCATTGACGTCCGCGCCTTTTTCCAGCAAGCAGCTTTGCCGCTTCGACATGACCTCTTACGGCTGCGTGCATAAGAGGTGTAAAACCTTCCTTGTTCGATGCGTTTGGACTTGCGCCTTTTTCCAGCAGCAATCGAACCATGTCAGTGGATCCGCCGAAAGAAACGACCATCAACGCGGTCTTGCCATCATTTGCCTTCGCATCAGGGTCAGAGCCGCTTTGAACCAGTGTTCTTACCACTTCGGTGCGTCCCTGGCGAGCTGCTCCCAACAGCGCCGTTGAGCCCTCTTTGTCCCTTGCATTGACGTCAGCCTCATTGGCCAGGAGCAGCTTCACCACTCCTAGGCGATCGTTCCATGAGGCGTCCATGAGCGCAGTCCCGCCGTTGTCACTCGCGATGTTCACGTCGGCTCCGGCTTCGATCAGCTTCCTGACAACCTCCATGTGACCTTTGTTGGATGCTGCCATCAAAGCCGTAAAACCGTCGGCCGCCTTGGCGTTGACATCTATTCCCTCAGCCAGGAGACGTTCGACCTCTGCCTGCTTGCCTTCCAAAGCGGCCTGCGCAAGTTTGGCATTCTGATTCTTATAACTCACCGACATGCTCATAAGGATGGCGGCCGCCGAAATGCCAACTACGCCCAAAATGATCTTGTTCAGCACTGAAGTCTCCTGTTTATTCCGACATCGACTCCAAGATGGACCGAAAGATGTGTCAAAAACCTCGGCCACTCGGATTTTTGCGGTTCCTGAGCATACTTCACCATCCGCCTCCCGGTCAACCGACATCCTGCCTTTAAGCAAAGATTGGATCACCCATCCGGACTACTTGAACATAGAATTTCGATCTCAAGTGCGGAGGTAGGTGGGGCCGGTATTGTATACTTTGCAACGGTTATCTGCATTTTATGTGGGGTGACGCCGCTGACCTGGTAGAATGTCTATCTCAACGCAGAGGTCGCGGAGGACGCAGAGAAGAACCCAAAGAGTGTCTCTCTGCGATCTCTGCGGTGAAAGACTTCTTATTTACTCACGTCAGTAGCGAATATAGCTTAATGATTACTATATGTTTGTTAATTTTCTTGACTCAGTTTATAGGTCTGCTATATCCTACCTGTTCCGACATACTCCGGTATGCGGCTCAGTGAACAGAGAGGATGCACTTCGCTTGATGACTAAGGAACAGGTTGTCTCCAAGGTTCGGAAGCTCTTTGAACTGTCCAATTCTTCAAATGAAAATGAGGCGGCATTGGCCGCGGCAAAGGCCCGTGAGCTTTTGTCTCGCTATAACATGAGTATGGCGGATCTGCCAACGGAGGACATGAAAAACGCGGTTTCAGTCACCGAAGCTTCAGTGAGCACAGGCCGCGTTGTCAGGAACTGGGTTAAGGGATTGCTGATTCATGTTGCGTATGGATTCGATTGCGAGCATATCATTCGCCGGCGACACGGTACCAACCCCATTTTGACATTCATCGGCACGACCGCGGATGCTGAGATCGCTGTCTATACATTTCGATTTCTATTTCGTGAGCTGAATAGTCTCGTGGATAGGTCACTTCCAAAACTTAAACTAGAAAATAGATTTTGGAGCACACCGTCGCTCAGATACGCCTATCTCGATGGAGCCGTGAAGAGGATCGGAGAAAGGTTCCGGCGGCAAGCTGACAAGATTAGGACCGCGGAACACCACGGATGCAAAGAGCTGATATTGGCCAAGGAACAAATGGTCAGAAGCTACATGGCCGAGACCTTTCCCCACATCAGGACGGAACACGCCAAGAGAAGGGTGATAAGTGCGGGAGCTTTTGAGCAAGGGTATCGGGATGCCGCGAGCATTGCCTTAGCTCCGGGAATTGCTCGGAAAGATACCGACCATTTTGCCGTCACCGCGTAGTGATGTCGCATTGGTATGAGGCGTTTGACATCGATTTGATTACGGCAATATAATAATTTTCAACTTGATACAGCTTACACGAATTGCGCTTGAGTTGAGGGAGGGCCAGATGCTGCAGTTTTTTGAAATGAATTTGGAGACATTGGTGCGATTTGCCTTGGCGGCCGTGATGGTCGTCTTCTCGACTTCCTCATTTGCCATGGATGGAGATCTCACTCACTTTCGCCTGCCAAACGGTCTGGCTGTTTTCGTGAAGGAAGATCATTCCCGCAAGGTAGCTGCTGTTCAAATGTGGGTGATGGTCGGCAGTGCTTACGAAAATGACTCGGAACGTGGCATAAGTCACGTTATCGAGCACATGGCATTCAAAGGCACCAAGAAACGAGGCGTGGGGAGAATTGCCGAGGAGGTTGAAGAACTCGGCGGAGAAATAAACGCGTACACCTCCTGGGATGAAACGGTGTTTCATATCGTCGTGCCGTCGTCCGCGACATCGAATGGCTTGGACATCATCACTGATGCTGTATTCCGATCCACAATCGACCAAAAGGAGCTTGAAAAGGAAAAGAAAGTAGTGTTGGAAGAAATCCTGGAAGAGCAGGATCGCCCGGACGAGGTGGCATTCAATCAGGTTTTCAAGACGGCATACATCAGGAGCCCGTATCGATTTCCTATTATAGGCCAGAAGGAGATCGTAGAAAAGATCACCCGTAAGAACATGTTGGATTTCCGCAAGAAGTGGTACGTCCCGGAGAACATGTTTCTGATGGTGGTAGGCGACGTCGACCCGGCCGCGATCCGCAAAGATGTGGAACGGTTCACTTCGGACGTGAAAGCAACAGGGTTTCTCAAAGTGTCTCTCCCTCAAGAGCCACGGCAGACGCAAATCCGGAGCGCTGTAACAAGGGACCCCAACGCCATTGAAACCCGCCTTGACATAGCCTTTCACATACCATCCATGAAAGGGAATGATGTCAACAAATTGGATCTCGCCGCCGATATCCTCGGAGCTAGGGACGATTCACGGCTCGTCAGAATCCTCAAGAGCGAAAAAGCCCTGGTAAACTCGATTTCGGCTGAGTCTCTCACACCCAAGGAACCGGGGCTGATGATGATCTCGGCCACTATGGACTCAAGAAACCTGGAAGCAGCCACCAGGGCAGTTATGGAAGAATTGGCCCGACTCGCTGAAACGCCTCCTTCTGCAGACGAATTGGCACAGGCAAGAATCCATATTGAGTCACAGCACCTCTATGCACGGGAAACAGTTCAGGGAATAGCCAGAAGCATGGGCACGTATCAAAATGAACTTGAGGACGCGGACTACGAAGAGAAGTACCTGGCACTAAATTCTGCGGTTACGCCTGAGCAGATCGCGGCAGCAGTCAGACAATACCTCATGCCTCCAAATCTGACTGTCAGCGTGCTGCTGCCAAAAGAAGAAGCGAAAGATTTCCGCATTGAACAGTTGGAGACAATCGTGAACGGCTTCACGCCGGCGGCAAAGGCTCCCATGGTGAGTGGCGCGGGTCCCGCGGGAACCGTCTTCCGGGAGCTGCCCAACGGCATAAAGGTGGTTCTTGTCCCCGACAGCTCCAATCCGGTCATCAGCCTCAGAATCGCATGTTTGGGCGGAAAGCGATTTGAGAGCCCTGACACGCAAGGGATCATGAATTTCATTTCCCGTATGTTAGACAAGGGCGCAGGGAGCATGACCGATGTAGACATAGCTCGTAAAGTTGACGGAATGGGCGGTTCATTGCAAGGCTTTTCAGGCAACGATTCATTCGGGCTTTACGGAAGTTTTTTCAGCCGTTATTGGGAACAGGCTTTGGAATTGCTCTTTCAGTTGTATACGGACCCGACGTTCCCTCAAGACAAAGTGGACAGGGAGCGCACTTTGGTTCTTAACAGCATCAAAACAGAGCCGGATACGCCCACGGAGTACGTGATCAACATCCTTAACAAAACGCTGTTCCCCAACTTCCCCTATGGATTTAACAAATTGGGCAGCGAGGCTTCGGTTGCCGGGTTCACGGTGGAGGAACTGCGGCAAACCTACCAACGCTTCGCGGTGCCGTCCAATACGGTGATTGCAGTCGTGGGTGAAATGGACACCCAAAAGGTGGGGGATAAGATAAGCCAACTCTTTGGTAGTATTCCGGCCACGCTTTTGAAATGCCTGAAATCCCTGCTGAGGAGCCGTTGGAAAAGGTGCGAGAGACGGTTAAGCATATCCCACGAGCCAAGGCCCACCTGGCCATAGGATTCAGGGCAACCACTTTCAGCGACCCGGACCGCTTTCCGTTGGATGTCCTCAACAATGTGCTGACCGGCCAGGGCGGCAGGTTGTTTCGCCGGCTCAGAGACGAGGAAGCATTGGCTTACACGGTTGCTTCGTTCGTTCGACCCGGAATGTCCCCTGGGGTTTTCGGATTGTACATGGCCTGCGACACACCAAAAGTCGATCGTGCCTATGAGGGGCTGATAAGAGAGCTGGACCTCATCAAGAAAGCGCGAGGTGAGCGACGCAGAGCTACAGAAGGCAATCAATAACCTTATCGGCAATCACTTGATCTCTTTGCAGAGTACTTCAGATCGAGCCGAAACATTCGGGCTCTACACGCTCTACGGCCTGGGATACGACTTTGATCCTATATATATCAACAAGATACGCGAAGTTACTGCCGCGGACGTGCTTAGGGTCGCACGAAAGTATCTCGATCTGGAACATTGTGCGGTAGTCAAAGTATTACCGGAAGACGAACAAAAGAGGAAATAGACACGTGGGGGCCCGTGGCCGCCACATTGCGTCGGGCACGGCCCGACCTACCAATTGAAACTCTGACAGACTTTATTCCTTCGCTCCGTGGGCTTTGAGGAGTTCTACGATTTGCGTGTGGCCTCTCTCTCTGAGCGAATTTCAGTGCCGTCCTGCCTTTCTTGTCCTTCGCATTACATCAGCACCTTTGTCCAGGAGCAGTTTCACTATTTCGGATCGTCACCGCCATGACAGCACGATCAGTTCCGTCTCGCTTTCACTCATCCTTTGCATTGCACTCAGGCTCCTTTTCCAGAGCTTCAAGTATTCGACTAAATCTCACGAGCTCCTATCTTAGGACTCATCAGTGCCGAACTTGTCTCAGCAGTATACTTCTACAATTTCGGTCTGTGACCAGCCGCACTGCATCGATACAGCGCTCGTAGGCCTGTCTCGAGTGTCTTTTGCATTGACATCCGCACCCTTGTCCAGAAGCAGCTTCGTGCACTTCCAGATGACCCTTTCCTGGCAGCATCCATAAGACTGTGGTGTTCGAGCTCCTTGTCCTTTGCATTGACATCAGCGCCCTTTGCCAAGAGTAGTTTCACTACTTCCAGGTTGCCGCTATCCGACAGCATCCATCAGCGCTCTCCAATCATGCTCCTTGCATTGACATCAGCGCCCTGTGTCCAGAAGCAGTTTCACCATCTTCCACAGTGACCCCGTCATAGGGCAGCTGCAAGAAGCCGGTCATCATTATTTGTCCTTTGCATTAACATCAGCGCCCTTGTTCCAGAAGCAGTTTCACCACTTCCGATGATGACCGCAAACGGTCTGCAGCCGCCCACATCAGGCCGTCCGCGCCGCAATCATCCCTTGAGCATTGACATTCAGCCCCTTTTCAAAAGCAGCTCTTATCACTTCCGAGTCGACCTTTGTACGGCAGCCTACATCAGGCTGTCATGCCATGCTCGTCCTTGGCATTGACATCAGCGCCCTTCTTCCAAAAGGGTTTTGACCTGTCGCCACGCCCTGCTACGTCACAGTCGCCCGTTTAGCTGCTTCCATCGCAGCTTTGCAGGATCCACTATAAACTGGCCTTGCTCTTGATCACGCAAAGGCCATCCGATTCAGGCAATCAATACGGTCAATACTGGCCCTGTCAGGACTATGACGATTCCAAGCTTGCGCATTATGAACCTCCCCCAACGATGGTTGCTTGTGAAGTTCGACTTATGGGATTCTCATGACTCGTGGGTGACGCCACCAGTATTCGTCTGTAATTCCAAAGATGTCAAGAATTTCTGATGGTGGTATTGAATTTGGTGGTTTGCACCGGAGGACTTTGCTACGGCAGTCCGCTGTAGGGCGGCCCGTGGCCGCCGGTTTGCGTCGGGCACGGCCCGACCTACCAACTTAACAAAAGATCAGCCTCTCCGTCTAATTAATTGGCAAAGGAAGATGCAGGACGCGGGCATCGGACTTTCCGGTGCTCTGACTCAGGAATTTCCATCTATCGAGCTCACCCCGGCATCCGTGGTCCAGAGGAAGACTTTCGATACGTGGATTCCGGTCATCCGCCGAATGCACGAGGCCAAAGCCTTGTCGAAGCAAGGATTCGCATTGGGCGACTGCGGTCGCCTCTACGCCTCGGATCAAGTCCGGGGTGACGGCGTTATTCCCGCAAGTCGGCCAATACATTTTGGCCATTGTTGTCACTTGCCGTGGCTGAATGTATGTCGTATCTTGAAGAGACAGAACCGGCCGGGAGGACTGAGAGTTGGCCTTGATCCTGATGGAGAATCTGAGAAAAGTTTACGACACGGGCGCCATTCAGGTGTCGGCCCTTGAAGGCATCGATTTGACCATCGATCCAGGTGAGTTTCTCTCGATCATGGGCCCGTCAGGGTCCGGTAAGTCCACGCTCATGAACATCTTGGGGTGTCTGGATGTCCCAACATCCGGCAAGTACTACCTCGGCGATGAGGATGTCTCGGAACTGGACCGGGACCAGAGGGCCGATGTCAGAAACAGAAAGATAGGGTTTGTTTTTCAGGGCTTCAACTTGCTCCCGAGGATCAATGCACTCCAAAATGTGGAGCTTCCTCTCATCTACGGTGGCACAAAAACCGCCTCGCGGCTTCAATCCGCCTTGGAAGCTCTGGAACTCGTGGGACTAAAAGATCGGGCCGATCATCTGCCCACTCAGCTTTCCGGAGGCCAGCAGCAGCGTGTAGCCATTGCCAGGGCACTAGTAAACAATCCTGAGATCATTCTGGCCGACGAGCCCACAGGCAACCTCGACACGCGTACGAGCGCTGAGATCATGATGGTGTTCAGAAAATTGAACCGGGATCGAAAAATCACTTTTATCCTGGTGACCCATGATCCGGAAGTAGGCGACGTGACAGACAGGACGATTCTCATCCGCGACGGCAAAATAGAGGGAGACGAACGGAAGAACGGCGATCAACCTCGAAAAGGAGACCAAATTTGAGAAAGATCGGTGTCATAGCGGTCATTGTGTTAGTGGCCGTAGCTTCTTTACTTTGTCCTGGGACGTTCTTCTGTGGAAGCGCCGGAGACAACTTATATAACTGTACCGGTTGAAAAGGGTACGCTCAAAGGCAGAAATCAACTCCACCGGCACCGTGAAGGCACGGGTTGAAGTTCAGGTGGGCGCCCAGGTTTCGGGAACCATTAAGAAGCTGTATGCGGACTTTGAGTCTGTTGTGAAAGAAGGAGACCTTATTGCGCTCATCGACCCTGACACGTACACAGCCAAGGTGGGGCAGGCTAAAGCAAACCTCTTGGCGGCAAAGGCCAGGCTCGCGAAGGCAGAAGTTGCCCTGGTTGACCAGGTTCGAACGCTGCGCAGAAAGGAAGAACTCGTAAAGACGCATGCGATCAGTCAGCAAGACTACGACACAGCCGAGACGAACGTCGATGCGGCACGTGCACAGGTAGATGCGGACAAGGCGTCGCTCGCCCAGATGGAGGCCAATCTGGAGGAATCTGAACTCAACGTGAAGTACACGAAGATCGTCGCTCCGGTAAATGGTGTTGTAACGGCAAGAAACATGGATGTCGGTCAGACGGTCACAGCAAGTTTTCAAACTCCGGTGCTCTTTCGCATAGCTGAAGATCTAAAGGTCATGCAGGTTTACACCAGCGTGGATGAAGCGGATATCGGCCGGGTCAAAGTAGGCCAGACAGCCATCTTTACGGTGCCGGCGTTTCCGGACGAGTTTTTTACCGCCTCAGTCACACAGATCCGAAACGACCCACAGATTCAGCAGAACGTGGTTACTTACAACGTGATCCTTGATGTGAACAACGACGATCTGAAACTCAGGCCGGGCATGACCACTACTGTGCGCATACTCCTCACTGAGGTGCAGGATGCGCTCATGGTCCCGGATCAGGCATTTCGCTTTACTCCCCGTCAAGAAACAAAGCCGGCCTCAGATGGTCCGCAACTCAAGTCGGGCCAGCGGCGGCTGTGGAAACTCGAAGGGAAGAATCAGATCCGGCCTCTTAGTGTTGGAATCGGGGTCGTTGGCACTGAACGCATCCAAATATTTTCCGATGAGTTGAAGCCCGGCGATCGTGTAGTGGTAGAGGCGGTTTCCAAGAAAAAAGAGGGTGCCCAGGGCTCGGGGCTTCGTTTCAGGTTTAAGCTTATTTGACTAGTGCGTGTTCGGCGGACACGGATCCCGAGAGTGCGCGGAACGCAGAGAGAAAATTGCATCACGCTGGTCCTCGCAATGATTCACTGCGGACCTGATTGCCATGTCCAACGAGAAGAATCCCACGTGAATACGCCCGATCCGGACCTGCGAAATTTCACGGTGACAACAATGATCAGCCCCTTGATGGCGCAAAAATTGCCGTCGGCGCATTGAAAGTGAACGTGATGCGCTCCCTCCTCACAATGCTAGGTATTGTGATTGGGGTAGGAGCAGTCATCGTGATGGTGGCTGTCGGCGCTGGGGCTCGTGAGATGATAGGGGCGCAGATACGCTCTATAGGCAGCAATCTGATTCTGGTAGTTCCCGGCGCCACGGTATCAGGTGGCGCTCGCCTGGGTTCAGGGTCTGTTCACACCCTTAGATCAACCGATGCTGAAGCAATAGCCAAAGAATGCCCGGCTGTAAAGCTGACTGCTCCTGTTTGGGGCGAGGTTACTCAGGCGGTGTACGGAAACCGTAATTGGAGAACCAGAGTCACAGGCACTAACGAGCATAACTTCTTGATCCGTGAGTGGCCGATTCGTTCCGGGCGGATGTTCACACCGGAGGAGGAGAAACGAGCCGCCAAAGTGGCTGTACTGGGCCTCACTGTAGTCGAGAACCTCTTTGGCGATGCTTACCCCTTGGGGAAGGTGATCAGAATCAAGAGCGTCCCGTTCACCATAATCGGTGTCCTGGACCGCAAAGGCCAGTCTCCGAGAGGAGACGATCAGGATGACGCGATCTATGTCCCGCTCCGGACCTCTCAGTACAGACTTTTTGGGACACCCTTTCCCGATGAGATCCAGGCCATTATGGTCCAGGCGAAAGACGTTTCTCTGATCTCCCAGGCAGAAACGCAGATAAATGAGTTGCTGACCAGGCGGCACAAAATAGGCCGCAACCAGGACAAGGACTTTACCGTCCGCAACCTGACTGAAATCCTGGAGACAGCCCAGAAAAGCCTTAACATAATGACCACGCTGTTGGGCGCCATCGCCGCGATCTCCCTTCTGGTGGGCGGTATCGGGATCATGAACATCATGTTGGTCTCGGTCACTGAACGCACCAGGGAAATAGGCATTCGTATGGCTGTAGGAGCCCGATCCGCGGACATACTTTCCCAATTCTTGATCGAAGCGGTCTTTTTGACAGTCAATGGTGGGATCATAGGCACATTGCTGGGAATAATCGGCGCCTACATCTTCGCTCGCACCAGCGGATGGCCGGCTGCAATCGATCCCGTAACCGTGGGAGTTGCAATGCTGTTTTCCGCGGCTGTCGGTGTCTTTTTCGGTTTCTACCCTGCCTTCAAGGCTTCTCGACTCCATCCGATAGATGCTTTGCGGCACGAGTAAGAGCGATCGTTCACAGCGGAGATCGCAGAGGTTGCAAAGCAATCTCTTTTCTCTGCATTTCTCCCAGGTGAGGCATAAGATATTCCGGTCTCTGACACTGGAGGCAATACCGTCCTAATTGCGTACCGCCGCGGCTTACGTGGGCTTGTGCAAACAATTTTTCCTCTCCGCGTTCTCGGCGCACTCTGCGGTGAATCCTGTTTTTTGCTCTGAACGCTTGCCGAATATACCCCGTATTTGACATCCGTTCCTGTAATGCATAAACGTACGCCAATACTTATTGAGAAAGGAGGCATTATGAAAACTCGAATACTAATCGCGATTGCAGCATCTTTGATCTTCTGCGTAGGCATTCTGCTGCCGGCTTTTGGTCAGGAGATGAAGCCAATTAAACTTCCCGAGCCGAAACTGGACGCGAGCAAGTCATTGGCGCAGGTATTAAAGGACAGGAAAACCCAGCGAGAATACAGCAGCGGGAACTTATCGCCGCAGGTCCTTTCAAACCTGCTCTGGGCCGCATGGGGCATAAACCGGGCAGATTCAGGCAGACGCACGGCTCCTTCCGCATTGAATCGCCAGGAGATGGATGTTTACGTCACGACTTCTGAAGGGGCGTATGTCTATGATGCCAAGGGAAACGCTCTGAATCCGGTTGCGTCCGGGGACATCCGCACACTTACCGGGACGCAGTCGTATTTCAAGGATGCAGCCATTAACCTTGTGTATGTTGCCGACCTCAGCCAAAATGGGCGACACGGAAGAAGGGACCAAGATGTTCCTTGCAGGAATAGACACAGGAGTCATCGTTGAAAATGCCTACTTGTATTGTGCTGCCGAAGGGCTTGGCCACGGTATTTCGTGTGTCAATCGACAAACCAAAATTGGGTGAGGCTCTGAAGTTGCGGCCTGATCAAAGGATCACCGGGGCCCAGACAGTGGGCTTACCCAAAAAGTAGAGAATTCCAAGAAGACCCGTCAGCCGACATTTTCGAGGAGACGGGTCTGCATTATAGTTCGTGGGACAGCATACTTATTTCGCCAAGGCAGTCCCCGTGGGGCTTTGGGGCCAGGTTTCCCGCGGCGCACAGATCTGCCCAGGACCAGCTCAAGCTTCGAAACGAAGCCGTCCGCTCCTAACGCCCTACCGGTATGCTCGTGACGACGAATTGCTTCGGCTCCCGAAGCTACGACTCGCACTGGTCGAGCCATGCTCTGAGAACATCACAAAATCTAGTCTAAATCACCAATTAAGTATGGTGTACCCAGAATAAAGATTATCGTTGACAGTGGGCCGTGGAGTTAGGCATGCTCCGACGCGACAGCACCCTTTTACCAGCGAGATAATGGCAATCGAGCGCTGAAGAGTCAGGCGGCACGGCGGGCCACGTGGGGTCTGAGGGAGCCGATGAATGACCGATTACTGCCCCAAAGCCTCGGAACAGGCCGACCGCGGCAGAATTCCAAGTGGCATTGGTGGGTATTGTGAGCGAGTATTGCAATCGTCGAACAATAGATGGTGAGGGCACAGCATGAAAAAGAAAGTAGTGGTGATCATAGCCGCCGCGATAGCCATTGCGGTAGTGCTCTATTTCGCTCTTCCGGGTCTACTCGTGAAGTGGGCCAGGGATTCGGAACAGGAAAGCCTCGGGGCTCCAGGAAAAGAGCCTTCGCGTCGAAGACCATGAGATCGTCTATCTCGAAGGTGGGCAAGGTGAGCCGATCCTCATGGTCCATGGTTTTGCAGCCAACAAGGACAATTGGACCCGTTTCGCCAAATTCATCACCCCGCTCCATCACGTGGTGGCCTTGGATTTGCCCGGCTTCGGAGACAGCACTTGCCTGGAAAACGCATCTTACAGCATAGCGGATCAAGCAAAGAGGCTGAATCAATTTGCCGACGCAGTCGGGCTCAAGAAGTTCCATATCGTGGGCAACTCCATGGGCGGTCACATCGCGGGGCGATACACAGTCATGTTCCCCGAGAGAGTGCTCACCCTTGGACTTTTCGACGCTTCAGGGGTGAAGTCGCCTGTGCCGAGTGAAATGGCCCAAAGACTTGCCAAAGGGGAGCCCAACCCGCTGGTGGCTGGATCGGTCGAAGAGTTTGACCGGCTGCTCAAATTCGTGTTTTTCACGCCGCCGGAAATCCCCAGCTTCGTCAAGAAGCTCCTGGTAGAGGAGGCCATGAAGCACAAGGCAAGCAACGAGAGGATCTTCAAGCAAATGTCGGGCGAAATCGGAGCGCTGGAGCCGGACCTACCGAAGATCAAAGCTCGCACACTTGTGCTCTGGGGCGACCGTGACCGGGTCCTGGATGTATCCTCCGTTCAAGTCCTGGAAAAGGGGCTGCCGAATTGCACTACGGTAATCATGAAAGACTGCGGGCACCTGCCCATGATCGAGAGGCCGCAAGAGGCTGCGGAGCATTACGTGGCATTTCTGAAAAACAAGTGAAGGCTCTTCTAGGAAAACAGTCAGGATTAGTGGTCCACGAATCCTGAGTACTTGGAACCTCACAAGTAATCCCAAACAGACAGTCAACCATTTGAAAGGTTCACAATGCACAAGTCTCGAATCGCTGTAGTTATAACCGCGCTGTTCACTGCAATGACGATCTTTTTCTTTTGTCCGGTAGTCAATGGAGATCAAGGCGCGGCATTGATAGAGGCTGTCGCTAAGAACGACTTGACACAAGTCCAAAGCAGTCTGGAAAAGGGAGCTGATGTCAATGTTAAGGACGACAAGGGAGTGACGGCATTGATGATGGCTTCCGTCATGGGCTACGTTGAGGTCGTGAAAAAGCTCCTGGACAAGGGTGCTGACGTCAATGCTAAATCCGGTACTGGCTCGGCGGCATTGATGCTGGCTTCGTTCATGGGTCATCTCGACGCGGTGAGGCAGCTTCTGGAAAAGGGAGCCGATGTCAATGCCAAGGATAACGATGGTGTGACCGCACTGATGGGGACCGCCTACGAAGGGCACTTCGACGTTGCCAAACTGCTTCTGGAAAAAGGGGCCGACGTCAATGCCAAGAGCAAGGATGGAGACACAGCGTTGATGGCAGCCACAGAGAAACGACACGCCAAGATCGTGGAACTCCTCAAAGCACACGGAGCGAAGGAATAGGTCTCGAGGGTTCCGTCAGCTATCGTCGAGAGGCGGGACACTACTACCAGGTATGCCCATTGACCCTGTCGAATCAGTGTCATCTCGATTGGTTGCACCCAATCTTCGACCAGGCAAGATGAGCCTGTGGAGCAGAAGATTCAGCAACACATTGTCCTAGAGTGAGCCTCTGCGCTGCATTTCCGGATTGCCCACCGCCATTACCGGTCCTATCCCTTTACGATTGCCTTGCTTTGCCCACTCATGTGTACCTCACTCATCGTCTGGGCTGATGACCATTGCCAATACTTGACTCAACCGCTTTATGTCGTATGGTTTGGGCAGTACTGCCTTAAACCCGTGTGCCGCGTAATCGGACATGATCGAGTCACCGTAATAACCGCTGGAGACTATGGCTTTCACGTCCGGATCGATCTTGCTCAATTTAGCAAGGGTTTGAGTCCCTCCCATTCCTCCAGGTACTGTCAAATCCAGTATGACGGCATCAAAACGCCGCCCTTCATGCAAGGCACTCTTGTAGATGTCCACTGCCTCCATTCCGTCCTTGGCCAATGCCACCTCATATCCCAGCTCTCTGATAAGGTCCCCGGCCATTTCCCTGATCATTTCTTCGTCGTCCATTATGAGGACTCGACCTCGGCCTTTAACGGGTTCAATTAGGGTTGCCACCGTAGAAAGGGACTTGGTCATGGCCGCGGGGAGGAAGAAATAGAACATGGTTCCAACTCCCACTTTCGACCTGACGGCAAGCAAGCCTCCATGCTTCTTGATAATGGAATAAGAGGTTGCCAGGCCCAGGCCTGTCCCCGTTTTTTTCGTTGTGAAATACGGGTCAAATATCTTGGGTATGTTTGCCGGGGATATGCCTTCACCATGATCAGCAACACTTACCCTTACATATTTTCCCTCTTTCAATCGGAGTCTCTGGTCCTTGCCGACAGACACGTTTTTTGCCCGTATCAGCACCGATCCGCCGCCTGGCATTGCCTGGAGGGCATTAATCACAAGGTTGTTGACCACTTGGCTTATTTGCCCCTCATCCATTTCCGCAGACCAGAGGTTTTCAGGTACATGCAACTCACAGCGTACGTTTGACCCTTGAACAGCAAAACTTGCGCAATCTCTGAGCAGTTGTGAGATGCTGGAAGGGCTCTTTACAGGAGCTCCACCTTTGGAAAAGGTGAGCAGTTGATGGGTCAAATCTTGCGCTCTCCTGCCTGCCTTGACAGCAGCCTCGAATCTCTGAACGGATGATTCGCTTAGGTTGGAATTAGCCTTACCCAGGCTGATATTTCCAAGCATTGCCGTCAACAAGTTGTTAAAATCGTGAGCTATGCCTCCTGCCAGCACTCCTAGAGATTCGAGTTTCTGTGCTTTAAGAATCTCCTCCTCCATTCTCTTTTTCTCCGAAATATCTCTTTTCAACCACCACAGGCTAATTAACTCTCGGTCTTTCGGATTTCCTATGAGGGTATATTCAAACCGTTTCGCGCCGCTTTGCAAACCGGTTTCTTTCGCTTCAAATGAAAAAGGTGCATAGCCCCTCTGAATCCATCTTTCATACAAATCCCGCATTCTTGATTGGGCCGGGAGCAGCCTGCCCAGCGGAACTTGTATCAGCACTTGGATGTCCACCGCGTTCATACATCTTCGCAAATTCATCATTTCCGTCAATGAGACGCGCATCCAAAATCTTGTCCAAGCGCTGTTCGAGTGGCAGGTCATCGGACAACGGCGACATAAGCGCAAACTCGGCTATGCCTATGGGGAAAATGTCAACCAGTTTCTTGTATTTTTGTATGGTGACGAGTTCCTTCTGTGCCGTCAGATTCTCTATCTGGATCAGCACCAGCTGGTCTCCACCAAGCCTTATGGTGCGCAAATGGACTCGGCCCCAAATCTCGGCATCTCGTATTTGAAGTTTTCTCTCCCGCACCTCGGGTCTTCTGGCCGCAAAAACCTTTTCCAAAAGCATTCCGAAAACACGGGCCTGCTGAGGATCTGGAAAAAGCCACGATAACTCGCGTCCAACTGGGTCCAATCCATCTATCAGGCTTAAGAAGGCTCTGTTAGCAAATTCTATGGTGTGAGAACGACCGATCAAGAGAGTGGGTGTGGACAATACCTGAAGGAGCTTGCCGAAACTGGCAAACCCGACCCTGCGTAGGTCAAAGCTCCCAGAGGAGGTGACATCCTTTGAAAACAATGAGTTCAAATCGATTGTTTCAGTGCGCTCAGGCGTGAGTCCAGAAATATGAACCGGGGCATGCTCCGATTTTGAGGGGAAGTGTAGCAATTTGCTATGTTTCGTGGCCCCTTGGCTTTTGCCCTCGGGGTCATGTGAATTGTCATGCCCGGACATTTGTTAGACTCACCCTGCTTTCGTGAGAGATTGCGGTCACCACGGCCCAGAAGATTAGTGCCGCGTTCCTTAAACTAGGTTACCAAACGGGAACTGTTAACATATGAAATATCTATCGGTTACAGCTTTAGGTCCGGCCTCTGACTTGCAAAACGTGACACTAGCTCCTTCAAGTTCGAACTCATTTTTGCCGATTGGGGAAGGAGCTGACACAACAAGCTATTTTGAATCCTGAGGATTTCCAGAATCTCATCTATTCTTCTGCTCAAATCCTTTACTTCGTCGGGTTCAGGAGCAGCGCCCATGATGCGAACCTTCCCAGAGACCGTCGTGGATAGCGTCGATGCGGTAAGAAGCTAATGCCAGCTTAGCGGACGATCACTGCCTCTTTGAGAATGGCCTCAGGGAACTGCAGCCCTAGGCCCCTCATCATCCCTTCATTTACGGTGAGTTTGGGCGCAGGGTCCATTTTCACCGGAACCTGGGAGATAGGCTTGCCATGGACAACTACATCTACCACCGACTGAGCAAGCATGGCCCCCAATTTCAAATCGTCAGCAGCGATTCCTGCCACAGCACCGGACGAGACGGGCTTGTCCGCAAAGGAAAACATGGGAATCCGCGCCGGATTAGCAATCGGCAGAAGACTCGCAACGTTATCCATAACGATTCTCGTGTTGGTCAGGATAAACAGATCCACCTTACCAAGGTTTTTTGTTCCCTCTAGCAACTCCTTGAGGTCAGAGGCTACAACTTCATGGTAGGCAATCCCCAGTCTTTGGCATTGCTCACGAACTCCCGCTTGCTCGATGGGGCCACTAGGATGGCCTCTCTCTACAAGAAGTCCCAAGCTCTTGACGTTAGGAAAAAGGGCTTTGATAATTCGAAAACGCATTTCATAAGGAATGAAGTATGTGACCCCTGTTACCATTCCCTCGGGGGCGTTGAGATTCTTTACTACGCCTATTTCAACAGGGTTGTTGCAGGCACCTATGAAGCAAGGCACTTTCGGTTGTATTGTTGATAGGTACTGACCCCCAGAGGATCGCAGGAATACTATCCCGTTCATCGATGATTCGCATTGATGAAAGACCTTTTTTGCCTCTTCCATATCTTTCAGTTCGCGGTAAAGGTTGACTTTCAGGTCAGGTGCCAATTCCCGCAATTTGGCAAGTAAACCCATGTTTACGTTGGTTACCATAGCGGACTTGGTATCCCAGATAACGGCTATTTCCTTTGCGTGAGCAACCAAATCCGGGCCCACCCACCATGATGTTCAAGAAAAGAAATAGGGCAAGAACTCGTTTCATTTGTGAACCCCCCCTTTCAGTTTGGTCGAATTGTTAGCCTTTGCGGCTGGTTGGGCACTCCCCTTGACTCTTTGGTGTCTGGTGAACGACCACGGTTTAAATTGTAGATAGAGCGACTACTACTTTAACATTCATAGCAAACGCCGTGCCACAAAATTGCACCATCTTGGGTTCCTCATGACAAACCAAGTAAAATGGTCAGGGTAACGTATGCTTATGAGAATAAACTTGAATTATAAATCTTCTAGATGTTGCCGGACATAATGGGTCAGTTTGGCCTTTTAGTCTTTGGCCCATAGGAATGCTCAGTGATAGCAGCAGACTAACAGCGGAGCATGTTGACCCTTTCCGAAACACCAATGGGTCTCTTATGACCTACACTCCCAAACGTCGCTGATCTGCCTGCATCGATTCAGTTACTACTGCACGCTCTTTCCTCTTGACATGTCAAGGCGCTGCCGATATATTCGCTCAACCGAACTCAGTTCTGTCATGGCGAACCCTGAGACTTCCAAATGCCTTCGAAAAAAGATCCAGAACAAACCAAGCCCGTATACTCCTCGCTTGTCCCGGCCGTAGAGCAAGCTTCACGAATCCTCATGGCTCTGGCTCAGAATCAATCGGGCAAGATGTCCCTGACGGAAATTTGCGGCGAGGTGAGACATTCACAAGAGCAAGGGGTATTCGATCCTGAACACCTTGCAGCAATTCGCATTTGTTCAGAGATCTTCCGATAGCAAGACCTATTCGCTTGGTCCCGGCCTTCTGTTCTTGTCGAGCAAGGTCTTGAATAATATGGATTTTCGCGAGGCTGTCGCGCCTGTCCTCCGCGAGCTTTCTCTTGAGACGAAGAGCACGGCCTTCCTCGGCCTCATTTCGGACAGCCATGTTTTCGTGGTGGCCAAAGACGAGGGAATCCAAGACATTGGAGTGACGATTAGACTCGGCCACAGAT
This sequence comes from uncultured delta proteobacterium, assembly GCA_963786905.1. Taxonomy (GTDB): domain Bacteria; phylum Desulfobacterota; class Desulfomonilia; order Desulfomonilales; family Desulfomonilaceae; genus CAWBBA01. Next base: position 113,947 of record CAWBBA010000033.1, on the reverse strand, counting down.
TTCCTCTAACCTGGGGCGCTCATGGGAAAGTCCATAATGACCTTCCTTCCTGATGCCGAACGGAAGAGATATTCTAGCAAGCTCAAAGCCCTACTTCCATGGCACTCCATCGAGCTTTGATCCATCTCGGCTTGAACAAGAAATGGCCCAATGCCGTAAGACCGGATATGCAATGGACCTGGGCGAAATGAAGATGGGTATTCATGCGGTGGCTTCACCGGTGTTCGGTCCCGGAGAGAAACTCATCGGATCGCTGGCGATTGTCGGCACGTTTGCCAGGGACTTGGCCACAAGACTTACGGCACGGACGTGGCGCTGCGGCAACGAAATTTTCCGAATTGGTCGGAGGCGCTCTCCAACCGTCCTTCCAACAATCCGACCGCGCAAGAGTCGTTGGCCTCGGACGAGTCGGGCACAGAATAGGAGGATTAGCCGTGGTGGAATTCAAGTATTCGAACTCGGCTCGTGAGATGGAGGTCTACGGCTACGATTCAGTGGTCAAGAGCCATTGCCGCTCGTGCCACGGCGGATGCGGCGTGCTCGTGTACGTCAAAGACGGCAAGATCAAGAAGATAGCAGGTGACCCGGACTGTCCCATAAACCACGGAACGCTGTGCGCCAAGGGCATTGCTACTACTCAATTGGTGTATCATCCCGATCGCCTCACCTATCCGGTGAGAAGGATAGGACCCAAGGGAAGCGGCAAATGGGAACGGATCACCTGGGATGAAGCCCTGGACACCATTGCCGAACGTATGCTGCATTATAAGGAGACCAACGGAGCTGAATCCGTGGTATTGGGATACGGTACCGGCAGAGAGAATGAAGCAGTAATCTACCGGTTCGCCAACCTGTTCGGGAGCCCCAGCGTCCTGACAGCCGGCCACTTCTGTTACGGCCCTCGTATCGCCACCAGCATCATCACATGCGGTTCCAATCCCATAGTGGACTACGAGAACCACCCCAAATGCATCATGGTCTGGGGCAACAATGTGGTCATCAGCAATCCTGACTGCTACAAAGGCGAGCCGTTCTCTGTGGCGTTGGATGAGGGGGCAAAGCTCATCGTCGTTGACCCGAGACTCACACGGGCTGCGGCGCGAGCCAATGTATGGCTGCAGCTCAGGCCGGGAACCGATACGGCCCTTGCTCTGGGGATGGCCAACGTAATCGTCAATGAAGATCTCTATGACAAGGAATTCGTCGAAAACTACGTCCACGGCTGGGAGCCTTTTGTGGCGAGGGTCAACGAATACCCATTGGACCGGGTGGAAGAAATAACGTGGGTGCCCAAAGAGAAGATCAGGGAGGCTGCCAGGCTCTTCGCCACTACCAAGCCGGCCGGGATCCAGTGGGGAGTGGCCATTGAACAGCAGATCAATTGTGCCGACAATAACCGTGTCTTGATGGCCTTGATGGGGATCACCGGCAACATAGATAGGAAGGGAGGACAGGTATTATTTAAGCCCCCTAATATCAGAAATGTGGGTCAATTTGGGGCCCACGGCATGCTTCCCAGGGAGCAGAGGGACAAGCGGTTGGGTGGTGAGAGATTTCGCCTGGGCGGACGCTTTGCCATCATAAATCCGAAGTGCGTTTGGGACGCAATTATCGAGGAGAAGCCTTATCCCGTGAAGATGCTGTTCTTGATCAGCTCCAATCCTGTCGTCTCGCGCGAGAATTCCAGAGAAGTCTACCGTGCTCTCCAAAAGGTGGACTTTATGGCGGTGGCTGATTTCTTCATTACTCCCACTGCCGAATTAGCGGACATAGTGTTGCCCGCGGCCACATGGCTGGAGATGGATTACATCGCTGATTTCTGGAAGCGCCACGGCTATGTCCTGCCACGGCGGAAAGTTGTTCAGAGTCGGCGAATGTCGGTCCGATCACGAAATGCTCAATGACCTCGCGCACCGGGTGGGAATGGGAGAGCACTGGTGGGACAACTTCGAACAGGCCCTGGATTGGATTCTGGAGCCCTCGGGCCTTACATGGCAAGACTTCAAGAAAATGGACTACCTAAGAGGCGAAGTAGTCTATGAAAAGCACCGGACAGAGGGATTCTCAACGCCGACGAGAAAATTCGAACTGTATTCTACAACGCTGGAGAAACTGGGATATGATCCGTTGCCCCAACACCGTGAGGCTCCCGAAAGTCCGCTCAATACGCCGGAACTCTACAAGGAGTTTCCTTACATGCTGATTACCGGCAAGAGACTCCCGGGCTTCTTCCATACTGAGAATCGCCAGGTGCCTTCCCTGAGGGAACTTCACAAAGATCCCATTGTGGATATTCACCCTGAAACAGCCAAGAAAGAGGGCATCAAAGAAGGAGACTGGGTTGTCATCGAGTCGCCTCGAGGTAAGGTTCGACACCGTGCGAGACTCTTCCTGGGCCTGGACCCACGAGTTGTCGCTGCCCAGCATGCCTGGTGGTTTCCGGAAAATAGAGACCCAGGACACGGTTGGGAGGAATCGAACATCAACATTCTGACGGACAATTCTTACAAGAGCTGCGATCCGGCCATGGGAGCGTCTTCGGTGAGGACCCTTCTGTGCAGGATTTATCCGGAGAAAGCCTGAAGGAGGCAAAAGCAGTGAACAAGCATGCGCTCGTTATAGATCATGAATTGTGCTGGGGGTGCAGAACCTGCGAGGTAGCCTGCAAACAGGAATACGACCACGAGGTCAAGTTCATTCACGTCCAGGAAGACGGACCGAAGATGGTTGGGGAAAAGTTGGAATACGTTCACCGTCCCGCGGTGTGTCGGCATTGCGACGACCCTCCATGTGCTGAAGCCTGCCCGGAACAAGCTATCTCGAAGAGAGAAGACGGCATTGTAATACTGGACTATGACACATGCACAGGATGTCAGAGCTGCATCGAAGCATGTCCGTACGATGCCATAGGCTTCGACGAGGCAAAGCAAACAGCCCTCAAGTGCAACCTGTGTCATCACCGGGTAGATCACGGACTTATTCCTGCTTGTGCGGACAATGTGTGTCTCGCGCACTGCATCTATTTTGGAGACCCAGCCTCAATTGAGGAGGAGATCGAGAGCAAGAGACAGAAGAGGCAGGCGCAAATAGCGGCTTCGAGTCAAAATGACGGCACCCTACTCCATCGACAGTTCCTATTGCTTGGCTCTCACTGTTGCTCAGTGAGAATCCAGAGCTTCACGCACGGATTGGACCAGCTGCTTGATATCATAGGGCTTCTTCACTAACCCTTTGGCTCGCCCGTCTAAACTTTCTTTTGTCGCACCATCAGGGGAATATCCGCTGGCTACCAGCACCTTTGCTTGTGGATTGACCTTGAGAATCTCATCAAGACACTGTTTGCCATCCATTACCGGCATAATGAGGTCAAGGATGACCAATGTGATTTCATCCTTTTTTTGTTGATAAATTTCCAGAGCTTCCCGCCCGTTGCATGCCGTAAGGATTCTGTACCCGGTTTTTGACAGGATTCTTTCGCCAAGAGACCTCACAAGTTCCTCGTCATCGGCCAACAGAATTGTTCCGATTCCCAATGCCGCAAACTCGCCGGAAGTTGCCACATCCAGCTCCGCTACGACTTGATGCGCGGGTATGTATATTCTGAAGGCAGTCCCCGCGCCGAGTTCACTATGTACCGTGATATGCCCGCCGTGGCTCTTCACTATACCGTATACCATCGCCAGGCCCAATCCTGTCCCCTGGCCCGGTTTCTTGGTTGTGTAAAACGGTTCGAATATCCGATCCGATGTGGCTCTATCAATCCCGGTCCCTGTGTCACTGACCGTAAGAAGGGCGTGTGGCCCTTTGGAGGCTTCAATATGAGTGCTGCAATAGTCTTCGTCCAATACTACTGCCTTGGTTTCGATTCTCAGCCTGCCGCCGTTAGGCATTGCGTCTCTGGCATTCACCGCTAGATTCATCAGAATCTGGTCTATTTGTGCGGGATCGGCATTAACCGTCGGAAGATCGGGATCAAGGTCTATTTGAACTTCTATGGTCCTGGGAATCAACCGGGAAAGCATCTTCCGGAGTTGCGGAACCTGCTTGTTGAGGTTGATGGGCCAAAACTTTGTCTCCGTCTTACGACTGAAAGCAAGGATCTGCTGAACCATATCCGCGGCACTTCGTCCGGCATGAATTACCTTTTTCAGGTCTTCGTAATCCCGGTCTCCTTCGTTCTTTTCGGAAACGATGAGTTCGGAGTACCCCAGGATCACCGTCAGAAGGTTATTGAAATCGTGAGCGATACCTCCGGCGAGAGTACCTATGGCTTCCATTTTTTGTGATTGCAGGAGTTGTTGCTCAAGCTTCTTGCGTTCGGTCATGTCTCGAATGATGCCCTGGTATCCGATAACCTTGCCCTCCTCGTCAAGACGCAGCGTCGCGGTGAGCTGGCAATCGATCTCCGTGCCGTCTTTTTTCTTAAGCTTCAGATCATAGTCCCCTACCGATCCGTTTCTTTCTATTGTCTCCTGGAACCGCTTTCGGTCGGCAGGATCACGGTATCCTTTGATAACGTTCCAATGCCCGGCCTCTTCTCTTGTAAGGCCGAAGAGATCGAGGAAGGCCTCGTTCGAGTCAACCAGCGTGCCGTCCCGAGCGTTCAACCAGACCCCGTCTCGCGATTCGTCGAAGAGGGCTCTGTAACGTTGCTCGCTCTCTCGGAGCGAATTCGCCAGCCGTTCCTGCTCCGCGAGGCTTCGCGCCAATTTTATGTTGCTATAGCTCAGGGTGGAAAGTATGCTAGCCAGCTTCGCATAAAAAGCCATAGCCGTATCCACCGTTTCTCTGCTCCAGCGTGGCACTCTTTCAAGGGCGGAGAGGTATTGTTCCTCGTCGAACCCGTACTGGCGGGCTTGAGATCTGAAGACTTCATAGTCAGGTGACTCATCTTCAAAAAGAAACTGCCCCAGAAACAGGTTGCCAAGGTGTCTCCCCCCCAGAATGATAGGCGTGGCTATATCCCACATGTTGTTCTTGCAGCGATACAGTTTGAAGGAACCCTGTTCAAGGCCATCGGATAGTAGCGTGTCGCTTTCCAAGCAGTATTTGCCTGTCTCAGGATGCATCCGGTGAAATTTGGTGCAGATTTCCTGCCATCCCGTGGCGACCAAAATCTTGCCTTCCAGATCAATGATTCCCACCCCTATATTAGTTAGGCTGAAAAAATCGTCCATGAGCGCCTGGACTATTTGCGCGTCAATGACATCAGCAAGTTCCAAAATTCCGAGGTCGCCCTCAGGCGAAAGGATGGAATCCAGTTTCATTCGGACACGGGCTTCACTTTCCCTAATGGCTTCCTCTACCCGTTTTCGGTCTGTAACGTCGTTGATCACGGAGAATAAGAGCGTCCTTCCACCAATAGAGATCGGACCGGTCCATACTTCAACGTCGCGGACCTCTCCGCAGGCGAGGCGATGCTGGAAATCAAAGTATCTGCATTGCTGAAACTTAGCCTCTTGCATTCGTTGATGCACCTCTTCATGGGAAAGCATATTGATTTCGCTAAGTTCCTTACCCTTTAGTTGTTCACTACGATAGCCGTAGAAAGCGCAGGCTCCCGGACTCGCATCTTCTATTCTGCCGGTCTCAGGATCAACGATGAGCATAACCACATGGTTATTTTCAAAGACAGCCCTGAAGCGCTGTTCGCTCTCACGAAGGGCCGCTTCTGTTTCCTTACGAACAGAGATTTCTCCTTCCAGTCGTTGTACGCTTGACCCCAACTCACTTGTCCGTGCCTGCACTTTGGCTTCAAGTTCGTCTTTGGCTTTTCTTAGCATTTCCTCCGCTTGTTTGCGTTGGGTAACATCTTGGATCACTGCCATCTTAGAGGTTGTACCGTCTCGATGGCCGACAGGGGTGTTTACAACATAATACCAGCGGTTATCCTTTGGACTCTGGACCTCCCATCGAATCGTTTCACCATTTTGTACTCTCTCGTTGACACACCAGGGGCAGACCTCTTTGAGTTCGTGAATGGCTTGATGACATTTCTCTCCTGTTGGATCATGCCCCGTCCTCTGGATGAACCTCTCATTCATGAATTCAACTTCATAATTGGGTGAACACACGTAGATCAATCCGTCGAAGGCTTCTATCATGGCCTTCGTTGTTGCTTCGGCTTCCTGTCCCGCCCCCTCCCGCTGCTTGAGCGTGGCCAGCGACGCCTCCAACTCGGCAATTCTGTGCTGCATTTCCACCAATTCGTCGAACAGTTCCTCTTTGGTCTTGCCTTGCTCGTTCATTTAGGAGGCTCCAATGGATGATCCAACTCCATCGTCTTTTGGCACTGCTTCTCATCGTCATTCTTCATTAGTAGCCCCTGGTTGCCGGATGAAACTGCGCGGCGGGTAAACGGCATGTCTAAGTCAGTATAATACCACAGGGAACTATGCCTGTGAAGAATCCCGATAGAAGCGCTAGGGTTAACGAGCCGCGGCGCCTGCTGTCGTACCGGAGTAAGGAAATTGGCTGTGCAGATGGGTGTTCGGCTGCAAAGGATTCAAGGCGGAGGTAGTGCAAGCTCCTATTTGCAGAAAGAGTATGTCAGTCTGAAACGAGGGTCCCTACCATCGGCACGCGCCTCCAGCAAATCCTCACCGTGCGGGGCCTGGTCAAGGCAGGAGGTAAGATCCTCACCAGCAGAATGCGTAGCCTGATGGCGTCCATTCTTCCAATGGAAACTCTGAGACACGTCATATACTCTCTCTTTGAACGCAAAGAATGCGGGGGCTCCGTCATTCGCTATATGTGTTTTTGGCTCCGATTCTGTGACCAGCAGACTGTAAGGGCCTAAAGAAAGGGCGGCGTTTCAGATTGTATTGAAACGCCGCCCTCATATGTTGCCAATAGCCTCCGTGAGCGTTCAAAACATCCTTCAATTCGTGGCGGGTATCGCTTCCTGATCATCCGATTTGCAGTTCAGAATACGCTTCAGAAGCCCTCGAAGACGTTTATGCTACGATCAGGCGAGGTCGAAGCGGTCAAGGTTCATTACCTTGTTCCACACCGCTACAAAGTCGTGCAGGAACTTCTCCTGAGAGTCCTCACATCCGTAGACTTCCGCCAAGGCCCGGAGTTGGGAGTTCGAACCGAAGATGAGGTCGACACGGGTGCCTGTCCACTTGAGTTCGCCCGTTGCGCGATCACGACCCTCGAACACGTTTTCGTCTTCCGAGGTTGCCTTCCACGTCGTGCTCATGTCGAGCAGATTCACGAAGAAGTCATTGGTGAGCGTCTCTGGCCGCTTGGTGAAGACGCCGTGCTGGGACTGTCCGAAGTTGGCATTCAAGACGCGCATACCGCCAACGAGAACCGTCATCTCAGGAGCGGTCAGCGTCAGCAGTTGCGCACGATCAACCAGCAGTTCCTCTGCCGATACGGCGTATTTGGTTTTGAGGTAGTTACGGAACCCGTCTGCAGCCGGTTCGAGTACGGCGAATGACTCCACGTCGGTTTGCTCCTGCGACGCATCCGTACGTCCCGGCGTGAAGGGAACGGTCACATCGTGACCGGCATTCTTCGCAGCCTGCTCGACACCTGCGCATCCACCCAGGACAATCAAGTCGGCGAGCGAAACCTTCTTCCCGCCTGACTGCGCGCTGTTGAACTCCTTTTGGATTCCCTCAAGGGTCTGCAGCACAGTCTTCAGTTGGGCAGGCTGGTTGACTTTCCAATCCTTTTGCGGTGCAAGACGAATACGCGCCCCGTTCGCACCGCCGCGCTTGTCGGAACCACGGAACGTGGATGCCGACGCCCAGGCGGTCGAGACCAGTTCCGAGATCGACAGGCCCGAGGCAAGGATCTTGCCCTTGAGGTTTGCGATGTCCTGCCGCGTCGATCAGCTCATGATCGACTGCGGGCACCGGGTCTTGCCAGATGAGCTCTTCTGCCGGAACCTCCGGGCCGAGATAGCGTGCGCGCGGGCCCATGTCGCGGTGCGTCAGCTTGAACCACGCCCTGGCGAAGGCGTCCGCGAATTCCTCGGGGTTCTGCTGGTAAGCGCCGCGCGATCGGTTCGTAGATCGGGTCGTAGCGAAGGGAGAGGTCCGCCGTGGTCATCATCGGCCGCGTGACTTCTTCGACGGGTCGTGCGCGTCCAACAACCATGTCGCTCTTCTGCCACGTCCTTGGCCAGCCACTGATGCGCGCCGGCCGGGCTCTTGACCAGCTCCCACTCGTAGTTGAACAGGCACCTTCAGATAGCCCATGTCTCCATTTGGTCGGGTTCGGTTTCCACGCGCCCTCGATGCCGCTGCCGATCGTATCGCCGCCCTTGCCGCTGCCGAAGCTGCTCTTCCAGCCGAGACCCTGCTCCTCGATGCCGGCGGCCTCGGGCTCAGGACCAACATGCGCCGCATCGCCAGCGCCGTGACATTTGCCGAAAGTGTGTCCTCCGGCGACGAGCGCCACGGTCTCCTCGTCGTTCATGGCCATGCGCGCGAAAGTCTCGCGGACGTCGCGGCCGCGAAGCGACCGGGTCCGGATTACCGTTCGGCCCTTCCGGGTTCACGTAGATCAGGCCCATCTGCACGGCCGCCAGCGGGTTTTCGAGATCCCGGTCACCGGAGTAGCGCTTGTCGCCGAGCCAGCGTCGTCCTCGGTGCCCCAGTAGATGTCCTCCTCGGGCTCCCAGACGTCCTCGCGCCCGCCGCCGAAGCCGAAGGTCTTGAACCCCATCGACTCAAGCGCGCAGTTGCCGGCGAGGATCATGAGGTCGGCCCAGGAGATCTTCCTGCCGTATTTCTGCTTGATCGGCCAGAGCAGCCGGCGCGCCTTGTCGAGGTTCACGTTGTCGGCCAGCTGTTGAGGGGCGCAAGGCGTTGAGTGCCGGATCCCCGCGCCTCCGCGGCCGTCGCCGATGCGGTAGGTGCCTGCGCTGTGCCACGCCATCCGGATGAAGAGCCCCCCGTAGTGACCGTAATCGGCCGGCCACCAGTCCTGCGAGTCGGTCATCAGCGCATAGAGGTCCTTCTTGACGGCCTCCAGGTCGAGTTTCTTGAATTCCTCAGCGTAGTTGAACGCCTCGCCCATCGGATTGCTCATGTGAGAGTTCTGATGAAGAATCTTGAGGTTCAACTGGTTCGGCCACCAGTCCCGGTTCGACGTGCCTCTGCCGGTTGCTTGTTTGTTTGCTCCGCCCGTTACCGGGCACTTGCTGTCGTCATTCATGACGTTATCTCCTATCGTTGTCTGAACTTATGCACCGTGCTGCTATGAATATCGTTTTCGGTCTTCCTTTCGGCTCGCCTGTCTCCAATAATCAGAGCGCTCGCATGAACGCCGTTAGATCTTTCTTCTCCTGGGGAGTCAGCTTGAGTTGCTGAATCATGTTGAAAAACTCCACGATGTCCTCCAGCGTCAGCAACCGTCCATCGTGGAGATATGGCGGTGAGTCCTTGATGCCCCTGACAGGAAACGTCTTGATGGGTCCGTCTGCCGAAGCCATCCGCCCATTGATCATGCGAGGTTTGTAAAAGCGCTCCACTTTCAAATTGTGCATAAGATTGTCCGTGTAATAAGGCGCCGGATGACAAACCGCACATTTGGCTTTTCCGAAGAAGATTTCCTGCCCCTTCAACTCTGATTCCGTGGCCTTTTGGGGATCAAGCTTCCCATAGATGTCCAACTTGGGAGCCGGAGGAAAATCCAACAGCGCTTGAAATTCCGCCATGAAGTGAACTTGACTCCCTCGTTCGAGAATGTTTACGCCCTTCTTGGTCGCTATCACAGGGTCGCCGTCGAAGTAGGCGGCACGCTGCTCGAACTCGGTGAAGTCTTCCACGCTCTTGAGCGCCCTCTGAGATCCGAACAACCTCTGAATGTTGACTCCTCGCAACGTGGGCGTATCAAGTCGGTGCCTAAATTCCTGCGGTCGAATATCGCCGACAAGATGTGTCCCTGCGTTGGTATGACCGTTCGCGTGGCAGTCCAGACAAGTAACCCCCCGACTGGGCTTCTCTGAACGGCGGTCGTCGGTCTGGTTGAATTGCTGCTGCGGAAACGGGGTTACCAGAAGGCGAAGACCTTCCAATTGCTTCGGGTTCAGAACGCCGTTGAACAGTTCAAAATAGTTTTCGATGGTTACGAGTTTGCCTTGCGATACGTCTCCAAGATCCGGCCGAGTCGTCAGATAAATAGCGGCCGGGGACTCGGGAAGAAAATGGGCGGGGATATCGAAGTCCAGATCATAACGGATGAGGTCCCGCGCTTCTTGTTTCTTGATTTCGTCAATATGGGTCTTGGGGAAGAGCATTCCCCCTTCCGGATGATTTGGATGTGGAAGCGGAAAGAACCCGGCGGGCCAGAGGTCCTTTTCACGAATCTCGTCAGGGCTCATGGCAGCCAATTTCTCCCAGGTCATCCCCTCGGGCAGTTTGACTCTCACACCTTCCTGAATCGGCTTACCTCGTGGACATGGTCACGCCTTTTGCAGGACGGTCACTCAAGTCGTACCGAGCGCTAAGAAGCTCCATTTGCCGTTTCATGATTTCCGGCTTTGCGGCCTTCCAACGGGCCACTATGGAATCAAACGGCTCGGTGATAACCACCGGCGAGTAACTCGACGCCTTCTTGGCCGCTTCTCCGTAGAGAAGTCCCGCCGCGACCAGAAACAGAGAAACCTGCCAAGAAAGCCACCAACAAAGACCTAGTCGATTTACCTTTCATCACCTTTCTCCTTCCTTTTTGTGATGTGTAAATTCGCTCACTTAGGGCAATGTCTTGCGTATGACCTCTGCCGTCAATATTTAAGATTAATTACTACATCCAAATTATTACTATATACGACCACAACAGTGCGGCCTAAACGTTTCCCCTGTCACGCGAGTCCTCGACCCCAGTACAGTCAGTCTGTTAACGTATTCAGTCCTTCGTTCATGAGACTCAGCTCCAGTTCCTGCCTAACAACCGCAGGAACCGTCCTGCCCATCGCGTTCATTCTCGCGACATCCTAATTCTTGGCTTTCTTTCGTTTAGCGCATTTCGAACAAATGGCCCTGACCTCCAGATGGGTCGACTTCATAATGCCCCAGGACTGAACCTCCCGGGGGATTTGTAATTTGTCCGCTTCCGTGCAGAAAAAATCTCGAATCATTCCGCATTGGGTGCACACGAAATGATGGTGGTGAGCGACGGTGGCATCAAATCGGGCTCGATCGCACAACGCATACACTCTCGACAAGACCCCGAGCGTTTCCAGCATAGTGAGCGTTCGGTACACCGTGTCCAGAGAAATGGCGGGGATTCTACGGCGCACCCTGTCATAGATGGTCTCCGCGTCGGGATGCTCGTCAGTCTTCGCAACCTCCCTGAAGACTTCCATCCTCTGGTGCGTCATTCTGATTCCCGCTGTCGCTGCAAGCCTCGCTGAAAGCTACTATCCTGCGGTCAATTTCTTCTGACGGCACGGTCATCAGGAATCATTCCTATATACGAATGAATTATCAACTACAGGATAGCGTGTTGGAAGTTAATGTCAATCTCTTGTTGTCCAAATCCTCCCAAGCGATTACCACTTGGAGACAGGTTTCATGCTAAGCGGGTTTACACAATTCTCGCAACTTTTCCTAGCTCTACGTGTAAGAGCCCGATTTGTCCAATGTTTGCGGCAATGACTCACGCCCTCCGCCCTCCCCTGTTCCGTAACTGGAGCATGTGGCCGTGACCTGACTCAGCAACCTCCACTGTACTAATATCATACGATCTCGTGTGGTTACATTCTCCTGTGCCATGACTCGCCAAAATCCCGTATTTCGCTTGGCGTACAGATGCCGATGATGGAGGGAAACCGGTCCGGCCTGGAACATCTGGGTCAAACCGACCGCGCTCCGATCACGTTTGGGTCTTATCGGCCTGCTAATGTAACCATCCAATATCTCATTGGCTTTGTAAGGGTATCCTAGATTCGCAAAGGGTCGGTACGACCCGGTATCAGTTTATCGAAGAATAGGGTTTTGTTTCACGGCACGCAGGTCGCGGCTTATAGGTTACTAATATTGCTCAGCTTATTGCTATGGAGCACATTTTACGTCCGGGTGGCACGGAGAATGCTAACCGATAAAGGTATCCGAGTAAGGCACATCTGTATTGGCCGCAAGCCAGCCCAGGGGGAATCATGAGTGAAAACGGCCCCATTAATAATGACGATGCCCGCAAGGGAGCTGTTAAGCCCATTGTCATCGACGATCTAGCCACACAAAGCATCGACCTGGCCGATCTGCTTACCAAGGACATAACCAGCTCCGGCAGCTTCGATATCAGAGGGGAGATCTGGGCGACAACTTTTGGCAAGTTGTTGCAAGCTTTACCAATTCCCGGCATGCTTCTCGATGATTCCTTTAATGTAGTGGTCGTTAACCAGGCCTGTGGGAAGATCAAGTCCCAGTACGAATCAATTCTCAGCACGCTTTTTTCGCAACTTTTCTCGTCACCATCTGATGCCGGAAAAGTGCAATCAATTGTCGAGGAAGCTTTCTCCACGAGAAAGCCCAAAGTGGTGGGAGCCTCTTTAAGAAATGGAAAGACTGGCGACTGTATCGTGCCGGATGACGTTTCGATCCGTCAGGATAATACAAGAGAGGTTCTTGCTCGTCCTGATCGAAGATTTGAGCGCTGAAAAGCAACAGCTTGCCTTGAACAAGAAGCATCAAAAAGAGCTTCAACGTGTTCATCGAGAAATGGAAAACCGCGTGAAAGATCGGACTGCTCAATTATCTCAAGCAAATGACAACCTGCGCAGGGAAATTGCGGAACGCCAAAAAGCGGAGCAGGCCTTGAAAGAGATTGTGAGCACGATCGAGGGCCAGTTGAAAGAATTGAAGGAAGGGATCATTTTCAGGCTCAGGTTAAGCTTGCAACCACTGATTGATCAACTTAGAGCGGAGACGGTTTCCGAATCCGGCAGGCGTCTTCTACAGGCATTAGACCACCATCTGACGAATGCTCTCGCCTCCCTTGGAGGCAAGCCCATGCGAGAACTTGCCCTTTTGACGCCAAGAGAAGTGCAGACATGTAATCTGATCGCTTCCGGCCTTACATCCAAACAAATAGCGGAAGCCATGGGTGTCACTGTTGATGCGGTGAACTCCCACAGGCTTCACATCAGAAAGAAACTCGGTCTGGATTTGTCGGGTGAGCCACTCGCCACCTGGCTCAAATTGCAGTACGGGTTGTGACGTCGTCAAGCGCAAGAGACCCGTACATGGTCCTATGGTCGGTTAACGTAGCGGCACACCGCAAACCACCGGAATCTATCATGAGGGACGCAGATTTCTGGCCAAATTGGGTATTTTGACTACCTAATTTAGTAGTGGTTTTATAGTATTGACAGACATCCCATGGGGTTGAGACACTTGTCCAGTAAGGATCTTAATTTAAGTAAACAACCGCTTTTCGAGCCACTGAATTTTGTGGTGGCACCTCTTGCAGGGGGGATATTCATGAGCTTTACCAGAGTGCACACTTTCCGGCTCCGTGGTCTACGATCCCAGGTCGAATTACTGATCATGGCGCGAGGGTGAAGTCTGACAAGTCAATTCTGGAATGGACACGAGAATCGTCGGCCAGGATATCAGGCGATGGTCTCGGGTCAGCATTGATGCATGCACGGTAACCGAAAGGCAACAGCTTCTCTGCTCAGGTGGATGAAGCCGGCTGCCGAATGGGGGGACAGGGTAATTGAATGATTTAGCACTAAACCGAACAGCAACCAGCGCACATAATCAGCCGAGTGAGAGTGGGTCGCAGAATTCCCGCGGTCACTTAACGCTTGATACCTATGATCCCGATGTGGACGGGGCCTTGTTTGAGGCATGTTCCACGGGAAATTGTGACACGGTCGTGGTGGCGCTGGCCATGGGCGCCAACCCCAATGTACAGGATGCGTCCGGCAACAGCCCCTTGATCCTGGCATCAGGCGGAGGCCATTCAGAATTGACTGAACTACTCGTTGCAAACGGAGCAGATGTCAATATGACAGGCGCGGATGGACGTTCGGCACTTATCTCTGCGGCCGCGGCAGGCAGTGTGGCGACGCTGAATATCCTTTTGGCCAAGGGTGCGCATGCCAATGCTACGGATGAGACCGGGGGGACGCCTCTTCTGGAGGCTTCTCTTCGAGGTGATCCTGAGGTGGCCGAATGTCTTTTGGCCGCTGGGGCCCATCCGGACCACTCGGACGGCTCTGGTGAGACTCCCCTGATGAAGGCCAGTTCAAAGGGGCATATGAAGGTAGTCAGGCTGCTGGTGGGGGCAGGGGCCATAGTTGATGCAAACAACGCCTACGGCAATACAGCCCTAATGAGGGCGGCATTTAAGGGGCATTTAAGGATCGCTCAACTATTAATCGACCATGGGGCGGACCCGAATTCTCAGAAACGTCCACGGAAATTCACCCCTGTTTTTCGCTTCCTTCAAGGGCCACACGGCAATGGTGGGCCTGCTCTTGGACAACGGCGCAGATATAAACGGCGCTGACAAATACGGCGAGACTGCTTTGATGAAGGCTTGCAGCGCGGGACATGAGAAAGTGGTCCGGCTTCTCTTGAATCGAGGGGCCGAGATTAATGCTTCAAACAATCGCGGGACCTCCTCTCTGGCCAAGGCAGTGTCCAAGGGACATGTGAAGATAGTTGAGATGCTTCTCTCGCGCGGAGCCGTGGCCGGCGCGAACAACCGTGTTCTTGAGAAAGCGGCTTCCAAGGGGCACCATGAAATCGTGGAGCTCTTGCGAAACTCCGGTACCTCGCCGCCCGACTATGATGAAACCACTACACTAGCTACCGAAGACTCGGATCAGGGCTCTCAGGACTCGGACGTGCAATCGTTGAACCTCTCCGATAACGAACTTGACGATGATGCAGTCCCTAGTGACGTATTGGTTGCTGCAAGAAAGAGCAACTTGGAAAAAGTAGAACAACTTCTTGCTGCCGGAAGAGACTTCGCAATGCCGCAAGACCTCCTAGTCGCCACGCTTCTGAGAGCCGGGCATACGGGACGAGCCCAATTGGTGGATCTTTTGCTGGACAAAGGCGTTGACGTTAATGCGGCTGATGAGGCAGGCAATACGGCTCTGATTTGTGCAGCCAAGAATGGACACCCGAATGTGGTCAAACTGCTGCTCTGTCGAGGAGCAGACGCAAACGCAGAGGACCGGCGTGGAAAGACTGCCCTAATTAAGGCTGCCGGCTCGGGGCACAGCAACGTTGTGGGGCTTCTCTTGGCGGCAGGGGCCGATGTCAATCACACTACCCGCCGAGGGAACACCGCGCTTGTGCGAGCTGCGGCCCATGACCAGCTTGATGTGGCTAAGCTTCTTCTAAGTGCGGGGGCGGACGCCTCGATAAGGAATGTGTACGGTTACTCGGCGCCCTTGCTGGCGGCAAGTAAGGGTCATCAGGAGTTGGTAGCGCTGTTCATGGATTAGAACCAATCTGATTGCGTTCAACCCGAGGTGGTTGGCCGCAAGAAAGATATCGTTTAAGTCGGCCTTAACAGGATCCGCCGGAGAAGTTCTCCAGCCGGCCGGCGTGAACAGGGCGTCTTGGGGATCGTGTGGAGAAAAAGTCTACGGTTAGCCTCTAAGGTCAGCGTTCCCTCGAGCGCCGTTGAGGAGACAAAGATGGGCCACGATGATCGGCCTTCCTTCCTACTAAGCAGCAATAGAAACTCGGCAGGAAACCTTTCGGCACTGAGCGACACGGCTACAGAGACCATAGATCTCAACGCTCTCTTTTCGCCAGAACCAACCGAGTCGGGATTTTTCGATCTCTCCACAGTGAACCACTCAACATTCGCGAAATTGCTCCAGGCGATATCCGTTCCTACACTATTGGTTGCCCGTTCGCATGCAATCAAATTTGCCAACTCCGCTTTCATGAAGACGGTTCACGACAGCCTTGATTTAAAGGGCGCCACATTTTCCTCCCTTTTTCCTAACCCCGGAGAGGCTCGACAGGCTCAGTTGTTGCTGGAGAAGGTATTTGAGGAGCGAAGGCCCGAGGTGAGGGAGAGAGTGCTCCAGATTCGAAAAATGAAGATATGGGCCAGAATTCATTTGCGCACGATTCGATTGGGCAGTGAACCGCTGGTTTTGGTCCAGATTGAAAACTTGACAGCTCAAAAGCAACTTCTCAGTATTCAGAAATACAAGAAACTGGTGAAGATTCTCCCTATTGGCATTGCCGAATTCGCGTTGCCGAGGCAGCTTGAGTGTTCGTTACCCTTCGAGCGGCTGCTTTCTTGTGTATTGGATGCCAGAGTAGTGGATGGAAACGAGAAGTTTGCCAGCATCTATTGTCGGCATAGCATATCGGAGCTTACGGGCACAAGGCTTGGCGTGTTGTTACCCTGCACGAGCAAAAGTGAAATGTTGTACAAGCAGTGGATTCAAACGCAGTTTCCGATTCGGTCTTTCGATACCAGGGAAACCGACCTTCCCGGAGGTGTGCGCTTTTTTGAAAACACGCTTATAGGCAACGTCAACAATGAACGTTTATCTGGATTCTGGTGGCTCAAGCTGGATGTATCAGAAAAGAGAAAGACAGAAGAGGAGATAGTTAAGTCCAAGAAAATAGAATCTCTGGGAATTCTTGCGGGTGGTATTGCCCACGATTTCAATAACCTCCTGACGGGAATCCTGGGCAATATTTCTCTGGCACAGACTTACCTGACTCCTGACCATAGGGCTTTTGAACGGCTGGAAGCGGCAGCGGACGCATCGAAACGAGCGCGAGAATTGACCCATCAGCTACTGACATTTTCCAAAGGAGGGCTGCCAATCAAGACGACAGCGTCCGTTGCCGAACTCCTAAGAGATTCCGCTGGTTTCGTCTTGCGAGGATCCAGCGTCCGCTACGAACTCTCCATTCCCCACGACCTGTGGAGTGTCGAGATTGATCCGGGACAAGTCAATCAGGTAGTAAACAACTTGTTCATCAATGCTCTCCAAGCCATGCCGAAAGGGGGCACGATTTCCGTACAAGCCGAGAACTGCCCGGTTGACGAGGACTCTGTAATCCCGATAACCCCTGGAAACTACGTTAGAATACACATTCAGGACCAAGGTGTTGGAATCACGCCGGACAATATTCAGAAGATATTCGATCCCTATTTCACAACTAAGAAGACTGGGAGCGGTCTCGGCCTTACCACGGCATATTCCATAATTAAGAAGCACGACGGATTGATTACCGTGGGCTCGCAAGTCGGCGTCGGCACGACCTTCTGCATCTACCTTCCGGCTTCACAGGCATCGCTCAGGAGCCCACTCGGGCACGAGAATGGCAACAAAGGACACAGAAGCAAAGGAAAGATCCTTGTGATGGATGACGAGGAATTAATAAGGGACTTGGCTGCCGAGCTACTGACCCAATTGGGTTACGAAGTGTTTTTGGTCAAAGACGGAGCCTCGGCCATAGCCGTTTACCAGCAGGCTAGAAAATTGGGAGAGCCTTTTGACGTGGTCATCATGGACTTGACGATACCTGGTGGAATGGGCGGCAAGGAGGCTTTGCTGCGGATCCGCGAACTTGACCCGAACGTCCGAGCAATTGTGTCGAGTGGCTACTGCAACGACCCTGTAATGGCCGACTTCAGCGAATACGGGTTCGTCGGAGTCCTTCGCAAACCCTACGACGCGGACGATGTGATCAAGCAATTGGAATCAGCACTGAAAGGAGTCGGCAAACGAGGGTATGGCACCTGACTGTTTTAGGGCAAGAGAGCTTTGAAATGACTTGGGATCCAGCAACTCTGCTGGCAACCGCTCGGACCGTCAAGACCCCACGGGAGATCGGACTGATCAGTCCGCAATCCGTCGTTTCAGCCGGAAATGGAGAAATCCCTTGCTTCGTGCCCTGGGTAAGACCCCCATGACTAAGCGTACCATAAGCGCCTACAGCATTGTTCAAGACATCCGCGCGGGATTTCACTGATTCGCAGCTTCAGGAGAAATATCGTGTAAGACCGGAGGCTCTTTCTTACTTGATGAGGCGATTGGTTGATGAGGGCTCTGATGACGGATTTGGAGATGTACGAAAGAAGAAGCCTGTCGGAAAGCGATCTCATGAGGGCTTTCACAGGGGCTGACGAGGCCATCTCGAAATGCCCCGTTTGTGGCAATCCAATTCCGGAAGAGAATATTGCATGTGCCCGCTGCGAAAGCCTGGCCCTGGAGTTCACAGACACGTTGATAATTGAGCCGACCGGTGAATCGTCCAACGTTCGCAACGATGCAGCGGCCTATTAGGCTTGAAGCCTCGACGCCCGAAGCAAATAACTCTCATATCTCGGCATCACAGGGCGAGAGTTTCAGCCCGGAGAGTCAATACGTGCCCACTGACCCTTTTGGTGTGCCACCGACACCCCCCGACCCTCTCGATGTCGAGACTAACATTCTAAGTGATATCAAGAGCGCGAAAGATTCCAAGAAGAAGGCGTTGCTAAAAGCGGCCAGTAGAGGGCTTCTGGAGTCGGTGAAGGACCTCTTGAATCTTGGACTGGATGTCAATTCCCGCAGCAAATACGGGAACACCCCTTTGATGAGGGCCGCCTACAAGGGTCACGTGGATGTATCAAATCTGCTCCTGGAGAGAAAGGCTGATGTGAACGCCGAAAACGCTCTAGGTAACACCGCGCTCATCTTTGCTATTGACACCGGCCATGCCGAAATAGTGGAGTTACTCCTTAAACACGGCGCAAATGCGTCCTGCAAGACCATAGATGGTAATACTGCTCTATTGTTTGCTTGCGTATCAGAAAACCCCAGTATGGTCCCGCTGCTGGTTGAATTCGGGGCTGATGTGAATCAAGGCAACAGCGACGGTGACACTCCTTTGCTCAAGGCTTGCGACGGAGGTCGAGTGCAAATAGTGGAGGTTCTTCTTCGAGCAGGCGCGGCTGTCAATGTCGGCAACAAGCACGGAAACACGGCGCTCATGAAGGCGGCATTTAGAGGCTATGAATCGGTCGTTCGGCTTCTACTCAGAGCAGGCGCTCACGTAAACGCTCAAAATGTTTATGGTAACACTGCGCTAATGAAGGCCTGCCACCGGGGGCATGTTCAGATCGCGAAGCTGTTGTTAGAAGCTGGGGCCGACGCCGACGCAAGCGACAGAGACGGTATAACGGCTATAATGCGGGCGCAGAAAACTGGACGACAGGAACTGATCGAACTGCTTGTGAGATACCAAGATCAACCCTTGGTCCGTTCCAGGGCAAAATAGCTGTGTATCGCCGTGGAAAGCTTGTAGACAGGGGCCCACAATGAGCCACATCACGGCGAAGCGCCCCACACCGACTAAGCCCGTGACTTCAGAAGCGTGCGATCAAATGGTCCAATCGGCTAGGCGGTTCCCGTCACAGTGTTATTGAGGCTTATTGAGGAAGTAAACGGAGATTGTAAGTGGACAGTCGACGCAGAATTAGTGCCAGACAAGTCGTTGCGGACATCCGTTCCGGAACGAGCGGTCATGGAGCTGCTGCACAAGTACAAGCTTACCTCAAACGAGCTTCGTAGGCTCCTAGACAAATTATTGCATTCGCGGCTCTTGGATCAGAGGGAACTTGATAGTTGGTCAACGCTGAATCATGAGATCACGGTGATTCGAGGTATCAGACAACATACCAGAATTACACTCGATGTTCCATTAAAGGTTCAGGACTGCGATCATCCATACAAACAGGGGATAGTGCGGGACCTTTCTCAAAATGGAATAGGAATATTGGGAATCAAGGCGAGAGTGGGGGAAACAAGGACCTTAGTGGTACGATTGAACGGAATCGCCGATTGTAGCGCCGTAAAGTTCGAAGCAAAATGTCGATGGGTTATTCAGAAGGAGGCAGAGGGCCAAGAATGCGTAGCCGGATTTGAAATCACCGGTATTGATAGACGCAGCCCTCAACGAACTTCGAAAAGTGCTCGGCCGTTAGAAAGACAATTTCTGCCAGAAGCCATGGGTGCTGGAACGGCCCATATTTGGATCTGTGAATAGGAATTGCAGAAGGCCCAAGTGTAATGGGTCCTTTGAGCAATGGTTAGACTTCATCTGACATTTGTCCTTTCAAATTCTTAGAGCTTGTAGAAGAAATATCGTATTAAACGTCAACTATTACAGCTTCACCTTGGGATTCACCTTCGTCACAATTTCGTACCGCGTGTTGCCCCCACAAAATTTCTCTATTAATTCCGCAATCTCACGGCAGGCGTTCTCAACTTCGGCAATCGGTACCGGCGGTAATCCGTCAACATTGAATTCAACCGCAGTCGTCGTCGGCACGACCAACGTATGTCTCCCCTGACGCCACGTCCACCGTCTTGTCAAAACGGTCTTGCCTTCCACGAAAATAACCTCTCCTGGCACAGGGTGCTCAACCTGCTCAGAGTCCAGCGGAGTGAACAGTTCATCTCCTGTGGCCAACCGCAGTTCCATGTCATTCTCGACCACGTCAATAGCGTGGCCTCCTGCAGGAACCACGTGACGCAATGAAACCACATTTCCAATGTCAACCAATGCATTGATTGACGGTAGATGCTCGTTTCTCAAAACGCGTCGCACCATCGCTTCAATAGAGGGCCTGAACTTGCTCGGCTTGGCTCCGAAGGACCGAAAAGCCTCTCGCCAAGAGACGATCCACGGATGTTCAGCCAGTGTTTCCAAGTTCAGCTCTTTGCGGACGGCAGTCCTCAGCAGAGCGGAGCAGTGAGGTGAGTTCCGCGGGGGATTCTCCGTTCTCTAGCCCGTGCGCTATCACAACTCCTCGCACGTAACCCGGGAATCGACTAAACACTTCATCCGATACCGTGAAATACCTTTGGTCCTGTTTCACTTTGCCTCCTATTGTCATTTAATTCGACATCAACCTGATTATTGACCCGATCATCTAAGTCTCCTGGCGCACCCGAAGAATCATACATGTGTTTACTGCATGAGCGTACAGCTTGCCTTCATGACCGATCAACTTTCCTTCTGCTGTGCCCGTGCGCTTGCCCACGTGAATTATCTTCCCTTCACAGCGTACAAGTCCAGTTCTACTGGTGATGGGGCGAACAAAGTTTACTTTCATCTCAAGTGTGGAACAAGTGAGCCCAATGGGGAGGGTGGACATAATCGCCGAAGTCATTGCACTGTCAAGGAGCGTGGTTGCAATACCCCCATGAACCGAAGCCAAGGATTGTAATGATATTCCGCCGGTTCAAGTTCGAAGACCGCACGGCCCGATTTCCACTTCACACAGTCTGTAACCAAGAAGCACGGCCACCGGGGGAGGCTTGATTTTGCCGTCCTTTATGGAGCACAAGTAGTCAAATCCACTAATGGTCATTGCATCGCGAGCGCTGATCCTGGGGTCTTCCCAAGTGACCGTACGGATGCGGCTAGATTCACTATTGTTTACGGACATGAATGCCTCGATGAAGAAAACAGAATGCTTCGCGTTTATCGACTCATGAGCTGAAGGTCAGGCACGCTCTTGACTCATCGTGAGCTATTGCTCGCTGCGGTAAAGGCCTTGACACGGTCGAACCATATCATGAGGCTCAGAGACGAGGCAAGGGGTGACTTGACCCCCGATCTTGCCCCCTGATAAACTCAGTGCGACCTCTCGGGCTGGATCTGTGTTGCTGCGAATATCAGTGTGTGACGCTACAGCAGAATGGAATACCTCCGAACATTCAATTTCCATTCTGCGCAGGTGAACAATGCCGCACGATACAACTTTCATAGCCCCGGACGGCGATTTCCACTACGTCAATTGGGGTGGCGCCGGACCGCTGGCGCACATATCTCACGCCACCGGATTCTGTGCCGGGATGTACGGTCCTTTGGCGGCAACGGCTAGGGTCGAGGCTCCGTGTCTTGGGTATGGACGATCGCGGGCACGGGACGACCACGGCTCCTGCGAATCCCGCGAAATTGGAGAATTGGGATGTCTTTGCGAACTGACCTGGAACGGTTTTTCGAGTATCTGAACGAGCCTGTAATCGCTATGGGTCATTCCCGAGGGGCTGTCACCAGCATGATGGTCGCTATCAAACGCCCTGACCTGGTTCGGGCCGTGATCCTTATTGACCCCACCATTCTAGCTCCCTCCTTGAACCTGCTTCTCTTGATGACCCAGAAGGCGAGGCTGACCGGCTTCATCCCGATTGTGTCCGGTGCGGCTCACAGAAAAAGAGACTGGCCCGACCGTCAGACCATTCTCGATGCTTACCGAGCCAAGCCATCTTTCTCCTCCTGGAAAGACGGGTTCCTTGAAGGATATGTCAGGCACTGCACGCAGAAAACCGAAGGCGGAACGATAACACTGTGCTGCGAACCGGCCTGGGAAGCTCGATGCTTTGCTGTGTGTCCGACTGATGTCTGGCGCGCTGCTGCCTCGACTGCAAGTGCCCACTCTGGTTCTCTACGGATCGCAATCGGACGTATTCCTATCTTCCGCGGCAAAGAAAATTCAGACGCAAAGTACCTCACGCTGTGCTTCAACGTTTTGAGGACACCAGCCATTTTGTCCCTATGGAGCGGCCTGATGAAACAGCAGGGGCTATCCTACGGTTCCTCGAGGAAAACAGCCTCATTTGAAGAAGTGGCGGATTATCCCCCTACCCCAATGACAATAAGTGAATCAATTCCCGTAGATTTTTCATATGCTTGGGTGAGATTTTTGTTATTTGGAATCCGCCATACCAGTCTTCACGCTTCTTGCCGGCCTCCATCCAGATACATTCCGCTTCAAGCCAGATGCTGTCAACGTCAAGGAATGGGCTGCACGCAATCACGAAGGATTTGACCTCCCCGATTCTCGCCTGAATACCGGTTATGCCTATTCCCTTTTCCGTTACCTCTCTTATTTTGCCCTTACGGCTTCTCATGAGTCGGCTCATAGATGGGAACGGTGATCGACAAGAAATGTCTGGGCAATTCCCGGACGATCATCGATGATGACAGTGTCCTGGCCTGTTAGGCGCTGACCATAAACCTCCCCGACCGACATAGTTCCACTATTCACAAGCTTGGTAAAAGCACTCTCAAGTCCTTTTGCAGAAAGTTCATATTTCTCCATAAGTTCCGTGTCAGTCATCCCTGAGCGGACATCCTTTACGATGTCTCTGGCGTTTATAATTCGCTTGTTCATGCACTATTCCTGTCCGAAGTCCCGGTCGAGACTCCGTGGGCACGGATGAATCCCGCATGGTGGCGGCCGGCGTCCCTGCCGGCCATCTTCATGGGTGGCAGGACGCCCACCCCCACTGCACAGGCACTTCCGTGGCACCATGAATTGAATCGGCTCGACATCTGGGATAGGCATTTGCATGAGCTTACGGCTGATTTGAGTTTACCGACTCATGTCGATGATCTCCATCCGATTGTTAGTATCCGGATACTTGGATGAAGGGCCTTCTGTCAAGACCACCAGACGAGCCTCTACTCCCTGGGATTCGAGCCACTGGCGAGCGAAAGCCTTCCAGTCGTGGGGATGATCAGGCTCATGGATGGGCCAAACGCCATACGAGAATATCAGGTTGCGGCACGTAGCCTGTTGAGAGCTTACGGCCATAATCCACGTCGGCAGCTTGAAACGGCTCATGATTCTCGCGGTTCTGCCGCTCCTGGTGGGGACAATCACGACGTCGGGGGTGACTCGTTCCACCACAGTAAGCACCCCAAGCGCCACAAGGTCTGCCAAATCGGTGTCGTTGTTCTGATCGCATTCTGCCAACGCCCGTCTCGCGGGGAAGTAGGTGCGATGAGGCTCCACAGTCTCCGCAATCCGTGCCAGCATGGCCACGCAGTCCACAGGGTACTGCCCCATAGCAGACTCTTCGGAGAGCATCACGCAATCAGTTCCATCAAGAATGGCATTGGCAACATCCGTCGATTCAGCCCGGGTGGGACGCCTGTTTCTCGTCATTGATTCCAGCATCTGAGTAGCCGTTATGACAGGCTTTCCTAACAGATTTGCTTGCTGAATCAACTGCTTCTGCAGATCCGCGATCCGCTCGATGGGGGTTTCCACCCCCAGATCACCGCGAGCTACCATGATCCCGTCCGCCGCGTGCAGGATGCCTTCCATCTGGTCGAGCGCCCTGGAGCGTTCAATCTTTGCTATGATAAGTGGATTGCCGCCGAAGGCTGCTGCTGCCTCGCGGACTGCCTCGATGTCTGCCGCGGACTCGACAAAGGATTGACTTACCGCATCGATTCCCTGTTCCACTGCGAATCTGAGACAATCGTGATCCCGGTCGGTGAATGCAGTGATGCCCAGGTCTATACCAGGAATGTTAAGGCCTTTCCGGGAGCGAAGCTCTCCGCCGACCAGCACCAGGCACTGAACATCATTGCCTGCCACTGATAACACTTCCAACTGGATCATACCGTCGTTGAGAAAGAGAGCGTCACCTTTCTTCACTGCATGAGGTAGTCCGGGGAACGTCACCGAGGCCCTATGCTCGTCTCCTATGGTATCCTCAGTGGTCAGCGTGAAGGTGGAGCCCTGTTCCAATTCCACCGGTTCACTGGCCAACTGCCCTATTCGCATCTTGGGGCCAGGTAGGTCTGCCATAATTGCCACCGGTATGCCGGCAGCGCTCGGAGGCCTTCCTGATTGAGTCAATTCTCTTCTCGTGAGCAGCGAAATCTCCGTGAGAAAAATTCAGTCGGGCCACGTTCATGCCCGCCCCGATCATTTGTTCAATGATATGGACCGATTCTGATGCGGGTCCAATTGTGCACACGATCTTGGTTTTATGTGCTGAAAGTTTCACGATATTCGATTCTCTCCTGTCGCTTTGAAATTGTCAGACCCTGGCCAGCAAGACCACAATGGAGTGCCGGCGAACAGAGTATGTGGAGCCCTGAACCTCGGGAGCATCGGCCACGTCGCATATGTCGTCGGGTGATTCAAGGTAGGTGTCAATCCATCGACGCCAACGGCGCTTCTGTTCCGAGCCGGTGGGCGGAAGGTCGAATTCGAGGTCATCCCAGTGGGCATTCAGCATCATGTGAAACATTGTGCCAGCGGCCTCACTGTGAGCGGTAACAGCTAGGGAATGCGACTCAAAGTTCCAATCAGGCTGGTTCAACCTGACACCATGCCACTGAATACGGGCTCTGCGTATGACTTGATTGAGACTCATATTCTCATCTTCGTCCAAAGCACCCCGGTGAAGGCTATCGAAAATGAGGTGTTTAACAAAGCGGTGCAGATCACCATATTTCTGAAGCAGCGTCCAGTCGAACCAACTGATTTCATTGTCCTGACAGTAGGCGTTGTTGTTTCCACGTTGGGTGCGACGGATCTCGTCCCCCATCAGGAGCATGGGCGCTCCCAGCGAAAGGAGGGTGATAACGCTAAAATTCTTCGCCTGACGGTTGCGGAGGCGCTCTATCTCGGAATCGTCAGTGGGTCCTTCGACGCCGCAATTCCAACTGAGATTGTAGTTGGACCCGTCGCTGTCTTCTTCGCCATTGGCCTCATTATGCTTATGATCGTAGGAAACCAGATCGTTGAGCGTGAAGCCGTCGTGGCACGTGACAAAATTGATACTCTGTTCCGGCTCCCGCTCTTCATGGCCGTAAATGTCAGGGCTGGCCAGCAGCCTTGCCGCGACTTTGGGGATCGTCCCGTTATCCCCTCTGAGAAAACTGCGGATGTCGTCACGGAACCTGCCGTTCCATTCCTTCCAACTGTCCCCCACGAACGAGCCCACCTGATAGAGACCCGCAGCGTCCCAGGCTTCTGCAATAAGTTTTATCCCTGCCAGGCGGGGATCAGACTCAATGTCCTCCAGAACCGGCGGGTTCTCCATCGGTCGTCCGGATTCGTCCCGGGAGAGTATGGATGCAAGGTCAAAGCGGAAGCCATCCACGTGCATTTCCGAGACCCAGTAATGGAGACTGTCCAGGACCAGCCTTCGGACCACGGATTGGTTAGCATTCAGGGTATTTCCTGTGCCGCTGTAATTTGCATACCGCTGTCTGTCAGGTTCCAGGATGTAGTAAACCTCGTTTGCAAGACCCCTGAAGCACAGAGTCGGGCCTGCTCTCATCGCCTTCTGCCGTGTGGTTGTAGACCACATCCAGGATCACCTCGATTCCTGCTTTGTGAAGGGCTTTGACCATGTCCCTGAACTCGTCCAGGGGGCCGAGTGGGTCTTTGCGGGAGCTGTACCCGCAGTGAGGTGCAAAGAAGGACACGGGAGAATAGCCCCAATAGTTGACGAGGCCCTGAGGGCAATCCTGCTGGTCGAACTCAAAAACCGGTAGCAATTCTACAGCCGTGATACCCAAATCCTGCAAATAGGGAATCTTTTCAATCAAGCCTGCATAAGTGCCCCTTTTCTCCGGAGCAACTCCCGAACTCGGGTGCGCGTGTGAAGCCTGCTACGTGCATCTCGTATATCACAGTGCTTGAAAAGGGCCGTTTAAGAGGAGTATCTCCTTCCCAGTCGTAGGCGCCAGGGTCCACAACCACGCTCTTCATGGCCTTGGGCGTATTGTCGCCGACTTGGCCGGCAGCGATCCGGCTGTATGCGTCCGGAAGCACAACACTGCGGCCGTAGGGATCCAGCAGCACTTTGTCAGGGTCGAAACGAAGCCCTTTGTCTGGCTTGAATGGACCCAAAGCCCTGTACCCGTAGATCTGCCCTGGCTTCAGACCACCCACAAAAATGTGCCAGTAATGATAGGTCTTGTTTTGGCGTGTGTCCAATCTGATGACGTCAGCGGGCCTCGGGTCGTCGACTTTGTCGAACAGTAGCAATTCTATGGCGTGGCATCTCTTGGAAAAAACACTGAAGTTGACACCATCCGGAGATGGTGTGGCGCCCAGAGGACAACTTTGACCTTTTCCGATTTTGGTAGTCATCAGGACAAACTGTATCCCTCTAAGCACATTCTCGACTCTCGTCTGCGGGCCGCTGTCTGCAGTCCGCTGTAGCGAGTCGTATCAGAACCTGCTTGTTGCGCAAATGGCGCTCCCCTCGGAGGAGAGATTGGGACTACTTACCGGGAACGAAATAGAAAGCCAGTCCCAAAATCAGATACACCGCGAGCAACAGCACTCCCT
Source organism: uncultured delta proteobacterium (assembly GCA_963786905.1). Taxonomy (GTDB): domain Bacteria; phylum Desulfobacterota; class Desulfomonilia; order Desulfomonilales; family Desulfomonilaceae; genus CAWBBA01. The sequence continues at coordinate 86,881 of CAWBBA010000033.1, read as the reverse complement.
CAAACCAGTTCGATTCACCATTGCTCACGATATGGCTGCAAATGCTTACCGACAGTATCACAGCTAATGACTCCCCTACGGTGAACACCAGATCCATCGGCCCAGGGGCTATCCAATAGCTTAGCAGCACCAACAGGGGAGCTACGAAGAGCGCGATCTGCACGCTGCTGCCAATAGCAATGCCAAGGCTAAGGTCCATTCGGTTCTTCATGGCCATGATCACCGCGGAGCTGTGTTCCGCAGCATTCCCGACCATCGCCACCACAATGATTCCGATAAAGACGCTCGACATGCCGAGGGCTTGTGCCGCCTGGGACACAGAGCCCACTAGGATTTCGCTCATCCAGGCAATGAGGATCGTCGAGATTACCAATACCGTTATGGACGTCCCTAGTCGCCAGGGTGGTTCCGCTGGTTCGTCCACATCTGATTGAAGGCTGTGCGTCCCCGAGAATAATTCCTTGTGAGTGTGCATCGAGAACAGAAGGCTGAGCAGATATGTAAGGAGCAGAACTACAGAAATGATAGCGCTGAGCTTGTGTATGGTTGCAGTCAAGGTTCCCTGGCTCAGATAATGGAACATCCCAGGTACAATGAGTGCGATAGAAACGAGGACCAGAGCCGCGACCCGCGACTGCGCGGCAGCCGCGTTGAACTTTTGGCTTTTGTACCGGATTCCACCCGTCACAAAAGCCAGTCCCGCGACAAGCAGAACGTTTCCTATGATAGATCCGGTCAAGGACGCCTTGACCACGTCGATTAGACCCTGTTTCAGGGCCACAACAGCGATGATTAATTCCGCAGCGTTTCCCAGTGTCGCATTGAGAAATCCACCGATGTTCTCTCCCGCTCGATCGGCAACATGTTCGGTAGCCTTGCCCAATAAGCCCGCAAGGGGAACTATAGCGCCGCACGATAAAGCGAAAATCAGCGTGTGCGAATCGGGGCTCGTGTGCTCTACGTACACGCAAACTGGTACCAAGATCAGCAACCAATTGAGGGAAGGCCTGAATATCTGTCGCATGTTCCACCTCCGCGTTCCGCTGTAATTAAGGCCCAATTCTGTCAACGTGGCGGTTCTTCAGCAATGCATGATTAAGCGGGCACGGCCTTACGGGCAATCGTGCGGTCGTCACTGAAGGTCCCTCGACTAACTATCCTGAAGGGTATCATCGTATGGAAATCGTCGATCTCGACAGCTCAGCATAAGGTCAGCCGTTATTACTTGAAACCAGCTGCGTCTGGTGACTTTCCACACGTGTCCAGGACAGTGTTCCTCAATTGAAGAAGACTGAACGTGCCCTCGCCACCAGATTGGTCCCAGAATTTCGATCCCTCCTTTACCCAATTTTCCGCGGCCTTTATAGCCTTCTCAGGAGCTCCTTTCATCTGCGGTGCAAACTTCTGCTTTACCTGTTCAAGCGATTTTGTGCGTTCTGTTCCTTTTTGCTGCCTGACAACTGCTTCGCTTGCCTTCATGAAGGCAAGTACCGCATCACATGGACTGAGTTCTTCCGGCTGTTTTGCACTCTGTGGACCAACTTCGGTCGGCATGGGGGCAGGTGATGTCGGCGGTGGGGCCATTTGAGCTCCACGCTTCTTGAGTTCTTCAATCTCCTTTGCCAGACTTGCTTTTTCGCGTTTCAAAGAAGCGATTTCCTCATCGGTCGCCTTATTTTTCTTCTGAAGCTCCTTGTTCTCGGCGGAAAGAGCACCTTTAGCTTTGTTCAGATCGTCCAAATCTCGCTGCATTCGCGTATTCTTGTCTGAGAGAGCCTTTGAGTCATCAGTTAGACGGGTTTTTTCCTGGTTCAAACGAGCAACCTCGCCGTTCAATCTCTCGACCTCAGAGCTCAGCTTTTGGATTTGCTGCTTGGCGCTCTCGAGTTCCTCTTTGTACCTGCCGCACCCTGAAACCATGAGCAAAGAAACGATCAAGATCAGGGCCCAGCAAGAGAGTGCATTAAATGACGGCAATTTGCCGGTCAAAACTCCTGAAGCTTCCGTAGCCTGTTTCGCAAATTTCCTGACCAAGCATCCCCAACATCCGTCTCACCGGCCGGGTTGAATCGTAAGATATTCACAGCTACCCCTCCTATCGCAAAGGTCGAACGTGATAACCACACTCGAAATCCCGCATTGTCCCTGTCTCCAGTTTCCAGCGTCCTTGCCGTACTATACTCGCCCGGACCAAGGCTGTCACGGAGAATTTGCCGGCCCGTCAGAGCAACGGTGCAAGTCTCTTGGAGTTCAAAATCGTTTGGCCACCAGATCGATATGCGCTCATACAGCGGCAAGGAGTTTAAGCTGCTTTCTCCTCGATCCTACCCTCGTGATCATGTGTTTTGGGCGGAGAATATGAGTATTTTTCATTGACTCCGGGGCCGGAGCAGCCCCATACTGAATTGATCTACACCAGCAGAAATCAGGAGTCTCGCTCATGACCGCCATGAGATTCTCAGGAGTTTCGATCTTTGCCGCCTTGGCTTCCATGAGCATCCTCGGCTGCGGCGAAAAGGCCCAGGTGGCTGTACCTCCTCCAGCAGAAGTCATCGTCAGCCATCCGCTGAAAAAGGAAGTGACTCAGTACCTTGAGTTCACCGGGACCACCGCCGCGTTGGAATTCGTTGAGATTAGAGCCAGGGTCGAGGGGTGGTTGGAGAGCATTCATTTCACACCGGGATCTCAAGTCAAGAAGGGAGATCTGCTTTTTGTCATAGATCCTAGACCATTCCAGGCCCAAGGTCGATCAGAGCGAAGCAGCCCTGAAAGGAAAACAGGCAGAACTACAGCTGAAGCAGGCCAATCTCAAGACGGGCCCAACAGCTACTTTCCTCGGCATCCATCAGCCAACTGCAATTCGACGTGCAGAGACGCCGAAGAAGCGGTGGCCGCGCGCAGGTTGGAATCGGCAAGGCCGATCTGGAGAAAGCAAAGCTCGATCTCGCGTACACACAGCTTAGTGCTCCTACGAACGGGCGTGTCAGCCGCAACTATGTGGACATAGGAAACCTTGTGGGGGCCAAAGAAAAGACCCTGCTGACCGAGATTGTCAACGACAGCTCGGTATATGTCTATTTTGACGTCAGCGAGCGGGACCTGCTCATGCTACTGCAGAAAATTGCCGAGGATCGAAACGGAAGTAAGCTCGGACAAGGAGAAACCTCCAGCTTATCTTCAGTTGGCGGATGAGACCGGATATCCCCATGAGAGGAAAGATCGATTTTGTAGAATCACGAGTTGATCCAAGCACAGGCACCTTGAGGGTTCGTGCAATTTTTTCCAATGACAAGGGGTCTGCTCGTTCCCGGGCTCTTCGGCCGTGTTCGAGTTCCCATAGAGCAAAAAGACGCCCTCCTCGTACCTGAGCTTGCGGTGGGTATCAGCCAGGCCGGAAGATATGTCCTTGTCGTAAACAAAGATCAGATAGTAGAGCAGCGACTCGTCAAGACCGGTCAGCTCGAGGGAACCCTTCGGGTCGTCGAGGAGGGGCTTGCCAAAGACGAATGGGTAGTGGTCAACGCCATCCAGCGGGCAAGACCCGGTGCGAAAGTCAGTCCCAAGGAATCAACCATCTCTTCGACACCTCAGGCCTCCGAAAAGGCGGCTCCATCTTCCGGAAAGTAGTGGAGGTCCACCATGCTGAGTCGCTTTTTCATTGAAAGGCCCATTCTTGCCTCAGTGGTATCCATTCTCATTGTTTTTGCGGGCGCTATTTCGATTTTCGGCCTTCCCATCGCTCAGTATCCTGAAATTGTTCCGCCGGTTGTTCAGGTAACGGCCTACTATCCCGGCGCCGATCCACGGGTGATCGCAGAGACAGTCGCGGCCCCGATTGAGCAGCAAGTCAACGGCGTCGAAAACATGCTTTACATGTCGAGCCAGAGTGCTGCTGACGGATCCTACACGCTCAATGTGACCTTCGAGCTTGGAACCAACATCGACATGAACACGGTGCTGACGCAGAACCGCGTCTCCGCAGCAATGGCGCAGTTGCCCGAAGATGTCCAGCGACAAGGAGTTACGACGAAAAAGGTTTCCAGCGCCCTTATTCTTGTTTTGAGCGTGTTCTCTCCGGACAATCGGTATGACGACCTCTTCCTGACGAACTACGCCACGATAAACATGAAGGATACGTTGAGCCGCATACCCGGAGTCGGCAACATAGTCTTGTATCCGAGCAAAGATTACTCCATGCGGGTGTGGCTCGACGCGGACAAACTGCGGGCGAGAGATCTCACCGTCGATGATGTGGTGGATGCGCTTCGCGCAGCAGAACGTCCAAGTGGCCTCAGGACAACTCGGTCAGCCTCCCGTTCCGAAAGATCAGGTCTATCAGCTCAATGTCAACACCCTGGGTAGGCTTACGAATGTCGAGCAGTTTGAAGACGTAATCCTCAAGACCGGCGAAGGCACGCGGGCCATTCGTGTCAAAGATGTGGGGAAAGTCGATTTGGGCGGTAAGGCGTACGACTTCTTGTCGCTTTTCAACGGCCGACCTGCGGCCACTATGATCGTCTATCAGTCTCCCGGTTCCAATGCCATAGAGGTGACCAACCAGTTGCTCAAGACCCTTGAGGAACTCAAGAAGAATTTTCCGCAGGGAATTGAGTATCGAGTCACTCTACAAAATATCCGATTTTGTGAACGCATCGATTCATGAAGTTATCAAGACGCTTGTTCGAGGCCTTCGTGCTCGTGGTCATCGTGGTTTTCATCTTCCTTCAGAGCTGGCGGGCGACCCTGATTCCCATGATTACCATCCCCGTGTCCCTGATAGGGACGTTTGCAGTAATGGCTTTGCTGGGCTTCTCCATAAATATGGTAACGCTCTTCGGGCTTGTCCTGGCCATAGGATTGGTCGTGGACGATGCAATTGTCGTGGTGGAAAACGTTGAGCGCAACATGGCTGAGTTCGGCATGAGTCCCAAAGAAGCTGCCATCAAATCCATGGAAGAAGTGAGCGGAGCGATCATCGGCATTACGCTTGGTCCTCATGGCCGTATTTGTGCCGCCGGCGTTCCTTGGTGGCATCACCGGCCAGCTCTTCAGGCAGTTCTCTCTTACCATCGCCATTACCATGTTTTTCAGCGCGATCAATGCTCTCACATTAAGTCCTGCGCTTTGTGCCCTGATTCTGCGACCCGGCGGCCATGGATCCCAGAATGTTTTTTTCAGGCTTTTTAACAATGCTTTCAACCGAACCACAGATTGGTATGCGCGGATTGTGTCCTTGGCGTGCGACGGATCGCTGTCATGATGATTTTGTTTGTCGGGCTGGTTCTGATTACGGGTATCGCTTACAACAACGTTCCCACCGGATTTCTCCCGTTGGAAGATGACGGATTGATACTGGTCAATGTCCAGATGCCGGATGGCGCAACCTTGGATCGAACGAATAACACCGTGGAACAGGCAGGTAAAATTCTTGACGAAACGGACGGAGTTCTCTCCTGGGGCGCACTGGTGGGCTATTCGATGATCGATTCCGCACGATCCAACCTGGCAACGATTTTTGTTCCGCTGAAACCCTGGGAAGAACGCCTGGAGAAAGGCCGGAGCAGAGAAGTAATCATGAAGGAACTGTCCGGTAAGTTCCAGAAGATATACGATGGATTCGTCTTTACCTATACCTTGCCGCCTGTCCTTGGATTGGGCACGGGCGGAGGGTTCGAAATGCAATTGCTTGACAAAGGCGGATCTGGGTTTTCAAGTCGCTGGAACAAACCGGCACGGAATTGGCCTTGGCTGCGAACCAGCAGCCGGACCTGAAATCCGTCTTGGCGACGTTCCGATCCACATATCCGAATGTCTACATCGACATTGATCGTACGAAGGCTCTAGCGCTGAAGATTCCCCTCCAGAGCGTGTTCAGCACGCTGCAAACATATCTCGGATCTGCATACGTAAATGATTTCAATAAATTCAGCAGGACCTGGCAGGTGAGAGTCCAGGGAGACAGCACGTTCCGTCGGAATCCGGAGGATATATCGCAACTGTTCATGAGAAATAAAGACGGCAAAATGATTCCTCTGGGTACCTTGATCAACGCTCGATACGAAGTGGGCCCGATGCGTGTGGACAGGTACAACCTTTTTCCTACCGCGAAAATTCTGGGTGAAAATGCTCCCGGATACAGTTCCGGCCAAGCGCTCCAAACAATGGAAACGTTGGCGGAAAAGATTTTGCCGCCCGGCATGGCATTCGAATGGACGAACATGGCTTACCAGGAAAAGAAGGCAGCCGGTAAAGCGGCCATAACATTTATCGCGGCAATTCTCGTCGTCATTCTGATCCTTGCGGGGTTGTACGAAAGCTGGGCCGATCCCATTTCCGTGGTTCTAATTGTGCCCCTCGCGGTCTTGGGAGCTGCAGCCGGCCTTCTCATAGGCGGCATGGACAACAACGTATATACGCAGGTGGGGCTGGTGCTCCTCGTGGGGTTATCCGCGAAAAACGCTATTCTGATTGTGGAGTTCGCCCGCGACGCCCGTGCCAAAGGGCAAGGTGTTCTCGAGGCTGCTATAGAGGCTTCGAAACTCCGCTTCCGACCGATTCTTATGACTTCGCTTGCGTTCATCCTGGGCGTCCTTCCTCTCGTGACAGCATCAGGGGCTGGGGCAGTCAGTCGCCAGTCGGTGGGAACCGCGGTGTTTGCGGGAATGATCGGCGTAACTGTCTTGGGAGTTTTCTTCACGCCTGCTCTCTATGTCCTCATGCAGAAACGCTGGAAGAAAGGCGGCCAGACTTCGGAGACCTTTTCATCCACCTCGTAACGCGAGGAGTGCGTCGCAATGGAAGTGTCTCTCCTTGCATTTCACGTGGGCTATTGGTCTGGGGCTCGTGAGTGCGGTTTCTCTTGCCGTTGGGCGCATGGATAGGCATTAGAAAACTTCCCCGAGCCCACCGCGCTCTCCATTCTCGCGGCTTTTGGGGCGGGGCTCTATTTGCCGCCTTGACCATCGAACTGGTCGCCCCGAAAGTGACGGCAATTGCGCACGGTGCTGGTGCTCATCCGTCCGCGGACGCGTATGAGCATTTTTTCGCGCTTGCTCGTTGGCCTGATCATTGGAGGAATACTCTTCGTAGCATTGGATCAGATTGTCAACGCTCACGGAGGGTTTCTCCGCAAGACAGCCGCAACTTTGGCTCACCTGAGAGAAGACAAACGGCTGCGAATAAAAGAGTCGCTCGAAGAGCTATCGAAATTCGCTCTCGTGCGCACCCTGTCGCCTGAACACACAAACGTTCTGGTGGAAATGATTCGCCCTGTGACGTTTTACGACGGGGAGGAAATAGCGAAGGCCGGTGATGAGGTAACAGCTCTGTATTTCATAAAATCCGGCACAGTTGAGATCATTCGCGATGCAGCCGTCAGCTTGCCGGGGGACACACGGGAGATAGACGAGTTCGCCGCCGGAGACGTCATCGGCTTACTATTTCTCCTGACCGACAGCCCCACGGTACTGACTGCGGCAGCAAAAGGCACCGTGGAATGTTTCGAACTCGCTAAGAAGAATTTCACGAGGCTGCGCCAACTCTCACCTGAATTTGACCGGGCGTGCCGTGAACTGGCCGCTCAGAGACTCGAACAACTTGAGCGAATATCAGGCTGCCCGAGTCGAGGCAGCTCAAACCTGGGTTCGGCAGGCTGAGCGATCGTTGCGTGTAAGCCCGGCTTTTCCGAGCGAATTGCAGCTCAAGTCCGAATCAGAGAAACACTCGGGTGCTCCTCTTGCCATTTGGCTCGGGATATTGCTCGACGGAATCCCTGAAAGCCTCGTAATCGGTGCTGGCTTGGCTGATCTGCTGGTGGAACGCGCTCACATGATAGACCAGTTGCGATTTCTCCGTGTCATTCCATATACTCTGATCGCAGGTCTGTTCCTCTCCAATTTCCCGGAAGCGCTGTCGAGTGCCACGAACATGCACAAGCAGGGCATGACTCACAAGAAGATCATGCTCATGTGGGGATCGCTCATGGTCCTCACAGGAGTTGGCGCGGGACTTGGATTCCTCCTTGGAGGCATTCTGCCGCTTACGTGGATCGTGTTCACGGAAGGCGTTGCGGCAGGAGCCATGCTCACCATGATTGCATCTGCCATGATACCGGAGGCGGTCCATTTGGGTAGCCCTCACGTGGTGGGTTTGAGCACCCTTTCCGGATTCTTGTCGGCAATTGTTTTCAAGCTGCTGGAATGACGTATTTTCGGGGTCAATGGCTCTTGTCTCAATGCTCTGGTTCACGCAGCACGGAAGTTTTGCTGACAGCGACGTACGGGTCTGGAACAATCTTCATGGTTACTTGCTTGCTTGAGAGCGGGAGTAAGAGAGAGTGAGAGGAACAGCCGATACGCCGTGCAAGAAGATGCTCAGCAGTACGGTCAGCGTTATCACGGCGAATTCCCTTTCGTATCCGGTGATGCCAATTTTGCCTATCGCCATGAGCGCATACAGGACGGAGGCGATGCCGCGCGGGCCGAACCATGCTATCATCCAAACCGCCGGGCTATCGAGGCCTGCACCGCGAAGGCATAAGGCCACGGGGATCATGCGGATAACGGTAAGGCTCAAGATAGCATAGCATAAAGCCCAAACGTCCCAGTAACCAACCATCGCCGGAACCATGGCAAGGCCAAAGAGCAAGAACACGAAGAGAGACATCTGCTGACCTTCCGCCTCGCCAAACTCCTGAATCCGTTCACGTACGTCGTGTGTCTGGGTACCGAGAAAGAGGCCTGCACAATAAGCCGCGATGAAACCGTTGCCGTGAAACTGCTCGGCAGCAGCGTAAGCAATCACCGCGAGCGACCCGGCTACCAGGCGCTGGAAGGTCGGCTGCATCCAGCCTCGCCGCGATGCCTCCTCCACCAGCCTTCCTCCGCACCAGCCGACGAGGATTCCGGCGACCGGGCCTAAGGTAAGCTGCCGCACCACGAAGAAAAGCCATGAACCCGAACCGTTCCCGGCGTGCTCTCCTCCGGAAAGAGCAGCGATACACATCAGGATTGGAGCTAAAGCGATGCCGTCATTGAGCCCGCTTTCCACGTTGATGGCCTGCCGCATTCTCTCCGGGAGGCGTTCGCTGGTCACCACTGCCTGGCCGAGGGCAGCGTCGGTGGGAGAAAGGATGAGCGCTACGAGCGCAGCAAGCCACAGGTTCTGATTGTTGACCAGCACGGCCGCGACAACGAAACCCAGCACCATCGTCAACGGAAGTCCTATGCCGAGCAAACGGAGCGGTATTCCTCGCTGCATCCTCAGCGTCTGCAGGTTCACCGTCGAGGCGTCCACGAACAAGATTATCACGAGGGTGATTTCCGCGATCAGCTTCACGACCGTGGCGCCGGGCTTGATATCCAACAGATTGAGAGCCATGGGACCGGCCAAGATTCCGATTCCGGCAAAGACCATTGGCGCAGTAATCGGGGACCTCTCGGACACACGAGAAATCAGTCCGTAGAGGAAGATCAACAGAGCGGCGAAAATGATGGTCGGATAATCAATCATGCGGTTTTTCCATCTGCAAATAGTCGCGGGTCACAAATCTCTAAGCTGAATTATCCGAACCTCTCTCACGGTTTGACCCGGAGTCGCCAATCCGAATCCGGTGGCCGATATAAACGCTCAAGAGGTAGGCCACCACAAGCGATCCGTAAAACTGTCCCATGATCGCTTCAGTAATGGCCAGCCTTTGGGCGAACTCCGTCTTTGGCGTGATATCCCCATATCCCAGGGTAGCCAGAGTGACGAAACTAAAATATACGAAATGTGATGCCGACTCTTGCTCCGGAACCTGCAAGGCGAACGATTCCGGATGGAACCAGTCGAGTATTGTGTAAATATGCGCGTAAAACATCCCCAGGATTATGTAAAGGTTCACGGCTGAAATGATTAGCTGATGGGTGACTTCCCGGGCCTTTAACATGGCCGAGAGCATCAAAGCACCGCAGCATGCGTACAAGATAAGTGTGAAGGTCAAGAGAAGCAGGCCGATTCGCATGCGAGAAGGTCCGAGCATGGCCTCGGGAAGAAGCTTTGCCAAGGCTATGGCCACCACTACGACCGATGAGGACACAGCTATGACTTTTCGGGAAAGGCTCTTTCTGTCGCTGAGAAGCCAGGCCGCGACCACACCGATTGCTGCGAAGGACAGATTGGTAAGGGCGCCGGGTATCAGCGGGTCGAAAAGCAGAAGCCCGAGAACAATACCAGTACCAAGATGGCTCTTTCGTGAAGGACTCGCTGACGAATGCTCACAGCTCAGGTTCCCTTGTCAACAACAACCAAGCTGCGCCTGCCCATATCATAATTTCGAAAAAACCGGGAATGCTTAACGTCAACGAAAACGGGAACCACGATGAGACTCTGAAAGACGGTTAGCAAGGAGGAACTTCTAATCTTCTACGACTTCGTAATGCCTGACAATTCTATCGTATTCAATCATCATGGCTTGAACAACCTCCGGGACAACTGCAACATCTGCTGTTGCGCCTGCAAAACGCTCAATTGATTCAATTGATTCCCAAACTGTAATTATCAGGAACTCGGTGCCCTGTCGGACAGTTCGTTTCAGGATGGATGCGCTAATGAATCCGTTGATTTCTGACGAGTTTCGGAAACGTGTCGGTTCTCAGATGCTCAATATAGTTGTCAGCCTCCCCGGGCTTGGCGATGCCTTTCCAATGTCTTGATATCATGAGGCTACTCCACAGGTCTGGTCAACCCTTCAAAAGGGAAATGTCTTTTACGCAGAATATCAAAGACTTGCTCTGCTCTCTCTTCCGTCTCTTGAACCCACAAGAGTAAGTTCCCCTCTTTCAAAAACACACCCGAACTCTTTTGTTAAGGATTCCATATACTTTTCAGTCATCTTCTTCGGATCAATTCCGAGCGACGCTATTACCGTCCCGTAGCGCTTCTTTCCCTCACTCTCATTATAAAAGACCATTTGGCCCTCCAAGTGGTTTCATGCCGGGGGCATGAAACTCAATCTGCGCTTTTATCATTACAAAATGTGTGCCAGGATCGCAAGGAAAACGCTGACGGAGAGAAACAGCGGACTCCACACCGAGGATCAAGAGCCGACCATTCACAAGATCGTGACCCGGGACATACGTTCTTGTAAGTTGCGCGCTTCTCACAAGACTCTCTCGGCCTGCCCGGACAGGTGAAACTGCATTCAATCTGCGAAAGGGCTGTGCAACTAAAAACGCCGATTCCGTAGCAAGCGAGTACAATACCTACCAATTTGTCGCTAATCCTGATCTGCTCTTCTGACGCAATCAGACTAATATACCAATTTACACGGCTTAACCCAACTTCAGCTTTGTTGGCACGCTCTTCGCATAGCTCCACGGGCAAAAGGGGCCTCGACATTGGAAGAACCGCCCAGGGCGGACCGGTCCTCTGTTCGCTCAAATACGGATTATCGAGTGAACGATTACTGAGGTCAAGTCCTCCGCGGTCATCACGTCAAGCTCAGATTGTTGACCCAGGCTAATGATGAACCGGATCTACGTGACAGACACTACATTGCGGGATGGCGAGCAAACGGCAGGCGTGGCCTTTTCTGGTGAGGAAAAGGTCGTCATAGCCAGGATGTTGGACGGGCTTGGAGTCCACGAAATTGAGTGCGGTATTCCGGCTATGGGAAATGAAGAACAGCGTGTCGTCATCAGCATGGTGAAACTGGGACTTGCCGCACGACTTATGACGTGGAACCGTGCCGTTATTTCGGATGTCGAGGCATCCCTTCGCTGCGGGGTTTCTGCGGTGGCGATATCGCTCCCCGTATCCGACCTCCAGATAGCCAACAAGCTGGCGAAGACGCGTGATTGGGTCCTTCATAAGCTCCGGACTGCATTAGGATTTGCCAAAAAAGAGGGACTGTATGTTTGTGTGGGCGCAGAAGACGCATCTCGAGCCGATGAGGATTTTCTCGCTGATTTCGGATTGCTCGCGGAAGACTTGTGGGGCAGATCGTCTCAGATTTTCCGATACAGTGGGACAAACTGATCCATTCATCATATTCGACAAGGTCTCAAGATTGAAGCTCCGCATGAATTTGCCCATTGAGATTCATACGCACAATGACTTCGGCTTGGCCACTGCCAACGCCCTGGCCGGAGTCCGTGCCGGCGCCACTTATGTCAGTACCACGGTGCTTGGACTTGGGGGAAAGAGCAGGCAATGCAGCTTTGGAGGAAGTGGTCATGGCCCTCACCCATCTATACGGAATAGACACGGGCCTGAATTTATCTCTCCTGCCGGCCCTTTGCGAATACGTCTCACAAGCGTCCGGCAGGGAAATCCCTGCGGGCAAGCCCATCGTGGGGAGCAAGATCTTCTCTCACGAATCTGAAATTCATGCGTCCGCAGTCATAATGGATCCGACCAATTATGAACCCTATCCTCCGGAAAAGTTGGGCAGAGAACGAGAAATTACACTGGGCAAATATTCCGGTCGGAGGGTTCTTTCATATCGGCTGAGTCGGTTGGGCCTAGTCAAAAGGGCCGAGAATCTCAGTGATCTGGTCCGGCGAGTGCGCTGCCTCAGCGATCATTTGAAGCGTGCGTTATCCGACGAGGAGCTGATTGAGCTTTGCAGGTGAAGTCGCCAATGGAAATTCAAGAAAAGCCACATTCAGGAACGGACTGCGGACCGAACTCCAATCTTAGGGGCATTCATTCATCTCCGACCAGGTCTAACGGCCTAAGGCGCCAGAAGTCGAAAGGGCTCAAACTTAATGACGCGGCACGGTGAACCAAATGGATACAAAGGTAAGTAAACTCGAATTAAAGGTCTTGTACGATATAAGCCAGATCATCGGTCAGGCCCTTAACTTGGACCAGACCCTGGAAATCATCCTTGAGATCCTTTCCGAATATCTTTCTATGAAAAGGGCCACGATCACACTGAAGAATGGCGAAGAAGATACTCTCTCGATCCGGGCCTCGCATGGCCTTCGACCCAAAGAGAAGAAGAGAGGGGTCTACCGTCTCAATGAAGGTGTGACCGGGCTCATATTCCGAACCGCCGAACCGTTTGTGGTTCCGGACATAAGCAAAGAGCCTTTGTTTCTCAATAAGACCGGCTCACGAAGAATCGAAAAGGGGCAGATATCCTTTATCGGTGTACCCATAGTGCTGAACGGCAGGGCCATCGGGGTCTTGAGTGTAGACCGCCTCTTCGACGAGGACGTCTCGTTTGAGGAAGACATAAGGTTTCTGACGATCCTGTCCGCTCTCATGGCGCAGCTTGTCAGTTTGAACGACCAGGTGAAAGCCAGGGAGCAGCATCTGATCAAGGCCAACCTGTCTCTGAAAACGGAACTTTCCGAGAAGAGCAGGAATTTCTTTGCCGTAGGGACCAGCCCGACCATGTTCGAGGTGCAACAGTTGATCAGGAAAGTTGCTCCGACCAAGGCTTCTGTTTTGCTCCTCGGGGAATCTGGCACCGGAAAGACCCTCGTTGCAAGGATAATCCATGAACTGAGCAGCAGAGCACGGTCTTCGTTCATAAAAGTCAACTGTGCAGCACTTCCTGACAACCTCCTGGAGTCTGAACTCTTTGGTTACGAAAAGGGCGCTTTCACGGGGGCCGTTGAATCCAAAGCAGGTCGGGTTGAAGAGGCTGATGGCGGGTCCATCTTTCTGGACGAAATAGGTGAACTACCTATGCCGTTACAGGTGAAGCTGTTGAGGTTTCTGCAGGACCGGGAATTCGAGCGCTTGGGGAGCACAAAGACAAGAAAGGTGGATGTGAGGATAATCGCCGCCACGAACCGGGACCTCAGCGCGGCAGTGGCTGATGGTTCGTTCCGGGAAGACCTGTATTACAGGCTGGACGTGTTTCCTATCAGAGTGCCCCCACTCCGCGAGCGGAGAGAGGACATAGTTCCCTTGGTCAGTTTCTTCTGCGATAAGATCAGCCGCGAGTACGGTTCCAGCCTCCAATTCACCAACTCAGGCTCTGGACGCATTCGTAAGGTATTCCTGGCCGGGAAACGTGCGGGAGATGGAAAACCTTGTAGAGCGATTGGCCATAATATTCGACGAGGCCACGATAGATCTTCTGGACCTATCTCCCTACCTCGTGCATGGCGTCAAAGATCGTGGAGACGCAGGACCGGAAGCTGCTTGGTTCGCTCCGTGAACGTGAAAAACAAGAGGTGCTGGACTCTCTGGAGCGCAACAATTGGGTCCAATCACACGCTGCCCAGGAACTGGGCATAACTCTGAGACAGATAGGCTATAGAATCAAAAAGTTCGGTCTGGAAGAGTTCGTTAAACAGAAGAAATATTCCGAGTAATGTGTTGTCATAATGTCTGGGCTGCCATTTGGTTCCTACGCTCTGCCTCATGGGCGCCATGATAGGGGCATGGATTGATCCTACCCGACTCCCCGTCACACTGCCATCTCCCGCCCAGGAGAGGGTTTCCTTACATCCCGCTCCCTCGACGGGAGGCGGACTAATGGAGGGTGACCTTGGCGCAATTCGCAACGGGTTCACTTAATACTGAAGTTCGCCATTATTTTCGAATACAGCTTCATGTGAGCTGTCATTGCGAGGAGCTGAAATCTGACGAAGCAATCTCACTGGTGAAAGATGCTGGCCCTACTCCGCCTTCTTCAAATTGCCTGCTTGCTTAATAGCACACCAGCCTCGTCCAGTGGGAACCTCTCATGAGAAAGGTGCCCACTGCTCCCTCTTCTCATCCACATCCACCGCCGCTCCCTGAGCAGCCTGCGGCCTTGCCGCAGCCGTCTCTACGACCTTTGAGCACCGCAGTGTCTCCCCCCCCGTATATGGCTTCCAGCCCCGTTTGAATGAACCCGTTCATCTGCACGGGCAAGATTTCGCACTCGGTAAGCACTTGGCTCGGGGTTTCGCCAATTCCGCTCACCAGAATCGCACGGCAGTCCTTCAAGATCTCAGCAAGCGCATACCATCTATTCGACGCCTGAGCCTTTTTCCGGGGCCTTTCGCTCTTCCACCACGGCATAACCATCTTCCGACGGCCCCCATATTTGAAAGCGTTCCGCTTCTCCAAGGTGCTGATTTACGAGCACTCCTTCCCAGGTTGCAACCGCCACATAGGGCTTGCCGTCAGTGTTGATTGAGTGCGTTTGCGAACAGTCGGAGAGGCACCCTCTAAATTCCGACGAACGGTCGTCTTCCAACAATCCGACTGCATCAGCTCTGCATCTGGTGCAATGTTTCATCTGAGGAATGATTTTCTCAACTT
Source organism: uncultured delta proteobacterium (assembly GCA_963786905.1). Classification (GTDB taxonomy): domain Bacteria; phylum Desulfobacterota; class Desulfomonilia; order Desulfomonilales; family Desulfomonilaceae; genus CAWBBA01. The sequence goes on along the minus strand of CAWBBA010000033.1, from coordinate 71,629 downwards.
CGTTACGTATTTCAGCCATCAACTCCGGGGTTGGCTCGCCAATATCTCCGAACGGCGTGCCTTGGTTCGGGTACATGGTCATGCAGTTCTGGATGTCCACCCCAAGCTCCGCCATCTTGCGAGCGACCTCGGCCACGTGATGATCGTTGATCCCCGGTATGACGATGGTGTTCACCTTGACCACGATGCCGTGGGCTTTCAGCGCAGCTATTGCCTCAAGCTGTCTTGCCAGCAGCAGTTTTGCCGCGTCCATGCCCCGGTAAATCACTTTGCCGTCACGTACCCAACTGTAAATCTTGGCCCCTATTTCCGGATCTACGGCATTCACCGTCATGGTGACGTGAGAGACTTGCAATTCCGCCAGCTCAGCGATGTAAGGAGCGACATTCAAACCGTTGGTTGCCAGACAAAGGAGCAGCTCCGGAAAGCGGTTCTCTGATCAGACGAAGAGTTTCCATCGTGCCCTTTGGCTTGGCAAATGCGTCACCCGGCCCTGCAATGCCCGCCACCGTTATATTCGGAGCCTTTTCCAGGACTCGTTCCAGATAGAGCACGGCCTGATCCGGAGTGAGCACTGAACTTGTGACCCCGGGCCTGCTTTCGTTCACACAATCATACTTACGGTTGCAGTAATTGCACTTGATGTTGCAGTCCGGAGCCACCGGCAGGTGAACTCGACCGCACGTGCCTTTTGCATGGACATTGAAACAGGGATGATTGTTTATATTTGGCCCGCTCATTGTTCGTATCCTCTTATATATAGCTGTAGCCTATTGGCGAATGTTCCTGTTTTGCCTCAATGACAGTGTTGACGATGGTATCCAAAAGCGACTGGGCTCCTCGATATCCCAGGTGCAGGATCCTGTGCCCGCCGAAACGGTCGTGGATGGGAAAACCCACTCGAATGAGCGGGACGTTCCATTTCTTGGCAAGGTGATAGCCTTTGCTGTTACCTATGATCAGATCAGGTTCGAGCGCCTCAGCCTCTTCTGCGATGTCGTAGAAATCGACTCCTTCACGAACTTCCGGTGGCTCCGGCAGCAAGCCTTCTACGACCTCCGCAATGGCCTGCTCGAATTTGCCGCTCCGGCCGCCCGATGCGCAGAGGACGGGTCTCACACCGATTTCTGCGAGAAAAGCAGTAAGCCCGACGACTAGATCTTCTTCGCCATACACGATGGCCCTTTTGTCAAAGATGTATTTGTGGCCGTCCACGTAAGCGTCTATCAGTCTGCCCCTTTCCAGGGCATGTTTTTCAGGCATCTCTCTGCCCGACAATTCTTCCAACACTTCAAAAAACACGTCCGATTCACGGAGGCCGATTGGCATGCCGAGGGAATGAAGAGGCACTCCAAATCGTTGCGTCGAGTAGTCCGCCCGCAGTGTGCTTCACCGACAGCGAACGGCCGAATTCGATGGCAGCCCTTGAGCCGCCCATAGCCTTGATTTCGGAAATGGGAGTTCCGCCGGATGGCAGCTTCTCGTAATCCTTCAGGGCCGGCCCATCGAGAGTCAGCGATATGTCGGGCAGGATGGTTCCTTGAAGCCCGAAATCCTCGATGATTTCTTTCAAATAGCGGATATCCGCGGGTGACACGAATCCAGGGAAAAGCGTGATCCCCTGGTGAGGCTCGGTTTCTTCGGCAAGCTGATCGACAACTGCCTTGACCGTTGCGTGAAAGCCTTCTATATGAGTGCCCGCATAGCTGGGCGTGGACACTCTGACCAAAGCTGGGGAACCGTGAGCTTCCATCTCGTCGGCAAAGTCTCTGCGAAACTCGTTGACGATCGTGGGAACGTCATCGCCTATGGTTTCCGTGAGACAGGTCGTCGCGATTCCGATCATGCCGACGTCGTATTTCGACATCACATTTTTGAGCCCCTGCTTCAGATTTGGGCCGCCACCGTACACTGCATGCTTTTCGCCCAGAGATGAGGACGCAATGTCCATGGGTTCCCTGAAATGACTTATGATGTAGCGCCTCATGTAAGTTGCGCAGCCCTGGGAACCGTGAAGAAACGGCACAGCTCCTTCTATGCCTCGAAAGGCCAGGCATGCGCCGAGCGGCTTGCACAGCTTGCACGCGTTCGTGGTGGAAACGTAAGGCTCAGGTTTTTTATGAACTTGTTTCATGGCTTTGACCTCACCGATTGCTCACGCTGCGCAAACGTGCAGGCGCTCGAAGCGATCTCCCCTCCCCTTTTCTGGGAACGAACCGCCAAACAGGGCTCATGACTGTCGAGTAGACCTCTTTGGCGAAATTGAGCATACCGACGAAGCCTTCGAGGGCCTCTTTTCGTTCGTGATTGTGGTCGCAAAACCCCACGCCAAGCTTGTACGCAATAGGACGTTCCTTCACTCCACCTACAAAAATGTCAACATCCTTCTCCTGGAGAAATGACGCCAATTCCAGCGGGTTGGAATCATCCACAATGATCGTCCCCTCGTCAGTGATCTCATGGAGTTCACGGTAGTCTTCCTCGGTGCCGGTTTGAGAACCGACCAGCACCACAGCCATCCCCAGAAGCCTGAATGCCTTCACCAAAGAAAAAGCCTTGAAAGCGCCGCCAACATAGATTGCCGCTTTCTTGCCGGAAAGTGCGCGGCGGTACTTTTCCAGAGCCGGATACAAATCCGTCAGCTCGCTTTTAACCAGGTCAGCAGTGCGGCCCATTATTTCCGGGTCCTTGTCGGCAAAAAAGCGTGCCACGTTGTAGAGCGACTCGGCCATGTCCTCCACTCCGAAATATGAAACCCGCATAAAGGGCGTGCCGTATTCCTCCTCCATCATCTTGGCCAGATCCATTGTGGAGCCTGAGCACTGCACCACGTTCAACGCGGCCCCGTGGGCCCGCCGGATATCGTCCACTCGGCCGTCGCCGGTGATATTTGCGACAACCTCCAAACCCATCCGCTCGAAATATTCTCGAATGATCCAAATCTCGCCTGCCAGGTTGAAATCTCCGAGGATATTGACGCTCAGCTCTGAAACATTTGAAGTGTCGCCGGTGCCGATCAACCGGAACATTGCTTTGCAGGCTGCATTGTAACCGGCACGCTTGTTGCCCTTGAATCCTTCGGACTGAACCGGGATGACAGGAATGCCTTTTTCCCGCTCCACTCGTTTGCAAACCGCTTCAAGATCGTCACCGATGATTCCCACTATGCACGTGGAGTAGACAAAGGCTGCTTTTGGTTGATGCCTGTCGATCAATTCAACTAGAGCCTTGTAAAGCTTTTCCTCTGCACCGAAGATCACGTCCGTCTCCTGGAGATCGGTGGAGAAACTCAGCCTGTGCAAGGCCGGACCGGAAGACAAGGCGCCCCGTATGTCCCAAGTGTAGGCAGCACAGCCAATAGGCCCGTGAACCAGGTGCAGGGCATCCGCGATGGGGTACAGCACCACCCTGGAGCCACAAAACACACAGGCCCTTTGACTTACCGCACCAGCGAGGCTCTCTTTGTCGCATGACATTTGGAAGGGCTGATCGCCCTTCCGATGTATCTGATCCTGTCTTTCGGTAAAAATTGGGGTGGTCATTGATCTGTTCCCGTTGAGCCAGGTAGGGCGGGCCGTGCCCGCCGTTTCAGATTCGATGGCGGCCACGGGCCGCCCTACTTCAGAATGTCGACCCGACGTTCATGTCAGCAGATACTTCTCCGCTGCCTTACCGTCTTCCAGGGCATCCAGGATCTCATCCACCGCATCTGTGCTGGTGACGTCACGGTACCAGTATGCCTGGGGATAGATGATCATCACCGGGCCTTCCTCGCAGAGGTTCAGGCAGCCTGTGGTGGACACCATCGCGTTCAGGCCGCGGTCGGCCAGCTCTTCTTGCAGATGAGGGATCAGTTGGAGGGATTCCTTCTTGATACACTTCCCTTTGGCTTCCGTGCCGCGAAAACTCGCACACACTAAAATATGATGATCTGGTTTTTGCATTGCTATTACTCCCGATTTCTGATTTTCGATGTCGATTCTCTAGTTTCCGATTGCTGTCCTTCGACTAGCGTCTTTCTTCCCTACATCACCAGTTCAAAGCTTTCTTCCGGCGCATCCCGATCCTGCCGTTCCAGGACGGCGTCCAGGATCTTTTCGAGCAGGCGCATGCCGCCGCGGTACCCGACCGTCGGGAAGTAGCTGTGGCCGATGCGATCCAGAATGGGAAAGCCGAAGCGCACCAGCGGGATGTCCTCATCGCGGGCGATGTACTTCATGTAGGTGTTGCCCATGAGCAAATCCACCGGTTCATTCTTGATCCACTGATGCAGCAGGAACATGTCGCCGGGGACGCCAACGTTTACGGGATGCGGCACATTCTTGGTGATCTCCCGGATGCGAGTCTCAAATTTCTTACCCGTGGTGCCGGTTACGATGTGGATCGGCCACATGTCGATGGACACCAGGAATTCGGTCAGTGCGATGAGCTGATCGGGATCGCCCGCCAGCGCCACTTTCTTCCCGTAGAAGTACTGGTGCATGTCGGTGACGATGTCCAAGAGCTGCCCGCGTTCTTCATTCAGGGCGTCGGGAACGTTGATTCCCGCGGTTTTCCTCAGGGTGTCCACAAACCGGTCAGTGGCCTTAAACCCAATAGGCAGGTCGAGGATTTCGCAAGGCACCTGGCATTTGGTGTCCAGAGCCCGTGCTGCCGGTCCCGAAGCCAGCCGTCCAAGAGCGATGGTCGCCATACTGTCGCCTATGGTCTTCAAAGCTTCCACGGTCACGCCGCCTTTGGGGAACATCTCGTACTTGCCGGTCTGTGGCCGGTTCAGCACCCCGGACGTATCCGGAAACATAACCGTCCGGACGCCCATCATGTCGGCGATGCGTTTGACTTCCTCCATGTCCGACGGTTCCACGTAGCCGGGGATGATGTTGATTTGATGGATCTTGGTTCCGTTGGACTGAGCAAAGTAATCCACCATGGCCTTGGTCATGCCGGCAAATCCGGTCACATGCGTTCCCACGTAACTCGGGGTGTTCACATGGATGACGTATTTGCCGCTCGGGATTTTGCCGTCCGCATCGGCTTTGCGAGCGATCTGCGGAATGTCATCGCCGATGGTTTCCGACAGACACGTGGTGTGGACCGCGATCACGTCAGGTTCATAAATGGTGAAAATGTTGTCTATGGCCTGCACCAGGTTGGCCTGCCCGCCGAAGACCGACGCCCCTTCGGTGAAGGAGCTGGTCGCGGCCATCACCGGTTCTTTGTAATGGCGAGTGAGCGTGCTCCGGTGGTAGGCGCAGCAACCCTGCGAGCCGTGACTATGCGGCAGGCAGCGGTGAATGCCCAATGCCGCGTACATGGCGCCTATCGGCTGGCAGGTCTTGGCCGGGTTAATGGTCAAGGCTTTGCGTTGGTTGATTTCTTTTGGAGTATGTCGCAGTAACATGATTGCGTTCCTTCCTCGATGGCTCAATCACAGGCGTACTTGGCCGCCAGTTCGGGATTTTCCTGCCAGGGCGCTTTGAGATATTTCCAAACCTGGCTGTTGACCATACGATCAATCTCCCGGTAGAAATTGATGGCTCCCCTGAAGCCGGCATAAGGTCCGCCGGAATCGTAGCTGTGGAGCTGCTTCATTGGGATGCCCTTCTTCTGTATGGCGAATTTTTCCTTGATGCCCGCACAGAAAATGGCCGGTTTGTAGATTTCGATGAGCCGCTCGGTTTCGTACTGGCTGATGTCGTCGATCACCAGAGTGTTCTCAGGCATTTCAGGCATCATTCCGTCGTAGTCCTTGAAACGGAATCCCTGAGCCTGGAGTCGCTCCAGTTCCTCAGCCGTCTTCCGCGGGCGGAATCTTTCCGGATCGGGATGGATTTCCAACTCCTCGATGTTTCGGCTGTCCGCGTCTACCTTAAGGGAGGGGAGCACGTGGCGGCCTTCGTAGTCGTCACGATGAGCGAATTCGTACCCGGCAGATATCGTCTTCATGCCGATTTCCCGGAAAAGCTCCTGGTAGTGGTGAGCCCGGGAACCGCCCACGAAGAGCATGGCCAGCTTCCCTTCGCAGCGTGCCCGCACTTCATCGCGCACCTTGACTACTTCCGGCATTTCCCGAGCGATGACCTCTTCGACACGCTCGCTCAGTTCCGGATCTTCAAAATAGTTGGCGATCTTGCGGAGCGTTTTTGCAGACGCTTCGGCTCCGATGAAGTTGATCTTGATCCACGGGATCCCGTACTTGGTCTCCATCATTTCCGCCACATAGTTGATGGACCGGTGGCACATGATGGTGTTGAGATCCGCGGTATGGGCGTTGGCAAACTGGTCGTAGGTGGAATTGCCGCTAAAGGTGGAGACAACGGTGATGCCGCAGTCATCAAGGATGCGGTCCAGTTCAAAGGCATCTCCGCCTATGTTGTATTCGCCCAGCAGGTTGATCTTGTATTTGCCTTCTTTGACGTTGTCATTGAGCCCAACGACGTGGGTGAAAATGCCGTTGTTGGCAATGTGGTGCCCCGCGGACTGGCTCACGCCCTTGTAGCCCTCGCAACTGAACCCGAAAACATTGATCCCGAGCTTTTCCTTCATCTCTCGCGCCACGGAGTGCACGTCGTCGCCAATCAGTCCCACCGGGCAGGTGGCGAAGATGCTTATGGCCTTGGGTTTGAACAGATCGTAGGCTTCCTGAATGGCCGCCCGGAGCTTCTTCTCGCCCCCGAACACAATGTCTTCTTCCTGCATGTCCGTGGAAAAGCAGTACGTCATGAAGTTTTCATCGTCCGGCCCGTTCGTACGCGTCTGATTGCGCCGCGTGAGCCAGCTATAGAAACCGCAACCGATAGGACCGTGGGTAATGTTCACTATGTCGCGAGTGGGCCCCAGGATAACGCCCTTGCAGCCTGCGTAGGTGCAGCCGCGCTGAGTGATGATGCCGGGAATCGTGCGGGTGTTGGCCCCGATTTCCGGAACTTCCTGGCTTTCGCCCACCTGGTTGACGATGATTTGTTTAGCGCGCTTGCGAGCCACTTTGGTGGGAACTTTTCTGAGAAGTTCCTGCTTCACTTCTTCGGGATCGATGAGTTCGGCCTCGCAGCAGATGGTTTCTTTCTTGACTAATTTCATGGTGTTCTCCCGTTAACAAACAGCCGTTCACACGTCATCCAGGACGGTGTCGCCGGCTTCACCGGTACGTACGCTGGCGGAGTCACTCACCGGCATGACGAAGATCTTGCCGTCGCCGGACTTACCAGTTTGATTGACCTCGACGATTGTGTTCACCGTCTTTGGTAAGAGCTTGTCCTGCACAACCACTACCAGCAGGCGCTTGGGAATAAGACGCTGGCTCTGCCCGAGCTGCGCGATGGCTTCCTCATAACCTTTTTCAGCGCCATGCAAGAGATGGTAATCCACCAGGCCTTTGCCTCTCCCTAGGACATCCTTGGCGGTCATGGAGGAAATACCCGCATCGGAGAGCGCCTTTTTGGTTTTGTTCATCATGTTCATGCGGATGATCGCCATGACTTCTTTCATATCTTCACCTCTTCGATTCCGCCGGAAGCCGTTTCCTTGATCCCCGAACTAATGGTGTAGACTTCCTCCACCGGGCTCACAAAGATTTTGCCGTCGCCGTAAGCGCCTTTATCTCCTGTACGAGCCGCTTTGATCACTGTCTTGATGACAAAATCCCTATCTGAATCCGGCACCACGGTAATGAGCAGTTCCTTGGGGATCTCGTCATAGGTGATTTCGCCAATCTTTATGCCTCGCTGCTTGCCTCGGCCGACCACCGACACTTTGGTCACTGCCGGAAAACCCGCTTCCATCAGCGCCGCCAATACTTCGTCCACCTTTGTGGGCCTTACAATTGATCTGATCATCAACATATCCGTCACCTCTGTTCTTTGTTCACGTCTGTGCGCACTTCCGCTTAAGCGGCCAAGCCGTGCTTGATCAAAAGTTGTTCGAGTTCATCCGTGGTCATGGGCTTGGGAACAACATGCCTCTTGTTCTCTTCGATCTTCTTGGCCAAAGTGCGGTATTCCTCAGCTTGGGCGTGAGCCGGATCAAACTCGATGACCGTTTTCCTGTTGATTTCCGCCCTCTGCACGATGTTGTCACGGGGCACGAAGTGGATCATATAAGTGCCCAGTAGGTCCGCGAAGGCTTCGATCATCTCTTGTTCGTAATCCACATTGCGGCTATTGCAAATGAGTCCGCCCAAGCGCACACCGCCTCCTTCAGCAAACTTGACGATACCCTTGCAGATGTTGTTGGCTGCGTACATGGCCATCATTTCACCGGAAACCACGATGTAGATCTCCTGGGCTTTGCCTTCACGAATGGGCATGGCGAAGCCACCGCAAACCACGTCTCCCAAGACGTCGTAGAAGGCGTAATCGAGCTTCTCGCTCTCGGCGTAGGCGCCGAGCTGTTCCAGCAGGTTAATGGAGGTTATGATGCCGCGTCCCGCACAGCCCACACCAGGTTCGGGCCCGCCCGATTCGACGCAGACGACGCCTTTGTAACCCGTCTTACGGATGTCCTCCAGGTCCACGTCTTCACCTTCGGCCCGCAGTGTGTCGAGCACCGTCTTTTGGGAAAGGCCCCCTAGCAGGAGCCGGGTCGAGTCCGCTTTGGGGTCGCAGCCGACCACCATGACTTTGCGCCCCATCTCGGCCAGACCTGAAACCGTATTCTGCGTAGTGGTCGACTTTCCGATGCCGCCTTTGCCGTAAATCGCTATCTTTCTCATGTTGGCCTCCGCCTTTCGTTGAATTCTGTTGGGGTATAAGCAACAGGTGTGCCAACATGTCAGAGGCGGATGCCTCGCGTGACTGTAAGACACCATCATGATTGGTTATTTTGGTTGTGGAGATTAGCCTGGCAGGTCGGAAATCTTCCAATTAATGAGGCGGGGTTACAAAAATGTAAGTGTCTTGGGTTACAATTTTGTTAAAACGGTTTGGCAAAGACATAATCGCAAGAACACCATCGTTTGCCAAAGGATTGATCCGATTTACTTGTGGGTGCCACTGCTGGCTTGTCCAGCAGTGCAAGCATAGAAAACACTGCTGGACAAGCCAGCAGTGGCACCCAGACCATCATTCCCCTTTGTCACATGCCGACGAAAAGGACAGAACTTTTGAGAACCGATATAATTTTCGGCAATCAATATAATTCCGCCCTCAGTATCCCGGCACTCCACAAAATTTGAACCGTTCCCGTTCCGCTGTCATCTATGTGGACAAGACAGGATTACTTGGGAGGTTGACAATGGGTACCCGTGACGAGAGCCATGAAAAGGAAAAACGAAGCGAGTCATTGAAGTGTATTGGCCTGGAATCTATGGTCTCAGAAATAGAATCGCTAAGTCCGGAAGATGAGTTTTATGTATGGGCTCAGCATCCTCATGGAGAAAGCCAGAAGATAGGGTGTGAAAGCCCGATACTGGACGAAATCCGCTCAGCTGCCTGCGACTGCCACGGCGATAGCTGCTGTTGTTGATTTTCACCGCAGAGATCCCCGGATCAGGGTCCGGGGCAGGCTCCGAGAACGCGGAGAAAGGCATTTTCTTTTTTTGGAGAGATGAACCACAAGCCAATCGGATTTCCAGCCTTGAAGACGTTTATCTGTCTTTAAGCTCTTTTTTCTCTCTGCGTCCTCTGCGCACTCTGCGGTTAATCTCTTTCCCCGCTTTGCGCCGGGTGTCTTTAACTCAGTCCCTTCTCGTCTCGCTCTTGAAAGACTTCCTTGGCCGCGAACATCCCGTTTATGGCCGCGGGAAATCCCGCGTACACGGCCATCTGGATGATGATTTCAACAACCTCCTGGCGTGACAAACCCACATTAAGCGCACCGTGAATGTGTACCTTCAGTTGCGGCGTGGCATTGCCAAGCGTGGTGAGCGCGGCCACTGCCGCGATCTCCCGTGATTTCAAGTCCAGTCCCGGGCGGCTGTACACATCTCCGAATGCGAACTCGATCACATATCGAGCCAGGTCAGGCGCGATGTCTTTGAGACTCTCCATGACTCGCTCGCCTGCTTCCCCATCGACTTCTTTGAGTTTTTCCCATCCTCGTTGGTATCTATCGGTTGGCATTGTGGTTCTTCCTTCCCTTTCTTGGCCGTGGACTTCAATTACACGGTTACGGGTGGCAACGCCGGCCGTCGCCAAACTGTACATGACGATACTTGCCTCGCGCCTCTTCGGTCAACTGTTGCGCCGCTGCACTGCTTGCGCAGACTGCCTCAGACGAGCCCATACCATATCAGCCACCGCATAAGTCGGTATTCAAGCCAAGTCTTGAAGATACCGCTTGACTGAAACTGCGAACAGGGAGCATAGTTCAGCCCAGCAACCTTCATTTTCGTTCAACGGCTTCGTTTTTCTTGTCGAGTGTACTGGTCGAGGAGGGGAGCGGTTACCTATGACTAACGGAATGCTGCCAATCTTGAAAGAGCTAGCAGAAGTGCCAGGCCTCCTGAAGGAGATCTACGGAGATCTTGCGAAACCGGGTGTGGCCCAAGTCGGCAAGGCTCTTAGCACGATTCTGGGTCTTGGCAACACCATCTTGTGGCCATTCGCCCTGCTAAACGAGAGAGCGAAGATCGCGCTGGAGAACAACCTCGAGAAGTACCGCCAACAGCTCAAGCAAGTGCCGCAAGATCGTATTGCGGAAGTTCCGCCGGAGGTTGGCGTCCCGATCGCAGAGAAACTAGCTTATGTCACCGACGACCAGTTGAGCGGTCTCTACATCAATCTCCTTGCGAAAGCTTCAACGCTCGACTATGCCCACACCGCACACCCCAGCTTTGTCAACGTAATCAGCAATCTTTCACCCGACGAAGCGTTGCTGCTACAACATATCAGGGAGGATCGTCCTTTCGTTGAGGCCCGGCTTTCGAAGAAAGGCAAGACCGAGTGGCATACACTCGGGCTGTTACTTACCGGCCTGGAGGTGAAGACAAAGCTCTCGTACCCGCAAAATATCGTCGCGTACCTCAGCAACTTTGAGGGGCTTGGCCTTATCAACATAAGGCATGACGTCTTCATCGCACATCCGCCATTGTACGAGGAGCTTGAGAACATCTACAGGCCGCAATTTGAGATGGTGCCGCATGATAAGGAGGCCGTCGAGCTCAGGTTCGAGCGTGGGAAGATTGTGCTAACTCCGTTTGGGAACCTTTTCATAACAGCGTGCCTCAGTAAACTAGCGAAGACCTAACTTGCGCTGCTACCGCATTCAAGACATGCCCGAACACGATTGGACACATATTTCTGAGGACTGGCTCTCCAAAGAGGATGCGTCATGCTTGGCTGAGCGAGTCGAACGACTCAACTGGCTAGCTGCAAGAATGCCAAAGTCGGAGTACCCGTGGTTCTCGGACGGAATGATGGCCAAGTATCTTTTCGAGGAGACACGCTATTGCTTCGTCTACGGCCAGTACCTGGCGGTTATTGCTACTCGGTATGGCATTCGGTGGAGAGAACGCTTGCTGCCGAATTCTACGCCTCGGGACGAGATGATCTGGAGCGCGCGAACATCTCTGTATTGCTACGGGAAGCGAGGGACAAAGGATGGCTGAGTATCGAGGAGTATGAAGCATTTGATCGGGCAAGACAGATCCGGAATCCCGTGACTCATTTTCGGCGTCCTGGACACGATGACAGCATCGAGTATCGGATGATACAAGAGAACGAGTTGCCTTATGCCATTATTGAGCAAGATGCTCGAACAATTGTCTTAGCAGTGATGCACATGCTTTCATGGAATGCGATATAAGAACCAGAAATCCGGAAACGCCGTGCTAATCCCTGCTTCCGGCTTCCATCGGCGGCGGGGTTGTACAATTACTGAATCGGGCTGAACGGCTGAAGAAATCGTTTCTATAAGGGCGCAAGGGAGGCCCCAGCCCATCTTTATAACCGCTTCTTTTACTGCGAATATGTTGTTCGCGGAGCTACCCGCCCACCTTCGATTACGACAACCTGGTCCGCGCATTCCACTGCAGACGGCCTGTGCGAGATAAACACCACCGTCATCGTTCCCCGAAGCATTTGGAGAGCTTGAAAGATCCGCTGCTCGTTTTCGCTGTCCAGATTGCTCGTCGCTTCATCCAGCAGCAGCAGTGTGGGATTCCTCAACAGGGCCCTTGCCAGCGCGATCCTTTGTCGCTGCCCGCCTGAAAGCCTTACCCCGCGATCCCCAAGGATTGTGTTCAGCCCCTCAGGCAACGCTCTGACGAAGTCCTCGGCCGCGGCCAGTCGCAGCGCTTTCCAGATGTCCTCCTCTGAACTGTCAGGCGAAGCCCAGCGCATGTTGTCCTGCAATGTCTCATGGAACAACAAACTTTCCTGAGGAACGTACCCCACTGATTTGCGCCAGGAATGCAGCACGTTTCCTTCCAGCCTTTTGCCGTCAATAAGGACCTGTCCAAGATCCGGCGTCAACAACCCTATCAGCAGGTCCGCAAAGGTGCTCTTGCCGCCGCCTGAAGGCCCAAGAATAACTGTTGTCTTCAAAGCAGGGAGGGTCAGATCCATCATGTTCAGGACAAAATTGGGGTCTTCCTTGTCATAGCGGAAAGAGACATCACGGAACTCTATCCCGCTCCTGAGGTCGATTGGGTCTACCTGACCGGATGGGGGCTGTTCCTCGGCCGCGTGAAACTTGTCGGCCATTTCCAGCACCGCTTTATAAGCCGGCAGCATATTCAGGATTCCCTGCCATGTTCGCTGCATCCAAGAGAATTGGGGCACCAGCCTGGCAAACAGAAAAACCATAATCAGCAGCGTGGCCGCGGCAATTTGAAGAACTTGCACTCCGACAAGAAAGAAAATACTCAGGACGACCACTCCGCCAATTTCGTAATACATGCTTGTGGAGGAGAGAATCCCTGCGTAGCGGTTGGCCTGTTGCTCAAGATTGCCGCTCAGTGAGCAGAAACTCCGGATGTGCCTATCTTCAGCCCCGAAGCTCTTGGCCACTTTCATCCCGGCCAGATGCTCCATCAATACGCCGAATAATGCTCCCATAGTCTGCCGCCACTCCTCCCCAAGCGAGTAGGACCGGCGATTGAGAGGCCTGAGGACCAAAAGCAGGAGGCCGGAACTGACTATAGCCACGCAGGTGAGAGGAAAAGACAACATCATGGCTATCCCTATATTGACCAGGACAACAAAGACGCTGCTAATCAGGGCAAATAGGCCGTAAGTTCCATTATCTACGGTGGTGAGGTTTGATGTCATCACGTGGTTGATGTCCGACCCTCTGATCTGCATAAAACGGAGCCACTGAACGCGAGCCATTGCTTTGAACAAATCATCACGCAGTTTGCGAGTGAATGCATGGGACAGCTTCGAATTGAGTATGGTGGACCCTCGTTGTATTAGAGCAAATACAGAGATTATTGCTACATAGACGGCCAGCACTGCCGGCAAGGTCAGTGGAAGCCCGGTATAGTTCCATACCTGTCCGATTACCGCGACAATCCCCGTTGGGGTCGATTCACCGATTCCGATTAATTGCAGAAACGGGATCAGCATAAGTAAGCCAATTCCTTCAGTAAGTCCTAGAGCAATCAATACGGCAATGGCAAAGAAAGCTCTAATTCCCGCTTGATTAAACAGCGCTTTTAGATATTCGAGAAACAACTTGTTCTTGGTATAGTCTTCCATGAAACCATCCTGTCGCGGAATCTGAGTCCAACCATATAGATGTAAAGTAATGACCGTTTGGCCATCCGGAAGTTTCCAGAATTGCTGTGCCGGAAAATGTTTGTGGTGGGAAGAGTTGAACAAAGGTGTCGGGAACAAGTGAAACGTAGCCTATTCACTCCGTACTCCTGTCGAGCGCCGAGCGATTGTCCGAGAGAACGTTGAGCTTTCGCAGAGGGCTTTCCAAAAAGTATATTTTCGATACTGATGTCCTCATCTAAACCAGACCAGTGAATGCCCTCTCCCTTGGCATCAGGTGCCGTCTTGCGCTCCTCAGCAGTCGCATGCAACAGCCTGGGGTACATGCAACCGGGACGGAAATCGTTCGCCCGTCGTAAGCTCCACAGTTACACTTTCGTCGGTCTCAGCGATCTCCGCCGTGAACCGTTACAGCCGTTTTATTTGCGGACCAAGAGTCATTTAGCGCTGACTACCGGGCAGTGCGCATTTAGAATCACGTGGCGAGCGTTGGACCCGAAAATGATTTTACCCACCGCGGACGTCTTTTTTACCCCCACCACAATCTCGTCCACATCGTGTTCCTTGGCAAACCACACGAGGTCTTCCCCCGGACTCAACCCCCGGATTAGAAGATGAGTTTCAACGGGGACTCCACTTTCTGCAAGAAATCCCTTGGTATATTCCAATTCGTCTTGGGCTTGCTTGATCTCTTCCGTGGTGGTGTCCGCCTCGCCCATCAGGGACTTCACCACGTAAACTTCAGCCTTGAATGCCTGCGCATGTTTCTTGGCTACTTCCAGAGCCAGCTTGGCTTGAGCGGTACCGTCGTAGCCTACGAGAATCTTCATTGACCCTGCCTCCTTAATGAAAGCGGTAAGGTGGGGGAACCTTCTTTGCAAAGAAGGTTCCCCCACACCCCCTCCAAGAAACTCTAACTCTTGCCGGGAGTCTCGTTTCGCGGCGAGAAACGAGACTCCCGGCAACTACTAGAAGTCCTTGCGAAGGGGTTCGGAGGGCAACCTTTTACAACATCGTTCGGCCCAATTCTTTCGTCTTTGAACGCATCTTCATATTACAGTGCGAGGTACCGCTTGACCACTTCTTCGTCACACCAGATCTTCTCCATGCTTCCTTCGTGCACAATGGTGCCCTTCTCGATAATATAACCCCGATCGCACACCTCGATGCAGAATTTCAGGTTCTGATCTGCCAGCAATATTGTGACCCCGTGGCTGCGTATCTCGCGAATGGTCTCCACAAGCTTGCGGACAATCAGGGGCGCAAGACCTTCTGAAGGTTCGTCCAACAGGATCAACGCGGGGTTCATCATGAGAGAACGGCCCAGGCTCAGCATCTTCTTTTCTCCACCGGAAAAACTGGAGCCCTTTTGCTTGCGGCGTTCCGCCAACATGGGGAAGAGTGATTCGACTTTTTCCTTTGTCCAGTAACCGGGGCGCTTGCACACTCTGCGGGCGATCTCAAGGTTTTCCTCGCATGTGAGATCGGGGAAAATACGCAAGTCATCCGGTATGTAGCTCACCCCCCGCTTTGCGATGACGTAGGGCGGCAGCTTGCGGATTTCTTCGCCCTGCAAGTGGATCGAGCCGTTCCTGGCCGGTGTCAGTCCCATAATCGAACGCAGAGTGGTGGTCTTTCCCATCCCGTTGCGCCCCAGCAAGGCCACCGCTTCGCCCCTTTTCACTTCAAGGGTGACTTTTTGGAGCACATGGGCGGCGCCGTAGTAGGTGTTGATCCCTTTTACTTGCAGCATCAGGCTGTAACCTCTTCACCCAAATAGACCTCGCGCACCTGAGGATTCATCTTGATTTGCTCCTCTGTGCCGTCGCCAATGATCTCTCCGCGATGCAACGCGATGATCCGCTCCGACAAAGCGAAAACCAT
The DNA here is from genome assembly GCA_963786905.1 of uncultured delta proteobacterium. Taxonomy (GTDB): domain Bacteria; phylum Desulfobacterota; class Desulfomonilia; order Desulfomonilales; family Desulfomonilaceae; genus CAWBBA01. The sequence goes on along the minus strand of CAWBBA010000033.1, from coordinate 56,090 downwards.
GTCCATGTCGTGCTCCACAATGACGAAGGTGACATCCCCGGTTTGGGCGAGCTGCCGGATGGTTTGGAGAATTCTCGTTCTCTCCACCGGGTTCATTCCTGCGGTGGGCTCGTCCAGGAATAGCAGCCGGGGTTTGGCCGCAAGCGCAATCGCCACCTCGAGAAGGCGCTGGTCCCCGTGTGAAAGGGCCTGGGCTACCACGTGACTCTGGTCCAGGAGTCCAACCCGGTCCAGGATCTTTTCCACCTCATCCCTGAACTTCCTTGTAGCCTGTCACCGGCCGGAGCATGCTGCGGGCCTTTCTTTTCACCGAAAGCACTGGGATGGCAACGTTCTCGAACAGAGTGAGGTTGCTGAAGACATTCACGACCTGAAAGGAACGGCACAACCCTTGCCTCACTCGGCGGTGTATAGGCTCATGCGTAATGTCACGGCCCTGGAACCAGATCTCCCCGGAATCAGGAGCCAGTGAACCGGTGAGCAGATTGATCAGGGTGGATTTACCTGCGCCGTTGGGGCCGATAATGGAGGTGATAACCCCGCGCTCGAAGGGTGAAATCCAGATCCTTGGCCGTAACCACCATGCCGAAAGCCTTATTAAGCTTGCGGACGTCCAGAAGAGTCTCAGTCATAATACCGTTTCCTGTCAGGCGTAAACAAAACGGGATTCATACCCGGGAATATTTCTTGAAAAGATCTGCTGTCGATCCAACGATTCCCCCGCGGAATCCCATGATAATAGCCAGCAAGAGTATTCCGAACCAGAACATCCAGTTGTCAGTGAACCGCTGGACAACTTCCCGCAGCACCACGAACACGATACTCCCCACCAACGGGCCGGCAAACGTCTGCAAGCCTCCTATCAGACTCACCAGTACCGGCACCGACGAATGACTCCAGTGAGCGGCGAACGGGGTGACGTTGCTGTCGAGCATCACGGCCAGGGCTCCGGCAAGTCCGGCGAAAGCTCCTGACACGACAAACGCTCCGAGCCGGTAGCGCTTGACCGCCAAACCGGCAAATTCCGTACGGACATGATTTTCCCTGATGCCGGCAAGGACCAGACCGAACGGCGATTTGTAGATGCGATGGATCAAAAAGATGCTCAGTACGAAGAAGAACAGGACGACAAAATAGTATTGATATTCCTTGACTATCGGAATCTTGAAAAAGCCCAGTGAAATGGCAGTGCGTGTGATGCCGTAAAGCCCGTCGTCACCGCCCGTGACGCTGCGCACGTTCCACATAAGAGAAAAGACCATCATGCCAAAGGCCAAGGTGAGCATGGCGAAATAGATTTCCGTGTGACGCACGCAGAAAAAGCCGATGATTAGTGCCAGCAAGGCCGCCGCGACCACACCGACAAATATCCCCAGAAGCGGATGAGGGTTGAGGTGGATCGACGTGAGAGCCAGTCCGTAAGCTCCAGTGGCATAGAAAGCCGCGTGTCCGAAGGAGAGCAGGCCCGTCCTACCCAGGAGTAGATTGTACCCAAGGGCAAAAATCGCAAGGATCATAACCCGCATGCCCAAATAGAGGATAAACGGACCAGCGAATAAGCCGATTGCGATGAGGACTGCAAGGCCAGCGGCCGACAGAAAATATGTCCAGTATCGGTTCATCTATGAGCCCTCTGCGAAGAAACCCTGCGGCCGCCACAGAAGAACGGCAGCCATGAGTATGAAAGTGAGGAACATGTCAAGCATCGGTATGTATCTCGTGCCAAAGGAGCTGAGAAGGCCAATGACGAGAGATCCCAGAAAAGCCCCCTTGAGACTTCCCAATCCACCGATAACAACTACAACGAAGGCCTCAATGATGATGGTTTCGCCCATTCCCGTCGTCAGAAGTCCCACGTAAGGAACGGCCAACGCCCCGCCCATCGCGGAGAGCCAGGCCCCGAACATGAACACGGCAGTATACAGTGTGGGCACCTTGACGCCGATAGCCGAGGCCATTTCACGATCGGACGAAGCGGCGCGGATTATCCGGCCCCACCATGTCTTTTCCAACAGCGCATACAGTCCAATTGCGACCAGCGGACCCACCGCTATGATGAAAAGGTTGTACACGGGGAACCGACGGTCCAGGATCGACACCGACCCGGAAAGACCCGGAACCGTGGGTGAGCTGGTGGAGCCCGCTCCCCAGATCATCTTGACCGCATCGTCGAAGATCAGGACCATCGCAAAGGTAAGTAGTAGCTGGTAGGCAAGTTCCAGGTGATACACGTACCGGAGCAGGAACCTCTCCATAGCGTATCCGACCAAAGCGACGATCAGCGGTCCGAGCAATAGTCCCAGCCAAAAATTGCCACCCATTGCTTTGAGGACCGTGTAGCAGACATAAGCCCCGAGCATGTAAAAGCTGCCGTGGGCGAAGTTCAGCACGCGAAGGACACCAAAGACCAGTGTCAGACCACTTGCTACGAGCCAGATGAACATACCGGCTGAAATCCCGGCAAGAATCACGTGGACCAGAGATTGCGACATTACGTTGCTTCTCCGTTATGAGCCTGGGTTCAAGTGTGTCGCAAGGGTGCAAGGTTCGGAGGCTGCATCCTCCACCCTGCCCCTTGCGACAAGTTATTTATGACTTAAAGGGCGGCTTGGCATGCAGCCCCTTCGAACGGAGGACGGTTGAAACATTCTTTCGCAGGGATTACCACCTGCTTCCCCATGATCTTGAAAGGATAAGCCGGGTCGGCCTTTGTAAGACCCCAGGGCACATCGTACATCGCCTGGTGATCTTCCTTCCGGAAGACACGATGTCCCGCGGGAGAATCGAGTTCCATCCCTTCGAGGGCCGGAATCACCTTGGCTGTTTCCTTCGATCCCGCGGCCTCGACCGCTTTCTTGAATGCGAACATCGTGGAATACCCAGTCTCTGAAACGTAAGCAGGATAATGATTCCAGCGTTTCCTGAAGCGAGCGACCCAATCTTTGTTCTGCGGAGTATCCGGGTAGAGGAAGAAGTAGCGCCCGGAGATCCAGATGTTATCAGGCATCTCAGGCCCCAGTCCTTCCAGGACGTCCATGGCTGCGCCCACAGGAAGCATGACGTGCTTGATTTTGTCGAACAATCCGGCCTGCTGAGCCTGCTTCATCATAGTGATAAGCTCGCCGGCCCAGACCACCGAATATAGCCCTTCAGGCTTGGCGTCCATTATCGTGTTGATATGTGAGCGGAAGTCGGTGGTTCCAAAAGGGGCCCAAGAATCAGCGACAAACTTGACTCCCGGTTTCAGTTTTCCGAGTGTCTCCTGGAACATCTTCCAGGTTGTGTACCCGTACTCGTATTTCGGGTTGATTGTGGCCCAGGTCATGGCCGGCAGATCCTTTGCCACGAACGCTGCCGCATTGCCATCCTGATAAGTCGGCGTACAGATGCGGAAGACCTGCTTGATCCCCTTCTTGAAGACCTCTTCCTCGGTAAGTTTCTCTGTTGCCGCGTGAGTGACCATCAGGATTCGGTCCAGCTCGCCTACTACGGGAGCCAAGGCCAGGGCCTGACCGGAGGAATCCACACCGGCAAGGAAGTCAGCCCCCCAACTATCCACAAAATAGCGGGCGTTCTGGATGGCTGCCGGAGCTGCAAGGGTAGAGTCGCGGAACTCCATTTCGATCTTGTTGCCCGCAATGCCCCCAGCGGCGTTGATCTCCTCGACAGCCATCAACGCTCCCATCTTGTGGAACTCCCCGTACCCCGCGAGCGTCCCGGAGAGAACCGCCTGATAGCCTACTTTGATGGGACCCTTAATCGCCGGAGTTGCCGCCCACAACCCGACGGGTTTCATGACCCCGGGCCCCAATGCCGCTGCCGCAGCGGTCACGAGTCCCAGTTTCAAAAAATCCCTACGCTTCGTCCCGTGTTCGTCCATACTGTTCCTCCTTCCTTTTCGGCCGGATTCAAGCCCACGACATCTTCCAGCCCTGTTCAACGAATACGCTGTTTCGCAAGTTCGGTGATGTAGACCCTTGGTCGCCATACGAGACGACACAAGTACACGACCTCATCTGCTGCGGTAACACTCAGTAGGACCGGCATCTTGCCGGTCCGTGGGAGGTACGAATGACCGGCATCCGTGTTCCGCGTGGACGGTCCTACTGTGCAACTGGCACTATACTTGAGAAACGCAGCACAAAGCCTTCTGATTTCCGGGTCAGCCTCGCCCACCGTCGATAATGGCCCTTCCCTGGAGCCTTTATGGTTACCAGATGGTCCACCCTCCATCGATAAAGATTGTCTGACCTGTGATGAAATCCGAGGCTCTAGAAGCTAGAAAAATCACGATCCCCGCAAGTTCGTCAGGCTGTCCCCAACGACCCATCGGGGTGCGTTCCACAATGAACCGGTAGCGTTCAGGATCATTTCGCAACTGCGCCACGAGGGGCGTTTCAAAATAGGTCGGCCCAATGGCGTTCACTTGGACGCCCTCCTTGGCCCACTCCAACGCCATTACTTTCGTCATCTGCATCACTCCTCCCTTGCTGGAGGCGTAGGCGAGCTGAGAAGGAAGAGCCACTGCACCCAGGATGGAGGCCATGTTGATGACCTTGCCGCTTCGGCGGGAAAGCATGTGCGGGACCACAGCCTGGGCCATCAGGAAATAGGCCTTCAAGTTTGTGTCAATCACCAGGTCCCACTCTTCAGCAGACAGTTCGAGCACGGGCTTTCGGACATTGACCCCGGCATTGTTTGCAAGGATATCTATGTGCCCAAAGGTTTCCAAGGTGGACTTCACGTTTTCATCTATCAGTGCTTTGTCCAAAACATCGACACAGAAGATTTCGGCTCTTCTGCCGAGGGCCTCCACAGAAGCCTTGACCGCTTCGAGGTCCTCTCTGTTGCGGGCGTAGAGTGCGATATCAGCGCCGGCGCCCGCTAGAGCCAAGGCAATTGCCTTTCCCAGGCCCTTTGATGCGCCGGTGACCACGGCTACGCGACCTGACAGGTCAAAGAGTTGTCGGTACATGGGATCTTATCCTCGCAATGTGCATTCAGTTACCAGAGGGCAAATATCATGGCACTCGTTGGACAGGCTTTCCAGCCTGCCTGTTCCTCAATTTAGCAAATGGCAGGCTGGAAAGCCTGCCCAACGAAACTGAATGGCTGCCCCTCGCGGCCGTTTTCTAACTGCAAAATGACTTCATTTGGAACCAGTCTTATAGCCTGTGGGGAAGCATCCGAGCGTGCGCCCTGTCGCCGAAGGCGCATAGAAAACCTGGGCAGACACGTCGGTCTGCCCCTACAGCTACCTCGTACCCTGTAATGGACCATTCTCAATGCTTGTCACTGCGATCCTTTTCATCACTTCCCACACAGCCTGCGGCAGTTCGTTCTTCGGGCACTGGTCTATAATCAAGGTGGCTCCCTTCCACAGAAATCCAGCGGAGCGGTCTTGCATGCTGTGGAAGCTCTTCTTCGAGGCATGCTCGTGGGCAGCCGTTTACCAGCAACACCCAGTCGGCTTCGCCATCTTTGCCAAATACGGCTCGGATTCCTTCTGACTGTATGATCCCTTTCAAACAGCTCACGAGGGAACCTCGATCTATTTCGGGGTTGCAGCCGCCGCAATAGCGGACCCGGATTTTTAAGAGACTGACCTCCATTGCCGCGGCAAGACCTCTTGGCTCAAATATTTGAGTTCCCTGCCAACGTGCGTTCGAAAAAGTAAGTTGCTAGTACGATCTAGAATGTCATTGCGAGGGCTCCGCCCGAAGCAATCTCCGCGGGGATGGACGTCCCGCTGGCCAATTTTAAATGACCGGCAGGATGCCGGTCCCACCGATGAGATTGCTTCGTCGTTTCACTCCTCGCAATGACAGAGTAAGTCTCTTCCCCAAGTCACCTGTTTGAAAGCACATTGGCGCCATGGTAAATCACCCGGTGATCCGGCGACAGATCTTTACTTTGCCGGCCTGGATCTTTTCCTTTGTTTCCTCCCAATATTTCTCTTCAGGTTTGCCCAGGATCTTCTCAAAGGTCTCGTCTTTTCTTATGCCCGCGATGGTTTCCGCCAGTTCTCTCTTCTTTTCGATGCCGCTGCGGCGTGCAATGATGATCTTTTGCGCTGCCGGAGAACCAGCACCGTGCATCGCTTCAGGGAGCCCCGCTGCCGATTGACATGCTTTCAATGAGCCTGAGCATCTTTAAAATGTCATGCACATCTACCCCTTCTCTACCGGCAAAATACTCAGCGACCACTTCCCCGATTTCCGGGTTGTTCATATCGCTCTCCGAAGGCAGCGTGATGATCTTTCCTCCCGCGATGTCCTGGGCTAGACGCATCCATTCGTAAACCATCTCAGTGATGTTCAGCTTGGTAACGCTGGCGAGCAACGGATTCACACTATACGCCCCGGAAGAGGTTTTGTGCCCTTCATACGAACAGGCCAGAGAGCAAGACCAGCAGGTCTCCGCCATGGCGACCATTTCGGTGAGCTTGTCCAGAATATGAGAAGCTTTGGCAACCCCGTGAGCGTCCGCAAGCCAATGAGAGCCGCCGCAAACCACATCGGCCAGCCCCACCTTGCAGCCCCCGTAGTTGGCCCTGTGATGTCCGGCGAATAGTTCCACCAGGGGTCCGGCAAATTCATATTCTCCGGCCATGAAAACTCTTTCCCAAGGCACGAAGACGTCTTTAAACAGGATCAGCGCTTCCCCGCCTACACAGGCAAATTTCGGATTGCCCGAGTCCAGGGGGCTCTCGAGGCGACGACTATCGTTGGTTTGTCGGGCGAAAACTAACTTGATACCTTTTGCGTTGACCGGCACGGCGAAAGCAACCGCGAAGTCTTTATCCTCCTCTCCCATGGCTCGCGTCGGCATGACTATGATTTCATGGGAGTTGATGACACCGGTTATGTGCGCTTTTGCGCCGTTAACGATGATGCCGTCGTCTCTGCGCTCGGTGATGTGGAGGTACAATTTGGGGTTCTTCTGTTGGTGAGGTCTGAGACTCCTATCCCCACGAGCGTCAGTCATAGCCCCCGCGGACATGTAGTCCCGTTCCTGAACGTAACCGAGGAAGTCCTTGAAGCGCTGATGGTAGGTGGTTCCGTGTTTTGCATCGACATCGTAAGTCGTCGCATACAAGGCGTTCAGGCCGTCGAACCCGACACACCGCTGAAAACACGTTCCTGTTTTCTGACCCAAAAGACGCATCATCCTCACTTTTTTAACTAGATCGTCGATACTCTGGTGTATGTGAGTGAACCGATTGATCTTGTTGCCGGTGAGATGAGACGTTGCGGTCATGATCTCTTCGTGGAGAGGGTCGTGCGCTAACTCATACGTCATAGCTGCTGTGTTTATGTGAGGCGCGAACATGGGCTCGTCCACCACATTGGTAACTCTTTCGCCCATGAAATAGACTTCGGGCTGCAATTCCCGCAAAGATTCAATGTATTCTTTTCCCGTCATCATTGTCATTGTCGGATACTCCTTTTTGGGGTAATTCCACCTTAAGTGCCTACGATTTCTCCTTTTCGCGGAGGGCCCGACGCAAGAATTTTCCAGTCAGTGTTTTCGGAATTTCTGAAACGAACTCGACCTCTCTAGGGTACTTGTACGCGGCCATGCGACTCTTGCAGAACGATATGATGTCGTCTGAAGTGACCGGCCGTTCCAAGCCGTCCTTCAAGGCCACGAACGCCTTTACCGTCTCGCCACGATACGGGTCCGGCATGCCGACCACTGCCGCTTCCCGCACCGCGGGGTGCTGGTAACAGCACGTCCTCGACGTCTCTGGGCCACACTTTGTATCCTGAGGCAATGATCAGGTCTTTCTTGCGATCCACAACGTAAAACCACCCATGCTCGTCCATCTTTCCCACATCCCCGCTGTGAAGCCATCCATCCCTTATGGCATGAGCGGTTTCCTCGGGCTTGTTCCAATATCCCGGGATGATCATTGGCCCGCGATTCACTATTTCCCCGACTTCACCCGGCGTTAAGCTCACGAAATCCATCCTCCAAGGTCCACGATCTTGGAGATCGGAATTGGGAACCGGCACCCCCACCGAAAGTGCCCCGCTCTCGGCATCCACCGGGCGCTGTTTTTCCCAACGGAGTGATATGCGACGGTGAATTCGTTTCCGTCATGCCGTACACGTTGTGGAGACGAAGACCGGTCAACTGCTCGAACCGATCGACCGTCGCCTTGGAGACCGGGGCTCCGCCACTGTAGGCCTTGACGAAACTGGAGAGGTCCCTCTTCTCAATGTCCGGATGATTCGTCAAAGAGATGTACACCGTGATGGATGCCACCGTCATCGTTACTCTCCAGCGCTCTATGAGCCGGAGGGTCTCGCCGGGATCGAATCGGTAAAACAGCACCACCGGAATTCCCGCGAGAGCTGCAACGGCCGAGTGCGCCACCTCACCGGTTACGTGGAAGAGTGGCGCAACTCCGAGAACCACGTCGTTCGAGTCGATGCGCATCATGGCCTGATACACTCGAGCGCTGAACGCAATATTTCCGTGGGTGTTCATGGCTCCCTTGGGCTGGCCGGTGGTCCCTGACGTGTACGTCAGGTACGCCACGGTTTCGGGCGGCGCTTCGGCAGGGATGAACGCTGCTTCCATCATATTCATTCAGAATCCCGAGCAGATCCGAACAGCCCGGCACGTCACCCGTTTCGTCCCTTTGAGCATTTCCGGAAGCTGTGCGTCAGCGGGAAGCATATCCAGGGCCGAAGTCGTAACGACCCGCTCGACCTTCGTGCTCTTCAAGAACGATAGATCGAGAGAGGCGGCAATTTCGTCGTGGGTCAGAAAGAGTTTCGCACCTGAATCCAGGAAAAAATACGAGAGTTCCTGCTCTTTGTACATGGGATTGACCGGGACCACGACTATGCCCAGTTTCCATGCGGCATACATAGCGACGAGGAGCTGGGGTACGTTCTGAAGATCTACAATGATTCGATCCGTTTTCTCGAAGGCCAAATTCACGAAAGGCCGCTGCCAGGGCATCCGACAGTCGATTGATCTCTCCGTACGAAAGTGCGTGGTCGAAGTAGCAGACCGCAGGGCGATCCGGTCCGGAAAGTACCGCTTGGTTGAAGTCATCTATGGCCGTGGCCGATTCGTCTCCAGGTCTGGGAGCAACCCAATCGGGGTATGATCTCAACCACGGCCTTTTTTCATACATCGATTCCATCATGTCCTCTGCATGAGATTCAGGGAAATCCATTCCAGCCGTCTTGCTGCCAGGCAGGGCCTGGAATTCCTTCAAATAAGCGCCGCCCGGTGGCGACGCCATCGCTTCACCAGGACCACAGAGAATGGGAGGTTCCACGTTCGCTGCTAGCTACACCTCCGCTGCATCTCAGGATCTGACCCGTGACGTATTTCGATGAGTCGCCGGCCAGGAATGACACTGCCTCGGTCACGTCGGTCAACTCGCCCATCCGTCCCGCGGGTATTTCAGCGTAAGCCGATCGGCCAATTCTTTCTGAATCTTCGAGGGTCGTATAGTCCGTATGAACCCGGGCACGATACAGTTCACGTTAACGTGGAACCTGGCCGTATCCTTCGCGCATGCGAGCGTCAGTGCTATCACGGCACCCTTTGCGGTTTCGTAACTCATTGCATTCGCATACCGGTCCCATGCCCACGGAGCGATGAAGATGACCCGTCCGGAAGATCTTCTGCCCATGCTCGTTTGAGCCGCACAAGACGTATGTCTCCGCGCAGGTGACATTGTCCTGTATGCGTCTGGCCGCATCGAGGCGTCACGTTTGGACCCCGAGGTCTTGAGATTACCGATACCCGTGTCGTGAATATAAATGTCAACAGCACCGATTTCAGTCTCCATGCGTTCGTACAATTCCGGCCCCATGGCTCCGTATTTTGTGCCGAAATAGCAGGTGAGGTGTTTTGAGTCGCTGGGATTGATCACCGGATATTCACGGGTCCTCTTTGGACCATCCATGTGGGCCGCCACCTTCACCCCGCGGGAAAGGAGAAAAGAAACAACGGCAGTACCCAGCACGGTGTTGGCATTTGCAACGATAGCGGATTTCCCTTCCAGCGGTTGAGTTCCGGTCTCTATTCGCTGCTGCGAGCCATCCGCCGTGAGAAACCCGCGAAAGAGCAAATCAAGAATCGTCTTCTCCGCCTCCATGGCGCTGGCGTGACCCCGGAGGTCCCACCTCTTGAGGACCCACGCGTCGACCATGGACTTGATGAGATTTGCGACGATCCGGACGTTGCACTCCCGAAACACCCGATGCCACACATTCCCGAAGGATCGACTCAACACTTCCAGATGCGCCCGTTCCTTCTTCAGCAGGCTTTTCAAGAGGGGTTTCTTGAGAATATGGCCCTCCTGGTAGATGAGCATGATCGCGTCGGCCAGCCTGTCCATGGCGTTGAACTCGGCTCGGACCATGCGGCGCAGCTTTTCAAGAGGATCTGAAGCCTGTTCGAGGCCCGTGTCGATGGCTTCCATCGCGGATCCGGCAGCGAAGTGGTGGATCAGAAAGAAAGATATCCTCCTTTGAGCCCACGTAATCGTAGATATTGCCCTGGCTCAGACCGGTTTCTTCCGCGAGATTTCTCAGAGTGGTTTTGTGGAATCCCTTTTTGGCAAAGAGTTTAATCGCAGCGAGGACAATTTGCTCGCGTCGTTTATCTACTAATTCAAGATTCTTGACAGTGGTAGGAATCGTGCTCACGTGGGAGCCCCTGAGAAGTGAGAAGGTTCCCGAGCAGTCACTCATATTCCGAGCAGTCACTCACATTACAGCCCGAATTTGGAGATTGTCAACAGAAAAGATTCCGGATCGTAAACATTTTATCAGTTTAGCGCGCGAGGCCTGGATGCTTGTCTAAGAACATTATGGCCCTTTTGTTCCAGTCATTCTCGTAATCGAGCCATGACAGCATCAGCTATTACCTTTCGAGCCAAAGTTCAGAGACGTGAACTAGATGCACCCATGACAGCGACGAAGTCATTTCCGGGCATCTGAACCTCCATTATTCGGTCGGGAAGATCGGGGCAGGGCTGGAGCGAGAGGCTTATTCCATGCAAGGAGGCGGTTGTTCATGTGGCTTCAGCCTTTCCATTGGCTCAATATTTCCAAGCCGGCTTCATGTAGATGGGCAACGCGGAAGATTACGGTTGACCGACGGAACAAAGGAGAGTTACGTTCAAGACAGGGTGAGAAATCTGTTTACCTTGGAAGGCGGCTGCTATATCCTGTTCTCGGCACAACATTCGCGGTGAATCGGAGCTTACTTAGTGTGCAACAGACAGTCGAATGAGTGGTTAGGGGCGCCGTGACCCACAGGATGGGATGGTCGCCCCGTAATTTCGGTCCGCTTACCAAGCATTCAGCCACGAGCGGGATTCATGGAATTTCATATGAGATCGACGGAGAAAGTTCACGAGGAATCTTTTCGGCCAGATGTAACCGGTTCTGAGCCGGAATTCCATATTAACCAACAAGAACTACTTCTGGCGCAAGTTTCGCAAGCCTTTTCCCTGTCCCTCGCGGCGGCGCTCGGGTCTGTGGCGTCCGGGATAATCATTGCGGTAGCCATGTGGGACGTGGTCTCTCATTCCAATATAGTTGTTTGGCTGACAGGCTTCCTCGCGTTGTATGCGAGCAGACAGGCACTGGCGTGGGCATTTCACAGGGCGTCTCCTTCCAGCTTTGAAATACTGCCCTGGGCCAGGTGGTACTTTGTGGGAGCCATCTCCATAGGCTTGTGGTGGGGTCTGACCGGTGTGTTGCTTTTTTCTCCGGATTCCGCAGTTCACAGGTCAGTTCTTGCCATTTTCATTGCCGCAGCAACATGCGCGGCCGCCGTGCACCACATGTCCACTACCGCTTATCTTCCCGTGATTCTTGCCATGTCACTCCCGCTCTCGGGGCGATTCCTATATCATGGCGGTAGAGTGAACGTGACCGTGGGAATCTTGATACTGATTTATACCGCGGTCCTAGCTCTGATGGGCCGCCGAATGCATGCCGTAAACACGGAATCCCTGATATTGCGGTTTGAAAATACTGACCTGGTCCACTCATTGCGGGAGCAAAAGACCGAGCTAAAAGCTCAAATCGACGAGCGAATTCGACTGGAAGAAGCAATCCTTAGAGACGAAGAGAAATATCGGCAATTAGCGGAAAATGTCGGCGATGTTTTGATGCTAATCCGGTCCGCTGAACCATACTCATTCATCTACGTGAGTCCTGCTTACCAAAAGATGATCGGCCGCGACGTCCATGAGCTGTACGAAAATCCCGCAGCATGGCTGACGGATGTTCACGAGGAGGACCGTTCGCAAGTAGCCGACAGTTTTAACAAATTTATCCAGGACGCTGGAGATTTCAACCACGAATTCAGGATGCTCGGACCCAGCGGTCCAGCTCGGTGGATGTGGGCGACAGGCTTCCCTATCAAAGACGCCGATGGAGGAATCTATCGTTTTGCGGTTATCGCCAGAGACATTACACAGCGTAAATTAGACGAAGAGCGCCTGAAGCACCTCGTCAAGGAAATAAAGGATTTCGCCTATATCATATCTCATGATTTTCGTACGCCTTTGATAAACATACAGGGATTTGCAGGAGAGCTTCAATCTACAATGGAGTCTATCAAGCCAGCGCTTCACATTGGACTCGGTCACTTGGATGAAAGCCAAAAATCTCAGACCCTGACCGCGCTGGAACAAGACATTCCTGAGGCTTTGGGATTCATAAACTCTTCAGTATTCCGAATGAACGCCCTCATAAAAGTCATTCTGGATTTGTCTCGGCTGGAACGCCGAGAACTTCACCTTGAGTCTTTGAACATGAACGAACTTGTTGCGGAGACGGTCAAGTCGTTGAGTTATCAGCTTGAGGAGGCCAGCGCAAAGGTTTCTGTCCGTGAATTGCCCCAGACCGTAGCGGACCGGCTGGCAATGGAACAGATAGTGACCAATCTCCTCAGCAATGCCATCAAGTTCCGTGACCCCGAACGCCCTCAGGAAATAGTTATTACAGGGCATAGCCTTCCCCACGAGACCGTGTTTGTCGTACAAGACCAAGGACGTGGCGTTGACCTGGCTTACTTGAGCCAAATATTTCAGGTCTTCCACCGTGGATCTATTAAAGGTATTCCAGGCGAAGGCATAGGCTTGGCGCACGTACGAACTCTACTTCGCCGCCATGGAGGGCGTATCTGGTGTGAATCGAATCCCGGTGCGGGTTCTACATTTACATTCACAATTTCAAATCACTTACTTTCAGAGGGGGCAACACGTTCCGCGTAAGGGTCAGATCTGCTTCCCTGTTATGTTGAGCTGTCGCTTGAGCCGTTCCACTCGCTTTCTCAGCCCGCGTCTCACGAGACGCTGAATCACAAAAAAGCGAGTCCCTCATCAACGGTTATCCTTCTCCTTAAGCTTTCTCTCCGCTTTGCAGCTAACCCCGGACCCTTCCAGTCCTGTCTCGAAGCACCCATTGCACGAGATACACTTTGCCCTCTCCAGGTCTCCGCTTTTCCAGCGGTTGATCAGATGGGGTTCTCGGATGAAGGGGCGGCACAAGGCCACGTAATCCGCGAGGCCCTCGTCGAGAATTTTAGAAATCACCGCTGGAGATCTTATTCCGCCCACAGTGATAATAGGCACGTTAACCGATTCCTTGAAGCGGGCCGCCAATTGGGCCAGGTAAGCCTCATTCTCTTCTTTGTGAATGTTTCCCCGAGACGGGACCATTCCGTTGGCCGAGGCCCGGCTGCCCGCGCTCACCTCGATGGAGTCTATTCCGTCATCGACCAGCCGGCGAGCCACGTGGAGCGACTCTTCGGTCGTAAGGCCACCGTCAATATAATCGTGACCGCTCAACTTGATGAAGAGCGGGTAGTCTTGGCCCACGGCCCCCTTTACGGCTTCCATCACTTCGGCGAGGAAACGGTAGCGCTTGCCTATGTCCCCCCCGTATCCGTCGGATCGCTGATTCGATGCGCCGGAGAGGAACTGGTTGATGCCGTACCCGTGAGCTCCGTGAAGCTGGATTCCGTCGAATCCCGCCCTCTGCGCCCTGGACGCTGCCGCTGCATACGCTTCGATGGCCTGAGTTATCTCCTGCTTTGTCATCGCCTTCGGCGTGTTTCCCGTCAGGGGATCAGGCACCGGCGAAGGGCCCCAGATCTCCCCTTCTTCCGGGAAAAGTTCCGGATTTGCCTTACTCCCTGTGTGAACAAGCTGGGCCATGACGTTCCCGCCTTGCGAGTGAATTGCCTCAGCAAGACGTGTGAGCCCCTCCAGCATGTCCTCACGGTAGTTGCCGAGCTGGTAGAGCATGGCGATTGCGTTGGGCATCACGTACTGAAACCCTGTAATGATAAGCCCTACCCCGCCGGCCGCGAGATTTCCGTAAAAATCTATGGCCCTGTCGGTGACGTATCCCTTCCGATCGCCCACTCCGGACCAAGTCGCGCTCCGGATGGACCGATTCTCGAGGTCCAGGGACTTAATCGACGTCTTTTCAAAAAGTTCAGGCATTGAGATTGGCTCCTTTATACCCTGCATGCGTGAACGCACACAGGCCGGTGATTAGTCTTAAACATGGCACTAGCTTAGTGTCTCAGCAATTGCTTTGGACATGGCACAATCTGGGTAGGGCGGGCCGTGCCCGCCGATGCCCTATATCCCCTGGCGGCTGTGGGCGGCCCTACCCCGCTGCGGCAACACGCAGTAGGACCGTCCCGCGCAGAACGGGGGATAGCCGGTCGACAGGAAGGACGAATGACTGGCCAGATGCCGGTTAGCGCGAAAGAAGAATTACCGGCAAGATGACGGTCCTACTGTGCAAATGGCACGACACGTATGAGATGCGACACTTCGGGAAAATTCTATTCCCCCCTGGCCTTTTTCACTTCATCAAGCGGCGTTATGACCTGGTCTGCGGGAATGGTTTCGATGTCTCCGGCGATCAAGAAATCGTAACCGGGCACAACTTTGGTCACCCCCACAAACATCGGCAGCATGATCTGATGATCGAAGTCCCGGATCGTTACTTTCCCGACCGGGGAATCCATTGTCAGTCCGGCGAGAGCATCGATGAATTTCTCGCGGTCCACAGCGCCTGCTTTCTCAAAGGCTTTTGCTATAGAAAGTCCTGAAATGTAACCGCAGAATGATCCTGCAGTGGGATATCTATCGAACGCCTTCTTATATTTATCGGTGAATGCTTTGTTCTCAGGGAGTTCGGGAAAGTAAAACAAATAGGGTGATGTACCCATCACGCCTGCGGGCGCGTTCATTCCGAGCGGTTTGAGTGTGGACAGCTCAATCGCCATGTGCGCAATAAAGGGGACCCGTTCATTAAACCCTGTTGCTTTCGCGGCTTTGAGGAACGGCACGCAGCTCGCGCCTCCTGCTGCTATGATGACCGCATCAGGTTTTGCTGCCAAGATTGATGTCATGTAGGGCGTAAAGTCGGGCTCTCCCACTTTCCACCATGATTCTCCCATGAGCTGAACTTCAGGTTTGAGCTTCTTGAGTTGAGTCCAGGTCTCATTGGCCACAGAATGCCCATATTCATAATCATCGCCGGCAATCCAATATTTCACGTACGGCCGTTTCGCCAGTGCTATGGCGGCTGCTCGCCCAACCATGCCCGTATTTTCATTCATGGAAAAGACATATCGGTTGCCTTTCGCTCCGGTTATGGCCGCACTCTTGCCGAACGTCACCACAAAGGGGATTTTCTCCTTTTTTGCCAGATCGGACACGGCCAATGAGACTGCGCTGTTTGTGGTCCCGGCCAGTATGTCGACGTTTTCCCGCATGACGAGTTCTTTTGCCGCGCTTAGGGCCAGATCCACCTTGAATTTGTCATCACGCGTGACAAATTCAAGCTTCTTGCCGAGCACGCCTCCTTTGGCGTTTATCTCGTCCAAGGCCAACTTGAAGCCGTCTTTGACATCATTGCAATAGACACTGGGAGGACCGGTATAAGTGTCTATCATGCCTATTTTTATAGTGTTTTGTGCTGCAACGACTCCCTGGAAAAGGAAGATTCCTGCTATCAGACCGGCGAGGACAATCGTTGAAAACCGTCTCATGATTCCAGTCTCCTTTCAATTACAGCTACCCTGAGAGAGGCTTTTCGGACCTACCACTTATCAACGATCTCGACCTTCGGTTTTTCTGAATCCTACCTCTATCAAGGGTTGCAGACGATTCTGACAGAACCGGATGACATCTTCAATCACTTTCGTGTGCGAAGGCGTGGAAGGGTTGGCGACGATGGGGGTCAAGAATGCAAACTAACGATTGACTTATTCATACGAATGACTAAATTCTGCTTCGAGAGTCCGGACTGAAAGGAGTTCCAGCGATGGCAACGATAATGGGACCCGGAGCACGAGACCGCGTGCCGGGAGAACGGACACGTCAGAAACTTATTGAGGCCGGCGTGGAGATCTTCGGTCGCTACAACTTTGAAGCCACAACCACACGCATGCTGGCCGACCGCGTGGGGGTGAACCTTGCCGCTATCCCCTATCATTTCAAGAGCAAGGAGGGGCTTTACCACGCAGTGGTTCGCCACATTGTCGATCAAGCAACCCCGGCATATCGTTCAGCCGTTGCTGAAATCAACGAGGCCTTGGCAAAGTCGAGCTGTTCCGGTTCCGAGTGTTTCGCCATGTTATCCAGGATTCTGAACACCATGGTTTCCACGATGCTCGGCACACCGGAAGCCAAGAGTTGGGCGGGGATCATACTCAGGGAGCAAATGGAGCCCACCAGCGCTTTTGACATTATCTATGAAGGGGTCATGCAGCCGGTCCTACAGTGCTGCTTGGCATTGGTGGCTCGTATCCTCCATCGGCAACCGGATGATCCGGAAACAATGCTGAGCGTGATTGCCATCGTCGGTCAGGTGCTAATCTTTCGAACCTCTCGAGAAGCGGTCATCCGCTCCCTACAGTGGAAAGGATACTCTCGGAGGGAAATTCAAGCGGTCCAGAGCATTGTCACAAAACATACGTGTGCCATTCTTGGCGTGCCAGGCTCTTGCGAAAGTGGCAGCCATGAAGGGGGACGTCGAAATGAGTAAAAGATTACCGGTAATTCTAGTGGGAGCGCTCCTCTTGGTTGCGGCAATATGGGGCCTCTATCGGAGTTGGAATAATGCTGAACGCGATGAGCTGGTGATCTATGGAAATGTGGACATCCGCCAGGTCGATCTGGGATTCCGTGTCACGGGTCGCATCCAGGAAATGAGATTTGAAGAAGGTGATCAGGTCAAGAAGGGCCAGGTTATCGCTGTCCTCGACAAGGACACCTTCGAAGCGGATGTTCGGACGGCCATAGGTCAAATGCAAGCTCAAGAGGCCAATCTTACCAAGATGGAAAGAGGAAGTCGTCCGGAGGAAATTGACCGGGCGCGAGCCGCGGCGCATGAAAGAGAGGTTCGGTTCAAGAACGCTGAGCGCTTGTATGAGCGACGGCTATCCCTCGTGCAGAGCGGATCGATCTCCAAGCAGCAGTACGACGACACTTTAGCCGACCGGGACGCGGCACAGGCTCAGGATCAGCTCTCGCAGGCAGATCTGGCACTCGCACTCGCGGGATTTCGTGTGGAGGACGTTCAGGAGGCGCGAGCAAATCTAGCAGCCGCAAAAGCGCGGCTCGCCCAAACTGAGATCAACCTGCAGGACACGGAGATTCACTCACCGGCTGATGGAATAATTCTCACTCGTGTCCGAGAGCCGGGAGCGATAGTCTCAGCAGGGCAGACCGTCTACACCTTGCAGCTCCTATCCCCTGTCTGGATCCGCACCTACGTTTCCGAGCGAGATCTCGGGCGGATTTATCAAGGAATGCCCGCTGACGTCTATACTGACAGTCAACCGACAAAGCCTTTTCACGGACAAATCGGCTTTATCTCACCTGTGGCGGAGTTTACACCGAAAAATGTCGAGACGACAGATTTGCGTACTGAGCTTGTCTATCGCCTGCGGGTGATTGTGGATAATCCCGATAATGGACTTCGGCAGGGAATGCCGGTGACAGTAAAGTTGAAACTAAAGCCAAACGCACCTGCCCCGACAAAGGGTAAACAATGACCGAGGCCATCGTTTCAATCAATCACTTGACCTACACTTTCGGGCATGATCCGCCGCCCGCGGTAGATGACCTGACAGCGTTCGTCTATCCGGGAGAGGTCACAGGACTAGTGGGGGCTGACGGAGCGGGGAAGACGACCCTGATACGACTGATCGCGGGGTTGCTATTACCGACTTCCGGCTCAGTGACGGTGCTGCAATTTGACAGTGTTCGGGAAGCCGAGCAGATTCACGCTCGAATAGGGTACATGCCTCAAAAATTCGGTCTGTACGAAGATCTCACCGTGATTGAGAATCTGCGTCTGTACGCGGATCTGAGGGGACTTGTGGGTCCACAACGGCAAGTCACTTTTGAGCGCCTGCTCAAGTTTACCGACCTGGCGAGGTTCACTGACCGACTGGCAGGCGCACTCTCAGGAGGAATGAAACAGAAGCTGGGGCTCGCTTGTGCCCTAGTCCAGAAACCCGAGCTGCTTCTCTTGGATGAACCGAGCGTCGGCGTTGACCCTATTTCCCGCCGGGAACTCTGGCAAATGGTCGAGGAACTCGTGGACGAAGGGATCGGGGTCATTTGGAGCACCGCATACCTCGATGAGGCAGAGAAATGCGGACATGTACTGTTGCTCCACGAGGGCAAACTCCTATTCGAAGGACCTCCGAACGAACTGACTGATCGGGTATCAGGACGGACCTTTCAAGTTCAAGGCTTCGAGGGGAACCGTCGCCGACTTCTGACCAAAGCGCTTAACGCAGACGGGGTGATCGACGGTGTCATCCAGGGCCGGCACTTGCGGCTCGTTCTGGCCCAGGGAACGGAACACCCAAGTTCCGAGCTTTTCAACTTCGGGAAGAACGCCGACTTTTGTTCCAGTGCCGCCGCGATTCGAGGATGCGTTTATCGACATCCTTGGTGGCGGACCCGGCGGTCGCTCAGAACTTGCAAGCCGGACGAGCGTGGCTGAGGAGAGGACCGAAGCAGTGGTCGAGGCAAAGGGCCTGACCAAGAATTTTGGGTCCTTTACGGCAGTGGACAACATCACCTTCTCTGTCCAGCGCGGCGAGATCTTCGGTTTCCTGGGACCCAACGGTGCGGGCAAGTCGACTACATTCAAAATGCTGTGCGGGCTGCTGAAGCCGTCGAGAGGAACGGCTCGCGTGACCGGGCTCGATTTACAGGCGGCTCCGAGCAAAGCCAGGGCTCAGATCGGTTACATGGCTCAGAAGTTTTCGCTCTATGGGAATCTGAACGTTCGCCAGAAACCTGGACTTCTTCTCCGGTGTGTACGGTCTGTCGGGCAATGAGCGTGCAGATGCGGTTCGCACGGTAGTCGAAGTCTTTGACCTGGAGCCGTTCCTCGACTCACCCGCGGGGGAACTTCCTTTGGGTTTCAAACAACGCTTGGCCCTGGGAGCCGCGGTGATGCACAATCCTCCGGTTTTGTTCCTTGATGAACCTACCTCCGGCGTTGATCCAATTACTCGACGCGAATTCTGGACTCATATCAACGGGCTCATCGAAAAAGGCGTTACCATCATGGTGACGACACATTTCATGGACGAAGCCGAGTACCTGTGATCGCGTTGGCCTCATCTATAGAGGACAGATGATCGCGACAGGATCGCCTGATGACCTCAAAGACTCGGTGCGGCAAGAGGACCAGCAGGAACCAACAATGGAAGATGCCTTCATCGCCCTTATCCAGCGTTACGACCGGGACAAAGGAGAAGCGGCATGAAGGACGGCGAATCCACCGCCAGACGGGCACAGCTTCGTCGCTTGAAAGCGCTTTTCGGAAAAGAATTCCGCCAGGTTGTGCGCGATCCTAGCAGTATCCTTATCGCATTCGTCCTTCCGGCCATCTTGTTGTTCCTCTTTGGCTACGCGGTGTCGCTTGACGTCACGCACATCAAAATCGGGCTGGTTGTTGAAGATTCCAGCCCCGAGATCCATAGTTTCATTGTGTCGTTTACAAATTCGCGTTACTTCGATGCACGCATTGCCGGCGATCGGAGGATTTTTCAGCCTGACCTGGCGCTCGGACGAATCCGCGCCATCGTTGTTGTCCCATCGGATTTTTCCAGAAAAAACATTCGTGAAGGCACTTCGGCTCCTATCCAGATTATCACTGACGGAAGCGAACCAAACACAGCGAACCTTGTAGGTGGCTATGTGCAGGGCGTCCTTTTGGGCTGGCTCAACGAGCAGTCGCTGGACAAGGGCGTGATCTTTCGCCCTCCTATAGAGATACAGCCCCGCCTTTGGTTCAATCCGGAACTCGAGAGCCGTAATTTTCTGATCCCTGGGTCCATGGCCACTATCATGGCGATTATCGGAACTCTTTTGACGGCACTAGTCATTGCCCGGGAGTGGGAACGGGGAACGATGGAGGCGCTCATGGCCACTCCCGTCGGGATAACCGAATTGCTGATCGGCAAGTTTGTACCGTATTTCGTACTGGGAATGGGTTCAATGGCGGTCTGCGTCTTCATGGCTATCTTTGTGTTTGGCGTTCCCTTTCGCGGCTCAGTGTTCCTTCTGGGGCTCGTTACTGCCGCATTCCTCTTCGATGCGCTCGGGCTCGGGCTTCTGATTTCAACCGTCGCTAGAACTCAGTTTGTAGCCTCCCAGGCCGCTTTGATCGTTTCTTTTCTCCCCGCATTCATCTTGTCGGGTTTTATATTCGACATCACCAGCATGCCGTTACCGATCAGGATGCTGACATATGCTCTTCCGCCGCGATACTTTGTGTCTTGTCTTCAAACTCTTTTTCTGGCCGGCAACATTTGGGCCGTCATTTGGCCGAATGTCCTTGCGATGGTCGGCTTCGGCTCGCTCTGCTTCGTTGTCATTTCGCGCAAGAGCGTAAAGAGATTGGACTGAACCATGCTCCGACGTACATACTTTTTGATTATCAAAGAATTGACAATGATTTGGAGCGACAAGAAAAGCAGGTTCGTGCTCATTGGACCGCTGCTCATCCAACTGATAGTCTTTTCCTATGCCGTTACTTTAGAAGTGAAGAATGTCTCGATGGGGGTTCTCGACAAAGATGGAGGTGGAGCCGCTCATGAGCTTGTCCAACGCTTCAGGGGATCGCTGACCTTCACCAGGATCCATTACCTGAGAGGCTTTCAGGAAATTCGCCCCGCTATAGATTCCCAAGAAGTACAGTTCGTTATCCAAATCCCAGAGGATTTCTCACGTCTGGTGGAAGCAGGCAAGACTGCTCAACTTCAATTCATCCTTGATGGTAGGCGATCAAATTCCGCGCAAATCATCCAGGGGTACGCTTCTCAGATCGTAAATCAGTTCAGCAGTGATGTGGCGAAAAAAACAGGCAGAGCTGCACCCTCCGCGGAGCTGATCGTCCGAAACGCATACAATCCCAATCTCGACTACCAATGGTTTACCTTACCCAGTCTCTGTGCCATCCTGCCGATGCTCATTGCGCTACTTCTGACATCGCTCTCGGTCGCACGCGAACGAGAACTCGGCACCTTCGACCAATTGCTAGTATCACCGTTGCAGCCGTTAGAGATTCTTATAGGCAAGACAGTTCCCGCGGTGATCTTCGGCTTGTTTGAGGGAACCTTGGTTGTCTGCGCCGCGGTAGTTCTCTTCCGCATCCCTCTCACAGGCTCGCTGCCGCTGCTCTATGCAAGCATGACCGTCTTTCTTCTGGCGGCAAGCGGCATAGGCCTGTTTATTTCGTCTCTATCCATGACGCAGCAGCAAGCAATCCTCGGGTCCTTTGTTTTTATGGTCCCGGCGAACCTGCTTTCTGGATTTGCGACCCCTCTCGAAAATATACCCGACTGGCTCCAACCGGTCAGTATGGCTATCCCGCTGCGTTACTTCCTCATTGTCGCCAAAGGGATTTTCATGAAGGACTTTACGGCTTCGGCTGTTTGGCAGGAGACATGGCCAATGGCGGTGATCGCTGTGTTCACCTTGACCGCCGCGGCATGGTTGTTCCGTAAGAGGCTGGAATAGTTTATACCGAGTCCAGAAATAATGTCCGATTGACAATCCGAGATGGAGAATCCGGAAATCTGACCGTAACGGGCGTTTTCTCCGTCATTCCTGAAAACAACCATGACCTGTCAGTCACAACGGAACATGAAAGTGCAGCGATAAAGTCTGGTGCCACGGATGCGTCCCGCCCCGCGGGATTCATCCGTGCCTGCCGGTAATTACTCCATGGTCTACGGATACCTCTCCGGCAAGGGAACGCAGTACCGCGGACGTCCCGACGGACCCGTTTCAGCACAGATGAGCCTTCGGCACATCCGTGGCACCAAAGTCCTAACAGCTGCTGCACAAAGGGGAGGGACTTTCAACTAAAGGCTGGAATCCATCCCGCGAAACGTGGGACTGGACCCCGGATCAGGTCCCAATGCTGTTGACTTAAGAGATTTCCATCTCCCTACACCGTCACCCCGGCGAAGGCCGGGGTCCAGGGAAGATCAAGAAAACCTGGATTCCGGCCTACGCCGGAATGACGGGGCTAAGGCCGCGTCGAAAGCAAGGGTTCTGGATTAAAGGCATGCGGCTTGAATCAACAGCATTGGGATCAAGTCCGGAGTCACGGCGTCATTGCCGCAAATCGGACAAATCTTTTGGCATGCGCTATAATTCGGACCGGCTATTGGCGGAAAGGTAAGGCGATTTATGAGCACAAAAATAAAGTACACCGATGAGCCGTTGGGTGAGGTCAAGATAATTTCTGATTTTCTGCCCTCTCCTGATGAACTGGCGTTTAGAGAGGAATCAGTTAAGGTAACTATTTCCCTCAGCAAGAGGAGTGTAGAGTTCTTTAAGGCCCAGGCCACAAGACATCATACACAATATCAGCGCATGATCCGGCAGTTACTTGACGCCTATGTGGATGCACAGCGGAGATCGGTAACTGTTCGCTCAACTGGGACCGGCCGCAAGCGTCGTGACGGTTCGGTGGTCGCCCGTTCCGCCGAGACCGCTCTGAGGCATCCTGGCGATAGGGTTCCCGCCCGGTCCACAAGCGGCGGAACCCGGACTCCCCGCAAGCGGGCGGCCGGTTAGGTCAGCTCGTTGCACTACCCGTAATGGAGGATTCGTTGCTGACTCGCCGAAGTTTTCTGCGGGCCTCGGGAGCCGCGATCGCTGCTGCGGTCGGACTTGGGTTCTACACCTGGCGGGTAGAGCCCCACTGGTTGGAGTTCGTGCACCGTTCGTTGCCGATTCGAGGATTGCCCCCTTCATTGCTGGGCCGCACGTTGGTCCAGCTCAGCGACATCCACGTGGGCGGTCGTGTAGACGATGAATACGTGATCGGCCGCCTTCCAGACAGGTCGCAACTCTCCGGCCTGATATCGTTGTGGTGACAGGCGATCTGATAAGCTATCACTCGAAAATCTTCGAGCAGATGGAGTCAGTCTATCGTCATTTCCCGAGGGGTCGGCTTGCCACGCTCGCGATTCTAGGCAACCACGATTACGGCCCTGAATGGTCCCACCCTGAGATCGCGGCACGAGTCGTTGACACTGTCGCTCAGTTTGGCATCACGGTACTCCGCAACCAAATTCACGAGGTCGAGGGCCTTCGAGTCGTGGGACTGGACGACTTGTGGGCGAAACGATTCGATACGCGACAGGTGGTGCCCCTCTTGAAATCGGCAGCGCCGGCAGTGGTGCTGAGTCACAATCCCGACACGGTTGATCTGCCCGTCTGGGACGGTTATGAGGGATGGATACTTTCAGGCCACACGCACGGCGGGCAGTGCAAGCCGCCGTTTCTTCGTCCGCCGCTTTTGCCGTGCCGCAACCCGCGCTACACTGCCGGTGACTTCGACCTCAGTGCGGGCCGCCGAATGTACATCAGCCGCGGGGTCGGCCATCTGTTGCATGTGCGGTTTAACGTTCGACCCGAAGTGACTGTTTTCGAGTTGAGCAGTGTCTGACTACAAAGCACATATCTGGCACTAGTTCAATCGAAAACCGACCCGCCAGCGCCTCTTGCCTGAAGCGCGGTGTTACGCGACATCATTTCTTCAACTCTCTTACCCATCGTGAACGGTCCAAGGGACGGAAGCCCATTTGCTGATAAAAAGTTATCGCGCGGCTCTGCCTTGCATCTACTTCCAAATCTATGGCCACAATGCCGGCCTCCCGAGATCGCTTCAAAACCGCAGCCATCAACGCAGTCCCGATGCCACGCTGCCGAGAAGGCGGCGTGACGTACACCTCCTCCAGCCACGCGACCGGACCGCAATGTTCCATACTCAGAATCGTCGCAACGTAAGCAACTCCGACGACTCGGCAGTTCTCTCGCGCCACCAGGATAAAACCACGAGCCGAGTCGCGGGCCACGTCTTCCAATACTCGTGCCAATGCATTGTCAGATGCGTCAATCCCAAGCTCCCTAAGATGCTCGACCAGCAGCTGCGCACATCCGTAGGAATCGTTGGGTGTACCCGGCTCGATGGAGAATGTTTGCATAACACTGGAGCGCTATCCGCCCTATCCTTTCGCCTTTCGAGCCGCTTTAATGTCGTCCAGGTAGAGCTTGATGAGTGGGCTCATCTCAGGCGGCTGCCATTTGGCCGCTTTGGGCTCTTCAGGCCAGGTGAAAGAAAGGTGCCGGATTTCTCCGGGTTCCCGTACCTTTTCGAGTACAGAGAGCGTTTCAAGTAGGACTTTCCGCTGCCCTTCCCTGTCTCCAACTTCCCCGACCGGCCTACCGTAGGGATATTCGATAGCTGCGGATCGAGGAATACCCACAAGCCTGTGGAATTCAGGAGTGGGAGTCAGCACCACAGTGGAGAAACCGGCATCTTCGAGGACTCTTGCGGCCAGTCCCACGGACTGGCAACAGAAAGGTCAAGCGGGTGTGAGAATCACCGCATCGACCCCTTCCGCCCGCATTGTTTTGGACATGGGCTCAATGGCTTCTTTCAGGAAATCAGTGCTCTCCCACTGAAACCCGTAGAAGGAGTAAGCGGTGGGAGCAAGTCGGCCTACAACCCCCTCTTGCTCGAACTCGGCCATGCGGGCCAACGGCAGGATCACATTGATGTCCTGGACGATGAATTGCGTGTTTATATGGAGGTGATTCACATTGACATCTGCCGCGGTTGAGCCTCTCGGGATAGCTCTGAAAGATCGGTCGCCCCATGTGCCTTCTTTCTTTTCCCTTTCCATGTCAAACGGCGGGTCTGTCTTCAGGCTGATACCTGCGCTCGTAACGAGGGCCAGAGTTGCTTCACTCAACGGCTTGGAAAGCGGAGTAAAGGGGATGCTCCCCTTAAAACCTTGGCCTGGAATCAAACTATCAATCCAAGCAGCCAAACTGGGCGGAAGAAATCGAAATCCATCAACGGTTTTCTCAGTTGCTTGCATAGACCTCCCCTTTCCATGTTTCATATTGCTCGCCATAACGAACTTTGTCTGTATGTAGTGAACCGTGCGCTCGTTTCTCAGCATACCTCATATCCTAGCATGGTCAAAACCGTTTCTTGAATGAAGCCTTCATTCGCGACCGATTGAAACCGCAGCAGACCACGACGAGCTTTGTGGGGCATACTGACCCATGCGCAGATCAGAGATCGGTCGGTTTGGCCCAACATAACATGTTGTCATCGTTTGGTTTCTTTTAAATAACCAGAAATAACGAGCCATTCCGGCCAATGCCCTGTTCGCACACCTGTGAAATCCGTAAGGCAGCCTACTCCCGAAATCACCTAGTAGCCCCGCATCAGCCTAATAGTCCTCGGTTCGCGAAGCGGTGGCACACCATTTGCTCTCTGTTGAGTAGGACAGGTTCCAAACCCGGACAGCAGCGAGGATCAGCCCAGACTCGAATCGGGTCAAGAGCCAATATTCAAGAGGAGGATTTTTGAAGATGAAAAGAGCGATCATAGTGTTGGTGCTGCGATCTTTTTGGTCTGGGGTCCGGCCGCAGGACTTGTCAAGGCCCAAGAGAAGAAGGCAGTGCGAGTGGCCGGCGCCGGATTACTTTCTGAGTGGCTTCAGGAAAATTCGGACCGATATATGAAGGATGCTCAGACCTGCTCGATCACGATCTCAGGGGCGACCACCGGAATCGGCGTGCAGAGGCTCATGGAAGGAAATGCAGAATTGGCTGCCCTTACCAGAGCTATGACGGCGGAAGAAATCAAGAAAGCTGAAGCACAGGGGTTGTCCCTGGGTTCCAAACTGGTTGGTTATATCGGACTGGCGGTTGTGACAAATAGTAAAAATTCTGTCAGTGAGCTTACGATGGAGCAGTTGGCGAATATCTTCAAAGGGGAAATCAGCAACTGGAGCCAAGTCGGGGGGCCAAATGAACCGATAAAGGTAACCGTCAGGGCAGTGCCGGAAACTGGCGCCGGGGTCCTTTTCCAGCAAAAAGTATTGAAAGGCGAGCCATACGCAAAAGGAGCGACAGTGATGGCTTCCTACAATACGACTGTCACGGTCTGCAGTAAATCCTTAGCCGTAGGATATATACCCACCACAACGACTTATTTCGACAAGCTGGAGGAGCGCGGGGTCAAGATAGTCAACATAAAGCAAAACGCAAATTCTGCGCCTTTTCAATTGGCTAGCGGAGTTTCCAGGGAACCCTCATATCCGATCTCCATAGGTGTTTATCTCTATTGGAATGCCAAATCTGAAAATCCTTGCACCAAAGGTCTGGTAGACTTTCTGTATAATCAGACTCAGTGAAGTGGTCCGGCAAGGCGTCTTATTCCACTGTCACTGATTTCCGCCACCTTGAAAAGGCCACTTCCAGTCGGCGAACTCAGGTTTATCAATGCCGTATTCGTAGGCATGGTTGGAGTTTTCGATAATCTGGTCTTTTAGCCACTCCTTGACGTGTGCCCCCGCAACGTTCAACGAGGGAAGCCGGCTGATTACATCCATAGCCAGGTTGAATCGGTCGACCTGATTTGCCATGGCGAGTTCCAGCGGAGTGTCGATGTTCCCCTGCTCCTTGTAGCCGCGCACGTGCAGGTTTTTGTGGCCGTTGCGCCGGTATGCGAGTTTGTGAATTAGCCACGGATAGCCGTGAAAGTTGAAGATAATGGGTTTGTCCGTTGTGAACAAGCTGTCGAAATCACTATCTGAAAGACCATGCTTGTGCTCGCTCGGCGGCTGCAATCTGAACAGATCGACAACGTTGATGAAACGTATCTTGAGGCTGGGAAAGTGCTCACGCAGGATGGCGGTCGCGGCCAAAGCTTCCATGGTGGGAACGTCCCCGGCAGCAGCGATTACAACGTCGGGTTCGCTTCCCTCGTCGTTACTGGCCCAGTCCCAAATGCCGATCCCCTTCGTGCAATGTTGTATCGCCTCGTCCATGGTGAGGTATTGCAAATGGCGCTGTTTGTCCGAAACAATGACATTGACGTAGTTGGTGCTGCGGAGGCAATGATCTGCCACTGACAAAAGGCAATTAATATCAGGTGGCAGATAAATACGTGTGATATCCGGACTCTTGTTGGTGATCAAATCGAGAAAGCCGGGATCCTGATGGCTGAAACCGTTGTGATCCTGGCGCCACACGGTGGAAGTAATCAGCAAATTCAGAGACGGAACAGGGGCCCGCCAGGAGACCTCGCGGCATTTCTCCAGCCATTTGGCATGCTGATTGAACATCGAGTCAATCACGTGGACAAAAGCTTCGTAAGAAGCAAAGAAACCATGGCGCCCGGTGAGGAGATATCCTTCGAGCCACCCCTCCAACGTGTGCTCGCTCAGCATTTCCATTACTCGGCCATCGCGGGACAGATGGCTGCCGTCCGCATCTTCGGGCAGGATTTCCGCCATCCATACCTTTGCGCTCGCCTCATAAACCGCATCGAGACGGTTGGAAGCGGTTTCATCAGGACAAAAGAAACGGAAATTCGTCCTGTTTTCGGCAATGATATCCCTCAAGAAGTTGCCCAGAGGGCGAGTATTCTCAGCCCTCATTCCGCCGGGTTTTGTCACTTTCGCGGCGTAGTCACGAAAGTCGGGCAGACGCAAATTCTTGCGTACCAAGCCCCCATTGGTAATAGGATTGGCGCTCATGCGGCTGTTACCGATAGGAGCCAGCTCTTTGAGTTCCGGAATCAGTTTGCCCCTCTCATCAAACAGTTCATCAGGCTTATAGCCCTTCATCCACTTTTCCAGCAGCGCCAGATGGGCCGGGTTATCGCGCACGTCAAAGGGCACCTGGTGGGCCCGCCAAAAGTTTTCTACCTTGTGGCCCTCTATTTCCTTGGGTCCAGTCCAGCCCTTGGGACTCCGGAGGATTATCATCGGCCATTCAGGCAGCTCCGCGATCCCCTTTGTCCGTGCCTGGTTCTGGATGGCAGTTATATCGTTCAGAGCTGTCTCGAGAGTTTGTGCCATCGTCTGATGCATGGCAGCAGGGTCAGAGCCCTCCACAAAATAGGGCCGGTATCCGTAACCGACAAAGAGGCTCTCCAACTGTTTGTGGCTGATTCTTCCCAAGATCGTGGGGTTGGCTATCTTGTAGCCGTTCAGGTGCAGGATCGGCAACACTGCCCCATCGTGAACCGGGTCAAGAAACTTGTTAGAGTGCCATGCCGTTGCCAGAGGCCCTGTCTCGGCTTCGCCGTCACCCACCATGACCGCTACGATCAGATTCGGATTGTCAAAAGCCGCCCCATAGGCGTGGGAAAGACTGTACCCCAGCTCGCCTCCCTCATGGAACGAACCGGGAGTCTCCGGCGTACAGTGGCTGCCAATGCCTCCGGGAAAAGAGAATTGTTGAAAGAATCGGCGCAACCCTTCTTCATCTTCGCTCTTATCCGGGTAAACTTCAGAATAAGTGCCCTCGAGATAAGCGTTGGAAAGAACAGCGGGCGCCCCATGGCCCGGACCTGCGACAAACACCATGTTCAGATTGTGCTTCTTGATCAACCGGTTCAGATGCACCCAGGTGAAGGCAAGACCCGGATCGGACCCCCAGTGCCCCAGGAGGCGTTTCTTGACGTGCTCAATCTTCAGGGGCTCTCTCAATAGAGGATTGTCCCGCAAATAAATCATGCCCACGCACAGATAAAGCGCAGCACGCCAGTATGCGTCCATCTTCCGCAGTTCTTCTGTGCTCGACGGTCCTTCAGGAATGTAGGTAGCGGTTTCCATAATGAGGCCTCTTTTCTTTATCAATGTTTGAATGATGCCGGTAATACAATTTACTTCAGAAGCCGGCAACCAAGTTAATTAAACACACTCGTTCGCTTCATGAGGCCAAGCTGATTCAGGGTACCCGCAAAACTTGGGAAGGTCAAGATGACTATCCATTAACATTCTGAAAAGAGGGAACCACTGACCCTCACAACTACTTGTCAGGCATTATATTGCTTTGCCGACAAGAAACGCTGTACTTCGGGAAAAAATGGCTTGACCAGCGTCTGCGAGAGGTGGTATCAAAAACTATACCGTCTGTGAATTTTAGCTGATGTGAAATGACCCAACAACTTGCTCTAAGGCTATTCCATGCCGGCAAGTGTTGGTTTGCTGGGGGTATGGAGTATGACCAGGCGCCGCGGCCTTCTAGTTGGCCTTTGCCTTTTTCTTGCGTTTCCTATTGCAGCCTTGGCCCAGGGCGTGGTCCCTGAGCCGCTTCCTTTTGGTGCGTCTCCCTGGGGGGAGCCGGAGCCTCGGGGTGGATTTCGGGTGTGGCTTCCCTGCCGGGACTAAACTGGATCCAAGCAGGTAACATAAGGATCTGGCCTACCCTAAACGTTGGATACAAAAAGATTGCCTTTAACTTCAATCTAAATATCCCGCCGACGGAGTTGCTCAGCCCTTTTCTGATTTTCCCCAACTATGGAAGCCTTCTTGACACGTATCCACTGGACGCGAAGATCCGGTCTGCCGATTTGGCAGTTGGGGCATTCCGTCTGGATGCACAGCTTACGTCGGCCTGCGGCCTGTTCGGCAGTGTTTCGGCGAATATCCCTCGTACAGTCGGCATTGAAGCGAGTCAGGGCCCTGGCATCGGAGTAACCCAACCAGAAGCATGGCGTTGGACGGGATCACGGTTTCAATGGTCCGAATATGAGTTCGGTGGGTGGTACAACATCAATCAGGCCGTTGGGTTGGTAGCCGGGATCAGATTCGACCGCATTTCGGTACGCTTTTCGGATCCCGAGCCTGTGCCGAGTTATGGCTTTTTCAACATTTTCCCGCTTCCGCCCGCCATCCGGTCTGTTACCTTCCCGGACTATTCCGGAGACCTGAATACCTTGTTCACAATCCCCTATATCGGGTGCCAAATTCTTGGCCCATATTTCAAGGGAGAGCTGCTCATAGGAAGCGCCAGCGCTAGATTAAGGCTGCCCCTTCAACTTAGTCACGCTGGCCCCTACATAACAGGTCCCATTTTTGGCGCACTTGGCAGACGGGGCCTTTCCGAACAGGCAGAATATACCTTCAAGAACGCCGGTCTTTTCCTGGAGGCCGGTTTAGAATCAGCGTTCCCGGTCGGATTTCTTAATTGCACCCTGTGGGCGAAGGGGAGCTGGCTAAGAATCCGAGGCGATGGGGATGTGAAATTGGCCGGTCAGAGCAGTGCTTTTTTCTTGTTTTTCAGCTTGCCCGACCCTTTCTCGTCATCTAATAGCGGGACTTCAACGCTTAACCAGTATACCTTCGACCTAGGGTTCTCGGGCGCTATTGCTTTTTAGGGCGAACTGCAACACCAACCTTGTCCTTGAGTGCACTTCCGATATTTGCTCGGGGGGACCAAGTGCCGACTGCGAGAGACTTTCCCACCTCACAGTTTCCGCCCATGAACCTTTGAATCTTTTTTGGATGTCAGGAATCTTAAAGAGCACAATTAGTAAGAGGGAGTGGGGGCATGGGATCATCAACGAAGAATTTCGTCAGTGGATCATTGTTGCTGAGCCTCTTGCTATACGGATGGAGTCTTGTTCAGCCCACTGCTGCGGCTTCCCAGGATTCCCCGGAAGGAGCTATCCTCGATCAGGCATTGAAGGAAGCGGCACAGGAGCTGGGACAATTGAAAAAAGAAACAGGCACGGGCTCAGAAGCAACTCCAGCGCAAGCAACGCTCAACCCGAGAATTTGAAGCCCTACTGGCCAAGGCCAGGCAACAGCACGCCAGAATTAAACAGTGGCAGAAAGGACGCTCTACCGAATTGAAAATATATTCAACAAATGCCCATAAGAAGCGACGCTTGCTGGTTGCCACGACACTGTCTCAGTGATTGTAGTGGTCACCCTCCGATTATATGCGAAAATGTGTGAAAGGACGCTGAACTCAGGGTGTGACAAAGTGCGCGCAATAAGGTCTCTACGCCACGGCTCGCTTTCCATGTGGCAACGCAATCCTACAGGAGGTGCCAGTTTCTGGGGCGGAGAACCTGTTTCGGGAAGCACCGATTTTAGGAAATCATGTACCGTACTCGCTCAAGTCCATCTCATCTCGATCATCGGCCGATTACCAATCGCAACGGATCGACCTCGCCTCGGAGCAGTCTTAATTCGGAGTCCGATGGCGGGGGTGTAGTCTGGATGAAGTCGGGCATAATCAACTCGAACCCGGTGGCCTCCTTTACCTGCTCCCTTTCAATGCCCGGATGGATGGATTCAACCATCATGGCTTTGGTTTCCTCATCAAAACCGAGCACTGCCAGGTCAGTAATAATCTTGTAAGGACCTGTGTTTGCCGGCAACCCGGCAGCCTCGCGAGCGCCCGGTCCGGTAAGAAAGCCCGGTGAAGTCAAGAAGCTCACTTTTTCCACAAAACGGGATTTGCTGTGAACGGTCATGATTAGCGTGCGCCAACAAAACGAGGCAAAGTCGTTGGCTCCGCCGCTTCCGGGAAAGCGCACTTTCGGCTTATGATAATCTCCCACGACCGTTGAATTGATATTCCCGTATTTGTCTATCTCCGCACCGCCGAGGAATGCATAGTCCACTAATCCCCGACAGCAGGTAGTCATCATTTCGGACATTCCAGCGGCCATTATTCCACGGAAGAACGTTCTCGAATCACCGACCGATATAGGCATCTGCGGCATGGTGGGAGCGACTCCGCCGGCCTCAAACAATATGACCAGGTTCGGGGCGTTCATCTTTTGTGCCAACATGGCCGCCGCACAGGGGGCTCCGGTTCCCACCGCGACTGTTTTGCCATCCTCAAGGTATCTCGAGGCGGCACAAATCATCATTTCCATCAGGCTGTATTCAGGAGTCACCGTACCTTACCTCCTTGATCGATTGTCGATTCGGTAACGAAATTCGTTTTACAGGCGATCGACCAGTCCCTCGAGGTTTCGCAGCTCCTTCATCTTTGCGAATCCACCGCAAAGTTCCAGGTATTCTTCAAATGCGGATACATTGTAAATGTATTTGTCGAGGAATTTTGCGAACTCATCAGGGTCCTTTTCCACTTTTAACCACTGCTTGAGGTGATCTTCATCAGAAAAGTATTCGTACGCCATGTTGCCGGGATAACTGCCATAGGGGACTTCAATAACCGCATCCACGAGGTAGAAGGGTATCACCGTGCGGGTCGGGTTAGCCCTTATGGCATGATTGCCCACAAGTCTTTCAGTGGTGATGATAACGTGTTTTGCAGCTCGTGCCAGTTCCAGATCAGCGACCGAGATCCCCCTTATGTGGCAGTTGCCGTAAATGTCCGCCTCGTGCACATGAATGGCGGCAACATCCGGCCAAACAGCCGGCAATGCCACGTATTTCTTGCCGGTAAACGGACATTCAACAACCTTGGCCGCCGACATTTTGAGCGTGTCGGTTCCCAGCATGCACCGGGCGATACCGAATGAAACCCCCTCCGCGGCAGCCCGCAACCTAACCGTGAGAGCATAGTTCGTCCATTCGGTGACCTGGATCTCACCGGACTCCATTACCCGCCGTGCATTCGGCGAGAGGCCCCGTGCTTCCAATCCGACAATGTACGAGGCATCAACCCGGTTAATGCACTTTCCCGCGCAAAGGAGCTCGAAGTCATGAGTTGATGTATGCCCCAGGAATCCCAGGTCCTTGCGCCTCTGGCGAAGTATCTCATGCAACACCGCTGTAGGAATCCTGTTGGCGCCGAATCCCCCTATACCGAGATAGCAGCCGTCGGGAATAAATTTTTCCACCGCTTCCTTGACGGTAGTCCTCTTGTCGGTCATGGCCCTAGATTTCTTCTGAAAGAATTCGCGTGCCTTGTCCGGATCGGGATCCATAAAGAGCACGTTGTTCCCTTCTTCAAGAACTCTCATATTACACCTCCTGATGATGGGCGCATCCAGAGCGAAATCGCAAAGATACTGTCCGCCGGGGTTTTCCAGAGCGTCAGTCCTTTCGCACTACGTTTTCCTTGTTCCCGCATACCTCGCAAGTCGACACAATATTGAGAGCAAGTTCCGTATCAGAAATGCATCTCCATTTCATAGAGGTCAGACTCTCGGTCCTTGCGTACCGTGAATCCTAACTTGCTCGCCATGGCAATCATGGTGGTGTTCTCAGGAGAAATGATCCCCCACAACTCTTTCATGCCCAGATCCCGAGCGGCAGGCAAAGACGCTGCGGCAAGTTCCGCGCCGACTCCTATCCCTTGCCACTCATCACGGACTACTACGGCAAATTCACCCCTTACAGATCCGGGGTTGCGCAGAATTCCGCACAATCCCAGCATCAGGTCCTCCGGCTCGCGCTTCTCCAAAGCCACCATGGCCACATTCAACCCGCAATCGATTTTCGCAAAATAGGCGACTAACTCTGGTGGGACAGACTTCCAGTATCTGAGAAAGCGAAAGAAAATACTCCGCGGAGAAAGGGATTTGAACAATTCTTCTATAAGAGGCTCATCCGAAGGTCTGAGTGGCCTGATGTATATTGGCCTGCCAGTTTTGGTTAAGGCCGATGTTGGTGCTTGGTTCGGGTATCTATCTTTTGTCATGTTCCTGCTTCTCGAAACGTTACAAACAAGAGGAGTGCAACAATAGCGATCGGTGCCGACCCAGAGGGCCGGCTGGTGGGTACAAGATTTGCTCCAGACTGGTTCCAGGCACTCCCTCGCACTGAATGGACTGCACAACGCTTGCTCCTCTGCGATGGCTTCACGGCTCACATAGTTCAGCCCTGGCGACGCTATCCGTTCTGCGCGCTATGATAAGCAATAATTGTGCCCTTCGAGATCAATTGGTGAAGATAATCACTTTGTTGATTTCATGCCATGAAAACCGATTGAGTCAGCGCTTCTGCCCTCTGCTCTGACTCGCTTCATGTCAGATGTCTTTACAAATTGTATAGTGCTTGTTTTACAGATCAAAACAAAGCTGTACTGCATATCGGGAACATGGATGGGAATTTGAGCGTAATGGATTAGCGCAGATTTTAGGCTGAGGTAGGTTTATGCTTGTTCACGAGATCCGTTGCGGATTCATCAGCAGCCAACTTTGGTCAGGTGCCGATGTAGGCCTTTTTCACTTTGTCGTCATTCATTAACTCGGGGCTCGATCCTGCCAACACGATTCTTCCGCTTTCGAGCACATAGGCCCGCCGAGTGACCATCAAGGCCATGTTGGCATTCTGCTCAGACAAGAATATTGTGGTCCCCGCTTCATGGATAGCCTTGATAACCTCTCCGATGATTTGCCGAACCAGAAGTGGAGCTAACCCCATGGACGGCTCATCAAGCAACAGCAGTTCCGGTTTGGACATAAGGGCGCGGGCGATGGCCAGCATTTGCTGCTGTCCGCCGCTGAAAGTGCCTGCCATCTGGCTTTTGCGAGTCTTCAAGAGCGGAAATAGAGTATAGACCTGTTCCAAAGATTGCTGCACGCCTATTCGATCCTTGCGCCGCGTGTAAGCTCCCAGCATCAGGTTTTTGTGCACAGAGAGCTGCGGGAAAAGCTGGCGGCCTTCGGGACACAGTGAGAGACCCATGCTCACGATTTTGTTAGCCGGCATGGCTGTCAATTCGTCGGCCCTTGAACTCAATCGTCCCGTGGGAAGGCTTCAGCACCCCCGCAATGGTCCTGAATAACGTGGTCTTGCCCGCGCCGTTGCTTCCCAACAGAGTGACACAATCGCCCTGAGGGATCTCCAAAGATATGTCCCGGATCGCCTGGAATCCGCCAATGAATGTCGAAAGATTGGTAAGTTTAAGCAACGTACTTCTCTCCCAAGTATGCCTCGATCACTTCCGGATTATTGCCGATTTCTTCGGGCGATCCCTCGGCGATCACCCTGCCGAAACTCAAAACGACGATTCTGTGGGCCAACCCCATCACCATGCGCATCTTGTGTTCCACGAGACAGATCGTAATCCCGGCCACCCGATGAATTTTCTCAATCAGCTCGGTGATTTCATCGGTATCTTCCACAATTAAGCCACCGGTGGGCTCGTCCAGCAAAATCACCTTGGGTTGACCGATCATGGCCACCCCGATAGAGAGGCGTTTCTGTTCAGCCTGTGAAAGGGTGGAGACAAGGTGAAATGCCTTTTCTTCCAACCCGATGAAGCTCAGTGTGTTCGCGACCCGAGCCGCGGTTTCGGCCTTGTCTTCGTACCAGCCACGAGTACCGACAGAGAGCCGACCAGAAGCCTATCCCGGTGCTCATCCGATAACCAAGTGCAAGGTTGTCCACGACACGTAACTGGTCAAACAGGGCAGTGGTCTGAAAGGTGCGGGCTATTCCTTGGCGGGCTATCTGGTGCGGCTTCAGGTAGGTAATCTCCTTGCCCTGAAGAATTATTTGGCCTGAAGTGGGCTTGATCTGGCCGCCGATCAGTCCGAAGAGCACTGATTTCCCGGCTCCGTTGGGTCCTACAATGGCCAGAATTTCCCCCTCACGAACATGTAGACTCACGCTTTCGACAGCCACAAGGCCGGCAAAATGCTTGGTGAGATTCTCAACCTGCAATAGCACTCTTCTCTCCCTCTTTTGCTACTAAGATACGCGTGCCCTTTGTCGTAAGTCGCTGATTGCGCCCATGATCCCGCGGGGAAAGTAGATGATCACCGCGATCAATAGCGCCCCGAAAATGATGAGACGGTATCCTTCTAGAAATTGCAGGTTCTCCATGAGCACCGGGATGGCAAATGCGCCGACAATGGGCCCGGCCAAGGTAGCAGCTCCCCCCAAGAGAAGGTATACCAGCCAGTTGAAGGTCAGCTCGATAGAGGCTGTGCTGGGGCTGATACTGCCCACCAAACTGGCATAAAGGCCACCGGCCATCGCGGCGAAAAAATTGCCCACTACAAAAGACAGGACCTTCACGGCAAAAGTGTTTATCCCCACCGCCTCAGCGAGGATTTCATTGTTCCGTATGGCCATAAAACTCAGCCCCACTAAAGAATAGACCAACCGGTGCATCACCAGTAGGGTGAAGAGCAAGAAAGCTAGAACCAGGTAATACTGGGCAGTCATGGTTTGAAAACCGATTTGCCCGATCCATGGAATAGACAAGGGGTTCGGCAGGGCGATCCCCACCACGCCGCTGTAGCCCCCGGTAAGCTCGATCCAGTTGCCGGCGACAATGGAGACGATTACTCCGAAGCAAAGCGTGGAGATGGCAAAATATGACCCTCTGGTCCGAAGTGTGGGCAGCCCTATCAAGAACCCGACCAGGGCCCCGAGAAGCGCCGACAGAGGAAGGGCCAGCCAGAACGATAGCCCATGTTTCGTCATGAGCGCTACACCGTACGAACCGATGCCGAAAAAACCTGCGTGGGCCAGGGACGCCTGGCCGGTGTAGCCCAAGATCAAATTCAGGCTGAGGGTGCAGATGGAGAAAAGGCATCCCATAATTACGATCTGAAAGGCGTAGCGGTTGGTGATCAAAAGGGGAAGAGCCAGGGCCAAAACCAGTAGGAGCACATAAGGCCACTTCTCAGACAAGAATCCTTTTGCCGCCATCAGCTCACCTCTCTGCCGAATAGCCCAGTGGGTCTTACGGCCAGGATCAGGATCAGGGCGCCGAAGGCATAAACATCTTTGTACGCAGCAGATAGATAGCCGCCCCCAATGGTTTCGAGGAGCCCGAGAATGTATCCGCCTAGAATTGCACCTGGAATGCTCCCCAGCCCGCCGAGGATAACGATGACAAAGGCTTTCATCCCCAGAAGAGCCCCCATTGTAGGGGAGATCATAAAGATGGGGGCCACCAGGCAGGCTGCCGCCGCTGCCGTAGCCGCAGAAATGGCAAAGGTTAGGGAGGAAACCCTGTTGACATTGATACCCACGAGCATGGCCCCTTCCCGGTTTTGCGCGACTGCTTCAATTGTCGCCCCAGGCGTGGTTCTATTGATGAAGATCTGGAGCAGGATGATCAAGACGATCGCGGCCACGATGACGAGTAGACGCTGATACGTCATGGTAATCCCCAGCACGTCCACGATGCCGGGATAAGGATTGGGCATTCGTCGCCCCTGCGGTCCCCACAAAGCGATTACCCCTGTTTCCAGAATCATTAAGGCGCCGATGGCGGAGATAAACGAGTTGATATGGGGCTTATCCCGCAAGGGGCGAAAGACTATCCTTTCGACCAGCATCCCTACGAAGGCAAGGATCACCATGGAAGCAATCAGGGCGGTCCAAAATCCGAACCCATGAACGGTCATCAAGAAGAAGCTGATGTACGCTCCCAGCATATACAGATGGCCGTGGGCAAAATTGGGGATGTTCAGAATACCAAAGACCAAGGTCAGCCCGACAGCCACGATCGCATAGGTACTGCCCAGCATGACCCCATTGAATACTTGTTGCAGGAAAAGTTCCATAGGCCTTCCGTAACTGGGACCACAGCCGGCTGCATGACCGAAAGATCCCTTAGATTTGGGCTTTCAAGCCCAGAAGCATGCCCGATGCTTTTGATTTGACGCAGCAGGGCCCCACCTTTCTCACGCGGCTGCGCAACTTAAGGCGGGGCTTCAAATCAACGCCATTGGAACGGTGCCCCGCCCTTTGGAGGAGCGGGGCCGGCTAAATCCTGTTCTACTCTTCTTTTTCGAACTTCATAAACTCCCAAGTTGCATTCCCGATCGGAGGGGCCTGCGTCTTAAGCTTGTTGAATTCTTCCTCTGTCTTAAGCCACCAAGCGAACATTTGAATAGGGCCATATTTTCCGGCCTGATCAATCATCTGCACTGCCGCCCCGCACGCCATGCGGCCTCCCGGAGTAATGCTGAAATACTCCACGGGAAACTTATCTCCGCCTAGAGGAAACGTTTTCGGAAAAGCGGCCTTAATCGCAACAGGATCCTTCACGGTTCCGGCGGCGACCATAGCGCGGGCCAAGGATTGCATAGCATCGTAATTAAGTGCCACTTCCCAGGTTTGCATGCGCTTGTACTCACCCACGTACTTCTTGTCGAACGCTGGAGCCGCTGCTGTGGGTGACATGGCCACCGAAGCGACGCCGATGGAGTTGCCCATCAACTGAGTTCCTTTGAGAATATTGGCGATGTAATCCATCTTGGCCTGATCGATCAGTATAAAACCGCCCTTGTATCCTAAGCCCCTGGCCTGTTCAATGACCAGAGCGGTGGTACCGGACGGACCGCCAATAAGCAGAACGTCAGGCTTGGTGGCCAGAGCAGCGGTCAACTGAGAGGAAAAGTCCGTCTCAGTGTAGTAATTGGCCGGTTTGTCCTCGGTGATCTGGCCGCCTTTCGCCTGCCAGTACGCCTTAAAAGCTTGCCGCCACTCATCCCCGTACGCCCCCAGGGTCACCACCATGGCTGCCTTACGCCACCCCTGTTTCCACGCGAGGTCGGAAAAGCTCTTTACGTACACCGTGAATGGAGGGGGAACCGCGACCAGCAGATTGTTACCCATTTCAATCACCTTAGGCGTGCTGGTATAGGCCATGAGGAGAAACTCGTGCCCCTTCTCCTGGTTAATCCGGGTCATGGCTGCTAAGGTGTTGAATACCGGGTTAAACACAGCGGGCGCCTTGTACCTGGTCCAGTAGCTTGCGCGAGTTGTTAACCGCTTCTGTGGGGTCCACCCGATCGTCGAGCTTGACCAGTTTAAAGAGGTACTTTTCACCGCCAACGGTTATGCCCCCGGCAGCGTTGATTTCCTTGATGGCCATTTCCACCCCATTCGCGCAGTCCTGCCCATATTCCGCAGCCACGCCG
The DNA here is from genome assembly GCA_963786905.1 of uncultured delta proteobacterium. Classification (GTDB taxonomy): domain Bacteria; phylum Desulfobacterota; class Desulfomonilia; order Desulfomonilales; family Desulfomonilaceae; genus CAWBBA01. The sequence goes on along the minus strand of CAWBBA010000033.1, from coordinate 16,887 downwards.
CTGAGGGGCCCTGAAAACCCTATCACCACTTCTTTCGCTGCCTGTGCTGAGGCATCGGCAGCAGGCCAGGCCAACGCCAGAACCGCCACCAGGATAACCACTAAACCGGCAAATCCTTTCAAGTACCTCATCGCTTTGCTCCCCTTTCGTTGTATTGGCCTACACTTTCGTTCCCAGAACTTTCTGGACGTTTGTAGGGTCATGATTACGGTTGCAAAGAATATCAAGCGACTGTTCTTGTGCACGAACGTATGTTGAATGAGATGAGGTTGACGCTATCTTTGAGCGTCATGCCCGATTTCGCGTCTCACAGGCCTCTTTTCCGTGAAGACGCGGTTGATTTCTGAGGCTGCTCGTTCGCATCTGTTTTGGATTCCATGAGGGACAAAGCCATGCGCTCGTGTACCTCGCGCGAGAGCTTCCGATAGAGATGGTAAAAGAAGACGCCCATTATGTCCCTGGATTGCACCAATCGCAAGGAGTGTTCGGCAGGAGATAGCTTCCCCAACCCACTCTGCCAGTAGTACCGGTGGGACATGACCACGATGTCTCGAAACATATCACGGTAGACTTTTAGCGCCTCCGGGTCGAAACCGTCTTTAGGCCCCAACCCGATTCTGTCCATGTCCACGACGACCTTGCCTAATGTCAGGTCATCCTGGGAATAAATCTTTTGACCGTTCCGTATCTCCGGGGTTATGATGCGCCATTCTTCCATCTTGGCCAGCCACCGCCGACCCAAGCCGGTGGTCTTTCGAAACTGCTCCTCCCCCGCTAACTCAGTTGGGAGAAGCTTGTCCACTGGACGAAAGTAGTCAGTGTGAAGCTGGAGGAACCATTCCCGCTCCGGTGAACCCTTTTCGTACTTGAGAACCCTTTTGATCATCGAGAGTGGGAGAAAGCAGTGGTCCTGGAGCTCTTTGATAAGGCGAATTTGCTCCACATAGCCGTCGTTATAGTCGGCGACGTTCTTCCCGAGTTTCCGGGGTCGTGGCAGAAGGCCCTCGCGGATGTAATAATGGATGGTCTCCTTGGAAACCTGGGTCTGCTTAACCAGCTCGCTGATCTTCACTAGACCGCCCCTTGTGAATCACTTGTTCTCCCTCGAAGTCGTGTGGGAGAGGGAGCTTCCGGCCAGACGCTCGTGTCCGTCTCCGGAGGGGAGACCGAATTGATGATGAGCGCATTTTATAAAACATGGAGATCGGACTGTCAAACAGAAATTGTCTCCGTACTGGATATGCCACTGTTTTCGCGTGACTTTTTCGTAAAGCGTGTAGTAATACTTATCGCTATAAGCGACGCGGTACCTTTCCGGGAGTTGTTTTTCCAATTCTGCACTGACTGGAGGTAACGACCATGGAATCTAGGCCCTGGCAGCGGCACTATGACTACAACGTCCCATTAACAATCCGATACCCTCGAATCCCACTTCACGACTTAATCGGCATCCCCGCGAACTCGTATCCCGACAAGCCCGCCCTCAATTTCTATGGGACCGAGATGACATTCTGGGAACTCCGCTGCCTCGTGTTGCGCATGGCCAATGCCCTGGGAAAGCTGGGCGTGCGGAAGGGAGATCGTGTGGGCATGAACCTCCCAAACTGCCCCCAGTACCTTATTGCCAACTACGCGGCCCTGTCCCTGGGAGCGATCGTGGTGAACCTAAACCCGATGTACACGACCCCGGAACTCAAACACGCAGCTCAGAAGACCGGCCTGACCACTCTTTTCACCTTCGATATGGTCCTACCCTATATCCGCGCTCTTTGTCAGGAGGTGGAGATTCCCCGAGTGATCGTTACCAAGCCCACGGACTACATAACCGGGCTCGGTCAGAGCACTAAGGAAAGCCTGGAACTCGATCCGAAATGGCATCATTTTTCGGAGCTGCTGGATGGTTGCACGGATACCAAACGGCCACGGGTCCAGGTGAACCCTGAGGACCCCTGCATGATCCAGTTTACCGGGGGAACCACGGGCGTCCCCAAGGCCGCGGTCCTGACGCATGCGAACCTCGTAGCCGCGACCTTCCAGTGCGCCTTGTGGGGCTCCTCCACAACCAATCTCACACCACCCGAACGCCGCAGCGTGGTAGCCGTGCTCCCGTTTTTTCACGTGTACGGGAACATCGTCGTCATGAATTGGGCAATGCTCAACTGCGCCACCCAAATCCTGATCCCCCGGTTCCAGATCGACGAGATCGTAGGGACCCTCGCAAATTTCAAAGAGATCACATTCTTTCCCGCTGTGCCCACCCTGATTACAGCGCTAATCAACCATCCCAAAGTGGCGGAGCTGGATCTGGGCAAAAAATTGGGCCTCCTGAACTCGGGCGCGGCGCCGATGCCCCTGGAACTCATTGAGCAGGTCAAGGACATGGGCATCTTTTTCAGCGAAGGTTGGGGGATGAGCGAGACCACATCCTTGGGGACTGCTAATCCTATAATGGGCCTCAAGAAGGTGGGCAGCATCGGCATCCCGTTTCCCGACACCGACATCAGGATCGTCGATGTGGAGCAAGGATTGGAAGATGTCAAGCCGGGCGAGCCGGGCGAGCTTCTCATCAGAAGCCCCCTGATCATGAAAGAGTATTATGGAAATCCCGAGGAGACGGCCGGGCAGATCAAGGACGGGTGGCTGAGTACCGGTGACATTGTGGTCCGTGACGAAGACGACTATCTATTCATTGTAGATCGCAAGAAGGATATGGTGATCGCCGGTGGATTCAACATCTATCCGCGGGAAATCGACGAGGTGCTCTTTCAGCACCCCAAGGTGCTGGACGCGGTGTCTGTAGGTATCCCTGACGAGTACCGGGGAGAGACCCTCAAGGCCTACATAGTCCTTAAGTCGGGAGAGACGGCTACTGGTGAAGATATCATCGCTTTCTGCAAGGAGAAGCTGGCCGCCTACAAGGTTCCCAAGTTGGTCGAGTTCCGGGACGCACTCCCCAAATCCGCCGTAGGGAAGACTCTTCGTAAGATCTTGAGGGCTGAGGAAGAAGCTAATAGGAAGGCTTGATCGACTATTCTGAAACGCATTGAGAAACTTCACTTCACTGGAGCCTCCGATGATCGACGTGCCGATGTTGGCACGTCTCGGAGAGGTTTTTGGCTGAATTTCAATGCGTCACCGTATAGCTACAATTCAAAATGGAGGTTTCTCAAATGGGCATACCCAAAGTGGCAATAGTTCGTTACGAAAAGCCCCTGGAATCGGTTAAGAAAGCTGTTGATCTCTCCGGCGGACTTGATCATCTCCCGAGTGGAGCCAAAGTTTTCATAAAGCCTAATATCGTCTTCTGGACTCGCTTGGTTCCGTTTCCCAAATGGGGGGTCATAACCACTTCCCGCGTAATCAACGACATGGTCTACTTGCTTAAGGAGCGAGGTATCGATGACATCAGTATCGGCGAGGGCACTGTTGTCTACGACTTGAAGGACCGCGAAACAGCCGCCCACGCTTTTGAAACTCTGGGCTACGGTACCCTCAAGAAGCGTTACGGAGTCAAAAGCATAAATGTGTTCGAGAGGCCCTTTGAAAAAGTCGATCTGGGCGGGGGAGTGGAGCTTGCCATCAATACGGACATTCTCAATAGCGATTTTGTCGTGAATGTCCCGGTTATGAAGACTCATGCGCAAGCAGTGGTAACCCTTGGAATCAAGAACATCAAGGGCACCATAGATATCAATTCTCGTAAGAAATGTCACTCGGCAGACCCCGAAAAGGATCTCCATTACATGATATCGAAGCTGGCTAACAAAATTCCGCCGTCGTTCACGATTCTTGACGGTATCTATACCAACGAGCGAGGCCCTTCTTTTGACGGCAAGATCAGGAGAAGCAACATATTGGTGGCTTCCGGGGATGTGTTGTCCGCGGACAAGGTGGGCGCGACAGTCCTTGGGTACAAGCCGTCGCAGGTTCCGCACCTGGCGTATGCCGCTACGGACATGGGCAGAACGCTGGATCTGACGGACTTGGAGATAGTGGGAGAAAAAATCGAAAATGTTGCAATGAGCCTGGAGCACACTTTCGCGTACACTGAGAATGGCTCTCTGCCGGCTCCGATGGCAAAGTTGGGAATAAAAGGTCTCTCATATCCGAAGTATGACTCGAGTCTGTGCACGTACTGTTCCGGGATCACGGGCGTTGTGCTCACCGCCATAGCTCACGCATGGAAAGGGCAGCCTTGGGACGATGTGGAAATCCTCTCAGGAAAGATCATGAAACCCGCACCGGGTCGGAAAAACACGATCCTTTTGGGCAAGTGCATGTACGAGGCGAATAAACACCATCCTGACATAAGAAACATGATCGCTGTTAAAACGTGCCCGCCAGCCCCTGAAGCGGTCATCAAAGCGTTGCACCAGGCAGGGATCGAAGTAAATCCCGAAATCCTGAAGGGCAGAGAAAAAACAGTGGGAAGTTACATGAAGCGATACGAAGGCAAGCCCGAGTTCGACGAATCCTTGTTCAGAATTGACTGAAATCAAAAAGTTGTGGGCCAGTTTGCCAGCAGTCTCTGGCTGCGGTACCCACCATCGCTCCCTCTAGCTAGACTGAGGATATGGATCAGGACTTTTCGCGTATCTCGCGGATCGATCACGTCATCCAACAAATGTAGGCCCGCGGCTTTCCAAGGAGCACCTGCGGCTCTGATTTGTTGCTCGGCCTGCTCCCGCGCGGCCTTGACATCGTCCGACTCATCTATTTTTCTGCGATACACGACATTTGCTGCCACTTCCGGCGCCATGAAGCTGATCTCCGCATTCGGCCATGCCAGGACGAAATCAGCGCCCATGCCTGTGCCGCACATATTGGAATACGCCATCCCATAAGACTTGCGAATGACCAGGGAAATCTTTGGAACAGTGGAGAGCGCAGCGGCCTCGATGAAATTGATGATTTTGCCGGGCATGCGCTTAAGTTCCGCGGCCTTGCCCACAAGAAAACCAGGAGTGTCATGAAGAAAAATAAGCGGAATATTAAACGAATCACATAGGCAGATGAAGCTGCAACATTTATCACAGCCGTCCGGCCCCATGGCTCCTGCCATGTGCATCGGCTGGTTTGCGATGATCCCTACGCTGTGGCCGTCGATACGGGCAAGACAGGTAATTACGCTCCGATCGAAGTCGGGCTTGAGCGCAAATATCTGCTCATCATCAACAATGGTCTTGATTACCCGAATCATGTCGTAGCCACGGCGGGATTCCTCGGGAACAAGTGACAGTAGCCGTTCTTGTCTTGTCTCCTGGTCATGTTCCCGCGGGGCCACGACCGGAGGCAATTCCTGTGCATTGGACGGCATGTAGGAAAGGAACTCGCGCACGATGCGGAAGCAGTCCTGCTCGTCTTCAGCCACCCGATCCACCTGGCCTGTGATTTCCGCGTGGAGCTTCCATCCGCCCAGGTCTTCGTTCTCAACCTGTTCACTGGTGGCCACTTCCAAAACTCTCGGACCGGAAACAGCCATACACGAGCCTTTGACCTGAACAACAAAATCCGCGAGCGCTGCCAACCAGGAAGGCCCTCCAAAACACTCCCCCATGATTGTCGCCACAAACGGCACTTTTCGGCATCGCAAAGCCATCTCTTTTCGCATTGTCATGGAGCTGAGCCCGTCCGACCCCATGATATCCGGAATGCGAGCGCCCCCACCTTCGCCCAAATGGATTATGGGGTAACCTTTCTCCGCTGCCCAATGGCTCAGTCGATGGTCCTTCTCGACTCCAACTCGGCCCCCTGTACCGGCAAGAACAGTAGCGTCATCCGCGGTAACAGCGACCGGCCGGCCGGCGATCTTGCCAAAACCGGCTATTTTGCCGTCGGCCGGCGTTTTATCTTCCATGCCTGGTATGTCGGAATGATTCAGCATTCCGATTTCAAAGAAGCTCCCAGTGTCCAGTAACTTCTCCACACGCTCTCGGGCCGTTCCAAGTCCCATGTCGTGTTTCTTGGCCACTTTTTCAAGGCCGCCCAGCTCCAGGGCTTTGGCCTTTCGCCGCTGCAATTCGTCGAGAGCCTCTTTCATTCCCATTTCCTGTTACCCCCTCAGGAATCTGTCCATGTTTGCATCAAAATTTCATGCCCGGTAGGTTGAGTGAGGCAGTGTTGCCGCCGTCAACAGGAAGAGCTTGACCCGTGATATAGCTTGCTTCATCACTTGCCAGAAAAAGAATCGCAGCGGCCACTTCTTCCGGTCGGCCATAGCGCCGCAACTCGCAGCGGCTGCCCAGTTTATCAAACTTTCCTTTTTCCCGGGCCAGATCAAATACGGGCTTGGTCATGCCCGTCTCGATCAAACCAGGACAGACCGCATTGACTCGTATATTGTATCCGCCCAGGTCGCAAGATGAAGTCTGGGTGAAATTAATAAGGGCCGCTTTGCTTGCGCTATAGGCATTGCCCCCGGCCCCGGAGCGAATCCCGGCCACTGAAGCCGTATTCACTATGGCCCCTGTATCTGCGCTCCTGCATGTGCCCGGCAACGTACTTGGTGGTAAAGACGGCACCCAGAACATTTACCCCGTAAACTTTGTGCCAGTCTTCCCCGTCTTGCTCGTTCAACGTGGCGAACTGTCCTGTAATTCCCGCATTGTTGCAGACAATATCGATAACGGAGTAGTTTTGGAGAGCGAAGTCGATCAGGTTCTTGACCTCCTCCTCAGACGGCCACATTTGTTCTCTGTGCAACCGCGTCTCCGCCTGCTTTCAGGACAAGATCCAGAGTTTCCTTCAGCCCATCTTCATGCCAATCAGCCAGCACGAGCTTGGCTCCTTCCCTGGCAAAGAGAATTGCCGCAGCCCGGCCTATGCCACTGGCAGCTCCGGTGATGACGGCCACTTTCCCATCAAGACGACGGTTTCTTTCCATTTTTGTGATCCTGCCTTTAAACTAGATCTCGTACCAAAGATCGTCAGCAGTTCCTGCGTCGGGAATACAGGCCTCTGCCCCTCGATTGGTGGGACAGGCATCCTGCCTGTCTTTGAATGACAGGCAGGATGCCTGTCCCACCAAATCATTGTCACCATCGAACACTACTGATGGCAATTGAAATAGATTCGAAGAATCAACACCAACAACGAAGTGCCCCTCCCCGCTCAAACAGGAAGGGGCACGTGGAACAGCCAATCCATGCCTTGGCGATCCATAGAAAGGTTCGATTTACTTGGTCTCTTTCTTGCTTAAGGCCTCGCGATCGCCGCCGCTCATGCCGGCGATGTACTTCACCAGTTTCTTCCGGGACTCGATATCGTACTGGGTCGTGATGGCGATCTGCTCCATAATCGGCGAGCCGCCGCCATGGTAGTTGCCGATGTTCATGATGCCGCCCGTCGCCGAACAGAGGATGTCGCCCAGGTATCGCCAGAAATGGGCCTGATCCTCCGACCGACATGTTCGGATTCCGCTTGGTGTACTTGAGGAGCAGATCTCTGGTCTCCGGATTCATGAAGTCCTTCTCGTGAGGGAAAGTGGCGACGACGCCGCCGGCGATGTCACAGAGGATCTCCGCTTCGCGCCAAACCGCCTCGCCCGACAGGCAGCGGCCGACGTTGCAGTAAATCGAATTGGGGATATAAGAGCCGGGACCGTAAGGGACAAAACCGATGCCCGGTATGTAGACTTCCGGTTTGCCGAGGTCGGAGGCCGTGTAACCCGCGGCGTAACCCAGCTCGATGGTCATGATGAGCTCGGCCAGCTTCTCCCGGACGTGGGACTGCTTTATGGACGTTGTTCACCTCGGCAGCCAGGGCCGCAGTCCCTAAGATGACATCGCCGATGGCCGGTTTGCAGCCTGAATAGGAGTGGCGGTGGAACAGGGCGAAAAGCAGGGCCAACACACCGCCGTGCTGCCATTCACCGGCCAGAAATACCCTTTCCCAGGGAACAAAGCAGTTGTCGAAAATCATATAGGAATCCGTGGCGCCTGGCACGAACCCCCGCTTGAAGTGTTCTCGCGGCCTGAGGTTGTGAATGGTCACGACCTGCTTCAACCCGTCCCAGTCTCCCGGAACAGCGAAGGCCACGGCATAGTCCTTGTCCTCGGGGCGCAAGGCCCGGGTGGGTACCACCAGCACCTCGTCGGCCACCGAGGCCTCCGAGATGTGGACCTTGCATCCGCTGACCACGATGCCGTCACTGCGCCGCTCCTTGATCCGGACATAGGCGCCGGGTTCGGCTGGTCGGCAGGCCGGAGCAACCGGTCGCCCTTCACGTCTGTCTGGGCGCAGCAGCCGATGAGGTCCTCGGTCTGGAAACGGGTCAGCCACTTCTTGAAGTTCTCATGGTACTGGGTGGCGCCGTTGTTCACCTTGTCCGCTTCGTAGGAGACGTTGTAGATGGCGTTCGTGGCGTCGATCCCCATGCAGCGCTGAATGCAGCCGCCGACCTTCTGGCAGAGCATGCGAGTCATGTCCTGCTTCTTGTGCAGGTCGTCCGTGTTCTGATGAATGTGGGTGAAACGATTGATCCGCTCACCCGTGAGATGAGAAATGGCCGTGCACAAGGCTTGATTCTCCGGCTTGGCCGCCTCATCGAACGTCGTGCCGATGGTATTGAGGCAATCCATCTGTAGTTCGTCCGTGCGGTCGATGAGACTGCCATTGAAATATATATTTCGCTTCATCTTGGACAGACCTTGGATGTACTGTTCCTTTGTTCTCATTCTGCCTCCTGAAAGGGCGGGTAATTAACTTGGGATTAGGGTTTCATATTGAGTCGTGCCCTACTTACTGGAACCAGCCTTGGCTTGATCCGCGGCCCTCAGTTCCTTACGGAGGATCTTGCCCACCGCACTCTTTGGAAGATCCTTAACGAATTCCACGTACTTGGGCACCTTGTACTTCACAAGATTCTCCTTGCAGTAGTCGATAATCTCCTCGGAGGCAGCGGTCTCCCCTTCTTTGAGCACCACATAAGCCTTGATGCGCTCGCCGGAATAATCGTCGGGAACCCCTATAGCGCACGCTTCAAGGATTTTCGGATGGGAGAAGAGGACTTCATCCACATCCCTCGGATAGATGTTGAAGCCTCCCGAGATGATCATATCCTTTTTCCGGTCTACGATACTGAAGTAGCCTTCCTCGTCAAAGACCGCAATATCACCGGTAAGGAGCCAGCCGTCTCTCAATGTGGCAGCGGTCTCATCAGGACGATTTATATACCCGTTCATGATCTGCGGACCCTTGAGGCATAGTTCGCCGGGGGCCCCTGGCGTGGTAATCTCTTTATTGTAATCGTCCACGTCCACGAGCTTGGCATCAGTGTTACATACGGGCAATCCTATCGTACCCAGCTTGGTCTTGGCGCCAAACGGATTGTTATGTGTTACTGGCGAGGTTTCTGTTAGCCCGTAGCCCTCACAGATTTGAGCCCCTGTAAGCTTCTCGAAAGTCCTCATGGTCTCCATAGGCATTGGGGCACCGCCCGAGAAGCACCCTTTGATAGTATTGAGGCTGTACTTCTTTAGTTCGGGGAAGTTGATCATCCCATTGTACAGCGTTGGGACCGCCGGTATGAATGTCGCCTTGTACTTGTCAATCGCCTCCAAGATTGTCTTAGGCTCCGGTTTAGGAACCAAGACGTCTGCGTATCCGTAATAGATGGCGACGTTCATCGCGCAGGTCATACCGAACGAATGAAAGAAAGGCAGGCAACCGACCACGATTTCCGTTCCCGGGATGAAGTCAGGAAACCAGGCGTTGATCTGCTGAACGTTGCTCGACAGATTTGCATTGGTCAGCGCGACACCTTTTGATACGCCGGTCGTTCCGCCGGTATAGAGCAATGCCGCTGGATTTTTCCACTCCAACTTGGGCGGGTTGGAGATCGGCTCGTATTTCTTGATCAGATCCATGAACTCGAAAACATCGGGAGCAGCCGGCGTTTTCAGGTGCATGCCCTTCTTGACGAACGGGAAGAGTTGTTTGAGGGGGAAAGGCAGAAAATCACGGATATGGCACGAGATGATCTTCCGGATCCCCGTCTTTTGCCTCAAATTGATCATTCTTGGGACCAGAACATCGAGGCTGACCAGGTACTGGGAGCCAGAATCGTTGTACTGATGTTCCAGTTCCCGGTCCGTGTACAGTGGATTGTTAAGCACCGCCACCGCGCCCGCTCTAAAGGTTCCGTAAATGGCTACTACCATCTGAACGATATTCGGTAGTAGAAAGGCCACTTTATCGCCGGGCCTGACTCCGAGGGCGACGAGTGCCGATGCAAACCTGGAGACCATCTCATCAAGCCTGCGGTAGGTTACCGTTGTGCCCTGGAACAGGAGAGCCGGACTGTCGGGATGCCTCTCGGCTGATCTCGCAAGGGCCTCGGGCAGGGTAATCTCCTCGAAGACAACTTCTGCAGGAACACCATCCGCGTATGATTTCAGCCAGATCTTTTCCATGTGACGCTCCTCTCAGGCAAATGTGTTGCGAAGTACGATGAACCTGCGAACTACTTCGGCAGGCTCGTCAGTCGTCATACAACTCGCTCTATGATAGTTGCGACCCCCTGGCCTCCACCCACACAGGCGTTGGCGCATCCATAGCGTCCGCCCTTCTTCTCCAGTACCGCGGGCCAGAGTTCCCACGAGCCTAATACCGGTTGCTCCCAGGGCATGCCCGATCGCAACTCCGCCGCCCATCACATTGACCCTGTCCGGATCTAGCCCCAGCTCTTTGATGCAGTTGAGGGCCACAATCGCGAACGCCTCGTTAATCTCCCAGAAATCAACATCTTTGGCTTGCAGTCCCGCCTTTTGAAGGGCTTTTTGGCTGGCGGGCACCGGCCCGGCACCCATGATCGTGGGATCCACGCCAGCGAACCCGATGGACTTTATGGTGGCCAGGGGCTTGATTCCTTTTGCCTGTGCCGCCTCTTTGGACATCAATATCATTGATGAGGCTGCCGCGTTAAGGGGCGACGAATTCCCTGCTGTAATCTGGTGGTCCTTCTTGTAGGCCGGGGACAGTTTTGCCAGACTTTCGAGTGTGGTGTCCGCTCGCACGGCCTGATCCGTCTTCACCGTAATAACTGTCCCGTCTGCTTGTTCAGCCTCGATGGGCAGTATCTCGCCATCGAAAAAACCGTCTGATTGAGCCTTCGCTGCGAGTTGATGAGATCGCAGAGACCATTTGTCCATATCTTCCCGCGTCAGACCGGATTGAGCGAGCAGCTTCTGAGCGGTGAGCCCCATGTTCAGGGTAGTCATCATATCCCAGTGCAAGTACTCCGGAGCCGCGAAGAGGGCGAGGTTCGGGGCGATCAATCCGCCCTCTGTCGTTGATTGTCCCATGGGAATTCTCGTCATATGTTCCATTCCACCCACCATGACGATGTCCGCGTTATTGGTGGCAACCTCCAAGAACCCCATATGAATGGCCGCCATGGAAGAACCGCACTGTTGGTCTACGAATTTGGCTGCGACGGTTTTGGGAAAGTTGGCCAAAAAGATCGGGAAACGACCTCCATAGGCCCATTGTTCGCCAACAGCGGTGGCGCACCCTACGATGAAATCTTCGATTTCTTCGGGCTGAATTCCCGTTCTCTTGGCCAGTTCGGGGAGTAACTTCGCCAAAAGCTCATCAGCCCTCATTTTGCCGAATACATCTCTGGCCGGATCCTTGGGCCGGGAGCGGGATTGAGCGGTTCTGAGGTATCCTGCAATGACTACGTCTCTCATGTGTGTTTCTCCTTTTATGGGTATAGGTTTGCCTTTTCAATAGGATTCATTGTTTAGTTTACGATGATCTCGAGGTCTAAGGCTTGAACCATACATTGAGCACTGCCAAGCCCCTATTCTTCATCCAAAGCTCGGGTCAGTCGTCGAAGATGGCGCTGCTCATGTCCACTGTCAACCCGTCGGACTCCATGAGTCTCGAAGCCAATCCGTAAGTCTTGGGCACTTCGTAATGGAAGAAGTACCGCATGGTATGAAGCTTTCCCTCATAAAACTGTTTGTCCAGAGCAGAGCAATCGGTCTCCACCCCCCCCTGGGCAACTACGCCTTGGACCAGCCATTGCCAGGCAACGGCAATGATCCCGAATAGTTCCAGGTAGAGCGTTGCATCCGCAAGAAACTTCTCCACTTCGCCCTGCATGGCAAATTGTACTCTGTGCATGGTAGCGGTTTGAAGTCTTTCCAGAGCTTCCGTTAGGCGCTCCGCATACGGTCTGAGTTCCTCGTATTGCGTTGCGGCCCGTACAGTAGCCTGTACCTCCTCAAAATAGAGCCGCAGGGCCTGGCCGTCCTTCATGACCACTTTCCGCCCAAGCAGATCCAGAGCCTGTATGCCGGTAGTCCCCTCGTGAATAGGGTGTATCCTGATGTCGCGGTAGTATTGCTCCAGGGGGAATTCCTGGCAGTATCCGTACCCCCCTAGTATCTGGAGCCCCTGACTTACAGCGAGGATTCCGGTCTCAGAGGGATAACTCTTTGCCACAGGCGTCAGCAGATCAAGTAGCAGCTCGTACCGTGCCTTTTTCTCTGCATCCTCGGTTTTAGCCAAATCACTGTACATGGCGCACTGAAGAATCACCGACAAAGAACCCTCTGTCACAGCTCTTTGAAAGAGGAGCATTCTCCTGATATCCGCGTGTTCAATGATCGGCACCTGAGGGAGCGTCGGGTCCTTGCTTGACAACCGACGGCCCTGGGGCCTCTCCCTGGCATATTCCAGAGACGCGTAGTAGGCTGCCGAAGCAATGGCAGTGGCTTGCATACCTACACCCAGGCGTGCCTCGTTCATCATCTGAAACATGTACGAGAGACCTTTGTGTGGTTCGCCTACCAGATACCCTCGACAGTCGTCGTTTTCCCCCATACTGAGCTGGGTGATCGGACAGCCTCGATAGCCCAGCTTGTGATAGACCGTAGCCACAGTCACGTCGTTTGGCTCCAGCGTTCCGTCACTGTTAATCCGTTTCTTGGGGACCAGGAAGAGAGAAATACCCTTGACTCCAGGCGGAGCGCCTTTGATTTTGGCCAGCATCATGTGGACGACGTTTTCCACACCGTCATGGTCGCCGGCAGAAATAAATATCTTTTGCCCTCGGATCTTGTAATATCCCTGGTCCGTAGGCTCCGCTCGCGAGGTGATGTCTGAAAGAGAGCTGCCGGCCTGAGGTTCAGTGAGTGCCATTGTCCCCTGCCACTCACCCGCCAGCATCCGAGGAGTGTAGGTTTCTATCAGATCATTAGCGCCGTAAGACAGGATCAGGTGCGCAGCGCCCGTCGTCAAGCCCGAATAACCGGTGGCAGGGAAATTGGCGGCCGCAAACACGTAGTTGCAGGCCATGTGCATGGTGATGGGTAGTTGCTGGCCTCCCACCTCGTATGGCATGGACGAAGAGATCCAGCCGCCCTCTCCCCATTCCTTCATCATAGTCTTGACCACAGGGTGGACCTTCACCTGGCCGTCTTCCAGGTACTGGAGCCTTTTCATCCATTTCCCGCAAGTATGGATACATCAAGTTGCGAGACAACTTGAGAGCGGTATCCATTACAAGATCGTAGGTCTCACGGGTATGGTCCTCAAAATAGGGCAGCGTCGAAAGTCGTTCAACTCCGTGAACTTCGTAAAGCAGGAAATCCAGATTCCGCTTGCTAACGAATTTTTCCGCCATTGGGGCCTCCGTTACGCCGGGTAAAATGTCTTACCGGATTTGGCCATCTCTTTGAGGAGCTTTGCCGGTTCGAACCGCGGCCCGTACTGCTTCTCGAGCTCAACCAACTTGCTGTGCACGTTCGTAATGCCCCACTTATCTGCATAGCGGAATACACCGCCCCGGTACGGAGGAAATCCGGTGCCGTAGATCATTGCCAGATCCATGTCCTGCGGCCGGTCGCAAACTCCCTGTTCGATCATATGCGCACCCTCATTTATTGCGAGGGCAAGCATAGCGTCGACTATCTCCTCGTCGGAGACCTTCTTGGGAGAAACACCGTTGGCGCTTAGATAGTTTTGTACGACGTCCACAACCTTCTTGTTGGGTACTGGCCGATCGCCGCTATAATCCATGTAACCCGCACCGGTTTTTCTTCCGTAGCAACCCGTTTGGTAGACAGCCTCCGTAAGGGGATGAATCTTGTATCTGTCACCGAGTCTTTTCTCAAAAGTCTTGTTTACGTGATAGTTGATGTCGATGCCGGTGAGATCGGAAAGCTCCGCGGGGCCCATGGGCATGCCGAAATCCTTCATTACCCTTTCGATTTGATTTCCATCCACGCCGTCGGCAACTAGATAAACCGAACCTCCAAAGAGACCGCCAAGCTGCCGCGATACGTAGAAACCGGGAGCATCGTTTACAACCACGGGTGTCTTCTTGATCGCACGTGCAAAGGCGACGGATGTAGCCAGAGTCTGGTCGGAAGTCTTCTCCGCACAAATGATCTCCAGGAGCGGCATGCGGTGCGCTGGATTGAAAAAGTGCAGTCCGATCATTCGTCCTGGGTCATTCAGCACTGAAGCCATTTCCGTAATCGGCAGGGCGGATGTATTCGTAGCAAATACAGTATCTGGCCGGCAGATCCCTTCGAGCTTCTTCCAGATTTCCTGCTTTACCTCCATTTTCTCCAGCACGGCTTCGATGACCAGGTCCGCGTCTTTCGCGTCCTCAAGAGACGTGGTCGCTGTGAACTGCTTGTCCAGCATTGACTCCAGAGCGGCCTGGGTCATCTTTTTCTGCTTAATGGGGTAATCGAAGGTTTTTCTCACAGCCGCGATGCCTCGATCCACAGCTTCCTTGTTGATGTCCCACAGAACCGTATCAAAGCCGGCTTTGAGCAACAGGTTGACTATTCCTGACCCCATGACTCCGCCACCCAGCATCACTGCTTTTTTGATCGGGGCCGGTGCAATGCCTTCAATTCGTGGAAGCCGGCCGGCAGATCTGGTGTTCAAGAAAATACCGATCAGGTTTTTGGCCACATCTGAAACTACGCAATCGCAAAACAGGTCGCCCTCTCGGCGGATATCGGCTTCTATGTTGAACGATAGTCCCTTTTCCACGGCTTCGATCACTTTGAATGGCGCCAGGTATCCTTTGGCTTTGGTCATGGCCATGAACTTGGCTCCGTTCCCCATAGCCTTTAGCTCAGCCGCGCTGGGAAGCCGATTGTACCTGTTGCGGGTTCGCCTGCTCTCAAGCGAGACTGCGCCTGAGACAAACTTGGTCGCGGCTGCAACGGCAGCTTGCACCAGGTTGTCTTGGTCCACCATCTCATCAATGAGCCTTCTGGATAGCCCCTTTTCGGCATCGATTGGGTTTCCGACGGTCATCATCTCCAAAGCGTTGGGAAGGCCTATGAGTCGGGGCAGGCGCTGAGTTCCGCCCGCTCCAGGAATAAGCCCGACCTTGACTTCGGGTTGCCCAAGCTGGACGCCCTTGGAGGCCACCCGGTAATGACATGCCATAGCAATCTCAAGCCCTCCTCCGAGCGCATTACCGTTGATTGCTGCTATCACGGGCTTGGGCCCTGTCTCGATTTGGTTGAGGAAGCTGGACATGGCATCCACTTTAGGCAGCAAAGGCTCTTTTTCCGTGACCTTATAAATTTCCGTGAGGTCCGCGCCTGCTATGAAATTCTTTCCTGTTCCAGTCAGCACGATTCCTTTGACCTCCGAGTCCTGAAAGCCGCTGGAAATAGCTTCGACCAACTCCTTCACGAAGTGCTCCGAGAGCTGGTTTACTGGTGGGTTGTTCATGAAGAGCACTGCCACACCATTCTGAACTTCCACTCTCAAATACTTGAAGTCAGTTATCATCCTCATTCGCTCCTTTCGCCGGGCCCGATTGCCGGCATCTGTTGCTCTCGGCCGTACAACGTCCCGCTTCCATTCTTATTGAGTCCGTTCGTGAGGAGGGCTCGCCATAACCGCTGAAGTGAGAAGCTCGGTTACTTGCTCAATCTCCTCCATCCTGTCCGCATGAGCGGATTCACGTAATACAAACCATCGCATAGACATATGGCTAAAGGCACCAAGAAACATGTTGCGGAAAACTCTGGAATTGACCGTGCCGCGAAAAACACCGGAGGCTTTACCCTCCTCTACGACGTCCTCGATTAATTTGCAGTAGTTGCGGAACACTTCAAAGGCCTTGGACACGTAGAACTTGTCGTTGATGTGGAGTCGCAGAAGAAACACTTTCAGGAAATCTCGATCACTCAAGAAGCTGGAAAAATGGTACTTGATCAGTCTGCGAAGCTTGCGGTCGGGGCTCTTGATGTCAAACGCGCCGGCGACCTTCTCCAGATAGGAGTCGAGTCGATTTGTGGCTATAGAAAGAAGAATATCTTCCTTGCTTTGGAAGTACTCGTAAATTGTTCCATCCGCTACACCCGCCAGACTTGCAATCTCGGATATGGTCGCTTTGGCAAAATCTTTTTCTGCGAAGACTTTCTTCGCCGCGTCGATTATGGCATCCAAACGGTTTAATCGCGCACCTTCCGGCGGACCATTTGCCACGATCATGGAATCCACCAGATTCACCACGTCTTCGAAATCCGACTCGCCCGACTCCACTTCGCCGATTGTCAGGGAGCTGATGGTTTCCATGTCCAGGGTCCCTAGAATCACATCACGTATGAGCCGAATGGGGGCGTCAGCGCGAAATCTTCCTTCTTCGACCCCCCGAGCCAATATTGAAGATACTACACGGGTGTATTCGCGCAGGATCTCGTACGCAGGACTAGAATAGAACGCCTTGAAGGACCGGCATTCCATGAGGAGTAGCCGAGCATAACCACGGTGGGCGTCATGGTATCGGAGTTGCAACCATATGACTTTTTGCAGTTGGCTCTGCACGTCAGGCATTCCTGCAAGATGCTCTTTCAACAGAACCAACTGTCTTTTTAATTTTTCCCCGGGCACCGAGAA
>CAWBBA010000032.1:0-66570 GCA_963786905.1 uncultured delta proteobacterium | reverse complement strand
ATGCAAATTGGCTGAGCTTCAGAGCCACGAAAGAACTTCCTGTACTGAAAAATGGATTTGGATCACTGAAAGAAGACGAAGACCTGCGGCATTGCCACACAGTTACTGGGTTCGTGCGAACCAACCCGTTGGGTTTTGATTGACGAAAACGGCTCCTTTCAAACTTCAGGCAGGGTGGTCCATTCTGCCGGGACTGTAAAGAAGAATATCGAGCCTTTTCCAGGTTCAGATTCGACCCAAATTCGCCCACCATGATGCTCCACAATCTTCTTGCAGCTTGCCAGCCCAATACCTGTTCCCGGCCGTCCCCGAGTCGCTTCAACCCGTTGAAAAATTCTAAAGATGCGGTCGAAATACGGTGGCTCGATACCAATTCCATTATCCTTTACGTAAAACTTCCACTCAGACTCTTCCCGCGTTGCGCCAATATGAATCTCCAGCGGTCTATCCCCGGCAAACTTGATGGCGTTACTGACAAGATTCTGAAATAGTTGGACCATTTGGGAAGAATTTCCCGTCACAACCGGAAGTCGGATCACTTGTTACCTTTGCATCGACTCTCCTCTATCGCAGTCCTCAAATTAGACAAGGCATCGGTCCAGTGCCACATTGCAATCAGTGGGTTCGAAACGACTTGGGCTCTGGTCCCCAAGCGTGCATAGGATAAGAGGCTCTGAACGAGAGAGTCCATTCGAAGGGTGATATCCAGCGTGCGAGAGATAAATTTGTAGGCATCATGGTCGGGGCTGTCCTTGAAGCGCCGCTCCAGAACCTTCAAGTAGGCTGCAATTCCGACAAGTGGTTCTCTCAGGTCATGTGCTGCGACGTAGGCAAACTCTTCCAAGTCCTTGTTGCTGCGCTCCAAGGCATCGGTCTTGGCACGGAGCATATCTTCGGTCCGCTTGAGATCGCTCAGGTCTTTGGCAATGGTTGCGATGCCCACTGGTTCACCTCGTCTGTCCGTCAACAGAGAGAGGCTTACGAAGACGGGCATAACATCTTCCGACTTTTTGCGGTGAAGGGATTCCACGTTTTCGACTTTTTCTCCGCGTTTGCATCGTTCGTGCAACTCATCCACCATCTGGTGCCGAATCGGAGACACGATTGTTTTAATGGATTTGCCGATCAACTCCTCCCGACGCCACCCGTAAATCTGTTCAGCTGCTTTGTTCAGATCAACAATATTGCCCTCCAAATCCCTGATGAAAATGGGATCAATTGATTCCATAAAGACTTTGGACATCTGAAGAAGCTTTTCTTCCGCACGCTTACGATCCGAGATGTTAAAGGCTGTTCCCGAAACCCGCAACGGGTTGCCGTCACTATCCCGGTCAACAACCTTGCCCCTGGAGAGGACCCAATTCCATTCTCCCGACTTGGCCTTCACCCTATGCTCGGCCTCATAAAACTCCGTGCGGCCTTCCAGGTGGGCATTCCACGCCTCGATCACCGCAGGTCTATCCTCCGGATGAAGTACACTTCTCCACCAATCTAAATTTGGCTGTACCTCATCAAGAGAATAACCGAAAATGTCAGCCCAGGTTTGGTCAACGAATGCCTCGTTGTTCGCGATATCGTAGTCCCACAACCCCAGGTCTGCCCCCTTCAGCGCAAGCTCAAGCCTCTGCTGGCTGTCTGACAACAACTTCTGCGCACGTTCACGCTCTCTAATTTCCCACTCCAACTGTTCATTTAGTTCCAGCAGTTCGCGGGTGCGTTGTCGAATCCGATCCTCCAGTTCTCGATTTGCTTGCTCAAGCGCTTCTTCCGCCCTCTTGCGCTCGGCGACCTCCTTCTCCAGGTCTGCTCGGTATCTCTGGCTTATGATGAGCTGTTTCTTTTCAAGGGTCAGATCTTCTACCACTAGGAGTATCAACCGCTTGTCTTCCATCCTGACCGGCCGAAAGAATAAGCGACCCCACATGGCAGTCTGGGCAGTCCCCAGCAACGGCCTCACAAGTTTGAGGCTTCCGAGTCAAAAAAACATCTTCCAACAGGGACTGAATCTTCTTAGAGGCTCGCAGAATCTTGCGACATTTCAGCCGCAGGTGCTCCTAGCAATTTTTCAGGATCGGGGTTGATCTTGCCACATGCTCGATTCGCAAAGATGACTCGATGCGACTCATCAATCAAAAGCGCTGGAACAGGGAGGGCCTGCAATAATTTGCTAAACGAGGTTGTCCTAAATTGCGTTACATCAAAGCTTCCCGATGAAGTGACCTCGGCCACCAGAGTGGTCACGTCAATTGATTCGGTATCCTCAAAAGGACCTTTGACTGGCGTCTTGCTTTTCTTCATAACAATCTCTTGGAAAAAATCGTCGTCCAGCTCGCGACTATAGCACATTTGGGTACCATTCTTTTCATCACCCCCTGCTCACTCGATGGCATCAAGCACGACGCCACCAATCGGTTCCTGGGCCTGGACTGTGTCTCAGGCTCATGCTGAACCCTCGGAGAGTCACCTGATCGATCCAAGACTTAAGAGCAGATAAGTCTTTGATAATTGAAAATTTTGAAGAATCTTTACCGGCTGTCATGAAACATCACACACGAGAATGAGATTCATAGTGAGAGTAAGATTGAAGCCATTATAAACGTCAAAGAAACATCGGCACGGAACACGTTTCTCATCAACGATCAAGTAGGTATCTCCCGCATCAACCATCAACACTATTCTTCTTCATTGGGCTCCACCTCGCCTTCGCCTTTCCTATGGGCAGGCTTCGGTGGGCCCGGCAGGTAGGTAGGTGGGCGGTGCCATAATACATAGGTGGAGTTGGGGAGTTCTTGTAAGCCAGTACATCAAAAACGAGACTTGGGGTGTGAAACAATAGCCGTAACCATATGATATCACCTAGTGCCATTTTTCAAACCCGCATAATTGGCGGACCATAAGCTCCTCTGATATTCTGCTTCTGAGATCTCAAGGTGTCCGGTCCTGACGAGGAACTGCTTCCACGTTTGGATCGTCCTTCTGTCTACATTCAGTGCTTCAGCTATCTCCTGATCTGTCAATGACAGCCTAGCTCCTGCTTCGGCCTGCCGCCAGTGAACCCATAGGAAGAGACGAGCGGCGCTGCCCATTTCCGGGAGTTCTGCCTTCCAATCGAAGCTCCGGCTGAACAGGATCGCTTTGCCGGTGTCAGCTTTATGCCCGTCATACGGCTCTTCTGGAGCGTTACATATGATCTGCAAGGCGATAGTTACGAATCTAGAGCTCGCCCCCCGGCCTTTCAATGGGATCGAAAGAATCCTTTCAAGCTCCTTCTTCGGAACTGCGAATCGCATGACACTGGATTGTACCTTGTCTTCCGTTCCTCCTTCACCTTTGGGAAAATACCCCAGTTTCCGACCGTGTTCCCGCTCATAATAATCCGAAATAATACGGCGAGCATGATCAAGGCTCTTTCCTTCCAGCAAGGACACGAGATCATATAGGTCCATCGAGTCGATTGGTCTTTGCCGAGCAGTTGCTGCGCTTGCATCCGATCGACCTTCGACATCGGAACTTGATCGTACCCTCGGACGTAAGCTGGAAAGCGTCGCGGAAATTCTCGGGGCGTTCACCTTTGAGCGGGTGGAGCTTGTGAATAGGACAATCGGTTACGAGGCGGCCTTCCCCGAATAGGCCGTATTTTTCTTGCAATAACTTGAGGGTGAAATCGAGGTATCGCCAGCTCTTCAACTCCCGCGGATCGAGATTGCCGCTCTTCAGGTCCCTATACTCAGGCTCCGGGGCGGCGAAGACGTTAGGCTGATCATCAGGTTCAAAGATCAGGAACTCTCTTCCATAGTCCTGCAGACCTGCATCATCCACTTTTTGCGCTCGCGGGGATCTTCCGGGATAGCCAAAATCGGTCTCCTGGTCATGGGGCAGTTATGGGCGAGTTTACCACATCCAGCCCGCCCGCGAGATTCGTTCTGTAAGGCCCCTCACAACGATCCTACGCGATCGGCCATTTTGGGGTATGCTGATGCATTCGAAACCAGGAACGTTCGCGTATGGGGTTTCTGGTCGCTTATATGAGCGTCGTCAGTGCCTGTCTTGATATGGCGCACGAACATGCAGATCGGCGTTTTAAGCCCAGAGGAAGAGAGTCAGTTCCGGACAAAATTCCCTTGCACATGCTCCGACAATTCTAACTCGTGGAAGAAGAAGTCAAGCGGTCAATGGAATGGCTGATCAAACGTCTGATCAAGGTGGGAGCGAAGGTCGCATATCACGGTAGGAAGTGGCAAGTCCATGTGGCTTCAGCCTTCCCCTTGGCCCGGTACTGCCGAGCTGTGTTTGGATGACAAGTGCGGCGGGAAAAACGGTTGACGCAGTGACGGAGGGTGAGGTACGCTCAGAACCAACGTATAAGCGGTCTTTTCAGTAACGTGACAACGGTCTTGCCTGCGAAAGATCGAGTGGGACTCCATACGGAGACCTTTTCGGGGTCACCGGAGCTATCCTTTGACCCCTCAGCTGGGCCAAAACGCTCAAAATGGCAAGACCGCTGCATAATTCCGGTATATACCACAAACAACAGAGGTGAATTAATGATGAAGTTGTTATCCATTGTGATACTCGCTCTGATTTCGGTGCTGTTGATCTCTCTGAACGTGCTGGCCCAAGACACGATTGGCGAGTGTGAGCAACGATGCGGTATTCGGCGGACAGAAATGGGGCAGGTAATAGGAAACCCTCAGGCCATTTTTGCGTGCCGGGATCGTTGTGACAAGGAATTTTGGAAGAAGCTTGAAGGCAAAGAGAAAGAAGGCAAGAAGACAAGGTGACCTCCAGACAAGACCGCCCTTGCAAGAAAACAAGCGCGGAATTATTGAGCATCATTGGATATGATTATTATCACGCAACCTACCAGGATTACGGTAAAAAGCCTGCGCATTATTCACCATTAACCCGATATTGCGTATGACGCACTCCGATCAATTCTAGGGATTCTAGGATGTCGCCGCACTTACCCCCTACCGAAATGTCTGGCGTGCGGCTACGGAGTTCTGAGAACGCGAGAACTAGCATCATGGTACCGAGAGCAGTCCTCTATTATGACTGGCCGTCTCCGGGTATCTCTGTCCCCATGATTACGACTCCGCTTTGAAGAATATCTTGATATTATTGCCTTTAATGTCATATTTCTGATATCCTCCTGACTCTGTGCACTTGAACTGAAATTTGGGGAGGTATTTATGACGTTTACCAAGGTAAACATAGCAAAGAAAATCGTTTCAGGATCAAGATTATTTGGCTGAGGAGACGGGATTACATGCAACGCGGACCCTGGCTGGAGCAAACAACAGCAAAATTTACTTGGCGTTTCTTCATGAACGATTTCGTGTTTCTAAATCCCAAATACTGTAGAGCTGGGCATGAAAAAGAATTGGCCGATTTACTCTTGGTCTTAGATGATGCCTGCATCATCATTAGCCTCAAGGGCACCGACGGGACACCCAAGTCTAAAACGAAACTCAAGAATTGGTTAGCGAAGAAGGCACTGGAAGGGAGTAGACAAGCCAGGGGAGGAATTACCTGGATCTCCAGGGTCCCGTTTGGAGGTCTAAATTTGTGGGGGGAGATCAGGCAGTTTGAACCCGACAGTCTTCGCCCAATATGCGGGATCGTGTTGTTGGAGTGCTCTCAAAAGCCATTTGGACCTATCCAGTTCACCACTCCCAACATTCAATCCAATGTGCCATTACATTTCTTGTCGCTGAATGACTTTCTAAATGTTGTTGATCGTCTAGGCTCAATTTGGGACGTATTCGACTATTTTTCCAAACGGGCAGCTATCGGCCATGTTTTCACTGGAATAAACCAAGAGCAACCCATTCTCCGTGCACTACAGTCTTCGCTCGCAGGACTTGACAGGAATTCTCTCCACCGACAAGGCGGAGCTAATAAAGCTACGGGAATCATACCTACTCCATTTGCACGACAACCGCGCCGAATACGAAGAACGCGAAAGGATGGCGCTGAATGTTAACGCAATAGTTCATGAACTTCACACTAGAAGTGGTTGCAAAACCTCATAAACATTTCTTCAACGTTACCATGACACAAGCGAGCTGGAAGAAGGCCACGAACATACTGATATGATTCTCATATCTGACAACGATGCGTCGGTAGGTGGTGATCCAGCTGAAGGTGCGCTCGACTGTATATCGTCTCCTGTAGCGATCCCAGAGTCGGTCATCTTGTCGATTGACATTTCGATGATTGTGTCGATGCGGAACAAGAAGATTGATTCCTCTCTTCCTCAAACGTTTGCGAGCCGGATCGCTGTCGTAGGCCTTGTCTCCGATTATTCGCTTCGGTCGGGTTCGCGGTCTTCCGGGCCCTCGTTTTGGGACTCGGATTTCTCCAATAACCGTATCAAGGAGAGTGATCTCAGCCGGCGAGGCACTGTCGGTATGGCTTCCGAGAGGAACACCCTTGCCATCGACCAATACCATGCACTTCGATCCCTTTCCCCGCTTGGTTTTCCCGACTCCCGCGCCCCTTTTTTTGCCGGGAAGAAGCTCGCATCCACAAACACTTCATCCCAATCGAGGATGCCGTTGTGGTCCAACTCTGAGAGAAAGGCTCGCCACATGTCCTTGAGCACATCTGCTTCATACCATTCCCTCAAGCGACGCCAACAGGTTGAAGGATTCGGATATCGATCAGGAAGATCCCTCCATCTCGCTCCCGTCTTGAGCACCCAGAGTATCCCCTCAAATACCAGCCGGTCATCTGCTCTGGGCCGTCCACCTTTTGGGCCGACCGGCTTCTTGGGTATAAGGGGCTCAATCTTCTTCCACTGCTCATCCGTCAGATACACGACTCGTTCGCTCACCGGACTTACCTCCGGTGAGATACATATACCAAAAAGATAAGGAGTACAAGGGCTTATTTCATACGCGATATCACGCGGTTATGGCCCATTCGAGGTTTTGCAACCGCCTCTAGACATCCTTCAACGGAAGATTACCTTCCGGCCGCGCTTCAAAGCTATTTGGAGCCAATGGACAAGAGGGTTGCCTATTTGCGAATGGCTGCAATGCTCAACGGCCTACCTATGTCGAACAAGGTCTTCATCGGGCGTAAGCTTGAGAACATTTTGGCGAATCTCCACAATTCCGGAGGGAGTGAATGTTTCGGATTCAAACCTCTCAAAAAAGACTTGGTATTCGTGTTTGCCTGCTTTTCAAAGCTTACCCGCACAGAACGAATACAGCGTATTAACAAGCTGCTGCCTGGGGCCCTTCATCAGTATAAAGTTAGCGAGGGGCTTGCAGTGGCCATTGACGCGGATAGTTCAGCGACAGGCTATGATCTAGTTTGGATTCCAAATCGCAGAAACTTCAGCGAAGTAGATAAGAAGATAGGACAGACGTTCTTCCCGGAGCCTATAGATACTTTAGTTGCTGATCTTTTCGGCAAGCCCAGACCGTATCGACCCTAAAGTAGACTGCTGCGAGCTCCATACAGCAGGGGCTGAGAACAATTCTGAGCGTTTCTTGCATTTCCGCAGACCTTTCCCTGTACCAAATGTTTGTCGTGCGGCTACGGTGGGTCTGAGAACTCGAGCGGCGCAGGGAATCTTCTCTGTGGAGCTCACGGAATGGGTTTGGCATTCCGGATTACCTAATGGTAAAGTACCCCGGTGCAGCAAAAGTATCACAAGGCTTGAGGTGAGAGATTGTTGTCAGGAATTTCAGTTGAAGATCTTCGGAAAAGAAAGAAGCAATCTGAATTAGCCCTCAGTGCTATGCGAGAAATTGAAGGCCAAAATCGAGGCGGTTCGTTTGTGGTTGTTGTTAGGGGCTGGCGTGATCATAGTCTTTATTGTGCTCTTAATAAGAATTTCCTCTTAGAGTTTTGACTCGTTTTCTGATCTTTTGAACCATAAACGGGATTGATAGGCTTCGAAAGCGAGTCTCCTCAATAGGTTGCAGGATCTAAGGACTTCAATGGAATTGAGCAGTCTAAGTTTGAATCTTGGTTTGCCAACCGAACAGCCAGCTGAGCCTTTTGACAGCCATGCGGCAATCGTACCCCTCAATCAAATCAAGGAACATTCGCCGTCCCTCCTCTGAAGCCATAATATCTACGTGGATCATCCGTACAACCACCAGGAGATCCTTTTCCTGTCTCAGGAGGTCGAGCTACTATACATCTAACTTAACAAACGGTACATAATCCGGGGGTGTAAACGGACCGTCTCTGTCCTATGTGGAAGATTAGTAGACAGGTTCTTAGTGAGAATGCCGCTTTAACGCGCGTTTTACAGGCAATCGATCAGGATCTTGGGATGGGAGTCCCGAAGCCTCGTTCTCTTATCTGCTGGCAGACCGACTCAGGCGTGTAGACGCAGGCGTTCTCCTTATGTACGGCCTGAAGAAAGGTGTAATCGCTGTTTCCTATATCTCTCAGGGCGAGACGGGGAAGGATTCGGGCGTTGACTCGAAAGTGCTCTTCGAACCTGAATGAAAAGATCGATACGTTGAAGCTGAAGAGATTCAGGGTGTGGTAATAGGTCAGTATGGCCGAAAGGCCCTCCAAGAAGAAGTCCAGCGCTTCCTCTTCCATTCCAAGCAGGGATTTCTGCTCGGGCAAGATGCACCAGACATCCGGTATATGACTCATGGGAACATAGCCTACGGTCCAGAAGGTCCGGCCTATCTCTCCGATGTAGCGGGACCCCCTTTCTTTCTCTTCGCAGATGAAGTCGTCCCAAAACTCTCTGCTATTTTCACGATAATACCTGTTTGCGCCTTCAAGCTGGAGCCGCATGTGGTTTGTGGGATGCTCCCCGCAGAGGACCTGAAGATGGGGGTGGACCAGACTTGAACCTGCCGGCGGCATGTAGTTCCAATTGATGGAGAAGCAGTCTACGCCCCGGGTCAACCTCGGAGACCCTGCGGATGAACTCCTGAACGGCAAGAAACGCGTCCCTCATCATTTCGGGTGTCAGCTCTTCCATCCGGACGAAGTGTTGGGGTGAGAAAACCGCTATTCCCACGTAGCGATCCAGGGGAAGGACATTGGGAACCAGGGTCGCTCCTCCTATTCGAATCTTTCCTCCCGGGACTAATTCTTCGGAGAATCGAGGGGTGGAGTTTTCGATATTTTCCGGGCAAAAGGGGCAGAATATCCCTTCTGATCTCTTGAAGGTCTCTTCAGTATTGGGGCTCTTAGGGGGATGATATGGGAGGTTGAAGACACGTCCCGTCGTGCCGGTCAAAGGGTCCGTACGGATCTCAAAGGGGATTTCCTCTTTTTTCCCCGCCCGGATCAGGGTCATTGTATCGTAGAGCGCTTCAAATGTGATGGGCATTAAGGCATCTCCTCCAGGCCAAGAATATATTCCTATGCACGAATGTTCAAGTCGGAACTCGGCGGGACACAGGCCGGGGGTTAAGCATGGCCAGTTGCCTGCAACGAATCATTGAGGCACCCCCGAGGGGTCTAGGCCACCTGGGCAATCGATTGAAGTATTTCTTTTGCTGTTGTGTGATGAAATGAGATAGTTTTCTTTATGCAGCCATGAAATCCATAAAAAAGAGATCGAAGAGAAAAAAAGGAGGCGAGTGAATCATGAGAATAGATGAGGTGAAGAATGTGTCTGTCGTGGGCGCAGGGAATATGGGGCACCAGATTGCGCTGCAGTGTGCGCTGTATGGATTTAAGACGGTCAGCACAGACGTGATTCCGGAGGTGCTCCAAAAAGCTGAGAAATTTTGCGATACCTATCTGCCAGGGAGAGTCGAGAAGGGGAAGTTGACCGAAGGTGCAGCGAAGAAGGCCCGCAGCCTCATCTCCTTTACAGATGATCTCAAAGAGGCGGTCAAGGATGCCGATCTAGTTATAGAGGCGGTGCTGGAAAGAATCGATCTGAAGCGGAAGGTCTTTGCCGATCTGGATAAGTTCGCT
The DNA here is from genome assembly GCA_963786905.1 of uncultured delta proteobacterium. Classification (GTDB taxonomy): domain Bacteria; phylum Desulfobacterota; class Desulfomonilia; order Desulfomonilales; family Desulfomonilaceae; genus CAWBBA01. The sequence goes on along the minus strand of CAWBBA010000032.1, from coordinate 56,652 downwards.
CCACCGAAAGCCATTCTGGCCACGAACAGTTTCTTCATTGTCAGTTCGCGCATCGCCGACGTTACGAGTCGTCCTTCTCAGGTCTGCAATCTCCACTTCTTCAACCCGGCACTGGTCATGAAACTCGTCGAAGTGGTTCAGGGGCCCCATGTCTCAGATGAAACCGTCCAGTGCATGATGGATTTCTGCGAAAAGATCGACAAAGTGCCCATCCTGATCAAGAAAGAAGTGGATGGCTTCGTCCTGAACCGCATTATCTTCGCTATTTCTAATGAAGCCATGTGGATGCTTGAAATGGGCGTCGCTTCCTATGAGGACATAGACAAAGCCTGTGTTTACGGTGCCGGACATCCCATGGGCCCCTTTCGCCTCATGGACCTTACGGGCATCGACCTGGCCTATGATATCGGGATGAGTCACTTCAATGAAACCGGCGACAGGGCGGACCTGCCGACCCCCAGCGTTGTGAAAAAGGTTACTGAAGGCAAACTCGGCCAGAAGACAGGTGAGGGCTGGTACAGCTACAAGAAATAACCGATGGAAGATGCCCGACGCTACGATGCGCACCAGAACCTCGTCATCTCGCGGGCCTTCCGGTTCAAGAGATTCGATCCTCAAGGGACCACCCTTCTTCCGCAGGACGGCCGCCTGAATTTTGTGCACTTGCACTTCGGAACGGTGAGCCAATGCCCAGTTCCTTGCTGCTCCGATGCTTTGTTTTTTCGGTGAGGCCTCTCTATGCATGACTTTACCACATCCTGCAGCGGCCTCACTAGATTCGCCTTACAAGGGGCCTAGAATGGATTCTGAGCTACGTTACGGACTGGGGTATGTCTTAGCATGGCCGTTTTTGAAAGATTCAGAAGAGATATGGCTTGGGCAAGCTCTGGGAGCAGGTTTTCTCAATAGGCTACCCTTGCCGGACGTCCGGCAGTTATGCCAGGAGATATAGTTCCGAAGTTAGCCTAGGATGAGCCAGGAGAACTTTCTCCCTTCTCGGAAGTAGAATGTTCTACACCCGTTATTTAATAAGTGGTGCATAATACGGGAGCAGGCCAGGACGTTCAGGCATTTCTATGAGAGTTGATTTGCTATGGGTTATGATTGGACACAAAAGAAGGACGCTCTGGATCTTACCGCCATATTGGTATTGGTGGCGCTGTGCGCGAGTTGGGGTTTGCAACAGGTAACGGTCAAGATTGCCAACCAAGGTATCTCGCCGATATGGCAATCCGGGATACGGTCCATTTGCTCCACTATACTCCTTTTGATTTGGATGGCGGTTCGCCGACAAACCTTGATGGAGAAGGACGGCACTCTATGGTACGGGATCGTGGCTGGGCTTCTCTTTGCGTTGGAGTTTCTTCTGATCTATTGGGGCCTTGAGTTCACGAATGCGTCACGGGCTACTATCTTTCTCTATCTCTCGCCTTTCGTTGTGGCAATAGGAGCCCAACTGTTCGTTCCAGGTGAAAAATTACGAGTGATTCAAGTGTTAGGAATGTGCTGCGCCTTCGTGGGCATTGTGGCAGCCTTTCTTGAGTCGCTGACTCTCCCCACGTATCGAATGATCATTGGTGACAGTATGCTGGCAGCGGCCGCTGTGTTTTGGGGTGCCACCACGGTTCTTGTTAAGGCCAGCCCTCTGGCAGAGATTGCACCGAGCAAGACCCTGCTTTACCAACTGGCTGTCTCCGCAGTGGTCCTACCACTCGCATCAATGGCTATGGGAGAGCCGGGCATTGTCCACATGACGCCATTAATAATGACTTGCCTGGTCTATCAAATTGTTTGGGTGGCATTCATCACCTACCTGGCCTGGTTTTGGCTGGTCCGGAATTACCCTGCATCGCGAATCGCGTCATTTACCTTCCTCACGCCACTTTTCGGGGTAATAGCGGGTGGAACGCTCTTGCACGAGTCCATTACGGGCATGCTCTTGCTAGCGCTCGCCTTGGTAGGAATCGGCATCTATCTGGTGAATCGACCTGCAGCAGGCCAGAAATAAGCTCGAAGTCATGAACGGTTCATTTCGAGGACACACTGAAGTTTAGATAAGCGCTGAAGCCTATACCAATTTCAACCTTGAGACACTCCCACCCAAAACAGGGCGGCCCAATGCCTGACCCAACTTCACGGAAATGCTTTGCAATGAATCGATTTACCCCTCCGCAAAATCTATTCTCCGATTTGAGTTCAAGTAAATTATTGGCTATGGCAGCTCCCTTCATATTCAAGACAGAGTCCTGGTCGGTTATGCTCTGAATCCTGAAGCAGAGTACCGTACAATCTTTTCTATTGGCCTTAGAGCTTTGTTGTCCCATGAAATAGAATTTGCAATGAAGATTTCTGTAGTGCCGCTCACGAGAGACCCAGTCAAGCACGATTTCTTCGGTTTTGAAAACCAAAAAATAGAGAAACCCAGGGCAGGACTGCTTCGGATTCAGTTTAAATTTATTTTTAGAATCATTCGAGTTACACTGAGTATGTAGCAGATCCCGTCTTCAGGAGATCAATTTCATGCCATTGTTTGAGCCGTATACAATAAAAAATTTGGAGATCCGGAACCGGTTTGTTCGATCAGCCACTTACGACGGAAGTGCTGATAAGGACGGCCGTGTTTCAAAGCGCCAGATGAGCCTTTACCAAGAACTCGGTCTTGGCAAGGTCGGGTTAATCGTGACCGGTATTGCCTATGTTCATGTAACGGGTCGGATCTCGCCTTCTCAAAATTCAATCGCTTATGACGATGACATTCCAGGATTTTTCCAGTTGACTCGAATGGTTCATGATTTGGGAGCCAAGATTGCGGTACAGCTCTTTCACGCGGGCAGAGAGACAGGCAAGATCTATCAAAAGAGGCCTGCGTTAGCTCCATCGTTAATAGCGGATGATCCTTTGTTCGCGGCGCCCCATCGCGAGATGGAGGAGAATGAAATCGAACAAGTTATACAAGCTTTCGGAGATGCGGCCGGGCGTGCCCAAGCCGCAGGTTTTGATGCGGTTCAGATCCACGGTGCCCATGCCTACCTGCTGAGTCAATTTCTCTCCCCTTTCACAAATCGCCGCAATGATAAATGGGGCGGGTCGTTTCAGAATCGGCTACGCTTACATCGAGGTATTATTCAAGCCATTCGCTCCAGAGTGGGCCCGGATTTTCCAATTCTCATAAAATTAGGAGTTGAAGACGGTTTTTCCGGTGGATTGGAATTCCAAGAAGGGCTGGCGGCGGCAGAAATCCTAGCCCGTGATGGTTTGGACGCAATCGAGATTAGCTCGGGATTGAGAGGAAAAGGTTACCAGCACACTGAATTTCGCAGAGGGATAAATCGTCCGAGCCGTGAATGCTACTTCAGAGACTGGTGCCGTCAAATAAAGCCGCGATTGGACATTCCGGTGATCATGGTGGGCGGTTTAAGGTCTTCCGATGTGGCATCTATGCTCGTTCAAAACGGGACAGCGGATCTGATATCGCTGAGCCGTCCTCTCATCAGAGAGCCGGGCCTTATTGCACGGTGGCAGAGCGGCGACTCTAAACCAGCCACATGCGTTTCATGTAACCGCTGTATGGAAGCGCTCCTGGAAGCCAAACCTTTCGGCTGCTATTATAAAGCCGATTAAATGCTGAATAGCTTCGCATTGCCGCGAGCAGAATCCCAAATGTCAGACTGGGCTGACCCCCAAAAACTGGTCCAGGTTCTAATTTAGTATAGGATAAGACGTGGACTAAATAGGAGCCTCAGGATGAAGCGAACTACGCATCTAATTAACAACTGGCCCATAATACGGGGGCAGGGCATCAATCCGTTCCATTTTTTCCCCTACACCTTTTTCTTGCTAACACCACGCTAACAGGTGAAGAGGCCAGCGCTTGGACCGGCCCATTGTTACTTTTTGCGCGGAACTCAGTGCAATGCAAGATCCCGTCGGCATCCCGGTCAAAAGAGCGGCGCAAAAAGGGTAAACCCTTCTATGGGCATATGCTTACCTTTTTGTGCCTGTCCGATCCGAGAAGCATTCACGCCGTGCCTTCTATCAGGCGAATAGGTCACCGGAGCTCCCATATTCTCGGGTTTCCAGTCTTTTATCTTTTCCATCCCGGCAATGAAGCTGTCCACAGTGAGGTCACGACCCGCGTTCTTAAGGCCTTCGACCATGTGCATCATGGAGGCCGCTCCGAAAACTGCCAGGAATTCCTTTCCTTTCAGGTTGGGATCCTGTTTGACAAGAATCTCCGCGACCTTGTCGGCATCAGGCTCAGCACCTGGCACGCCTGTATTGCCCGGTAGAGCTATATATATTCCTTCCCAGGCCTCTTCTCCGGCTATCTTGTACATAATCGGATCGCCGATAGGGAAAGAGAAGATCGCCTTCGGCTTATAACCGATCTTCGCCATCTCTTTCATGATCAGCCCGGCATGTGTCATAGTGGGATAAATGATTACCGTGTCGGCCGCGGTCTCTTTCAGTTTCAACGTGTGGGACCCCAGTGCTCTGTCACTCAATTCAAAAGGCACCGTATCTACAAGCTGGGCCTTGCCAGGAAGGCTCTCCAGTGCCTTCTTGACCCCCTCCACAGCGTTCTTGCCGTAGTCGTCGTTCTGGTAAAATAATGCCAGTTTTTTGCTCCCCAGTTTGTCCACAGCGTACTTGGTCGCATACTCAGCCTCATCTTTGTAATCCGTGTACGCTATGAATATGTACTTCCTCTTTTCCTTGGGCAGCTCCGGCCAAATCCGCACATTGGCATAAGCCGTAACGAGTGGGATCTGATTATCACCGAAGAAATCCTTGGCCGCACTGCACATGGCAGTCCCCAAAACTCCGCAGTACGCGAAAACGCTCTCCTTCATTTCCTGAATGTTTGCCATGCCGCGAGTAGGGTTGTACGTGTCGTCCTTGATAATGACGGCGATTTTGCGGCCATGAACGCCCCCTTGTGCGTTGATGTGATTAGCCCATGCCTTCATGCCCAGAGCGGTAGTTCCCCAATGGGCCGCCGGCCCTGAAAGCGGCGTGGTGACACCGACGGTCACCTCCGTGTCCGTGACCCCAGGAACTGCCTGTGAAAAGACTGTTCCGGGCAGAGACACCAGGATCGTTACCAAGAAAAGAATCATCTTTTTGAGTGTCATGGCTTAGCCCCCTTCTCGCCGTTGCTGGCTCAGTTTGTTAACAAGCTGAACAGTTTGTCAAAAACCCCGTCTCTAGTTGCTCGCCTTCTTCACCTATCGGCTGCCGCGAGAAAACCGGTATTAAAGCCAGGCCAAGGAAAAGCCTAGTCTTGTCCTTTGGATCATCTTCTGACTGTCAGAAATGGATATGTCAAAATCCCGAAATGGGTCCATACGGGGTCACCCGCGCCTCAGCGTTTTCCGACAGGTCACCAAGAAATGTGGAAAATTATATTGTGAAACCGTCCAGCCTGATCTTGCAAACTAGGCAGGCAATTCAATCTGGAATTATGCGCCGGTCTTGCCAATTCTAAGCCTTTGCCCCGGAATCGGGTCACGGCACTGTCCCCCTGACGCCGAAAGAGCCCCCGAATGGTTCCTCACGGGGCAGGAGAACCGCAAAACCTTCGCCATGTTGATCAAAAAGCCTTTAACTCCCCGTTCCTGAGCGTACCACGCCCCAGGTCCCCCGGTCAACCCAAATCCTTGGTGCGGCCGCTTACCCAAAAACAGGTCTCGACCTATCCAGGCAGGGTCGATCCCCAAGACATATGAACCTCCTTGCTTCACAGGAGGCTACCGCACCGAGGTACGTCGGTGTTCCATTCGTATTCTGTATCGGCGCTGAGCCACAAAGTCCTAATCAATACTAGGCAAAGTCTCTGTCTTGGCCCGAAGGCAGCCGAAGCTCTTGCTTTCTCAATCGGGCTGGTCAAGGATCGGATGCGCTCTCTTGCTCAGGATCAAAAACGTCATCGCGTCAAGAGCATCTATTTGTTGCTGAAATGAGTCCTGCTGTGGTTCACCGATTCGCGCTTATCTTAAAGGAGATCCCCTGCCCGAGCACCGGGGATAGAGAGGACATGCATTCGCCGGCGCAATCAGTTCCCAAAAACTAATTACTAGTAGATCGATTCAGAGGTACTCTGCCAATTGGCCTCGGGGAAGCATAAAAAGGGTCAAATAACACGATATTTTTGTAGGGGCGGGCGATGACGTAAACGTATTTCCGGATCGCTCTACTAGCTCTCAGCCCATCTGGCCGATATGGAGGTCGCCTCCGATATGATGCGATCGAAAAGTTGCTGGATCGTGGGTAGGTCGTCACACAGACCCACGCACTGGCCGCATGAAATGACTCCGACCTCCAGGTCGCCCTCATCGTACATCTTCTTGGCCTTCGAGCCTGCGGCAACATTGATCAACTCGGGCAGATCGCACTGGCCGGACTCCAATTCAAGGCACCGGCGGGCCGCCTCATTGTCCCAGACCCTGTGGGTAGCCCCGATGGTCCTCATGATAAGCCTTGTGTCCACTTCCTGGGCTTTCAACAGAGCCTGTTTGAGATTGTCGTGAATCGGGGCCTCCTGGGTGGCAAGCAAACGAGTGCCCATGATCACGCCCTCTGCACCGAGCGAAAGCACCGCCAGGAAGCTCCTCCCGTCGCACACGCCTCCGCCTCCGATCACCGGGACCCGGACGCTGTCCGCCACTCGCGGGACCAGGACCAGGGTGCCGATGTCGAGCTTGCCCGTGGCTCCTCCATTCTCGTATCCCACTACAGTTATGATGTCCGCGCCCAGTTCCTGGACCTTAAGTGCGTAACGAACCCCCACGCACTTATGGATCCACGTCAACCCCTCCTGCTTGAATCTGCCGTAAAGCTCGACAGGAGCGGAATGGCCCGAGGTCTCGACGATCTTCACCCCTTTTTCCAGCAGCACGTCGAGATACTCGCTGTTGTCCATAGGCCTCATGGCCGGAAAAAGGTTCAGGTTTACCGCAAACGGCTTGTTCGTGACCTCGAAGACGCGTTCCACGGCCCGTGCGAATTCCTCCCTGGTCGGAAACATGGCCGAGCACAGGACGCCCAACCCGCCGGCATTGGAGATGGCCGCAGTGAATTCCGCAGGTACTTATCCACATCATCGTGCCGCCTACAATGGGATACTTTACGCCCAACATGTCAGTGATCTTTGTCCGGAACATCGTATGACTCCTGCTTAGCCTGAATTATGAGGCGGTCTTGCCATTTTGGAGGTCTTTGGGTCGGTGCCCGGTCGCGGGATGGTGCGCCGGATCCCCAATGCTACGGCGTCGCATGACATGCACATAACAGAGTCGCTAAGGCGCTCCGTAGCCCCAACAAACTGGATTCACGCTGTTTAGGAGGATACATCCCGACAGGACGGTTGGTCAACCATGGTTTGCTTTCCAGCTTTTTCTTAGCTGACCCTTCTACTAGTCGATCCCAGCCAAGATATCGCGGCTTGGTCTGAGCCACTTCCAGTGCCTCACTCTCAAAATAGACAAATTAGGGGGAGCCTTCGCTCAGCATAGGGTTTGAGTGCAAGCCTTGTGTCGAGTACTCAGGCATACCCCCCCAGGGGGGAAGGGGTTGGCGCCTTCCAGCCTCAGATATTTGTAGGGGGCCCCATAGGGTGGTTCAGACTCATGCCGAGTCGTTTTTCGCCAGTTCCCGCCCGCAATCGCGGCAATGCTTGCGACATGGATCGTCCATACTCACCAAGAGATCCTTACGCTTTCCTAGGAGAAAAACAGACTATACCTCTAACTTAGCAAGTGTCACATAATACGGGGGCAGGCCAGCAGCATGAACCCTGATAACGAGGGAATCTAATGGTACTAAGTGGGGAACAGCGAGCACATAATTATATCTCTGGTTTTCGATCTGGAAATGTGGCACGAAGAGCTTGAGTGTGAATGTTAAAGGGAGACTGAACTGCCTGCTCGGAAAACACTATGGTAGTACGCAAATTTTCTGCAAAGGAAATTATTCAGGACATCCGATCAGGGATGGATGAGACCTCGCTTCGTAAGAAATACCAGCTCTCCCTGAAAGGCTTAGAAACTCTTTACCAGAAGCTAATCGCAACCGGTCTTTTGGGGAACGACCTCCAGCTGATCCCTCGTAAGATCAACCTGCTGGCCATTCTCGCCGACATCCGTGGTGGAATGAGCCAGTCCGACCTCCTGAAAAAGCATGAGCTGTCGGAGAGCATGCTTCGGCAGTTGAGCAAGAAGCTCCTCGCTGCAGAAGGGAAGAGACTTGCTACTGATGCTGAGACGATCATCATGGAGCCTGTTGAATTCCCTGCAACCAGCGAATTGGTGAAACATGAAGTCGATTTCGACCTACCAGCCTACGAGGCAGATCGACCGGAGGCTCTTGGGATGGTGCGGGAGGTCTCCGAGGAAGGCATGAGTGTGGCAGGCATTGAGGCTACCGTGGGAGATGCCAAAACCCTCGTTGTCCTCGGCGACGAATTGGGTCAGTTCTCTTCGTTTGAATTCGAGGGCTCCTGTCTGTGGGCATTTACCGATTCGGAGGAGGGAACCTGCCTAGCGGGATTCGCCATAAGCAAAATATCGGAGACCGATGCTAAGGAATTGCGAAAACTCGTGCGTGTGATAACCAGCGCTGGATAGGGACTATGGATTACCAAAGTGATTGCTCAGGCTATTGTCGATCTGCCTTATCGTCCAATTAACGGTTCGGACCACGGACAGATGGCCTGACCCCAAAAAATGGTCCAGGTTCTGAGTTAGTATAGGATAAGACCCGGACTAGAAAGGGAGGTTAGGAAGAAACAGACTATACCTCTAACTTAACAAGTGGTACATAATGCGGGGGCAGGCCAAACGGCAAGTGCGTGCACTGGAGAGTATATCGTCTTCCCTGGCGACTCTTGCTGACTTGGGACATTGAAGCTCTGGAATCAATGAGGGCCACCCGGGCTCCTTCGCGGCCAAAAAGTCAGCAGATTGCAAGGCCGATTCCGCTGGCGCCTCCCGTCACCGCTATCACTTTGCCTTCCAGTAAAGGGCTCATCAATTAATCCTCACATTCCAGAGCGATTTTTTCCACTTTGTCCAGATCCCTCCTGTAGGAAAAGGAGCCGGCAAGAAACAGCAGGGCCGAAACAAGAAGGAAGACTGGAAGAATAGACATGGCGACTTTGATGCCGTGAGCATCGGAAAGCGCTCCTATGACTATCGGCGCCATGGACGCCCCGAAGAGATTTTGAAAAACAACGCTCACGGAGTAGGAAATCGCCCGAAGGCCGGGATGAATGACCTCCTGGGTGACGGTGATCGCCGCAGGGGCAAACATGCTGGCCAGGACCCCCATGAGCAGGAGCGCCATGTACTGTGTGTTTCCATCAAGGAAGGAAAAAGCGGCGAAGATGACGACTGCATTCAGGGCTATTGTCAGCGCAGGAAACAGCATTCGTGAACCCACATTCTTCTTGAACCACAAGTCGGTCAACCATCCCCCCACGGGAAGACCGATGATGGCCATCAACATGAGCAGCCCTGTCTTCATTCCCGCCTCGCTCATGGGGGCGCCCTCGACCCGGTGAAAATAGGTGGGAAGCCAGACGATGATGGCATTGTTGACAAAGATACAGCCGATAAACCCGATATTGGTCAAGATCAGGGAGGGGGTACGGATGAATTCCCGAAAGATATCCATCTTGCTCATCCTGACCTTCTTGTTCCCCGCATCTGAGGATCCCACGGTTTTGACCAGATCCACTGTTTTATAATCTTTGACGAAGAAGAAAAGAATCGCTGTAATCGCCCCGGGGATAGCCACCAGGCCAAAGGCATGCCGCCATCCCCAATGCTGGGCCACAAATCCGCCGACGGCGGTACCGACGGCCACACCCAGTGGAATAGACATGCTCCACAAACCCATCATGCGGGAGCGTTTTTCCGGAGGGAAGAGACCGGAGAGCATTGCCGTCCCCGCCGGGGCATACCCGGCTTCTCCAATACCAATGCCTGAGCGGGCCAGAAGCAACTGTGGGAAGCTCCTGGTGAAGGCGCAAAGCGCCGTGGCAATACTCCAGACTAGAGCCATGATGGCAATGGTTTTTTTCCGGCTCCAGCGGTCCACGAGGATCGAAACGGGAAAAACAAAACCGACGATAGACCAGTAGACGACCGATACGAGCAGGCCCGATTGGGTATCTGTCAGCCCCCATTCCTTCTGAATATATGGAAAAAGGGATGTGACGATCATCCGGTCTACATAATCGAAGAAATAAAGCAGAAACAGCAGGGTGAACACGTAATAGGTGCTGAATCCGGACAACTTGTAATCTTTGGGTGCAGTAACCTCATTCATTTTTTCCAATGCTATACCCATTCTCATGCCCCCTTACAGGACAGCGAGAGTCAATGTGCGCCATTATTCCCGCTGAAGTCTTGGTTCAGCCACCGTTCTTTCTGCACTCCAGGAAAAATTGAAACACTTCGTGGCCGCGGCCTGACCCCAAAAAAGTGGTCCAGGTTTCTAAGTTAGTATAGAGTAAGGCCTAGGCCAAACAGTGGCGCAAGGAATACAACACCTTCCTACCTCACAGCTCATTAAACTGTCGTCCGCCTGCTCCTGAGGCTATACTCACAACGTGGATCCTCCATACTACACCAGGAGATCTTTTCCCTATCACAGGGGGGCAAGGTACTATACCTCTAACTTAACAAGTGGTACATATTCCGGGGGCAGGTCAGTCGTATTGCATTCACACGGCAGTGCTCTGAGGCGGTGAAGTTGTGATCGGAGATGGCGAGTGGATAGTGGAAGGTTAAGGGCATGAAAGGGGCGGGGGGGCTTCGGCTATGCTCGCATTTTGCTCTCACCGTGAGGGACTGACAGGGATCGAAAAGGACTGAAAAGGATCGACAGGGACTGAAATCGTTTGGGTTTTGGGGTAGACCGTTGAAATTACTATGGCCGACATCGGCCTGTCACATCGCCGCTCTCGGGCCTCCCCAACTGCCGCACCTCACTTCAGACCAAAAATCACGTAGTCAGAGGATCTTGACCGCGTAATCACTTAACTTCGCCCAAGGATCTCTCTTGCTATGGTGAGTTTTTCGATTTCTTTGGTTCCCTCATAGATTTCTACAATCTTCGCGTCACGGTAGAATCGCTGGACGTCGTATTCGTCCATATATCCGTACCCGCCATGTAACTGGACAGCTTCATCGGCCACACGGACCGCGGTTTCTCCGGCCACGAGCTTGGCTATGGAAACCAGTTTCCGATCAACTTGCCCGTGATCCAACAGCCATGCGGCCTTGTGGTAGAGAGAGCGGGCGCTTTCGACGCGAGCGGCCATGTCCGCGATCTTGAATTGAAGACCCTGGAAGGATGCAAGCGGAGCCCCGAACTGGACGCGTTGCTGAACATAAGCGACCGCCTTGTCCAGCGCCCCTTGCGCTACGCCCGTTCCCTGCGCTGCTGCGACAACCCGATTAATGTTGAACAGGTGCATCACCTGCGCAAAACCTGCTCCTTCCTTCCCACCCACGAGATTTTCAGAGGGCACGATGACATCGTCAAAAAACAGTTCTGCAGTGTCTGAAGCTCTGATTCCCATTTTTCCTTTCAGTTTATTTGCCATAAAGCCCTTCCGATCTCGTTCAACTATCAGGAAGCTGAAACGTTGGGTCGGCTTGTCGGCTTCCGGGTTGGTAAGGCAGAAGACGAGGACGAAATCGGCAATGCTCCCGTTGGTGATGAACTGCTTGGAGCCATTGATGAGGTAGCCGTCCGGATGTGCTCGAAGCACGAGTTCTGATCCCAAAGATGTCGCTACCCGAATTCGGTTCAGTAATGGCGCAACCCATGATGGCTTTTCCCTCGGCTATGGGAACCAGGTAATTCTGCTTCTGTTTTTCGGTACCAAAGGCCCCAAGGATCTCTGCACCGAAAACGGCCAGCAAGATGTTTCCGACCCCCGGATCCACACGCCAGAACTCCTCCATGACCATCGCATGCTCAAGGCAACCCATTCCCAGCCCCCCGTATTCAGGGGTTATGAAAATGCCCATAAAACCAAGTTCACCGGCCTTTTGCCAGACTTCCTTAGGAAACTTTTCTTCTCGATCACATTGCAGAGCTACCTTGGGGAACTCATTGCGCGCAAACTTGCGCGCAGCCTCCACGATTTGTTTCTGTTCATCATTTAGGGTGTAGTCCATCAAATGCCTCCTGAGAGAAAGAATGAGAATACCGGGTAGTCTTTTTTCATCTGCGGGCGAATTCCATGAAAGAAGATTATCCGGAAGCTTCCATGAAATTGAGCGCTCTTCATTTGCTATCGGGACTCTGGATTACGTTGCCCATCCTAGAAAAGCCCCCTGGGGGTAATCCGACCTCCTCTCCGATACGCGGCTTTAGAAAGCCTTAGACCTTTAACATACTGATCGGTTAGTATTTTGTCATTCGCTGAACCGGGTTGTCAAGCAAAAGCTGCGTTATCGGGAAAACGTCAGATTATGCTAACTGTCTTGGGCGAAATCAGCAGAAAATTCTTGACACGGATGAGCAGAAGCCGTACCGTATGGGATACCGACCGGTTAGTATGCCTTTCAGAGAGTCACATGAAGCGCTCCGACGACACTGAAAAAAAGATTATTCAAGCAGCGCTCGAGATATTCGTTAGAAAAAGCTATCACGGCACTTCTGTTGAAGAAATCACCCAAAAGGTGGGGCTGACAAAGGGAGCTCTCTATTCCCACTTCCGAAGCAAAGGCGAGTTATTGCTCAGGATTATTGATGAATTCAAGTTTCGCTTTATCGGGGGCATGGTTGATGCCTTGGAACAATGCACTGGAAGCGCTCTGGACAAGATTCACCGCCTCATAACATTCAATTCTAAGTTCGCTGTCGAAAATCAGGACCTGTGCGTTTTTCTCACTTTCCTGACCACAGAGCTCCACGCAGATGTAGATTTTGAACCCGCGCTCAAAGGAACTTACAGGGAGTATCGCAAAGTAGTCAGTGAAATCATTAATCAAGGGATACGCCAGGGGCTGTTCAAGAAAAGTTTGGATCCCGAGGTGGCAGCCCTGACTTTCATGGCCATGCATGATGGAGTGCTGCATCAGTGGGTGCTCAATCGACACCAGCTCGATGGCAGTCTCTACGTTCGAACCTTCCGAGAGATTTTCCTTCATGGCCTCATTGATGAAGGGGTGACTTCCGGCAGGTCGGCTCACGGTTCAAAGCCTTAGCCAATGAGGGGCAGCATGAACTGGCGAATTCGCCTTCAAACGAGTTGGTGTAGTGGGCCTGGGTCAAATGGGATGCGGAATAGCCCAGGTCATCGCACCGTCAGGCTACAACGTCATAGCGCTGGACATGGACAAAGGCCTCGTGGATCATGCGGTCAATCGCCTAGAGCAAGCTCTAGAGAAAATGGTGCACAAGGGTTTCATCGAAGATGCGAAACGGAAAGCTGTCCTTTCGCGAATCGAATACGGCACGGATATCGAAGTCCTCAGTGATTGCGACTTGATAATCGAGGCTGTTTATGAGGATTTTCAAACAAAGAAACAGCTTTTCCAGAGGCTCGATGACATCTGTCCCGAGCACACCATTTTTGCGAGCAACACTTCCACTCTTTCCATCACGAGCCTTGCCTCGGGTTTGAAGCGCATTGACAGATTCCTGGGGCTACACTTCTTCAACCCTGTGCCGTTGATGAAACTGGTCGAGTTGGTGAAAGACATTGGCCACTGCCGAGACAGCAATCACAACAATGGTCGATTTTGCCAAGTCTATCGGAAAGATTCCCATAGTGGTTCGCGATCAAGCCGGATTTGTTGTTAATTTCCTTTTGACTCCATTTCTCTTTGATGCGATTCGATCCCTCTCCTCGGGATTGGCGACTGTCAGCGACATTGACAACAGTATGCGTTACGGGTGCGGTCATCCTATGGGACCGTTGGCTCTGTGCGATTTGATAGGCCTGGATATCCTCGTAAAGGCAGGAGACATTCTTGTACGAAGAGTTTCGTGATGCCAGGTTTGCTGTGCCGCCTTTGCTAAAGAGACTTGTGGCGCTCGGCTACCTGGGTGCAAAGTCCGGACTCGGCTTCTACGATTACAGTGATCCGAAGGGACCGCGTCCTCGGGATCTCGTTTGACTTTGAAAGCGATGTGAAGCAGCTAGACAGCGACACATCGAGACCTAAAACACTATTTCCGATTTAACATAACAAGGAGGTCGAAAGGCCATGAAACAGGTGGTCCTGACGAGTGCGTGCAGAACTGGACTCGGCGACTTCGGGGGAGCCCTCAAACCGTTTTCTGCAGCCCAGTTAGCGCGGCTGGTGATGGAACACGTGATTGAGTCCATCGGAGAGCCCTCTATCGTGGAAAAGGTGATTTTCGGCAACTGTTTTTCACCTCTGGACCAAAACGTCGCGCGTATTGCAGCGTACCAGGCCGGCATTCCTGAAGTCGTACCGGGATTTACTATTAACGGCACGTGTGGGTCTTCCATGCAAGCAGTGATCAGCGCTGTGCAGGCCGTCCAGACCGGTGAGGCTCAGGCTGTGTTGGCAGGGGGCGTTGAAAGTATGAGCAACGCACCTTATATAGTCGAATCCGCCCGATGGGGACAGCGCATCAAGCATTTCCAAGGTTGCGATCTCCTATGGAAAGGAATGCAAGAGTATCCTATCGGTGTAGGAATGGGATTGACCGCAGAAAATCTTGCAGAGAAGTATGGCATTTCGCGCGAGGACCAAGATGTCTTTGCTATTCAGAGCCATCAAAGGGCCGCAAAAGCCATTCGCGAAGGAAAATTCAAAGCTGAGATAGTTCCGGTAGAGGTCCCAAGACCAAAGAAGGAGCCAATTGTGTTCGAAATCGATGAACACGTCAGGCCCGACATAACAATGGGACAACTGGCCAAGCTTCCGGCCGCATTCAAAAAGGACGGTACTGTAACAGCGGGAAATGCATGTGGCATGAATGATGCCGCTGCAGCGGTGATCGTGACGACCCTCGACAAGGCACGGGAGATCGGATTGACACCTCTGATGTTGGTACGAGGATACAAAGTCGTTGGGGTAGATCCAAATATAATGGGAATAGGGCCTGTACCAGCCATCCGTGGAGCTCTCGCACAAGCGAATCTAGAACTTGGAGACGTAGATCGCTTTGAAATCAATGAAGCCTTTGCTGCACAATACCTGGCGTGCGAGCGAGAACTGGGACTTGATCGCGACAAGGTAAACATTCATGGAAGTGGCATCGCGTTGGGACATCCAGTGGGAGCAACGGGCTGTCGCCTGCTTGTGACGCTGTCGCATATTTTGATCTCTGACAATCTCAATATCGGAGTGGCTTCCCTTTGTGCAGGAGGGGGTATGGGGTTTGCAGTTGTATTGGAGCGTCTGTAGCAAGTCCTTACCGAATCGACCGATCCACATGGCTGTGAGTTTTTCGGTATACCGAACTATCACGACTGTGCTTTGATTGGCTTTTCTTCCGAACCCATGGAAAAGGGCTCATGCTCAAAGTAAATAACATTCAAGTGGTTTACAATAATGTGATCATGGTCCTAAAAGGGATATCCCTTGAAGTGCCACAAGGAAAGGCTGTCGCCCTCTTAGGAGCCAACGCCGCGGGCAAAACCACCACCCTAAAGGCGATCAGCGGGATACTTAGGTTCCAAAACGGGGAATTGGAAGAAGGCGATATTCAATTTTTGGATAAGTCCATCGTAAAGATGGACCCCGACACCGTGGTCAGAATGGGTATATCCCTGGTTCCGGAGGGTCGACGAATTTTCGACGATCTTTCTGTGATTGAAAATCTGCGGATCGGGGCCCATACCCGCAAAGACAGGAACGGCATTCAGGAAGATCTCGATATGGTGATGGATTACTTTCCGCATCTGCAGCGCCGCTCCAAACAGCAAGCTCTTTTCCTCAGTGGCGGTGAGCAGCAGATGTTGGCAATCGGACGAGCGTTAATGTCACGTCCAGCGCTTCTCATGCTCGACGAACCTTCGCTTGGGCTCGCCCCAATGTTAGTCAAAGAGATATTTGAGATCCTTGGTCGTATCAAAGACGAGCGGAAAACCTCGATTCTGCTTGTGGAACAAAATGCTCAGGCAGCGCTGAACTTCGCCCAGTACGGGTACATCATGGAAAACGGAAAAATAGTGCTGGACGGACCTTGTGACCAGCTCCTGGAGAATCAGGACGTCAAAGAGTTTTATCTGGGAGTGACAGATGACCGGAGCAGAAAGAGCTACGCGGAAGTGAAGCACTATAAGCGCCGCAAACGTTGGTTGTCTTGATACACGGTGACACCATGGAACTGCTGAAGATCGCCAACCTCTCGCTGCGTTTCGGTGGGATTGTCGCTCTATCCGATCTGTCCATGATCGTCAAGAGTGGTGAAATACATGCAGTAATCGGTCCGAACGGAGCAGGGAAGACCTCACTGTTCAACTGCATCAGCGGCGTTTACCGTCCCAGCGAGGGTGAAATATTCTTGA
Organism: uncultured delta proteobacterium; assembly: GCA_963786905.1. GTDB lineage: Bacteria > Desulfobacterota > Desulfomonilia > Desulfomonilales > Desulfomonilaceae > CAWBBA01. The sequence goes on along the minus strand of CAWBBA010000032.1, from coordinate 40,142 downwards.
ACGGCATGAACATCACCCATCTCAAACCACACGAGAGAGCAAAACTGGGGATCGCCCGTACTTTTCAAAATATCGAACTCTTCAAAAACATTAGTGTTATAGACAACTTGCTTCTGGGGTGCCACAGCCACATGACAACCGGGCCCTCTAGCCTGCTCCTTCTTTTACGGAAAAGCTGTCAGGCAGGAAGTGGACTACAGATTGCGCGTGGAGAAAATCATCGATTTCCTGGAGATCGAGAAAGTGCGCAAGAAGCCAGTCGGGACTCTGCCGTACGGTGTTCAGAAAAGGGTTGAAATTGGAAGAGCCCTGGCCATGGATCCGCAACTGCTGCTTCTGGACGAACCGGTGGCCGGCATGAATGTGGAAGAAACGGAAGATATAGCTCGCTTCATCTTGGATATTAAAGACGAAATGGAAGTTACCATAATCATGGTAGAACATGACATGGGCGTTGTAATGGATATTGCTGATACCGTTACAGTCTTCGACTTTGGGTGCAAAATTGGCGAGGGAACTCCTGCGGAGATCCAAGCAGATTCAAAGGTCATAACGGCATATTTAGGACAATAGAGAGTTAGGTTAAAGGCATGGTAATCGAACCGGCCACCATACCCAAACTTTTTGCGAGAAATCGGAAGCTATATGCCGACAGTGTAGCCCTTAGAGAGAAGGATCTCGGTATCTGGCAACGGACGACTTGGCAGGAATACTGGGACCATGTCTGTTATTTTGCACTAGGCCTCAGACAAATGGGCTTAGAAAGGGGAGACAAGGTCTCGATTCTCGGAGATAACTGTAGAGAGTGGCTCTACGCGGACCTGGCAGCGCAGTGCTCTTCGGCAGTCACGGTCGGTATATATCCCACTGATGTGGCAGGTCAGGTGAAGTACATTCTTGAAAACTCGGAATCAAGTTTCGTAATTGCCAGGGATCAAGAACAAGTAGACAAGATCGTGGAAGTTAAGGATCAGCTTCCCCGCCTCAAGAAACGTCATTGTCGTGGATATGAGAGGTCTTCGAAGGTATCGCGACCCTATGATAATGAGCTTCCAAGAAGTGGAAAATCTTGGACAAGAGCTCCACCAGAAGCAGCCTCACCTGTTTGAGGAGATGGTGGACGGCACAAGACCAGAAGATGCAGCCATTATAGTCTACACCTCGGGCACGACCGGGCAGCCAAAAGGAGCCGTGATCAGCAATAGAAACATGGTTGCCATGGTGCGGGGATTATCTCAGGTACTGCATTTCAGCCCAAAGGATTCTTTTGTATCAGCCCTCCCACTTTGTCATATTGCGGAACGCATGTTTTCACTTATTTTTCCTATGTGGGCAGGATGCACAGTAAATTTTGCAGAAAGTGTGGCAACCCTTCAGGAAGATTTAACTGAAATATCGCCCACTGCGTTTTTAAATGTGCCCCGTATCTGGGAAAAAATGCATTCAAATATCATGATAAGAATCCAGGACTCTATTTTCTTTAAACGTTGGATCTTCAAGGCGATGATCCCAATAGGCTTTAAGGTGTCTCACCTGAAGCTGGCCAAAAAGACGGTACCAATACACTGGAAGATTCTGCATGCCGTTGCATACTTGCTCTTATTCAGATCCTTGAGAAATCACCTCGGTCTTCTGGATGCTCGAATTTTCGTGAGCGGTGCCGCTCCTATGTCCCCTGAACTCATGAAATTTTATCACGCTATAGGCGTGCCTGTGCGTGAATGTTACGGAATGACCGAAATGAGCGGCATTTCGTTTATGCCTCGTGACGGAGAAATCAAAATTGGAGGAGTAGGCAAACCAATTCCGGGCGTGGAACTCAGGATCGCCGAGGATGGGGAAATCCTTCAACGTGGAGAATCCGTTTTTGAAGGATACTACGGCAATCCCGAAGCCACACGAGAAGCGGTTGTTGACGGCTGGCTGCATACGGGAGATGTGGGGGAAGTCGATGATGATGGAGACCTTCGCATCACAGACCGCAAGAAAGACATAATTATCACGGCAGGCGGCAAAAATATCGCTCCATCCGAGATTGAAAACAGTCTCAAGTTCAGTCCCTATATCAAAGAAGCCATCGTAATAGGCGATCGCCGTAAATTCCTGTCATGCCTCATACAGATTGAATTCGAGAACGTTTCACATTGGGCCCAAAACAATCGAATCGCATACACCAATTACAAGAGTCTTGCGATGCATCCAGAGGTGCAACGACTTATCCAGGGCGAGGTGGACCAAACCAATGACAACTTTGCCCGGGTCGAGAGAATCAAGAAGTTTGTCATTTTGGACAAGGAACTTGATCAGGATGACGAAGAGTTGACAGCCACCATGAAAGTCAAACGGAACAACATTGAGAAAAAATACAAGCCGTTGATCGATTCGATCTACGGATCAAACTGATGTAGCTGCCTTGCCTATCAAGAGCAAGTCTGGCCAGCCGACTAGTGCTCGTCGGCCTCATTCAAGAGAGGAGCGTGAGGGGATTGAGTGAAAATTTACTCTACGCAATGCAACTCATAGTTTCAGGGCTTGCTGTTGGGAGCCTGTATGCTCTTGCCGCCCTTGGCTTCGTTCTTATCTACAAAGCCACAGACATCATGAACTTTGCCCATGGAGAGGCAATGATGGTGGGCGGCTTCCTCTGCTATATGCTGGTTGGATTGAATATTCCTTTCTTGTGGGCTGTTTTCATTTCTGCAGGGCTTACGATGGTCTTAGGCTTAATTACCGAACGTTTGGTCCTCAGGCCTATGATCGGTGAAGCACAATTTGCCGTGGTGATGGTCACTATAGGACTCTCAATTTTTCTGAGGAGCATTTCCGGCATTATTTTCGGACATGATAACAAGGTTTTCCCGTCTCCGTTTTCTTTGGTGCCGATCAATTTCAAAGGTTTGGTTTTGTCTGAAACGCACCTTTGGGCGATGCTTGTCTCGGCATGCATGATGATTCTCTTCTTTTTATTTTTCAAGTATTCCCGCTCGGGACTTGCAATGCGAGGTGTTGCCAATGATCAGGATACCTCAATGCTAATGGGAATCAGTGTCAAAAGGATCTTTGCATTGAGCTGGGGGCTATCCTTTGCCATTGCGGCTGTAGCGGGAATTTTCCTGGCGAATGTCATGGTCCTCAACATTGGATTGTCGCTCGTTGCCATAAAGGCATTCCCCGCAGTGGTGCTGGGTGGGCTTGAAAGTATTCCCGGCGCCATAATCGGTGGGCTGGTCATAGGAGTGTTGGAAACTTTGGTCGGCGGCTATTTGGATCAGACCCTTCCAGGAGTAAAAGACTTGACCGCATTCATCGTACTCTTCTTGGTTCTTATGATCAAACCTTACGGCCTCTTCGGAAAAGAAGAAATTGAACGTGTCTAGTTGTTGGATAGGGCACCGGCCTCTCTCAAAGAAATCTGGAACACATCATGAGAAGCAAGACATTTAGAGAATCGTATCGTGAGGACATGAGAGTCTTCCAAACACTTTGGTTGAAGTCTTGGCTCATTCTATTCCTTATAGCTCTCCTTACCCTCCCTTTGTGGGCCGATCCATATATAGTCTACATGGCTAACATATCTGGGATAGCGATAATTGCAGCGCTAGGATTGAATATACTCACCGGTCTGACGGGTCAGATTTCGTTAGGACACTCCGCGTTTGTAGCTTTGGGAGCCTACACTTCGGCGATCATGGCTAGCAAACTGAGTATCCCTTTCTGGATAGCCATCCCTTGTGGAGGACTGGTTGCAGCTACTTTTGGAATTCTCCTGGGATTTCCCTGCCTACGGCTGAAAGGTTTATATCTGGCCATGGCAACGATGTCCTTTGGAGTTGTAGTGGAGTATGCCGTGACCCACTGGGAATCATTAACCATGGGGGTAAGGGGCATTTCCGTGCCTCCGCCTGTCTTTTTCGGGATTGCCCTCTCCGATCCTTCTACGCTTTTCTACCTGATTCTCTTCGTTGTCTCTTTGCATGTGGCAGCTGCCAAGAATCTCGTTCGCACTCGAGTGGGGAGAGCGTTTGTCGCCATTCGGGATCGGGATGTTGCTGCGGAAGTCATAGGAGTAAATCTGACCAAATATAAGGTCATGGCATTTGCGATCAGTTCCTTCTACGGCGGTGTAGCGGGAGGGCTCTACGCGTATTCTACGGCCTATCTCCATCCGGAGAACTTCACTCTGCTCCTGTCCATCGAGTACATAGCTATGATCATAGTGGGAGGGTTGGGTTCGGTTCTGGGATCTATATTGGGAGCGGTCTTTCTTACCGCCATGCCTGATCTAATAAAGAGCATATTTGAATTTGCAGGAAATCACATCCCATTTTTTCAAGCTCGATACGACGAAGAGTGGAACATAGCTGCGTTCGGGTTTTTGATAATGCTTTTTCTGATTGTGGAACCGACCGGACTAAACGGGATTTGGTCCCGAATCAAGACCAGTTTCAAGAATTGGCCGTTCACGTACTGATCCGGTGATGTCGTGAACGGAAGTTTTCAAACAGTGGGCTTCACCAACATCCAAAGGAGGGAAAACAACAATGAGTCTTAAAGCGCGCTGGACAATGATAGCAATTTTGGGGATCTGTAGCGGACTCCTTTTCGTGACGAGCGCCTTTCCTGATTCTCGAGGTGTTAGCAAGGACGGCATACAGCTCGGAATGATTCTCGTAAAGACGGGCCCGGTTGCGGCACTTGGACTTCCCCAGGGATGGGGCGTCCAAGACGCCTTCAATGAGCTTAACGAATCAGGCGGAATCAATGGACGCAAAATCAACCTCCTATGGGAAGACGACCAGTTCAAAACACCTAACGCGATTGCGGCCTTTAATAAGCTGCTATTTCGTGACAAAGTCCTTTCAATAGTGACCATGGGAGGAACCCCTCAGACCATTGCGCTTTTCGACCTTATCGAAAAAAACCAGGTAGTAAATATTCCAAACGCTATGGCCGACGAGTTCTTCACACCCCACAAGCCACATGTCTTCACGCTGGGGGCCACTTATGAAACTCAGATCGAGCTGATGTTCGACTACATCATGAACGATCTCAAGGCAAAAGATCCCAAAATTGCAGTCGTGTACGCTGAGACCGAGTTCGGTAAAAAGGGTTTGGAAGCAGCCAGAAAGCGGGCCGCTCAGTACCGGCATCAAACTGGCGACTGAACTTGTACTCAACATCGGCTCGGTGGACGCCAGTTCCCAGGTGCTTGCTTTGAAAAAGGAAAACGTGGAGTACGTGGTCACCTGTAATCTCGTGCCTCCCATCATAACCTATCTTAAAACCGCCGAGAAATACGACTACTGGCCGACAACATTCGGAATAAACTGGTCATGCGACGATACGGTAGTCAGGGCTTGCCAATCCGCTGCCAAAAATTACATCGGTGTTGGATTCGTAGGCGGATGGGAAGATGATACTCCAGGAATGAAAAAAGTAAGGCAGTTGGCCAAGAAAAATGACAGAGACCCCGCCAAGATGCTTACTTCTCTTTATACGATGGGAGTGGCGACAAGCATCGTCTATGCCGAGGGTTTGAAACGTGCGGGTGAAAATCTCACACCTGAAGCTTTTAAGAACGCTATGGAAACCCTGAAAGACTTCGATACCGGCGGCATCCTACCGCCCGTTACTTTTACATCAACAAGCCATGCTCCGACGCGATTGGCTCGTCTTTACCGTGCGAACCCAGAAAAGGGCGTGATGGTGCCCATTACCGAATGGCGTGCCCCCAAGGAATTGAAATGATGCCTTTAGTCTAAGTGAGATCAGGCAAACCGGTCAGGGGATGCGGCAGCAATTCGAGTGGATGCTGCATCCTCCGCCGGTTCGTGTCCTGAGCGACGTTGAAGACGGTAGACATTCCTAAAATCATTGAGCGTTCAAACAGGTAAGACAGCGGCCATGACGCATTAAAATAGGGTAATCTGTCATTCCCGCGCAAGTGGGCATCCAGTCTTGATCGCTGCAACAGCTCTGGATTCCAACATTAGCGGGAATGAAGAACTTCCCGCATCTGAAAATTCCCTGATGGAATGCGAATTCGTATAAGTGGCCATGAAAACTTGCGCAGCTACTCCACACCAATTGGAGGCATTCTTATGATGCAGCTGGCTTGAGCTGCTAATCAATTTGCTTTTTTTCTTTCCGCGCCAGTTCCGCCAAGAGATTCAGGACGGCCTCGTGGTGTTCACTGCCTGTCATGCACTCTTTGAAAACAGACGCCTCGTATTTGATCCATTCCTCCAAAGGGCGATCAAGCATCCCCCGACGTAAGAGTTCCTTGGTACGCAGCAGTGCGGTCCGCGGATGAGCTGCTATCGCGTGGGCTAGGGACCAGGCTTCTGGCAACAGGTGCTCATGAGGCACAATACGGTTTACAAGGCCTATGGCCAGTGCTTCATTAGCGTCAACCATGCGAGCACTGAAAAACAGGTCCGCCGCCGGTCCGTACCCAATGAGACGTTGCAGAAGGTAGCAACTGCCGAATTCCGGCGTAAGCCCCACCCGCACAAAGGGCGCAGCGAATCTAGCCTTGGTAGAAGCGAGTCTGATGTCACAGGCTACGGGCATGGTCATACCCCAGCCTACAGCGACCCCATTAATGGCTGCGATGACCGGTTTCGGAAAGCGAGCAAACTGTAGAGCCAAATCAGGACCGCCAAATTCCGCCATTCGCCCGGATTGGCGAAATTGCGCGTAACTGTCATTGAATTCATTCAAATCCGCACCCGCGGAGAACGCATTGCCGGATCCTGTTATGATGAGCACCCGGGCATCATCGTCTGTCTCGACTTCTTTGATCGCCTCGCCCAATTCTGAGCGCATTTCGTCATTGATGGCGTTCATAGCCTTTGGACGATTCAGATTTATCAGGCCGACGCCGTCTTCCTTTCTTAAGACTATGGTATTGTAGCCCATCATCATTCCCTCGAAATTAGGTAATGGTAAACCAACAATCGGTTGTTGCATCCAGGAACCGGACCCGATCCGTTGGCTCTTCAGCCTTGTAGTAGCGACAATTATCCAGCTGGAGAGTACGGGTATGATAACACCTTGATCTCAACAAAGCTTCTATGTTTTGCGCTAGTATCCCAGTTCCTGCATCTTCTCGACGAGGCGATGCAAGAGTTTGCCATTGAGAGCCTTGTCTGATTCGTTCCCGCTTTCGCACTTGGAGAAGATTGGTATGCCGTGGTCCACACACAGCAGGCTCTGTATCAACTGCTTGAGATCCAGCCGGTGTGCCTTGCTGAATCCGCGATTGATGACAAACGGTTGGCCATGATCCTCGTTTGCATAGAGATTATAATCTCCGTATACGCTGTGGCTAGTCGTATCAAAGTGCATGTGAGAGGTGTATCCAGATCAAAAAAGTCGGACCGCTCTGAGCGCAATAGCAGTCAAAATTCTGTTCGTGCCGTAGTCGAAAAGGTGATCAAGCACTCTTCCCAGTGCATCATCATTGAATTTTGAGACTGATATGTCAACTCTATATCCTTGTCCGAAACAGCGGAGATCGGCCTGACAGCGCATCAAGGATAAGCGCCAACACCATACGCCCAGGACTAACCTCGCTAAGAGACTGGATTCGCTGATCTATCTCGTTCAGGATTCCCAGCTTCGATTATTTGATTTCATCGGTTTTCTTGTTCCCTCAGCTTCACCAAAATAGGGGCTCGGATTATGTCAAGGAAATTGTAGGGTTAAGGAACTTGGCTTGGGTTGCATGACGCAGAGGGGTACACGGTTTGAAGTCTGGAGTGGGGTATCGCACAAAGAGGGGAGACGTCAAAATTGGTGTCCACATCGGTTCCATGGGAAGCGAAAGTTGGAGAAATGGAGGAAGACGGGCTTGGCAAAGGAGTGGAGAGAATTAGTAAGTTGTGTGGGCAGAGGGAGTTCGCCGGGCAATGTTTGAAATGATCCCGCATCGCTTATTCTGCCATACCTTTCGTTGATGCTGCGCCCACGATATCAATGACCCAGAATGGATTCTCGTATCTCTGGGCCCATCCCTGAGGGTCTTGTATTTGTCTTCCAAGCATGGCGTAAATCGTGAAAATGAGGAGCTGGTTCAAGGACTATCTCTTGCACAGCTTGAACCCAAGGCTTCCTGCGCGAGAGCTTTCCGTGCGCTGACAAAAGCCTATGTTGCGGGATAACCACTGATCTTGGCCGCCGCACAGTGGCACACAACTCGGGGATCGGCGCCCTGTACACCCGGTCAAGGCTGCCTGGGTATCTGATCGCAACCGGTCTTTGGCTAAGAATGCCTCAAAACTTCGGAATTTGAACAAGACACTTGATCTCGAATTTGTGAACGGGTATAAATTTGAAATAGCCAAACGCCAACAATTTATGCTGAACCATGATTTGTGATTTGAATTGTAGTTCGGCAGTTTCGGACATTTGGTGGTGTCGAAAACGGGAGCTGACAATTTGATGGTACGATCCGTTGCTAGAGCACTAACGATTCTTACCAGCTTTTCATGGGAACAGCAGAGTCTGAGCCTTATGGAAATGAGCAAAATTCTCGAAATTCCTAAGCCCACGGTTTATGGGCTCGCGGCGACTTTGACTCGCGCTGGTTTCCTTAAACAGGACCCTTTTACAAAGAGATACTCTCTCGGCTTGAAAGTCTTTGAATTGGGAATGCTCCAAGCCGAAACCCTGGAATTTAATCAAAAAAGCTTTTCTCCTGCAGCGAAGTTAGCCCGAGATACCGGTTTGACCTGTCGCTTGGGTCTCTGGGATTCCGGCACGGTATTGGTAACTGCCACAGTGCGGCCTAGGCAAAAAACCGCTACCATGATCCAAGTGGGCCCCAGAGTTCCAGCTTATTGTTCTGCTCTGGGGAAGGCCGTATTAGCACACTGGGAACCAAAGGAGCTCACGGCATATTTGGCCGATACTCGATTAGAACCGTTCACCGATTCAACGATTCTGAAAAAGAGCGATCTTCTCAAAGACCTGGAAGAGACAAGAGTAAGGGGCTATTCCATTGACCGGGAAGAGGCCGTGTGGGGGATGGCTTGCGTGGGCGCGCCGGTGTATGAAAGAACTGGGTCTATCATCGGTGCTATTAGTCTCTCCGGCGCCCCTAGTCGACTCCTGCAACCAGAGAAAGTTTGTCGGTTCGGCCAACAGATCATGGAAACTGCACGTGAAATATCGCAGGCGCTTGGTTTTTTACCGGGAAGACCGGTTACAGCCCCGAATCATATCCGCACCAATTTGTCCGTGCGTGTGGCAGAAGCTGTCGGCGACTAAACCAGGCTTTCTCCCTCACCGTGGGCAACTGCCGAGATAGGAAATGCAAGCTGGAACTCGAGCATTTCAAGCCGGTGAAAAGCACCGATCTCGCGGCGTAAGAGCTTTGCTCCAAAGGTTTTGTTATTGGACCGGTAATCCAAGTGATTTGTCTAGAATATCCTGATAACTAAGACGAAAGGAGCCGGCGTGACCGAAACCAGTGTTCTTGAACGGTTATATCAAAAAGTGATTGCTCCGGGACTTTGTGCAGCTTGCGGGGCATGTGTGGGGAACTGTCCATATCTGGTAAAATATAAGGGCAAGACGGTGAAATTGGATTCGTGCACCAGATCGGACGGAAGCTGTTATACCTACTGCCCGGCAGTCGATTTCGATCCAGAGCCTATTTCGCAAGCCGTGTTTAGCAGTTCCTATGATAAGACGGGACTCGGCAATTTCGCAGAAGTGAAAGCTTCAAGGTCCACTTCCACTGAAATCTTGGCTAAAGCGCAGGGCGGGGGGACCGTAACCTCCTTGATGAGCATGGCACTCGAGAAGGGCCTTATAGATGCGGCTATCGTTACGTCTGCACAGAGTTCCGGTGGATGTGTCGGAGGAACTGTTGCAACTACTAGCGAAAGTGTTCGAGGATGCGCGGGGTCGAAGTTTGTCGGCGCTCACACCCTTGAAGCTTTGGGAGAAGCTCTTCAGCGTGGGTTCACCAGAATCGGAGTTGTGGCACTTCCTTGCCAGGTGAGATCTCTTCGAAAGATGCAACTATACGATATGAGAGGACAGAATATCAGGGAACGGGTACGACTGGTTGTGGGTCTGTTTCTGCAACTGGAGTTTTTCAGCGGATGAATTCATGTCTTTCATCGGCCTGCGAATAGGCAACAAGGAGATCAGAAAATTTGATGTGCCACCCCCTCCTGCAAACGAATTCACCGTCGAAACGGAAGATGGGGTGTCGACAATTCCGTTGGATGAACTGAGACCTTTAATTCAAAGCGCATGTCAGGATTGTCCCGACATGACTTCGGAATTTGCAGATCTGTCGGTCGGTATGTACGAAGGCCGATCAGGGTGGAATACCCTGTTCATTAGAAGCAAGACCGGCGCTGACTTGGTCCAAGCTGCACAACAGGCGGGGGTCCTCGAAACCGAACCGTTTCCGCCGGAAAACCTCGCTCATTTGAGGCAAGCCTCAATTAACAAGAAAGAACGTGTTTCCCGTATGGTATCGGGCACTGGTGGGGGTCACTAACTATGTCACGATTGATTCTCAATGAACCCGGTAAAGAAATGCTGTTGATGGGTAATGAGGCCATTGCACGGGGCGCATTGGAAGCCGGAGTTCGGGTGGCTGCGGCGTATCCGGGAAATCCTTCGTCTGAAATAATCGCTACTCTTGCACAGGTGGCCGAGGAAATGGGCATCTATGTTGAGTGGTCCGTCAATGAGAAAGTTGCAGCGGAAGTTGCGGCGGCCGCCGCCGTCTCAAACATGAACGCCCTGGTGGCCATGAAACAGAATGGCCTCAATGTTGCCTGCGATTTCCTTCTCAATCTAAATCTGACAGGAATTCGGGGTGGGCTTGTGGTAGTGGTGGCAGATGATCCGTCCGGAATCTCCAGTTCCAACGAACAGGACTCCCGGTCCTTTGCCAAGCTGGCAGACATACCTCTTTTGGAACCGAGCACGTTTCACGAAGCAAAAGAGATGGTGCGACACGGCTTTGAATTATCGAGAAGTATCGGTAATTTTGTCATGGTCCGAAGCGTCACGAGAATATCACATGCTCGGGGAAATGTGGTTTTGGGGAAGCTCACGAGACGACATCCCGGAACCATGGTTTGATACCTCCAAACCATTGTGTCCCCTGCCAACCTTCGTAACCCATGCAGCACTCCATGAAAGACTTGGAAAAGCAGAGGAGATTCTGAAAGATTCTCAGTTCAACGAGTATTGGGGGCCTGAAATCCCAGAATTACTGATTATAACGTGTGGATCAGGCTGGCTTCTGTCCAAAGAAGCGGTTGACCTGTTGGCTTTAGGTTCCCGCGTAGCGGTTCTCAAAGTGGGTACCACTTGGCCGTTACCGAAAGCATTTCTCATCAGAGCATTTGAAGAACACTCAAAGGGTGCTGTTCCTTGAAGAGGTGGACCCGGTTTTGGAAAATAATGTTTCGGAGCTGTACGCCCAGTACAACGTTGAACTCCCCCCAATCCAGTTTACGGGAAAAAACTCGGGAGTTGTTCCGTCCACCGGAGAGTTGTCCCCTGAACTGGTAATTGACGTACTTACAAGGCTGACGGGCGCTACAATCGAATTCGACGAAAAGTACGCCTCCCAAGCCAAAGATGCTCTGGACTATGCGCCCCAACGGTCCATGGCCTTCTGCGCGGGGTGTCCTCACCGGGCGTCATTGTGGGCCATCAAGCAGGCCTTGGCTCTGGACGGCAGGAACGGCGTCCTCTTTGGTGATATAGGGTGTTATGCTTTGGGAATCCTGCCCACCGGCTTTTCCCAATTGAAGACTGTTCATGCAATGGGTTCCGGTGCAGGAATGGCTTGCGGTTTCGGGAATTTTCACCAGTTTGGAGTACGTCAGCCAAGTCTTGCCGTCTGCGGAGATTCCACTTTTTTCCATGCTGTGATTCCGGTGCTTGTAAATGCCGTACATCAGAGGTCCCGATTCTTGCTCATCGTACTGGATAACAATGCCACTGCCATGACGGGTTTTCAGCCCCATCCGGGAAGCCCTGTCGATGCAATGGGAAGGGCTGCTCGTCCGATCGTGATAGAGGATCTCTGTTTGTCTCTGGGCATTGAGACTGCGACAATGGACCCCTTCGACCTCCAGGACACAATTGAAACCGTTTGTGAAATGATACGGGAACTAACGGGACCAAAAGTGCTCGTCCTGAAACAGGAATGCGCTCTGGTGAGCGGCAAGAAACGGGGAAAGAGATACCAGGTCCGGATTGATCCCCAGCGATGTATAGGAGAGGAATGTGGATGCAACAGGCTTTGCACCCGAGTTTTCAAGTGCCCCGGACTCATATGGGACCGCTCCACGAGCAAAAGTCCCTTATAGACGACGCTGTATGCACTGGTTGCGGGGTCTGTGCGGACATATGTCCCTCCCATGCCATAGTCAAGGAGAGCGCCTAAATGGAAAAAGATCCATACAATGTGGTAGTTGCCGGAGTAGGCGGTCAAGGCAACGTGGTTGGGACCCAGTTGATGGGAGCGGTACTGGTAAATCAAGGATACAAAGTTACCATCGGTGAAACCTACGGGGCCTCGCAGCGGGGAGGTTCCGTCATGAGCCATATGAGGGTTTCCATGGCTTACCAATATGGCCCTCTGATCCCGCCGAGATGTGCAGACCTCGTAGTAGCTCTGGAACCAACCGAAGCGGTACGGGTGCTGGCACAATACGGGAACCGGAACACGCTGTCTGTGGTCAATACGAGAGCGATATTCCCAGTGGACGTCATATCCGGAGACCTATCTTACCCCAAAAAAGAAGCCCTTATAAACAAGATAACGCTCTGTCCAAAAAGCCTATTTTCTGGAGGCCACGGAGAAAGCTCTGGAACTGGGCAATCCAATTCTCGCCAATATCATCATGATCGGGGCAGTTTCCGGAGCAGGTATTCTTCCAATAACCGCCAGCGATCTGGAGAAGGCGATAACCGAGAACATCTCTCCGGACAAGGTGGACATTAATCTCAAGGCCTTTGCCATAGGTAGGGAGATGATCAACGGGAAGTGAGCGAAACTGTGCTGTGGCGATGCCACGAACTTGCCCGAATGCAGAGCTGCGGGGTCAAGCGTCGATCGAATCCTTATCACTGATCCGGTAATTTCTGAGGTGGCGAATGGACGACTGGTGGCAGAATGCGGCATGAAATAAAAAAGGAACTTGTGGACGGATAGTTGGCCATGACAATGCCACCGACTCCCTGAACATCTCGTCGCTTACTCATACGACGCCTATACAGAAGAGCACGCCCTGACATAGTGCTTTTCCCGGTCACGACACAAGAAGTCTCGGCGATCATGAAAGTCGCTCATCGTGAGACCATACCAGTCACCCCACGAGGAGCGGGAACAAACCTCGCCGGTGAAAGCGTGCCGGTCCATGGAGGAATTGTCGTATGTCTCACAAAGATGGACAGGATACTTTCAATTGACGCCGAGAGTCTAACCGCTACTGTACGAGCCCGGTGTGATTAATCTCGATCTTCAGCGTGAAGCTGAAAAACAGGGAATGATGTATCCGCCAGACCCCGCTTCATGGGCCGTAGCAACTATGGGAGGCACTGTCGCTACAAACGCCGGAGGCCCCCGGACATTGAAATACGGTGTCACCAAGGACTATTTGCTTGGACTCACTGTAGTGCTTGCTAACGGTGATATTCTTAGAACTGGGGGGAAGTACACTTAAGAATGTGACGGGCTACAATCTTACAACCCTGATTTGCGGTTCCGAAGGCACCCTTGCCATTATTACGGAAATCATCGTAAGACTGATTCCAAAATCACCTGCCAGCCGCACTGTACGGGCCGATTTCAAACCCTTGAAGATTGCTCTGACGCTGTTGCAGCCATCATGGCCGGTGGGTCGGTTCCTGCATCGTTGGAATTGATGGACCAATTCGTGGTGAAAGCAGTGGAGAAAGTCCTTTAATCTTGGACTTCCTACAGATGTAGAGGGAGTCCTGCTCATCCAGCTGGACGGAACGCCTCGAAACCCTGGAACGAGAAGTGACTCAGGTTGAAAATCGTCCTGATTGATAGAAGAACGCAAAGAATATAATTGTCGCCAAAGATTCAGCCGAGTCTGAGAGATTGTGGTTGGCCCGTCGGGCTGCTGGGCCGGCTGTAATGCGGATGCGGCCTAATATCATAACCGAAGACGTGACCGTGCCTGTTTCCCACCTCACAGCCATGATTCAGGAAAGTGATGGAAATTGGGGAACGTCACCGGATTGAAGTGGGCATTCTGGCTCACGCAGGTGATGGAAATCTTCATCCCTGCATTGTCTTTGATAAACGGAATAAAGATGAATACGAGAGAGTTCAGGCGGTCTGCGAAGAATTGGTGCCTGAAGCGCTTGCCTTGGGTGGGACGCTGTCCGGCGAACACGGCATAGGAATCGCAAAAGCGCCGTTTTTACGCTTTGAATTGGATCCAGTCGCTCTCGGGGTTACACAGGGCATCAAGACCTTTTTTGATCCTAAGGGGATTCTGAATCCAGGTAAGTTTGTTTGAATTCGAAGCATAGGTCGAATCATTTGCATTATATGGAGATCAAAGTGTAATCATTCAGGTCAACATTCAGTATCCGATTCTCACGAGGGTTTATGCTAAAATACGGTGTCCCACCGAATGTAAAAGACCGGAACGCTTTGTTTCCGCAGAATCTTAAAGACGACCTGCACCATTGTCTCAAATGTGGAATGTGCCAGCAGGTGTGTCCCAACCTTCAAGGTTACTCGCCGAGAATACTATACCCCAAGGGGACGAGTTCAAATCTTCAAACATTACCTCGAAGGAGACCTCGTCTAACCCCAACATTAAACCACCTTCTCATGAGCTGCATGCTATGTGACGCCTGTGCTGCGCTCTGTCCGAGCGGCGTCCGGATAGACCGACTGTTCAGGCTATATGCGTCGGGAAATGGACCACCTGACCCCAAAGAACACTGAACAAGAAGCTTCTGATCTCCATCCTTCAAAACGGCGGGAGGTTCCGTAGAGCCCCTGCATTGGCTCGAATAGGACAAAGGCTTCTCGTCGATGTTGTCGGATCACACGCCAAAGATCGGCGCAACATACCCCTTGCAAGGTTTCCGCGAATAACGAGAGAACCGTTCAGGCAAGAAAAGTTCCAGGGGAAAAATCCCACCCCGAGGAAGAGGTCAGGACGGGTCATATACTTTACTGGTTGCGCCACCGATCTGGTTTACGGTGACGTTGGGACATGCAGTCTTCGAGTTTTGTCCCAACTGGGGTTTGAGATCATTAATTCCCACGGGTCTAGGTCTGCTGTTCCGCTCCATTGTTCCTCAGCGGCGCAACGGAAGCGTCGCTACCAAACATTGTTAAAAACCTGGACCATTCTGGATCGATTCCGACGTGGATGCCATAGTTGTGGATTGCGCTACGTGCGGGGCGGCTCTGAAAAAGGAAATACCCGAGCTTCTGGAAAATCTGGGTTTGGACACAGAAAAAGCACTACGAGTCGCAAACAAAGTGAAGGATGTTTCGCAAATTGTCTCTGAACGCCTCGATAAATTGCCACATCCGAAGAACACTGTTCCGGGGAACCGTTACTGGTGACCTACCATGATCCCTGCCACCTGGTGCGAGGAATGGGAGTGGCGGTAGAACCAAGAAAAATCCTGCAGCAACATTGATGGAATCAAATTCGTCGAAATGGAGGGCGCAGGTGAGTGCTGCGGTGGAGGCGGATTCGTACCAGTTCGAAAACGTGGACATGTCCGTCGGGGATTACCTCCCGGAAGAAACAGCAATGTAAGAGCCACAAGCGCCCAGATCGTAGCGACAGGTTGCCCAGGGTGTCGTTTGACATTGACCGGGAACATGTCTGACGAAGAGAATAGAGGGGTTTTGCACACGGTCCAGTTACTGTCCAGGTTCATGTCGACGAATCAAGGTGAAGGAGCGAGTCTGCAAGTTCGGATGCGAGTTCCGGCCGATCTGCGTGGGGTTACAATCCGACTAGCGGACGTGGGTAAGCAGAACTGTTAAGAATCGGACAGGCTATTGTCCCTGCAGACGCTTTGGGTAGCCAAGTCGGACCGGTGGCATCTTCGGGCAACCGTTTTTGGAGTTAAACCATCTACAAGGAGGAGAAAGATGCGGTGCAAAAAACGGTTCGGATCAGTCAGCTCGTTGTGGGTCTGGTCACGGCTGTTATGCTTCTCGCCATGACGGCTTCGCCTTCACTGCAGAAAAACCCATCAAAATTGGCATGATCGACTGCTATACCGGAGGCGCCGCAGCGTTTACAAAGCCTGCCCTTACCGCTTGGAAAATGGTGATTGATGAATTCAACGCAAAAGGTGGACTAAACGGACGGAAAGATTGAACTGATCATCAGAGATGATAAATTTAAGCCGGATGAAGCGCTTTCTTACGCCAGAGAATTGGTTTTGAAAGATGAACGTAGATTTTCTGGCTGGGACCACCAACAGCGCCTCCGCCCTTGCGGTGTCTGAATATTGCTAAACAGAAGAAAAAACTTTTTATTATTCATGTTTCCCGCTCTGATCGAATAACTGGGGAAAAAGGTCATAGATACGTATTTCGAGGGTGTCCCAGCGCCGACATTGAAGGGCTGGCAGGAGGTGAATATGCGGCCACCATGCCTTTCAAGAAATGGTATATCATTGGTGAAGATTACGAATATGGTCATTCCATAGCCGACAATTTCTGGAAAGGCCTTGAAAAAGAACAAACCCGACGTGGAAAAGATAGGTGAGGCATGGCCTAAAGTCGGTGAAACAGATTATAGCCCGTACATGACCGCTTTAGCGGGACAAAACCTGATGCCGTATATGTCGCCTTTGGGGCTTCGGGTCTACTCCCTTTTAGCAAGCAAGCGAAGCTTTTTGGACTTGACCGAGAAATTCCCGCTGTTTGCTTTTGCTTTTGCCGATTCCATCATCCCGATGATACTAAAAAGCGATATGCCTACGGGAATTTTCGGCGGTTCCAATTATTTGTGGTATTATCCCAACACTCCCGAGAATAAGAGTTTCGTCGCAAAATACCTCGAATATACCACCAAGCTTGGCTCTCCTGACAGGTACCCGTCAGGTGTGGGAGTATTCGCCGGTTACTGCTGCGCAAAGTTCCTTACCGACGCAATCCTCAAAGCAGGGACTAACCGACACTGAAAAGGTGGTTTCAGCGATGGAAGGTTTGTCTATTGACACACCTATCGGTAAAATCGTGATGAGGGCGTGCGATCATCAGGCCGCTACACCGGCTTTCTGGGGAAAAGTTGAACAGGTTGAAGGTTTTCCATTCCCGGTGATCAAGGACGTGGTAGCTACATCACCGGAGAAAACCATGCCTTCCTGCGAAGAGATTGCGGAAGCGAGATCGAAAGCAAAATAAGTAATACATCCTTGGAAAGATGGTTATATGCACCCGGTGGTCCTCTGTAGAAGCTCTGGTTCGCAAAGAGGTACGGGGAAGCGCTCTGTTCAATGATAGATTGCCGCTCCGGCAAAGAGCGCCGTTAATTCGCCGGGACACGTCGTCTACCGCAGGTAGGTTATGCATTTAGATGCGTCAATGCTTGCTGGCTCAGTTTGTCAGCGGCTTGTGTCACGGCATGATACTGTTCCTTATGGCCTCCGGTCTCACCTTGGTGTTTGGGGTGATGCGGGTAATCAATTTCGCGCACGGCTCGTTTTATATGCTGTCCGCGTACTTGGCCTATTCCGTTACCCAGTTTTTCATGGCGGCACGCCTATGGGTTCTGGATTGCCCTGATCGTGGTTCCCTTGGCTCGTGGGGGCTGTTGGTGGAATTGTAGAAGTGTTCTGTTGCAGGCGGATTTACCAAAAAGAACATTTGCTGCAAATTCTGCTCACCTATGCGCTGGTGTTCATTTTCAACGATTCCGTGAAACTGGTCTGGGGAACGGATCTGAGAATCGTGAGAATGCCCCCGCAGCTATCAGGGTCGGTGTCGCTCCTGGGGCAGGATTTTCCCGGCGTATTATTTTTTCATAATAGCCACCGGTCTTGTTGTGGCTTTGTCCATGTGGCTCATTCTGAGGATTACCAAAGTAGGCAAACTCCTGAGAGCAGCTACCGAACAGGGCGATATGGTCGGCTTGCTGGGTTACAATGTTGGCGCTTTATTCACGGTAGTTTTCGTTGTGGCCACCGGTCTCGCCGGACTTGCTGGGGTGGTTATAGCTCCTACAATCAGGCTGGCGCTCGGCATGGACACCCTAATCATCATCGAATGTTTTCTGGTAGTCATAATAGGCGGCCTGGGGAATGTTTGGGGCGCACTCTTGGCCGCTTTGATAACAGGGCAAACATACGCCTTCGGGATATTGGTGTTGGAAAAGTATGCTATGGCTTTTCTTTTTGCTTTGGCCGCCCTGATCATAATTTTCAAGCCATCAGGACTTTTGGGTAAATCGGCGGAGTAGGAAAGGATTCGATGTTAGGCAAATCCCCGAAGCCCCTGTTATCTTTGACAGCCGCGGCATCAGTTCCTGTTGCGCTTCCTTTTGTGCTTGAAAACGCTTCCCAATATTATGTCTACCTTGTAATCAAAGTAATGATTTGGGCATTGTTTGCCATGAGCTTCAATTTGGTGCTTGGTTATGGCGGCATGATGTCCTTTGGTCATGCGGCCTTCTTCGGAGCCGGAAGCGTAACGCGTGCGGACTGCATTCTCGTGAAAACGTCCTGTCCCACTGTTGTTGCGTTCTTGGGCCGCGCCCGTCGTGGCATCGATCATTGGACTTGTGGTTGGCTATTTCAGCGTCCGCATAAAAGGGACCTTTTATTTCGCCACGCTGACGTTGGCATTATCTCAGCTCCTCTATATCCTGGTTTACAAGTGGCGTAGCTTTACGTTCGGAGATGACGGAATTCAGGGAATTCCGGTTCCCGATTTGATCTCAACCCTGGACACCTATGTTCGTTTCTATTTCTTTGCTCTTATTGTCACGCTGCCATGCATTTATGCTTTGTGGCGTATCACCAGGTCTCCTTTCGGGCTCATGCTGCTCACAATCAGAGAAAACCCTGAAAGGTCGAGCTTCATCGGTGTGAACGTAAACAAATACAGGCTAGTGGCGTTTGTCATATCCGCAGGTTTTTCCGGAGTTGCGGGAGCTCTGTTTGCGCTTTTGGAAACGTCCCTATCGCCGGACCTTCTTACCTGGTCCGCATCAGGAGAAGTCATTATCATGGGATTGCTCGGCGGGATGCACTTGTTCCCCGGCCCTGCTCTTGGTGCCGCGTATCATCGTTCTGCTCAATAGTTTCCTGAGTTCTTACACTCAACACTGGGGCATGTGTCTCGGGATAATACTCGTCGTGATCGTGTTGTTTTTTCCGGAAGGTGTCGGTGGATTGATCCAGGCAACGCTGTCGTTTCTCTGCGAGAGGAAAAGAGCGCAAATGATTATCCTTGAAGTGAAAGGGATCAGGAAATCATTCGGTGGCGTTCTGGCTGTGGACGGAGTCGATTTGAGCGTGGAACAGGGACGCATTTATAGCATTATCGGTCCCAATGGAGCTGGAAAAACCACTCTTTTCAATCTGGTGACAGGATTCTATCGTTCCGACGGTGGTCAGGTTCTCTTCAAAGGCACGGATGTGACCGGGTTGAGTCCCGATCGGATGGTGCGGCGGGGTATGGGCCGTTCTTTTCAGATTACAAAGATTTTCCCCAAGCTCACGGTCTACCAGAACGTTCAGGCTGCAGTCCTGTTCAGGCAAGGAAAAGGACTGAATTTAGTTTCGAATGCCGGTAAACTTGCTCAACCCGAGACGGAAAGCCTGTTATCACAAGTGGATCTTTTGGGCAAAGCCTATGAACTAGCCGGTGTACAGTCCGCCGGGGACATGAAGCGCCTCGAATTGGGAATCGTGCTGGCAACTCGACCGGATCTGATCTTGCTTGACGAACCCACCTGTGGAATGTCTCTTACTGAAACCGGCAGCACCTTCGAACTGATTCAGAAAATCAATGACGATTTATCTGTAACGGTTCTATTTACCGAGCACAAGATGGATATGGTCTTTGCAGTATCTTCGCACATTACGGTGATGAATTTCGGATGCGTCATGGCTTCGGGTCCTCCTGAAGAGATACGTGCAAACAAGAGGGTTCGCGATATTTATCTGGGCGAGAGCTGATGTTTCTAGAAGTGAACAATATCAACACGTATTACGGTATTTTCCAAGCTATTTTCAACGTTTCGCTCCGCTTGGAAAAAGGTGAGGTGGTTTGTCTGCTCGGAAGAAACGGAGCAGGCAAAACTACGACGCTCAGTAGCATAGTGGGCTTAAATCCGCCGAAGTCAGGGAGCATAAGGTTCAAAGGTGTCGAGCTGAGAGGGAAACAATCGTACGAAATAGCCCGAATGGGAATTGGTTACGTTCCGGAGAACCGTTTGATTTTCAGTGATCTCTCCGTCAATGATAATCTCGAACTCGGTTGCCGCAAGAAGAGTTCAAAACAGGTTTCCGTAGCTCTGGAGAGGATCTTTTACCTTTTCCCGAGGCTGAAAGACCTGAGGAAACGAACCGGCGGAACCTCTGAGCGGTGGCGAGCAACAGATGCTCACCATTGCCCGTACACTCATGGGAGAACCGGAACTCTTGCTGCTCGATGAACTCACGATAGGATTGGCCCCGATAGTAGTGGAATTGCTCAAGGGCATGGTAGAAACCCTGAAGTCAGAGAATTATACGATCCTGTTGACGGAACAGAACACTCTGTTTGCCTTGGACCTGAGCGACAGGGCATGCGTGATCGACAAAGGAACGATAGTTTACGACGGAGGCGTTCAGGATTTAAGACAGAATGAGGAATTCATGAGACGCTATCTCGGTGTTTGATGCTGGTGCTGATCGCGCCAACGAGGCCCCGTCAGTGTCCACTTGAACGATCGATCCAGAGCGGATAGCGTCAGCATCATGTTCGTCATAACGAACGGCGACGGTTCGGCCGACCCCTTCGCTGTCATCTTCCAGCAGCGACCGGGCTTGTCCGGCATCATAGCCGAAAATCCTACCGACCTCTACGTCGACCCCGGCGGAGGCATATCGATCAATTACTATTGATAATCAGTGAGCCGTACAGCGAGACAGCGCACTCAGCGCCACCACCCTGTCCACCCATGGCTGTACTCTCCAAGCCGCTTCATCCTTCGATGAGGCGGCTCTTGCTCATAAAGCCGCAGAGCTTTTTCGATGAAGTTGTCGATTGTCTTCTGCGCTAGGGTCAGTCCTTGAGGACTGAAGTGATACCCGAGGAAATCGAATCCCTTCTCGATTCGCCCCATAGAGTTCTTGTAGGGGTACTTGTCCAACTTCAGCGCATTGAATGTTTCGCTTAACACTCATATGGCTTTCTTGAGTTTCCATCGTGTGGGGGCAAAGATGAGGATGTCGTCCATGTAGCGGAAACACTGGCCTGACTGCCAAAAACTGGTCCAGGTTTCTGAGGTAGTATTGTGCCAAAATCTGAGGCCGATAGGAGGTCAGGATTAAGCGTACTCGTTGCAGGGTAGAGCAGATCATGACGATGCCTCGAAAGGACGTGGGCGGTACAGAGGATGCAATGAGCCGACAAATATCTTGCTTACAACTTGCTTACATTTTTTAGGACTGAAATGGATCGAACCGGACTGAGTTGGATCGACATAGATTGAAATGACACGAGTTACTGGACAAGTGGTTGATATTATAGAGGTGAGCAACATCTTCACACGGCCGTGCTCTGAGGCGGTGATGTTGTGATCGGAGATGTGGAATGAATAGTGGAGGGTTAAGGGAAAGGATAGGGTAGGGGAGCTTCGGCTATGCTCACATTTTGCTCTCACTGTGAGGGACTGAAAGGGATCGAAAAGGACTGAAAAGGATCGACAGGGACTGAAATCGTTTGGGTTTTGGGGTAGACCGTTGAAATTACTATGGCCGACATCGGCCTGTCACGCCGGAGGTCGCGAGTTCGAGTCTCGTCGCTCCCGCCACTAATAGCCTTAAATTACAGGGAAGCCTAAAGAAAAGGGCTTCCCTGTTGTCATTTACCGCTGAGTCCAGGGTCCCCAAAGGGCCCCAACGGATAGGGTTGGGTAGGAAAGCGTGTTGCTTTGTGGCCCCTGCCCAATAGGCGGGAGGAAGTCAGCGATAGAATATCCATAGTAGCGCGATTAGCAGACAAGTAGTCTTCTTCAACGATCTCGAGAAGCACATCTGAAATTGACAGCCGCTAAAAGCCCTTCATCATCTCTTTCATGAGATATGGAATTTCGATTCGGCCTGTGGGGGCAAGAATACGGCTGCTGAAGTCCGAGGCGTAATTCTTCTTCATTGTCCGGACCAATCGCCTGAATTGGTGCGTGTCGATAGCCTTGGCAATGTCCACAATATTCCTGGCAGTGCATTCTCCGAGAATCGTGGGGCCCCTGCCGATCACCAATCGCCAGGCTCCGGTGATGGGCACCTGCAATTCTTTCATTCCTGGAATGCATCCTTCTTTGACGAAGCGGTAATGCGCCTCTTCCTGTCCCGAAACCACATTGTCGTACTGATTGAATTTCCACGCTCCCGTGTGAATTCTGTAGGGCTCTTCCAAGAGTCGACCGGTGGATACCCACAGCTTGCTAGAGTATTCGCACACGAGACTCATGAGTTTGCCGGAAATGAGGCGGTATTCTTCTGTGGCAAGGATTTTGCGCAGGTAATCCTGTTCCTCGACTGTGGCAACAGCCACTATTCGAGGCCCTTGGCCCACCGCAACGTAAAATCCGCCGACAAGTTTGATTCCCAATTTTTCAAGAGTGGGATTGTATTGATTCGTAACAAATTCTGAGTATTCATCAAATTTGCCATGAATCACATCCCAGTACTGGGTAAAAAGGACGGTCACAAAATCCTCCTAATGATTTCGACCCGTGGGAGTCCGTCTTCTGCAAAAAAAATAGGCAGCGCTCAGATTCCTGGTCACGATCTCTTGGGGCGGGATATATAAGGCATCCGTCTTCCCTATGACTAATTCTGGATCAACGTATCGGAGTTCAAAGGGAAGATTGTAGTACCACGTACGGATTGTTATCCAGGAGCAGTGGCTCTAGCGTACGATTGCCCTCTTCTTTGCCAGAAAACAGGACTTTAAGAAAAGCAGCGGCTGCTCTGGAAAGATTCTTGTCGTTTGCCACCACGACATCGATGTGCATGATGAACGGCCCTTCTTGAACGGGTATGGCTCGAAGGGAGCCTTTGGCTATATCTTGGTCCACTCCCATACGGGCGAGAAATGTAACCGCTTTGGACATCTTCACAAGTTCCTTTATGAAGTCCACATTGCCGGTCTCGATAAATACCGAGGGTACAATTCCCCGCGCTTCCAGCAGTTCCTCGACGATTCGCCTGGTTCCGGACCCGATTTCCCGCAATATGAGGTTTTCGCCTTTGAGTCTTTCGACGGAAAGCGTCCCCTTTCGGCACAGCCTATGCCCGGGGGCGGCCAGGAAGACAAGCTCATCCTCAATATAAGGGATAATCTTCAAGCTGGGCTCGTAATGTACTCGCCCCACGATGGCCAGATCGTTGCGGTTGTTCAGGACTCCCTGGACCATTTCCGCGGAGCTGCCCTCGTTTACTTGAATCTGTATCCTGGGAAATGATTCCCGAAATCTCTGGATATAGCGGGCAAGAAGATATCGCACCAGAGTCTTCGAACTGCCTATTTTCAGGACTGCCGGCAAAGCCGATTCAGGATGACACAGTACTTCGTCCGCTTCTTCCACTAGCCCAAATATTTTTTCCGTGATCTTGTGCAGCCGCTTGCCGCACTCGGTCAATTCGAGCCTTTTTCTTCCTCTGACAAACAGTTGTGTGTTGTACCTGATTTCCAACGCCTTGATTTGAGCACTTACGCCAGGCTGGGTAATGAACAGTTGCTCTGCGGCACGGGAAATACTCCCAAAATTTGCTGCGAAGTGGAAGGCTCTGAGCTGGCTAAGACTCAGGTCGATTCCCATGCCGAACACCTTGGGCGAAACATAACTTTTATTTATACGATCATAAAATTAAGTGATTTGACATGTCAAGCCAAATCCCGCAATCCTAATTTTGAACTGAAAGATTCCTCGTGCGGCGATTGTCATCCACTAACCATTGTGAAATAAACGATTTTTCGCGTCAAAATGGCTTTTGTCTTTCAACGGGAAACAAGGAGGAAACATAAATGGCCGAAGAATACGATGGCATAATTATCGGCGCAGGACCGAACGGATTAACTGTGGCCGCGTATCTGGCCAAAGCCGGTTTGAAGATCCTCCTTCTGGAAAAGCGCTTTGAAGCCGGGGGAGGTTTGGCCACCGAACAGGTAACTTTGCCCGGATTCCTCCACAACACGCACGCCGTATACATGCCTATGGTTGATTATGCTCCTCCTCTCAAGGATTTCGAAGATTATTTGACGAAAGATTACGACCTGGAGTTTGCTTTTCCTCCGCTAGTGATGAGCATGCCTTTTGCGGACGGCTCATCCTTGCGTCTGTACCAGGATGTCGAGAAAACGTATGATTCTATTGCGGAGTTTTCCAAGAAAGATGCGGAAACCTATCGCAGGGTTCATGACAGGTTCCGGGTGCTCACCGAGGATTTCCTTGGACCGGCCACATATGAAGAAGCCAAACCAGCCTTCGAGCAGATGATTAAGCTCCAGACCAACGATGTGGGAAGGGAAATTAGCCAATGGACTGAGAAAACTCCACGGGGGATAGTGCACGAACTCTTCGAGAACGACAAGGTCAGGACGCTCTTCCTCTATCTCTCCTGCATGTGGGGCCTGCATTACGATCTGGAGGGCGTCAGCTACCTGGTTCCCCTGCTCTTTAACCGTGCCACGAACTACAGGCTCGTCGGGGGCGGCTCGCACCATTTGGCCCATCTGTTCACAAAGGTGCTTTACAGGCACGGCGGCATGATTATTTCTCCGGTTGCAGTAAAGCGCATCGCCATCGAAAACGGGGCAGCTACAGGGGTAGAACTGGAAGACGGGACCTTTTACAAGGCATCTAAGTTTGTCGCGAGCAGTCTGGATCCTTACCAGACTTTCTTGAAATATGTCGGGGCAGAAAATTTAGATGACCGTTTTGTGACCCGCACAAAAGACTGGACCTGGGAGCTTTCCAGCCTGTTCCATGTGCACCTGGCACTGGCGGAAGCTCCTCAGTTTAAAGCCGCTGAATTCTGTCCGGACTTGAACGAAGCACTCATAACGGTTCTAGGTTACGAAACCGAAGAGAGTTTGGTGCGGCATTACGACGCCATACACAAGGGCGAGCTGTACCCAGGTGGATTCAACTGCTCGTTCCCTTCCATACATGACCCGAAGCAGGCGCCTCCAGGCAAACACACCGGGCTCATATCGCTCCACGCACCCTACAATCTCAAGGAGGGCGGCGCCGAGAACTGGTTCAGAATTCGCGAGAGAGAGGCCAAACGCTGTGTAGACCTGCTGCGGCAATATGCCCCCAACATCACAGATGAGAACATTTTATGGCATTACATTACTACCCCACTGGACATTGAGAATAAATTTGCGGACATGGTCCAGGGATCTTACAAACAAGGGGCTTACCTTCCTCTTCAGATGGGGTACCTCCGTCCGAACGAAGAATGCTCCCAGCACTCCACCCCCATCAAGAAACTGTACGTCTGCGGAGCCAGCACATTTCCAGGCGGGCTTATCACCTTCGGACCCGGATACAACGCGGCAAACAAGATTGCAGTTGATCTGGGCATAGACCGATGGTGGGGTGAGCCAGAGTGTGTTCGCAAAGCTAAGGCAAGGGGGACGCTATAGGAGAGCAAACCATGAAAGTGAATTCGACTGGTTTAGGAAAAACTACGATGGTGGCTACCTTTGCCGACCTCGAGAAAGTAGATGGCGAGCCCGTCGGCGCCATGAGACTGAACATAGAAGCCACGGAGCCCGTTCACTGGTCCATCAAGGCTACGGTTGGAGGAGACGATCTGAGGAGATTTGCGCGTCTGATGCTCAGACCCTCCAATCTTGTCTATGTGCTGTGGCTGCTCTGTTTCGGTAAAAAGCTGACCCCACCGGAGTCCCATTGATGGGACCCCGTCCTCGATGAATATTAGGAGGTCTTTCCATGGCAGATAATACTTACGATGCAATCGTCGTCGGCGGAGGACACCAGGGCACTATAATCGCCTGTTATTTACAACACGCGGGAATGAAGACCGTCGTGTTCGAGAGACAGCACGAACTCGGAGGTGGCGCTTGCGGTGAGGAAATTCCTGTTCCTGGCTTTCTCCAAAACCCATGCGCCCATTGGACGAGGTTCTACGGACATCCGGCATACGACGACTTCAAGCTCAGAACCAGGGGCCTGGTGTACGTGTACCCGGACCATAGCGAGGGCATGATCTACGACGACGGCACGAGCTTCATGGGATACACCGCCTGGAAAGTAACGGACATTGACACGGGAAAGGCCGAATTCAACGAAGGCAACGCCCAGAGGACCATTAATGACATTGCTCGCTTTTCTAAACGGGACGCGGACACCGCCTATAATCTGCTGGAAAAATACCGCAAGAAGTGGAGGGCCGCCTTCCACGAATGGAGGTACAACGCCGCCCACACCCTGGGGAGTGCCCGACGCGTTCGAGCGTCTCATCAACGATCCCGAGGCTCCCATACCGCCTGAATACCAGTTCTACACTTCCCAACAGGTCGCATACGATCTCTTCGAGAGCGACTATCTCGAGAACGCTATTCATGAGATCCTGCATGACCTCCAGTGGAGTCTTTCCGAACGATTGCATCGGGGTGTACAAGATCCTGCACACGCTGGGATTGATACTCTCTTGGGAGCCGGCCTCCATAGCTGTAGGAGGCACCCACGCGATAACTCACGCGCTTCAGAGGGCTTTCAGCTCAATGGGCGGCGAGTTCGTGGTGGAAACGGCAGTTTCCAGCGCGATAATTCAAGACGGAAAAGCCGTGGGCGTTAGGCTCAAGGACGGCAGAGAGATAGCCGCGCGCCACTTGGTGGTCAGCGACTTGAATACGACCCAAACCGTGCTCCAGCTCATCGGAGAGGAGCACGTTCCATCGAAGATAGCCCACCGGGCCAAGAACATCCTTCGGGACAGGGCGCAGCTTTTCTGGGGCAATTTTGCCCTTCACGAGCTCCCTCAGTACACAGCAGCGAAAGACAATCCCGAGATAGGGATGTGCCCGCGCCTCAACTGGGGGCCGAAGGACCCAGACTATTTCGCCACTCGACATCAGGCAGAGCTCTTCGTCAAAGGTATCCCAGACAAGCTGGTTGCCATTGTGGCTCCAGACAGCATCTGGGACTGGACTCGCGCTCCCAAAGGAAAACACACCATTCTTGTGGAGCAGTTCACCGCGCCGTACCGTTTCTTCAGCGACAAGGATTGGCTCAGGATGAAGAAGGAAATCGTGGAGATCGTCCGGGAGCAATGGTCGTGGTACGCTCCCAACATGACCAAGGACAACGTCATCGCGGCGCACATCACGACCCCAATGGACGTACAAATGCGAAACGTCAATATGCCCCAGGGCGGCTGGACCGGCGAGGATATGATAGCGTCCCAAATGGGGAGAATGCGGCCATTCCCCGAGCTCGCCTTTTACCGTCTTCCGGTAAAAAACATGTACCTTGCTTCCGCCGCAGCTCATTCCGGACCGGGAATCGGAAGGGGCAGTGCTTATAACTGTTTCAAGGTAATTGCCGAGGATTTCGGTCTTCCGAAGATCTGGGAGCAAAAGGGAAGGCCCTACTGATCGGGAGGAAGCTATGGGGAGACTTGAGGGCCGTGTGGCAATTGTCACAGGTGCTGGAAAGGGATTGGGCAAAGCCTTTTGCATAAGACTCGCTCAAGAGGGTGCAAACATAGTCGCTGTGACGCGAGCGGATGCAGAAGGCCTGGAAAAAACCGGAGAGGAGGTGAGATCTCTCGGCAAAGAAGCGCTACTGAGCATGGTGGACGTCTCCAGCGAAAAAGACACTTTGAGAATTGCTCAGGAAACGCTCAATAGGTTCGGTCGGATTGACATCCTAGTGAACAACGCTGCCTATTACTACGGCGTTATCAGGAAGCCTTTCACCGAAATATCCGTAGAAGAGTGGGACAGGATGATGGCCGTAAACGTGCGCGGTCCTTGGCTTTGTGCGCGAGCCGTGTTTCCTGCAATGAAACAGTCGGGAAAGGGAAAGATAATAAACCTTGCATCTGAAGTCTTCTTCACCGGCTCACACGGATTCGTTCACTACGTCTCTTCAAAGGGCGGCGTCATTGGTTTGACCCGTGCTTTGGCAGTGGAGCTGGGACCCCACGGAATATGTGTAAATGCGGTGGCTCCAGGATATACGGACACGGAGGCGAGTCGGACGATTGCAGAAATAAACAAATATGACACGAGCAAGACCCCACTCAAAAGACTGGAAAAACCGGAAGATCTGGTGGGGATAGTCGCTTTTCTGGCTTCGGACGAAAGTGACTTTATAACGGGCCAAACAATGTTGGTGGATGGAGGGAGAGCCATGCACTGATACGAACACTCGCGTCCCCGCGCAAAGGGTCGCTTCCTCCTCTTCCGCTTTTTCATAAAGCCGTCTCGAAAAGCGGACTTTCCTTCTGCGGCTCTCCATGGGCCTCCTCCTTACAGGCCCTCACCAGCGTGAAGCTGTCCATATACTCAGATGGTTTCGGATCATCAGGTTAATCGTTCACACCCATTTCCCATACGTTTACACCGAGGAGGAGCGAGTCATGAAGGTTTACGATGTGGTCCCTGGCTTGGAATTCGACCCTGAACACGATCTGGCCCAGTCTCCTGCGTGGTTCCTGGACGGAACCCATTCTGTTCCCCCCTGGACCCCCATGTTTGGGTGGTTCTGGATAAACTTCTGCCGCCATGGGATGCAGTACGGCGCAGAAAAGCTATCACTTCCGACCGTCAAAGGCTGGGACTGGCGATTTATGAACGGTGGGGGTTATCTCACACTGCTGTTGGTAAAAAGCGAGGAGGAGAAACAGAGGAGAGAAGCTCGATTCAAAAAGGCCATATTGCCATTCATCCAGGACTATGACGGGCTGTGGAACGGCTTTGTCAAGGAAATCCTGGGCCGGTACGAGGCGTTGAAGTCACTGGATCTGGACAAGGCCACAAACATCGAGCTGCTGGACAACTTCGAGGAGACCATTAACACTTGCCGCCGCATGTGGGAAATCCACATGTACATGATGTACGGCACGTACACGGCCTACATTCTCTTTGAGAACATGTGTCGGGAACTCGCCGGAATCGACGACACATCCCCCGTTTTCCATAGTGTTGTTTCCGGATTCGATAATAAGGTTTTCCAGGTGGACCGCAGGCTTTGGGAGTTTTACAAAAGAGCGGAGGCGGACGGGTTGTCAACGGTGTTCACGAAAAATGAAGCACCCGACATCAGGGGAAGGCTGGAAGAATCTGACAAGGGGAAAGCATTCATGAAAGATTTCATGGCGTTCATGAATGAAGACGGCTGGCGCATGCAACGCATGTCGGAGATCAACCTGCCCACATGGGTGGAAGATCCCACCCCGGCACTGGGAATGGTAAAGCATTTCGCAACCAAAGGTGGTTCATTCAACCTCGATGATGAGCGCCAGAAGCTGAGCCGCAATCGCGAAGCAGCAGAAAAGGAGTTACTGGCGAAAGTGCCTGTCGAGCAAAGGGGTTGGTTTGAGCAGTTGATGCGGCTTGCCCAGAAGAGCGGTATCTTCAGCGAGGAACACGATCATTATCTGGATCTCTACACCCACGCCATGATACGCAGAAGCGCCCTGGGACTGGGAAGGCGCTTTGTTCAAGCCGGATCCCTGGATCATCACGAAGACATCTTCTTCCTCATCCCGGACGAGATACGGCGCGCAGGTATCGCTCCGGATCAATTCGACCTCCGGTACATCGTGGAACGGAGGAAAGCGGACTGGCAGGAATGGCAAAAGAAGCCCAATCCACCAGCGATACTCAGGGAGGGTTTCGACCTGGACCAAGCGATGGGAGTTCTCGTGAAATCCAATGATCCCATCGCGCTCAAGGTGGTTGTAGGTGCCATGCCGCAGGTCCGTCCCGAATTAAAGGCTGATCTGTATGGAACGTGCGGCTCGCCTGGAGTGGCCGAAGGAATCGCTCGGGTGATTCTGAACGAGGATGAGCTTCATCTCGTGCAGGAAAACGACATTCTGGTGGCGGCGACTACCTCGCCGAGCTGGACGCCTGTTTTCTCAATGATCAAGGGCGTGGTAGTGGACCGCGGGGCAAGCCTATCGCACGCGGCGATTGTGGGACGAGAATACGGAATACCTGTTGTCATGAACGTCTTCGAGGGCACGGCTAAGATCAAGTCCGGCCAGAGAATCAAGATAGATGCGAACATGGGCACCGTGTACATCCTGGATAAGTAAGCGGCCCCAGCATAAGCAGGCGCCGGGTTTTGGGGGGTTCCTCCCCGGTGTCCTGCTCCCGCAAAAAGGAGAGTGGACTCCCATGGCGGAACAATGGATCTACTGGTTCGAAGAATTGGGAAGTGAGCATAATGACCTAGTGGGGAAAAAATGTGCCAATCTCGGGGAACTAACCAGGCTCGGATTGCGAGTTCCGCCGGGTTTTGCCGTATCGGTCGACGGATACGAGAAGTTCATGGCCGAAACCGGAGCGGGTGATGAGATCAGGCGTTACGTACAAAGTAAGCGAGATCTCCTGAAACAGGTGGGCCAGCAGGTGGAGGCAGGCCGCGAAATAAGGGGGATTATAGAATCAAAAAAGATGCCTTTTGAAATGCAGGAAGAGATCCATCGTAGATATGAAATCCTCTGCGAAAGGGCGGGGATGCCGGATGTGCCCGTGGCGGTACGGTCCAGCGGAGCCGTGAGCATGCCCGGCCAAATGGAGACATTCTTGAACGTCAAAGGGAACAAGGATGTTACTGAAAAGGTAATCCAAGTCTGGGGAAGCGCTTTTACCACCCGTGCAATTGCCTTTCGGCGTGGAAAAAGGGATGGAAATGGATAAGGCTCCGATTGGGGTGGCGGTGCTCAAGATGGTCAACGCCAAGTGCGCCGGAGTGGTGCTGACCGTGCTACCGACCACAGGCGACATGAGCAAAATAATCGTCGAAGGGAATTGGGGCCTTGGCGAAAGCGTCGTGAGCGGAGAGATGACGCCAGACCAGTTTATCGTGGACAAGGAATGCGGTGAGTTCGAGTGCACCGTGAGCACCAAAACGAAAATGGTATGTGGACATACGTCCGGTACACGGGTGGCTCAGGTGCCCAAGGACATGCAATGCCGGCCGTGTCTCGAACCCGAGGAACTGCAAGAGATAGCCCGCATTGCAAAACAGGCTGAATCTCACTTCAACCTGCCCCAAGACATGGAATGGGTCATAGATCAAGATATCGGATTTCCTGAAAACGTTCTCTGGGTGCAGGCGCGGCCAGCCAAGTACTCGAAGAAAGAGAATGAAGCCGAGTACCTTGCAGAACTCATGTCTCGTATCTTCAAGATGTAAATGGCGCCCGTATGAGGAGGATCTCATGACCATCCTTTTTACCCAATCCTGGGACGTGATTCCGGGAAAATTTGATGAATACTCCGAGTTCATGACGAACGAATATAATCCTACCTTGGAGAGAATGGGAATCAATCTGCTGGGTGGTTATTACGTTGCAGTCGGCCAAGGGCCAAGGATCAAAGCAGTTGCTACAGTCGAAGAACAGGATTACCTGCGGAAGATCCTCGCCACTGATGAGTACCGGATCATATCTGCCAAACTCATGAACTTGGTGTCCGCATACTACAGCAAACTGTGGGTATCCACCGGTCAATTGCTTGAGGAGCCTTACAGAATTCAAACGGGGGCATGGAAATTCAATCAGTACTACAATGTGGTTCCGGGGAAGGAGCAAGACCATTATCACTTCGTCAAAGAAGAATGCATCCCCGGAATGAAGGAACTCAAGGTGCCCATTACCGGAGCATGGCGGCTTGTAATCGGCAACGGCCCTATAATCTTAGGGGAGTGCAGTGCTCGCAGCATTGTTGACATTGCCAAGGCCATTGACACTTCGGAATTCAGGCGATTGGTCCGGACAATGAAGAAGAATTACGCCACAGATTTCAGCAGCAAAATACTTGCTCCCACGGGGAGAATCGAGATTCCGTTTTTGATGAAAGAGATGATGAAGGGATTCTAGCCGGATGAAACCCTTGTGTTGACCACTGTAGGGCCTCACTGAACCTGGGCGATCATGAGAATCTCTCATCGATGGACTTTGTAGGGGTGAGCCGAGGGAAATTGCTTCTCGATTTTCTGGCCAAATTCTCACCTGAGAAGTTTGCCGGTACCCATAACCCATTTCCGAAAGGAGTTTCTGCATGTATGTACGCATGACTTTTTTCAAGGTGAAGGATGGCAAAATGGATGCCCTCCGGGATCTGTACAACAAAAATGTCGTTTCGGCCCACAAAAATCACAAAGGTATAAGGTTTGTGCACCTTCTGGAATGTCTGGACGACAGGAATGAAGGGATATCTGTCACGGCATGGGACACAAAAGCGGACCTGGATGCATACGAAGCGAGCGGGGATTACGAAAGACTTCGCGGTCTTTTCAACGAGATGTACAATGGAGTCCCCAGCCTCAGGTCTTACGAAGTGACCGCAAGTTCCGAGCCGATCCTTTTGAGAATTTTCTGATCCAGTTTTTCATTCCGGCAATGTTTTCAGGAGAAAATGCACGGAAGAATAGTGCAAGGGTCTGCCGTCGTCCCAATGGCGATTCTTATGACGTGGGGTGTAGGACTGTTTCCGGGGAACCTCATCTCAAAGCTCTGGGAGGACCTCTATGAACAGATTTCCCACGATGCCTCCAGATACTGGAGATTATTCCGAATGACTCAAACCTCACATTTTTTGGCCGAGGCAAAACAAAGATTCAGATCCGTCAGTTTCACGTCATCCGTTCGACGAGACGACCGAGTCCGGTAAAAGAGGGAGGCACTGGCTAATGAAGCCGATTCGCTGCACAGACAGAATAATCGACTGAATGGGGCAGTACTGACCAATAAAGGAGAATCCATGTCCACGTACACGGGATTTTTTCTCAAGGTGAATCTTTCCTCCGGGGCTGTCAGCAGAGATCGCGTTTCGGTCGATCTCCAGAAAAAATTCATCGGCGGCAGAGGCTTCGGTATAAGCTATCTATTTGGCGAGACTCGACCCGGAATCAGAACCCCTTGCTGAAGAGAACAAGCTTCTGTTTTTACCCGGCGTGCTGGCCGGAACCAACGCTCAAGGATTCGGCAGATGGATTGTCATGACCAAGAGCCCTCTTACCGGTGGGTTGGCGAGGGCTGTAGGAGGAGGAAATTTCGCCGCTTTCATGAAGTTTGCCGGGTACGATTTCATCACTATTGAAGGCAGATCTTCTGTTCCATCGTATCTCCTAATCCATGAAGACGGCGCAGAAATAAGAAACGCAGAAGATCTCTGGGGACTTGATACGCAACTCACCCAGGAAGCCCTAGCTACAAAGCACGGCAAACGCACTCAAACCGCCTGTATTGGTCCAGCAGGTGAGCGCCTTGTACGCTTCGCCACCATAACACATGGAACGAGAACAGCTTCCAGGTGCGGAGTCGGGACCGTTATGGGAGCGAAAAATCTCAAGGCAATCGCGATAAACACAAAGACCAGATCGCTTGAGGCCCATGATGAAGAGCGATTCAGAGCCCTCGTCAAGAAGCACTCGGAAATATTGAAGGAGCATAAAAGACGCATAAAAATGCATACTTTTGGGACCACGTTTCTGGCACAGATGACCAGAGAAATGGGAATACTGCCCGTGAGAAATTTCCAGACGGGCAACATGGAGGGTATCGAAAACCTCTTCACCGAGGCGTACTCAAGAATGAGGACAGGCTCTCATGGTTGTTTCAATTGCATCACCAGATGCGGACAAGTGCATGAAGTCAAAGACGGTCCTTATCAAGGGTCACGCAGTGAAGGGCCAGAGTATTGAAACCATCTGGGCCTTTGGACCTCAAGTTGGCAACATAGATGTAGGCGCGACTGTTGCCGCGGATCGGCTTTGTGACCTCCTCGGCTTGGACACCATAAGCACAGGTAGTGCCATCGGGTTTGCCATGGAACTTTTCCAACGAGGTATTATTACTCAAAAGGATACCGCCGGCATGGAACTCAATTGGGGAAACCATAGGGCGGTCTTAGAGATGATCAAAAAGATAGCGAATCGGGAGGGGTTGGGCAAGTCACTCGGAGAAGGGACGAAAAGAGCCGCTGAAGCCATAGGAAAGGGTGCTGAAAAATACGCCATGCACTCAAAAGGATTGGAACTCCCGGCGTACCGATCCTCGGGCCGCGAAAATACATGGTCTCAGCATGGCTACCTCTAATATCGGGGGAAGCCATATGTACGGATACTCCAGGCAGGAAATAACCGGAAAGCCCGATCCTAGGCCCGTAAACAGGTTCGCGGACGAAGGCAACGGCGACATCGCAGCGTACAATCAGATTGCCAAAGCGTTGGAGGAAACAGGTATTCTTTGCAACTTTGCGGATTCAGGCATGACATACGAACTTCTGGGAAGACTGCTGGAAGCGGCAACCGGCTTCGGCGAATTCGAGGCAGTAGATTATTTGAGACTTGTGGGCGAAAGAATAATCTGCCTTGAGAGAGCCTATAATGTCAGAGAAGGATTTAGCAGAAAAGACGATCAGTTGCCTGAGCGAATGACCAGCGAGCCACTGACCAACGCTGGGCCAGCCACGGGTTCAATGGTCAGGAATTTGGACCGTTTGTTGGATGAATACTACGATGCTCTCGGCTATGATCGAAACGGGATTCCCACCAGACAGAAACTCAAAGAACTCGGCCTTGAGAATGTTTCGTTATGAACCCGCGTCAAAAGTGTCGCGCACGGAGCGCCATTGGATATGCCCAATATTTTGGTTTCAATAGCCGCAAGTGAAGATAAAGGAACCGTTCTAGTCCGCTGGCAGCAGATTTCCTCGGCGCTTAAGGATCTTTGCCTCTTTGGTCACAACCGGGAGAATGTTTGAGTGTCCGATTCGCAGTCCTTTGATGTCATTGTCGTGGGCGGAGGGCCCGGTGGTTCGATAGCTGCCAAGTGTTGTGCTGAAAGCGGCTTGACCACTCTGTTGATTGAGAAGAAAAAACTGCCGCGGGACAAAGTCTGCACAGGAATGGTTATGGGGGACTGGGCTCGCAACATCATACGCCAGAATTTCGGTGAAATCCCAGAAACTGTGCTGGTCGATCCATGGTATCTTTCAGGGCACCGGTTTTACGTTGCAGGAGAGGAAACTCAGGCACTTGAATGGCCTACACCTCTGGCCTGGAGAAAAGATCTAGATTTTTGGATGATTCGACGGGCTGAAGAGGCAGGGGTGACCATGCGACAAGGGTCGGGGGTCATCAGCGTAAAAGCGGAACAGGGCATCTGTGCAGTTACGACCCAGCGGGAAAGAGTCGTAGAAAAATTCCGAGCCCGGTATGTCGTAGGAGCCGATGGCAGCACTTCGGTTGTCCGAAGATCGTTAGCGCCAAATCTTAAGGTCCGCTATTCAGTACCGATCCGCGAATGTTACCGAGGAGCATTGGAACTTGATAAAAAAGTCATCCACTGGTTCTTCCCCAAAGGACAACCGCGACCGCGCTTCAACGTTAATCACAAGAATCACGTATTCCTTATTGAAGGTAGCGGAATTCGGGAATTGCGGAGTGAGATCGGGCAGACGCTTGCATCTTACGGGTTTGATCCCCAGAGCAAACCTGAATGGAAGGACGCCTGCGCCATTGGCCTACTACACGAGCAACTGATGTCACGGAAGTTTGTACCGGCTCAGGGGAACATTCTGCTTATCGGGGATGCAGCCGGCTTGATTCTTCCTATCACCTTTGAGGGGATCGGGTCTGCGCTCAAGAGCGGAATTTTGGCCGCCGAATCTATCGTCCGCAGCGCCAAGACGGGAAAGCCTTCTGCAGCTTTTTATCTCGAAGCAATTGAACCCATCTTGGATACAATTCGCCGCCTTTGCATTGTTCAGGATGAGCTAGGGAAAGGGTGTCATACCAGTTCCGGATCAGTAGCAAAGTCTTTACTGGCTGCTTACCGCGAGACACTTATCATCCAGAGCCAACAGGATTGAGACGGAGGAGGGCAGGGCACCGCATGAGGGAAGCATTACATCTTGTTGGGTACGATCCTGACAGATCTCCTGTAAAGAAACCTCTTCAAGCGATGAGGTCCTTTCGAAGGCTGAC
Source organism: uncultured delta proteobacterium (assembly GCA_963786905.1). Taxonomy (GTDB): domain Bacteria; phylum Desulfobacterota; class Desulfomonilia; order Desulfomonilales; family Desulfomonilaceae; genus CAWBBA01. The sequence continues at coordinate 3,708 of CAWBBA010000032.1, read as the reverse complement.
CGGAAAGCGTCTGACGACTTTGCCCAGGAGGAAGTTCGTCCAAAGCCGTACACGTAGCACACCTTTTCCGGAGGGAAACCGTGAAACTGAGGACTGATTGTATTCCGTGTAACATCAACGCAGCGCTTAAGGCGATTCGTGAACTGACCACTGAAGAAAACGCAACGAGGGAACTCCTTGTCGAGATTATGAAGATCCCGGCGCTGCGAGGACTTGATTGGAGTATAACAGGCTCACAACTAGTCGAACAGGTGTTCAGGAAGATCACGGCCGCTTATGATGACCCCGATCCATTCCGGCGGAGGAAAGACAGCCAGAACGAAAAGTGTCTTGAACTCTACCCTTGGCTGAAAAGCCTTGTGGCCGAGTCAGAAGATCCACTCTTCACAGCAGTTAATCTCGCCATTGCAGGGAATTCGATAGATCCGATGGGATATCTGAGCTCAGAAGAGGTTGAGCAAGCGATACGAGGAAGTCTCGAACATCCAGTCTGTCGAAACCGCTTCTCGGATCTGAAGGATCGGCTGGAAAAGAGTAGTCTGGTGATTTATTTGGGTGACAATTGTGGTGAGATTGTCTTCGACAGGTTGCTTATAGAGACGATCAAGGCCCATTATGACATAGAAGTCGCGTTCGTAGTCCGCAGCATCCCTGCGCTCAACGACGCCACCCTGAGAGAAGCAGAGCTTGTCGGAATGGATCATACGGCTACGGTGATGGAAAACGGTATCGATGGTCCATTACCGGGGACAATCCTGTCGAGGTGTTCAGAACAACTGCAAGCTCTGTGGTCTCGCGCCGACCTGGTCATCTCGAAGGGAGGAGGAAATTTCGACAGTCTCGACGAAGAAGAGAACATTACTACTCCGATCTACTACATGCTCATCTGCAAATGTATTCCTTATGAATACTATTTTGGTATTCCCTTAAGCCACCCGGTCCTAGCCCTGGCATCTTCGACGTCTCAAAGCGGCTGCAAAACCTCATCGGGTAGCGCACACACTATTCCACGGTCTAAGCAAGTGGTACACAAACTCGGAGCAGGTCAGGGGAGGATCGATGACTAAAGGTGGTAAACAGATTAAGCGCAAAGAGGGAAGCCGATCGCCACGTCGCAATGGCAAACACGATCGTCCCGCAAAAACGGAATACCGGGAGATCATCTTCGAACAGAAAGAGGCTATCGCAGTTCTCACTTTGAATAGGCCGGATATTAGGAATGCTTTTACCCACCAGGAGATGATCGATGAAATCGTCGATGCCTGCCAGAGAGTGCAGGATGCTGAGTCAGTGAGCGTTCTAGTGGTTACGGGCGCAGGCTCAGCCTTTTCGGCCGGCGGGAATGTCAAGGATATGTACAAGAAGGAGGGAATGTTTCTCGGGGGATCCGAATGACGTGCGCCAGAACTACCGCAAGGGAATCCAGCGAGTTACACTCGCGTTCCAGCGCCTAGACGTGCCTGCCATTGCCGCGGTGAACGGGGCAGCCATGGGAGCGGGTTGCGATCTCACCTGCATGTGTGACATCCGTATTGCCAGCGAAAAAGCTCTCTTTGGCGAGACTTTTGTGTCAGTGGGATTGATCCCCGGGGATGGTGGCGCTTTCTTGCTCCCGCGGATCGTCGGTTTTTCCAAAGCCTTGGAATTGGCTTTCACCTGTCGTGTGATTGACGCTGCTGAGGCGCTGCGCATTGGGCTGGTCAGCGAAGTGACGCCACCGGAAAAGCTGTTGGATCGTGCAATGGAAGTTGCGGCAGAGATTTCTCAACACCCAGCACGAATTCTTCGCCTGGCCAAGCGTCTGTTCTACCTCTCCCAGGGGAGGAGCCTGGAAGAAACGCTGGAACTCTCCTGTTCTTTCCAGGCACTGTGTCACCATAGTCCCGAACATATGGCAGCCCTAGAGGCGCTTTTTGCTCGGCAACGAAATCGTAGCGGGCTTAGGGATTAGAGCCTCCTTGCTAAAAGTCTGGCTTGCCCTGAACTCCTCTACGGAGGTTTGGTCGTCCATGTGCTTGTCCGGAGGCGTCGTGATATCATTGCTACGCCGCCTGTCACTATGGTGTGCCCCGAGAATCGCTTCGCCAATATCTTGATCACATTTGGGTCACGTGCTGAGAGACCGAAAGGGAGCGAAATCGTTGGGCGATCTGGTACAGGTGGCCAATTTCATTAGCGTAGTTCGTTCATTGCCGATGGGATGTTCCAAGGTCGTCTGCCCAACGTAGGGCCCGGCAAATAAGTGGTCACGGGACGGTATCATTTTATGAGGCAAAGCCATGAGGAGGATAGGGTGGCGAGACTGTCTTGCTTTCCGAGTAGAAAGCGAACGCAACTTTGGCTAGTTTGCGGAAAATCGGAGGACCACTGGAGGCATGGGGGATCTGATTTTTGTCCCCATTTTGTCCCCAAATTTTGGGACTGTCAGGGATCGAAAAGGACTGAAAAGGATCGACAGGGACTGAAATGACTGAGGTTCTCGGGTAAGTCGTTGTTTTTGTTGAAGCCGAATTCGGCCTGTCACGCCGGAGGTCGCGAGTTCGAGTCTCGTCGCTCCCGCCACTAAAAGGCAATAATGCCAAGGGGTTAATGAAATCACCCCTCGGCTGGTTTTTCAGGTGACCGCAGATTTGGTCACAATTTGATCACATACTTGCCGATTGAGGGTACGAGCCTCAGTCGGTTTTTTCTTTTCGTGACCATTCACCTGGATCTCTGTTTCTCCGTGGTCAAAACTCATCCCGTCAATGGCGCGTATCAGCTCCGCATCACTAATCCTGCCATACCTTTCATTCACGCTGCGCCCACGATACCAGTGGCCCATAATGGATTCTCGTATCTCTGGGTCCATCCCTGAGCGTCTTGCATTTGTCTTCCAGGCATGGCGTAAATCATGAAAATGAGGAGCTGGTTCAAGACCTATCTCTTGCACAGCTTGAACCCAAGGCTTCCTCAGCGAATGCTTGCAGGGTGGCCTGCCTTCGATCAGAAACAAATGATCGCTGCCGATTGACCGGACCTTCAGAACTTCTTCCAGGATAGGAACCAAATCCCTGTGAATGGGCACCCGTTTCCACTGTCCTTCTTTCACGTCGTCAGGGCCGAGAAGAATCATGCGGCGGCTAAGCTTCAGATGCTTTCTGGTCAAACCCAAGATTTCACCCCGGCGCATTCCCGTGTAATACGCGGTCTGGACAATCGGCCGTAGCCATATGGGCAGTTTCTCCACAATCTGGCAGAAGTGATCAAAGCTGATGTAGACTTGTCTCTCACCAGTCTTCTCGTTCAGGTTTTTCACCAACCTTGCCGGGTTAACGTCCATCAAGCGGAGGTCCATCAGCACCTGAAACATCCTCGATAAAGCAGATTTCTCCTTGTTGATGGTGGAAGATGCCGCTCCTTCATTGAGCCGCTCGATCTGATACTGCTTTATTTCCGGAATCCAGATTTTCTTGACCGGGAAATCCTTGCCCAATTTCTCAATCAGCCGGACGAAACGAGTACTTCATGCCTCTTCTTGTTTTGGCTATTTCTTGATTTCTGGGTATTTCATACAGAGTTCCATAGCCTTCCACAGCGTGAGTTCTTCCGTTGGCTGATTGTCCGACAAATCCGGGGGTATTTCCCAAGCTTGGTTCTTGAAAATCCGCACACACACTTCGCGGCTCACTGGATCGAGTCCCCGGTAATCTCCTGCACCGAGAGCCG
>CAWBBA010000031.1:0-86175 GCA_963786905.1 uncultured delta proteobacterium | reverse complement strand
ATAATATAGACAAAAAGCGAACGAGCGCGGTTGCATTACTAAATAATGCTTCGATGAAGCCGCTTGATTGCACGTTCCCGTGTTGGAACTCAGATTTATCAACGATGGTTGGCAAATCAACTCTGGACAAGGCATCGGCAAATTTTGGGGGTACGTGCTGGATGCTTCAAGCTGAGGCCAGAATCGGCCAAAAGCTGGACGGGTTGGCGGAGGTGCATGGGAATCGAACCCACCCAGAACGGTACTAGCGCCCTGCTTACGGTTTTGAAGACCGCGGAGCCCACCAGGACTCTACCACCTCCCCTGTTTCAGCATTTTCCCGCGATGTTCAGCGGTATCATATACTTTTCTCATTTGTGATGGAAGCGCCTTTGACAGAAGACCCGCTGAAAAAGATCTTTGCGCCGGTCAATATCGACTGAAATCCTCCTCGGAAGGCCAGAGACATCTCGTTGTGCGCCGTGAATCCGCAAAAGGAACATTCCGAGGCACCGCGGTTCTTCAGGTAGCACCCGTGGAGAATAGTGCCGTCAGGTTCCGCATTGGCCAGCAACCCGTCCTCACAGGTCCAGCGCTCGTTTTTCAATTCTCGAAGACTGTTGAAAGAATTAGCCACCGGATAGCCCAATTGTTTCAGGCGGATCAGTTCATCCAATATCGGTCTCCTTTCCACGGCCGGAAGGAAGAGCGGATCGGGGAGGCCCTCGTACGGGTAATGAAACTGAATGGTCACCCCTTCCACCGCGCCCCTTAGCATGGTCAAGAGATCTGGGAATAGCACTGACGTTGGCGGCATTGATGGTCGTGCTGACAAAGGATCGACCATTACCCTCCCGCTTCAGATTGCCCCAAACCTGCTCGAAAATACCCTCTCCCCGTATCGCATCATGAATGGGAGGGGGGCCGTCCAAGCTCACCCAGACACGATCCAGCGGCAGGTCTCCCCAGGGAAGGGTCCCATTGGTGGTCATGCAGACACACGGAAAGAGCTTCCTTGCCGCGGCGACCACATCCCGGACAGTTCTTTCGCTGTCGCGCCACAGCAGGGGTTCCCCTCCTTCAAGGATGAGGATTCGTACGCCCATACTCCTCAAGCGGGTCAAGGTGGCGACCACACCTTCAAAGTTCTGATCCGGTCCGGACCGTTTCCAATAGGGGCAGTGCGCACACTTCAAATTGCATTTATTTGTGATCTTATATCCCGCCAATACCGGCCGAATCCTTCCTCCGAGATTGTAGGAAGAAACGGCATGGCGAATGAGCACAACCTGCTTATTCTAGCCTGGATTATTCGGCGGGCACCAAAGAAATGCATGTTCTTCCCCTGACAGTGTTGAGGAGTCCATGAGCGGCCCCTGGCACCTCACCAATTGCTCGCTTCGCTGTACCGTCCTGATCACTTCGCGCCATGAGCCTTCAAGTACCCAACAATCTCGGGCTGGTTTTCGCAGAAGCATGCTCAGAGCCGTTCGGCCGTCTGCGTCCCGGCATTCACGTCGGCCCCTTTCGATGAGGAATTTCGGCGACTTGAGATGTCCCGCGCGTCAGCCTTCATGAGAGCCGTTGTACCTGGAGAGTTGGGTTGGTCGGTTTGGCATTGACGTCGGCTCCCTTGTCGACGAGCGAATTTCACGACTTCGAGGCTTCTCCCATGCAGCGGCCCCGGGGCCGTCACATCCTGGCCTTGGCACCCAGTTCGGCCTCGAATTGAGTTCCAATCTGCAGCGACATCCGTCCGATCACCTTGCGCTGGCATTGACGTCGGCTCTTGTCGTACTGAGGCAGTTCTCAGGCTTTGCAGATTCCCGTCGCAGACAGCGAGGCTGCAGAGCCGTCTCGCCGTCTTTGTCTCTTGGCATTCACGTCGCTCCCTTGTCTGACGAGGAGTCTTCACTACCTCGAGAGATCCCATCGCGGCAGCCTCCATGAGGGCCGTCGTTCGCCTTTTCCGGTCTTGGCATTGACGTCGGCTCCCTTATCGATGAGGAGTTTCACGACTTCGAGATGTCCGTCAGCAGCTGACTAGGGCCGTTGGCCGCTTAGTCTCTGGCATTCACGTCGGCTCCCCTATCGATGAGGAATTTCACGACTTCGAGATTTCCCTTCGGGCAGCGGTCATGAGGGCCGCTGTGTCGTATGAGTCTTCGACATTTCTTCTGCTCCCTTATCGATGAGGAGCTTCACGACTTCGAGATTTCCGCCCCAGCGATCCATGAGGACCGTTTTGCCGTTTTGGTCTTGGCATTCGACGTCTGCTCCCTTATCGATGAGGAATTTCACGACTTCGAGATTTCCCCTCCGGCAGCGGCCATGAGGACCGTTTCGCCGTTGGTCCTTGCATTCACGTCGGCCCCCTTATCGATGAGGAGCTCTCACGACTTCGAGATTTCCCGCCCCGGCAGCGTCCATGAGGACCGTTCGCCGTTTTGTCCTCGGCATTCACGTCGGCCCCTTATCGATGAGGAACTTCACGGCTTCGAGATTTCCCCAGCGGCAGCTTTCATGAGGACCGTTTGCTCTTCTGTCCTTGGCATTCACGTCCCCACCCTTTGCCAGCAAGGTTTTGATCTGCTCCAGCAGAACCGTTCTCGGCTGCCTGCAGCAGTTGTTCATTCGACTGAGGGCTGCGGTCCGCGATTCCGGGTACGGGCAACAGAATGAAGGCCAAGATTGCGGCCGCCGTGAGCATCCTGTTAACCCCATTACGACTTGTTCTCATTGGTGGTCCTCCCTCATCGTAGGTACATCCGCAATCCATGAATTTGCTCGTATTGAGTTTCTTAGCCAATAGAATGCGTAAACTGCAGTCCAATGCTCACCGTCCCGACTCACTCTTCACCATGTCACGCGAATGTGCAACGGTTATGACGCGTCGCATGAAATTATCATGGAGAATTTGTGCAAATTTTGTGCAATCGGCCAGGCTTACCGCCACTCCTTTAGTCTAAAGCACACCGATACAATGCGGACCTGTTTTCAGTTCGCTTTACTCATTCTAAGCAACACACTCGTCCAGTTGCGTATCTGCAAGATTGATGCAAATTACGCGTGATAAATACCATTTTTCTCCGAGGAGGTCTCCTCTTGAATCAGCATGAACGAATACACCATTATCACTCCAAAGCGGTCGGCTGGCTGGAATTGCGAGTTGGCGATAAAGGATTGCGCTCGATTTCGTTCATATCTAAACCATCCGTTCGGCAATCTTCGGAAAATGACCCGCTTACAGCACGTGTAATCAAGGAACTCGACGACTATTTTGCCGGTAACTCAAAACACTTCTCAATCCCCTTGGACCCGCTTGACGGGACCCCTTTTCAGCGCAGAGTTTGGGACGAACTGCAAAAGATTCCTTACGGAGAGACACGTTCCTACCGCGACGTGGCCATAGCCGTGGGCAATCCGGCAGGCGCTCGTGCGGTGGGCCTGGCAAACAAAAGGAATTGTATCGCTATCGTAATCCCGTGTCACCGCGTTATCAGCAGCAATGGAGATCTTGGAGGTTACGATTCCGGCCTTCATATCAAGAGAGCCCTACTGGAATTGGAAGGTGTGAAGGTTTCCCGAGTTATTCGCAAGGCCCGTACGAGCAAAGAAACTCTGATGCGCAAAGTAATCGGGGATACGAATTCGCTTTCTAACAAGGAAAAATCGGGGAGGCACTTCTTGTAACCGTCGCTCCCCGAACCCCACCTCAGAACTTTAGCACTCGCCGGAACCCCCATTTCCTACAAGGAAATTTGGGGTTCCGGCAAATGATAGAAGTTTCTGGAAGGGGTTTGGGGGGAAACTCTTTACAAAGAGGTTCCCCCCAATCTTACTTCTTTGAATGCGCCTTGGTATGACCGGGACCTTTCTCGCAGATCCCCTTTTCGCCAGATCGAATGGTCGGTCACGGTTGGAGTGAAGACTTCTGGACGATCCTGAGCGAGTAGACCGGCATCTTGCCGTCGCCGCTATGGACCGGCAAGATGCCGGTCCTGTTGCTTTTGAAAGATCACCTCCTATTCTTAGCTCATAATGCCGACTTTGGTGAATTGCGCGCATTTCGATTGACTTAACCAGCTAACGACTGCTAGGTTGGTGAACGGAAAGTTTGAATAGGATGGGTAGTCCCTTCGGGGATTTGAGGGAAAACGGTGCAAATCCGTTGCGGACCCGCCGCTGTGACCGGGGACGAAAGCCGTGTAACCACTGTCTATAACGATGGGAAGGGCGGCGATTAGGACGAACCGGAAGCCAGAAGACCTGCCTGTCTACAGAAAAGGGTGTCACGCTCTTCGCGGATCGGGAGCCTGGCAACTGGGATGAAAAACGGCATCCCCGGGTAATTCTTTTGCCCGGGGATTTCTTTTTGCCCTTTGCGATCGTTTCTCCTCCCGGACACATTAAGTCCTGCCAAGCCTACCGGATCGCGATCCCTCCACCCTTTGCATCTCTCTTTTTCTGGAGCGATTTGCTCCTGCAAGACCTGTCACCAAGGACAAGGAGTTGTGGCCAGAATTATTCTCATAACAGGCGGAACACGAAGCGGAAAGAGCGAGTATGCGAGAAAGACCGCAGAGGCTTTGCCCGGCAACCGGGCCTTTGTGGCGACGTGCCTTGCCACTGATGAGGAGATGAGCCGCCGGATCAAGAAGCACCAACAGGAGAGATTGAAGGCCGATTGGCACACAATCGAGGAACACCTGGACCTTGCAGGCACTTTGCGAAAATTGCAGAGCTTCGACGTGATTCTCGTCGATTGCCTCACCCTCTGGATCAGCAACCTCATGTATGAGGCGCGCGACCAGGAGAGCGGCTTATCAGAGGGAGAGATAACCGGCAAAGCCAACGAACTTCTTAACGCCTGTTCAGGTCTTCCTGGCACGGTCATATTTGTGACCAACGAGGTCGGGTCCGGGATTGTTCCGGAGAATAGTCTGTCCAGGCGCTATCGCGACCTGGTGGGGAGGTGCAACCAGGTCATGGCAGCGGGGGCCGATGAAGTTTACATGGTAGCCTGCGGGCTCCCATTAAATCTGAAGAGAGGAAGACACGAATGAGGCTGCTGGACAAAACCCTTGAACAGATTGTTCCCCAGGATCAAGCCGCCAGGGAAAAGGCCCGGGAAAGGCTCGACCAACTTACCATGCCGCATTGGGCTCTCGGTCGACTGATGGACCTCGCCATAGATCTGGCCGGTATCACGCGATCCATGACTCCGCCCGTAGCAGAGAGAGTAATTGTCACAATGGCCGCGGACCACGGTGTTGTTGCAGAGGGTGTGAGCAAGTACCCTCAGGAAGTCACGGTCCAGATGGTTTACAACTTCCTGCAAGGTGGCGCTGGAATCAACGCCATGGCGAGGGTAGCCAATGCCCTGGTGGTAGTAGTGGACATGGGTGTCGCGGGAGACATCGCTGGTGCTCCCCAAGACGGCAGCTTCTTTTCCAAGCGTATCGGTGCCGGTACCCGGAATATTGGCGTAGGCCCGGCCATGAGCCACGATGACGCGGTGAGGGCGATTGAAGCAGGGATCGAAATCGCCTTGGAACTCGGAGCTTCTTTCGACATATTCGGCACAGGTGACATGGGAATAGGCAACACCACGCCGAGCAGCGCGATTGTGGCGGCTGTCACAGGTGCCTCCCCTGCGAGTGTCACCGGTCGCGGAACCGGCATTGATGACAGCCAGTTCCAGCACAAGGTCTCGGTGATAGAAAAGATCCTCCGAGTCAATAATCCTGACCCAAAAAACGCTTTGGATCTCCTGGCCAAAGTAGGTGGATTCGAGATCGGCGGGATAGCAGGTTTGATTCTAGGGGCCGCGTCTATCCGAAAGCCGATATTGATAGACGGCTTCATTTCAGCAGCCGGTGCCTTGATAGCCTATGGCCTGGCCCCTGAAGCGGCGGATTACATGATTGCCGCGCACAGGAGCGTGGAACAAGGGCACAGAGTGGCGTTGGACCACCTGAAAAAACAGCCTCTGTTGGATCTTGACCTGAGATTGGGAGAAGGCACGGGGGCCGCAATGGCGATGACTCTGGTGGAAGCCGCGGTTCGGATACTGACGGAGGTGGCGACGTTTGCAGAGGCACTCCGTCTCGGAAGCCGACAAGTGAGTCCGAGGGTGGCCGGCTCCCTTGATGGAAATTGGAAATTAACACGGCGGCAATTTAACATATCTGGCAAGCATCTCGGGCCTTCCGGCGGAGAACATCCTCGATTTTTCCGCCAACATCAACCCGCTTGGTCTGCCGGAGTGGTTCCGTTCCGTTGTGAGCGCTGCCCTGGGCTCTGTGGTTAATTATCCCGACCCTGCATGCACTCAGCTCGTGGCTGCAATTGCAGACCGATACGCTGCTGACCCGGGTGAGGTAGTTGTGGGAAACGGTTCGACCGAGATCCTTCATCTCATTCCGAGGGCACTAGGTTTAGGTCGGGCTGTTATTCCCGTTCCGTGCTATTCGGATTACCTTTCCAGCGCGGCCCATGCGGGCATGCAGATTGAAACCATGGTGCTGGAGGAAAAGGAAGAGTTTGCACTCGACTTTGACAAGCTCAAAGCTCAAATTGCACGGGAATGAGATGGTTTATCTCTGCAATCCAAACAACCCTACCGGTGCGCTGCACGATGCCAAGGCATTGAGAAGAGTGGCGGCACGGAAGCCTTCCACGCTCTTTCTGGTGGACGAGGCTTTCGGCGATTTTGTCGACGGGATGGAGAGCTTGACGGTAAACCGCCCCGAAAATGTGATCGTTCTTCTTTCCTTGACCAAGGTTTATGCAATTCCCGGCTTGCGCCTCGGCTGCGCTGTCGCGGATCCTTCCATTGTCCGGAAGATACGTCGAGTTCAGCCGCCCTGGTCCGTCAATACCATCGCTCAAGCCGTGGGAGAGGCAGCGCTTCGAGATACCGACTACGTTGAACGCAGCCGCAGACTCGTGAGAGAACAGCGCCTAAGCCTCGTGGCTGCGCTAAACGCCATCTCTGGACTGACCGTTTATCCAGGGACAGCCAACTTCCTGTTGATAAGGATTGATCGCGAAGGATTAGATGCCGGGCTGCTGGCGCAACGCATGCTTCAGGACGGTATTGCCATTCGGGTTTGCGAAAATTTTCAGGGCCTTGATAAGCGCTTTTTTCGGGTCGCAGTCCGGACATCTGAAGAAAACCGGCGATTGTGCGACTCCCTGAAGGAAGCTCTCGGATCTTCACACAAGGTTAACCAAGTCCGTAAGACCCCTGCGCTAATGTTTCAGGGGACCAGCTCCAATGCCGGCAAGAGCGTGCTGACCGCGGCCCTGGGACGCATAATGCTTCAGGATGGGTACAGGGTGGCCCCGTTCAAATCCCAGAACATGTCGCTGAACTCTTTCGTGACTCGCACAGGTGGAGAAATGGGGCGCGCTCAGGTAGTGCAGGCTCAAGCTTGCAGGCTGGATCCTGATGTGCGGATGAATCCTATTCTCCTCAAGCCTAACAGCGATACAGGCAGCCAGGTGATCGTAATGGGCACGCCTGTAGCAAACATGGATGTGATGGAATACGTCCGATTCAAGCCCAAGGCATTCGAAGCCGCAAAAGAGGCTTACGATTCACTGGCTTCGGAATACGACGTAATTGTACTCGAGGGCGCGGGGAGTCCTGCTGAGGTAAACCTGAAGCACCATGACATTGTGAATATGGAAATGGCCCGGTACGCGAATGCTCCGGTCCTGCTTGTCGGTGACATCGACCGGGGAGGTGTCTTTGCATCCTTCGTCGGGACGATGGAAGTTCTCGCCGAGTGGGAGAGGGCAATGATTGCCGGTTTTGTGGTAAACCGGTTCCGTGGCAATGAAGAGCTTCTCCACGATGCTTTCAAATATACGAAGCGCCACACGGGTCGGCCTGTATTCGGTGTAGTTCCGTATTTTCACGATCTGGGTTTGCCCGAAGAGGACTCTGTCAGCTTCAAATGCGGAATTTTCGATAACCCTGTCCAAGATGGCGATTGTGTGGAAATAGCTGTAATCGATTTCCCTCACATTTCTAATTTCACGGATTTTGATGCGTTTCGTGTCGAACCTGATGTGCAACTGAAAATAGTGCGGACCGCCTCTGACCTCAATCAGCCTGATGCTGTGATTCTGCCGGGAAGCAAGAACGTCATAGGTGATTTGGAGTACCTGAGACACAACGGACTGGACGGCAAAATAAGGGATTTGATCGCAAACCGCGGCACCGAGCTAGTCGGACTCTGTGGCGGCTTTCAGATGCTCGGAGCTGACATTGCAGATCCCCATGGTCTGGAATCGGCTCGCAAGACCATACCAGGTCTCGGTCTTTTAAATGTCAGCACAGTTCTGGCTTTGGAGAAAACCCTCACTCGTGTGACCGCGACGCACCTGGAATCAGGCTTTACCGTCCAAGGGTATGAAATTCATCATGGTCAAAGCCGATCATCGAACACTGAACCCCTGGTCAAACAACCCGATGGAACAGTGGACGGCGCCCGATCTCCGGACGGACGGTTGTGGGGAACGTATCTTCACGGGATCTTTGACTCGGATGAATTTCGCAGATGGTTCATCGATCGGCTCCGCGTCCATCGCGGCCTATCGGCCAAGGGACGGGTTTGTGCCCGCTATGACATTGAGCCCGCGCTTGACCGACTGGCCGAAGCGGTACGCCACACTGTGCAAATAGACCAAATCTATCGGCTAATGGGTCTGGCATGAGCCTTGAATACCAGATTCTTCTAGCCGTGGCCTTGGATCTGCTTGTCGGCGATCCCAGATGGTTGCCTCATCCTGTAAGGCTCATCGGTAGATTTGCCATGTGGGTGGAAACGCCGTTCCGCAGCATGATCAAAAGCCCCCGCATAGCGGGTGTGGTTACTGCTTTCGCGGTCGTGAGCGTCACCGGCGTTATCTCGTGGGCTCTTCTTTACGGCGCCGGGGCCGTGCACCCCTACGCGGGAGATCTGGTGTCCATTCTGTTGCTTTGGACCGGCATAGCGGCAAAAGACATGGTTACGCACAGTTCGGAAGTTGTAGACGCCCTTAATTCAGGCTCGCTTCCCGAAGCAAGGCAACGGGTCGGAATGATTTGCGGCCGGGACACTGAATCACTGGATGAGTCTGGAATCGCTCGAGCAACAGTGGAGAGCGTGGCGGAAAACATGGTTGACGGGGTTATCGCTCCGCTCTTCTTCGCCGCGATTGGCGGCGCGGTAGGTATAATGGCTTATAAGGCAGTCAATACCCTCGATTCGACTTTTGGTTACAAGAACGAGAAGTATCTGGAATTTGGGTGGGCTTCGGCGAAACTTGACGACATCGCGAACTTCATTCCAGCACGGCTCGCTGCCCTATTGGTGCCGGTGGCCGCGATGTTCTTGCTGCACAGCCCGGGCCGCTCGCTTCGAGTCTTTCTCCGTGACCGACTAAAGCATCCGAGTCCCAACGCGGGGCAAGCCGAAGCGGCAGTGGCAGGAGCACTGGGAATTCAGCTCGGGGGCTTGAGCCACTATTCCGGATTACCGTCAAATAAGCCACTGCTAGGCGATCCGTTGATGTCGGTAGGGCCCAAGCACGTTGTGCGTGCAAATGCTCTGTTGTTGATAACGTCGGGGCTGGCTTTGGCGCTTTTACTTGGCGCCAGGTCTGTAATCGTAGGCTAGGATTGTGATTTGTTGAAGAGGGTGTTTCAGACACCCTGTCGGAGACGAATGTGACTGTTGCGTGCCCCAGAATAGTAATAGCCGGAACCAATAGTGGAGTGGGCAAGACTTCCGTGACGCTGGCCCTCGTCAATGCGCTCCGAAAGCGCGGCCTGCGTGTGCAGACGTTTAAAGTAGGGCCTGATTTTCTTGACCCCACTTACCTTACCTTGGCTTCAGGCAGGCCCTGCTACAACCTGGACGGGTGGATGACGAACAAGGCTGTACGTGCACAGTCTCTTTCTCGAAAAGGCCGCAAGTGCCGATGTCGCTGTGATTGAAGGGGTGATGGGGCTTTTTGATGGGAGTGACCCGGTCGATTCCACAGGCAGTACTGCAGAGATTGCCAACTGGCTTGATGCCCCGGTGTTGCTGGTTGTGAATGCGCATGGAGTTGCACGGAGCCTGGCAGCCCTGGTGAAAGGGTACACAGAATTTGACCCGGCTTTGACCACTGCCGGGGTTGTCGCCAACCATTGCGGCTCAGAGCGCCACGGGGAATGGTTGGGGGAATCGCTCAAGGCCTTCGGACTACCCCCGGCTGTGGCGACCGTCACCTCGCGGTGCATTTCCGGAGCTTCCGAGCCGTCATCTCGGGCTCGTGACTGCGGATGCCCGTAACGTGCCGGAGCAATTGTTGGAGGCCCTTGGAGAAGTTTTGGAACGCCACGGTCGAGTGGACGAAATCTTGAGAATCGCCCGATCCGCCCCTGCTATTTCAAAAACTTCCGCACCCCACGAGAAGGCGGACAAGACAACACGGCTACGGCTGGGACTAGCCTACGACGCGGCTTTTCACTTTTATTATCGTGACAATCTGGATGCCCTTGAAGCACACGGATGCGAATTAGTCCCTTTTTCCCCCCTTCAGGACCAAGTGCTTCCTGAAGGACTGGACGGCCTTTATATCGGAGGCGGCTACCCTGAGGAATATGCTGAAGCTCTTGCTCGAAACACAACTATGCTGGAATCGGTCAGGCGGTTCGCGGGGGAGGGCAAAGTGGTTTATGCAGAGTGCGGGGGATTGATGTATCTTGCTCAGGGGATTGAATGCGGCGACGCCGCGCGCCATGCGCTGGTAGGTCTGCTCCCACAGTGGACCAGGATGTTGGATCGACGCAAAGCGCTCTCGTACGTCGAAGTCACTCTGACTCAAGATTCGCTTCTTGGAAAACAGAACGAGAGACTTCGAGGGCATGAGTTCCACTACTCCGAACTCCTGGGCCACCCTATCGCGGACGGAGGATGGAACCAACCCTATTCTATCAAGCGCCGGCGCTCGGACGCCATTATGTTGGAAGGATTTCAGAGAGGCAGGACCGTGGCGAGCTACGTTCACGCGCATTTCGCCTCTCGAAAAGGCACTGTAGAGCATTTTGTGTCCGCTTGCGCGGCAAAGTCATGATCCGGCACGGATGACCATATATAGGAACAAGCCCATGGAAATTACCCCTTCCCGGAGGCCGCTCGTGTACGCCCTTTATGAGGGCCCTATGAGCGGGGAAGCCATTGAAGCCCGTTCATTTGAAATCATCGACCAGGAGATTGGGAGCCATTCTTTTTCTCCGGGCCAATGGGAAGTCGTGAGGCGCATGTTGCACACCACTGCGGACTTCGGATTAGTGGATGACGTGAAATTCTCGGAGGATGCTATCGAGTCTGCTGTTTCTGCGCTGCGTTCAGGTAACCGTATCTTTGTGGATTCGAACATGATCCGCTCCGGTCTTTCCATGACAAGGCTCAGGCAGGTGTGCCCGAGCTATGGACCCGATGACCTTGTGTGCCACGTGGCGGACGCAGACGTGGCTAAAAAGGCCATTGAGAGAGGTCTCCCGCGCTCGCTCTTTGCCGTCCGCAAAGCTGAGGGTGTCCTGAACCGCGGAATCGCAGTTTTCGGCAACGCCCCTGTAGCGCTGATGGAACTGAATCGGCTCATCATGGAGGAAGGCATTAGGCCGGCAATAGTTATAGCCATGCCCGTGGGTTTTGTTCACGTGGTCGAGAGCAAGGAGGAGCTGATGTCGCTCGAGGTGCCGCACATTACAATCAGGGGCCGCCGCGGGGGGAGTCCCCTGGCCGTCAGCGCACTACATGCCCTCTGCTCTCTGGCTGGTCGGCATGTGTAAGTTCACTTGGAGAGGTGTGGAATGTTGAAGGATGCCGGCGGCAAGAGCGCCATCATACTTCTGGGGCACGGCAGCCGGGTGCCGGACGCTGGTAAACACATGGAAAAAGTGGCTGCAGGGCTGAAGGAAAAGTACGGATATGACATGGTGGAGGTCTGTTACATGTCGCGGCTCGGCCCGCATCTTCCCGAAACCTTCAAGAAGTGCATGGAACAGGGCGCAACCGACGTAATGGTCATCCCGTACTTCTTGCACGACGGCCTGCACCTCGTCTTGGACATCCCGGAAATGCTTCAGGAACTGGCCTGTGACTACCCCCACGTTAAGGTCGTGTTAGGCAAAAACCTCGGTTTTGACGAGATCCTGGTTGACCTGGTGGAGAGGCGCATAACCGACTCGGAGGAGTGCGGCGACGTCAGAGATCTGGTTCTCCCGCCACGGAAAAAGTACCCGGTGCCTCCCGGCCAGTATGAATTTGTCCAGATGGAGCCTGCGGAGGCGGCCAAATTCATTGAAAAGGATCGTAACCGCCAGCACTGAGAAAGGAACGAGCGTGAAAAAGTATCCTAAGATTGCGATCTCTCTATTGGTTGGCTCTGTGCCCCTGTTCGCGGCCCCCTCGGTTCACGCAATGCACATCTCAGAGGGCATCTTGCCAGTACCGTGGGCCGCGTTCTGGTTCGTGCTGAGCGTTCCATTCGTTTTCTGGGGATTGAGAACCCTCCGCGTCCGGAGCGAAAAAGAGCCACATATCAAGCCGTTTGTGGGGCTTGTGGGCGCGGCAGTCTTTGTGATTTCGTGCATGCCGATTCCTGTTCCCACGGCAGGAACCTGCTCACATCCCTGCGGCACCGGCATCGCCGCCATTCTCATCGGACCCTCGCTGACAGTGGTTGTGGCAAGTATCGCCCTGGTACTCCAGGCCTTGTTTCTGGCGCACGGCGGTTTGACCACCCTCGGGGCGGACATATTCTCCATGGGGGTGGCAGGAGCATTTGTGGGTTACGGGGTGTTTCTCGCGGCAAAGCGCGTGGGGGCCCCTCCGATTGTCGCCGCGTTTCTGGCCGGTATTTTGTCTGATTGGGCCACGTACGCGGTTACGTCTCTTGCGCTGGGAGCCGCGCTGCATGCTGATGGCTCCTTCGGAGCCATGACCCTCACCATACTCCTGGCCTTCGTCCCTACGCAAGTTCCTCTTGGGATCCTCGAAGGGTTCCTCTGTGCCGGAGCATATCGCCTGGTCCATAACCGACGCCCCGAATTTCTCGGAATACTTGCCAAGGGGGATGCACTATGAAGAAAGCCTTTATCATCGCGGGACTTCTGTTTGCCCTGGCCCTGCCGGTTTTTGTCGGCTTGGCCGCCGCAGACAGCAAATGGCCAGGGGTTGACGAGACTGTGGTGAAGAAGTTTGCCGAAGATGCGGGCCGGCCAGCCCGTGAGCCCTATTTGGACTTTGGTGAGGGAGACATTCAGCTTTTCCTTTTCCTTATCGCGGGTACTGTGGGCGGATTTGTCGCGGGCTACTACTATCGGGACCTCTTCGCGCCCCGGCCAAGCAGGGCAAAGAATCCGTCAAATGTTTGAGCTGTTCTCAGACTTTTTTGCCTGCCGGGACAACGCTCTGACGCGGATGGATCCGCGCGTAAAGATGATCATCGCCCTGACTTTAATCGTGTCGGTTGTCTCTTCAAAACAGGCTTTTTTCCCCATTCTTGCGTTCGTATCATGCACGGCCGGGATGTTGTGGCTGAGGATGCCACTAGAACTCGTCCTTTTAAGGCTTGTGATGCCGATGGGAATCGTTCTGGTCCTCGTGGTCTTACAGGCTTTTCTCACAGGGGCCACTCCGGTCGCGTCATTCTCTCTCGTAGGATGGAAGCTCGTCGCGACGGAGGAAGGCCTGATGCGGGGCGTGCTCCTGGGCTCGCGTGTGCTCGGAGCGGTCAGTGCGATGTTGCTGTTAAGTTCCGTGACCCCGGCATATAAAATCTTCAGTGCGCTGCGATGGTTCCGTGTCCCCGAAGGATGGGTCGAGATCGCTCTGCTCGTCTACCGCTACATTTTTGTGCTGCTTGATCAGACTGCTGATATAGCGTCAGCCCAGAGGGTGCGTCTTGGATATTCGAGCCTGGGGCGTTCGTTGTCATCAGCAGGGGTGCTGGCCGGGACCGTCGTCGCCCGCTCCATGGACCAGGCAATGAGGACCTACGAGGCAATGACCCTAAGGGGTTACCAGGGACGCTTGCCAATGGGACCGTTGGCCGAACTGAAGGCCCGGGATTGGCGAACCATGTTGGTTGTCTCTCCGGGGATAGTTGCCATACTCCTCATCGTGGAATGGTGGCCGAAGTGAGTAAACCACCGGCTGTTCAGACATCAGGAGTGACATTCACATACCAGGAAGGGTCTCGTGCCCTGGACGATGTGGATTTCTGGGTTGAGACCGGTGAGTTCGTTGCTATGCTCGCTTCTAACGGCTCGGGAAAGACAACTCTGGTGAAAGTCCTGGTTGGCCTGCTTGACCCCCAGGAGGGTTCCGTTCGGATCGAGGGGCGAGACATACGCAAACTCTCTCGAAAAGATTTGTACCAACGGATCGGCCTCGTCTTGCAGAACCCCACGGATCAGCTCTTTGCTGCCACCGTTGAGGAAGACGTCGCTTACGGTCCAAGGAATCTCGGCCTCGCCGAACCGGAGGTCCAGCAAAGAGTTACCCAGGCGTTGGAATGTGTCGCAGCAGCGGAGCTTCGCTGCCGCGCAATCCATCACTTGAGCTTCGGCGAGCAGAAACGGGTTTCCATGGCGGGCGTATTGGCAATGCGCCCGTCCATACTGATTCTCGACGAACCTACTGCCGGCCTCGACCCCGCGGGCGAAGCCCTCATAATGAGGCTTTTGAACCGGCTGAATCGTGAGCAGGGTATCACCGTGATTCTTGCCACTCATTCGGTGGACCTGTTACCTCTTTTTGCCGACAGGATTTACGTGCTGGGCAGGGGTCGAGTGCTCAAGCAAGGCCCGTCAGACGAAATCTTCTGCGATCACGAGATGATCGACCGCGTGTGCCTCAGGCTACCGTACATCGCGGCCCTGCTTCACAAGATGAAGGAGTACGACGGCGTTCCCATAAATGGGCTGCCTTTGACCATAGGAGAGGCGCGCATGCGTTTGCTCGAACTTATCCCTGAAGATATGATCGTTAGACCTCCTGAGGTAATCCAGCAATGAGTCTCGGCCGGACCGGTTTCACAACTGGAACATGTGCTGCAGCCGCGGCCAAAGCTGCTGCAATGGTCTTGTGCGGCCGTTGGATAACCCAGGAAGTTGAGGTGGGCCTCCCCGACGGAACACGTGTGAGGCTGCCCGCGGCGTGGACCAGAGGAGATGCCAAGGCTGCTGAGGCAGCCGTACGCAAGGATGCGGGCGACGATCCGGATGTGACGGACGGCTGCACGGTGATTGCGTCGGTTGTGTGGACAGTAGGCGAGGATTTGACCATTGCCGCAGGGGAAGGTGTAGGCACGGTCACAAAGCCGGGGCTTTCGGTCCCGCCGGGTGAGCCGGCTATCAATCCGGTTCCGAGACGCATGATTCGGGAAGCTGTCCGCGAAGTCACAGACCGCCCGGTACGAGTAACCATTTCCATCCCTGGCGGGAACGAGCTTGCGGCGAAAACCTTCAACCCGCGCCTCGGGGTAGAAGGCGGCCTTTCGATTCTGGGAACTTCGGGAATCGTTCGTCCCTTCAGCGGAGCAGCCCTGCGGGATGCTCTAAAGTGCGCTCTAAGTGTGGCCGAGGCATGCGGCGTCAAGGCTCCGGTCCTTGTCCCCGGCCGCATCGGCGAAAAAGCGGCTCGTCGGTATTTTCGCCTCTCCCCGGAGCAATTGATTGAAGTTAGCAACGAGTGGGGATTCATGCTTGATGAGGCGGCGGGACACCGCTTCGAGCGATTGCTGGTGCTGGGCCATCCAGGCAAGCTGGCAAAGCTGCCCGAAGATCAATGGGACACCCATTCGTCACGATCGACAAGCGCCGTGCCTGCGGTTACCGAACTGGCACGCGGCCTTCTGGGTCGGGAAGTACCTGAGTCTCTCACAGTGGAAGGGCTTTTCGCGGCTCTACCTGAGGACGATCGCGGTCGGCTGGCTGCCGAATTGGCGGTCAAGATTCGTAAGGCAATTGATGCTAGAATTCAGAACCGATGTCAGACGGCTGTTGTTCTGGTTAATATCCGGAGTGAGTTGCTGGGATCAGACGGAGACCTGTCCGCATGGCAATAGAGTTTCAATCCATTTCTATAGTGGGTTGCGGACCCGGCTCGTTGGATTACCTCACCCCTGCGTCGCTGAGAGCCATTGAACAAGCAGAAGTGCTTGTCGGAGCCAAGAGACTGCTGGACCTTTTCCCGTCCAGCACTGCGGAGCGCATTGTCGTGAGCGCTGAAATTGGCGAAGTGCTGGATCATATTGCCGCGAGAGCAGATCGTCAGCGGATCGCTGTCCTGGTCACCGGTGACCCGGGGCTGTTCAGTCTGGCAAAGCCGGTAATAGAGCGCTTCGGCCGCACTCGATGCCGGGTGATACCAGGGGTTAGCTCGGTTCAGACGGCATTTGCACGCATCGGCGTTGACTGGGCCGACGCTCGTATCATAAGTATCCACAAGGAGTATCCGGTCGATTATGCCCAGCTCACGGATACGGACAAAGTCGCGGTTCTTTGCGGCCGTGAAGGCTCAACCAGGTGGATTGCAGATCATCTTTTAAGAGATCGGCCGCGAGACCACCGCATTTTCGTCTGCCAAAACCTCACAATGGACAACGAGCAGGTTCGAGAAGTTAACTCGGCTGATCTCACTACATTGGATGCTGCGCCGAGTACCATTGTTCTCATCATCAAAGGAAAAGTGCTTCCATGAAACTAGGAACGCTCTACGGAATAGGAGTGGGGCCCGGTGACCCGGACCTCATCACCGTCAAAGGAGCGGCTATTCTTGAGGGATGCGCTCACGTGTTTGTGCCCAAGGCTCGCAAAGGCGCTGAGAGTGTAGCCCTGAGCATTGCTCAAAAGCATATTAATCCGCAAGCAGAAATTCACGAGATTTTATTCCCCATGACGACGGATCGGTCGGAACTGGAGAAACGATGGGAAGAATCGGCTAAAGTTATTGCAGCAGTCCTCGAAACCGGCGCGGATGCTTGTTTTCTCACCCTTGGTGACGCTTTGCTATATTCTACCTATATTTACATGCTCCGGGCACTTCGCCGGAAGATTCCCAACGTGAGGGTTGTCACCGTGCCGGGGATCACGGCATTCAGTGCGGCTGCTTCCCTGGCAGAGTTCCCGGTAGGTGAAGCCAAGGAGCCGATTACCATCGTTCCCACCGCAGATGACCTGGAGGATGTACGCCGCGCAATATCCCTGGGAGGGACGGTGGTGCTGATGAAAATAGGCAAACGTCTGAATCAGATTCTTGATGTGCTCGAAGATGTCGGCGCGATGGAGAACGGAGTGTTTGTTTCACATGCAGGCATGGAGGCTCAACGCATTGAAACAGACCTCCGCAATTTGAGGGGAGAGGAGTCGGAAGCCGGCTACTTGTCGATCATACTTGTACGTGGGAAAGGCGGCAAAACTTCATGAAAGTCTACTTCGTAGGCGCAGGTCCCGGAGACCCGGAGCTTATGACAATAAAGGCCGAGCGCCTGTTGCGGAATTGCCGTATCTGTATTTACGCCGGTTCCCTGATAAGCCCTGAAGTTCTGGCTTTGCTCCCTGATGGAGCCGAGAGGCACGACTCTGCGGGCCTCGATCTTGAAGAGATCGGCCGACTTTTCCAGGATGCTCACAGTAGAGACATCGATCTGGTAAGGCTCCATTCAGGAGATCCATCCATTTACGGGGCCATACGAGAACAGATGAATCTGTTGGATGAATGGGGCATCGACTATGAAGTTGTGCCGGGTGTAAGCTCGTTTCAGGCCGCTGCCGCGGCGTTACGCGTGGAACTGACCGCGCCTGAGGTGGCTCAGACTATCATCCTGACGCGCACTTCCGGACGGACCCCCATGCCGCCGGAACAGGAGCTTGACGTGCTGGCCCGAGCCCACGCGACTCTCTGCATATTTCTGTCCGCTCACAAGCTGACGGAAGTGGCGGAAAAGCTTGCCGAGCACTATGGGCCGCAATGCCCGGTAGCCGTGGTGCATCGTGCCTCTTGGCCTGACCAACAGATCTTTCGCGGGACCCTGGCTGATATTGCAGACAAGACCCGCAAGGCTGAGATCAACAAAACCGCAATGATTATTGTAGGGCCCGCACTCTCACCAGACATCCCCGTATCCAAGCTATACGACCCTGCATTCTCCCATGAATACCGGATCGGGAAGAAAGCATGACTATCGGACTGGTGACTCTTTCCAGAGAAGGTGCCTTGCTTGCGGATCGCGTACGCAGCGCCTTTCCGAATTCCGACTTGTACGTTCATGAAAATGTAGAGGGGAATTGGGACGCAGAGCGCTTCAGCAGCATAGTCGAACTCACCGGCCGCATTTTCGATAAGCATGGGGGCCTTGTCTATATCGCTCCATGCGGAGTGGTTGTGAGGGCTTTGGCTCCTAATCTGAAAAACAAATTCCAGGACCCTGCGGTGGTGGCTGTAGATGTGGGCGCACGATGGGCAATCAGCCTGCTCAGCGGTCATGAAGGCGGGGCCAATGAACTGGCTGTCGCGGTTGGGAACATCCTTGCCGCGGAGCCGGTGATATCCACCACCACCGAGGCGCTGAAAAAAGTGATCGTGGGAGTCGGCTGCCGCCGTGGGGTTAAATCTGAAAGAATAGTGGCAGCGATTCAAGCTGCGTTGAGAGAAGCGGATTTGAACCTCTCACAGGTCAGACTGCTCAGTTCCGCAAGCATCAAGGCGGACGAAGAGGGGTTGTTGGCTGCGGCTCGCGAGGTTGGAGTCCCTTTGAGGTTCATAACCGCGGAGGAGATCAGAATATCTGCCCGAGAATTCGACCACTCTCCTTTTGTGGAAGAAAAAGTTAATTTGCCCGCAGTAGCAGAGCCGTGCGCCCTGCTCGCGGGGAGGAGGACAAGATTAGTACTGCCAAAGAGAAGCTACGACGGCATCACGATAGCTCTGGCCGAGGAAAGCTGATTGTTGTGGGTATCGGACCTGGAGGTCCTCTGGACAGGACGCGCCGGGCCGAGCAGGCAATAGCTGAGAGTCAGGTGGTCGTCGGGTACAATCGCTATCTGGGCCTAATTGATGATCTGACCGAGGGCAAGGAACTAATTTCATCAGGCATGACCAAGGAACAGGAGCGATGCCTCGCGGCCATCCAGCGGGCAGAGCAAGGCGCGACTGTGGCGCTTATTTCGTCCGGCGACGCCGGGATCTACGGCATGGCAGGTCTTGCGCTGGAATTGGCCGGTCGCGAAGGCGTGGCCATTCCAATTGAAATCGTGCCCGGCGTTACAGCAGCCGGTGCAGCCGCGGCCAGACTCGGGGCTCCTTTGATGCTTGATTTCGCGTGCATCAGTCTCAGTGACCTTCTTGTTCCCTGGGAAATGATTCGGAAAAGACTGGAAGCCGTGGCTTCGGCAGATCTGGTAGCGGTGTTGTACAATCCGAGGAGCAAGAAGCGCTCTGACCAACTGGAAGAAGCCGCATCCATATTCGGAAGGTATCGCGAAGGGAAGACGCCGGTGGGAATCGGCACAGCCGTCGGCACTGAGGATGAGGAAATCATAGTATCGGATCTCGACCATTTTCTGGATCTGAATATCAACATGAGAAGCGTGGTTATCATAGGGAATCGGACCTCCAAGGTTGTTGACGGATGGTTTATTACCCCACGTGGTTACAGGGTATGATTCTCCTGATTGGTGGTACAAGCGAAACGGCCCCACTGGCCGAGGCCTTGGCCGTCGCTGGTTTTAAGGTTCTTGTCTCTACCGCTACGCAAGTGCCTCTCGATGTGGGAAAGCATCCAAACATCGCCAGCCGCTCCGGCATACTCGATGGGGTGGGAATGGCGAAGCTCGCGGCCAAAAGAGGTGTGCAGGCTATTGTAGACGCATCCCATCCTTATGCCTTAGTCGCCCATGCCAACGCAAACAAAGTGGCTCTTGACCTGAGCATTCCCTACTTCAGGTGGATGCGCCCGCCTGCTGCAAAAGATGGGGACCCCATATTATTTGCTCGAACTCACGAGCTTGCTGCAAGGACAGCATGCTCATTCAACCGGCCTGTGTTCCTTACCACCGGCTCCAGAAACATCATTCCGTACGCACTGGAGGCCCGCCGTACCGGCGTGCAGTTGGTGGTTAGAGTGCTCCCTCATCCCCAATCCATCGCGGCCTGCCGAAGAGCAGGGGTGCCGGACAAGCATATTGTAAAAGGCCGCGGGCCATTTTCAATAGAAGCCAACCGAGCAGTAATACGGGAATTTGGCATAGGTACTCTGGTAACAAAGGACAGTGGTGTGGAAGGAGGCTTTCCAGCCAAAATAGAGGCCGCGCAACTTGAAAAGTGCCGCGTGATCGTTGTCCAGCGTCCGGAAGAGAACTCGGAGCAAATCTTCAGCAGTGTTCCCAAGTTGGTCTACGCAGTGTCCGAACTCCTCCGGAGCAACCGTGTACGTTGATTCGAGGAGAAACGCCCACGCCGGACGTCGCGTTTGCGGTTAGCCAGTATGGAATTAGTAAAACTCATCTTACGGAATGTCTTTCGCCACAAACTGCGCTCGGCATTGACCATAGTAGGTGTCGCGGTAGCAATGTTGGCCTTTGGCGTCCTCAGGACGTTGGTGGGCGCATGGTATATCGGTGTAGAAGGTTCCTCAGCGAACCGACTGGTCACCCGGAACAAAATCTCCCTGATTTACTCCATGCCCGTGGCATACAGGACCAAGATCCTTCAGGTCGCCGGAGTCACGGGCGTAGCTTACGGGATATGGTACGGAGGAATATACAAGGACAAAAAGAATTTTTTCGCCCAGTTTGGTATAAGCGGCACTGATTATCTGGATCTCTATCCTGAGTTCATCCTGTCTGATTCGGCAAAAGAGGCTTTCGGACGCGAACGAAATGCTGCCATCGCCGGGCGAAGGTTGGTTGAAAGATTTGGGTGGAAAATCGGGGATATCATCCCTCTGCAGGGGACTATTTTCCCCGGCAACATCGAACTGGTGCTTCGAGGGATCTACAAAGGCGCAAAGAAGAATGTGGATGAGACAGCGTTTTTCTTCAGATGGGACTATCTGAATGAGATGCTCAAGAAAGCATTGCCTGATAGAGCGGATAAGACCGGGTGGTACATGGTCCGGATAAAGGATCCGGATCGCTCGGCAGAAATAGCCCAGGAAATTGATACGCTCTTCGAGAGTTCCCTCGCCGAGACAATCACCGAGACAGAGAAGGCATTTCAGCTAGGATTCGTAGCCATGACCGACGCCATCGTGGGTGCTGTAAACGTTATTTCCATAGTGGTGATCGGGATCATCCTGATCGTGCTGGCAAACACTATGGCGATGACTGCGCGCGAGCGGTCTTCGGAATATGCCGTGCTCAAAACTTTAGGATTTCGACCCTGGTTTCTTTTCGTCCTGATTTCAGGGGAAGCGGTGGCAATCGCCATGCTGGGCGGTATTGCGGGGGCTGCATTGAGTTTCCCTGGAGGCCGAATATTCCAGGCTCAGCTCGAATCGTTTCTCCCCGTATTCGAGATCTCCACTGCCACACTGGCTCTGATCGTTGGAGTGTCATTTCTTCTCGGGCTACTGGCCGCTTTGCCTCCGGCAATGAGAGTAAGCCGGACGGGAATTGCCGAGGGCCTAAGGCATCTAGGCTGACCAAGCACTCTGTTTCCTAAATTCGGTCACGCATTCTTATGGGTCGAGTACGTGTAGCCTGACGCTCTTAGCAGTAGGACCGGCCTCTGTGCCGGTCATTGATCCACGGCCGGCAGGGACGCCGGCCCTACCGATCCAATGGAGGTGACGTTACGTCACCGAACTTGTGAAACAAATCACCGAACCCGATTTCATCCTTGGCCTTTTGACTGCACTTACCACTTTCGCTATAATTTCGGTTGACTTTCGTGTTATATTCGGTATTATTCTTCCATCGTGGTATAGCCCAGTCGGCTACTCTACGAACAGCAGAACAGGAGTCATTAGCCTGTGCAATCATTGACAAAGAAGCAAAGAATGGTTCTCGACTATATACGCCTTTTCCTGGCAGAGTCACGGTCATGCGCCGAGTTACGAGGAGATAGCCCGCGGCCTGGGCCTTTCCTCACCATCCACGATTCACGCGCATGTCGAAAACCTGACGCGGAAGGGTTACCTCACGAAACGATGGAACGCCAATCGCTCCATAGACCTATCGGAACCGCTGGATATTCAGTCCACAGCGGAGGAGCTGCCGTTGGTCGGGCGCATAGCAGCGGGCTTACCCATAGAGGCGATAGAAGACCGAGACAAGATTGCCGTCCCTGCCCACCTTGTAGGTAGGAACGATACGTACGTGCTGCTGGTGAAGGGTGATTCCATGAGTGAAGATCACGTGCTGGACGGCGATTATGTGATCGTGGAAAAACGGGAGACGGCCTCAGACGGGGAGATGGTGGTAGCCCTCATACACAACAGCGAGGCCACCCTCAAGAGGTTCCGCCGAGCAGGGAATCGAATAAGATTGGAGCCGGCTAATCCCGCTTATGAGGCCATGGTCTTCGACGAAAGCGAAGTCATGATTCAAGGGGTGGTTGTAGGGCTCTTAAGGAAAGTACGACAGAAAGTCCTAACCGATGTCCAACGATCGGTTGATCCTACATGTAGATGCGGACGCTTTCTTTGCCTCCGTGGAACAGGCACTGCACCCCGAACTTAAAGGCCGCGCGGTGATAGTAGGGGGAAGCGAGCGAGGAGTTGTGTCCGCAGCCTCTTATGAGGCTCGACGCTTCGGTGTGCATTCGGCCATGCCGATTGTTCAGGCCCGGAAGCTGTGCCCGCAGGCGGTATTCCTTGATCCGAATTTCCAGGCGTACTCTGAGTTTTCCCGTCGCATGTTCAGCATCATGAGAAAATATTCGCCCCTCGTGGAAGCTACCAGTGTAGATGAAGGTTACGTGGACCTCACCGGCACATTGCGGCTGCACCAGGCGCTGCCATGGGAAGTGGCTCATAGGCTGCTGTGCGAAATCCGCTCCACCCTGGATATAAACGTTTCCGGCGGCCTGGCAGGGACCCGGACCTGGGCCAAGATGGCCACCGGCCTGGCAAAACCCAGCGGGCTCCTTTACCTGGAGCCGGGGGGAGCCGTCGCCATCCTGGGCGGCCTGCCTGTGAGTTCTGTGCCCGGCGTGGGGAAAAGGGGGCAAGAAATATTGGAACTGGCAGGGATCTTCACCGTGGGAGACCTGGCCAACGCACCGCATAAGTCGCTGTCCCGTCTGCTCGGGCGCTGGGGTGAGCAACTCATCGAGATCGCGTCAGGGAACGATTGCCGGCCGGTTGTGGCGGAACGTCAGGACTCCCAGAAATCGTACTCTAAAGAGCGCACTCTGGAACGAGACACCACTGATCACATGTTCGTCCGATCCGTAGCCAGGGAACTGGGTGAAAAGCTTGCGGCCCGACTGCGGGCCGACGGCAAGGGAGCTGCCACTGTCACCCTCAAAATCCGAAATGCGGATTTCACTGACTTCGGACGTTCCATTTCACTGAAGGAGCCCACAAACCTAACCAGTGAAATCCTAAGGCTCATTGACCTGCTCTTAGGAAAGACCATTACGGGGAACGCGAAGGTGCGACAGGTAGGAGTCAAACTCTCCGGGATCGGACATCCGGTGCTACAGACGGACCTCTTTGATCCCAAGCGCCCTCTACACAGCCGGAGGGACAAAGCAGTGGACGCGATCCGTCACCGATTTGGATTTGGGTCAATCCGCGTTTCCGGGCGGGCTTGAAGCAGGCAGATACGTCCGCTTGACCCCAAATCAAAGCGAGTGCGTTATTCGATCCACTTTTGAACTCAACTTCGTAGGAAGGCACAGGGTAAGAGCTACGACGGGCAGGGACGCCTACCGCTACCGATCTAATAGTAGGGCCGGCTCCCCGACGGTCCAAGTGCGTGAAGTGCTCACAGCGGTTTCTAAGACATGTGGTAGGTTCGTGGTTATGGGACTTGGTAGTCGATTCCCTAAGTTCGGTGGCCCATTTCGGCAAGCTTTGGTGGGACAGGCATCTTGCCTGTCTGTCAAGAAATGACAGGCAAGATGCCTGTCCCACCAATACTGTGGTCTTGCCTGTTCCTCAGTGTTTCCAGTCGGAGAACACCTCACCCGAATTAAGAATTAGGCCACTTAGGCTCAGCTTTCCGGCTTTTCGGGTGCTGCCGCGGCTTCAGCTTCTTCAGCCGGAGCAGCCTCTTCTTCGGCCTTCTTCGGAGCGGCAACCGTTGCCACCGCCACTCCCTTGTCCTGCAGCGCGGAAACACCTTCCGGGAGTGGGATTTCACCTACGTGAACAGAATGGCCCACGTCCAATCCGGAAACGTCCACGGTGATGACATTGGGGATGTTATCAGGAAGACAAGAAATGCGAAGTTCCCTGGTGCTAGGCTGGAAGACGCCTCCCTTGTCGATGCCCACGGGTTTGCCTTCGAATTCAATTGGGACCGTCACTTCAATGGATTCATCCATGAAAACCTCAAGGAAGTCCAAATGAACGAGACTTCCGTCCAGGGGACGAATCTGCCTTTCCTTGAGAAGGGCTCGCCTGGTAGTTGCGCCCTCATCCCCGCGGATCTGGAGGTCGAATAGAGGATTGCTTCCTGCTTGCTCGACAGCCTTCTTGAAATCGTGAACATCAATGGCGATCTTGATGGGCTCTGTTTTCTTCCCGTAGAAGATCGCAGGAGCTTTGCCCACGGCCCGTAATCGGCGGGCAGGCCCTTTTCCAGTTTCGGTTCGTTGATCAACCGACAAACTCACTTTATTCATGGGTGCCTCCGGCAGGAGCGCCACGGGTTCCCAAGTGTCGGCCCGGATGACGCTCTCCTGTTAGATATTTTCATACAAATAGCTCGGAAACCGAGATCTCTCTGTGGATCCTGCTAATGGCCTCCCCGAGGAGGGGCGCCACCGATTCTATGTGCAATTTAGAGCACTTGGCAACCTTGTCGTCGGACGGAATGGTATCCGTAATGTACAGTTTCTTAATCGACGAATCAGCGATTCGTTCAACCGCTTGTCCGGACAGAACCGGATGGGTGCAGCTCGCGTAGATACTACGGGCCCCTGCCTGTTCGAGGGCAGCCGCGGCCTTGACCAGAGTCCCGGCAGTATCGACCATGTCATCCAATATGATCGCATCTCTGCCCGCGACGTCGCCAATCACGTGCATTACAGCCGATTCATTCGGTTTTGAGCGCCGTTTGTCAATTATGGCGAGATTGGCTCCCAGACGCTTGGCAAAGGACCTGGCCCTTTCGACCCCTCCTGCGTCAGGAGAAACGATTGTACATTCGGAAATCGGAAGGTCGACCTTTATCGCTTCAGCCATTATGGGGCTCGCGTAAAGATGATCTACCGGAATATCAAAGAAACCTTGAATCTGGCCGGCATGGAGATCCAGAGTAAGTACTCGGTCAACGCCCGCGGCCGTGATGATGTCGGCAATGAGTTTGGCGGTAATCGGCGCACGACTAGCCACTTTCCGATCTTGACGGGCATATCCGTAGTATGGCATGACAGCAGTCACCCGGCTTGCCGAGGCCCTTTTGAGAGCATCAACCATCACGAGAAGTTCCATTATGTTGTCGTTGACAGGCTGACAGGTGGACTGAATGACGAATACGTCCATTCCTCTCACATTTTCCCTGAATTCAACCTGTATCTCTCCGTCGCTAAAGGAACCGACAATGGCTGTGCCGAGCGGTATGCCCATGTATCTGGTGATGGCCGCGGCCAGATTCAGGTTTGAATTTCCGGTGAAGATTTTGAGTCCTACCCTCATTGACATTTCCTCTGTCAAACTGACGAGCATTCTGTAAAAACTGATATACTAGCTCTACGCCCATCCGATGTCAACGGAAATTGCCGCGGCCTATTTTGCTGTCCTGGGAGAGGTGGACCCTCTCGTGTCCACGTGTGGCATAGGGGAGAATTCGCCGTTCGTGCGCAAGCATTGCTGCGAAGGCTTGGCCTCACTGGGAATCGCGGTGGATGATGAACGCAACCAAGCCGCCGTCAAGGATGCCTCTGAGATTCAATCAGGCCGGTCACAGGTAAAGGTGCTCGTGATCCCGACCAACGAAGAGCTTGAAATCGCCACCCAAACGGTTGAATGCATTCAGACCAGCGGGGACAGCCGCGGGCATTAGAGTAATCCTCAAGAACTTTGTCCCTATGCGCAACGCGTATCAAGGCCTGATAGAGACTGGTGGGACAGGCTTCCAGCCTGTCTATTGGTGACGGGCAAGATGCCCGTCGCCACCAAGTCGGTTCCTTCCCAGCCATTATTCTTGAGAATCGATGTGACCGATTGCCCGGCGCCTTTCAATCAGGAGCAGCAAAGCAGGCAAAGTTACCAGGGTCAATGGCACTGAAGCCATCATGCCGATGACCATAGTCTCTCCAAGGAATGATAGGGCGTAGTGTTGAGACGTAAGCATCGACACAAATCCCATCGTGATCGTCAAAGAAGTGACCATGGAGCGGGGGGTTACTCGCTTGACCGTTCGCTCCACTGAGCCACCTTTTTCATGAAGGCTGCCCATGACCACGTGGATGCCGTTATGAATCCCGAACCCAAAGATCAGGGGAGCGACACACACGATTGAGAACGGCAGCCCCATGTTAGTCAGGCCGATGGCACCTAAAGTGATACTGAAACCGCCTATCATGGGAATGAGGCAAAGGGCGACCCCCAGAGGATGAGGAAATATTACGAAAAAGACTGCAATCACCAATACAAACGCATAAAGGCCCAATTTGATGAGTTCGGATACCAGGGTGGCCAACATGGCTTCCATAGCCTTTCTAGGCCCAGAAATGCTGACAGGTACCGGGAGACGGCCGACTGCATCTAGTATGGCTTGATCGGTTTTCGCCAGTTCGTCAGGGTCACGAATCTTGTCTGAGAGTCTTATGCGGGTCAGAAAACGGTAATTGCCGTCTACCCGCGCGATATACCATGACTTTTCCAATTCCGGGACCTCATCATAGGAACCGGATTCGGTCTGTTTGAGTTTCTTGAGAATCGTTCCAATTCCATCAAAAGAACGTTTCATGATTTCAGCGGCGGGTTTGGAAAAATCGGATCGCTTCAACCTCTCTTCGAAGGTTGCATTCAAATCGGGTAACGATTGGACTACGTCTGCCAGGGCCTCAGAGTTGGTCCTCCTCACCGAATCGGGAGACAGGAGATACGAGATTGAATCAAAGGATGCAATTTCACGATCCCTGTCAATCAACTTTTCCAGGATATCGTCGAGAGACCTTTGGATTGATAGGCCTTCTTGAACGTTCTCGACGTCAAAGGACAACAAAATCGGCTGAGAAAAATTAGAATGAAACTTCCGCGAAATCCGCTCCGACACCGCCATAGATTCCATGTCTCTAGCGAGGAACACTTTGAAGAGGTCCTTCTCGTACGTTACGCGAGACGCAAGAACCAGGCTGAGGAGAATCAAGAGTGCTGAAACTGCCACAATTGCTTTCGGTCGTTTCTGGAACAAGCTGGAAATGATAGTAAAGGGCACCTGCACACCCGGAAAATAGTCTCTCTTGCGCGATGCCACTATGGTAAATATTGCGGGGACCAGGAACAAAGTTGATCCAAGGGTTAGAGCCAGTCCCGTGGCTCCGAAGTATCCGAATTGCTTTAGTGCCGGCTGGTTGGAAAGGCACAAGCAGAGGAACGCGAGGATCCCTGTCAATCCGCCCAGTACTACCGGGGGCCCGGTCTGCGCATAGGACCTTTCAAGCGCCTCAGTTCTGGAGCACCCTCGGTCTAGCTCTTCCCTGATCCGCCCCCACAAGTGCTCCCCATACTCAGCCCCTAGACCTAGCAAAATCCCGGTGGCTCCCATTACCACGGGGTTAACTTCGCTGTAGCTTAGATAAATGACTCCGTAGCTGGGACCTATTCCCGCGACCAGGGGAGACATCAAGACGGCCGCGGACCAGAAACTGCGGTAAACGAACAGCAGCAAACTCACCACCAAAGCGAACGAACAAAGGATGAGGGTCGCTGCTTCGCGGTCGAAAATCATGTCCGATTCGTAATGGAAGACAGTTTTCCCGGTCAGGTACCATTTAATGTCCCGCGAGCGTTCCGGAATGCCGGGGATGGTTTTTGTCAACTGTGAAATCTTGTCTGGAATTAATTTATGCAACAGATCTAATAATTCTTTGCCTCGACCGACCTCCGTGCTTGTGAACTCCGGAGTGATCTGAATCAAATACAAGGTACTGTCCGGGCTTGCTATCAGCAGATAAGGATCTCCGAGGTTGAGTGAACCCACTCTTTTTTCCATGGAGCGAGCAACGAACTGGCCAATCTCCAGCGGATCTTCCAGGAGTCGTTCCTGAAGATAGGCGTTTTCCGTGAGAAAGAGGCGGTTTCGGGTTCGTCTCAGGGCGTCTGTTATGCCCTGCACGCTGAAGATCCGATGGATTTCCTGTCGCTCGCTCGAATTCATACCGACGAGGAATCGTTGGAGGACCTGAGCGGCTTGCTCGTGATCTTCCGGATCCATGAAGCGGTAGCGCACTCTGTGGACGCCAGGGATCTGAGTTATGTAGTCACTAAGGTCACGTATGAACGGGAGGCGAATCTCGCCCGGAGGTTCCGGGAACTCGACTACGAGAATCAATGCATCTTGCTCCCCGAAAATCGAGCTGTTTTCCAAAGTGAGCCTTATGTTCGGATTGTCACGTGAGACACCGGACATGATATCGCTGCTCACCGTAATAAAGGGCACGGCACAAAAACCGGCGATTGAAAGAGCCACGAACGCGGCCATCATCGCACGAGGATGGTTTAGTGAAAGCCGGCAAATTTGAAGTAGCCCCAGGACTAGAAACCGCATTGAATTTCGCTACCTGCCCTTGAACATCGTGAGGCATTACGCTACGGCGTTAACATGCGCATCTATCTGCATAAGGTTCTTGCCGTACGCTTCTAGTGTTGCCGTAAAACAAGCTTCTATAGCATTAATCGGCTCATGTGGCAACGCGGCCACCTTCCTTCGCGGCGGGGGAACTAATCGGCCTTCGGATCGGTTCTTTGCAATAAAACAAAGGACCTGACCGCGTCGTGCCACGAGGACATAGTGTTTGACGGCGAGGCATGAGTTCGGGTATTGTAAAAAATGGGGAAAGATCATCATTTCAATCTACTGCTTAACGCTCCTGTCTGCAGAGGCGTCCGTTCCTCACAAGGTACCGGAAGTCTAAGCGGCCTGCGGAGCAATTGATCGAAACGTCAGCCGTTCTGAAAGGCTACCAAACGGGGGTGTACTCAGCGATTCCTGACAAGACCGGCGGAGGTTGTGGATGGAAAGAAGGTTTCAGTCCAGCGCGGCCCGATTGCTCTGGGTGGCTCTCTTCCTCGCTGCTGCCCTCGCACTAGTCGGTGGAGGGTACGGGTATTACCAGTCCGAGACGGAACGAATCCGACAAGAGAAATACCAAGAGATTGCTGCAATCGGTAAACTGAAGGCTGGGCAGATCGAGCAGTGGAGGCAGGAGCGACTCAGTGACATCTCGAGGTCCTCAAAGGCTCCTTTTTTCGGACAGGGGCTGCGGCAGTGGCTCCGAGACCCGAACAACACCGCCCTCCAGGCCAACTTACAGGAAAGGTTGGTGTCAGAACAGAAGGAGCAGGGTTACGCTGACGTCCTCCTTCTCGACACAGAATACCGCGTTCTGCTGTCTGCTGAATCCCACCCTCACCCTCTGAGTGTTGCTACAAAAAAGTCCATCGAGCAGGCTCTAACCGACCGCACTCCAATATTGAGCGACCTATACCGCTGTCCGACCGGGACGGTACATCTGGACGCCCTGGGGCCAATTTTGGACGCTGCTGGCCGGCCCGTTGCCGTGTTGGTTCTGAGAAGCAATGCGGAATCCCTCCTGTACCCTTTGATCCAGTCTTGGCCAACACCGAGTAGGACTGCTGAAACCCTTCTGGTCCGCAGGGATGGGGAAGACGTTCTCATTCTTGAACGACCTCCGTCATCGGCCCGATAGTGCCCTGTCTCTGCGCGAACCTCTTATTCGTGACGACCTTCCAGCAGCTCAGGTGGTCCTGGGAAAGCAGGGGATATTCCAGGGAAAGGACTACCGGGGAGTCGAGGTGATGGGGGACCTGCGCCATATTTCCGGGTCGCCGTGGTTCATGGTGGCCAAGGT
Source organism: uncultured delta proteobacterium (assembly GCA_963786905.1). Taxonomy (GTDB): domain Bacteria; phylum Desulfobacterota; class Desulfomonilia; order Desulfomonilales; family Desulfomonilaceae; genus CAWBBA01. The sequence continues at coordinate 55,927 of CAWBBA010000031.1, read as the reverse complement.
GGATGCGAGTGAGATCCTCTCAGAAGCCCGCTATCGCGGCGGCATAGTCGTCCTTTTTGCCGCACTCTTCATTGTGCTCGCTGCGAGCGTGACCGCCTATGGGTACAGGTATCGACAGGTGGGCCTGTATCGAGATCTCTATCGGTCGGAGCGGGAACAACGGGCGGCCCTGAGCGAGTTCCGCACGACCCTTTACAGTATCGGCGACGCGGTGATCACCACTGACATGGGAGGTCTGGTAAAGCAGATGAATCCGGTGGCCGAGCGGCTCACCGGCTGGCAGGAGGCCGAGGCGCGGGGCAAATCCATGGGCGAGGTATTCCGTATCGTCAATGAGGAGACTCGTGCCAAGGTCGAAGATCCCGTCGCGCGCGTTCTGCGCGAAGGGTTAGTCGTGGGCCTTGCCAACCACACCCTGCTCATTGCCAAAGACGGGAGCCAATGCCCCATAGCAGACAGCGGGGCTCCCATTTGCGATGAGAGTGGTGCCATCACTGGCGTTGTGCTGGTCTTCCAGGATCAGACGCAGAGTCAACGCCGCCTCGACGAACGCGAAACCAGGCTGACTCTTTTGCAACTGCTCAACGAACAAGACGATACGCACGAGATGATAAAGCGATTCTCGAAAGTAGTTTCCGATTGTGTGCTTGCGTCATTTCGGCGAACGTCGGAATCCAGGAGGACCTGGGTCTCGGCGTTCGCCGGGACGACGGGAATGTGCCATTCGGAAAGAACTTTAGAGAAATGCTATAGTCCGCCGGCACGGAGGCCCGCCAGCGGCGGGACTAACAATTTGCAGAGATCGTTCTGCACTATCAGAAATTATTTTTGGCAATCACTATAATCTGCCTTGTCTATCCCCTGGGATGGCAGGAAGCGTGAAGCTGTTTGAGACGATGTCGCGCTACGTGGGTATAAATCTCAGTAGTTGAGATGTCCGCGTGGCCGAGCATTATCTGGACCCACCGCAGGTCCGCATCATTCTGAACGAGATGTGTGGCAAAGGAGTGGCGGAGCGTGTGCGGCGAGATCTCCTTACCGATTCCTGCGCAAATTGCTGTCTTTTTCACGATTTTCCAGAAACTTTGGCGTGTCATGGGCCGCCCGCGCCGGGTTACGAACAAGGCTTCACTCCGCATGGCGCCCAGAAGACGGGGCCGTACGTTTTCCAAGTAGCTCATGATCGACCGAGAAGCCGGTATCCCGATTGGCACTACCCGCTCCCTCGAGCCCTTCCCCATTACAGTGACACACCCCATTTCCAGATCTACGCGGTAGAGGTCCAGTCCTACCAGCTCGCTCACACGTAGTCCGGTGGCATAGAGCAGTTCAAGCATAGTCGCGTCCCGCTTACCTTCCATTGTTGCATAATCCGTGGCCACGAGCAGACGTTCGACCTCTTCAGGCTCCAGGTAATGAGGTATCCGTTTCGGCAGGCGCGGCGCGGCGATCAGGTCAGAGGGATTCTCCAGGATTTGCCCTGTTTCCATGAGGAATCGGAAGAAGGATCTAATGCACGAGATTTTCCGAGCCCTTGTCCTGGCGCTGAATCCCCTGCGATCCAGGACCGCGAGATACCGAAGGAGATCTTCACGGCTGATATTGGTAGCGCTTCGCGCACCCCTGCTCGCCAGGAACCTGGAAAAATCTTTCATGTCCGAGCCGTATGATTCCACGGTCAAACGGGCGAGTCCCCTGTCCACTATCAGGTGGTCGAGATATCCCGACACGGCAAGATCGATCTCTGAAAGCTTTATGCCATTCATAGAGTTTTCCGGTTCTCCCACATTACTGTCCCATTCCCCGAAGGGGACAGTAAATTGTCGGGGGGGACCTATAATGCCATTGCTAGCACAAGCCCGAAGCAATCCCTTCTTCGGTGGGACGCCCCGGCGGAACGCGGGGTTGCCCGTCATTAAGCGACAGGCAGGATGCCTGTCCCTCCAGTCCCGCGAGGCGCGGGACAGACTGGACCCCGGATCGAAGTCCCATAGGCGCTAACTTAGGGTCTTCGTATCTCGAAAAATCCCCCCTGCCCCCCTTTACTAAGGGGGAGTTAGGAGCCGATTTCCTGTTCCCCCCTTTTGTAAAGGGGGGTTAGAGGGGATTTTGTAACCCTTTGATTTCATTTGTTCTCACTCCATTAAGTTAGCCCCTATGGGATTGGATTCCGAGGTGACGAACGACCGGCAATCCCGCGTTCTGCGCAGGACGGTCCCACCTATGAGATTGCTGCGTCGTTTCACTCCTCGCAATTACAAGGTTGGCCTCGACCGTAACTTACCTGTTTGAAAGCACTTTAGAATGAAAGCTATTGCTTCAGCCCCTAGCTTGCGGCATCCTTCTGTTCTGCGAACTGGGATGCCTCCATCGCCACGAGGTGATCGTGGAGGCTCGCCCTGATCTCCTCCAAGCGTTCGAAATCGATGATTTTATTTCCGCTCTCATCCTGAACGTAGAAGATGTCCGCGGCCTGATCTACTTCGGTCGTGATCTTTGTCAGGACTATGTCTAGCCCCAGAGCAGTGAGCCGGCGGGTAATGTCGTAAAGAAGACCTGGTCGGTCGTGCGCGTAGACCTCTATTATGGAAGCCCGGTCCGATGCGGCATTGTCGACCTCCACCTTCAATGGGAAGCGGGGCCGGGACGTTGCCGCAAAGAACCTCCTCGTAGGCCTCCGAGCAGCCATTAGCTCATCCACATCGGCCTCCCCACTGATAACACTACCGAAGTCCTCACAAAACCGGTCCCAGCGTTCAGGATCGTCCAGAGGGCCTTCAGGAATGTCGTTGACGTGGAAAGTTCCCACCGCGATGTCTCCTATGCTGTGACTCCAGGCCCCCAGGATGTTGATTCGGTTTACAGAAAGACTTCCTGCGATTCTAAAAAAGAGGCCGCGCCTGTCACGAGTTATCAGAGTGATAGAGCTGTAACCCGGCCTGTGGTGATCCACCTTCCTGGCTATCATATCGCCCAACCCAAGGGCATTCAGTCCGTGGCTAGCGAGATAGTTTCTTAGATCCAGATAATGTTCTGCGATAAGGCCCGGATAAAAATCTAAGAAATAGCGAGAGCCGGCTGAACCCAAGAAATTCTCCAATTCAGGTCCCCTGTGCTTCGCAGGCACGAGGTCCCGGACAACTGCTTTGATTTGTTTGATCCATTCCCCGAGATCTTCACCGCCCACTCCCTCGCCTTCGATGATATCTAAAGTTCTGTAATATAACTCTTCCAGGAGCATTTTCCTCCAGGAGCTAAATGCTGTCGGACCTACCGCTTTCAAGTCAGCATGTGTAAGCAGCATCAGCAAATCGAGGCGCCGTTTATGCATGACGGTTTCAGCAAAACGACTCACCAGGGCTTCATCGTGCAGATCCTTCTTGAACGCCAGGTGCGTCATGGCCAGATGATTTCGTATGAGGAAACAGACCTCTTCTAAATGCTCTTCAGGTAGCCCGAGCCGTTCAAGGATAGACCGCGCTATCTCTTCCCCCCTTACTTCGTGACCTGGTCCTCTCCCTTTGGCGATGTCATGGAACAGACCAGCCAGATAGAGCACTTCTCTGCTTTCCAGTTTGGAAAAAATAGTCTGAAGCAACGTGGCGTCCAGGTCTTTGCTGTCACGGCTGAATGAGTCGATATTCTCGAGGACCGCGATTGTGTGGAGGTCGACCGTATATTGGTGATACACGTCATGCTGGGGAAGGAAACGCACTCTTGCAAACTCAGGGATGAAGCGCTCCAGAAAACCTATTTTCATCATCGCATTCAAGGCCCTGGCAACCGAGCCGCTATTTCGAAACATGTCGAGGAAATGACGGTTTGCTTCTACATCGGCCGTCACGTCGTTATTCAAAGATTGAAGCCGTTTGCGAATCAGGTCCACGAGCCTGATATCCAGGTCGCATCCCGTTTCAGCGATCCGATGAAAGGCATGGATGATTTCCTTGGGATCGGCGCCGAAATTCTGGGGGTGGAAATGATTTATGCCGCCTGCCCCAATATAAAACGAATCGTCCAGCTTCAGACGTTTCAGACCGGTAGCGATTTTCGGCCTTAGGAACAACCGCGCTCGTGCAAGCACTCGCCGGCCGAAAAAATCCAGTGTGGCCGCATGTCGATAGTACTCACGCATAAAACCTTCGACACCGCGGCGCTCGGCAGTATCCTTGAACCCCATTTGTTCGGCCAGGCTGTCCTGAGCGTCGAATTTGAGACGATCGTCGCGCCTATCCGCAATAAAATGGAGTCTGGTCCGAACTTCAGCTAAGAAATTCATGCCTGTTTTGGCATCCTCCACTGCTCTGCGGCCACAGATGCCTGCTATAGGTAGATCATCCAGGCCCCTGCAGCCAAAGATCATGCGAACAAGCCACGCTATCAACTGGATATACCGTAAGGAACCGGGTCCCTCCTTCAGATGAGGTTCCAGAAGGTAGATCGTATGCCCGAATTTCTCAGACGACTTTAGGATCTCGCCTTCTATCTTGAGGTATAAATCCAGCGGGTCGGTGTCCAGGATAAGCCGCTCCCGCGTTATCGCAAGTTGTCGGTAGATGCCCTCATCTCCCCAGATGTGGCGAGTGTCCATGAGTGATGTGAGTACCGCCAAGTCCTTGTCTGCCTCGTGCTTGCATTCCTCAACAGTCCTCACTGAGTGGCCCAGCTCCACCCTGGCGTCCCACAGCAGGTACAGCAAGCTTCGGATGCCTCGGTAAATTCCTTCCGACGCATTTTCAGGGCGCAGAAAGAGAATATCGATGTCCGAATACGGGCTCATCTCCTTACGGCCGTAACCACCAAGGCCCAACAGGGCAATTTGGCCCTCCCAGTGTCCCAGAAAGTGGTCTGCCAGTTGCCTCAGCAGTTCGTCGTAAGCCTGATGCATTTGGAAATGTCCTGGGTCAGAGGCCCCTTCCCTGCGATAATTTCCAATTTCGTCGCGAATCTTCGCAATTTGAGTTGATCGATCATGGTTGGCAAAAATGAATCTCATAAAATATAGCCTCGGCGTTAGAGCAGGGTGATCTATTTCCCCCCTTTCGTAAAGGGGGGCCAGGGGGGATTTTAATCTAACCCATTGAAAATCCCCCTAAATCCCCCTTTAGAAAAGGGGGACTTTGATGGCATCTCAAAAGTCCAAAGTGCATGTAGCCGATGAAACTCGCCCTATTTTAACGCCTGTGGGAGTCAGAGGAGGGCGGATTCGACACAAATCTCAACGTGCTTCACTGTAATTCTCGGGCGACAGCGGGTCAACCTGCCGCACTCTAATCCACTTGGAAAGTCACTTGCGCGGCCTCCCGGCTCGGGGTAACCGCATGAAGTGTGTGCTTACCGCGGACAAGCGCCCAAACGAATTCATAGGATGACAGAGTCCTGGCAATTTCAACTCCGTCCAAAAGCCGGCCAACATGATCCACAACGCGTTTCAGTACAGCGCGCGGAGACTGTTCTACCGGACAGCCACCAAATGGATTCTTCCCGTATCCCTGCAGGCTTCACAAACGGTTCCGGTTCTCCTGTACTATAGAGATAGTCTGGGAGGAGTCTGAGCCAATGTAAGAACCTTTTTTGGAAATCCATGGTTACGTCTCGAATCAAGCTTCGCTCGGCCACGGGAGTTCGCCGCGGGGCACTGAACCGAATACAATGGCACACAGCGCCCGGTATTTTTCCAAAATCGGTCGCAAGCGGAGCGACAAAGCGTCCACTAGGTCCTGTTCCGCGTGGGGCAACTCCTTGTGAGCGCGCTGAAATTCACCGGTACAGGTAAAAATATAGGCCGGCCGCAACAATTACCGACCCTATGACTACGATCTTGACGATGACATCTGTTTCCATGGTTGGATAATACCCGACGCCGGCAGGTTTCCGAAACGGAAAAAATCCGGACGAGAAATCAGGGGAAGGGCAATTTTCGATCCTCGTCATGGGACACTTCCAGAAGCCCCCCTGCTATTATCCACTTGCCCGCCTCTCTCTGATATGCGCTAACCCAAAGCCTCATCGTGATTCGGTAAGGTCCCCGTCGCCTGTCATTCCCGCGCACGCGGGAACTACCAGAAGGAGTTGAATCGACACACACAAAACAGCCAGGTTAAGCCTGATCCTAGGCTTATCGCCAAGATCGTTCACAGGCTCCCCAATGATTTGTTACAAAAAACATTATTTAATCTCAGATGATTACATCATAAAACTAATCTGAAAGCTGTCTATTTCATAATTTTATTCTTTAATAAAAGATTCTATCACTTTGTTTTCAGTATTTTTTTGTTGACATATCTGGTCCGCGTTTGCTATCATCCGTCTCAGCCTTAACATCCAACAGAGGACTTGAACCCTCATGAAATGCATAGACCAGGCGTTCTTCACGTCGATCACCCAGGGCACCGTGGCTTCCGCATGGTCTGGATCGCCTCCACACGGTCGTCGGGAGAGGATAACAATGAGGTCACCCGTAAGAAAATATAAATCTATTTGGCTTGGCTGCCTACTTCTTGCAATGGCGTGCTGTCCGGCTCTGGCCGCAGCTTCCGGGGAAATTACCCAGGTTACGCTTGAACCGCAGGACAGGCGTATCGCCATCGCATCCAAAGGAACGGTGGGCAAGCACCTGGCGCGTGTCATCGGCCGACCTAACAGGCTCGTCATGGACTTTGAGGACATGACGGTCGGCAAGGTACCGCCCAAGATAACCGGCGACAAGGACGCGATTCACGAAATCCGTGTGAGTAACTACAAATCCAGTGCCCGGGTAGTCGTGGATTTTCAGGGCCACCCTGTCCCTGCGTTTCAGATCAGACGAGGGGAAAATCAGGTATTCGTCATCTTCGGCAATTCGCTAGCGGCATCCGGGGCCGAGATCCAGGCCGCGCCTGAAGGCCCCAACTCGAAAAAGTCTTCCCTTGCCGCTCCTCTTGCTCCGGAATTCGTCACCGCTGCGGCCAAAGCCCCGGGAAACGAGAAGAAGGCTCCAGGCTTGACGTCGGACAAGACCGCCGCCGAAGGAGCAAAAGGATCGTGGAACAAGAGCGCGGGCGAGTCCAAAGCAAAACATCCGGCCCTGAAAGAGGTCAAGCTCGCTCAGAGCACTGATCTCAATAAGCCCCGGCCTTCTGGCCCTCTTGGGCAGCCGTCCGATGCAAGCGGCTCGCCGGCTCGGGACGTACCAGGCCCTGGGCGTTCAGGCAACGATCCTCAGATGGTTAAAGAGGTGAGGCCCCCTGTTACTCCCCCCACGCCTGATCCCAGGCTCGTGGTTCAGGAAATAACGGAACTCAAGTTCATACAGGTCGGTCATAATGCCCGGCTGGTCGTCAGGGGCGGGGACAATCTGGATTATCGGCTGAACAAGGTTTCCCCGACCAAGGCCCGCCTGGACCTGGTCAATGCGGAAATACCCAAGGCATACCAGAAGCCTTTGAAAACAAGTCTCTTCTCTACGTCCGTGGAAATGATTGTGCCGGGTTCGCAGACGATTTTCGTCCAATTGAAAGACGCGGTCCCCTACCAGGTGGAGAAACAAAAGGGTGTGCTGATGATCGACTTTCCACCCCCACGTTTCTCAGCTTCGTCGGATCGCAAAACCGTAGCAGGGGGAACCAGCGCGGGCGACCTGGCAGGCCGCCAAAACATCGAACAAAGTCGCGAGACTCGCATGCAAGCCTTCCGTATCATGAGAGAGGAAGAGGTCCGCAAGGAAAATGAAACGCGCAGGCGAAACATAGAGTCCCTGCAAAAGCAACAGGAAGAACTCCAAAAACAGCGTACAGAGATCCTGAAACGATATCAGGTGGCGAGCGACCCCGAGATATTCAACAAACCCGTGACAATGGATTTTCAGGGCATCTCTCTCAGAAACGCTTTCAGACTTCTTGCAGAGCAGGCCGGCATCAACATCATTGTCGGCAACGAAGTAACAGGAACCACGACAGTACGGCTATTCCAAGTACCCTTGGGGCAGGTAGTCGATACGATTCTCAACACGCATAACCTCGATCGCGAGATGATGGGGAACGTGATGCGGGTCGGTAGCAAAATCGAAATGCAGAAATATAAGGCAGAAAGGCTCAAGGAGTACGAAAGACGTATTAAAGAGGTCGATAGTCGTCTGGCCAGTATCGGAAAAGAGGTTCAGAAGGAACAGGACACCAGCGAAAAGGCCCTGAAGGAACTGGAAAAGAAGGAAGCCGGACTGGACGAACGCGCCGAGGATACTAGAACGGAAGAGTACGGCGAAGCAGGGTGCGTTTCTTACAAGGATAGGGGAGAGCAAAGAGAGATCTGTTTCTACTACGCGACCGTGAAGGTGGTATATGCCAATCCTGTTACTATAGTAAATACGCTGGATTGCATGTTCAATCTACAGTGCGCTGGAGCGCGGCTGCGAGGCCAGGAGGAGTTCGGCGGGCCATCGATTTCCGCGGCGGCACGTGGAGGGGTTCCTGGATCGAGTGGGACCACCCTACCGTCATCGACACCGGGACTTCCCTCATCGGTCCTAACTCAGGAACGGGAGCAGTTGGCGTCGGCAGTGGGCACGTTCAGACAGGGACAGGCTCAGGAAAGGTTAGCAAGTGATGTGGAACGAGGCCGTACGACGGGCAAGGTGACCCTTCCTGCCGGTTCGGATCCTACGCTCCTGACGATTGTTCGCAACAACATGCTGGCCCCGGACGTCCCCAATCGGATGATCTTCATCAAGGATACCTCGGAGAGGATAGCCCAGATGAAGAAGGTCGTCGCCACCCTGGACGTGCCTACCCCCCAGGTTCTCATAGAGGGTCGCATCGTAGAGGCCAGCAGAAACTGGGCCCGTGGTCTGGGAGTTATCTGGGGCGGCAGAAACAACCAGAACGGCCCCATTGTTGATGGTAAAACCACTTTTTGGGGCATCACCGGAAACCAAGCCGGCGGCGCAGCCAATACCGCGACCGGACAAACTACAGCAGGGAACGATATCCCCTCGCGGTTCGCGGTAAACCTACCCGCGACGGTCACCGGCCTTGGGAACCTGATGGGCCTGGGAATGCAATTCGGTCTCCTGGGCACCCAGTACATTACCGAACTGGACATGCGGATCAATCTCGGCGAGCACACAGACGATGCGAAGGTAATTGCTCGACCCAAGGTCCAGGTCCTCGACAATCAGAAGGCCAGCATCAAGAAGGGAAACACAATCCCCTTTACGACCGTGTCCGCGAACGGGACGCAGACCCAGTTGGTGGACGCAGACCTTCTCCTGGAAGTAACACCTAGGATCTTTGCCGATGGCCGTATCAGCATGAAGATAAAGATGACCGACAACTCGCCGGCGGTCCTGGCCACAGTCACAGGAACGGTCATCCGGACTCAAGAAGCCGAAACCAATATGATCGTCAAGGACGGGGAGACCGCGGTAATAGGCGGAATCATAAGAACTGAGGCAAACAGCTCTCGAGACGGGTGGCCTGGTCTGATGAACATTCCCGTCGTAAACTTCTTCTTCACCAACAAATCAAAGAGTAAGGCTTTGGAAGAACTCCTGGTCTTCGTAACTCCCATAATTATCAAACGGCCGCCACCCGCCTCCTAAACGACGACACCACCCTACCCTGAAAGCCCACCACATGCTTCCCCCGTATAGCGGGGGAAGCATCTTATTTTGTGCGAATAGCCATTGGAAAATTCTTAGGAAAATTATTCACGGGGAAAAGAATGCGACTGTAGATTGCGGGGGCGCAAGCCTAAACAGTCCCTTCTTCGGTGGGACGGTCTTCATGCGCCGTCATAGGCGACTGTTGGACTTCCCACGAGGCCGGACAAACTGGACCCCGGATCGAAAGTCCGGGGTGACGAATGACCGGCATCTTGCCGGTCCCAGTCATCCGATTGCTTCGGGCTACGCTCCCGTAATCCCCGTTTACGACTAGGAAGCCCCAAAGAAATCGATTCCGCTGCCACGCGGATAATACTCTTGAGAATCGGTATCAACCCCTAAGAACTCCGAAGTCTCAGCCATCAGCTCTGCCTTAAGCATTCCCAATGCCTGTTCAAAGCCCTGCTCCGCGCTGGGTCCTTTCGGGATTTTTGGCACAACTGCGCCCCCTGAAATTCCGGCCGCGGCGAGTTTTTTCCTTTCCCGAGCGAGGGCCTTCTTTCGCTCTGCGCCTCTGGTGTTTAACCATGACTTGAACGAGGCGCGCAGTTCATGCAATTTCACGATTTTGGCTTGGCCGAACGGAAGCGTCTCCATTACCTGCAAGTATTTGAGTATTTCCTCGTCTGTGGGCAAGGTATCCAACATCGTGTTCCAGAGCAGAGAGTGAAGAAGTCGCCGATCGCTTTCAGGTTCGTTATCAAGCTTTGCAAGTATCTCGTCCGCCCTGGACGGATCATCCAGAAGCCTTATCTTGAACCCGTTGGCCCGTTTCCGGAGTTCCTCCATGTGGAGGTTTTCCTTCTCCTTCTGAGATAGCGACATCCCCCGGGTTTTGTCCATAATCAAATCTAAGGTGCTAGGTATTTCGCCCAATGGTTGCTTCCTCTCACAATATTAAGAGTTTTTGCGGAGGGGTCCGGGGAGGTGCTTTTTGCAAAAAGCGCCTCCCCGGTTACATTGTTACGGCTGCCTTTCCGACTACTTCCCTGCTATTCCCTGACCTGTCCGTCGCCCAGGACGATGAACTTCGTTGTGGTGAGATCCTCCACTCCCATAGGGCCGTAAGAATGAATCTTGGTTGTGCTGATCCCCACCTCGGCCCCTAGCCCGAACACGTACCCGTCACTCATGCGTGTGGAAGCATTCACAATTACAGAAGAAGAATTCACTTCTTTGAGGAATTTCTGTGAGGCCGCGTAGTCCTTGGTCACAATCGTTTCGGTATGGAGCGAGCCGTATTTAGCTATGTGTCCAATCGCTTCATCAATGTCGTCTACCACTTTCACAGCAAGAATTAGATCAAGGTACTCCGCGTACCAGTCGTCCTCGGTTGCAGGCGCCATAGAAGGGACCAGCCCTCGCGATCTTGCGCAACCCCTCAGTTCCACTCCGGCTTCTGCGAGCTTCTCGGCTACCTGCGGGAGGAACCGGTCCGCGGCCGCCTTGTGGACGAGCAGGGTTTCCAGGGCATTGCAGACGCCAGGCCGCTGGACCTTGGAATTGAAAGTGAGCTTAACTGCCATGTCCAGGTCTGCTGCGGCATCCACGTATAGGTGGCAGACCCCCTTATAATGTTTAATAACGGGGATTCGTGAGTTTTCAGCCACAAAACGTATAAGCTCCTCGCCGCCGCGCGGAATGATCAGGTCGATCAACTCCTCGAGTTTGAGCATGTAGAGTATGGCTTCCCGGTCTGTAGTGGGAAGCAGGTTGACGATTTGCTCGTTGACCTGGTTTTCTTTCAACACTTCCTTGAACAGGCCTACTATGGCTTTGCTTGAAGTGAAAGCCTCCGAGCCGCCACGCAGGATTACCGCATTCCCCGCCTTGAGACACAAGGCGGCTGCGTCCGCTGTCACGTTAGGCCGGGATTCGTAAATAATGCCTATCACACCAAGCGGTATGCGCATTCGACCGACCATCATTCCATTCGGCCGAGTCCACATACGAACGATCTCACCAACCGGATCGGGAAACGCGGCAATTTCTTCAAGACCGGCGGCGGTCTGCTCTATCACTTTGTCCGACAGGGTCAACCGGTCCAGCATAGCTTTGGAAAGGCCTTTGGTCCGAGCGGCTTCCAGGTCCTTATTGTTCTCTTCCTGGAGATATGGCCTACTGTCTCTCAGCTTGCGCGCCATTTCCACCAGGATCTTTTCCTTCAGAGTCATGGAAAGGTTGGCTGCTTCCCGGCCTGCTTCGTGAGTCTGGGTCACGACTTTAAGAATTGTGTCTTGCAATGACATGGGGGCTCTCCACAAAGACTACTAAGGTCGAAGGGCTTTTAGAAACCCTGCCTGTGGGGAAGATCTTTCGGCAAAGAAGGTTCGCCGGAAAGCTCTGCTCAAACAGCGCTCAACCTCATATTCGCATCAAAACCTACCATTGACGGTTCCTACCGTCAATGCTCCGGCGCCCCGCGGGCCGTAGCGTGGCATTCTTAACGGACAATCAGTCGAAGTCTGCGGGACGGTATAGGGATATTCCCGCCTCGCCGGAAAAGTGCTACAAAGCTTGGAAAGCAGGGGCCGCAGGGATTTATTTCGGCACTTGGCCACGATACCTTGCTCTGAAGGGGCTTTGAATGATTCCTATCGTCTCCGTAGTAGGAAAATCAGACTCCGGGAAAACCACGCTGCTGGAAAAGCTCGTCAGGGAATTAACATCACGTGGATACCGGATCGGGACCATAAAACACGATGCTCACAGTTTTGAGATCGACCACCCGGGAAAGGATTCCTGGCGGCACAAGCAGGCAGGGGCAAGAGCGACCGTGATCTCCTCCCCAGCCAAACTGGCGCTTGTGGTGGACACGGACCATGATCACACGCTGGCCGAAATCAGGGACAGATTCATCCAAGGAGTGGATCTGATAATCACGGAAGGATACAAACGTGAGATTCACCCAAAGATAGAGGTCTTCAGGAGTGAACTGCACCGGGAACTACTCTGCAGGGCCGACGAAAACCTGATTGCAATCGCTGGTGACCCTTCAAACCCCCCTACGGACGTCCCGGTCTTCGATCTCAACAAGCCCGAGCCCTTGTGCGACTTTATTGAAGAGCGGTTTCTCCAAGGTCCGAAGAAAAGCTAAGGCACGAAGCATGGCAATGTGGTGGCCGTGCTCATTCCCCGTGTGTTTCACCATGATTGCTTATGGCCCGAGACAGAGCTTCGCCGGTCCGGCGACCAAGATTTCTTGCGGTCTGGATCCTCTGCGCGCTGAGGTCTGAATCGAGGCCCACCACCCAGAAGCCTGCCACCATGCGCTTTCTAGTCTTCTTGCCGTAGAAAATCGGAACCGCCACAGCCCAGACATTGGGGAGGTACTGCCCTATGTCCCAAGCCAGGCCCTCGGCTCGCACCTTGTCCAAATCTACCATGTAACGATCAGGGTCTGTGATCGAATCGGGAGTGAATTTCGGTATAGGCCGAGAACGAATGCGCTGTGATACGGCCTCCGGATCGTCATTGGCCAGAAAGATCTTACCTGCAGCGCCCGCGAAAATGGAAATGCGAGTGCCGGGTCTAGCCCTCATCTTGAGTTCTTTGGATGATTCAATCTGGTCCAAAATCAGCAGTTGATTGCCTGTGCAGATTCCGAGAAAGATGTCTTCGTCCAACTCGGCCCCCAGCTTTTCCAGGTGGGGGCGTGCCTGATCCACGAGAGGAACCCTCACTGCAGCGTTCCCCGCGAGATCCTTGACTGCATGGCCGCATGTGTATTTCCTGGTAATCGGGTCACGAAGCACCCATCCCGATTCCTCAAGGGCAGCGAGAATCCCGTGAGTAGTGGACTTGGCCAATGATAGTTGAGCCGCGATCTCACTGATTCCAGGATTCCGCGATGCGGAGAGGATCATTTTCAAGACCCGCATGGCCTTAAAGACGATGGGGGCCGAGTATTTAGTGTAACCTGACTGATTTGAGCTGCTCACAGTGGTTCACCTTGTGCTAAGTCCGCGTCAATCATTGCAGCTTACGCTCGTTTCCGGCGGGCCCATCGAGCTAAAGTCGGGTCGCTCCGTTTCTCGCAGAAAAGAGCTTGCGAAATCGTCACCAAGCGCAAGTTTGCTTCGGGAACGCGACTTCGTTATGATTCATTTTAGACTGTGACCGCGTTCTCCCTGTAGCACGGCACAGTTCATGATAATGAACTAAAATAAGTTGTAGACCTTCGCAAAATGATTGTCAAATGGTTTTCATCGCTGGCTACGATATCGCTTGACACTACTTTTCTTGGACGCTATGCTAAAAACAAGTTCTTGATACAGAAAAGTGATCCAGGCCGTCCTATGCTACGCATAAAGGTCCAGGATATTGGCCGGGCTACCATGCCCGCTGGGTCCGGCAACGAAGGATGGATAGGAATTTCCCCCAGAGGGGACGATTATCACGTAGTTGTTCCTGTCGATGTCCAAATAGCTCGCGGCGTAATGGCGTGCAATAGGCCTACTGATGGCACGCCTTTCGGTGGTTATGTCGGCTGGTTGTACTTCAGGTGTCCGCCGTACCCGGATGAGGGCGGAGACGAGAGTTTTCTTCGGGACGAACAGATACGAAACACCTGCGAGCAACTGATCCAGTGGCTGGCCTCTTACGATATAGAAGCCGTGATGGAAGCCGGCACTCCCAAGTGAAGGAGTTCTGCCCGCAGCGCTTGACGGCTTCTTACAGTGGGAATCAATACATGCCCTTATGTTTGTGTTTTCTAACCTGAAGACCTTCAACTTTTCTTTCACATTCACGGGAGGAAGAAGCCATGCTCCTGCCGAAATTTGACTATCACGAACCTTCGACCCTGGAAGAGGCCTTGCACTTGCTCTCGGAGTTCGGCGGCAACGCCAAAGTGCTGGCGGGCGGGACCGACCTCCTGGTCAGAATGAAACTCAAGATCGACAAGCCGGTCCACGTCATCTCCATTGCTCGAGTTCCCGGCATGGATGCCGTCATTCCCAGGAACGGCCATGCAGTGACTATCGGAGCGGCTGCCACCGCGGCGGACCTGTCGCGTCACGAGCTGCTAATGGAAAGATTCACGCCGTTGGCTCTGGCTGCAGGAAAACTTGGGGCACCCATGATCCGGAACAGGGCCACCATAGGCGGCAACCTAGTGAACGGCCGACCGGCCGCGGATCTTCCCCCTGCTTGCATGGTTTTGAACGCGACCCTAAAGCTCAAGAGCAACACGGCCGAGCGCGAAGTGCCCGTCGGCGAATTTTTCCGTGGTCCGGGGGACACACTGATCGAACCCAATGAGCTGATGGTATCAATCAACATAGATACTCCCCCACCCTGGAGCGGCGGCCCTTACATAAAGCTCGGCGCACGCAAAACGCTTGAGATTTCGATGGTGAACGTGGCCACAATTATCACTCTCCAATCGCCAGATGGTCCCATTCTGGACGCACGAATCGCCCTGGGAGCGGTTGCGCCGACGCCGGTCCGTGCATACGCTGCCGAAGAACTTCTCATTGGTCAGCAGCCCTCCGAAGAGCTGTTCCAAAGAGCGGGCGAAGTGGGCGTGGGCATGTGCAGTCCGATCACCGACCACCGAGGCACCATGGAATACCGGTGCATGATGATCGAAGTCCTTACAAGAAAGTCACTGCAAGCGTCATTGGAGCAGGCGCGCTCCTGGAAGCCATAAACTGTCAGGCGCTTCGAACTTTGATTCCGGGGAGATAAACACGATGAAGACCATAATACAATTGACCGTCAACGGTGAGCCGGTTGAAGCCGCAGTGGAGCCGAACCGGACCCTCTTACAGTTCTTGCGAGAGGACCTGGGACTGACCGGGACAAAGCACGGCTGTGGTCTCGGCGATTGCGGCGCCTGCACGGTTATCCTGGACGGTAAACCCGTAAATTCGTGCCTGGTGCTTGCGGTTCAGGCGGCGGGGCGGGAGGTCCTCACCATAGAGGGGCTGGCTGAAAACGGTAAACTGCACCCGATTCAGCAGGCGTTCGTGGACAAAGGGGCCATTCAATGCGGATTCTGCTCTCCCGGGATGATCCTGTCAGCCAAGGCCCTCTTGGACGCGAATCCGAAACCGACGGAACATGAAATTCGTACCGCGATTTCCGGGAACCTTTGCCGATGCACCGGTTATCAGAAGATTGTTGAAGCCGTACAAGAAGCCGCGAAGACCATTGAGGGAATGGAGGTATCCTGAAATGACAGAATTCCAGGTTCTCAGCACGAGGGCCCCGAGGCTGGACGCGCCTGCCAAAGCCACCGGCCGTGCGAACTACGCGGATGACCTGAGCATGCCCGGGATGCTTTACGCGGCAATACTCCAGAGTCCTCTCGCACACGCGAAGATTCTTCATATCGACACTTCCAAGGCCCTCAAGCTGCCTGGCGTCAAGGCTGTGATCACGGCGAAAGAGGCCGGGCTGGTGAAATACGGGGTCTCTCCCGCTCGGTACGACGAGACCCTATTCGCGCACGACAAGGTCCGTTACGTTGGAGATGAAATAGCCGCTGTAGCAGCCGTTGATCAGGCCACCGCCCAGGAAGCGCTTAGTCTCATCAAAGTGGATTACGAGGAGCTTCCTGCGGTCTTCGACATGTTCGAGGCCATGAAAGAAGGTGCTCCCCAGATACACGACGAATTTCCCGGCAATCTCACAGCGGAAGTGCATCAAGAATTCGGCGACACGGATGCGGCCCTTGCTGGGTGCGATCTGGTAGTTGATCACACTTTTCTCAATAAACGTCAGGATGCGGCCTTTATTGAACCCCACTCCTGCCTGGCGGTCTTTGATCTCGACGGCAAGCTCACTCTGCACACGTCAACGCAGGTCCCACACTACGTGATGAGAACCGTTGCCATGGTCCTTCAAATGCCCGTGGGGAACGTTCGGGTGGTGAAGCCGTATGTGGGCGGTGGATTCGGTCCCAAGTGTGAGGCCACTCCACTGGAGATGAGCTGCGCACTCCTCGCCCGGCTCACAGGGAAGCCGGTGAAGATGACTTACTCCAGAGAGCAGGTCTTCCTGCACAGCCGAGCCCGCCACCAGTTCTACGCGGAGATGAGTCTGGGCGTGAAAAAGGACGGCACTATGGTGGCACTGAAGAACAAGGCCGTCCTGGACGGAGGAGCGTACACGAGTTTCGGCATTGCGACGGTCTATTACTCTGGTTCGCTGCTCGGGGGGCCTTACAAGCTGCAGGCGATGAAATACGACGGGAGTAGGGTCTATACCAATAAGCCGGCATGCGGAGCCCAGAGAGGCCACGGCGGAGTCGTTCACAGGGCAGCGTTCGAGCAGCTCCTCGACATGACCGCGGAAAAGCTCGGCATCGACCCCGTTGAAATGCGCCTCAAAAACATGATGACCGCAGGAGATGCCACAGTCAACGAGCTCGATATGTCCAGTCTCGGCATGAAAGAGTGTATTGAGGCCGTGCGTGATAGTTCCGACTGGAAGAACAAGAAGGGGAAGCTCCCGAAAGGCAAAGGTATCGGCATGGCCTGCGGTTTCTTTGTCTCCGGAGCAGGTTACCCGATCTATCGGTCGGACACTTACCATTCAACGGTCGTGATCAAGGTCAGCGAAGACGGGGGAATCGTGAACGTGCTGACCGGGTCCGCTGAGATCGGTCAGGGGTCGGACACGGCCATGGCGATGATCGCGGCCGAGACCCTGGGTATTCCGCTGGAAAATGTGCGGGTGGTATCCGGGGACACGGACCTGAGCGTAGATTTGGGGGCATACTCCAGCCGTCAGACTCTCATGACGGGTCACGCGACCAAGGAAGCCGCGGAGCACGTGCGCGCTCAGATTGCTGCTTTTCTGGCCGAAGAGCTGGGATGCGATCCAGAGTCCATCAGCTTCCGAAATGGCACGGTGCGATTCAATGGAGGTCCTGGGGACTTCGACAAGATACGCACACTGTACATCAAGGAGCACCGTGGCTGGACGGACCCGCCTTCCGGCGAGTACCTCACATTCAGGGAAGCTGCACGCTTGGCCTACTTAAAGGGTGGGACCCTGGTGGGGACCGGCAAGTACAAGCCTCCCAGACTTGGAGGAGATTACAAAGGAGCCGCGGTGGGCACCTCACCGGCCTATGGCTGTTCAGCCCAGGTTGTGGAAGTGACGGTGGACCTCGAGACAGGACAAATCACCGTTGACGACATGACCGATGCCCATGATTGTGGGCTCGCGATAAATCGCACCTCTGTCGAGGGACAGATGCAGGGATCGCTATCCATGGGGTTGGGCGAGTGTCTCTTTGAGGAAGTGAAGTTCGATTCTCACGGACGTGTCGTGAATGCGTCTCTAGGCGAGTACCGTATCGCTACAGCTCTGGATATGCCGAATGTAAAGAGTATCATCGTGGAATCCAATGAGCCCAATGGCCCATACGGTGCAAAAGAGGTGGGAGAGGGAGCAATCATGCCTACTATCCCCGCGATACTCAATGCCATCTATGACGCCACGGGCGTGAGGATAACCGAATTGCCCTGTACGTCGGAACGGCTCTACATGGCCATGAGGGCTCAAAAGGACAAAAAATAGGGCGGAAAGAAAGAAGAGAGCAGACAGTGGCCCGGCATGATAGGCAGCTTGACTGCAATATACTGTAATCAGGAATTCCCGCCGAGGCTCGTGAATTGAGATTCATATTCAACGGTTTTCCCGAAGACTTTGTCGGTCGTCAACTGACAGTCCAAGACCTGCTGGACAGGAGCGAAGAGGACGATCCAGCCGTGATAGTTGAGATCAACGGCCGTTTCGTCTACCGAAAGGATTTCAAAACCCTTGCAATAAAAGAAGGGGATAGGGTGGAGTTCATACACCCGTCATTCGGAGGCTAACGGCTTCGGCATCAGAATGGCGACTTGCGTAGTATGCTCTGCTCCCTTGCAGGGCCGACCGAAACCAGCGTAACGGGAACGCCCGTCAGGTGTTCAATGGTCTCAACGTAATCCCTGGCTTTCTTGGGCAAGTCTTCAAAGGAGCGGCAAAAATCAAGCGGCTTGTCCCAGCCTTTTACTTCCCTGTAGATAGGCACCAGCCTTTCCAGGTCCTTGATATCCGCGGGTACCCTATCTATGGCTTGACCGTCCAGCTCGTACCCGGTGCAGATTTTCAGGGGAGATATGCCGGTGAGCACATCCATTTTCGTCAAAGCTATTCCCGTCAAACCGTTGAGCCGTACGCTGTGATTCACCACAACCAAATCCAACCAGCCGCAGCGCCGCGGCCTCCCGGTTGTGGCTCCGAATTCCGCTCCGATTTCGCGGATCTTCTCTCCTAACTCATCGTTCAGTTCTGTAGGAAATCCGCCCTGCCCCACCCGTGTCGAGTAGGCTTTCACGACCCCCCATATTCTTTCCACAGAAGTAGGGCTAACACCTGCGCCGCAGCAAACGTTTCCGGCCACCACGTTTGAGGAGGTCACGAACGGATACGTCCCGTGATCAATGTCCAGAAGAGTCCCTTGCGCACCCTCATAGAGGATGCGACTCCCTTCCATGATCTTGTTGTAAAGTACATGCGCGGTGTCTGTTATATGGGGAGCGAGTCTCTTGCCGTATTCAACGTACTGCTCCACCACTTGCTTGGAATCCAGCCTAGGGCGCTTGAATCGATGCTCTATCAGGAAATTCTTTTCTTCCAGGGCTGCCGCAACCCGTTGCTGCAACCTGTCGGGTCTCAAAAGGTCACCCATCCGAATTCCCATTCTGGAAGCCTTGTCCTCGTAGGCGGGACCGATTCCTCTGCCGGTGGTTCCGATCTTGGCCTCACCGAGGATCTCTTCTCGGCCCTGGTCGATAATCTTGTGATACGGCATAATGACATGCGCCCGTTCGGAAATCAGCAACTGCCTATCATTGAGAAAGTGGCCCCTCTTTCGCAACGTCTCCTTTTCCTCGAGAAGCACGCCGGGGTCCACAACCAAGCCGTTGCCAATTATGTTGATGGTTTCCGGATAGAGTATTCCTGACGGTATTAGATGAACTATGATCTGCTCACCGGCAACCTTTAAAGTGTGTCCGGCATTGTTACCACCTTGGAAGCGAACCACCACTTCTGCGCGGCTGGTTAGCAGGTCCACGACTTTGCCTTTGCCTTCGTCACCCCACTGGGTTCCTACTATTACTAAAGTGCTCAAACCGTCATGCCTTTCTTATTTCTGATTAAGCTGATTTTGCTTTTGAGACTTCTCAAACCAAAACAGTGTCACAGTTAGAGGCGGCTGCCGCCTCAGCGCCCGGTCCCGAATCCAGAATCACCTGCTTCACGCTTATGATTCCCTGAATATTCCGTATGCTGTCGAGAGTGGACTCATCGGCAGGGGTGTCAATGTTGATAATTGACATGGCCTTGCCGCCGGCGCGATCTCGGGACAGGTTCATCTGTGCGATATTGATTCTCCTCCCGGCCAAAGCTCCGGACATCCCGGCAATCATCCCGGGAACATCTCTATTGGTAACTATGAGCATAGGACCTGCCGGCACCGCTTCGGTCAGGAATCCATCGATTCCGATGATGCGTGGTTCGTAGCCGATACGCCGGATAAGGGCCCCTTGTACCATGTGGGAAGTCCCTTCTGACGTTCTGGTCCTCATCACCAAGGAAGACCCGTGTAATTCGCTTTCTTTGAGCGTTGTTTCCAAGACCCGGATGCCCCTCGCCTGCGCGATCATTGGCGCATTGACTTGGTTAACATCCGTACCCTCAAAGCCCGAAAGTAGCCCGACGAGCGCAGAATAAGTCAAGGGTCTCACGTCCCATGCCGCAATTTCACCCTGGTATTCCACTTCCAGTTCCACGATACCGCCCGCAGTAAGCCTGCCGAGGAATTGCGCCAGCCGCTGGGCCAGATTGAGGTACGGGAGCATCTTGGTGGCTTGGGCTGGGTCTATGCTCGGTAGGTTAACCGCATTTCTGACAATCCCCTTCTCCAAATAGTCAATTACTTGGTTTACCACCGCGACGGCTACATTGATCTGGGCCTCACCTGTTGAGGCTCCAAGATGAGGAGTGGTCACCACCCGCGGATGCATCACCAGTGGATGCTCGCCCGGCGGTTTGATTGAATATACATCCAGCGCTGCTGAAGCGACTTTGCCGGATTCCAGGGCATCCAAAAGCGCATCTTCATCGATTATCCCACCTCGGGCGCAATTAACGACGATTACACCGTCTCTCATCCTTTCGAATGCTGCGGCATTGATCAACCCACGGGTCTCGTCGTTAAGAGGCGTATGCACGGTAATCACATGCGACCGACTGAAAATGTCACTCAGCGACACGAGTTTGACGCCGGCCTGCGAAGCGGACTTCACGGTCGTTACCGGATCATACCCGAGTACGTTCATCTTAAGCCCGCGAGAGGCCAGTTTGGCCACTATGCTGCCGACTTTCCCCAGGCCTATCACCCCAAGGGTCCTGCCGGCTATTTCCCGACCCTGGAATTTTTTCTTCTCCCATTTCCCGGCTTTCATGGACGCCACAGCCTGGGGAATGTGACGATGGGCAGACATAATGAGGCTTATGGTATGCTCTGCAGTGGCCTCAGCGTTTCCCCCGGGCGTGTTCATGACGACAATGCCCAGCCGCGTAGCCTCGGGAACGTCCACATTGTCTAGTCCAGTCCCGGCACGGCCGATCACCTTGAGTAATGAAGCGTGACGCAAGAGGTCTGCCGTCACGGTAGTGGCACTGCGAATGACCAGACCATGGTAAGCCCCTATTACCTTTGTCAGCTCTTCCGTAGAGAGGCCGATCTTAACGTCCACATGGAAGCCTTCGCGTTCTCGCAGAAGGTCAATCCCCTGCTGGTGCAGATTGTCCGACACTAAGATATTGTAAGCCATTTCTCCGGTCCCGACCTTATGCTTCAGAAGTCGTCCGATAACGGACAACCGCTGACCCTCCAAAGATTTCTCGCGTCCCGGCCACTCCTGCGCGAGACAGGTACATCACTCCGAGTTTCTGTCAAAGGTGAATCTGCATCTTTAACGTTTCCCTTGTGCTTCCTCCTCCACGAACGGCAATCCCCCTGGCGGCGGGACCGCGCAGCTACGGAAGCCTTTGGGGAAAAGGTTTATAGACGCACTCTATGCTCGGCGACCTGCTATCAGCCGTTCTTTGCGGCGAACACCTTCATGAAATCCACGAGGCTTCGGACAGCGTCGATACCCACAGCATTGTAAATAGAGGCTCGGCACCCTCCCACGGAGCGGTGCCCCTTTAGGCCGCCAAGTCCCTCTTTCAAAGCATCTGCAACGAATTGCTTTTCCAGGGCTTCATCCGGCAGTCGGAACGTCACATTCATAGGGGAGCGGCTGTCCGCGTCCGCGGTCCCTCTATAGAAATCGCTACTGTCGATGAAATTGTATATTAGATCCGCTTTTTCCCGGTTTAGCCGTTCCATGACTCCGAGTCCGCCGATCGTCTCCTCGATCCACTTCAAGACGAGCTGGACTATATAAATTGCGATGCACGGCGGAGTGTTGTAGAGCGAGTTCTTCTCTGCATAGGTACCTGTACCGCAACATAGTCGGAATATCCAAGGAGGCCCTTTCCAGCATATCTTCACGTATTATGACGATGGTAACTCCTGCCGGTCCGAGGTTCTTCTGGGCCCCTGCATATATGAGTCCGAAAGGAGAGGCGTCGAAAGGTCGCGACATGATGTCGGAGGACATGTCCGAAACGAGCGGAACGTTCCCCGCTTTGGGAAAAGACGACCACTGAGTCCCTTCGATGGTATTGTTGGAGGTAACATGAAGATACGCAGCATCATTGTTGACCGAGAAGCCCTTTGGTATGTAGCTGAAGTTCCGGTCTTCGCTGGAAGCGATCACCTTGTGAGCCTTCTTGAGAATCTGTGCTTCCTTGATAGCCTTTTTCGCCCATGACCCGGTATTTACGTAGTCAGCAGACGATCCCTCGGGGATGAGGTTCATCGGTATCATAAAGAATTGCGAGCTTGCTCCACCTTGAAGAAAAAGGACTTTAAAGTTGTCCGGCAGCTTCAGGAGCCCCTTCATGCGTTTCACTGCATCATTGAGGACTCCCTCGAAGAGTGCCGATCTGTGACTGATTTCGGCGATGGACATTCCTGATCCTTTGAAGTCAAGGAACTCTTCCTTGACCTCTTCCAGGACCGGAAGCGGCAGCGCTGCAGGACCGGGATTAAAGTTGTGGATTCGAGCGGCCATTTCTCTCTACCTCCTACCCTAGATGAGACGTGGAAGTGGTACAAACAAGCTTTATAATGTAACGCAGGGTGCGGATCAATTCAACACAAATCGCCTTCCAAAATAGAATCTGATACAAAGGGGCAACACGTTGCGATGTCTGCGGCGGATAAATTACGTGATATGATTGTCAAACAAAAATGAGTCAAGAAGAGAAAGGTCGTCCCCATGAAGGAGATCAGATAATGAAATCTTTGCAAACCCGGGTTCTCGCCTCGTTGGTCGCACTATTGTTCATCGTGGCTGCCACACCGTCATTTGCCCCAGTGGCTGATGCACAAAGGGGCGGCGGTTCCAGGATGGGCAGCTCAAGCTTTAGGAGTTCATCGAGTTGGTCGTCAGGACCGAGCAAGAGCGTTTGGGGCAGCCGCAGCGGGGGCGGGATTTACACCAAGCCTTCATCACCTTCATCAGTCAAACCATCCGATGCCTATGGCAAGCCTTCACTTCAGCCGGGAGCGTCCTCACCTTACTCGAAGCCTTCCTTGGGCGCGGGCGCGCCCGGCAGCGTACTCCAAGCCATCTGCCGTGGCTGGAAAGCAGTCTTCCGACAGCTACACCAAACCTAAAGGCGGGACGCCCGGTTCAGACGCTACATCGACTTTCAAAGGCGGATCGCAGTTTGACCGTAAAATGGTGCAGCAAGTGAAGCAGGAAAAAGCCAAGGCCTCCCTGGATAGCTATCGGGCGGAGACGGGCAAATTCCAGAAACCTGCGGAAAGTACCGGAAGTACCCCTTGGGAGTCTTATAAGTCGAGTCCGATTTACCAAAAAGTTCACAATTACGGCGGGTTGGATTATGGAGCCCATTATAACCGCCGCGATTCATTTCATCGTGGCATGGGATTTAGCGCCACCGGGATTTGCTTACGGGATGGCACCGTCTTACGGCATTTGGGACACGCTGTTCTGGTTCATGATACTTGACCGCGTCACCGACAGAAATCACTCATCAATGGCTTATCATCATGCCAATGATCCGGGATACCAGGCATGGCGGCGCGACGCGGACAATCTGGCCAAGGATAATTCGGAACTCAAGGGCAAGCTCGACGCGTTGGACAAACAGGTTGTCGCGATGAAGGGCACACCCGTTGATCCCAACTATCTGCCCAAGGGCGTGCCCCCCGAAGTTGCCGTGGCTGCCAACGCCATAGCGGACAAACCGGTACAAAGGCCGGTAATAAGGTTTGCCACCGGGCCGACGGACGGCAATTACCAGTACTTCGGCGAACTTCTCAAAAAGAAGGCCGACAAAGTCGACATAGAGCTGCGCCCCACAGCCGGTTCCATGGAGAACCTGCGGATGATCTCATCGGGTGCTATTGACATGGCCATTGTTCAGAGTGATGTCTTGGCCATGCTGGGCTCAAAATTCCCGGGCCGGAAGCTGATCTCAGAGCAATCGACCCTATACGAAGAAGTCGTACAAATGATTGTGAACACAAATAGCGGCATCAAATCCATAGAAGATATAGATCCTCGCAAAACGGCTATCTATATAGGCCCCGAGGGCTCGGGAACATCCATGACGTGGGAAGGGCTGCGCCAGCAGCGAGAGCGCTATAAGAAGATCCCGGTAAAATTTGCCGGGTACGACGCCAGCGAGAAAGAAGTGGAGCGAAACCCCAAAGTGGCAATGCTATTCGTCGGCGGACTTCACAGTGACATCCTGAAAAAGGCCGAGCAGGCTGCCGAGCGGACAGGGAAGCTTAAGCTGGCCGCTGTGGATGACGGGAGTCTGGTCCGCAAGAAGGATGAAAACGGGAATAACATCTATCAGTTCGTGAATATTCCCAGTAATGCCTATCCGGCTCTTCAAAAAGGCTGGATTTGGGGCCATGACGTGAAGACTCTGGCAGTCCAGGCTGTGTCTGGTGCTACGCACAGACTGGGCAAAGAAGTACGGACAAGAAGCCCTCGATGCGCTCTCACTAGGTGTGATGGATGCAAAGGTTGACATGCGCAAGAGGTTAGAAGGGCGATAACTAGTTGCTGATTAAGGAGAATGGTATGGGAAGCACTCTGCAACTGTTTAGGAAGATGGCCTCAAAAAAAGTTGAGGAGCTAAAAGACGCTTTTTCAGGAGATAGACCGGGAGAGAGAATCGACAAAAATCTCCCCCTCAACTTGAGGATCAACGGCTTCGTTGAAATATCGGAAGTTGACTTTCTTCTGGGGAGTGATGATATCAAAATCCGACATCCCGAAGGAAGAGGCATGGTGGCAGCGTACGGTGTCGCCAAGGTCTTCAGGTCGACAGTTCACAAGTTCTACCTGGATTTCCAGGATGATCAGGATTATCTGCTTCAGATAGTAGTTGGCGAAAACCAGGATATCGAGGAATGCAAGTTCTTCTGGTGCGCAGACACGGTGTACCCTGATGACTGGGATTTCTGGCTGAATGAGAATACCGGGTACATCGGTTACAGTGTATTCGACACACCCGACAAGACCAGATATTATCGAGTATGGGAGAATCCGGGAGCTGAAAAAGTTGTGGAAGAAGGAGAAGGCGGGGATCGAATAACCCGTGTGCCCCCTGTGGACTTCTCGGAAACCCTCTATTTTGATTCCAATGGAAAGAAGACGGAGATCGTTAAGCACTCGGCTATGCTGTACGGTCGCCATGCAAATGAGAATGTGGACGAATACCTGCTGGTCGGTCTCAATGAGTACGCGGACACGTCTTTCGTCCAGATGCTGATCGGCTTGGAGCTTAATCCCAGCTCCCTGGACGTCATCTGACGAGGGCAAGACGGTTTGAGGGCGCTCTTGGTAAATCTGCCCGACAGTGTGTCGCAGTGGAATTAGGGATGGAAAGATGAGGTGCGAAGTCTTGAGAAAGCGAATCCGGTTATCCCGAGCAGCCCTTTGGCTTGGTTAGCTCGCAAACCGGGCGATCTTTATGTTCGAAAGTGAAACAAAGTTTCTTTTTCCCCAAAGGAGGACCACGAGATGGGAACAATTTTCGGTTTCATGAAAAACCTAGGTAAACAAAAAATGGGTGACGCGGGTCGAAGCCTTACAGAGGCGATAGTATCTTGGGATCCGGAAGCGGCTTCTCAAGCAGAAATTGAGACCATGATCGAAGATCTGGACAAGATCACCCGAGAAGCTGCCACTGCGCGGCTAACATTTCAGAAGGAAAAGCAAGAGGCTGACGCGGCCAGGGCGAACTACGACCGGCATCTTCAGGCAGCGGAAATCCTCAACCAAAAAATGGAAACAGCCAAGGCCGCCGGTAATCAAGCTGATGAGCAAAGCGTGAGCGCGAGCCTCGACAAACTGATCAAGCAGTTGGAGACCCTCAGGCCGGAGGTGGAGCGGGAGGCTCAGGAAGCGGAGGAAGCCAAGTCCGTGATGGAGCAGCTCGAGGAATTTGCCGGGGTCGCGGCTTCAAAACTCAAAACCGCCAGGTCCCAGCTCGAAGCCGGCAAGAGAGAAATGCAGCGGGCGGAACTGGACAAGAAGAGGGCCCAAGAACGCGCGGCACAAGCCGAGCGCCTCGCCGGCCTTAAGCAAGAGACCTCGAACCTGGGAGTGGCCTTGTCAGCCATGAATCGGCAGGCTGAAAAGGCGAAGGCTGAAACGGCAGCCGCCAGCATGAAGGCCACCTTACTGGCTCCTGAAAAATCCGGGGAGGATAAGAAACATAGATGAGGCCCTAAAGGCTGTCTCCGGAGAGAAGACCGAACCTCAGGGAAGCTTTGCGGATCGGCTGGCTGCTCTCAAGAAGTAGAGGAAACAGAGACTAATATCGGTTCGCCATCAAAGTGGAACCATTTCTGGCGCCTTGTAGGGGCACGGCATGCCGTGCCCCTACTTAAAGAACTATCCCTTGGTCAACGAGTCAGAGTTACTTGGATGAACGCACGCTGGTATAGACCACCTGCTCTTCTGTCTCGGAGAGGGTGACTTTTCACTCGTCATAAAGCACCGGCCAACCGGAATTAGAGGGCCTGCGCGAGATGATCTGCTGCGCTGTCGACCTGCACGACAACACACACAATTCAAAGACGGACAAATCAGTCGAGCCGCGTTCGCGGGCGACCGGAAGTACAGACGAAGCGGGGACAGAATCGAGCGAACCTGGCTCTCAGCAAGGGGAGGCATCAACTGGGCTGTGGGCGAGAAGCCGCGGGATACTTCGCAGGAATGTCCTTGACCCGCTGGTTTTCTCACGGCATTCACCATGGTTCGATGCAACCGGGGTGTCCGTGGGATTCGTGGTCGGATTTGGTGTCCCAATGGGTGGGCATGTCCTGAGCCTCGGCTTGCTGAGACTGGCCTTGCGCTTCAATTTCATACTGGCTCTAGCTGTTTCAAGCGTAGTCAACCCGTTTAATATTATACCGCTCTATTACGGCTACTACTGGTTAGGGTCTCTTGTGCTGGGGCGACCTGTCGCGATGAACTTCGAGGTCTTCCAGAAAATTATGAATCCGGTCCTGGACAAGGGGTATTTCTGGGAAGTCCATGCGGCATTCATTCAGCTTGGATGGGAAATCCTTGTCAGGTGGGCCGTTGCGGCGGCAATCCTTGCAGTCGTCTCCGGGACTCTCGGATACGTAGTCACTTACCGTATTCAAAAGAAGAGGTGCATGAGAAAGGCCCAAATGTTGGGAATACAATATGAGAAGTACCTGGAGGAGCTGGAAGAAAACGCTCAAGCGAATGAAGGTTAATTGATTGCGTGTTGCCTGCGCGGTTGGGTCTCGACCGACTCATAGAGCATCAAACATGCGTTTGGCCCCCCACCTCGAGCAGGTCCGCTCCGGAGAGACTGTGTGACCTCATCAGGCCGCTATAGATGCCGCCATTCTTACGTTTGCGGCAGCCTAGTCTTTCTTTGAGGCCGTCTGCTATTCCATTCGAATTACACCTTGGCCTTATTCGTCTCTACCGACTTGGCCTCGATAGGCGCAGCAGGTTGGGCGTTGGCTGGGGTGGGCGGAGTGTCGTCTGTATCGAGGGACTTTTTGAAACTCTTGATTCCTTGGGCTACGCCCCCCATGATTTCAGGAATCTTCTTGCCCCCAAAGACTAGGACAACGATCAGAAGAATCAAAATCAGTTCCCACGGCGCTGGAATTCCCATTCTTGCTCCTTAAGGCCGCACATATTGCGTGGACCTTTTTCTTAGCCTAAGTTTATCGGCTCTATTGTAATCACAAGAAGATCCTGAGTCAAACATGGTCGGAGTTTCCCACGGGATCAGCCACTACCGCAGTGCCGTCAAATTGAGAAACTAAGCTCTGTAATGGCCCTATGTTATAGGATTTATCGAAAGTAATGGCCGATTTACTTGTGGGTGCCACTGCTGGCTTGTCCAGCAGTGCAAGCATAGAAGACACTGCTGGACGAGCCAGCAGTGGCACCCAAACCATCATACCCCTTGGCCACATGCCGACGAAAAGGACAGAACTTCTAGAACCGATATATCACTCGCCCCCCACTCCCGCGCCTGAAAATCAGGGTGCACCTGCAACCCAACATTCATGAGGGCAGCACGATTAAGTTACTGGCCTTGTTCTCGACTTCTATCCCCTTCCCCCTTCGTTACTTCTCCACCGGCAGTATCGTGACCTTCTTCCCTAAAGTTTTCCCGAAGCGATCCGGGTCATACATGAGCGAAACCCGCGAGCCCCTCATCCAGAATTCCCCTTCTGCAACAGCTCGGGCAAGGTAAGAGTATCGGTAAGCCCCTGACCATGCGCGGTTCTTGAATACTCTGACGCCGTCATCGCGAAATTCAAAATAAGTGGGAGTGAAATCGTAAAACCCGTCGCGCCAGGAATCTCGCTTCCGTTGTCGAGCCTTGTCTTTCGACTCCTTCTGTTTTCAATTCTGAATTGATAGGAACGAGGCCGGCGGGTACCGGGTCCTCAAGCGCCAAATATTCAAAACTCTCGTATCGGCCCTCCTTTTCCGGACGGGTAATTCCTATCTCGAGGGTGACCCTTACAACATCCCCCAGCCGTATTTCCTCCTTGCCGTTCAGGTTTTCCATCTTCTTGCGAAGTGTGAACCCTGCGATGAGTTGCGAGGGGTCTGTGACGACATCCGGATAGGTGATGGAAAGGGCGTAATTAAGCAAGTCTTTTGAATCGGACTCGACGTGAATGGTCCCTTTTTGGAGCAGCTTGCGCGGATCCAACTCCAGGTACGCGGCAGCCTCAGACACGGTCATCTCTTCAGGTTTGTCACCGCCATAGTCTATCCGGAGCCGGACGGAGCCAACCTTTTTTGTTTCCTTGCCTCGGTAATATTTGCTTAGCGCCAACAGGCACCAGCCGGTGTCGGCGGTGGAGGACCAGCGGCCATCCGGTTTCAGCCCCCTCAAGAGATAACCCGCCCAGGAGTCCGCCTCCTTAGATGCGGCCCCCGTCTCCAAGGCCGCCATAAGACAGACTGCCAGTTCCCGGAAACTGGAATTATGATAATCGGTACGGTTGGGGTCAAATTTAGGACTGAGCTGTGTGACCATTTCTTTGAGCTTATCTTGCTGCAAATATCCGACTTCTTTGGCCGAGAGAATGAGCAATGCTTTGCCCTCGTCGTTTAAAGAATCGTATTCCTGAAAGAAGGGCTCGAGTTCCTGCGCACTAAGCATTTTACCCGCAGCAAGGTTGAAGAGAGCCAACTCCCGCGTCCAAGTGGCTCCGTGATATTTGTCGGATTCCTTTTTCTTGAACAAGTTTTCATGGAGAAAGGTCAGAGCACGCTTCAGGCTCTCCTCGGGAACCTCGTACCCTGCTTGGCGAGCCGTGATCAGCGCAAACGAGGCATACATGGTCCCCCACCATGAAGTGTTTAGTTCGCCGGGCCAGTAAGAGAAACCGCCTCCTGCCAGTTGCATTGACAATAGCCGCTCGACGCCGCGTTTCAGGAACCGGTCCACCTCTTCCACTGACACCCCTGGGATGACTTTCGAGCGCGAGAGATCCCTTATGCCTGCAAGCGGAATGATCCCCGAGCTGGTCTGTTCAATGCACCCGTAGGGGTATCGGAGCAGGTATTTCAGGCCGGGCGCTATCCTCGTCCAATTGGTGGTGCTGAAGCTCAGATTCGCTTTGAAATCTCCGGGATTTATGTCCTCCGGCTTCATGGCTTTCAGTGCATCAGGCAATGCGGCCGATATGTCGGTCCGCTGTGTAAAACTACCCATTATGTTACGGTTTACCGGCATGTACCTGGAGTGAATGGTTAACGGATGCTCTACGGCATCTCCGTATTTGCCCGACGCGCCTGTGAACGTGCCTTGGAAGCGAAAGATGCCTTTTTCGGCTCCTCCGGTTACCTCGGCCAAGGCGTTGACTGATGAGGTGGCAAAAGGCTCCAGCGTGAGAGAAGATTGCGAGAGTCGCACGCTCAGATCGGGGGAGCCTTCAGTCTTGAGTAGGACGTCACCCTTGTCTGGAGTCTTGTTGTAGAGCACCACAGGAAAAGAGACCCGGTCGCCGGGGATAAGAAAACGGGGAATCGACGGCTCTACGAAGAACTCTTTGGTTACGACCATGTTCCGCTGTCCAGAGACGAAGCCCGGGCCCTTGTCTGAGGCCACCGCGTACACTCGGTACGCGGTCGTCGAATCGGGGAGTTGAAACTCAACCGTAGCGCGGCCTGAGGCATCGGTGATTACCGCGGGATTGAAGTATGCAACCGGTCGAAAGTCTTTACGCAGTTTGAGAGTGCCGGCAATTTCGCCGCCGCCCAGATCTCCGCCGGTCAGAGGTTTTGTCGCGAAAAGGCGAAGCAAATCTTGACTGACGAGGGCTTGGCGCAAATCTCCTGAAAATACGGCAAGCGGGATGTTGAATTTGGTGAGGGAAGACAAGTCCGGCGTCTGAAAACGAGTCAGGGCCAGAACCGCCTCATCGACTACACAAACGGCCAGTTCGGACAAGACTCCCTTGCCGTTTTGATCGGCCACTTTGAAGGTCAGAGCTTTCTTTTCGCCGGGTCGTCCTTTCAGCTCGGGTGTTTCGGGAGCGATATCAAGGCGGAGTTTTTGAATGTCGCCCCTGACGGTGACGTCGGCATATCCGTAATAGATAGTAGGGATGTCG
Organism: uncultured delta proteobacterium; assembly: GCA_963786905.1. Lineage (GTDB taxonomy): Bacteria > Desulfobacterota > Desulfomonilia > Desulfomonilales > Desulfomonilaceae > CAWBBA01. The sequence goes on along the minus strand of CAWBBA010000031.1, from coordinate 24,983 downwards.
GTATCTACCTGGCTTGAATAAACAGGGAAACCTTCCCTTCCTGCCGCGGCCATTACCGAGACGTACACATTGGGCTGGAACTTTTCCGTAGCCTCAAATTGGTAACTTCCATCATTCCCCTTCACATCAATTACCCGGTGGTCAAGAATTTCGCCTCCCTTCTCCATGGTCACCAGGCACTTCTTGACCGGCCGGGGTGCGTGGAATTGAATCCGGACCGACTCACCTGTCCGGAATTCTTTCTTGGTCATGGAAAGAAGGACCTCATTGCTCGTACGCACGTCCTTTTCCGCTTCTCTCCTTGCCCACTGATCGTAGTCTTCCCAACCGACATTGAAGAGTGTCTGGCTGGTGTATCGCCCGGTCTTGTCTTCATACGTAAAGCCAACCAGGTAATCACCAGAGTCGTTCAATTCCAGTTGAAAGTCTGCTTCTCCATTAACAAAGGGTAGTTGGGAAGTCAGGGTCTTCATCCACCCTTCTTCCCACACAGGATTGAGATTGCCTGCATCATCTCGCTTTTGCGTGTAGTAGTATTTCTTCTGCATTATTTGGGCTTCGATTTTGCCCGAGGGCATCTTCTTCCCGCTTTGATCCACCACTATGAGCTTTAGCGGCGCCGAATATCCGGACTGAACCCGACGCGGGTGATTGGAAATGCCTACAAGCACGCGAGGCCGTGGGTTAAAAGTCTCTACCTCTGTGGCGGGCTCGGCGTCAATATCCAGTACCGTGGCCGAAACATTTATGCCATAGATGCCGGTGAGCAAACGAGGGTCCAAGGGTATTGTCAGGCGAAGATTGCCGTCCTTGTCCAACGTTGATTCACCGGATTCAAGGAATAGCGTCTTGTCGTCCTCATTTCCAAAAAAATAGCCGTCCAGACCTTCAACTTTGTTGACAACGGGCACCAGCGTCGCCTTCCACCGCATACGCCCATGCTTGACGGGCCCACCAGTGTAATACTGCCCCTTTACATCAATCGTTAGATACGGGTCCTCACGCTTGAGAGCTACATACTCTGTACCGGCCCGCTCCCCTTTCTTGATCGACATCGAAACATAGTGACGTGGCCGTTTGTACTCTTGAACCAGGAAGGTCTTCGTGAAGAGACCTTGTTTATTCTCTCCCGCACCAGTCGCTTTTATGGTGTAAGTGCCGACCGGGAAGAAACTCCTAACTTGAAAAGTGTCGTAACAACTTCCAAACTCACTAAGCTTGAGTTCCTTGGTGTAGAGAACATCTCCTCTAGGCCCCTCAATATCCACCTTGGCCAGTTCGCCGGAAGGGGAAACAATGCGATTGTCCTTGTAATCTCTCGACACGAACTTGAAATTCACTGTATCACCCGGTCGATACACCCCGCGTTCGGTGAATATGTACCCGGTTCGAGACTCAGGTTTCTCCTTCAGACTTTTTGTCTGCGTGACAGAGAACGGCTTTAAGGCAAGAGTTTCCAATTCTATACCGCAGGCATCGGACGGGGTGGCCGCGACGGCCCATTTCAATTTGGTAAGGGCCAGAGGTCTCTTCGTAGTCCCGGTGGCTTGCAGACCCGACAGCGACGAGAACTCCTGCCCGTCTTTGACGAACAGAAGACCGTTGTCATCCGTCTTACCCACGATGTACCTGTGACCGTCAGCGTCGGAAAGATAAATCTCAACTCCTGAAAGAGGCTGTCCCGTATGGATGGAGGTCACCCAAAGCAGCAGGCTCTTGGAGGACATCTTGTAACTGACCGAGAGGTCCGTAATCTGAACAAGCCTTTTGGCTCTTCCTTTGAAATTTCCGTCCGGGTCGGTAAACACTGCCACCCAAAGCCCGCCCTTCTCAGGGTTCTTTCTAAAGGAAAGGGGCACAGAATAGCCGTAGACGTGGTCCAGCGCTTCCGGAGCAAAGAACGCATCCGCATCCTCGGCGTATTCACCTGAGAACACGTCGCTGATCTTTGCGGCGCGGACGAGATTCTTGAGGGCTGCTGTTTTATCCTTCAATTTCAGTTGGTTGAGGGCCACCTTGTTGCGAAGGGCTTCGGCAGTTTCCGGCGCCAGGTACGGCGGGACTTTTATCAACTGACAGCGAACTTTGCTGACATTAGCCAGACTTACGGGGAACAGTTGCCGGCCGCGAAGTTCCACAACAGAACGTTCCGTCTTCAGGTAAACCTCCGGTTTGATGCCCGGACCCTTGAACCGGAATTCTCCCTCTGTAAGCATCGCACGGCCGTTGTTGACTCTGGCGGAAGAGATTTCCAGGAGATAGTCGCGGTCATACTCGAAGGCCCCCGTGATGCGGCAACCCCAGCCGCCGGTTTTGATAATACTAAGCCCTGCCACGCTGGGGGTGATTTTCAGCGCGGCCACGAGGTCGCTTTCCGAGACGTTGCCCGTTAAGGACAAATTCACTCCCTTATCGGTCTTGGATCGATAAAACGTACCTACGTTGGTCACGGATATCGTTTCAATGGACAAGAACTGGTACGCAAAATCCTTGGCAAGAAGCCGCCTGCCGGAGACGTCGGAGAATCCCTTGTTGATCACAATTTTTACGGAAGTAGGTCGTTCCGAAATCCGTGTGGGCACGAGCCTGAACTCCCGTGCAGGAGCTGTAGCCTTCTCCTGGCCTCCGGCGCTTTGAATCTCGAATTTCTCTTCGGCCTCGTCCGCAGTCACCTTGATTGCTGCAGCCAGATTCGAAGGAAAGACCGGATTGTTGAACCTCAGGGTAACGCTCCACCTGCCGGCAGGATCTCCAGGGGAATAAGCTTCACGTTGTGCGCGAACAGTCAGGTCGTCGGCAAGAGCCAAAGACGATGCACCAGCAACGATTAGCATTGAGACCAAAACAATTAACAGCCTGCCCTGAAAGCTACTCTTCATTGCCACAACTCCTTATCCACACGAGGGGACCTCAGTCCGTCAAAGGTAGGAAGCACCGAAGGCTCATACGCCACATACTATAGTACACGTTGAATTTGGCGGTAACGCTGAACCGACCAAGCCGCAACCTGTCATTGCGAGGAGGCGGCGACGTGGCAATCTCCTCTTCGCAGCCTTCTACAGCGATAAGGGAGACTGCTTCGTCGTTTCACTCCTCGCAATGACAACCTGAACGAGTCTGCTGCATTCTAGCGTTGGTCGAGATCTCCCGCGAATTTCAAGGCGCGGCACTATGGTAAGAGGCCGTTGTCATAATACGCTTTCTAATGCCAATCAAAAGACTCTCTTGGATTTCTCCCTATTGGTGCGAGCCAACTTCCAACGTCTTGACCATCGCGAGTCGTACGCGGACATGGTTGCTGAAACCAGATTCCTGGACTTTAAAACTTCAAGAAGCGAAGGCAGTATCCTGGCTGTCAGCTCCCTTTCATGCAACAAGACCACATCACGGGGTCTGACTGTCCGCAGGGAGGCTACGACCTGGGATCCTGTATAAAATGCTGTCTCCATGCGCCAATCACTGGTATCCAGATCCCACCACGCGACATGGTAACCCAACTTGTGGAGGATCTCCATTGCCGCTGCGTAAACGGATGGACGCCCGGTATGTCCGAAGGGAAACCTAAAGAAAAGGCTTGTCACCCCGTTGCTCAGTCCCGCGTCCCGCGCTACTTCCCCGATGCACTTATGCGTTTTTACAATTTCCTGTTCGATGCGATTCGGAGAGAGGGTCGAAAACGAGGTGTGAGTATAGGAATGATTTCCAAGATCATGCCCTTCTTGCAGTGCCCTGATCGCAAGTTTGCGCAGAGACGGGGTCATCAGGTTGCGGCCGATAACAAAAAAAGTGGCTCTCTGGCTTGTCTGACTCAGATAGTCAAGAATAGACCCGGTGCATCGCGCTGGTCCGTCGTCGAAGGTAAGAAATAAGGGGCTCGCCTTTTGCAGGTGCGCCCGGGCATGCTCATTTTCGGAAAGTAACGGAGTTGAACCGATTGGCCACTGGTCATCATCGTTTGAAGATTCGATCCTATGGGGAGGTAGCAGCCCGGCGCAGGAGATGGACGGGGCAAACAAAGCAGAAGCCATGAGCCAAGCAGTCCCGAGACCCATGAACTCCCGGCGAGAAAAGGCAAAACCTTTCTGGGCCCCATCGGGCAAAGCCTCGTCGTGGAACTGTCCCAAAAAACCATACGTCCGTGAAGGGGATCTCATGTTTTCGGGGACCGCTTACCACAAGGTCCCGCCCTCCTCCCTTGGCTGATAAGCACAGGCATAAACGGCACAAAACCGTATCAAGAAAGCCTTGCATGTGTCAAGGACTTCATTTCATGCCCGTTTTGCTGTGTACGCAACTTTCCATCGTGCTATAGTGGCTATGGGAGTGACGAATTAATTGGAAGCAGTGCTTTCATGACCGCGGGTGAAAAATGGAGACCAAAATCAAGAAAAACGGAGAATCGGCAGGGGTATCCAGCGGCCCTCTAAGGATTCACAACGATGACGGAAAACTGTTTGTGACCGGATTTGGACTGTGGATCCCCGTTGAGACTGAAAAAGAAGGTCTTGAGCTTATTTGTGAACTGGAAGAGCAGGGTTACCGTATTTGCCACTGAATTTGGGTAACTACCGGGCAAATTATAGCGATTCTCAAAAGTAATCGCGAAAACAGAAAATGATTTGGTGGCGACGGGCATACTTGCCCGTCATTCCCAATGGACAGGCTGGAAGCCTGTCCCACCAGCCTGTATCGGGCGTCGGGTGCCACTGAGATGTTCCCCGCATCGCGGGGCTTGAGCAGCGTGCGCGGATGAATCTTCGGCACATCCGTGGCACCATGCTGATAAAAGATTCTTGGAGTAAAGGCAACAAACCTGCACTGGGAGTAAGGACATGTAGGGCCTCCTGCGAGGCCCTTATATTAACTACTTGGGTTCTGAATGGTGAAGGGGGATTCGGAAGCGTCGGCGATGGCTGATAGCGTGATTATCCAAATGCGGTACCTCGAGCGCGGCGGCCGCGTCACCGCGAGCCTTAATCTTCAAACGACTTTACATAACCAGCGTCGGTACTTTCTTCTCTCCAGGTCCCACCTCGGATACCCTGGGTATCCTTCATCTTTTCATAGTAATCAGCCTCTTCCTGGCACCGTACGCACAGTCTGGCCGAGGGGAACAGACGAAGCCGCTGTTCAGGAATCGGTTCGCCGCATTCTTCGCAGGTACCGTATTCACCATGCTTGATTCGCTCCAGGGCTTCCTCTATTTCTTTCAGTTGTTTGTGCTGTCGCATTGAGATCTTCGCATCAAGCTCTCGGGAGATTTCGCCCGTAGCCAGATCTATCTCATCACCTTTCTCGATGGCATCGATGCTTCGCCCTACTTTAATAGATACCAGTTGATCCAGGAGGACCTGTTTGGGGTTGAACGCGCCTGGCGCATCCGGTCTGGATTTTTTGACTTCTTGAACGGGTCTCGTCGTAGGGGGAAACTCAGGAAGCTCAGGCCTAACCTCCTTCCGCTCTGATGAACCTGATTCCGCGATTCGGTAATAATTCTTGCCTCCCTCCAGCTTTCTCTCAATTTGGCCCTTCTGGACCTTTCCCCTAACGCTGTTAGGGACAATGCCCATTGCAGCCGCTATTTCTTCACGGGTCATCCACATCATCGCGACTCCTTGGTAGTTTCTTTCGTCCGCGTTAAATAATCACTGGAATGCCCATAGGCAAGAGCATCCTCCGCTATATTCCCAAATTGCCAAAAAAATAGCTAACCCCGCGCCCATTGCCGTGTCACCATGGTACCCCCCATGCGGAAGTGGGAAAGGGGCCTTAGCGCGGACGGGAAGACATATACCTTCTTCAGCCGGCTGTCAACTTTTTTTTCACAGAAATTCGCGGCGTTGGGAAGAATTTGATGTGCAAGGAGTCTTTTGACAGTCGCAGGGTCATCGGTTTATTTGAGGCAAGCCGGGACAGGTGAATTCTTGGAGCAAAACCTTCATTGGAAGGACCTCGGCAAAGCATGAAGGTGATTGTGCCTGTTTTGGGGGTTCATTATAGTGATTGAGCTTAACATGATAAGCACCTCATTTAACCGTATTAAAAACCAGGAATGGCTATAAAGATCTTCATTCTCAAGCAAAGTTAAGAATTTTCGCTTCCGAATCTCGTTTTTGGCAGAAAAAGATTGAAATCCTTACCGCTTCGGTTTAAGTGTCTCTGCCATAATACCGTCGGGGAGAAAAACCATGGCAATCTACCGCGTCCTGGGTGTCTCGATAGTGGTCCTGATGACGGTATCTGTCGCGCAGGGCCAGAGTTGGCAAGGTCAACCTCAAAGTGCACAGCCGGGAATATCGATTCTACCGCAAGGAGTTCCCCCCGGGGACCAGTCTTACGCTTCAACGCCGCCAGCTTACGGGAGCCTGCCTCAGTCCCCAAGCAGGTATCAGGCCCAGACGATTCCGTCGGATCCAGGAACAGGCCGCGACGGGCCGCTCCCCTATCAGTACCCCCCTTATCACAACCCTTACTATAATGGGGCTTCCGCAGGAGAGTTTCTTTCGGGCACCGTTGACTGGCTCTTTAGCCTCCCTTCGAGTCTCATAGACCGTGTAACCAATTTTATGGACGGCAATTTTTTCCCACAAACGCCTGCAACCCAGGGAGGTCCGGCACAGTCTGAAGTACAGGGAGGGCCTTCTTTCAGGGACAGCCAGGGCCCTGTGCAGCCACTTCCGCCGGCAGCGGTCTACCAACCTGGTTCACAGTGAGAGTGTCGGGCAAGAGGAGCAGCATGAGTCGAATGTTGCTGAGAGCTTAGGAGTTCCTATTGCCAACGGAGCCGGAATGAAATTGGACGTCTTATGAAAGACTATTCCACAGCCAGAAAGACGATGGTTCAGCGGCAACTTGTTGGCCGAGGAGTCCGAGATCCCCATGTCCTGACTGCTATGGAAGAGGTCCCGCGCCATTTCTTCGTAGATGAAGCCCTGCGGAATGAGGCCTATGACGATAGCCCTTTGCCGATCGGTGAAGGCCAGACCATTAGTCAACCCTATATGGTTGCAGTAATGACGGAGCTTTTGCATCTGAACGGAGAGGAGAGAGTACCTGGAGATCGGCACGGGTTCAGGATACCAGGCCGCAGTGCTCACCAGGCTATGCCGGTGGGTGTACACCGATGGAGAGACTTGAGGGCCTGTCGCAAAGGGCCCGAAAGGCCGTTGAAGGTTGCGGTTATGCCAATATCAGTTTCATTGTTGGGGACGGGACTCAAGGCTGGCCGGACCATGCCCCTTATGACGGAATTATCGTCACCGCAGGAGCTCCTAACATCCCACATACACTGATAGACCAGCTCGTAGACGGAGGCAGATTGGTCATTCCGGTCGGCGACCGCTTTTCCCAAGTCCTCAAGTTGGTCATTAGGACAAAAGATGGCACCATTGTCGAGAGCCACACAGGCTGCCGTTTCGTCGATCTTGTAGGCAAGTTCGGATGGTCCCGGTTTTAGAACCGTAACCTTTCACCAGGAACTCCCCTTTGTTTGATTTACCGTCCCGCGAGACGTGGGATGGTACAGAGAATGCAGAGATGATGACAGACTCGAGCAAAACCGCGGAAAATATAATTGGGAAGGCCATTGAAGTTCATCGCGAACTCGGCTCGGGTTTGCTGGAGTCAGGCGACGAGGCATGCTTTGCATATGAGTTGGTTGAACCAGGGCTCAGCTTCTTTCCTACTTGAAACTGTCCAGCGCTCCCATCGGCTTGCTGCCGAACTTCAATGTCACAGAGATGCGACGCGGAACACGTCGTCTTGCAAACAATTCGAATGAGAATTTGCCTCCGCGTTCTTTGCGCTCTCCGTGGTAAACGATTGCTGAGAACTTTAAAATGAGGGCTGAAATACGAGAGTGTTTGATATCCGAAAATGTTCAGCGCATAGCATTGGCGTAGCGGTAATCCTTGTTCTCGTGACTTTTGCGTCGGGCTGCCCCCATTACAACGCCGGTGTTCCGGCGGCTCTGAGACTCCCACAACTGAAGCCGAATAATCCCGTCGCAGGCGTATATCATAAAGTGGAACGCGATGAACGCCTGTCCGACATTGCCAAAGCCTATGACGTTGACCTCCAGCATCTCGCTGAGGTAAATAACTTGAGGCCACCTTATTCCATTACGGCTGACACCAAGATTTTCGTTCCGGGCGCGTCCCAACAAAGACCCGTAGCAGTGAGGCAGAAGCCACCAACTGAAGAATTGCGCGTGCAAGACTTCGGAGGAATCCTTGCATGGCCCGTCAAAGGAAAGATAGTTTCCGAATACGGGGTTAGAGGCGGAATCCAATACAACGGCATAGGAATTCAGGCCAAAGAAGGGACGCCGGTTACTGCCGCGGCTGACGGGCGAATCGGTCACGTGGGAACGATTAAAGGTTATGGAAAGGTGGTATTAATAGAGCATGCCGACCGGCTCGTCACTGTTTATGCCCATTTGAAGGAGATCCGGGTGGCCAATGACCAATCGGTTAAGAGAGGCGAGATCATAGGAACCGTAGGCACTTCTGGAAGAGTTGAAACGCCGTCTCTATACTTTGAAGTCCGGTCGCGTTCCAAGCCCCGAAATCCACTATTTTTTCTCGGCAAGAGAGCATGAAATAATTTAACTATGAGTTCATTACTGGAATCCGTCATAAAAGATCTATCGAAAACCGGTTTGGCCGGCTTGGGAGTGAAGTCACCGTTCACCATACCTTCCGGCATTGTTACAACGGTTCCTTCTGTAATCGCACGAATCGCTAGAGACATTCCGGCTATTGGCTTCTTGACGACAAAAACCCTTAGCCTGAAGGCCAGGTCGGGATACCGGGAACCGGTGATTCATGAGTACTATCCCGGTTGTTTTGTCAACGCTGTGGGATTGGCCAACCCTGGAGCTGGGAAGTTCCTCGAAGCTATGCTGCCTCTGCTGCCTCTCCATGACAACAAGCCATTGATAGTTTCCATAATGGGTGGAGACGATGCAGAATTCCTGGAATGCGCTCTCATTTTGGAACCCATTGCGGACGCTTTCGAGTTGAACCTTTCTTGTCCCCATGTGAAGGAGGCTGGCCAGAGCATTGGCTCGGATCCGGATACGGTCCGTACGATTATTAGGCTTCTGAAAAAGCACATCCAAAAGCCCATTATCCCGAAGCTCTCGCCGAATCTTGCAGACATCCCGGGCATGGCCCGTTTGTGCGAGGAGGAGGGCGCCGACGCCCTGTGTCTTATCAACACAGTGGGTCCTGGAGTGGCTACCGATACAGAAGGTAATCCGGTTCTTACCAATATCGCGGGTGGGGTATCCGGCTCGGGGATATTGCCCATCGGCCTAAAAGCAGTGCGAGAGGCGGCGTTGATGGTGAACATCCCGATCATTGCCGCTGGAGGCATAGCGTCACCAGAAGACGTGAGAGCCTACAGGGAGGTGGGGGCCTCTCTTTTCTCGGTAGGATCGGCCTTGGCCGGAATGGGCTCCACCCAAATAGCGGACTTCTTCCGAGACCTGGTCGAATCTTTGGAACAGCAGCCTGTGCAGGCTTCCGCGGCCCGTTGCGTTGCGGCCAGCACGCGCACCTCGTACTTCAAAACGCATGTCGCTGAAAACACCCCTTTCGGACACGAACTCTTCAAGCTGCGCCTCGACAAGGGACCCGAGTGCCCTCCCGGTTGCTTTTTCTTCCTTCGGTTGCCAGGAGTTGGGGAGAAGCCGTTTTCACCGGCTCGAGATGTGGAACCGGTCTATCTGGTGCGCATTGTCGGTCCGTTTACGCGTGCACTGGCACAGCTCAAACCGGGAGACCCCATCTACATGAGAGGGCCTTACGGCAAAGGCTTTCCGGAGCCTCAACCGGACAGACCGCTGGTTCTGGTTGCAGGAGGAACCGGAGCAGCGCCGATCCTGCTGGCCGCGGCTCGTTGGCCTGTTGCGGTTTCGAGAGCTTTTTTAGGCTTTTCGGACCACGTGAGCGACAGTTTTCAGGATGAGATACTTACGACGGTTCCTTCGGCCTGCATAGCGATCGATCCGCCAGGCCAGATTGGTGAGGTGGTAAGACTCTTGTCCGATGACATGGCAATGCAATCGGCTATTTACGAAGAGTGTCAGGCCTTCATTTGCGGTCCTGGTCCCATGATGGACGCTGTGATAGCGCTTATGGGGGAGAAAACCCCAAAGGAGAGACTCTTTGCGGCGCGCGAAGATATTATGCGATGTGGAATAGGACTTTGCGGCAGTTGCGGAACAAAGAGCGGCCTAAGATCCTGCATTGACGGTCCCGTGATGCATCCCGAATGAAAAAAGGCCTTTGCATACGGCGATACACTCGGCTACTGCGCCGCACTGAAATCAGACACTATTCTTATAGGGCCCTTGTCTGAGACCAGAATGACGTCGGGACCAAGGGCCAGGTATTGGCCCAAAGTCGGATCCGCTCCGAGAAGAGAGAAGTACTCGTCACTGAGAAAGCCGACCTTGAGTGCCTGTGCTGAAGCGCGATACTCGGTGTCTATCCATAACCCTTTGTCCAATCGAAATACCTTTCCGCCAACGCTTCGGAATTGGTCAGATTCAACATCCTCGGCCACGGTGGACATCTTGTAGCTCCACAGCAGCCCACCTGTATCCTTTTGGGACAGGGAGAAATGTTCGGCAGACGTTGCTGAGCTTGCAGGCAGCCTGAACCCGAATTCCCTTGCCAGCATGACGATCTGGTCACGCAGGTTGGGCTCCGATCCTCTGAGCGATTCTTTCTCGAGTAGTCGCGCGACGCGCCGCATGGCCCACAGACGGGGTATGTATGGATGGCTCTGATCCACGCGGGGGAACCCAAAGCTTTTCGTCACCGTCCTGACTCGTCCCTGGACTCTGGCGCGGAGGCGCACCCTTGATGATAAATCTTGCGTGCTGTCGTAACGCCCAAAGACGACGATGCTGTCCTGTCCGAAGATGTCCGGAATTGACTCGGGCTCAACATCCCGGACGGGAACATCTTCAAATGCTACGGAAAGCTCGGAAGCCTCGGGAGGGGACACTGCGGCAAAAAAACGATCCATGGAGGAAGGAAAGTCGTCTGTGTCTGTCAAACGGAATGAGGCGCCTCGGTTGGATACGGCCACCTTATCCAGCATCGCCACATCCGTGTCCCCCATCGTCAGTACCAAAATCCTCGCTCTCGTCTTGTTGTTCCGGCGGATATCTTCATTGATCGCTTCGCGATTGGTTATTCCGACCGTCGCACGGCCATCCCCGACAAAAACGACTATCCCCGGCCGCTTACGAGACGTGAACTGCTCCAAGGCACTGATCAGACCATTGTACATGTCTGTTCCGCCGCTTCCCTGTGTTGAGTTCACGAACTGGGCGGCTTTTAATAGGTTTTCAGCGGTTGCAGGAACAAGGCTGTCGGCCATCCTCCCCGTCCAAGTTCCCACAGTTAATATATTGAACCTGTCCACAGGGCGAAGTTTCTCCAGGCCGAAAATGACTGCTTTCTTGGCTGAGTCGAAGTCTGCCTTCCTCATGCTGCCGGAGGCATCCATCAAGAAGACGACGTCTCTTTCAGGCTCCTTGCCCTTGGTGGGTGCAAGTGGAGGCGCGACAACAGCCATGAAGGTTCCCTTTTGACCCGAGGACCGGTTGGTGAACAGTCTCAAATCCAGGTCTTCTCCAGAGAATGTTGTCAGCAGTCGGAAATTATCCCGGACCCTCTTTCCTTCATTCTTTACGGTAACCAGACATCTATGAGGGGCTTCCCTTGTGATTGTGAGGTGATGCGAGGGCGAGAAAACAGTCCTCACCGGCCGCGACAGATTCAGCTTGACCCGAATATCCAATTCCCCGACTGGGCCTCGGGAGGACCGCTCACCGTCCAGCGGCAAAAGAATTTCCAGTGCATCGTTCTCCAGGGTCAAAGGCTTTCTATAGTGCACGCGGAATGACTTTTGTTGACGCACCCCAATATGAACCGGCTGGACGACCACCACTGAACCGCCGGCCAACCCCAGAAGTGAGGGGTCTTTCATTGAAACGGTCAATTTACGCAACATGGGGAGGAAATTCTGTGCGGTCAGCAAAGTGAACGGGCTCGGTGAGCCATCGACCCGTACATCAGGTTTTACTTCAGCCCGGTCATCAGAAATGGGGAGCAGGAAAAGGCCGTCCAGAGGGTAATCGTTGTCGTTGAAAAAAGTCTGGTCGATTCTGTATTCGATGTAAGATTCCGAAACCGTGATGAGAGTTCTCGAAAGAAGGACCGAAAGTCGGGCCACAGCAAACGTTTCATCTTTCAGGGTCGGCGCAAAAACATGAAAGATCCCTCCGCCAAGGCATTGAACTGGGATCACAAGGAGGAATAAAGCTAGAACCGGGAAGCGAATAAACGCTCTGGCAAACAAGTTCTTTCTATGGGACCCCTCTCTGTCACCAAGTGTTGTTGCCTTGAGCCGCCTGCCCCTGATGCGCAAGTTGTTACTGTCATTCCGGCGAAAGTCGGAATCCAGGCTTTTCAATGTCTTCTGGACCCCGGCTTTCGCCGGGGTGAGGAAGCGGGCCGATGGGATTCCACTCAATTCAGCAGCATTATCTCTATCGCCCACCTTTGCGTCCTTGAATAGGTCTCGGTGCATTTCATGCGGGTTCGTCAGCAGACCCACCGAGCTCGCGATCCCAGTACCAGCGTTGGCGGTCGCCATCAACTCTTCGGGGGTGCAAATGTCCTCAGCCACGGCCTGCAGAGTACTGGCGGTCACGCTTCCCAGCTTTACCAGTTCTTCCCCGGCCATCCTGGCGAAATCGAGCACATGGCGGACCCGGTCCGGATACTTTCTGGTGAGCAACACGGAAAAGACTGCCGGTCGAAGGAGGGCCCCGCAGAATTCACTGTGGAGGTTTCGGGCCAGTCGTTCCATGTGGAGAACCAGCGGATCAAAGTTGTGCAGGCCCGAATATCCGCAGACGGAAACCAGGAACATTTTCTGCGGAAACCTCCACCTAAGTGGGTGTAGCAATCCCCTCTCATCCATGATGAAGTGAGGATCGAGGAAGACAACCAACCTGTCGATGAAAGTCTTGGCCAGGGAAGTCATGCCATCCAGATAGATGGGGGTGGCTAGTATCAGCATGTCGGCCGTGCGAATCCTCTCGATGAGGCCGGGCATATCATCATCATGGACGCAAACTCCAGGTGTCTGGGCATAACACGAAAAACACCCCATGCACGGTTTGATTTTCTTCCTGGCCAAGAGAGCCACGTCTACCTTGGCCCCCGTGTGGCGGACCCCCACCAGGAATGGGTTAAGGATCATCTGAGTGTTGCCCGCTTCCATTCGCGGGGCTGCGTTTATGACAATGATACGCATTCATTTCTCCCGGGGATGAGCGGTCGCGAGAGTAAATTACAAACGTCACAGCCAGGAAACTAGACCAGTGTGAGTCACAATTTCAAAGTAAATTTTCCGCGGCCCAGCAGGATGTTGAGGATGTTTTCCAACTTCTCCGGGTTTTTGACCTGCACCACTTTATCATCGGCCTGAAGAACATTAAGGGCTTGCAATTTGGCCAAATACTTCTGCACCTCGTGGTTGTTTTCCAGGCGGAACAAATCACTCAACTCCAGCAGATTTATGGCCTTGCCGTTTTGAAGATGACCTCTACGCAGGAAAAAGAGGAGGGCATAAATCAGTTTCGATAAGGTGTCCTGGAACATGGCGCTTTCGAGGAAAGAGTTCGCGTCCCTGCTGCGCTCCACCAAGCGCTTAATTATCATGCGTGCCATGTCATTCCCGACAAGCCTTAAGAAAGCTTCCTTGCCAACTGGAATAAGGTGACAATCCTCTTCGGCCCGCGCCGACACCGACCGACCGACACCTTCCAAGAGCGCGTTCTCGCCAAAAAAATCACCTTCCCCTATAAAGGCCACGGTCTGCCGTGTCTGTCCTACCTTAACGAAGAGCCTTACTTTCCCCTTTCGAACCAGAAAAATGTCTTTCCCCGCACTTCCCTGCCGGAAGATGGTCTTGCCGGCTCGAAAGCGCATGGTTTTCGGGATAAACTGTGTCTGTTCCTCCCATTCCTCACCTTGTTCTTGAAAGGACCCGAGAAGAGGGTTAAGGATTGCCTCTATCAGACTCGCGCCGGCGCTGACAGGCAGGCCCTTGGATTCGGCATCGCTGCCGACGGCTGCCTCTCCAAAAGGAAACTCCTGAGACAAGAGCTTACGCATCCGCCGTCTGTCCAGAAGTATTTCCTGGCGAAACTGATCTTTCATATACGATGTGAACGACGCTGGGTTAGGGTCAAGGGAGAGTTTTTTCACCACCGACCGGATATCATTGGCCATATCTTCCATCCAAGGGTATCTTTCCTCCGGATCCAAAGCCATGGCCTTGATCAGGACCGGTTTCAGCTCTTGAGGAATACTATCATCATCTCGAACCTTCTCTTGGACGTCCATCTTCAATATCATTTTCACGGTTTCTTCGATGGTTGGTCGGTGCTCTACCAGTCGCTTGCCGGTGAGAAGTTCGTAAAGGAGGACTCCTGTACCGTAAATATCGACTCGACGGTCCAAAGGTTTCTTCCGAAGCTGCTCAGGTGAGAAATACAGGAGCTTACCCGTAACAGGAAGCTTGTCTTTGTTCGCCTTGTCGAGAAAAATCCTCGCAATGCCGAAGTCGATGATCTTGACTTCGGCCTCGAACGAAACCATTACGTTAAAAGAATTTACATCCTGATGAACCAGCATCAATTGCTCGCCGTCCGCTCCCCGTTTCCGATGTGCGTAGGCCAACCCTTTCGCGAGTTCTGAAATCACGTACACAATAAATTCCAGCGGGGGGTGGCGGTGGCTGCGTGCGGCTTTTGAAAGTATGTGGGCCACGTTTCGCCCTTCGATATACTCCGTGGCAATGTCAGTATTCGCCGCCAATCATGCCCATGTCCAGGATTTGGACGATGTTGGCGTGGTTTAGCCGGGCCAACATGTTGGCTTCATTTATGAACCTTTTCACATAACGCGACTTGGTGGAGTATTGAGGGAGAAGTTTCTTGATAACCAAAGGCTTCTGAAACCCACCTACACCGACCGTCTTCGCTAGATAGATGTCGGACATGCCGCCTTTAGATATCTGATCGATAAGGCAGTAACGGCCAAACATGATCGGATTAAAGGTCGATTGTCTGATCATCGAAGGTGATCGCCTTTTGGCTGGTGAATCCATTATTCCCTAACGTGGACCGATATCTAACGGAAAAAAGACTGGTTTATCAGTGTGTAACCGGTGGGTCCGATCTTGATCCTCGTCTGACCTGCTATATCAACCCCTTTTGGCGTCTTGCGATAGCCGAGCAGCCTGTCCGCGAGGAGAAAGAAATCCTTTTGATCCGAGGAAAGATGTACCAGCCAAGCGGGTAGCGTTGTTGCCGCTGCCGGTACCCCCTGGGGCTTCTTCAGCGGAAGCCGCTTAACAGGATGACCTCCTATAGCTATGGAAGGTTTGTCCAGAAATTGCTGGGCTTGGGCATTCGTCAGAGGATAGAAGCCCGCTACAACCGAAGAGGGTATTGCCAGAGAAGCTCCTCCCCACATCATCATGAACAAACCATCGGGACCGCCTTTAGCCCCATGAGACAGAGAGGCCAGCCCGCCGGCCCATCCTCTGTAAGCGGGCTGATATGGGCAAGTTCCGTGTGAAAATGAGAAAGCTGTTCCACTCGTTCAGCCATGAGATGCTCGAGTGCCCCAAGCCTCCGGCTGATTTCTTCCCCGGACATGCCACCACCCTGGCGCAGAACCCCAAGAATCTTTCCGAGACGCCGATTTGCCTCGTCGATGGAACGGATGGCCCCGCCCACATTCGCGACCAACGAAATATATCGCTGCTGGCTACTTTGCTCCTCCGCTACAGCGACCACGGCAGGAGCTGCAGCCTGGAGGGAAGGTGAAGAGATGATTTCCTTGTAGCTCTTAGTGATGGCCGCCATCAATTCGCCTGCAGGTCGCTTTCTGCCCTGAGATGAGTGTATAGATCTCAAAGCCGTGACGCTACCTTGAAGCAATCTAAGAAGTGACCGATGTGGCACAGCGTCAGTACCCTTGAATCTTGGCAGCACCCGGCGGTTCATGGCCAATATGTTTCGGGCCGTCTGGTCTTGGGAGAAGAATCGCTCCAACTGCGTACATCTTTGAAAAACCTCTCGAACTGATTCGGGACTCACCTCCCATTCAAGGTTTAGTACGAGAATCTCAATACGCTCCAGAAGCTCTTCACAAGAGTTCCCAACATTCCCTTGGGCATTCGAAGCGGATGCTGACGCGGAGGTAGCCTCCGGACGAGGCTTTACAGGTGGTTTCGCTTGTTGAGGCTTGTAATCCGCAGGGGGTCTTTGTTCCACCGCAGCAATCCGCGCGGGGACAGGCGGCTTCTTGGGGGGTTCAGGAACGCTTTTCATTTGTTCCTGGGCAGTCGACTGAGGTTCCGGCTCGTCCGGTGGAAGATCGGCGACTATCGTGCCGAACAGCTCCTCGATTTTCATCCCAACAGCGTTGCCCAGTTCTTCAGGTGTCTTATATTTTTCTGCCACAGGGACTCTCCGGAATGGTTCGATCAGGGACCCGACCCGGTCAGGCTCATCCCTTTGTCCTTCAAGAGTCTGGTACTGACGTCAATGACAGTCATCATGCAAATTTTTTTGAAAGTTTCACGGACGCCGTCCCCTCTTAAAGCGCTGGCCGGAAACGATGCAAACCGCGATGAGGGGTTAAGATCTTTTTCCATTTCCTCGGTGGGGAGCACAGCAACTCGACTGCCGGCTAGATCCCGCTTATTGTACTGGAGCACAACAGGAAGCGACGAAGCGCTCTTGCCCTGGTCGCGGAGATTATCGTCGAGATTCAAGAAACTTTCGATGTTGTTGTTTCTCCGGGCCTCCAGCGAATCGGCCACGAACACGATCCCGTCAACACCTTTTAAAACCAACTTTCGCGTATCGTTGTATCGCACTTGACCGGGAACCGTATACAAGGAGATCTTGATGCGAAACTTCCCGATAGTTCCAAGGTCCATGGGAAGGAAATCGAAAAAGAGGGTGCGATCTCCGGATGTATCGATGGAGAGCAGCTCGCCGCGAACCTGATGTCCCAAAGCCTTGTGGATCGTTATCAGGTTCGTCGTCTTTCCGCCCCGTCCAGGACCATAATAGACAATCTTGCAATGAATTTCGTCGGATCTGAAACTTATTATGGCCATGAAATCATCCCGTTGAGATTGCTGCAATCCAGGTTAGGCATTGAACCACTGGCGTAGATTCTCGGCGAACATGGCCTCAATCTGTTCCAGGCTTTTGCGCACCTCCAGACGGACGAGGCCCAAGTGGGTATTGTTGTTGAAGATCGTTATCATAAGGTACTCTTCGCCAACATTGGAAAAATGGATGTTTTCGTCCTTTCCCTTGTGGAAGAGAAGAGTGAACTCCTCTTCTCCGAACAGACGAGCGATCGCCGTGGTGGCTCCGTAATTGGCCGCGGTCAACGCTGCCAAAGAAGACACTTTTTCCTGATCCATCGACCCTTGGAAGCTGATGAGCTGTCCCGCCTTGTCTATCAGCAGGACGGTGTGTGCTCCACTGCGTGCCAGAAGAGTCGCCAAAATCGAATCGATACGGTCAAGGGATTGCTTAGTCAAAACGAGATCTGCCATTGGTCTCACCCAACCGACTTGTCAATCAAATCCCTGGCGCTAAGACAAAAAACCACGGACCGGACTGAAACCGGAACTTCAAGCCCGCTTATCCTCTTTCTCGAAGAATGAATCCGGCGTTGCCGAATTAGCGGTAGTGATCATGACCATTTCTGGTCCCTATTCTCTCTTTCGCGCGTCGAAGTGGCCGGCCTTCGATCCCGAAAACGTCACATGGCCTGAGGCAAAGTTTTCAAGGCCGGCTCATTCGGACTTTTGTAGGGTTGCACCGCCTACGATAAGCTGCGGACAGAGTCAAGGCGTCGCACACTCTCCATCAGCAGAAAATCCCAACTCTCTTGAATCGTTTCGGCTTTAGCCCGTCGGTCGTCGCACTCAAACACACCAAGTTCCCAGGACAGAATCATGTAAAAAGCTTCTTCACCCTCCATCCCGTGAGCTTGAGCGTGGACGATTTCGCCCTTCCGAAAAAATATCAGCCCGTTATTGGTTCCACTTCGTACTTGCATGCGGCAAGTATTGCGACCGATGCAGATAAGTTGAATGATGTCCGGAAGGCTCGTGTTTGTTATTGTGCCTCTGAACCCAGCGGATTTCAACTGCGTCTTCCTTTTCTTGGCATAAGCGATTTCCAGTCCAGCTTATATTTTTGCACTATAGCAATATTCCAGCATGAAATCAATAAATTCCGCACAGACCAAAGAAATCGGAAAGCATCCCGTGCTCGGAGCCCGTTGCGCAACCCCTTTCACTGGCATCATGGTGCTAAGTGGAGGTCCCGCCCACTGCTACGTTTACTCACCCAGGCTCCTTCGCACACCGGCCGGCAATGTGCTTGACGACCTTTGTCCATAAGCTATTATGAGACAGTCTTTGAGCAAAGCAAGTGGACTGGGACGCGCCTTGATCGCAAGCAACTAATCCTTATTGGTGACGAGGAAAACAATGGCAGGCAACAAGTTCTTGAATCCCATTCTGAAAATGGCGATCTGTGTTACAGGCATGCTCGTCATGGGGTATTTCCTCTACCCCTCGGTACGGTCCGGAATTATTGAAGACAACTTGACCATTCTAAGGGCGCTTGTCTTCCTAGGATTCACCTATCTCTTGGTACAGAGTATCAAACAGATGATCGAGCGCCGATAACACTAGCCTCGGAACAGGTTGGCGGATGCGGGCATTTTTTCCTTGCCATCGATGGTCAATGTGGTATGAGAAGCCTACATTTTATCACCATACCGCATTATGCGTAACGAGAGAAGCCTGGCGGCTTCAAATGTCCTGTCGTCGGGCTTTTCGTTTGTACGGACCCTTCCCGACCGGATTTATACCGTTTCGCAATTATTTTTGTAATATCGGCGGCATACTCGCGAAGCGCAGAGAGTCCCGCCAGTCGAGAGATTGCCGTCCGTAGCGAAGGAAGAATACCGCCGGCTAAGCCAAGTTCACGTTTCTTGTCGTAGACGTATTATCTTTATTTATCAAATAGATATATTATTTATCAATTTACTTATTGAGAAATTCATATCATTATGTTATAATTCAAACATTAACCTGTCTGTATCACAGATTAATTATCACGGGTAAGTGAGGTCCAAGATGGAAAGGGCTATGGTTGCGGTGGTTGGAGCGTTGCTACTTCTTGCAGGGTTCGCCGCACCCGGCGAGTGCATGAACTGCTACCCCGGGCCGGCTCAATGTGCACCACCGCGCACGCTGGTAACAAAAATGGTTCCCTGCGTGAGAACTGAGATAGTCGCTGAGGTCCAACCCTGTCACGCGAGTTGTCCCAGTCAAGAGAATCGGCTACAAGATGCAAAACGTCATGCTGAAAGGAATCCCAGTCGGATCTCCTTGCGGCAGGACCCTTGCACTAAATGCTGCCCTCAGCCATTCTGCCAAGTGGTGCAGCAGAAAGTGCCTTACGTGTATTATGAACCTGCGCCTATGCCATCGTAAAATGTTGTGTATAAGCCAGTTTGCCGACAAGTGATGCTGCCTCGGACGTTACATGGTGGAAGCAGTTCCTATGTGCGGAAAATGAGGCTTTGAATTTGTTTGTGGAAGGTGTGGGAATAGATATTAATAGATTCGTGACATCGGAGTGTCCCGACAGATTACGGTGACAAGACAGCCGAAACCTGTCGGAAGAAACCACTGCAAAAATGGCCGGGGACGTTACTTTAATGTCGTCCCCGGCCATCCCGTTGAAGCTTCAAGTCCGGTCTCAGTCTCGGGTTTTCACCCTTGTGTTTGCCCACTCACCGTTCCGGTGCCTTCGCTACAAATCCCTTTCGGACACGTACTCCCTGAAATTTAGACACTTTGTTTGCTTACGGTGAAGGTCGGTATATCGTGGCCGTTGCTGCGATTGACATAATCCCCGGTCTGTCAGATACTGAGGCCTATTTTTGAAATACCTGGGAGCGGGTCCTGATGAAAAATGTCGTTGTTACAGGTGGAGCCGGGTTCATCGGCAGCCATCTGGTTGAAGCGCTCCTTGCCCGAGGAGACGCCGTAATATGTTTGGATAATTTCTTCACGGGAACAAAAAAGAACATCCTTCCCTTCATGAGCAATCCGAACTTCGAGTTCATTCGTCATGACGTCGTCGTTCCCATTCTTCTTGAGGCTGACCAGATTTATCATTTAGCGTGTCCTGCTTCTCCTGTCCATTACCAGGCCAACCCTATCAAAACGCTGAAGACCTCTGTCCTTGGAACGCTCAATATGCTGGGTCTCGCCAAGCGCACCAACGCCAGAATCCTGCTTGCCTCTACTTCCGAGGTATACGGGGACCCGGAGATACATCCTCAATCCGAAACGTATCACGGAAACGTGAATCCTGTGGGCCCCAGAGCCTGCTATGATGAAGGGAAACGGGCCGCAGGAAACCCTGATGGTGGGATATCGTGATTACAACCATGTCAACGTAACGATTGCCCGCATTTTTAATACGTATGGCCCTCGTATGCTTCCCAATGACGGCAGAGTGGTAAGCAATTTCATTTGCCAGGTGCTTCAAGGCGAGGCCCTCACTGTGTATGGCGATGGCAAGCAAACCCGGTCATTTTGCTATGTCTCCGATTTGGTGGACGGGCTGATGCGTCTTATGGATAGTTCACAAGCCGGGCCGATAAACCTGGGCAATCCTCACGAGGTAACGGTTAAGGACTTGGCAGGCATGGTCTTGGAGATGATCCCCGACACGGGGTCCGGCATTATATACAAGCCACTTCCGGAGGATGATCCGACAAGACGCAAGCCCGACATCTCCCTTGCCAAACAGATGCTGGGTTGGGCACCCAAGGTTTCCCTTGCAGAAGGCCTGCAATCAGCCGTCGCTTACTTTCGGGAAGAACTGGGGAATGGGCATGACCGGCCATAGAACGAACGGCCGCAACCTCAAACGCCTTCTGCTCATCATGGTCGGGACGGCTCTGGGAATGTTTTTTCTGTATCTTGCGTTCCGAGACATCTCCTGGCAGGACTTTGTGGCCGGTTTGAAACAGATGAAACCCGTCTATCTCTTGCCGTGCACGGTTCTGGTCCTGCTTGCTCAGCTCGTGCGAGCCCTCCGATTTGGGCTGATTCTCCGTCCTGTCTGTCGGTTACCGGTAAAAGATCTGTGGGACCTCCTCAACATCTGGGCTGGAGCAAGCATGGTCATGCCTGCGAGGTTGGGAGAATTAGTTAGACCGTACCTCTTGCGTAGACGAGGCGTCTCATTTTCCAGTGGCATCGGAGCTATGATGGTAGAGCGGTTTTTCGACCTCTCTGGACTCCTGCTGCTCCTTGGACTTGTCCTCTGGACCACGCCACAGATACCCCGAGTTTATTCCTTGCTGGGGCAGGTCCTGCTCGTGATGCTCCGGTGGGCTACGTCCTAGTGTTGCTGGTTCTCGCTCAAAGAGAGAGGGTTGAACGGGCTGTGGCATGGTTTCTGTCGTGGCTGCCTGGCAGGCGGCTTCGTTTCTGGACGGAATTTTTCGGCGTCTTTTGGACGGTTTCAGGATTATGGCCAGTTTCAAACAGGTCATAATCCTTTTTGCTTATTCCGTCTTCCTATGGGTCCTTTTTTCAATTTTGACCTATCTTTTTCTCTTGGCCTTCTCGATTGAGGCTCCGTTTCTAGTAGCGGTTACCATACAGGTGTTCATCTGTCTGGGTGTTGCTCTTCCGTCCGCACCCGGATTCATCGGCACGTTTCACGCGGCCGGTCGCTATGCTTTGGCCCTTTTCGGAGTGAAAGCCGTGGTGGCGGTATCTTTTGCAACGGTCTATCACCTGTTCACTTTTGTGTTGTGCTTGGTTCTAGGACTCGTCTCATACCTGACAAGTGATTTTCGGGTCGATCAGGCCATGTTTGCCAACCAATCAGATGAGGCTTCTGTTCAGGGTCAGTCGGGCAGAACAGATGGGCTGGAAGAAACATCTGCTTCGCCGGTACTGTGCAAAAAGGAGCCTCTTCAAGGCGCCGCTGCTCCAGATTAATACAAATTGGCATTCAAGACGTTAAGTTTGGGGAAACCTTCTTTGTGTAATGGATTGTTACTTTGGCTCCGCCGTCTGGCCCTAAAGTGGCGGAGACAGCCCAGCAAGAGCCCCAGCGGGGCGATCCAACGGTAGCCGTGGGTTTCAACCCACGGAAAGGATTGTAACCAAACCAGCCGTGAGGACCCTGGAGGGGTCCCCCAGGAGGAGGCTCAATGGTGGACCCTTCCAGGGTCCGGATTTCTTGTGTTGTCTCGGCCGCTACCCACGGGTTGCACCCGTGGCTACTTTTCAGCCGTCCCTCCAGGACGATTAGAGCCACTATAAAAGGTGACGCCAATTTACGAGCAATGAAATCAGCGGAGTTAAGTGAACAATCCATTGTGTAAAGAAGGTTCCCCCAAACCCCTTCCAAGAAACTCTAATATTTGCATTAGGCGACATTCCTGATCCCGAGCTATGAGGATGATTCGGTGAATAACTGGCCCGAACTCGACAAAAAATACATCTGGCACCCTTTCACACAGATGGAAGAATGGCTGCATTCCGATCCATTGGTAATCGAACGAGCTGAGGGGAATTTCCTGATCGACACTGTCGGGCGCAAATACCTGGATGGTGTCTCGTCATTATGGGTGAATGTGCACGGGCATCGCAAGGAGGCAATCGACCTCGCTATCATCATGCAATTGGGTAAAGTGGCTCATTCGACATTACTCGGGCTGGCAGCCGTCCCATCCATAGAACTGGCGAAAAGGCTGGTGGAGATAACACCCGAAGGCTTAGACCGCGTTTTCTATTCGGATTCAGGATCCACTGCGGTGGAGGTCGCGCTCAAAATCGCGTTCCAATACTGGCGAAATCTGGGGTTCGAGAAGAAGAGGATGTTTGCCACTTTGTCCCAGGCATATCACGGAGACACCATCGGCTCTGTGAGCCTGGGAGGCATAGACCTGTTTCACACCATTTTTCATCCGCTGCTTTTCCAAACCTTGACGATTCCCACCCCTTTCCCGTACCGCAGCCCCGGCTCAACTCCGGAGGAATGTCGCAACCGGTCTCTAAATGATTTTCGCGCGATGGCCGAAGACAGAGCTGACGAAATAGCAGCCGTTGTGGTGGAGCCCATGGTCCAAGGAGCAGCGGGCATAATCGTCCATCCACCCGGATTTCTCAAAGGGCTTGAAGAAATCTGCCGCGAATACGGGATACTTTTGATTTGTGACGAAGTCGCAACGGGATTCGGAAGAACAGGGAAGATGTTTGCCTGTGAGCACGAGAATGTTCGTCCGGACATGATAGCGGTAGCCAAGGGCCTGTCAGGAGGTTATCTGCCGTTGGCCGCCACAGTGGTGACTGAGGAGATACACGGGGCTTTCCTCGGACCATACATGGAATACAAAACCTTCTTCCACGGCCACAGCTATACGGGGAACGCATTAGCCTGTGCAGCAGCCTGTGCATGTCTGGATGTCTTCGAGAGCCGAAAATACACTGGAAGCAATTCAGCCCAAGATACGCCTGCTGGCCGAGCGCCTTGCAGCGGAAATTGAACCCTTGCAACATGTAGGTGAGGTCAGGCAGTGCGGCTTCATGGTCGGGATAGAATTGACAGAGGATCGCTTGACTAGCGCTGATTATCCTCCCGGAACTGAGGATGGGCGCACGAGTGACCCCAAAACATTTCAAAGCACGGCGTCATTCTGAGGCCGCTTGGTGATGCAGTGGTGCTCATGCCGCCGCTGTGATCGCCGGAGGAAATAGAATTGCTGGTTTCCGGCCACAGCAAGATCAATCCGCGAGATCTGCGGCAATCAGTAAGGATATCTGTGGCGCCATGACTCCCTCCAAAAGTCCCGGGAAAAGGGGATATTCGTAACGGGCACCGACACCGGTGTGGGAAAGACCGTTGTGGCAGCCGGCCTGGTAAGACTGGCCAGGAACGCGGGCATTCGTGCGATCGCGGTCAAGCCGATCGAGACGGGTTGTCAAGTGCGCTCCGGCGCATTGTTCCCTGAAGATGGAGCCTTTCTTAGAGAAGCCGCAGAAAGACACCTTTCACTGGATGAATGCGTGCCGTTTCGGTTCTCTCTGCCGGCCTCTCCCGCCAGAGCGGCCGCGATGGAGGGACGCACCCTTAAGATTTCTGATGTGGAGGAGCACGTCGCACGTTGGCAGGGGGTGCAGATCTGACTGTCGTCGAAGGCGCAGGCGGGCTCATGGTTCCCATTCAGGACCGACTCATGATGATCGACCTGGCTGAAAGGCTTGGATATCCTACACTGCTGGTGGGGCGAACAAGGCTGGGGACCTTGAATCATACCTTGCTCAGCCTGACCGCACTCAAGGGGCGCGGAATGAGCGTCGCGGGGATAGTGCTGTCATGTTCCGCACCGGATACCGGCCCGGAGGAGCAGTTCACCGCGGGCGACCTGGCCCGTCTCGTAGACGATGTCCCGGTGGTCGTGCTCCCATTCCTGGGTCCCGAAGTTGTCGGAGACGCTGATAAAATAGCCTCGACCATCGCCTCAAGCTGGCCGGAAATGCTTGTGAACCGGTGGATAGGACTGGAGAAAGGCGAGTGAGGCTCCATCCGGTCGGAATAGCGGTTCTCAAAAGTAATCACGGAATGGTATGTGGCACCCCAGTCCTAAATAGGCTGGTGGGACAGGCTTCCAGCCTGTCTATTGGGAATGACGGGCAACCCCGCGCTCCGTGGGGCGTCGCCACCAAATCATTTTCTCTTTCCGCCATTACTTTTGAGACCCGCTATAGTCCCACGGATCGCTGGGACAAGAGAACATGAA
>CAWBBA010000030.1:0-35380 GCA_963786905.1 uncultured delta proteobacterium | reverse complement strand
TGGCCCCTCTACTGGAACCGCTCGGGTACACGACGAATGTGAAGCTGCTCGAAATCGCCAATCTCAACCATCCAGTTCTTAAAGAGTTGTCGCTTGAAGCGCCGGGAACCTACCATCATTCCATAATGGTGGGGAGCCTCGCCGAGACCGCTGCAGCACTGATCGGCGCAAATCCGTTGCTGGCACGGGTCGGCGCGTATTATCACGACATAGGTAAGATCGGGAAGAAGACTAAGCCATATTATTTTATTGAAAACCAGCGTCGTGGTAGCAACCCTCATGACAGACTGGAACCCAGCATGAGCGCTCTGATAGTTGTCTCCCACGTCAAGCAGGGCATCGAAAAGGCTCGGGAATATCGACTTTGTTCGCCCATTATCGATATCATTCAACAGCACCACGGAACAAGTTTAATAAAGTTTTTTTATAACAAGGCGCTGGAAAAGTCTGAAAAAAGTCATCAAAGCGTTAGCGAAGATAAATACCGGTACCACGGTCCTCGCCCACAAAGCAAGGAAGCCGCTCTCGTCATGCTAGCCGACGTGGTAGAGGCAGCCTGCCGGACTCTCCACGATCCAACGCCCGCCAGGATTCAGAAGCAGGTTCAGACACTGATTATGACACTATTCAGCGAAGGACAATTGGACGAGTCAACGCTGACCCTTAAAGACATTCATGCCATCACCAAATCCTTTGTGAGATCCCTGCAAGGGAGTTTACACTCGCGAATTGTCTACCCAGTGAATGTAGGAACGCAGGAACGACCCAATGGAGATACTCATAAGCAACAAGCAGAAAAGGATCGAAATCGATCCGGAAGACCTTCGGAAGAAAACGGCACAAATATTAGAAGGCTTGGGCTGTAATCCATCAGTAATACTTTCACTCGTGCTTGTTGATGCTGCCGAGATGTCGGACCTCAATAACAAGTATCGGGGAAAGAAGGAACCTACCAACGTACTCTCCTTCTCCCAGACCGAGGGGCAACACGCCGGGCTACAGCATGATCTACTAGGCGACGTTGTCATCTGCACGGACAGGGCCGCAGATGACGCTGCCGAACTGGGTTATACAAACAGTGAAATGGTCCTTTACTTGCTAATTCACGGAATACTACATCTCGTGGGGTACGATCACTCCCAGCCAATAGAAGCGGGGGTAATGCAGGCGGAAGTTGAGCGCATCTTCCAACAATTCGCGGAGCCGGCAATGTCCCCCTGAACCCGGCGGTAGTCCCTGAATTTAGAGAGACAAAGAAGAGACATGTATAAGACTCAGGGAGCGTCTGATACCAATGCGCTTTCATACAAGTGAACATGGCGGGCAGGTAGGCCCGCCATTGGTAATGTCACTTCCTTGAACGCGGATTGGTCTGAATTATGCTGCAGTGAACTTAAGCCTTTTCCTCGGTTGAGACATCGTCCATCTTGTCATCAGTCTCCAACCTGTCCCAGGTGTTGGCCGCCCCGACTGCCTTTGAAAGGCGATGATACTGCCAGGCCAAATGGCAATGAAGGATGACGTCTTCTATCGAGTCTCGCAAATCACCCATCACACCGTGTCGTCCTGCGGCTTCTTCTCGCTCCGCGCCTTCCCTGATCACGGCGTCCATCTTCACTAGCCGTTCGAAAATCGTGGCAAAGCATTTGTGAACGTGGAGTTCAAATTCTTCACTACTTGAGAACTTCGCTTAAAGATTCCGTTCAACGCCTGTTACATAGCTTCCGTAAAGAATTCCGACGCACCCGCTATCGCCAAAAAACCCCGCGGTTGCGCCTCGCGCGCTTTCTCACGGTGTCGCCAATTCTTTGTACAATCTTCTGAGACTATTTTGAATTGATCAACTTCCATTTTCCCGCTGGAATCAACAGGTCTTCCAGTCTCCTCTGCCGCGTGTTCGTTGATGTAGAATGCGTCGGCACTATCAGGACCTATGAGAACCAGGGGACCCTTGAACTTGGACCCAAATTCTTCAATAGTGGTGGTTCCGCCAAAAGAGGCACCCTGCTCCTTGTAGCCTATCACCAGCACTTCGTAGTCCCCCTTCTTAAAGCACTTCCTCAGCTCCCATTCGTCGTTGCCCTCACACAGTCGAAAACCCACCTCTACATAATCCCCCAAGCGCTCGTCGAACATTTCGCGTAACTCTTTGTCCTGCTTCGCGATAAGCTCCGGTGTGACCGGTGCAGTCTTGGTCTTTTCAGCATCAACAAAAACAACATCCCTGCGGAGCATGTACGGCGATTCGAGGAAATGAAACACGTTTAATTTGGTTTTGTGATGTCGTGCCAAAGAGAGAGCATAGTCAAAGGCCCAGTCGCCCTGACGGGAAAAAATAGCGCATAAGCCGATCCCTTTCATGGTACCTCCTAGCTTTCGTTTCTGATACCTTGCAAAACTTACTACTGTTCCAGGATGTTGAAACATGGTTCCAACCGCCAATAAAGCTTCATTCTGTTCCGCCCACGTCAGCGGAGTTTCTGCTAAGAAAGTTGTTCCGTTGCCAGGGGTGGATTCGACCTTTATGGTTCTAACGTGTCCTTCAGCTACCTTTCTCGGAACAACCGGAACAAGCCTTGTCGCAGGAATTGTATCCGGGAATGGCTCCCATCCCTCAAAACCTTAGTTGTCCGGACGATCGAGACGGTGCCGTGCCTAGCCGAGAGCTTTCTTGATGGCCGCCAGCAATATTTCTTTGTTGACCGGCTTCTCTACGTACGCCTCCGGAGGCCTTATGGCCCTCTGCTAAATCCACTCCTTGAAGTCCATGCTGGGCACATCATCTTTGCCGAAACCGGTAACCATTACGACGGGGATGCCTTTTACCTCATCATCTTTTCTCAACTCCCGGAACATCCTGATCCCGGTCTTGTTGGGCATGCTGAATCTCCTTTTCTTCTAACGATACAAAATTTGACCTGTTATAGACATAGCGATTTGTCCCCAGTCGAGCCGGGGAATCTAAAAAATGAAAACCGTGCTGTTTCGCGTTGCGCTTTCTCCTCGGCGAAGTTCATAATCAAAGGCCCAGTCGCCTTGCTTGGAAAAGATGGCACAAAATCCTATTCCGTGCATTGTTCCCTCCTTCATTGCTCTATGTGCGGTTCAATCAAGAAATCAGCCGGCCGCGCTACGCACAGTGAGCTTTTGCGCGGACCTCAACGGTATTTCAATGAAAAAGCTTGTTCCCCGATCTGGTTCAGACTCCACTCGTATCGTGCCGCCATGCTCCTCAATGACCTTTCTAGTGATTACCAGCCCGAGCCCTGTTCCCTTGGAACCCTTGGTAGAGTAGAACCTGTTGAATAGCTTCCTCTCGACTTCTTTTGGCATGCCATATCCGTCGTCCGTCACCTCCATCAAGAGTACGCCGCCCTCAACTCGGCCGGACACAGTAATTCTATGGCCTGCTACATCGCTTGCGCGGCAAGCCTCCACAGCATTGGAGACGAGATTGGACAGGGCACTGTGGATCCCGGCCGGGTCCAAGAGACAATTACCCATCTCCTTTTCGAATTCTCTTACAATCTGAATCCCCTCACTGCCTGCCGTTGCTTCATACAGCTCGCAAACTTCCGTCAGCAGCCTGCCGGGGTCGCATTCTTTGTACTCGGGTTCTCTCTCTTTGGAGGCGTATAGGATTCCCTTCACCAGTTCCGAGACCTTTGCCACATTGTTCTTGACCATTTCCCAGCCGGAGCGGACTCGATCCTCTTTTCCTCGCTGGAGGCCCGAGTCGAGCACGTACACTCCCCCTTCAAGTCCGCACAAAATGTTCTTAATGCTGTGAGACATTCCCGCGATGGTCTCGCCGAGGATGGCAAGTTCGCTCTCCAGACGTTTTACCTCTGTGATGTTCGTGGACATTTCCATCACCGCTCGGATTTCCCCTTTTTGGTCGGTAATGGGAGCCGTATACACGATGATGTGAGTCTCCTCGCCGTTCCGTCTCCAAATCTCCTGGGAAGTATGGGTTTGTCCGTCAAAAAAAGTCTTCTCAACCGGGCAATTGTCGCACTTGGAATCTCGCCGCTTGTATACTTTGAAGCAATTCCTGCCCAAACCGCTCCCAAAATCCTGATCGAAAAGTTTGTTGGTCTGAATGATGTTGAAATCCCGGTCCACAACTGTCAGGTAACATGGGACGTTTTCAAACAGGTATTTGAATTCTTGCTGCTTTTTCTCAAGCTCCAGTTGGAGCTGTTTCAGCCTTGTTACGTCTACGGACATCTCCAATACTTCGGCAACCTCGCCCTGATTATTAAAGATTGGCGACGTCTTGACCATGACGTACACGGTGCTTCCATCAAGCTGCCATTCTTCCTCTGATTGATGTGATTTGCCGTCTGCAAAAGTTTTTTCTACCGGGCATTCGTTGCACTTGGAACCGAGCCCTTTGTATCCTGTGAAACAGTGTTTGCCTGTTTGCACGCCGAATTGATCTCGAAAGGTCCGATTTGCTCTCACGATCCGGTAATCGTGATCTACCACTGTGAAGTAGCAAGGCGCCTCTTCAAACAACGACTTGTACAGCTTGCGGCTGGCATCCAGCTCGGCCGTGCGCTCGTTGATTTGCCGGCTCATTTTGTCAAAAGACCGCAGAAGTTCCGCCATTTCGTCCGACCCGGCGCTCCGGCCCTTTGGATCATATTCCCCGCGGGCCATTTTTGCAGCCCGGCGTTGAAGTCGCCTGATACTTGGTATTACAAGATATGTGACTGCCAATCCGCTGATGGTCGAAATGAATATGAAGAGCAAGAAGGCAAAAACCACCGTCTTTCTAGTAGTTTTTGCGATCTCTCCACTAACCCCCTCCAGGGGAAGCTTCACCTCTAATGCGCCCAACACCTTTTGAGATTCGGGGTGAGCGTGACACGACGCCGTGGAGCAACTCTTTTCATTTAGAAGAGGGTTTACTACGAGAAGCGACTTCCCGCTCTTAGAAAGCGTGTGTCGCACTGAGCTGTTGGTTCCGATATCCTCCAGCAGCGGATTCTTTTGCTGAATAAGGATCTCATTGTCCAAATCGGATTTGCTCGTGTAGTGCAAAACACCTTTAGCATCATAAATGTTTATCTCCTTGAACCCTTCCTGCGCGCCTATGGTCTGGACAATCTGTCTGATAACCTCACGATCCTTGGTCATCATTCCGTTCCAGATCGCGGCCTTTATGACTTCAGAATCCTTGAGCGACACTTGGATCATCTTGGCTATAAGGTTGTCTTCTTGCGCGGATATGCTGTGATAAGCAAAGGCGAGCAAAGCAAGGAACATAATGAATGCAGTATAGAAACTGAGTTTGAAGCTCAGACTGCGGGTGAATTTTGTGACGAACCGAGTTGCCGTCTTGAGCATAGGAACAATTTCCGCAAGAACGGTATGAGGGGTTTCAAGAGTGCCCCCAAAGCCGTGAGACGTGTCATGAAATCATGGCGTTCCGACTGCCGGACCGGCACGAAGCGCCGGCGGCCCCTCTCCAACATGAGGGTAAACCTCATGTGCGCTTTATGCCGGTTCGAAGTGTGATACCGCAGTAATGGTCGGCAGCGCGGCATCAACCTCTTTCCGTCACTTTGAGTGGCGATAGCTCAGAGCACTAGAGCCGGAGCCAGCAATTCAGCGAGATTCATCACTTTAGCGTCGATATGGTAGTGCTCTATTATCTCCTTAAGTTGGTCCGTGCAGTTGTGACAAGACTGGAGCACCACGTTTGCTCCGGTAGCCCGTATTTCGTCAGCCTTGATTTTGCCTGCCGCGATACGCCGCTCCGAGAACTCGGGCATTGCCAGGGCACCCCCGCCTCCACCACAGCAGAAGCTCTCTTCCCGGTTGTGCTCCATTTCCACGAAATTATCGACCGCTGCCCTGATCACTAACCGAGGTTCTTCCATCACGCCGCCGGACCGAGCTATGTTGCACGAGTCATGGTACGTGAAACACTTGTCGGCCCACACGCTCTTGTCGACCTTGAGCTTCCCTTGTTGAACCAGATCGGCCATAAGCTCCATCATGCTGGAAAACTTGAACGGCACTCCTCCGAGCCAGTTGGCCAATTCCCAACGGAGGCCGCGGTACCCGTGGCCGCACTCCCCGGAGAGGAGATACCCGCACTCCAGTCGCTTCATTTCTTCGAAGATCCATTCCGCGAACTGTTTTGCGTCGGGATCGATGCCGTTAAACATGGCATAGTTGGTCAGGTCCCAGTACCGTGAAGAGATGGTGAAGTCAACTCCCGCTGCATTAAGCACTTTTGCGCTCGCCTGGATGGTCAAGGGATAGTATTTAGGCTCTCTGGGATTCAGTGTAAGAAAGTATTTGGCGCCTTTCTTGTCGATCGGAATTTTGAAATCCGCGCAACCATCCTCATCCTGCAACTCTTCCTCGATCCATTCAATTGTCTCGATGAATTCATCCTGCGGAACGGCCATATTGTTGCCGTAATTGTAATGAGTATCAATGGTGTCCTGAAGATGTTTGGGCACTCGGCCGACTTGAGTCATGATCCCTCGCGCGGCCCGGGTCAACATCCCGTAATCCACGCCCATGGGACAGTTGAAGGTGCAGCGCCGGCACATGGTGCAGCCGCCCCAAAGTTTGTCGTACATCTCGTCGGCAAGCTCTTTGGTGAGAGGTTGGGCCCCCACGAATGACGGGAACACCTTGGCCATCCAGTCGTACCTGTACTTGTACCACTTCCGGAACCTGTCGGCTTTGTAAGCGGGCAGCAGGGTCTTGTCCTCAGGTATGGACACACTGTAGTGGCAGGAGTCACTGCACATGCCGCAATGGATGCAGCCCGCCAGTGAAGTTTGGACTATCCTGTTTAGCTTGGCAGGGAGAAGCTTCTCCATTTCCGCCAACATTTCAGGGGTGAATTCCGGTTTCACGGGCCACTTCCTGTCTTCCTGGCTCCCGAGCTTTTCCGGTTTTTGCTTCTTAGCCTCGATCACGCTCTTTTCTGCCGGCTCGGCCATTTCATTTCCTCCGGTTTTCTAATTCCGTTTATTTATTTCGGTTCATTTATTTTGCATGTCTGTTCAAGACCCCGCGTCCCCCGAAGATCTGGCCGAACATCACCCGGCCGAACGGATAGAGGACGTAATGGGAGATCTTGCTGAAAGGCACGTAAAGGAGAAAGAAAGTGGTCATCAAGAAGAAGATCCACATGAACCCGGTTTCAGGCCTACCCTGAATCCAGAGCCACATAGCCCCGAACCCGATAGCAAAAAAGACCGTCATGAGCGTTATGGCAAAGAAATCATCCGGACTGCTGATGATTCGTATTTCGGGAACCGTAATCCTGCGGTAAATTCGCCGCAATCCAATGAGGAACGCCAGGCCCATAAAGACCATAATGACCTTGGACACCGTGGGACCCATCAACTGGGGAACCAAGGGAATAAAGAAGGTCGATCCGATGGTCAATGCAACGGCTATGTGAAAGACCACAAATTCCACATAAAAATAGAGGTGGTTTCGCGTGCTCTCCATGCCCCAGGGTCTAAGCACGTTGGCCAGAGAGTGCAACGCGCCTGCATATCGATCCCCTTTGAGTTCAGCCTTTTCCGGCGGTCCCGGCTTCTTCATCATCGAGTAGATCTTAATGGCATACATCAGGGCCATAAAAGTTAGGCAGATGTATTGCACCGGTTCCTCCAGGATATACATGGCGTGGCTCACGGTGTTTTCCATGATTCCTCTTTCTCCCTTCGACAATCAGTTATTCCGGGTCCTCGTCGGGACCTCTGTTCCGTTTTCTCAGTGTTTGCGTGTGAGGTCGGTAATATTCACACTCTATTTCAATCCTGGCTCCGTCACCTGAGGCGGGTCATGCCACAATTCCCACAAGCGGTGCGCCAACAGGGATATGGGACCCAGGATACCTTTCCCTACCACCCAAGTCAAGATCATTTCTGACAACATTGATAGGATTTAGTACCCGTGGGTGTTTTTTTTGAAAATACTCGTGAGTTTCTGCATTTGTCCCGGAGAAGTGTGCTTCGGCAGGTATGGATTGCTTGATGTAAGGCAAATTGGCATACTTGATCGTCGAAGTGCGATGGTACTCTTTACAGTGGCAACTCTAGCCACTACCGTGAATAAACCTTGACCTGGAGAGGTTTTTGTGATTTAACAATAGGTGGAGAGAGGGTATTCTTCATACGGAAGCTCTGTTATGAGATACCTTGTCTCTTTTTTTGTTTGCGCTTCTCTTCTTCTGTCCGGCTGCATCACCGGTCGCATCCCGTTGAGCGAGGGCGTCAGCTCACGGAATTCTAAGACCACTCAGAAAGCGACGTTCGCTGGCGCTCGAAGCGGCCAAGGTTCAATTTCACCATTGGCCGTTTCCGAAGGCCCACGCGGTGTGGGCCCAGTGAGCGCTGCTTCCTCGGACACAGCTCAGTGGGACAGGTTCTGAATCCAGAGGAGAACATGGCGAGGGAAAAGAAATACAGAAGCACCGTACGCGGAGGGCAGCTCCTAGCCCCAGGAGATGTCATCCAAGTTATGGACCAGGGATCGCTTGTGAAATGTCGCGTCCTCTCGTGTCTTGCCGTGGAGAGTGGAGGTTGCCTCGCCGGTCTGGAAATCCTCGAAGGCAAACGAAAGGGAGAACGAATACAGACCACGCTGAGAGCCGCGGAAGAACAACCATCTGATATAGATGATTAGTGGTGGCGCTTGTTAGCGCCCTGAATGTCAGTAGGGGCAGGTTTGAAACCCACCCCTACTAAGAAGATGCCCCCCGTTTTTCGCGTGACTTTCCTGAGCGCATGGTTCTAACCAAGTTTCAAGCCCGCTCCTGCTCAGAAAATGCCTCCCGTCCCAGTTTCGGCCAGCCGTCTCTTTACCCCTGATAGCATTCGGATATGAAGCATCTCCGACTTGATGAGCTTCTCAATTTCATCTCTGCCGCTGGCATCAGGAAGTATCTCCTTCATCCCCAGGAAAAATATCAGGGAATCTTTCTCAAACTGGAGTGCCATATCAAGGGCTTCCGCAGGCGTTTTCACCGACTTCAACCTGTCGGTCGCTGCTTCTAGTGTAAACACATGGGAATCCGCGCTGGCTTCCAGATAGCTCTCCGCGAGTCCTTCGGGGTCCCAAACCGCCTGACTCGCAGTATCAGAAAGTTGGCTCCTGAGATCCCTAAAAATCTTGATGTGGCTTGCTTCCATTAAAGCGAGGTCTTCGAAGAGCTTCTTGACCTCCGGGTTCTTGGCTATTTCGGCCGCGCCGGCATAAAATGCGTTGCCGTTCTCCTCGATACGAACAGCCATAGCAAAGACGTCATCTGCGGTTCCGAATACAAACATAAACAGAGCCTCCTTACTCTATCTTCCTGTATAGGTTGAGACCTATCTTTTCCTCTCTCCCGTAGACCAGTTGATTTCCACCGGTTGACGC
This sequence comes from uncultured delta proteobacterium, assembly GCA_963786905.1. Lineage (GTDB taxonomy): Bacteria > Desulfobacterota > Desulfomonilia > Desulfomonilales > Desulfomonilaceae > CAWBBA01. The sequence goes on along the minus strand of CAWBBA010000030.1, from coordinate 25,972 downwards.
GATCATTATTGTCTTGCCGGATTTCGACGGCCCAAGCTCTACTGATAGATCCGCAGTAATGCTCAGCCTATCCCCCTCCACGGCCATTGCAACATTCTTGAACGACTGACGCCGCCCTTTGCTCCCCTTCTTGTCAGGTTGCCTGTAAACATTCAGACCGATCTTTTCTATGCGGCCCGGAATTGTCTTGTTTCCTTCTGTTGAAGCCACAATGATGGTTTTCCCCGACTTGGAAGGGCCAAACTCTTTTGAAAGGTCAACGGTGATGGTGAGATTGTCCCCTTGGACATTCATATCAACATTCTTCATCCTACCGATACGGCCCTCGGTCACAATCTTTTTCGGAGTCTTTTTTGCTTCCGGTCTCGATTGGGACGCCGCTTGCCCTTCCGTCTGGTCGCCAGCGCCCCGGATCTCGGGTAAGTCGGGAAACTGAAGGACAGCGCAGCGGTCGCTTAACAGGAGAGCTCTCAGTTCGTCAGTGATGGTCAAAAGACGGTCCCAATGCTTATCCTCTAGGCCCGTGATATTCAAACCCAAGGTCTCGAGCTGTCTCTTTGCCTCGCTGATGTTGGCCTTCGAATTGCGACCCAGCACCTTGAGGGCCTCTCTCACGAAAGCCCTTGACTTGTCGAAATCTTGAAGCACTTCTTCAAAAGAATGGAGGATGCCCATAACTTCGGCCATCTTGCGAGAATCCACCGAGCCGCTGTCGGGATCGGTAACAAGATGGGCCCAGCACTGAGACGTGGGACTCCCTTCTTTGCGGTAATAGTCCTTAAAATCTTCGGCACTTATCCAGAACTCAAAGCCATCGTCGGTGCGTACGAGATAGGGCGAGACAGAGTCATCTACAAGCTCCACTATCATCCCAGGATCAGATCCAAGGAATTGCTGGTAACGGTCACTCATTGGCCCTCCTAGCAAACAGTCGCAACACAATATATAAGAGTGCGTCTCGCACGTCCAGGTCCGTTCTCCAGCTCGCTGTAAGTCAAATTTTCCGAACTAAGGAGTAGGGAAAATCTGTCCAACCAGGGCCATAGTTCCATCTTATTTGCCTTTACCCTCTACTGGATGACCCGCTTTTTCCCAGGCACGAAAACCGGCTGACATAATCATCATCTTCGTGTACCCCAACTGAGCCAGGAAGTCAGCGACTTGTTCGGCCATATCGCATTCGGGTCCGTAGCAGTACAGGATGACCCGAGCATCCTCCGGGAGGAGAGGCTGCACCGTGGGGAATAGCTCCTCTTTTTCCTCCGGGGTGATGAAAACCGACCCCTTTACATGGCGCTCGGAATAGTCTTCCTTCTTGCGAGTGTCCACGAATACAGTCCCTTCAGAGGCGAAAAAACCGAACGCGGCCTGCTCGTCAATCAACGGGACCTTGACACCGCGCACCTCGACTTCCTTCGGCGGAACGTATTCCCAGGGTAAGGGCTTCGGGCTTATCAGGTTCACGCCCAACCCGACGAGTGAAGCGCAAACCAGGATCAGCGACGCTCTGATCAGGATCAAAATATACTCTTTCATCAAGCGAATCCTAACATCGACAATTTATACCTTCAACCCAAATTGCCGTTTTCGATTCCATGCCTTTATACTCTTTTCAAGTCGGTACGTAAAACTCATGCGTAAAATATTATTTCCTATTGACAATTTGGCGTCCGACTTCTACCAATAACCGAGTTAGGGGACCAGTGAAATCTGACGACTGGTCATCGTGGGGAATGTTCATGTTAAACGCAAATAGCTCGTCATATCTGATTCTTGAGACACCATGCCCCTGTTAGCCGAAAAAATCATTCAGGGCGATATGCGGGCCACCGCCCAGTTGATCCGCCGTATCGACGACGGGGACAGTGGGGTGTTTGCCGAATTGGCCTTGCTCTATCGCCACGCTGGACACGCCCATGTGATTGGATTTACCGGCTCCCCGGGCGTTGGGAAGTCCACGCTGGTGGATCGCGTGGTCTCAAAGTTTCGCCAAGACGGAAGGACCGTCGGCATACTCGCGGTCGATCCCACCAGTCCGTTCACGGGAGGGGCGATTCTAGGCGACCGGATCAGAATGCAGAAACATTTCCTGGACGAAGGCGTCTTCATTCGGTCCATGGCCACTCGCGGGAAATTCGGCGGACTCACTAGGTCTACTGCGGATGCCATTGTGGTGCTCGACGCTATGGGCAAGGATGTCATCATCGTGGAGACCGTCGGGGTAGGACAGGACGAGGTTGACATGGTACACAATGCCCACACCACAGTGCTGGTCACGATCCCGGGAATGGGAGACGAAATTCAGGCTATCAAAGCCGGACTCATGGAAATCGGCGACCTCTTTGTGGTCAACAAAGCCGATCGCGAAGGCACCGCTAAAACGATGCGCGAACTCAGGTTTCTGCTGCAGATGTCTTCCGACCGCTACGAGGCAAGCGGATGGACTCCGCCCATCATAGAAACTGTCGCTGCAGCCGACCAGGGGGTGGACGAACTGTATCGGGCGATCCTGGATCATCATCACTACTTGCTCGATCATGGCAGAGAAAGGCTGTTGGAACGTGACAAGATCAGGGCAAAAAATCAGATTTTGGATCTCCTAAAAGAAAACCTCATGGAAAGGACACTGGAAATACTCGGGGGCGTTCAAGCCTTGGACGGAGTGGTGGAAGAAATAGTCGCTAAGACAAAGGACCCATACGGAGCCAGCTCCGAGTTGGTGGAAAGAATTTTGGGGGGTGCGGTTAATTGACTTCAGCCAAAGCCTTCCTGAAAAAGGACATTGATCCGGTCTGGCTCATGAGGATATTCACAGCGATTCCTGTGGTGCTGATCCTTATAGCCGGCGTTGGGGCCTTATGGATATACTTTTTTGTCGTTTCCCTGCTTCCGGATAGCGAAGCTCTCGTTCAGACCCCCGGCCTCATCGCAGATGTCCGCGTTTTGAGAGACCAAAGCGGCGTCCCCGGAATTATCGCGGAAAACGAAGATGATGTGGCCATGGTACTGGGATACGTAATGGCCCAGGATCGCTTATGGCAAATGGACTACCTGCGGAAGGCGGGCCAAGGTCGGCTCGCTGAGATCCTCGGACCGGAGTACCTGGAAGGCGACCACCTCATGAGGACTGTGAGGGCGGGAAGGCTTGCCGAAGACGCACGGGAACGCCTTGGCGAGCGCGAGGGCCGATGGCTTGAGAAGTTCGTTCAAGGCATCAACAAATATATCTCGGCACACGGCAAGAAACTCCCTGTCGAGTTCTCGCTCTTGGATTACCGCCCTGCGCCATTTTCCCCGCAAGACGTCTCCTCCATACTCGCTGGGTTGGCATGGGAAAGCTCCGTTGCTGCACGTGTAGATCCGATCCTCACCCGGCTGGTCACCCGGCTGGGCAAAGATCGGGCTCTACAGCTCTTTCCTACCGATCCTGGGGCTGCTGGGGCTTTTGTGGCCACTGACCTGGGTCGGTGGGACCCGAACGGGATTCTATTCCCAAGACCTGGGAGCGGTCGCATCTTCGACCGTGTTCCCGGTTTTCGCGGGGGCTGCGCTTGGACAGTGGGCAGTGGGAGGAGCCAGAGTGGGAAGCCCATGGCCGCGTGCACAGTTTATCAGACCCTGGCAGCCCCAGGATTTTGGTATAAGGCGCGACTGGCCGCTGGAGACTTTCATCTTTCTGGAACTTTTATTCCGGGCGTACCCGTGGCAATTGCGGGCACGAACGACTATTTGGGCTGGGGCTGCGTCCCTGCGCTTGTCGACGATGCGGACCTGTTTGTGGAGCATCTCGAATCGGACTCTACAAAGAGCTATTGGCGGATAGACCGCTGGCGGAAGATAGAGGAACAAAAAGAAAATTACCGTATTAAAGGTGGCTCTGTTGCTACTCGGGTCATAAGAATGACCGAGACAGGGCCTTTGGTGTCAGAAGTCGACAAGGGCCGGGCACTCTCCATGCGGTGGACGGGGCGTGAGGGGCTTGGTCTCTTCCCGGCCCTGTACAGCTTGAACAGAGCCCGTAACCGCGCTGAATTCGAAAAATCGCTTAGTGTGCTTATCGCTCCATGTCTAAATGTGGCATGGGCCGACCGGGAAGCGGACTTCGGAATCCAGTTCGCCGGAAAAGTCCCGCTCCGTCCTCCAGGCAGCGACGGGATATTGCCCATGCCGGCGTGGACCGGCATACACGACTGGGGGGGCTTCGTCCCCTTCAAGGAGCTTCCAGCATGGACCAACACTTCTGAAGGCTATTGCGTCACGGCTGACGGTCGCCCCGGCGGCAAGGATTACCCATTCTTTGTGAGTTGCTATTGGTATGACACGGATAAATCGCCTCGAATCAAGGATCTGCTCGAAGAAAGCAATGTGCACCAACCAGAGAGCTTCCAGAAGATACAGTGTGATTCCCTTTCACCGCTCGCAAGAGACTTTGTCCCAATTCTTTTGAATTCCCTCAAGGGGAACGACAAAAGAAATCGATCTGAAGAAGAAGCCACGCGTATTTTGGGTACGTGGGATTTCCAAATGGGGGGAGAATCTGCCGCGGCAGCAATATTCGGTCTACTCTACCAGGCCTTGGTCGAGGAGCTTTTCTTAGAGCCTCTGGGTGAGTCACTCTACGCAGGATTCACGGGTTACCCTCCGCTGGCGTCGAGAGCCGTGAAAAGAATCTTCATCGAGCATCAAACCGGCTGGATCGGAAGCGTGAAACCTCAAGAGTTGCTGAGGAAAAGCTTTCAGAAAGCTGTGACTCGCGGGCAAAACCTCATGGGATCTGACCCCAAGAAGTGGAAATGGGGCGAGATCCACACGACAGAATTCCGTCACCCTCTTGCAGTGCGATCCAAGTTTCTGGAAGCCCTGTATCAGGTGGGGCCCGTTCCCATTTCTGGCGCGTCGGACACGATCAATTTTGCAGGCTGGTCTCAGGCGCATCCTTTTCATGTGCCGGCCGGCATATCTCTGAGGCAGGTGGTTGACATGACCCAGCCGCCGCAAGTTGCCGGCGCCAGCCCAATGGGCGCCTCTGCTCACTTCTTTTCGGCACATTACAGGGACCAGACTCGTGCCTGGCTCAGCGGTCGGTCGTTTCGTGACCCCGTCCAGACTGCGGACATACGGAAAAGCGGATTCAGTACAGTCATCTTCAAGTCGATCCCGCCTGGATCCATCTCCCTGAAATGACACGAAGGGTGGCGAAACCGAGAACCCTTTGATACACAGAATACCGCACAAAATCCTTATAGCAACGACAAACCAGGGGAAGGTCCAGGAAATCCGGAACCTCGTTAAGGGACTTCCTGCTTTGTTTGTTTCGCTATCAGAAGTGCCCGGCATTCCGGAGGTCGTGGAGGACGGAGCGACTTTCGAAGAAAACGCTCTGAAGAAGGCGCGAACGATGGCATACTCGACCGGCATAGTAACTCTCGCTGACGACTCGGGACTGTGCATTGACGCTTTGGACGGTCGTCCGGGAGTACATTCCGCGCGATACGCGGGCGATCACGCGTCTGATGAAGAAAAATACTTGCGCGTCCTAGAAGAAATGGAGGACATCCCCGATTCCGAGCGTTCGGCCAGATTTGTCTGCGCTTTGGCCCTCGTGGCTCCCGATGGCGAAGAGAAGCTTTTTCGCGGTGTGTGCGAGGGTCGAATAACCCGCGAACCTCGGGGAAGCTCCGGCTTCGGGTACGACCCCATTTTCTACTTCGAAGAGGCAGAGTGCACCTTTGCCGAAATGGATGGAGAGTCAAAAAACCGAGTCAGCCATCGTGGCCGGGCTTTGAGGCAATTTGCCGATTTTTTGCGAGGGTTAGGCGAGTGAAAATGCACCTTTCGGTGGATAATTGAGCCGGATGGCGAGGTCCTTTATGAGCGGTGCTGACCCGAGGTATTCGGCCCGGCTAACCAAGGGAGAAAATGATCTCCTGAATACCTTCAAATAAGTTGCGACAATTCGTTTCTTCCTCCAAAGACTCTTGCGATTTTATGTCCCTCGTACTATAAAGAGAGGTTGCGGGGTGTAGCGCAGCCTGGTTAGCACGCGCGTGCCTTGGGAGCACGAGGCCGCCGGTTCAAATCCGGCCACCCCGACCACTATTTCTTGGGTTCTTTTGCTCCGATGTGCAGAACCCTCGGTTAAGATTATCTTCCCCGGTTGCGTTCGTACAGCCACATTCAATTCAAGGGGCTAGCATATGATTTTCAACGCCCGCGGTAGGGCTACCCTTTCCCTAATTCTCGCTCTTCTATTTTCATGTCTTTTCCTGGTGAGCGCGTCTCAAGCGGCCGAAGCGCTTAAGCTGACGATTCTCCACATGAACGATCCCCACGCGCACTACTTGCCATACGCGGAGGCAGGGGTCGATGGGCTGATTGGAGGATTCGCCAGAGCCCAGACAGTACTCAAAGAAGTGCAGGCACGGAACAAGGCTGAGGGACGTCACACCTTGCTGTTCCTGGCGGGCGATCTTCTCATGGGGACTCCGTTCTCCACGGCATTCAAGGGAAAACTCGGCGTAACGCTGATGAACAAGATGAAATTCAACGCCATGACGGTGGGCAATCACGAGTTCGACTACGGTCAGGATAACATCCTGGTCAATCTCAGGCCGCTCATGGAGTTCCCCCTTCTCAACTCAAACACGAGGGCCTCTTCAGGTCAGAATGTTTTTCAGGGCGTCCTCGAAAAGAAATACCCGGAGTCCGACACAACGGTAGTAATTTTCGGCCTAATCACCACGGACACCCCCACGACCACTCATCCTGACAACGTAAAGGGACTGGTGTTCGACGATCCCATAGCCACTGCAAAAGGAATTCTGGACCGGGTCAGTGAAAAAGACCTGGTGATCGCGCTTACCCACGTCGGTGTCTACGAGGACAAGAAATTGGCGGAAGCTTGTCCAAAAATTAGCGTCATTGTGGGGGGGCATTCTCACACAGCTATTTTTGAGCCCATGAAGGTCAACCAGACCATCATCTCTCAGGCCGGCGCGTATGCCCGATATGTAGGGAAACTCGACCTCGATGTCGTGGACGGAAAAATAACCAATTACAAGGGAGAATTGATTGAGTTGACTTCCGCGATCAAAGAGGACCAGGAAATTGCGGCCATCATTGCGGAATACAAGGCTCAACTCGACGTCAGCTTGAGTAAGGTGATCGGCAAGACCGAGGTGTTCCTCGAGGGCACCCGTAGGAGTGTCAGGTCCGGCAGGGAGACGAATCTCGGCAGGCTTATAGCCTATGAGATGGCAGTGAATTCGCGGTCGGATGTAGCGATATTCAACGGCGGGACTATTCGAGCGAGCATCAAGCAAGGGGACATCACGTTGAATGATGTATATACGGTCCTCCCCTTTCCCGACGCTGTCGTGAAGATGAATCTCTCAGGCGAGGATATTATTGCTGTGCTCCAGAGGGGTGCGGAGCTGGAGCCGGGCAGTGGCGGCAAGCTCCAAACCTTCGGCCTCACCTACAGGCTTGAAGGGGGCAAGGTCAGAATCGATGCTATCCGAGGCCAACCCTTTGACCCGGGCAAGACATACTCAGTGGCTACCAACGATTTTCTGGCCGCAGGCGGAGATGGATATAAGGTATTCAAGGAGAAAGGAAAGGATCTCTACAATTCCGGACCCGTCATCAGCGACCTGCTCATTAATTATGTGAGTGAAAATAAGGTAATTACTCAACAACTGCTCGACAATTTGAAATAGTCTGCGAATCTATCTGGGGGTGGTTCCAAAACAGCCGGAACATTTGATCTCAGGGTGGCAAAATGTCGTTGACTTGAGCCGCCTGCCCCTGAGGCAGCAACCCTTGCCGCGATTCCGGCGAACTACCATGACGTGGCGGTCACAACGGAAGATGAAAGAACTGCAACCGAGTCTGGTGCCACGGATGTGTTCCGCCCTCGCGGGACTCATCCGTGCCTGACTCTCATAGCCGATAAATACCACCGGCATTGTAAACTGGAGCGACGAGCGTGCCGCCTGACACGGCCCGGCACGGATGAGCTGCGCACATCCGTGGCACCAAGCAAGAGGCGCTCTCCGTTGAGAGTGTGGCACTTTCAGGTAAAGGCCGGAAGCCGGGGGTTCTGCAAAGAAGGCCTCTCTGGTCACTCTTCAAGAAGCCCCCAGTTCCTGCAATCCTATTACGTTTCCGGCTCATCTTCACTCATCCGCTCTCGGATAGTCTGCTCGAAGCCTCTGTCGGTGGGATGGTAAAAGCGCTTGCCTCTTATCGGCTCAGGTAGATGCTCCTGTTCCACCTTTGCGCCGGGGTAATCGTGGGCGTAACGATACCCCTTGCCGTAGCCCAATTTCTTCATCAAGCCAGTCGGCGCATTGCGGATATGCAAAGGAACCGGAAGATGCCCTGAACGGCCTATCTCTTCCTTCACAGCAATATACGCGGCCTCCAAGGAGTTTGATTTCGGCGCGGTGGCAAGAAACACTACCGCTTGAGCGAGGGCCAGGGCGCATTCTGGAAGCCCGACAAAGCGGCATGCTTGATAGGCAGCCACGGCCTGTTCTAACGCCCGCGGAGATGCCAGCCCCACGTCTTCACTGGCAAATCGGACCAGGCGCCTCGCAATGTACAGCGGGTCTTCGCCACCTTCGATCATCCGCCCCATCCAATAGAGACCCGCGTCTGGGTCGCTGTCCCTCAGAGATTTGTGAAGGGCACTAATCAGGTTGTAATGCTCTTCGCCGGCTTTGTCGTACAGGAGACTTCTCTTCTGAGCCGCTTCCTGAACTGTGTCCGCGTCGATTCTTCCGCCTCGGTGCTTGTGGGCGTCCAAAGCAGCCAGTTCGAGTATATTCAAGGCCGATCTGGCATCTCCCCCGGCCAGGGAGACTATTAGATCCAAGGCGTTCGGATCGCTTTCGAGTTTGAGCTTTCCCAGACCGCGTCCCGGTTCTTGGAGGGCCCGCTGAAGAATCTCTCTTACCGCCTCGGGCGGCAAAGCCTGGAGGACAAATACCCTCAGCCTTGACAAGAGTGCTGAATTCACTTCAAAGCTTGGGTTTTCAGTTGTGGCGCCGATCAGGATGACTGTCCCATGTTCGACGTGAGGGAGCAGATAGTCTTGCTGTGACTTGTTAAACCGGTGGATTTCATCAAGGAAGAGGATGGTCCTGACTTCGGAATGTGTAAGATCTTCCCGAGCCCTGATTGCAACTTCCTTTATTTCCTTTACACCTGCGGTAACGGCAGAATACGGCACGAACCTAGATTTCGATTTGTGAGCTACAATGCGGGCAAGGGTCGTCTTGCCGGAGCCCGGTGGTCCCCAAAAGAGCATCGAGAAGAGACGATCTTCTTCTATTGCCCGACGGAGTATCTTTTCCGGGCCAAGTAAGGCTTCCTGGCCCACGAAGCCGGCCAGGTCATCGGGACGCATTCTGTCCGCGAGCGGCCTCTTAAAATCCGTTATACTTGCACTATCGAACAGATTCATACGTTCAGCGTATCGTAATCCCGACACCCAGGCAAGGGAGAATCGAGGAAGAGCGTATCCATTCAGTGCCGAGCGCGAGGCTGTCATTGCGAGAAGCGAAGCGACGAAGCAATCTCGGTCCTGTACGCACTCTGCCGATGAGATTGCTTCGCTCCGCTCGCAATGACAATCTTTTGTCGCCCGTAACTGAGAGATTACTCTGCCGCCCCATTTCCCTGGATTTTCACCTGCATTCGTGGTACTCAATGCAGCAATCTCACCCTGACCAAATAATCGAGGATTGAATGCAACGCATAGGATTGGTCTTGAAGCGCGCGGACGAACGAGCGCTCCTATTAGGTGAAAAGATTGTCAGTTTCTTGAAGGAGTGCGGAAAGGAAGTTTCTGCTGGAACCCTCTTGTCAGGAGTTGGCCGTAAAATGGAATGCAAATGCCACCGAACGCCTGACAGATGAGGCGGATCTTCTAGTGGTCCTCGGAGGGGACGGCACCATCCTGCGGGCCGCAGCACTGCTCAATACAAAGTCCATGCCGGTTCTTGGCATTAATCTCGGACGCGTGGGATTTATGGCGGAAGTGTCTCCTGCCGAAGCCATTACTGAGCTAAACGCGGCGATGGACGGCACCGCCGCGTTTGTGAACAGGATGTTGCTTCAGATTACTCTTCCTGATGGAAAGACCGCCAGGGTCCTTAACGACGTAGTTATCCATTGGGGGGGTATAGCTCGCCTGATTGACTTGGGCCTAAGAATGGGCACGTCTCGGGAAATTGAACTTCGAGCGGACGGTCTCATTGTGTCTACGCCCGTTGGGTCAAGCGCGGACTCCGTACGCGGCCAATGGTCCTCTAGTTCATCCTGAGATTGAGGGCATTCTTCTGACTCCTATATGCCCTTATGCGGGCCTCAAACGCCCCCTTCTAATCCCCCCTCATTTGGAAACGGAGTTGGTCCTCAAAAAAGGTAAAAATTTGACCCTGACCCTGGACGGTCATACGACGGTGGGGCTGGAAGAAGGTCAGTCGGTCAGAATAGGTACGAGGGCCCTTTCCATTCATCATGGTTAAATCTGCGGCCAGGGACTACTTTGACGTCCTGAAGGAGAAGCTGGACTTGGTATAGACGGATGGAAACGGTCCGCAGGTCACCACGGCGGCGGTCACCTGAATAAGGGATCACCCCATTAGTCATTCCTGCGCACTCGGGAATCCGGAACGAATCGTTTCGGGTCTTAAGCTGGATTCCCGCTCTTTCGGGAATGACGAGAGATATTCTGCGCGGGGCCGCTCGTAGAAGAATCTCTAACCTATTCGACCGATGGGTCTTTTTTGCCCCTTAATTTGTGGGCCTTGAAAATTCTATGTGAGCGTCATATCTTAACACGTGGGCATGTTCGTCGGTGTGAGGTTGTTTGCGTAGCTAAACGATTCCTATGCTGAAGTACCTAAAAATATCAGACCTGGCCATAATCGACAAAGTTGAGGTCGAATTTCGCGAAGGATTTAACGTTCTCACTGGAGAGACCGGAGCGGGCAAGTCGATTCTTATTGGAGCGCTGGATCTTCTTCTGGGATCTAGGAGCACGCCGGACATCATACGCACTGGCGAGCAGGAAGCTCAGGTGGAAGGTCTGTTTGAGATCCCGTCAGGGATGACGCTCCCAGCAGAGCTTGGAGGTGGCCTGAACGGGGCGACCGAGCTTGTCCTTTCGAGGAAAGTTTCGCGGACGGGCAAGTCCAGGTCTTTCATAAACGGTAATCTAGCAACTCTGGCGATGATTCAGGCAGTGGGCCGGTCTCTGGTAAGCATCTTCGGCCAACATGAGCATCAGGTCCTCCTTGATCCGGAAGAACATGTGGGGATCCTGGATCGATTTGGAGGAGCGGCAGAGGCGCGAAAGACTACCGCGGACACATTCGCTGGTTGGACAAAGGCCGCACGAGAGCTGTCCCAGGCTGAGAAGAGGCGCGAGGACCTGGAACGTCTTGGTCGCGAGAATGCTGCTGCAATTGAAGAACTGACCGCTGCTTCCTTGAAGGAAGGAGAGGAAGACGAACTGGTCCAGGAGCGAGAAGTATTGAAAAAAGCGGTCCAAATCCGCGAAAAGGCCTTCGAAGCTCACCAGACGCTCTATTCCCGAAGTGGCAGTTTGATGGAAGGCTTCACCGAAGTAAAGAGAGCGCTGGAGTTCCTGGCATCGACCAATCCCAAGCTGGTAGGGATGAGAGAAAATTTTGAAGAAGCTGTTTATCGACTGGAGGACGTAGCCCTCGAACTGAGAAATGTCGCGGAAACGAGCCACAGTGATCCTGCGCGTCTGGAACAGATCGAGGAACGGCTAGCCCTGATAAGGCGGCTAAAAAGAAAGTACGGTCAAGACGTGGCGGGCCTGATTAGCCAACTTGATACTCTTTCCGAAGAGGCAGGAGACGTCCTTGAGGCCAGGGCCGATGTTAAGAAGCTTACAGGAAAGGTTTCCGAGCACCGAGAAAAGTATCTGAATGCTGCCCGCAATCTTTCCTCTGCCAGGCGAAGAGCAGCCAGCGAGCTAGAGGATGCCATGAAAAAGGAACTCAAGGACCTGGCCATGCCTTCCGCAAGCTTTGGCGTGTCTTTCCAGGAAGTTGAAGAAGACAAAGGTTCACCTAACGGGCTGGAAAAAGTCGAATTCTTTCTGGCGTCCAATCCCGGTGAGGCGCCGCGGCCTTTAAGCCGCGTTGCTTCGGGAGGAGAACTCTCAAGAATTATGCTTGCCGTCAAAGCCCTTCAGGTTGACGGCCTCGGGTCCCCCACGGTGATCTTTGACGAGGTGGATGCAGGGATCGGAGGCCATACCGCTTTTGCCGTAGGCACCAGGCTGGCGAGGGTGGCCCACCGCCAACAGGTCCTATGCGTGACGCACCTGCACCAGATAGCAGCCCTTGCGGACCATCATCTCTCCGTTCGAAAGTACGTGAGCCAGGGGCGCACTCATATAGACGTGAAGCCTCTGGACCGGGAAGCCCGCGTCGGAGAACTAGCCCGCATGTTGGGGGCGAATCCGGATTCAGCTTCGGTTAGAGAGCAGGTTCAGCGTCTAATGGATCTCGACTGTGCGGAGGTTTCCGGGTGATTCGCAGGGCCACTTTGAGGGACGTGAAGAGCATTCACCGTCTTATAGCCGAACAGGCTCGATCGGGACATATCCTCGCCCGGGCCATGAGCGAACTTTATTCCCAGGTGAGGGACTTCATAGTAAGCGAAGACGACGGCTCAGAAGAGATCGTCGGCTGCGGCGCCCTTCAGATTGTGTGGGAGGATCTCGCTGAAATAAGATCATTGGCTGTGCAGACGGAGTACCAGGGACAAGGTGTAGGCACGTCACTCATTGAAGCGCTCTTGGAAGAGTCCGGACAGATGGGCGTAAGCAAGGTATTTGTTCTTACCTACAGGCCGGAACTGTTTCAGAGGCTCGGCTTCGCTCTCATGGACAAGAGCCTTCTTCCGCACAAGATATGGGCGGATTGTATACGCTGCACTAAATTTCCGGAATGCGACGAAATAGCTCTTGTGAGGGCTTCATGATTAGGACCTGTGAGCTGCACGGCAAGGCCATTGGAACGGGAGCCGGGAAGCCGAGAAGTTTGCAACTGATGTCGTTGAAAGGCTTGTTGCATTTGCTGGTATTGGCCTCCACTCTCTTTCTCATCGCGGGCTGCGGGATGTTTAACCTGGGAAAGTGGAAAGGAATCGAAAAGGCCGCTGCTGACGAAAAATATTACCTTGTCAAAGACGCCTTTCTGACAGCGGGGTCTGCGTACAACCGCAAAGAAACTTTTGATCACAACATGAATGAAAGCGTGAATCTTATCTTCACCCCGAAGATGGAACCGAATACGTATACCGTCGAAAGCATATGGTATGACCCGAACGGGGAGGAATTTCGCAAAATAAGAAAGACCTATGATGCACAGAAAGAGACCAGTAAAGGCGAAGACAGACAAGCATCCGGCAGCACCAGAGTCCATACCATGTCCACCAAGGAATTCTATGACCACAAACCTGGGCTTTGGAAGGTAGAGCTTTACATTGAGAAGGATCTGGTTCGAAGATTGCCTTTTTCAATCAGGTGACCTTGTAATGCGCTCAAGTTAATCTCTTCTATCACGCACACTTGCATGAAGCCGGAATCCTTGGTAATATACCTAAAATAAGTCTAACTCCGGAGGCTTGGTGAAAATTACCCGAAATAACGTGAACATCCTGATTATGGGGCTCGTCTGTTTAAGTATATTCAGTGCGGTACCGGTCGCGGGGGACCAAATTTTTGCACCGGACTATCTGTGGGAGCGAGGGATTGCGTCCAAAACCGATCCCATCGAGATTGCAGACACGCACTTAGGAATCGCTTACCGGGACGACGGCACGCTGGACAGCCAGGGTCACTTCACGGCCTTTGACCGGTCAGACAGATTCTTTGAAACACCGGGGCTCAATTGCAGTGGATTAGTGGTTTCAGTCTCCCGTTTCTTATTTGACAAGAACTGGACTCTTGAAGAAGTTACCCGGGATCGCCAGGGGAATAGCGGAAACAATGCTCAACTGGGCAAGGACTGGGATTTCGGCTGGGACCTGATCTTCAACCTTACGGAAGGTAAACCCCGTAAAATCATAATGCCGGAACCAGGTAATTACGCTGTCGAGGGTTCCGATGGAATTTCCTTGCGGGGATTTGATCTCCACGATTCGGCCGCATGGCAAAACATTTTGTCTCAGATGAAATCCGGGCGAATGTACCTTGGGAGCATCAGCCGGCCTGCGCCTGAGCGTGGGTACCGCGTGCTACACTATCACGTGGTGCTCATGCTGCCGGACGCAAGAGGCGGGGTGTGGCTTTACCATGCCACTCGCAGGAGCCACGTTCACCGGATGAACATCAGCACAGCTCAGGGCATGTCCCGCTTCATGTCTCAGTTCAAGGGCTCCAGAGGCAACGCGAAAAAGATATTGGTAGTCGAAGCAATGCTCCCCCCGTTGGCACCGGCCACAGAGACGGCCTCTGGGACAGGGTTGCCTCCCGCGCAGCAACAAGTTACAGCGCAGGAGACCACTCAGAAGACAATGCCTGGAATGCCATTGGAAGCCAGGGATACCCATCGATTGCAGGATGCGCCCCCCGCGTCCGGCCCCTCTGCTCCGGGCACACTAGCAGCCGCCCAAAGCTCCCCGCCCGTGGCAGCGGCTCCCGAGAATGTGCCGGAACTAGTGATAAACCATTTGTCCGGTAGGGTTTTCAAGTCTTTTCCTGAACTGGTCACCCAGATTCCACGATTCACGGATGACTCAAAGAACGGACTCAAGTTCAGGTTCAGCAATAGGGGCAATCTCACAAGGGATGTTCAGATCTTTCTGAAGACCCCCGACGGCGACGTCCAGTACACGGGTCAACTTGCAGCAGATGCTGACCTTTCAGTCGCATATCCCAGCGACTTCGGCAGGTCAGCATCCCAACCTCTCAAGACCGGAAAATATCTGGTGGATGTGAGAGTAGACGGCGTTCAATGGTGCGCGGACCGCTTCGAGGTCGCGATGCCCCGCGAGGCCAGGCCCAAGGTTATAAATGTGAAAATTCCCTCTACAGTGCAGGCCGGCCAGACTTTTACCGTAAGAGTGGAAGCTCAGAACCAGGGAGCCGAATCGGATTACGGGGGTATCACTATCTCGACTCCTGACCCTTCAGGACTGCGGCTGGTGTCTGCAAAACCTGGTCGCATCTTTGGGCCGGGCAGCACAGTGCTATCGGTGACCACTGATAAGATTCGAACAAAAGTTCCTATGGCCGAGCGTTGGATCGACCTGTGGGGTGAATCCAAAGTATATGACCTCAATGTTCAAGTACAAGCGGGCCGCCCCGGGACTTACCCCCTCTATGTTCGATGCGCTCTGCGAGGCGTAAACGTGAAGAGCAGCGTGGTTCTGATGGATCCCCAGAATTCTGATGCAGCGGATCAGCAGGGTTTTCCTGTTCAGGTCCACAAGATAACGGTTCGATGATTCGTCGGAACGGTGTCGGTTGACTAGTGAGCATTTTCAAAAGATGATGGCGAAGTTAAGTTCGACCGAGTTGCTGTTCAAGCGCCAGGAGGACATCATGAAGAAATTAATCTTGGGTTCTACCCTGGCCGTCATTCTTTTTTTGACGGCCTCCACAATTCCGGCTTTGGGAGCTGTCGAAGAACCATGGTCTGAGATCGAAGCACGTACGAAATTCCTGCGCACCAAACACTATATTGAAACGATTCGGGTTCATTCCGACGCATACCGGAGCGCCAAAGCCAAGGGGGGAAAAGAGGTTCCCGGACCGT
The DNA here is from genome assembly GCA_963786905.1 of uncultured delta proteobacterium. GTDB lineage: Bacteria > Desulfobacterota > Desulfomonilia > Desulfomonilales > Desulfomonilaceae > CAWBBA01. Next base: position 10,160 of record CAWBBA010000030.1, on the reverse strand, counting down.
TTCCCGTCCACGTGATTTTGCCAGAAGATTATGAGAAAAACGTCAGCCACCGCTATGGAGTGGTCTATCTGCTCGGAGGAAAATCCGGGTGGGACAACGGCCCTGAATTGGGAGGAGCGACATACTGGTCGGTCTGGTGCAAAACCCCTCTGGCGATGGACAACCTGAAATCAGGTCAGCTTACCAAGGCTAGTTTCCAGGACAATGTCGGAGAACGGGAACTTCAGCTTTTCAATCAATGGCTAAAAGAAGACCCGTACGACGATGTAATAGTCGTGTCTCTTTGGAATCCCGGAGGCGGAAATACCACCCAGTACGAGAAGTATCTAATCGGCGAGGTCATCCCCTACATCGATGCTCACTATCGGACGGTTCCGGATCGGCGGTTCAGAGGAATCGACGGCGCTTGCGCGGGCGCAGCGCAAGCCTTGATGATCTCTGCCAGACGACCTGATATCTTCGCATACGCGGGAGGGCAGCAGACTGACCTTGGAAGCTATCCCATGACGAATGAAGTGTGGCGGAGCAATGCGGCGAGAATACGGAAAGCCGGTGGGATTACATACAACATCAATACTAACGTCAAGGACGGCTGCAACTCCTACAGCAACAGAGGAAGGCTGTATGAGTTGGTAGAGGACATGAAAGCATCGGGTTTTCCAGTGACCGTCAACGTTTTTGAGAGCTGCGGCCATGGGTACTGCGCTTACCGGTACCCGAACGGGCATCAATCGCTGTACTGGTTTTCCAAGCAGTTCAAGCGGAACTTCTTGGCACTCGGCATAAACAGGAATTCTCCACGACAACAAGTCAGTGCCGGACCGCCGCGTGCGGAACAGGAACCGACGCAGGTCCAGGACAATCGGACCACGGCACGCGGCCAGACCGGACTACTTCCGGGCCTCTGGTAATAGCGAGGAAGGTTCGGACAACGACTGCTTGTCCAGCAAGCCGAGCTGTCCGCTATCTCGCACCTGCACCGGGGAAATACTCCCTCTATGCTTACCGAAACAACAATTGGATTGCGCTTGATCCGACTTTTCTCGGCGCTCCTTACAGCCTGTGCTTTCGCGGCATGTACAACGTCAGGAGAAGATGGCTCAAAGTCGCCCAAGGCACCTATAACAACGAGCACAAATAGCATTGCGGCAAGGGGAAGCGATAAAGGAACCGACAGACATGTGGTTGAGGGGAACGCTGAGACCCGTCGCGGCCCGACCAGGAATACTCCGTTAGCCGCCGACTCCGTGAGAAGCGGCGAACAGCGTGGCTCCCGGATATCGGACCCCGCAAAATCGGTCGCGTCTCTCGCCCTCGCAAAAACCTGCCGGAGAAGTGCTTATTGAGAAACTGTCCGGGTACAAGACTCCCGCCGAGTACTTTACCATCCCCTCCCGGAAGCACCCTCAAGGCGTTGTGGCCGTTAGTCTGCCTCTTGATTATGAAAAACACGCAACAAGAAAATACCCGCTGGTGATAGCCTTCGGAGGCGCGGGCGAATGCGCCAGATCCCCAAGAGAAGGGGCCCTGGCATGGCTCCACTATTACAAGACGGATGAGGCGGTTCGGGCGCTGGCCAACAACCGGCTCACTCCGGATGACTTCCGGCGGCTTATCACGCCACCGCATCTGAACGATTTTAACCGGAGACTTAAGAATCGGCCGTACGGCGGGATCATTCTTGCCTGTCCATCGTCGCCTCTCTTATCACCGCAGGTCGGCCTTGAGTACCCGGAGTATGAAGAATACATCATGGATGAACTCGTCCCCGCGCTCAAGACCCGCTATCGCGTGGCCGACGGCCGCGTCGGTGTTGACGGCGTCTCCATGGGCGGGGCTCGGTCCATGTATTACGGGTTTAAGTATCCCGAGGTGTTCTCCAGCATCGGTTCCGTTCAGGGAGCATTCGGGCCGTATTTTGATGTCTACCGCCACTTCGTTGAAAGGCATAGCGAGACACTCAAGAAGCGATCCATTCAGTTGGTTACCAGCGACCGCGATCCCATGGCGCCTTCGGTCGAAAGAATGCATCAACTTCTTGCAGACAAGTCGATACCGCACCTGTATCTCAAGCTTACAGGCCCGCACGACTACATTTTCAACCAGGGACCGGGCGCACTTGAGCTTCTAGTATTCCACGACCACGCATTGAGATAGGCGCGGACAGTTAGAGTCTTGGTGGGACAGGCATCCTGCCTGTCTGTGATAGGACGGGCAAGATGCCCATCCCCACCGAGTTATCTTGCGTTTCGGACGTTACCTCTGGCAATTCCTTTTCCACTTCTGAGAAGGGTTTCAGATGCGCTTTTCCAAAGCAGATGACAGGATGAAGCAAGGCCTGCGCGAAGAGATTTTCACAGCAGCAGCCCTTCTCGTGGCAAAGAGCACAAATATCGAGTTTCATCAAACCTACGGAACACTGGGCGGCACCGGAACAGACGCCGTGAAACCCGATACCCTTTTCGACCTGGCTTCTCTCACCAAGGTGCTTGCCGTCACCCCTAGCTGGATCCTCATGGCCGCCGAAGATCCCAGCCTTCTGGATCAAAGTATCGGCCGCTGGTTTCCCAACGCGCCCAAGGACAAGCACTGCATCACTCCCAGGTGTCTGTTGGCCCACGCATCAGGACTGCCGGCTTGGCGGCCCTACTACCTGCTGCCGGCCTCCCGACACACCAACGAAGACACTGCGGCGAGAATCCTGGCCGAACCTCTGGATTATTCTCCGGGGCAGGGTTGTATTTATTCTGACCTCGGATTCATGCTTTTGGGGTTCATTATTGAAATGGAAACCGGCCGGAACCTGGAACAGTTCTCGAGAGAGAGGATATACGAACCGCTCGGGCTGGCCGACGACCTGTTATTCCGGCCCAAAGATGACAAGAGGATTGCCATGACCCGCGCAGGGGATTTTCCTGGTCTTGTAAACGATCTCAACGCGAGGGCCCTAGGGGGAATCTCCGGCCATGCCGGACTGTTTGGAACAGCGAAAGGGGTGGCCGCGCTTGCAGGCGAGATTCTTATGAGCTTGAAGGAGAATGGCAGGTTCTTTGACAAAGAGACCACAGGCACGTTCTGTGCAAGGGCCGGATTTACCCCGGATTCCACACGCACGCTGGGTTTCGACACCCCTTCTGAGGAGGGATCAACCAGCGGCAGGCTTTTTTCTAAGGAAAGTGTGGGTCACACCGGCTTTACCGGCGTGTCGCTCTGGATCGATATTCCGCGCGATCTGATAGTTGTTCTTCTCACCAATCGCGTCTTCCTCGGTGAAGCGGATTTCCGCATCAAAGAGTTCAGGCCAATGATTCATGACGCGATTATGGAGCATTTGTTCGATGCGACCAAACACTCTTAGAGCTCTCCTAGCATTCTGGGTGCTGTGCCACGTTGCTGTAGTTCTGTCGCCGATTCATTTTTGGGGGGTGGGCCGATTGGCCGGTTGAGGCACAGCGCTATGCCCATTGGGCGCTATACCAAACTGAAATTCCTCCACTTCCGTGGCTGCCCCAGGCCGGGCTTCTGAGCCAAGCATTGCTCTTTGCTTGGGGGGATTTCACTATGGTGGTTGATCTCTGCGGGACGATTTATTTTTCTAGCGGGTGTGCTGTTGCAGTTATACAGTTACTATCCCACAGTGCCCAGTATTTCCTCGGGAGCCGTGGCTACCGCTGGTGCACTCTATCACTTAGCCACAGGGTTTGTGCTTGGCGCAAGCTTCATGGGTTCTGATATCACTTTTGAAAGAAAGCCAAGCTAGCGATTCGTTGCTCTTGACTTGCGGTGCTGTCGCCACGGTTGCCGAAGGGGGCGTGCGCATTCGGCGCCTTCCTTTGTCGGCTAACGAGTAGATCTTTTCCAGTCGCAAGGCGACCAAGAAGTATCTGAAAGGAAAGCAGACATGAAACGACTGGATCCGGAAGAAAAAGAGCTTCTTGAGTCATACGAAAGAGATGAGTGGCAATCAGTTCCAGACTTAGAATCCGAGTCAAATCGGTACCGCGAATGCGCTGCTGCAACATTCAGGAAAGATAAGCGGGTAAACATCCGTATCTCACAAAAGGACTTGGTCAGCATCCAAAAGAAAGCGGTCGATGAAGGAATTCCTTACCAGACTCTTATTTCCAGTGTCCTCCACAAGTATGTCTCAGGGCGCCTAGCTGAAAAGAAAGGCTAACGAGGCAATCAAGCCTACGGATCAAGAACGTGATCTTCCACCCTTTGGAGGGTAACAGCACTAGCCATTAAGGGTGCGGCGCCGCCTCTTGGCTGGTAGCGGGTGGACATGGAGAACGCAAGTTCATGAAGACCGCAATCGACCTCAGCGAAAAGCTCGATAAGATCTCCGAGCACTGGTCCCCGAAGATCATTGCGCAGATGAACGATTATCACTTCAAGCTCGTCAAATTTCAGGGAGAGTTTGTTTGGCATGACCACAAGAACACCGATGAGGTGTTCATCGTGCTGGCTGGAGAGATGATCGTTCACTTCCGTGATGGCGATGTGTCTGTTAAGAACGCGGAGATGTTTGTCATTCCGAAGGGGATTGAGCACAAGACCTCAGCAGGAAGTGAATGTTGCGCCATGCTCGTGGAGGCCGCGGGCACGATCAATCCAGGCGGCGTCAGCAGCGACAAGACGGCCCCAACGGATGCATGGATATAACTTGTTGCATTCGGTGCGAATACTAGCTTCCAGATGAGGCATTCATGGTTATGAAACTTTACCCAGGCGCTCTTCGTGGCGTGTCGGAGACGGCCAAATATCATGCGACGTTCAGTCGTGTGTAACAGCCCGCTCCGGAGAACGCAGCCTAATAGGACGCGTCTGCCTTACCCTCTCTTGAAAAGGCTTTCCAACCTCTGAGCCAGCATCAGGTCACCGGAAACTCTTAGTTTTCCGGAAAAAAAGGCTGCTTGGCCTGACAATTTGCCGGTCATCATATCAATGAAGTCATTGCTCGCCATGCTGTAAGTGACATTGGGCCCATCGTGGCTCCCTTCCACGATTTGGCATTGTTGATCCTTCACAACCAGATGCCATTGACCAGCCTCTTCGCCTGAAATGTCGAACTGAAAAATCGCATCCAGCCCAGCTGCGGCATCAGGATTGAAATGTTGCGGCATAGAGTCCAGGATTCCATTGACTGTTTCCGCCATGCAATTTCTCCTTTCTTGGTAAATTGTCCAGGTTTAATTGCTTCGACAATATTAACCGAAGGCAGCCATCAAAAACAACGACGTTTTGCACAATTTCAGAGCCTAGGGCCGAAGAGCACCGTGCCGATTCTGACCAGGGTGGCCCCCTCTTCCACCGCGACCTCGAAGTCCCCCGACATACCCATCGAAAGCTCACTCATTTCCGGAGTCAGGATACCTGAGCCCATGAGCGTTTCTCTCAGTTCTCTGAGACGACCGAAATACGGGCGTGCCCGGTCAGGATCGTCAAAGAACGGGGGCATGGTCATCATACCCAGAAGCTTGAGGGACGGTAGGTCTCGGATAGCCACTACCAGCCTCTCTACCTCGTTCTCGCTGATTCCCGACTTTTGCTCCTCCCCCGCCAGATTCAACTGAATCATGACCCCCATCATGCGATTCGCGGCCTCGGCCCTACGATTCATAGCTTCCGCTAACTTCACGTCATCCAAGGTCTGCACCACGTTGAACAGCTCCACAGCCTTGCCGGCTTTATTTTTTTGGAGATGCCCGATCATGTGAAATTCTACGTCCGAGGTGACCTTCCCCGGTAGTTCCTTATATGCTTCCTGCAGATAATTGTGTCCGATGATCTTAATCCCAGCCGCCAGGGCTTCCTCGATCTTTTCGCGGCCTTGCCCCTTTGCAGCGGCTACTATGCGAACTTCTTCCGGCTTGCGTCCTGCACGGGTCGCAGCCTCTGCAATCTTACGGCTGATGAGCGCGAGGTTCTCCGATATCATGGTTTGCGATTGGCCCTCAAGAAGTCGAAAATGCCGAGTTCCTTCAAATCGCGAGCTACCTCACAAAGCGGAAGCCCTACCACGTTGGTATATGATCCTGAAACGGTCTCCACGATCCCTGAACCGACACCCTGAATCGCGTATGCGCCTGCTTTGTCCATGGGCTCGCCCGAGTCCACGTAATCGGCTATCTCTTGGGCGGATAGTTCCCGGATGTGAACCTCTGATGCGACATAGCGCACCCTCTTCAACTCGGGATAGCGTGCGTGGACAATCGCATATCCTGTGAATACCTCATGGGTCCTGCCGGCAAGCATGGTCAACATGGTCCGAGCCTCATCCTGATCGCGGGGCTTGCCAAGGATCTGCCCGTCTATGAGTACGATGGTGTCCGCGCCGAGTACCCACACGTCGAGAATGCGTTGCGACACGTCCGTTGCCTTGGCTATGGCAAGCCTGGAGACATGGGCTTGTGGCGTCTCCCCTGGCAAAAGCGCTTCTGATACGCTGGAGGGTACTACGTGGAAGCGCGCCTTCAATCCTGCCAATAAGTCCCTCCTCCTGGGCGATGCGGATGCCAGGATAAGGTCCACTTTTGAGCCCTTCATACACTCCTCCCGGTCAACGGGTACCTTAACGGATTATCATGCTGGAATAAAGTCATGATTGTAAGATCCTGCGGCAATTCCTAGCAGACGGAGGTCGCGAGCTGAGTCCATTTCATTCTGGACTCTCAGGAGGCAGCCTGCTAAAAGGACGGAGTCTAATTTGCAGAATAAGGAGAGTATCTTGAAAGAGCACCTGTTTTTTATGGCCGCGCTGGCCGGATGCGTTGTATTTCTTGCCGCCGCAATTACCGAGGCCGGAAGAAACCTGACCACACCGTCGGGCCTGAAAGTCGAAATCGTACAGGAAGGGAACGGGCCGGTCCCGCAAAAAGGGCAAACCGTGGTTGTCCACTACACCGGAACGCTTGAAAACGGCAAGAAGTTCGATAGCTCCCGGGACCGTGGGGAACCATTCAGCTTCGTTCTCGGCGTGGGCCAGGTCATTCGTGGATGGGACGAGGGGCTCGCATTGATGAACGTGGGGAGCAGAGCCCGACTCACTATACCGCCTCAACTGGGGTACGGCAGCAGCGGCGCGGGAGGTGTTATCCCGCCCAACGCGACGCTTATATTTGACGTGGAATTGGTTGGAACCAAATAGAACTTTTGCCGCTGGTGCTGGAGCGTAAGAATTTGCGGGGGAGGCTGTTTCCAACAAATGGCTTCCCCCGTAACTTCTTAGACGCGTCAGAATAGAGGTGCTGCCCAGGCATTTCATTTGCCGGATTCCGTCAAGGACCGCGTGATTTTCGGCAGGAGAATTGAGGCAACAGGAGTGAATAGATGGGTGATCCCTGGACCGCTATCATCCTTGGAATAGTCGAGGGAATAACTGAATTCTTGCCCGTCTCGTCTACAGGGCACCTGATCGTTGCAGGGCACTTGCTTGATTTCACCGGGGAGAAGGCTTCCTGCTTCGAGGTGTTTATCCAGCTCGGCGCAATCCTTGCCGTTGTGTGCCTTTACTATTATCGCTTTGTCGCTCTTATACCGTGGAGAACGCAGCAGTCAGGCAATTCTCCTATCGGCTTTGCCGGATTTCGAGGGTTGATGCTGCTCGCGGTAACCACTCTACCGGCTCTGGTGATAGGTTATTTTGCCCATCGAGCGATCAAAGAGTTTCTTTTCAGCCCAATGACCGTGGCCTGGGCTTTAGCCATCGGCGGCATAGGCATACTCCTGGCAGAGAAGTACAAACCGGATTCCCATATAGCGGACCTGGACGGTCTCACCTATCGACAGGCATTGGTGGTTGGTCTGTTTCAGTGTCTGTCCATGTGGCCCGGCATGTCACGCTCCGCTTGTACTATCGTCGGCGGACTATTCAGCGGCCTTGATCGAAAAATCGCGGCCGAGTACTCCTTCCTTGCAGCGGTTCCAGTCATGATGGCAGCCACTGTTTATGATCTATACAAGGGGTGGAGTCTTCTCCAGTTCTCCGACTTCAGTTTTTTCGCGCTGGGTTTCATCGTATCATTTGTCTCTGCTGCAGCCGCTGTGAAGACGTTTATAGCACTCGTTCAACGATGGTCTCTTGCCCCGTACGCATGGTACAGAATAGCTATTGCTCCCCTCATCTATTTCGTGCTCGCGGGCCACTGATTCAGACCCCCAGGCGAGAGCTTTGTAGGATGCGAATGACAATGGTAACTTTGGGAAGGGCTTATTGAGCTAAAGAGTTTGAAGGCGGGGTAAACGCGGTCCTCATCATTTTGGACCGCACTGCTTCAGCGATGAAGTCCGGTAATGGTGGTCACCGTTTCAGCGGCGGAGATTCAGGAAGGTTCCTCCAGCCGAGTGTGGATGTCTTGACGGAACTGATCGCTGAACATATCCGCGTATTTCAAGATCCAGTCAATGGCTGCATCCATGCCCAGATCTTTACCGGCCTTTTCGGACTCTATCCACTTATGCCGCTCTATTTCTCGGCTCTGAACCTCAAGATATGACTTCAAGTCCATTTCTGCACCTAAGAATCTGCGTTGTCGATATCTCCCTATTTGTGTAATATGTCCGTCCATTATCTATAGACACCCGCTTTCCGTCTGTCAAGTCTAATGTGTGGGTGAGGATCAGGCGAACCGGAGGCTTTGAATGACCAATCCATTGAGAGCAATAAATGCGCTGGGCCAATCAGTCTGGTATGACAACTTGAGCCGAGATCTCCTGAGATCGGGTGAGCTGCAGAGGATGATAGAAGAGGATGGAGTGTCGGGAGTAACGTCCAATCCCACAATTTTCGAAAAAGCGATAGGTAGCGAAAGGATTTACGACAACGACCTGCATTTTCTCGTGGACACCGGCATGGACATATCCGGAAATTTACGAAAGCCTGGTGGTGCCGGACATTCGTGATGCCGCTGACCTCTTGATGCCAACGTATGAGAAGACCGCGGGTGCGGATGGGTATGTGAGCCTGGAGGTATCTCCCACTCTGGCCTACGACACGAACGGGACTATAGTCGAAGCGAGGCGCCTTTTTGACCTTGTGGATCGTGAGAACCTGATGATCAAGGTCCCTGCCACGCCGGAGGGGCTGGTCGCAGTGAGGGAGCTGATAGGCTCGGGAATAAACATCAATGTCACTCTCATCTTTTCCCTGGAACAGTACCGCAATGTGGCCGAGGCATACATAGAAGGGATGGAGAAATGGGTCGCTGAAGGCGGACATCCTAGAAAAGTGGCCTCGGTGGCATCCTTTTTTGTCAGCCGAGTTGACACCATGATTGATGAGAGGCTTCAGGAATTTGCGGACCCCAATGTCAAGACCACTGTTCTGAACCTGATGGGCAAGGCGGGGATCGTCAATGCCAAACTGGCATATTCGCTCTATCAAGAACTCTTTCATGGAGACCGTTTCGCGGAGCTGAAGGCACGTGGGGTCAGGCCCCAAAGGGTACTCTGGGCAAGCACGAGCACCAAGAACCCCAATTACCCGGACACCTATTACGTGGACAACCTCCTGGGACCCGAAACGGTCAACACCATGCCGCCTGCGACTCTGCAAGCCTATCGCGACCATGGACACGCGGTTCCTCACCTTCAAGAAGGTTTGGATGAGGCCCGTGATCTGTTTCCCCAATTGGAGACCCTGGGAATACACGTTGACGAGGTCATGGACCGGCTTCTGGAAAATGGTGTGAAATCATTCGCAGACTCCTTCGAAATGCTGATGGAAGGGATACGAACCAAGCGGACCCGTTTGTTGCGCGGCTGGGGACACAGATCCGCTTCGCTGCGGGAACTTCAGAAGCCGGTGGACGACATCCTTTTTCAGTTCGACCAAGACAAAGTCGCTGAAGGCATATGGGCCGGTGACGTGTCTCTCTGGACCGACGATCCGGAGAAACGGTCGGCAATTGGCCAGAGACTCGGCTGGCTCCAAGCGGTAGAAACGATGATGGGCGAAAAGGAGCGTCTCAGAGATTTTGCCGACGAGATCAGATCCGAGGGGTTCACCTAGTGCGGTCTTGCTGGGAATGGGAGGCAGCAGTTTGGCGTCGGATGTTTTCATTTCCTGCTTCGGCCGACAGGATGGATATTTGGATTTAAGGGTGCTCGACAGCACAGTGCCCGCATCGATTTTGGACCTGGAGCGCAGCGTAGACATC
>CAWBBA010000029.1:0-100919 GCA_963786905.1 uncultured delta proteobacterium | reverse complement strand
TAGGAAGTTCCGGGGCTCTCTTTTCACAGCGCATCCAGCCGATTTCTCTACTTATAAAACAAACTTGTCTCTGCTCAGAGGTCGTTTCTAACACTGTGACATCACACAGCGTATATACCCTCTGGAGCGTGGCAATGAATTAAGTGTGGTGTCCTCGGAACTCGGAAGCTACTCGTGTACGCCCGGCGTGATATTCCTTTCCAGGATTGGGATCAGTGGGGGAAGCGAAACCGTCGTTGTGTACCAGACCACGTCCAGGTCGATCTCGAAGTACACGTGAACTAGACGGTTACGCATGCCAAGGATGGATTTCCAAGGAACTCTGGGAGGGCTTCTCTGCACCCTTCGGAGACTTTCGATGCTGCTTCCCCTATTATTTCAATACACTTCATCAATCCCAGAGCCAGCAATCGATCTTTGTCAAGGTCGTCCCTCGACTTCCCTTCAGCGAAATAGACGGCTTCACGAGCCGCATCCAGCATGTGCCTCAGCCGAATTTGATCATCCTCTCGCATACTGGACCTCGGCCTCAGCCATTACTTTGTCTCTGAAATAACGGCTCAGCTCGTGAGGGGTCCGAAGATCCACCTTGCAGCCGCCAAGTAGCGTCTGAGAGTTCCTGCTCCATATCAGCAAGCTCAAAATAACCGGGAGTCTGACCTTCCTCGAACTCTACAAGGAAGTCTATGTCGCTCTCTGGTCCGAAATCCTCGCGCGAGATAGGACCCGAAGACGGACAGCTTATTAATACGGTGCTTTCGGCAGAAATCTTTGATCAAGTCATAAGGAATAATAGGGCGCGCTTGGCTCATGGAATCCCTCCTGCCCTCTTCAGGCCACTAGAGCATAGCGATGTCCTCGAAAATATCCTTTTCTGAGACGGAAGGCAACGAGGAGACCCCGCGTCATGTCAGAAACGGGCCATCCGGGAATTCCGCACGAATTCCCCGGAGGTCGCTCCGAGTAATCGTGACATCAAAGACCATGCACCCCCTCTGGAGCGTGGCAATGAATTAGGTAAGGTGTCCCCGGAACTCCCTTCGAGTTCTTTATGAGAGCATGTAGGAGTTTGCCTTGTAATCCCACTCATTGGCCACATTGTGCCGCGAATTTGGAAAAATCCAGCAACTGAGGGATTACGCTGCAGACTCCAGGAAATACTGTTTCACCACAGAGAGCGCAGAGACAGTAGAGAAATCAGGTCTCTCTTTTTTTTGGGCCAAAAAAGTAGAATGTCCCCTTTTCCCTACCGCCAGAGCGCTCAAGTCTCGCAAACTGAAACGGACTTTCTTAAGCGCCCCTTACCAGACCCATCTAGTCAAGCGTCATCTTGATTCCCCTGCTGGCTGCCCGCTTCAAATACCAGTCCAGAAGATTGGCGGGCGGAGTGTCTTGTTCCTGTTGAGCCTTTCGAACGAGTGTAATAGACTCAGTGGGACAAGTCGTAGTACAGACCCCGCACCCAATACATCTTTCCGATTGCACTTTGTAAGTGTCATCATCACTGTCGATGGCGTCCATCGGACACCTTTGCTCAGCACATGCGCCGCAGGCCGCGCAGGTTTCCTGATCGATGACCGCAACAAAATTGCTCTTGGCCATCATGTGTGGGGCATTGAAATCCCTGACAGCTCGAAGAACACCACAACAGCAGGAGCAGCAATTACAGACAAAGAAGTGACCTGACTGCGTATTGTACAGTTTGATGGACAAGCCCTTCTTCCTCAGCCTTCTCGATTACCTGGAAAGCCTCTTCTCTGGAAATCACCTTGCCCATTCCGTGCTTATCATATGCGCCTTCGCTCTCTGAGAACCCAAGGCACACCTCGATGCTATGAGTACAGGGCTCGCCCTGTAAGGCTCGTTCCTTTCTGCAAATGCAGTCCGAAACATGAAAAGACTTCGCCTTCTCCATCATCTTGCGTACGTCTTCGTACAGTAGGACCTGATGTTCCGCTTTGATCTGAGCGTTAATCGGTATCACTCGGAAGAAATCCGGCTCATGTTTTCCCAAGGAGCCAGTCATCAGGGTGGGGAAGTATTCTTCTACAAGGTCTGAAAGCTCTTTGTCGAGGCGGTTCAACTGGAACTCGTAGATGCCGAGAACAAAAGGAAACAACATGTAGACCTGTTGTCCCGCCATCTTGGTAGTTCCTATTTGTCCTTTCCGAACCATGTTGTCGAGGATCGACTCCATCTCTTTCGCAGGTTTTCCCAATCGTTCGGCGATCTGCTCTGCCGTTTCCGGTAGAGGCCTTATTTTTAGCGCCATCTCTGCCTCCTCAGGACTGAAAATTTTCCTGAGGATTTTCAATTCCACGCCACTTTCGGTTTCAGGGAACCCATTGGGGAATTGATCCAACCTGTTTGCCAGCCTCTTGTAAACGTCGTCCATGGCTCACCTCTTTCACGCTGCGTTTCTTCCAAAGCCGAGCCTCGGCATCCCGAAGTATCCTAATTACCTGCTCGCACAATTCTCAAAATGTTGGGGACATGATGTTGATCTCCGCGGCTGTCCAAGAATTCATCCCGCGAACCACCATGACCTGTAAGTCACAACAGAAGATGAAAGTGCTGCGATGGAGTCTGGTGCCACGGATGCGTTCCGCCCCGTGGGACTCATCCGTGCTTGCCTGGTATTGCTTTATGGCCGACGGATGCCGGTCCAGTAAGCGAATCTAATGGCGTGGACGTACTGCCGGACCCGCTCCCGCACGGATGAGCCTTCGGCACATCCGTGGCACCAGATTTCTATCGACTCCTGCATAATGGGCACGCACTTTCAGGTAAAACGTGGGGTCCGGGGTGATCACGCCATTGGCGTGACCAATCCCTGCAAGTTGCTTAAAAGCTTGGCAACTGCGATAAGCCTTTTTTTCTCTCCGATCTCTGCGCCCTCTGCGGTGAATTCCCGAGGACGCGGGATTAGAGCCTCCCAGTCCAACGTGACTTGTCACCTAAAACGGCCCGCGGCGTCTGTATTGTAAACAGTCCACCACTGTTAGTCTTCCTGCCCTGTTAAGCGTGTGGACCCCGTGAATACCTCGTCTCCATTGAGGAAGAATCCGATCCACTTGCTTTTCACTATATTCGTCAGGATTCAAGCAACACACTTTATTCAAAACTATTGCATGGCCATAGCTTACTGAACAGTCCTGCGAGGGCCGGTAAAGTTCTCCTTCGTGGTAAAACAGACGGCCCGCGGGTCGGGCACTGCTCACATCCGACTTCACCGGATTGCATCTATGCGGTTGCCAAGGGCCGAAAGGTGAATCTGCATAATACAAATGTAACTCGTCATTGAGCGAAACACGTTCCGTCCCAATGTTAACGAACATCCACCACAAGCTGTCAGTTTGGTGCAAAGTCGCGTCTACGGCTCGCACGCCTTCCAAGAGCACGCGGGCCGGCTCCCAGGAGTGGGGAAATCCTGTGCTTCGATAGACCTCTATATTATTATTGTGGGAGCTTTCCGGCATCATGTACAAATGTCCTTCCCACTCAAATATGAATGGGTAAGACAGGTGGTGATCTTTCTCCAGGACCTTCACGGGTTCTTTCCAGGTTCCACCCTCGTCTATCTCGATCACTGAGATGTGCCCTTTATTCCCAGCGTAAATGAATTCTTCCACAAAGATGAAATACTTATCGTCAAACTTCACTGGAAATGGATCTGCCCAGAACCTGTCTTTCGGAGGGACAATGTATTTGAGGTCATAGAAACGTGTCTGGCCATATCGGTTGATTCGCCGAATTTGTATCCCAGGAACCACTGGTATCGAGAGAACGCGTCCCTGATCTTGTGCGCTACAAGTCTCAATGAATCTACAAGAAGGCCGATCCTTGGTTTTGATTTACCGTTGGCTTTCATTGTCATTCTTCTTTAGAAATCATTCACCGCAGAGATCGTAGAGAACACGGAGGACAAGTTTGATGCTCGCTCCGACTCATGGTCTCCGTGATTTCGTCTCGAGTCATATGTAACCTTTTACTTACGCGGAGGACGAGGGTCGCGGCTCATATGTCATTGCGAGCGAAGCGAAGCAATCTCATTTGCTCTGACATTGCGCGAGATGGAGATTGCTTCGTCGCGTTGCTCCTCGCAATGACAATTCTCCGCACACTGGTAAACGCTTAAGGGCCTATCATCGTCTCTAAGCCAAGTCTTCATAAAGAGCCGTCCCTGTCAATCTTCACTCTTGCCGTGAGTTTATTCCAAACTTTGCGCAAAGTCAGAGCCGCCTCTTCCCTGGTTCGGGGAAGATGAAAGATGAACAAGCCCCACAAGTCGGTCAAAAATGAAGGCGGGGTAACTGTAATAGAATTAGTGTAACGAAGAGCTTCCATAACCGATAATGCCGCTCGCCGGGGGGTGACTATGGGATCGCAAGAGACCGCGGCCGTGTTGCGCGCGGCTGGCTCGGGATAGATCCGAAGGTTACTTGCGACTTCCGAAACCTCTGTTGACAGCACTGCTGGGCATCCTGCGATGTTAAGAGCATCCGTCAGGTCCTCCGTCCTCCTGGAGTGATAGATCACCGGGCTCCACCACGACCTGGTTATCGGATGGTGCTCGTCTTCACAAGGCTCGGGTGGTTCATAGCCGTCCCAACGATATCCCACACGTACAGCGTCTCCATCTACGGGATCAGGTGACGGCAAACTGTTCAACTGCACCGCGCTCAATTGCAGATCCTCGGTCAGGTACTTCACAACTTGTCTTGTGAGGGGAAGTCGATCGAGACGTCCGTCCTTGAAAGGGTGCATCAATACGCTTATGTGGTTCACTCCTTCGCGGACGGCAGTTTTCCAGGCGCTGTCGATCATGCCCTTGATGATCCGATAATCGCCCCCGTATGTCTCTGCTGCTACCGGAATCATCGTTATGTCGCCGGCCGACGTTCTGAACGCACGCGGCAAGCAGGACGCCGGAATGAAACGCGACCTGTAGTAGGAATGTTGCCTGAAAAGCACGAAGTATTTGAGTCCGGCCTCAACTAGGGCCCGAGGGGATACCTCATCCATTCGATAGATGAAATTTGCGCCGCTCACGGGGCCAAAAGCGGCCAGCGCATTGACGTTGTCTTTGATGCGTTCGAGCTGGTCTTCGAATGGCCGTCCCTGGAGGAACTCATGCATTGATCCGTGAGCCCCCACTTCGTGTCCCCCGGCTACTATTCTTTCGAGCACTTCAGGGTAAAGCCAAGCCATGAAGCCTGTCACGAAAAAAGTAGCCCGAATACCTGCAGATTCGAGAATGGGCAGAAGCCGCGGGAGCCCGAAGCGTGCCCCGCCCAGTTGCTCGAAGTCCAGGATTAGAGAAAAAGTGCCTTTCCCCGTGCTTCGGTCGTGAACCCTCGAGTCTGATTGGACCGGTGGTATGTCAACTCTGCCGTGTCCTGAAAGAAAATCCTGGATGCACTCCTTGGTTTGCTCCTTTTGCCGCTGGCTGTCGATTCCGCAAATACATGTATATCCCATTCGTAGTTTTGCCAGCAGACGCCCAACTGGAAGCTGGCCCACCGTCCCATTGTGGCGGGTGAAAAGGACCGCGTCCGCGCCTGTAGCCGCGATTCGCTTTATCAGGTCAGCATCGAGCCCTATTCGTGAGTAGCGGACTTCCAGTGTGCTCGCACCCATTGCATGGAACGCGGACGGGTCCAGACCGAAATCGTTTGGATCTGCCGGGTCCCACAAAAGAACCGTGCGCGACAGGTTGAGGGTCATAGTCTGGCCTCTCCGCGGAAACGGGCAACCACAGAGCGAACCAGTTCCGCGTAATCATCCCCGATCTGTTCCCACGAGAAGTTTTCTTCGGCCATGCGTCTGGCCCGATTGCCCATCTCGGAAAGAGTTTTGACGGGAAGGCTCGCGATGTGCTCCATCGTCTTTGCCATAGCTTCCGGGGAGGGGTCTGAGACGAAGCCGCAATCGTACTTTTCGTACAAAATCCGCGGTTTCATCTACGTCGTTCACCATAGTTGGCCTCCCCAGGGAAGCATATTCAATGAATTTGGTAGGAAAAGCATGACTGAGAGCCGGATGTTTGATCCTCGGTATGACAAAACAGGCCACCGATCTCAACAAATTGACGAGTGACGCCTGGTCGGTCTTGTCAACGAGTTTCACCCGCTGCCCGAACTTCGCCGCGAACTCCTGTTTAATGGCTACATCTTCCTTCGCGAAGCCCACCATGAGCAGCCGGATATTGGGATCTCGGATCTTCTCAAAGGCTTCGATAAGGTTGTCCATGTTTTGCCAGGTTTGGAAGCCACCCGCGTAGGCAAAAGTAAACTCTGGGGTGTCGGGAAAGGGAAGTTCATGAAACACATCCAGATCTACACCATTGCGCACAATCCCCACTCCATCTGGTGGCAAACCTTCCTTTACAAGTTCCTCGGTGTGCGAATTACACTGGGTTATCACATAATCAGCGCATGCTGTTGCCATTCGGCAAACAATTCGAACTCTTAGAGACGGACTTGTTATCTTGCCGGCGGATTGGACCTGTCGTTCAAGGGCCGACTCTGCCCGCGGGTCCCCGTGTGGTTCATATATGACCGGTCCTCTAAGAAGGGGCCTGCAGAACAGCATCGCTTGGCCTGCGCCCTCCCCATGGGCACAAATGAAATCGTATTTCCGAAAAGTGTTGAGCCAAAAAGGCATAAAGAGCGAGGCGGTGGTCTGCTTGTGAATGGGGAAATGGTCTTTCATATAGAAGAGATCGCAGTCAATGGATCGCTTGACGAGAGATTCAACTCGGTGATCAACATTGCGCGTAAAAGCGGAAATATCCTTCGAACCGGTTTGGGAGATCATCAGGCCCTTGAGATTCATCAGGAGTTCTACCTTCTTATCCGGAATCAGGCTGTGGCCCCACATCTTGCACCTCTTGAGACTCCAGGATGTTTTATCGATGGTCGCTGGGGCCTTTCGAGAGGACGGCATCGCACGAGATGCTGCTGCGAAAACGGGGAGCAGCGCTAACCTTCCCCCTGAGCGGGTTTCTACCAGGAAATGAGAATACTTCACAGTCAGGCACTCGGTCAACAAGCATTTGAGGAGTTGATGCGCAGCATGTTGCCACGGATGTGTCCCGCACATCTGGGGATTCATCCGTGAACGGACAAGCCGGACGACACATCCGTGGCAGCAATATCTGAGGCATTTTCATACTTGGTTGTGGCTCCATGGCTATCAGAGTTGGGATAACCGGCATGTCAAGGGATTGATTTTAGCGTGCAAGATGTATATTTCTTCCCTGAGAAACTCTATTTTCGGTATTAACAACTGAGCCATTTTGAGGCCATCTCTAACATCCGATTTGCTATAGGCAGCGGCGGGGCTTCTGGGGCTAAGGAAGGGGTCTTTTGGAGGAACTGGGCTTTTCACGAGAAGGGTTCTCGATCTGGAGACTCCCGATAGCGGCATTGGTGGTTGTACTGGTCTGCCTGTGCGTTCCTCAAGAGAGCCGCGGCACTTACCTGGTTTTCACTATAGACGCGTGTTGGACCTGCGGAGATGATTTTCAAGGGACATGGCAGGGCAAACATTACGGTGTGCCTCTGATAGCGGAAAAGCTCGAAAAATATGGTATAAAGGGCACTTTTTTTGTGGGTTCCTTATGCCCCCCAAATCTCACGGACAAAATGTTTTCCAATTTGGGCTTTTTGGTTTCGCGGGGTCATGATCTGGAATTACATCCACACCCCGATGCGCTGGACCCGAACCGGCTCCTTTTTACGGGGTATTCAACGGAAGAACGGAGAAGAATCCTGGAAACGGCAATTGAGAATATCAAGAGGGCCGGCGCTCAACCTCCCATTGCCCATAGGGCAGGAGCGTACGCAATAGATCCGGAGACGCTCAGTCTGTTGCCCCAATTTGGTATTCTCATGGATTCGTCAATATTTCCCGTGGACTCCCGCAGCAAAGTACCCCTGCCGGAAAACATGGCAAATAGATTCGTGAAAATAGAGGGTCTGTACGAGCTTCCAATAACGTTGATAAGGAGGGTGCCCTTCATTGGATACGCCGGGATGACCGCTCTGGATCTAGACAGAACCATTTGGGAGGAACAAAAGGAGGCCCTCAAGCAGATTGCCGACCGCGGCATGCCGGTAGCGACATTCTTCCTTCATTTTAATTCCCTTTACCATTATATTAGCTCGGCTGTCCCGTACGAACCGCTCACGGCCACCGGACCCAGGGAAGAAAATATTGCGAAGTTGGACAACGTCCTTAAGCTGGTCACAGCAGACAGACGATTTAAAGTCGTTACAGCAAGGGAGCTTTGGCAAATATTTCATGAGAGACCTCAGGAATTGCAAGGCCCTTCTTTTGTTCCGTACACTGGGCTATGGTTGACCTACGTGAAGGCGTGGAAGGATTTCTCTGGACACGGCATAACGAACAAGATAGTCGCTATGGCCCCGATAGCACTTATTGTTGCGCTCCTGACAATTGTAGTGCAAGTGATTAGAATGAAACTAGCCAGTCGGCGTCTTTAGGCCGGGAGAATGTATAAACAATTCAGGAAATACAGACTTTTGCTCATGTCCGGCGACGTTATTCTCACGGTCCTGTTGCTCGCTGCAACAGTGAAGTTGAGGCCTTTTCTCCCAGGCAAGCCTCTGGACCCGTCCGAGACATTAGTGCCCGGCATGCTGATTTACGTGATGGTGGGCCTTCTCTGGCACGTTCTCTTCTCAGTGACAGGTGTCTATGAA
Organism: uncultured delta proteobacterium; assembly: GCA_963786905.1. GTDB lineage: Bacteria > Desulfobacterota > Desulfomonilia > Desulfomonilales > Desulfomonilaceae > CAWBBA01. The sequence continues at coordinate 92,190 of CAWBBA010000029.1, read as the reverse complement.
CTTCGAATAATTCCCAGGCTCTCTCAGCAGATTGGACGTTTCACCTCTTCGTATTTCCTGGCCGTATTGATGTTGACAGGATTCCTCTATTTCACATTCAGAGATGTGTCCAGAATGCTGGTCATCTATTTTTGTGTCGCTGACTATGCTGTGCTCCTGCTGATGCGCCATCTTTTGACCCTCTACCTCAGACACAGTGTCAACGCGATACGCGAAGTGCCTGTTCTTGATCGCGGGGGCCTCCGAAAGCGGCATATACCTTGCCGACACGCTAAGTCGAGATGCTGACTCAGGTTTGAAAGTTGTGGGATTTGCTGACAGCGACCCATCCCAACAGCTCAACCTGCCCGAGCCGGTCATCGGTTCGCTGCAGGACGTGCCACGAATTGTGCTTGAGCGGCAAATAGGCATATTGTTCGTCGCACTTCCCGAAGCTCGAGGGGACGAGGTGGAAGAGTTGATCCATCAGGTCGAGAGCCTGCCTGTGCGTGTGTACGTTGTGCCGGAGGTTCCCAAGGCGGGGCTGGTTAACCCGGAAGTGGAGACTTTGGGCGAGTTGGTCCTGATCGGGATCCGAGAACCGGTGATTCAGGGTCACAGGCGAGTCATAAAGAGGGTTCTTGACGTGACGGTGAGCACGGTAGGTCTCCTCCTCACATGGCCCCTGTTTGTAGTCACCTGGATAGCTATTAAGCTGAATTCCCCGGGTCCGGCGATCTTTGTCGCACAAAGGGTAGGGGAGAACGGCAAGATCTTCAATATGCTGAAGTTTCGTACTATGTATGTGAATCAAGAAAATGCCCAATCGCCAGCACGTTCGAAAGAGGAAGTCTGTGAAAATGTCCACAAGGTGGAGGATGATCCGCGGGTAACGCGCGTTGGCAAGTTCTTGCGCAAAACGTCGCTGGACGAACTGCCCCAACTTCTCAACGTGCTGAAGGGAGAAATGTCCCTGGTGGGGCCGAGGCCTGAGCAGCCTTTTCTCACCGAATGTTATGATCACTGGCAGTGGCAAAGGCTTTCCGTGCCGCCTGGAGTTACGGGGTGGTGGCAGGTATCCGGGCGCAGCGATCTACCCATGCATCTGAATACACAGTATGATATGTACTACGTCAGGAATTATTCCTTGTTACTGGACCTAAAAATTCTTTTCAAAACCATCGGAGCGGTGCTGAAGGGGAAAGGGGCCTACTGACACAGTCTGTGGCAGCCGAGTCGATCTTGGGAGGTAATCGTTCACTGGGAAAGCGTTTTGCCAGGTTCGAAATGTGGCCGGCAGAGACGCCGACCTCCACCGTGAACCTGGTAGGACCAGCCTCCCCGCGGGACGCGGGGTCACAAAATGCCCGCTGAACCCTTACCTTGGGAGAAACAATACATGCAGGGGGTCGCTTCCTCAGTTCGGAATTCCATAACCATCCTCATCGCAACCATATTGGCCTTTATTCTGGGCTATCTTTATGTGCAGGCGTTCGCTGTGGGTTGGCGAGCGATCTTCATTATCCATGCCTTAGTCTTTTTCTTCCTGGGCTGCGCGCTTTTCATCAGGGATTTGCGCTCATTCCTTCTCTTCATAATGATATTCGCTATTCCACTTCAATATGGCTATCACGTAATTTACCAACCTATGCTCGGCGTGCAGACTTCACCGTTCGCCTCGGGGGTTCGGATCGACGTCGTGGATGTGATCCTGTTGGTCCTGTATATGCACTGGGGTTTTACGTTGGCCCAGCAGCAACTTCGGCACACCCGAATAACATTGGGCCACTCGCTCGGTAAGCTGTTTCTTATATGGATAACATACGTCGCGATAGCAGGGATTTTGAGATCCGAGCACCTCAATTACACTCTATTTGAGGTAGTGACGCTCTTCCAAGGTTTCATGCTTTTCTTCTATCTGATAAACAACCTCTCATCCGAACGGGACCTTCGGGTTGTTCTCTATGCCCTCTTTGCGAACACTATTGCCCATGCGCTCTACATAATCATGCAGTACGTCACTGGCTTCAACTACACTGTGCATGGCGAAGCCTCCACACACTTTGTTGAGCAAGAAGGTTTTCGGCCTGCCGGCTTTGCCGGGAGTTGGGACGCCGCCGCTGCCATGATGCACCTTGTCCTTCCTGTGCTCCTCGCTTACTACTTCATAGCTAAAAAAAGGGCCTGGCATAGGGTGGCTTTGATGGGTATCGGCATCGTGTTGCTCGGGCTGCTGCTCACCAAAGTGAGGGGGGCCTGGATTGCGACGATAGTCTCGGCCATAACGGTGGTAGCTGTTAGTTATTTGCGAGGTTGGATTTCTTCTACCCAGACATTCAAGATGGCTGCCGGAGGCATCGCGGTACTGGTATTGGCCGCTCCTTTTATTGTTCAGAGGCTCATTACCGGGGCCTGGGGAGAGGACCGGCTGCCGCTCATATACACCGCGATAAACATGTTCAAGGCAAACTGGCTGCTGGGCGTCGGCGCGAACAATTACTCCTTTTACATAGATCAGTACTTGCCCATCAGCCTGAGACACACGTGGGAATCCGGGGTCCACAACGAATATCTTATGTGGGCGGCTGAGACGGGTGTAATCGGTTTCTTGCTCTACTACACGTTATTGTTTGTCATGCTGAAAAAACTCTGGAAGCTGACCGTCTCGCCTGATCCCTGGATTTATTTGGCCTCGGTCGGGATCTTCGCTGTTATCGTGGGATCGCTGCCGTATCGAATGACTTCTCCCTACTTCTTCCTAGAAGTGTACTCACAGTCTTGTGTCGTTTTAGCCGTGACATGCCTTTTGGAAGCTCTTGAAGAAAAGAGACTTGCGAAAATACTGGCGGGCTCTCAAGAAAGCCGGAGGACAAACTGAGTGAGCAAGCCTGAAGCAATCTCCAATCAAGAAAAAACCAGATTGCTTAGTCGTTTCACTCCTCGCAATGAGAGCCTGAGCCACTCCTCCGCGTCCCTCCATGTCATTTACAATTGCGAGGACAACTCACCATCCTTATTGACAGGTATGCGACGTTTTGCGTAATGCGACTCGATTTAAACTCCACAAATAGCGTCATCCAAGGCATCTATGCGGAAAGTTTGCCTTTTTATCCGAGGGGTTACGTAATATTCTGAAACTATTACGGTTTTATTCTCTTTGATCTTGAAATCTTGGAGTTTTTGTGCTACCAATTAGTGCATAATATGTACCGATGGGAACAAAACCACGGGCATTCTACACGTAGATGCTTGAAGAATTCTTGGGGGTTAGGATGTCCGGCAATGATCTGTAGAGGCAGGGACTGCAAACGGCCTCTTAGATGAAACCAAGTTTTAAGCGTCGCGGCCCGGCAAGGAAATCAAGAGTAAACCAGGTCACTAAACACCGGCAGCGGCGAAGCTCAACGGGTCGTTCTACAAGAGGCGCCGGCATCTAAACGCAATTTGCGCGTGATATGGAGCACGGAAAAAATGGGAGAAGAACAGGGCTTATCCTTGCGAGACACTCTCAGCATCTTTTTCCGCCGCATCTATCTTCTTTACGTAATGGTGGTGCTCCTTCCGTTAGCGGCCCTCATCACGTGCCTGGTTGTCAGTCCGGTCTACGAATCCACCGCAAAGATCATCGTTACGGCAAAGAGGGAAACGTCAACTCTGCTTCAATATCCGAAGGAGATGGCGGCCCAGATGTCTTTCAACCTGAACGTCGACGAGACGGATCTGAACAGTGAGATGGAGTTGCTGCGGAGCACGGATCTGTGGATACGAACGGTGAAGACGCTGGGGGTTGAAACTTTCAAGCGCGAAGAAAGTGGAACAATCAGAGGGTGGCTTAAGCAGGTCAACGAAAAGTTGGGCCGGCCGTTGGGCGGCAAGAAGCCCCAAGCGGGGACCTTGGACGGCGAATCCGCCGAGATTCAGAAAATAGCTGAAGGCCTCATCAAAGACTTGAAGGTTACCGCGGCGATCAAATCCAAAGTGCTTGACCTATCATTCAAGTACTCAGACTCGGGCATGGCTCAAAAGATACTTGCTACACTTCTGGATCTGTACATCCCTTATCATATGGAAGTTTATTCGCTCCCCGGTGCTGAGAAATTCTTTGCCGGACAAAGCGACCTGTACAAGCAAAAATATGAGACGGCGGACCGTGATCTGGCTGAATTCAAGAAGAAATGGGGACTGTCTCTCGCTGAGCGACAGAAGACGGAGCTGATTACTTTCATTAAGCAGATTCAAGATGCTCTGGTGGAAGTGAACTCCAACCTGAGCCAATACCAAATTATGTTGGCGTCCGTGAAAAAAGGTTTTTTGCCATCCGGCCAACTCGCAGCCGGCACGCAGAGAGGCAGTGAGAATACGTTCATAAGCATAGTCTCTTCACAGCTTCTGCGGGCCGTGCAAAAGCAGTGGCAGACGGCTGAGATTTACCAGCCAGGAAGCCGAGATTATCAGGCCACGGCCGACATGGTTAGAGACCTGACCAAGAAATTCGGGGAAGCACTGCAGGGAGAACTGGAAGTCATTGAGGCTAAGAAGATTAGTCTCGAGCAGAGCCTCAAAGAGAAAGAAGAGCAACTAGGGCTTCTCGAGGAAAAGAGTGAAGAAGCGCGCAGGATGCAACTAGATGCAACGGTCGCCAAGGAGAGATACCTCCAGTACCTGGCAAAGGAAGAAGAGGCTCGGCTGGAAAATCTCAAGGGCGGGACTCAGATAAGAGACGTGAGTGTTGTGGGGAAGCCTCTAACTCCGGCGGAGCCCATTTTCCCCAAAACATTCCTCTTTGTACTTGGGGCCTTGTTCCTGGCGATTCCTGTGGGCATGGGCGCAATACTGACTGCGCAGTTTTTGGATCACACGTTTGACAGTCCCAGAATGCTGGAAGCCCATACCGGTTACCCAGTCTTGGCCTCCTTCGGAAAGGCTCAAACAGGAAAATGGGCTGCGCCAGGGATGGATGGGGGCTCATGAGGCTCGTACTCGGCATCATGGCGGCAGTCTGCGTCTTCATCCTGGTTTGGGATGAACCGGTTCGGGGCCAAAAATATGACGTTGGTGTCATTGAGGGGATTAGCGAAGGCAATATCTACGTCCGAGGGAACCACGGCCTCCACGTGCTCGAGACAGTGGGGAGCTGTTTGTGGTGCGAAGTGGGCTTTGAAGTGATCGTCAGCTTTGAGGGATTCACGAGGGCAAAACTAAGTCCGTATTCTGAATCCATCCGAGGTAGACCAGTGAGGGTGTTTGTAGTGCGGGACGGCCGGGAGGAAGGCTGAGACCCCTTAGCGTCCTTTACCGAAGGCTACGGCCGGATCCTTGTGTCAGCTTTTCATAAACAGTGATGTAACGTTCGACCAGAACCCGCCAGTCCCTGTTCGCCTCGACCCATTTGCGGGCCCGGATTCCCAAATCCGTTCTCAGGCCACTGTTTCTTGCCAGCAATTCACATTTTGATACCAAGTCCGACATGTCTTCAGATCTAAAAAGCAATCCGTTCGCGCCGTCTTCCACCATTTCTAGATGCCCTCCCACATCGCTCGATATAAGAGGCTTTCCCATAGCCATGATTTCCAAGGGCTTCAAGGGGGTTACCAAGCGCGTTTCCCGGGTATCCCTCCGTGGAAGGACCATGAAATCGCAGATGCGATAGAAGTCTGTAACCTCTTTGTGCGGTACGCGTCCCGTGAAAACTACCCTGTCTGAAATCCCAGCGTCGGCGACCATTTTTCTTAGAAGAGGCATAATTTCTCCGTCACCGACGAGCAGCAGAGAGACGTCTGGCAGTTGCGGCGCGAGGCGGATCATGGCCTCGACGAGAAGGTCAAGTCCCTCATAGTTGAAGAAATAGCCGATGTACCCGAACACCAGTTTGCCATGCAAACCAAGTCTCCTTTGCACAGCTTCGTCAGGAGGACGCGGGGCAAAGGCTTTTACGTCAACGCCGTTCGGGACGACAAACACTCTTTCGCTGGCGATCCCGCGGGAGACTATTTCGGCCTTCAATGAGTCACCGATAGCGCAACACAGGCTCGCTCCTCTCAATGCTCTGTCATCCAAGGTGCGCACTAATCGGTAGCGCAGAGATTTCTCACCAAACTTTCCGCGGCCTGAGTGGGAATCTTCCCAAATTCCCCTCATTTCATAGACGGATGGTATTTTTTCCCATTTGGCTACCGTGTTTGCCACAAGGCCACAGGTGAAAGGCGAATGTCCGTGGATCACTTCGGGCCGATAGGTCCTGGCCACACGGAGCGCTGTCTTCAATAGGAAGAAATTCTGTATAACCCTCAGTGCCGCCTTCACAGGGCTCTTGTCCTGCACCTCTTGGGTAGGGGCCAGAATTTTACCGCAAGTTCTAAAATAGCGAACCCCGTCTGATGTACTCGCTCTGTTCCGCGTCGAGTTCTCCAAGGGGCGATTGGGATGGCGAAGTGACCACCAGCGGCTCCAACCCCTTTTCGAGCTGCTTTGTTACAATTTCACGGCTTCGGATAGCGTATCCATGAGTGCCGGGAACCGATCTGTGCAGAAGGTGCAAGACGCGCATAAAACATTCTCCAGGTCAATTCCGCGATCCAGCAAAGGCAGAGAACCTGTTGCAACGCAAAAGATCCAGCATATCCGGCGGTAAAAGGGCCCCGGGAAAGTCTTGAGGAACACTCAGCGCTCCGGCTGAGGATTTAACAGCGGTAAGGAATCCACTGGGAAGCTGAACCTTTATCCGCCCCGTCAACATCGGCGCGGCAACTTTAGAGCCGTAATACCGCGAATACCATCCCCCAACAGGATCCATTTGTCCATTGAGGATGGACACCTCATCAGAATGGCGGTTGAGGAAGATGATGTTCAGCCGACTTTTCTCCAAGTCAGCGGTTAAGATGTTGAATGCCTCCTGTCTGACCGTCCAACGAGGGTCGAAGTGAACTCTCCATTCCAACTCGTGCTCTCCGGCACCGTTCACATGGTCCAAAACAATTATTCCTTCACCCATGACATGGATCAGGAACCGCCGATGCACAAATCGTCCCCAATTCACGGTACCTCGTAAGAGTCTCCAGCCTTCTCCGGTGATCGGCAGTTCCTGTGCGATCTTCAAGGGACTCGACCACCGAAAAGTCTCAAGCGGTTCTACGGGATACTTACCGTCAATTCGTATCGTGTTGTGAGCCGTGGACGAGCGAAAGTAACGCCTCCAGAAAGGCGGCCCGTTATAGAGAAACGTTCCCGGGTCCACAACAAATGGCTTACCGCGATAATGTAGGATGAACGACAAGCCGTCAGCGTGTCCATGACCGTACGCGGGCGGGATTCCCAAAGGACCGACATCAAGAATGACGCTGAAATGCTCGTCTCGGCTCACTTGGTAGCCACCGTTAGGGAAAACCAGCAGAGGGGTAGGGGAGGAGGAGTCGCTTCCAGGAATCGCCTGATTCCTCAGAGATTCGAATAAATTCAATCCGTTTTCGCCCAGCATCAGATAGGCTTCAGCCGGAAAAGCTGGAAGCCCCCTGGCCAGCCGAGGTTCGCCAAGCAGCACTGAACCGATCGCCGTCAACGACGTAAAATCCCAGAAATCGGAAAGCCGCCAGCCTATCGCCAGGCCCGTGTCCGAATCCCCTATCATGGGGACATCCTTGCAGTCGGGCGCCAGGTTCCTGATAAAATCCAGTCCATTGGAGAGACGTTCTCGGGTCACCTCGGATAGCTGCGGCCCTGATGCACGTGCTAGAAAGAAAACCTGAAGGAGGAATTCTGCCACAAATCGAAAATAGCCGGTCGCCTGCTCGGCATAAACGCCATCAGGCAGAATTACGCGGGGCACCAGCCAATTAAGGATAGCCACGGACCTTTTTCGCCACCTGGAGGAATTCAGGAACAACGGATACAGCGTGGCAATACAGAAGAGAGCCGAACATTCCCCCAACAAGTGGTTCCCCTCCGTGTGGTGAACCGTGAGTTCTTTCTCCAAATGAACCCCGTGCAGATAGAGACAGGGTATCAAGCGAGAAAGAAAATGGGGGTCCCACGCCGGACTGTTCAAGCACAAGATATGACACCGCGCCAATGACAGAGCGCGAAGTGCCACTTCCAAGTTGCTGGACCACTGTACTCCCAAGGGATACTGTACGCTATCCAGCCAGCTTTCCAGTTGCGTTCTCGCCTCAACTGCAAAACGCTCTTCGCCGGTGAGCCTCCAGGACGCACCCAGCCACAATAGGTGCTGAAATCGGTTCAACTCCCAACACCACTTCACGTCGCGATCCGGCCGCTCGGGATCGGGCGAGAAATCTACGTCCGAGTAGTATTCAAGAGGCCAGACTTCCGAAGCTCCTTCAGACTCCATCGTGCCTGACCATAAGACCGGTTTGGGCATGTTCACTTCTTTCCACTGAAATAGCGGAAACCAACCGTCGAGCACACGCTCGGCCATGGAAACAAGACGTTGTTCTTCCTGGGGATAAAGGTCCGCAAAGTTATGCCAGAAGGATCGGTCCTGCCACCACTCGGATGGAAGTGCCTCCGAGAGTGCTTGGTTGACGTCCTGGACCGGGTCTCCTGCAGGACTTGCTCGTAGCCATTGACTGCGCCGGGTCCACAGTCGCTCCCAGGACATGGCCTGCGGGTCGCAACGATATCTTAGCTTCTCGAACCCGTGCCGTAACCACGAGCCAATCCGGTAAAGGGGCTCGTCAATGCGAAGCGTTCTCAACCGACGAGCGTAATATGCACATCTTGCAACGTTCATTACATCGCTGGCAAAGGGGGATTTCCGAACTCACGCACCAAAAGACAGGTCGGCCTGCCATTCCGGTAGGCCGGTATTTCGCGCAACTCATTAAAGAAAGCGGTATATCCCTTTCGGAATGTGGAATTCACGCTTATTCAAGATAATTCCGAGTATTTCCGCCCCAGCGAATTTCAGCCTATCGAGAGCGTGGTCCACAACTTCCGAGCGGGTGCGCTCGGATTCAACAACCAGAAACCACGCCGTCAGTAACTTCACAGATTCTGGTCGCGTCAATAAATGGGATAACCGGCGGACTGTCCACCAAAATATAACGATATTTCTTTTTCAATACGGTGAGAACATCCCGAAAGCGTTCAAAATCAAATTCGTACGAGACCAAACTGTCTGTCACTTGAATCCGGCCAGCGGGTATCACTGAAAATCCGTAATTGTCTACCTTCTCAATTGCATCTCGTAGCCGACCTGACTTCTGCAGAAACACCGAGCAGAGAGCCTTCGGCTTTCAGTTTCATGATTTTGTCGAACGAGGGTTGTCTCAGATTAGCCTCTACCACCATCACCTGGTCAGAGGGACGAAGGCGGGCCATGAACAAGGCCAAGGCCAGCGTGATCGAACTGACACCTTCGCCTAAGTGAGAAGAGGTGAACTGGACTACAACCGACTGGGCAGCGCCTTCCCTGCCGAAGATAGCCCGTTCCAGTTGGTAAAATTCGTCTTTAAAGCGGACCGCGAGTTCTTTGATCATGGGTTCCACCTATTGTCAGGGCCACTTCCAGTCCTTAACCCTCACCAAGTATAAAGTCAAGGGCTAGAAAAAAGCCCAGCGCCCTTGGCGTATGCTGATAAAAAAGATGAAATTATAATAAGTTAGTTTTATATATCAGTAAATAACTTTAAGAAAATAGTATATCAATTGACAATTATTTGACTATTTGATAGAATTTACTCCGGGAACAAGTCTGCTCCTGAGACTCCAATCACAGGGGTGGACATCCATTACGAGGAGTCCCAGGGGCTGGAAGTGACGATTTATCTCAGCCACAACTCGATCATGCCCATCTGGCCTGTTTCCCAGGACTTCAGGATCCGGGTTGGCGCAGATCATGTCACTGCCTATCGGCCTACATGGACCGTTCACTTTGAAGACAGGACAGGAGCCTACGATTTGCTGGAAAAAGCGAAAAACTTCCTGAGCTTCCACCGGCTCTTCATGGCTTACAGTTATCAGCTTTTTAAGTCTCGGAGCGCCGCCGCCCGCTCCGTTGAACATTTGCAGGCAGGGGTGAAGCCAACATGGTGACCAGAAACGGAACCTGGCCCCCCAATCCTGGTGGCGGTGCGGCGCACGAGAACGAGTGCCCGGGAGATCCTGTTGCAGCGCAGCTTTCGTGTATGGGAAGTACCAAGGGAAAACTTGACAGTCTGGTATTTGACACTGACGAGTTTCACTTGGCCCCGGACGGTCGAAACACTTCTCGCCCGGATGCGACCCCCCCCCACGAATCAAAGACGGTTCAGGAACCGACACCAGCCGTGCAGCGTCCATCAGTCTACCCTTGGGCTCGTCTGATCCCTACGTTGGCAAGGCTAAGAATAGCAGTTTATATCCGCCGCCTTGGGATATGGACAACGGCAACAATCATGATCTCTCTCGCCGTGGCGGGCATGGTCTCTTATCTTGCTTGGTCGGACGGCTATCACGTTGAAACGAAGCTTCTCTTGTTTGACCGAGATCACAGCCTCAACAATTCTGCAGGCAGGACCCTGGAAGAAGAAGTGGAGATCCTCAAGAGTCCGCACATCTTGCATCTCTTGTCGCGCGAACTGTACGATCGCCGACCCCAAAGTTCGGCGCCAGGCGGGCATTTGCGGACAGCGGGGAGCGCTCCGATAAAAGGACTTTCGAAGTTCGGCAGCCCGGACGATCTGGAAAAATGGCTTTTAAAAAAGACATGTCTCAGCTCGGAGGTTTCCGGGGGCATGGCTAAAGTAGCGCTGCATCTGCAAGGAGATGATCCGGCTCTTCTCAGTAGCGTGCTCGATGCCTACGTTTGTCGGTACGTTGATTACAGGCGGGCCCTCGAAGCCGTGTCCTGGAACCAGGAGGCGCGGCGCCATCAGGAGCCTTCCGCGGAACCACAGCCGACTGAAGCTATTTCGGCCCACTTACAGAAAATTGAATTTCAAGAGCGGGGCTCTAAACTGGCATTGCAACTAATAGATTCGGGTAAGGGGGTATTCAGCGGCTTCGTCCCTGACCAGAGCCTGACAGGAGTACCTTCCTTGACTCACTTTCAAGACAAGATCGTCCAACTAGAGATCAAGAAGAGGGCCCTCGCGACCCAGTACATGCCAGGCAGCAGAGAGATTGTCGTGATTGATCTTGAGATTCAAGGCGTGAGAAGCGCTATGCGCGAATGCCTTGCCGAACATCTTCAATTTCTGAAAATAGAAAGAGAGCAACTTCTCGCGCAGAAGGACGAAGCCTATCACAACAGAATCCCTGTGGCGGGCCCAGATCAGGCCCCCATCAAAGAGCGTTGCGGAATCCAATCACCTCCGGGAGACTCGTGGCTCGTGCCTAGGGACGGGCTCTACGTGCTTCGTGAGACGCCGGTCATAGCTCAGCGGCCTCTGCTTGAGCGATCAGGCCATTTTGCGAACAAGTTGATTGCGCATCTTGCTCCTCTAAGGGCGCGCACCGTTATTTCTGAATCCGACCGAATCCAGGGTCCATCCGGACTTCCGGGTCTATCGGTTGACGGTAGGGTTCACAATTCCCGCGGGTCCATTAATGGCAGTCCCACGCAGCAGTCGTTTCAACCCGTGCTGACAACCCCTCGGGTGTGGCAACGGGCAGCCACCTCTTACAGTGATGCCCAGAAGCAACACACCGAACAAACAAACTCCAGGCCTCGGCAATGAAGATCTCTCCGGCGCGGCACATACGGGAGACAGTTACTTTGGCGAAGCAAAGCAAACCGGACACCATGACGCGTGCTAGAGAGAGACGCTGCCGCAGGATAACGGCGCGCGAGCGCAATGCGCGCTGCATGTTTTGTCCTCTTGCTTATGACGATTCCCGCGACTTCCGGTGCGGAGCCCTTGGAATACAATGGATTTGCGACCCTGAAATTCGAGGCATTTTTCAGTAGCATTGAGGGCAGAATGGGGTTGGCCCAGAATATAGCTGAAAACGGGTCGGTCATCGATTTCATAACTGACATGGGATTGCCCGCTGACAACAGGACCTTCAGAATATTGATGTCGGTGCGGCCACTTGAACACCATCTCCTTCGAGTTTACGGCAGCATACCCGAGCTTTACAGCGGTGGGACGATTGTTCAACGCACGCTACAGACCAGGACATTCACCTATCCTGCGGGAACCCCCGTTCAGTCGCAGCTCAACATAGGGACGTTGGGCTTCGGCTACGACCTGGACTTCCTTGTGGGCCCTCGCTGGTTCGGCGGCATGCACGGCGATCTGAAGTTCATCAACTTGCGGGCGACACTGAAGGCTGGAGCATTAAGACAGGACGATACCATAAGCCTTAACGAACTTGTCCCCTGTCTGGGAGTTCACGTGCAGACGCGCATACCGTGGACCAAGCGTGTCAACATAGGTGGTTATGCACGTATCACTTACGGCATGACACCCAACTTCCTGAACCATGTGGATCTATCAACGGGATTATGTCTTGGGATGGGTTCCGTCGGGTCCGTGCTCGTGGAAGCTAAGGTTGGGTACGAGCTGGAAAGCTTCTATCACAATCAGGAGAACTTATTGGGCAGACAGTTGGAGCTGAAGAGAGAAGGAATCGTCTTTTCTCTTGAAGCAGCGTATTAGAGCGTAATTCTCGTGCCGCTTGTATGCGGATGAGGCAAGTGTATCGGTCTCCACGACTAGGCCTTTTTGGGAAAATTGCCCAAAAGGGGAACAGCCATGATGAGCATGCAAAATTCTTCTGAAGTCTTCCGAATTGCTCTCTTGAGAATTCTTGTTATGTCTATTGTTGTAGCAATGATAGGCGGTTGCATGATTCCTCATCATCGGGGGGCCGTGAGTGAGACTCCGCCCCCGGTTGTAAACCGAGTGACACAACATTTCCCCTCGTCTCTGTACAGGCTGGCTGAGGGAGACATTCTGGAGTTCCTCTATTTAACCATTCCCGGTGCGACGCAGACTGCCTATAAACTTCAAATAAAAGATCAGATCGACATCGAGTTCACCTTTCACCCAGAGATGAACCGTACTGTCAGGGTCAGGCCCGACGGCAGGATAAGCATTCCCCGCAAAGACGACGTTTCCGTAGTGGGCATGACCGCGGATGAGGTGAAGAGGATGCTCAAACGGGTCTATTCGGATTTGCTGAGAGACCCGGATATGACAGTGTCGGTGAGGGAATTCAACGCTAAATTGGATGAAATCCAAAAGGCCGTAGCCACCGCGCCCAATGGACAGGCGCGACTCATCAATGTTCGGCCGGACGGCTATATTTCACTTCCACTAGTTCCCGAGTTGAAAGCCGAGGGTCTGACGGTGCCGCAACTCACCAAGATTGTGAATCAGAAGTACGCAAGTATTATCCCGGAGATGAAGGTCTCGGTGCTTCTCAAGGAAGTTGTCGGAAACTTGATCTTCGTGGACGGTGAAGTCAGTAGGCCCGGCGTATTCACGTCAAGAGGCCCTGTGACTGTTCAGCACGCCATCGCCCTGGCAGGAGGAACCAGAGAAACAGCAGAGCCAAGGACGGTGCTGGTTATTTCCAGAGGACCGGACGGCAAGTTCATGACGCGAACTACCGACCTAAGCAAAATGACTTCCCGTTCCGATTTCCTTTTGAAACGCAACGATCTTGTCTATGTTCCTAGGAGCACCATCGCCCGTGCGGACGTTTGGGTGGACCAGAACATCAGAAGACTGCTGATGTTCACCGGCTGGAACCTGGGCATAAGCACGGATCTGGGTCGCAGCACCGTTCGGTAAAATGCCTTCCCTGCGGCGAAAGGCCTCTGTGCACAGAGTTTTTCGCCGCACCTTTACGCCCCGCCATTGCCGTAGCAACACAGTATAGATATTCAAAGATCTTAACAAAGTTTATATAATGTAATAGTTCAATAAAATATAATTTATCACATGATAAAATAGAAATACTGGCTTGACATCATAGTATTTTTTTGATAGACTACTAACGATGAGTGACATAGCAGCAGTCGGTCGGCTGCTTCGACCTCTTTCAAATTCTCAAGGAGGCTCGGTTATGAAAAGACTTCTAATGCTCATGGGCACCCTGCTCATTGCATTGCTGCCGGCAATCGGGTGGCCCCAGGGCGCACCGCCCATGATGTTTCCGGTAGGACCACCGGGTGCAGGTGCAGGGCTTTCACCTTCAATACCTTGGTCGCCGATGTCACCTCGCTTGTATTATGCTGACGAGGTTTGGAACATCAGGCCCTACGCCAGAGCTGGCTACATGTGGATGGACTGGGAATCTAGTTTCCCGTTCTCGCTGGTTCCGGGCGTGCCTGTCATTGCCAGGCCGGCCAACGCTGCTTAACGTCGAATCCATGAACCTCAAGCTTCAGGACGGCCAATACTGGGTAGGATTTGTCGGCCTGGAGGTCCAACCTTTCAGGGATTGGATTGTTTACGGCGAAATTGGCGGCAATCTTCAGCGGGATAATACCTGGATAATGAATGCCACAGGGAAGGTGTTTCTACCATCCAATCCCGCCGATCCCCTTCTCGATAATCCGCCTAACACAACGTCCCCCTGGATATGGACCAGCCGTAATTTCCAATGGTGGATGATCGACTCGGGGATTGACTATAGAATCACCAGCAATTGGGCCGTGGAATTCGGTTTCAGGGTCGAGCACACTGATTTCAAGCTCGTGGATCCCCGAAACGGCACCCAGGCCGACACAACCACGGGTCGCCCAGGAGGTTCTGCAATAACATGCGACCGGATATGACCGGGCGGCACCAACTTCGGCGAGTTCGCCGGAATAATTCAAGACCCCCTGGAAAAAGCCTACATACCTTATTTCGGACTTCGTCTCACCGGAAGATGTGGCTCCAAGAAGTCCTGCGACCAAAACATTGCACAGCCGTGTGGCGGCCCGCCTGGCCCACCGCAGTGTGGACCTCCCCTGTGCGCTCCACCCCCGTGTCCTCCTCCAAAGTGTGAGAAGTGCTTGACATACAAATTCCGTCTCATCGGCAGCCCCTTTGCATGGAACCATTTCCGGGACCCGTTCCAAATCATGTGCATAAGCACGACAACGGCCTTGCGTGAGATAAGCCAGACCCTTTACACAATGGACAACAATAACGGCCGGTTCCTCGAAGGCGATTTTGAGACTGTCACCCCTATCACTCAGAACCTGGGGATGGGCTTTTGGGTGAGAGGTGAATGGCTGGAGTTTCAAGGTAATGGGAATATTAACGCCACCATTATCCAAGGCACGGGCGACCAGACAATCCCGCACACGGATATTTTCGGTGGCATTCCAGGTAGCGGCTCGATCGACAACGCCAAGCTCACCCAATCTTATTGGGCCTTGGGCTTGATGATGGACGCCACTTTCTGAGCCGTGTGAGCAAGCTAGACCGGAGTCTACGAGCCCTCCGGAGAGCTGATAATCATGAACCGGAGCCCATAAATTGACGTTTCAATCGTCGAAGTAAAGAAGTCTTAATAACCCCAGAGTCTGCTGCAAGCGGTGCGGCAGACTCAAATCTCTCCTTTTACGGCCCAGTCGCCTCAATAGCGATTGGGTCTTTTTTTATCCTTATCTCAAGGTAATGGCCTTCTCAGGACAGAGTTCCTGGCAGCAAAAGCAAGTAATACAAGTGTCCGCGTCCACCCGTGGCAGGTTGTCCACCATGGACAAAGCGGATACCGTACAATGATCGACGCAGGTACCACAGGCCGTGCACAAGTCAGGGTCAGCCTGCGGTCGTACGATCGTGCGACTGTGGATTACTTCCTGTATATGCTCATTATCAAAAATCGCCTCGCCGCCCAGCGGAGGAAGTTTGAAATTAGGCAATTGTTTCAACTCCCCCAAGACTTCGATCGTACTCAGATCATAATCCCCCAAACCCAATTCCTTGGCCTTCTGAAGGAATCGCAATCGATCCGGTTCGCATCCCATCATCCTGGCAATGACGGCATCTAGTGCTACGGCATTATCAGAGGCCAGGATGAGGCCGATGTCTCTCAGGTCGGGCGACGCCGGACCATTTCCCTCCATGCCGACCACAGCGTCGACTATAAACAGGTCGGGCACCCGCAGCCGGAACACGTCAACCAACATTTCGTGAAAGCGTTTCGGGCTTCCCGCGGCCTTGTGCAGTCTAGCTTTCTGAGCGCCCGGCAAGAACCCGTAACTGTTTTTTATGGCTCCGGTGATGACGGTCAGGCCGTGAGTCTTGAATTTCGGCAAGCTGATGATAAAGTCCGCGTCCAGGACAATCCGAGAAATGTTCACCGCGGACATGAAATCGGCATTGAATTCAACCTTCTGTGAATCGTCTCCAATATTCTGATAATAACCCCGGGCTGCTTCCATCAGGCCCGTTATCTTAAAGCTTTCCTCATTATCCCCATAGTTGAAAAGTCCCGGATTGTCGCCCACAACGATGGACGCAGGCCCCATTGTTTCGACCTTTTCAACCACGGCGCGAAGCACTGCCGGATGGGTGACGATGCCTTCTTTGGCCTCCGAGCCACGAAGCACGTTGGGTTTTATCAGGACTTTTTTCCCCTGTAATTGCAAGGGGAAGAGTTCAAAAGCATAGTCCACAGCCTGGCGGACGTTCTCATACGCAGCAGGATGGATCATCACTCTTGACATGGTCTGTAACTCTCCTCTTTAGCTTTGTCCTTTGAAGTCTCGGCCACTAGGCACCCTATGTGCTGCAGCTTTCTTCCCGTGTCTTCTGTGACAGACGAGCTTGCCTCCTGATCTGGGCTTCACAATTGCGGCGCGTCTCGTCCTCGGTCTCCAGGATTAACGGAGGAACCTGCGTCGGAATGCCTTTTCCATCTATTGCCACAAAAGATAGGTAAGCCGATGCTGTGTGCCGCACCTTTCCAGTGAGAAGGTCTTCCGCCTCCACTCGGACTCCAACCTCCATAGATGTTCTTCCCACCATTGTGATAGACGCCTTTAATATGAGCAAATCACCTATATAAACGGGATTATGAAAATCCAACCGATCAATGGAAGCAGTCACGCAAATCTTTCTAGCATGACGAATGGCCACAGCCCCAGCGGCGGTATCTACGTACTTCATGATCACCCCACCGTGGACGTTTCCCACCGGATTGGCGTCTTCCGGATTCATCTGTATGGCCATAGTAATTTGGCTTTCTCTAACAGTTTTTCCCTCCATAGGTTTCAATTCCTCCTCAATTCGTCCGTGGCAGCCCTCTAGTCAACTACTGCTATAATACCATTCCTTTGGTTCTTCTGTCAGGATCATGAATAGATGGATTGCGTCGTCGGATTTTCAAATTGGAGAATTCTTTGTGACCCTATCGCGCAGCCACATTCATTGACCCCATCGTGCTACGCGGAGGCCTCGTCCACAGCTGAGGTGGGTCGCCCAGGGGCTCCAAGGAGTTTGACATACTAAGTTTTTCCCAGGCAGCCCCTAATACCAGTTCGCTATTATTTTCGTAACATGCTTGATGTAAGCCGTCATTGCGAGGAGTAACGACGAAGCAATCTCAAGGGTGAGAGATTGCTTCGGGCGCTGACGACCTCGCAACGACGACTGTCGGCCACGTCAAGTTTTTTGACTAGCGTAATTGGTATAAGATATGCCGACCAAATAAGCACTATCGTGCCACGCATTCGGGAAAGCATTCTATTCGGGACGTTTTCTGGACCGTTGGATACAAGCTGCAAAGAGCAGGTACTCATGCTCCTCCTACTTGCACTCCTTGCAGTCCTTGACCACCCTTCCACCTTCCTTTTCACATTCCGATTTCGTGTGCAGTTTGTCGCACTTTCCTTTCTCGTGGCCTTTTTCGTGGCAGCAGTAGACTCTCTCCGCCTTTATTGGCTTCGTCGATTTCTCTTGAGCAATCGTCAAGGGTGGAACTGCGGCAAAAGCGAGCAAGGCAAGAATGAGAAACAACCTTTTCATAAACACCTCCGTTTGAGGAAATATAGACCCCGAAAGAAGCTCCTGGGGTCTAAACAGCACCATCGTCGAGATGGTGTCGTGTATCGACAGGTAACATCCAAGAACGCCTAATGATCTACAGACCCGTTAATAGTACTATCAGTATCTGTTCGTCTCTCCACCAACGAATAGAGTGCTGGTAGAACCATAAGCGTGAGGAGCGTACTCGATATGAGGCCGCCTATGACAACCGTTGCCAGCGGCTTCTGAACCTCAGCGCCGGTACCTGTGGCCAGAGCCATTGGAACAAAACCCAGTGAAGCGACAAGAGCTGTCATCAATACAGGCCGAAGCCTGGTCAAGGCACCCTGTATGATGGCCTCCTCAACGGTATTGCCATCTTCTCTCAGCTTGTTGATGAACGTAATCATCACGAGGCCGTTCAACACCGCAACTCCCGAGAGCGCAATAAAACCAACTGCTGCGGATATCGATAGTGGCATATCCCTCAGCCACAGCGCCACAATTCCACCGGTAAGCGCCAGCGGAACGCCGGTAAATACAAGTAAAGCGTACCTGAGAGATCCGAAGGCCACGAACAGCAGGGCCAGAATCAGGAATAAAGCGAGCGGCACCACTATTTCCAGGCGTTTGGCTGCTGAGATCAACTGCTCGAACTCACCGCCCCAGGTTATCCAATAACCAGCAGGGAGCTTCATGCCCTCCTTTATTGTCTTCTGCGCTTCGTCCACAAACGAACCCAAGTCCCGGTCCCTAACATTACATGTTACCACCACGCGACGCTTCCCGTCTTCACGGCTGATTTGATTGGGGCCTATCACGACAACCAGATCAGCAACCGATCCCAGGGAAACAAACGATCTCTGCTTGCGCTCTTCGCTGGGATTGACCGAGGTCCGAACCAATTCAACGCCGGTATCCGGTCGCGGGAGGGGAATAGGTATGCGCTTCATGGCCTCCACGTCAGTTCGCAATGTCTCTGGTAGTCGAACGACTATGTCAAATCGCCGGTCACCCTCGAAGACCTGGCCCGCCGACTTGCCTCCGACGGCTATCTCAACGATATCTTGTACTTCTGAGACATTCAGGCCGTATCGGGCCATTTCAGCGCGCTTCAACTTCACCGTGAGTATCGGCAGTCCCGTGACCTGCTCAACCTTCACATGCGATGCTCCTGGGATTTTGCGCACCAACTCGGCTGCGTCCTCGGCGTTGCGAAGAAGAACATCCATGTCGTCGCCAAAAACCTTTACCGCCACATCGCTGAAAACACCCGACAGAAGATGATTGAATCGCATACGAATGGGTTGACTGAACTCGAAGTTGCTCCCGAGCAGTTTTCCGGCCTCTTCTTCGATCTGTCTGACCAAATCGGCTTTCGGAAGATCAGGATCAGGCCACTGGTCCCGTGGTTTTATGACGAGGGTATTGTCACCTACGCTGGGCGGATGAGGCTCAGTAGCTATCTCTGAGGTCCCAACCCGGCCTACGATTGTCTCAATTTGTGGAAATCTTTCCTTAAGGGTCTTTTCGAGAATCGACTGCAGTTCTATAGCCTGGGATAGGCTGGTGTCCGGCACACGCATAGTGTGAATGGCTATATCGCCTTCGTCGAGAGTCGGAATAAATTCCCTTCCCATTCGCGTTGCTGCGACGGCACTCACGACCACGACTACCACTGCCGCGACCACGACCAGGGTCTTATACTTGAGAGCAAGTTGTAACGAAGGACGGTAAACGTCCTTGGCGCTTCTCGTGATGAAATTCTCTCCGTGAGCGATTTTGCCCGACAGGAAAGAAGCCACTGCCGCCGGAACGAACGTGAATGAGAGTATCAAAGCTCCAGTGAGAGCCAAGAGCACCGTCAAAGCCATCGGGGTAAACATCTTCCCTTCCACTCCCGTAAGGGTCAATATGGGAAGATAAACGATGATGATGATCAGTTCCCCGAAGAGCATTGGCTTGCGCACTTCTTGAGAAGCTTCCCAAATAACATCGATGCGTTCGCTTTGAGTGAGAGGCCGTCCCAAGTCCTGTCGCATCTCTGTAAGCTTGCGAGCGCAGTTCTCCACGATCACAACCGCGCCGTCCACGATGATCCCGAAATCGATTGCCCCCAGGCTCATGAGGTTTGCAGTCAGTTTGTTGACTACCATGCCTGAAGCTGTGAACAACATGGACAAAGGAATCACCAGCGCGGTGATGAATGCCGCGCGGATATTGCCAAGGAAAAGGAGTAGAACTATCACAACGAGTATGGCCCCTTCAGCCAGGCTTTTGGTAACCGTCCTGATGGTCTTTTCTACCAGTGTTGTGCGGTCATAGACCGCCTTTGCGACAACTCCCTCCGGAAGCGTCCGGTTGATTTCTTCAAGCTTGCTTGCAGCCCTTTGGGCGACCTCGCGACTGTTTTCGCCCATGAGCATAAAGACCGTTCCAAGAACCGTTTCCTCCCCATTCTTGGTAGCTGCTCCCAGCCGCAGCTCCTTCCCAAAATGGACTGTTGCGACATCCCTAACAAAAACGGGGACACTATGAACGCTCTTCACGGTGATGCTTCGGATATCCTCCAGGTCCGTCACTTGTCCCGGAACCCTGACAAGATACTGTCCACTGCTTCTTTCAATGTATCCTGCGCCCACATTGGCATTGTTCGCAGACAGAGCGGCGATCACATCTCCAAAACGTCAGACCGTGAGAAATGAGCTTGTACGGGTCCGGAGTAACGTGAAATTGCTTTTCATAACCTCCAATCGTGTTGATCTCGGTCACGCCCGGAGTATTCCTGAGCTGCGGACGAATAATCCATTCCTGAATCGTCCGAAGATCGGTTAGAGAATAAGGGGTTCCGTCAGGTTTCTTGGCTTCGGGACGGGCCTCTATCGTCCACATGAAGATCTCGCCCAGCCCTGTGGAAATCGGTCCCATTGCAGGCTCTATGGTGGGGGGCAGTTTGCCCTTGATTTCCTGAATCCTCTCGCTTACAAGCCGTCTCGCGAAATAGATGTCAGTCCCGTCCTCAAAGATGACCGTTATGAGAGCAATACCGTATTGTGAAAGCGACCGCGTTTTCACGAGGCGGGGCAGCCCTGCCATGCCCGTTTCAATCGGAAAAGTTATCCTTTGCTCGATCTCCAGGGCTGACAATCCTCGGGCCTGTGCGCTCACCTGCACCTGAATGTTTGTGATGTCCGGGACTGCGTCGATATTGAGGCGAGTTAGATTGTAAGCACCTAACCCGGCCATCAGCACAGTAAGCCCCAACATGATCCAGCGGTGCTGGATCGAAAATTTCAAGATTTCGCCAATCATAATCCAATCCTAGTGTTCATGGGACATCCCGGTTTTGCCCATTTCGGCCTTCAGGACGTAACTGTTCCTCGTTACGTAGCGCTCTCCTGCAGAGAGACCTCTGAGAATCTCCGAGAACTTGTCATTTGTTCTTCCCAGAGTTACAGGGCGGGCCTCGTATTGGTCATCATATTGGACAAAGACAACGGGTTTATTTTGATAGGTCTGAATCGCCTCATTTCGTACGACCAAGGGCGGTGAAGCATTGTGCCGCACCAACTCCACCTGGGCGAAGAGTCCTGGACGCCATTTGCCATCGGTGTTGGGTATGACAACCCTGGCCTTAGCCGTTCGAGTATCTTCACCAACGAGCGGGCCAACGTAGGAAACCTTTCCCTCCGCTTCCAGACCTGACGAATCCGCCTTCACCATGACCTTCTGTCCCAGGTGAACGGAGTCCAGATCCTTGGCGTAGACGATTATCTCCACCCATACACTGGACAGATCTGCGATAACGTAAATCTCCTGGTCTTCCTTTACCCATTCTCCCTTCGATAGGTGTTTCTTGGTTAAGACGCCGTCAAACGGCGCTCGAATGGCGTAATGTGTCAAGGTGCTCTCGTCCTCATTAGTGAGGTTGCTCATGTCCTGCTCGTTGAGACCCAAGGCCATCAGTTTTCGCCGTGCGGACGTCAGTTCGATTTTTTCCTCAAGAAATGCTTTCTGAGTGGTCAGAAACTCCTTTTCTGCAATAGTTTGAGCTACCCACAGACGTTGGACACGCTCGAAGTTGTAGCGAGCCAGCTTCTCTCGCTCGACTGCCACCAAGTACCTCGTTTTGGCTTCCCCTAATTCCCGACTATCAATGACCGCAATGATCTCAAGAGCTTGCACCTTGTCGCCCAGGTTCTTGGGCGACTCTAAGACCACACCGGGAAGACGTGGAACAACATGCGAGACCATGTCGGCATTGAAGGCAATTTCTCCCGGCAGTTCAAGGGTTGAGATGATGGTTCCCGGGCCCGCGGATTCGGCTTCAAAGCCCATCTTCTTGGCCAAATCCGGCGGTACCGTCAGCCGGTTTTCATACTGAGAGTACTCCCAATCACATTTCTCGCCTTTGTACTCTGCTGAGACTTTGATGAAGAAAGAGTGAGGTTCCTCTATTTCCTGATCGCTGTAGAGGAATTCTCCTGTGGGCTTGAAACTGAACTTGTCAGTTTTCCCTCCGAGTCGCTCAAGCTCCACGCTCGATCGTCACTTCTTTGGGATCCACAGGTTTGTGATTGTGGGAAGGATAGACACGGAAGTGGGCGGGGACGCCCTTCTCAAAGATGACGACCTCCAGTTCGAACTCACCCTCTGTCAATATCTTGCCGCCATGCGGCCCCTGAGAGCCCGAATGGTCGTGGGCATCCCCGTGGGATGCCTGACCATGACCGTGACCTTGATGGTCGTTAGCAATGCCTTGCGCCTTTTTCCCGGAGAAGATCAGCATGGCTATCGCGAGGACACCCACTGCGATTACGGCACAAATACCTATGAGTTCTTTTTTCAACATTTCTCAATCTCTCTTGGGATACGAACCTTCTGTGATTCCGTGGCTTGTGCCATATCTTGGCTCACCTGTATGGAGTAAAGAGGATCGATCCCGTTTCGACTACTGCAAGGCCGCCATGTGAAACAGCCTCCACAGAGTACCGTCCTCCGAAATCAATCCTCACCCCAGTCAGGGGCACTGCCATTGGCGACCACCGGAAGGCACGAGATGGATTATGCTTTTGCCGCTGCCCGTGTCTCTTTGCACACGTTCGGCCTCGCGTTCGATGCGCCTCCATTCGCGCTTTTGTCTCTCTTGTTCGGCCTGAACCTGTTTCCATTTTTGGTCGATGGCGGATCGATGGTTGGCCTTCGCCAGTGCTAAATGCAGTGGAAGCAGCAAGAACAGGCCTGCCAATGCGAAGATAAGTATTCTCATTTTCCTGTCTTTCTGTTTGAAACGGTTTCGGTTGTCAGTCCGGCAACAATGTCTCTGGATATTTCAGCTTGCCGGGAAATGGCGTTACATAATTCCCCTTGAAGCTGGTCGAGGCATTGGGCGCCATCACACCTCGAATCATCAAGGCCACGCTCCCGTCAGCCAACTGCAAGACCATCACCGAGTCGCGATAGTCGGTCGATTCGGAAGTTGGCCTCGTCGAATCCCCAGAGGGTGCTGGACTGCTTCGCGTCAGATTGTGGTATGGAAGGGTCAGATCAACAGGCAGATGCAAAGGATGGATTCTAAGAAAGGAATGCGATCGAGAGTTACGTTCGAAGACAGAAAACCATGATGCCCTGAACTTGGTTCAAGGTCAGTCGATACAAGAAAAGATCCGAATTGGTGCTTGGCAACAATGCGGTCCAGAGTTGGTTGAGCGTTTATGGCATGAGGAGACGGCACTGAGTGTCCCGAATCAGCCCCCAAGCGAAACATTGACGACAACTTATAACTGACGGTACAGACAGGGACTGCCAGTGGGAAAAAGCATGTGCAACCGCTTGAACACGTGTATGGAAGTTGCTGATGATCCGCATGGTCGTTGCACGTGTGATCCGATTCGCTGGAACAGCATCCCACAGCCACAGTGCCGGCAAGTGCCGAGACGGAATAAGCAAGCAGAATAAGAAGAATTACAACCGGTTTCTTCAAATTGAACATCCCATTCGGCCGCGGCTCCAATCCGGACGTGGCTTTCAAAGGCCGCCAGCCTTGTCTCTAGTAATAAGGAATACAGCTTCCCGGTAATTTTGTCAAGATTTCCAATCCGGAAACGTCGGTCGGATAGGGAGGAGACCACCAATTTAGCAGTTCTCACGACCTTTATGTTCCAGAACGCCGAGAAAGCATCTGTCCGGCTCATCTTCGACAGTTTGACAAATTAAGTTAAGAGATACATAGCGATTGCCAGAATTTGCAGAATACCTGCGGTGTGCTCCCCCTTACTGGATTCGCGTTGGCAAAGGGTAGATCACGAGAAACCTCTGGCCCTAGCCCTCGATGGACCTCCCAGCAACGCCACAGCGGACGTTTAGCGCAGAAGGATCTCAACAAGCGTGAAAATTGTCGCCATTGCGGCAATCACAGCTATAGCGAAGGCAGTGCCCCACAGAATCTCGTGTGCCCTATGGTTCGATCCGTACAACTTCAAGGGTATAAACAGAAGCGCGGTTGTCAGCACGAGAAACCCCATAACTCCTGTTATCACAACGAGTTGCTCCAGCAACCAACCGTGCGCATAAGTCCAGAATAGAAATTCAATAAATATGCTCAATATTACTATTGCAGCAAAGAGTGCGATCACGTAGGCGCCCCCTCCGTTACATACTTCTCACACCTCGTCTCGGTGCATTGTAATGTCCGCAAAGTGCTTTCGAGCACCGCATAGGCAAGACTTAGTGCCTCGGTTCCAGACCTATTTGGCCGCAGCGGTCAAGAATGAGAACAGCATACTGTACCTCTAACTCGACAAGTGTTACATATTCCGGGTTTAAGCCAAGTCAGTCTTACAAGTATCCTAGATCCAGCACTTTCCTGATTGCCGTGAGAATACCCTTCGCATCGTAAGGTTTGCTGATGAACCCTCTTTCACCTATGCCCTTTTCGTCTTTGGCAAGACCGTTTGAAGAGTAACCACTCGCGACGATGACTCTGATATCCGGATTGATGCGCAACAGTTCTTCAAGGCAGCGGGTTCCACCCATTCCCGGCATATTCAGATCGAGGATCACGAGGGAAATTTCAGCTCTCTTCGTGGCATAAATCACCAGGGCCTCCTCTCCGCTACGGGCCACAATTACCTCGTATCCGCCAATCTCGATCATTTGCCTCCCCATATCGCGAATACGGTCATCGTCGTCTACCAGAAGGATGGTCTCAGTCCCAAATGCGGGCATTTCACGCGTCAACGTCAGGTCAGAGATGAATTCGCCGGCGGATACAGGGAAGTAGATCTTGAAAGATGTCCCCCTGCCAGGTTCGCTGTAGCATCTGACGTACCCGCCGTGCTGGGAAACAATGCCGTGGACCATGGACAAGCCAAGGCCTGTACCTTCTCCGTTCGTCTTCGTTGTGAAGAAGGGTTCAAATATTCGGTCCAGCACGTAGGGTTCTATGCCTACACCCGTATCCGAGAAAGTTAAAAGGACGTAATGACCTGGCTGTGTGCCTAAGTGAGTCCGGAGGTATTCATCGCTCAGCGACACGTTGCTTGTTTCTATGAGGATTTGCCCTCCATCCGGCATCGCATGCTGCGCATTTACGGCGAGATTGAGCAGGACCTGTTCCACCTGGGCAGGATCGGCATCGATGATCTGGAGGTTCTCCGCGAGCACAAGCCTTATCTCAATCATCCGTGGCACTGTCCGACGGAGGAGCTTCTGCGCCTTGCGAATTTCTTCATTCAGATCTATGGGGCGGGCTTTGGATTCCCCCTTCCTGCTGAACGTCAGTATTCTGCCAACCAGATCAGCGCCGTCTCGTGCAGCCTGTTGGATTACCTCGAGCTTCCTTCGGTCGGGGTCGTTCTGGTGCCTTTTTCATGTGGAGAAGGTCTGAATAGCCCAAGATGGCCTGGAGCAGGTTGTTGAAGTCATGGGCCATACCACCGGCAAGGGTGCCGATGGCTTCCATCTTCTGCGCATGCAGCAACTGATTCTGAAGCATGGTCTCGCCTGTGACATCCCGCTTCACCGCTACGTAATTGGAGATTCGGCCGTTCCCGTCCCTGATGGGTGAAATGGTGGCCGTTTCCTCGTAAAGAGTTCCGTCTTTTCTCCTATTGGTCAACCGTCCACGCCACACTTGGCCTTTCAGAAGAGTGTCCCACATCTCTCGGTAGAAGGCTCGGTCATGTTTGCCGCTTTTCAAGATGCGAGGGTTTCTTTCCAAGGGCCTCTTGTCTCGAATAACCTGTTATCCCCTCAAAGGCCGGGTTGACATAGATGATTGAACCCGAGGAGTCTGTCACCACAATGGTCTCTCCCGCGCTTTCCACAGCGGCGCCGAGTCTTTGAAGCTGTTGTTCCGATGCCTTGCGTTCCGTGATGTCCATCGCGGTGAACACCATCCCGTGAGAGAGATCGCCCGGAAGAACAGACGATGAGCTGAGAAGGACGTCGAATGCCGTACCGTCTTTTCGCTTAAATCTAGTCTCCAGCGATCCCGTTCCGTGTCTGATGACATCAGGATGCTTTTCCCTTCCGACACGCAGAAACTCCTCCTCACTCTCGTAAAGGATTCTCGCACTCTGTCCGGCTAGTTCCTCCCTGGAGTATCCCAACATGATGCCAAGAAGCTGATTTGTCCATCCCAGGGTACGGTCTGCGCTGACCTGACCAATACCTATGGGAGCCGACTGTAACAGGGTTCGTAATGTGGCCTCACTGTCACGGAGCGCTTCCTCAGACTTCTTTCTTTCAGTAATGTCCTTGATCCACACTTGTACCCCTGGCTGCCCCTCTACCATCACTTCCTTCGCATTGATTTCAGCGTCAAATGAAGCCCCATCTTTTTTCCGTAGCCGAACTTCATATCTTGGCGGGACTGGTTCGCCTCTCATGCGCCCCTGAGCCCTCGAACGAGTCAGTTCATGGTAATCCGGATGGTAAATCCGCCAGTGGTCCATCCCCACGAGTTCGGACTCGCTGTAACCAATCATTTCACATAGACGGGAGTTGGCGAATACTATTTTGTTGTCCTTCTGAACAAAAATCCCGTCGAAGCTCTCTTCCACAAGTGTTCGATATTTCTCCTCGCTGTCCCGTAAGGCAGCTTCATCCTTCTTTCGTTGAGCTATATCCTGCATAATTGCAAGAACATGGACCTTCCCGTCTTCCTCTTTGATTACCGAGGTAGAGATGGAAAGCGGCAAGTCTGTCCCGTCTTTTGTGGTTATCACCCACTCCTCGGCTCGTATGTCATCGCCTAAGCGCATCCGAGACATCCTTTCTATAACAGCCTGCCGTAGACCCGGATCGGGATACATGGACTGATACCAACCCGACTGGTTGATTTCCTCCATGGTGTAGCCGGTGATTGCGGACATCCGAGGATTCCAGTGACTGAATCGGACGTAAGGGAATTCATCGATATTGTGGCAAACACAGATTCCGTCCGCTGCTTTTTCGAGAATGGCCTCCATCATCGAAACATGCTCTTCTAAAGCTCTTTCAGCACGTTTCTGTTCCGTGACATCCGCGCACGTCATCAAGTGCTCCCCGCTCGACAGCTGAACTGGCCGAAAAAGCACGGTCTTCCTTGAACCGTCCTTGCACGTCACGTTGAATTCCCGAGGCCGCTGCTCTCCGAGGTTCTCCTTCTCAAGATCGCCTACCCAGCAGGAAATCACATGGCGACGGTATTCGGGATCGGGGTAGGCCATGCGGAACCAATGGCGACCATCGGGAACGTCGAGCAAGTCGTAGTCAAACAGTTCTCGAAATTTTCGATTAACATAGAGAAACTTACCTTCACCAGAAATGGAAACCAGTCCCAAGGGAAGGTGCTCAGCGAGCGCTTGAAATCGTGCTTTTTCTGCACGCAGAGCCTCTTCAGCTCTCTTCCTTTCGACAATTTCTATCGATAACTCATTGTTCCTACTTGCTAATTGGGCAGTGCGCTCGACAACTCGCTTTTCGAGCATTTCATAAGCCTGCGCCAAATTCCTCACCATCTCATCTCTCTGGAATCGCAATCTAATAGAGGTGGCAATCATCTTATGCAATGAGTTCCCAGTGCCCAGGAGGGCCGCGGCAAATGCCAGTCCAACGGCAGCCAGGACCGCGCCAGATTCTCCACCTTGATAAAGGAGCCTGCCCAGAAGGGGCAAGAGTGTTAGAAGAACAGACGAAACATAGCACTGCGTCAACGGGGCGTGGGCCACGGCAGTAGAAGCGGCGAATCCTCCCAGGAAAACCGCGAGTACACACTGATGGACAAAACTATCGCTCGGGAAGAGGACCACGGCAGACATTCCAAACAGCAACGATGTGGCCATGGACCCTAAAAGGAACCTCGAGCCCCAGGGAATTGCATCAGCCCCCTGGGGCTCCACGCGATGGAAGCGCTGGAGAAGAAGGTGCCTGGGGATCTGGACTGCCAGAAAGACGACCAACCAGACGAGAACCTGCTCGCGTGGGACCGCCTGCCAAAGCAGAGCGGCCAAGGCGAACGCTGCCACAATAGAAGCGACCATCCCCGTACGGACCTGAGAGTATAACTGTGCTATTTGGGCCGAACGGACCACGACTTCGGGCACTCGGGACTCGGGTCCTGGGGAGCTGTGGTTGGAGGAATCGACGCTATCGCTCATCGCCCGTCTCCGGTAACATCATTATAATGCTTTAAGGTTTGGTCCATGCACTTTCATGGACTCTGTCCCAGTCCGCCAGAGTAAGAATAGAGATTACACTTTGACATTGCAATCGAATCCCGACAAGGGATCGGTCACAAGAAGGTTGCGCGAGACTGGGATTGTTCGGGTTTCAGAGACACGCTCCTCGCCGAGCCCAAAGACCCCCTGCGACTCTTTCGACTCTTCCCGGGAGCAAAGCCAACTCATGATCAGCGATCCGTCCCACGGTCTCCGAAGGCATACTGAGCCGAAATCCTTGGAAGTTGCCTGCCTCGACTCCGAAGGCAACAGGTGTTCTCCTCTCCCCGCTGGAACTGACTAGCTAGTCTCAATCCGAAATTATGCAGCAGTCCTGCCTTTTCGGGGGTCGTTCTACCGGTGCCCGGTCGCGGGATAGTTCCCTTGAACCCGAAAAATCCCCCACATGTTCCCCCCAAGGCCCAAGAGAGGCAAAACGCGTAGTCGCGTTGCTGAAAAAGCCTGTATTGTCATTTTGCTGATAGTACTTCACCGCAGCTCCCCTAGTCAACCTAAACCCTGCGTATGGCCGCCTAATCAAACGCAGCTTGGTAGCATCGGCCTTTCCCCTTGGCCTGACCCTACCAGGCTGTGTTTGGGGGAGTGGCCACGGTTAGAATGATCGTTGACTCGGGGGAATGCGATGAGGTATGCTCAAAGACATGATAAAGTGGCTCTTTCAGCACCGCGACGACGGTTTTGTCTTTGTCGGGTCAGGTGGAAGAACACAATGGGGCCTTTTCGGGATCAGAGGAATCATTCCCTGACCGGGCACTGTCCCAAACACCCCCGAAATGGCAAGACCGCCGACATAATTCCGGTGGAGTGCAATCATGGACAACGAAGACACGCTAGACCGACTGTCAATCCGTGAATTGATCGAGAACTGGGTTCTCTGGCGCGATTCAGGCGACTGGGAGCGATTCCGCACGGTCTGGCACGAGGATGGATACATGATGGCCACGTGGTTTCAGGGCCCAGCTAATGAGTTCATCCAAGCCAATCGCAAGGGGTGGGATCGCGGCGTGAGCATCTTGCACTTTCTCGGTGGTACATCGATTGACGTCAAAGGGACACGGGCAGTCGCTCAAACTAAGATGACGATCTCGCAGCGAGCACCGGTTCACGACATAGTGTGCGACGTCGTCTGCACAGGTCGTTTCTACGATTTTTTTGAGAAACGAAATGCAAAATGGGGGCTAGTATTGCGACAGCCCATCTATGAAAAAGACCGCCTGGATCCCGTAGATCCATCGAAGACGCTCGTACTGGATCGCATGCTGTTGGAGCGCTATCCCGAAGGTTATCGCCACCTGGCCTATCTACAGAAAGGCATTGGCTATGAAGTCAAGATAGACATGCCTGGGCTGAAAGGCCCAGAAGTTGAGGCACTTTATGCCAGGGGAAAGCGTTGGCTTGCCGGCGGAGCGTTGCATTCATGAGTAAGTCAGTCCGAAAACAACACGAATATTTCGAATATTGATTATTCCTGGGACATACTCCTGTTTTGTGTTCATTTGCGGCTAGAAGCGGGGCAGGAGCGTGGATTCAAGCCTCCTTGCGAGCGCAGTACCATGCTGACAACGCTCGACCCAGGACGGGATGCCCTGTCATACACACATCAGAAAAGAAGAATGCCCCTTTTCCCTGCCGCTGCGGAATCGCTTTCCTTACGGCTTATAGCCGCCTTGCGTAAAGAAAGGTCAGGGCAAGCGGGACCAGTAAAGATACGAAGCTGACCTTGGCCACGGTCAGCACTTGCGGTGGCTCGATGTAGAGGCCGGTGATCCCGATGGCCATGATAACCACCGACCAGCACATCAGTGCCTTGGCCCCGAATCGGTTGATCCTGTACCAATTTTCCTCGGATTCAAAAGCCTTCTGAATACGAAAGCCGTAGAAGCGGTTCATTTTGATCTTGCCGAGGAACAGCGGGATGCTCACGACGATGAGTATAAATCCGAGGCACACTAGAGTGACGGCGGTCTTTGCGTTTACGGTTTCCATATGGTGCTCTTTACTCCCTTAAACAGCCCACCGAGTGCGGTCTCAGTGATCTCCTCTATAATATTCTAAAATATTTGGGGACATAATACTTTTTCGTGTTCGTTTGTGGCCAGCCACGGTGCCGGCTGCTGTAGACACACCGAAAAGAAGCATGTCCCCTTTTGCTAGCTTGTCGAAGTTGATCGCGGATTCTGGAAGAATCATTGATTTGGTCAGCGGCTTCGCGTCCCATAAATTTGGGTTAGTGTGTTTTCCGATGCGGGAATGGTGAGCAAACATAGCTCCGCCTGATTCTCCGGAATCGAAAGTCGGGGTCACAGTGAAAGGTTTTGTAGATAAGCCGTATGATATTAGGCAACTGGTGAAAATCGTGAGAGAGGTTTTGGATGCCGACTGACTCATAATTCTGTTAGTTACAGACATGAGGGCGGACCGGTCCTAACCAAAGGGCGGCTTTTCGTAGGAGCAGACCAATCCCCTCTCAGGAGCCGACCAAGTCGCAGGCCACAGCGTCGCGTTTTGGCCCAAACAACCGCCGAATTCCACACAGAGGAACCATGACCATGAAACGCGACCATCGGATGATTCTCTTCGGGTTCACCGAAGAGAGGTTCCCGGCCGGAACCCATATCTGCCAGGTATTCACTGACGATAAAGAGCGTGAAGATTCCCTGCTGAAGTTCCTTTTGAGCGGTCTTCGATCGGGAGAACGCGCCAGTTGTTTTTCGGACAAGACCACTGAGCCCATCATCTCGGAATATCTCGGCAGCCACGGCATTTCGTTCGAGGATGTCGGCTTCCGGGGCGTTTACTCTGGCGGGAGTTCGGGATATCTACTTTCAGGACAATCGGTTCGATCCCGAACAAATGGTGCGATGTCTTGACCAAGTTCCACGACGACTCTGTTCATCAAGGCTATCATGCCGCCAGAGTTATTGGTGAAATGCCACGCCGAAGATTCAACACGTGCCCAATGGCACGCCCGGTTCTCCAAATACGATCCGAAAGTCAGCCTCCTCGCGAACACACCCGGCTCACCCAGTTTGCCAATCGATCCGCACACGCTTCAGTCGATCGTGGACGTTCCGAAGAGCCTGCATCCGTTCATGGTCGTCGAACCTCGGATTGGTTCGCAACCCGTTTTTCATTCCACCGGAAACTTTTGGCTCATTGAGACAGGAAGGGTGACGAGTTCTAAGAATATCATGAAGAGAAAACGCCCACGTTAAAGGCGCAAGTTCTCGCGCAGCTCTTGATCATGCAAAACGTGCTGTGCAACCTGCCTAACGAGAAGTCCATATTCAGCTTCGTGTGTCGAGCACTGACCGACATCCCAGGAGTTGCTGGAGCAAACTATCCCGTTGTCCCCAAGGAAATCCCGGATGCATCACTGGTTCGGTTTCCGCTCCATGCAGGCCATTCCAACCTGGGAGAAATATTGATTAAGGTTGCAGACCCGTTGGCCTTTGCGCCCTACGAGTCGTATCTCAAAAACTTCTGTTACATGGTGGCTGTGATATTGGAGGAACGATATCAGCGCCGGCTCAACGAAGAAACATAAAACCCAACTGGAGCAGCGCGTTCAGGAGCGCACTAAGCAACTGAATGAGGAAATCGCTGAACTACGCTTGGTGGAGGAGGAACTGCGTCGCGGCCGAAACATGGTTGCGCATATCCTCAATTCAGTGCCTCAATCGATCTTCTGGAAAGACCGTAATAGTGTGTATCTTGGATGTAATGAAGTCTTCGCAAGGGCCGTGGGACTGCCAAATCCGGGTCAGATTGTTGGCAAGACAGACTTTGACCTTTCCTGGCCGCGGAATGAAGCCGAGGCCTACCGAGCCGACGATGAAGAGGTTATCACAAAGAAGCTGGCAAAACGCCATATCATCGAGCCAGTCCAGGAGGTCGACGGAACACGCGGTTTGGGTCGACACCACCAAAGTCCCGCTGGTCGACGAGAACAACGACGTCTATGGTGTCCTGGGAGTATATGAGGACATCACCGGGCGTAAACGGGCCGAGGACGCCCTGCGAGAGAGTGAGGAGAGATTCCGCAGGATAGTCGATACCGCCAACGAGGGAATCTGCGCCGTGGACGGCGAGTTCCGGATCACCTTCGTCAATCAGCGGATGGCCGACATGCTCGGATACGCCGTTGACGAGATACTTGGTAGGACTACGGACTCGTTCATGTACGAGGAGGATCTCGACGACCATGGACAGAAAATGGAGGCCCGACGTCCCAGGCGGGGAGTCGATCTACGACCGACGGATGTTGCGGAAGGATGGAGAAACGATTTGGACCCTAGTATCCGCGACACCAATCTCAGGCCCTGACGGCGCGTTCGTTGGATCATTTGCCATGGTTACGGACATCACTGACCGCAAGCGAGCAGAGGAAGCCTTGCGGGAAAGTCAGGAACAATTACGTACGATCTTTCGACACCTCGCCGGCGGCGATTTTCCTCGTAAATCCAGAGGGCCGCATCACTTTCGCCAACCGAAGAATGGGCGATCTTTTTTCCCGACGGTACCGAGGAATTGTTTGGCACCCCGTATGTCGATCTGGTTCACCCGGCACAGAGATCGATCGGTTACGAGAAAATGAAATCGTTGATGGCGGGGGAAATTGACCAAGTAACCGTGGAGCGCCGCTATATGGCCAACGACGGACGAGAGTTTATAGGCCATCTGTCGGTCGTAGGCTCTTGCGCCCGGATGGAGGTCTTGAAGGCTTGGTCGGCATCATCACGGATATGACTGATCGCAAGAAAGTTGAAGAGGCTTTGCGAGCGAGCGAAGATCTATTTCGGTCCGTGTTACAGAACTGCCGCGGACGCAATCATTTCGATTGACAGCCACGGAAATGTGATCTTGTGGAACGATGCGGCTGAGAAGATTTTTGGATATTCCTCCAGCGAAGCGATAGGTAAACCACTGACGATCATAATGCCTGAACGATTTCAGAGAGGCTCACATGGCAGGTTTGGAGAGAGCGTGTGAACAGACAAGTGGGGGCACCACCTGACAGCGGTGGAAGTGATGGGCCTCAGAAAAGACGGAAAGGAGTTTCCCGCTGAGCTTTCCGTCGCTGTAGTCAAGCTGAGCGGTCGTACGCTATTCACCGGTATAGTGCGCGACATCACTGAACAAAAGAAGGTCGCGGAAGCGGTTCGTCGAAGCGAGGAACAATACCGCTCCCTCTTTGAAGATTCGATAGATGGGGTCTACTCTGTGCTACGGGATGGAACCATAACGGATGCTAACCCATCTTTCTGCAAACTCTTCGGCTATGCAAGAGAGGAGATGGTCGGCAAGGACATTCGGGAATTGTACCTTGATCCGGCTGACCGCCCAAAGTTTCAGAAGGAAATAGAGAAGAAGGGGTTCGTGAAAGACTATGAAATCAAGTTCCGAAACAGAGACGGGACGGAGGTGGACTGCCTGCTCAGCTCATCTGTGCATTATGGGAAAGACGGGAACATTTCCGGATACCGGGGAATCCTAAGAGACCTGACTGTGCGCAAAGCACTTCATAGGCAACTCCAACAGGCTCAAAAGATGGAAGCTGTGGGCACGTTGGCGGGAGGAGTTGCGCACGACTTTAACAACATCCTCCAGGTGATCTTAGGATATTCTGAACTGCTGCTTTTAGAAGAGCAGGTCCCCAAGAGATTCAGAGACGATTTGGCTAAGATAAATTTGGCCGCACGCAACGGGGCAGACCTCGTTCAACAGCTTCTCACTTTCAGTAGAAAGACCGAGACCAAACCTCTTCACCTTAACCTGAACGGGAGGATAGAGCAGCTCCAGAAGATGCTTTCCCGAACGATATCCAGGATGATAGAGATGGACCTCGTCTTAACCGATGACCTCTGGTCCATCAACGCCGACCCTACACAAGTGGATCAAGTCCTCATGAACCTTGCCGTCAACGCAAGAGACGCCATGCCCGAGGGCGGTAAACTCGTCATCGAGACTAAGAACGTAATCCTTGGCGAGGATTATAGCCGGGTTCATTTGGGGGCAAACCGGGCTCGTATGTGCTCCTTTCCGTATCGGATACCGGACAAGGTATGGATAAAGAAACGGTGCAGCACATTTTTGAGCCCTTTTTCACGACCAAAGGCCCCGGCGAGGGTACGGGCCTTGGACTGGCCACGGTGTACGGAATCGTCAAACATCACGACGGCTACATAACGTGCTATAGCGAACCGGGCTCGGGAACGACCTTCAGGCTATATTTTCCTGCGCTCGGCACGGACGATCAACCAATTGAGACCGCATCGAGAGATCTTCCACGAGGAGGATCGGAGACCATACTTCTCGTGGACGATGAGGAATTCATACGGGACCTTGGCTCCAGGATTCTCACGAATGCCGGGTATAAGGTGTTCACTGCGTCGAATGGCAAGGAAGCGCTGGAGGTGTACCACAAGCAAGCCGATGAAATCGCCTTGGTCATCCTGGATCTCATCATGCCGGAAATGGCTGGAAAGCAATGCCTTGAAGGGCTCCTAGACTCGATCCAGCGATCAAGATCGTCATCGCGAGTGGTTACTCGGCCAACGGTCCGACCAAGGAGGCTCTCTCAGCAGGTGCAAAGGGATTCGTAAACAAGCCGTATGACATAAGACAAGTGCTGGAAGTCGTCCGCACCGTGCTTGACGAGAGGGAAAAGAGGACATAATACTTTTGCGTGTTCGTGTGTGGCTGGCCGACGGGACGGAGCGTGAATTCGAGCCCTGCGCCGCCCGGTAGCTCATGGTCGTGCTCAGCCCCGTACGGGGCCCACTGTTGTAGACACACCGAAACAGAAGCATGTCCACTTTTTACCCCTCTTTTATGCCGAGTGGTGGGGTTCCATCAACATGCTTTTTAAGTCGATGGACCGCCCCTGTGAACCCATATCAGGGAATCTAATCCTGGCGCTTCGAACAAGCGGCCCATTGCCAATGGGGTTGACCTGACCGGCTGGGAAAAGTACACTGCTGAACGTGAGAATGATGCCTGGTCCGTGGCGACTATAGCGCTGCAATAACAAATTCTGACGTGAGGTGTGCTATGAAAAAATTCGTTCTCCTGGCCCTCTGTATTTCGTTGGTGCTCACGCCGATTGCGTGGGGCGAAGGGATCAAAGATTCCGAATCCGCTACACATGGGTCGGACTCATCCACCTACAGAATCGTGGACACCTACCCCTTTCCGGGCTTCAAAGTGATCCAATTCACACTGCCCGTTCTCTCCGTGTATTCCTACCTTCTGATTAGTGACGGAGAAGCGGTGCTGGTGGACCCGGTCAGGGACATTTCCTTTTATCTGGAGACCGCCAAGAAAGAAGGTGTAAGAATAAAGGGGGTCTATCTAACACATTCCCACGCGGATTTCGTCGCCGGGCACACGGAAATTAAGAAGGCACTGGATCTACCAATTTATCAGAGCCACAAGTCCGGCGCCAAGTATCCCATCGAGGCCATGGATGAGAATTCCACCGTCAAAGTCGGGAAGGCTACCCTGAAATTTATGGACACACCCGGACATACACCCGATGGTCAGTGCTGCGCTGTCTACGCCCACGACGATCCTGACAAGCCTAAACTCCTGTTCACGGGCGACGTGCTCTTCGTGGGGAGCGTTGGCCGACCGGATCTCATGGAGGGGACGGTCCCCGCGGCTTGGCTGGCGTCGGCGATGTATGATTCCTGGACCAACAAGCTCTCGAAGCTCCCGGACAACGTAATGATTTTCCCCGCTCACGGAGCAGGCTCGCTTTGTGGCGCCCACCTCAGCGACGACCCCAAATCAACCATCGGCCAAGAAAGGGCTTCCAACCCGTACTTGAAAGCAAAAGGTAAAGGGGAATTCGTCGCGCTCGGTTCTCCAAGGTCTCCCTGAAGCGCCTCAATACTTTCAATACAATGCAAAGATGAACCGCGAGGGACCACCGCCGATAGATTGGGACGCGCCGATGCCCGCGGAGATCAAGACCTCCACAGACCTGACTGAACCAGCCAATTACTACCTGGTGGACATTAGGGACGCCTCGGCCTATGCAGAGGGTCACATCCCCAATTCCGTCAATATCGCTGCGAGAGGGAGACTCGAAAACTGGGTAGGCACCATGGTGCCGTGGGGATCCAAAATGGTCCTCGTGGGGGATGCGGACCTCCTGAAAGAAGCCCGTCATCGACTCCATCGAGTAGGTTACAGCGGGGACATAGTGACGTTGGATTCATGGAAGAACGCTAAACTCCCTCTCAAAGTGGGAAATCCCATATCACCGCAGGACCTGTATGCACTTATGCAGAAAGGAGAAGCGCCGCTCGTGGTTGATGTGCGTCTCCCCGCGGAATGGATGGCCCTTCGCATTGGCACAGTCCTGAACTTGCCCCTCAACCATCTTGCAGAGCTCTCTTCAAAGCTCGTCCCAGACCAGCCAGTAGTGGTCGTGTGTAACTCAGCGTATCGCTCCAGCATGGCCACGGGCATCCTTGAACGCAAGGGTATCAAGATGGCCCAGAACCTGGAAGGAGGCAGCCAGGCTTGGATAAAGTCCGGTCTTCCGGTGTACGAAGGCGAGAAAACCTCCGAGGCCGGGTTAGTGCCCAGCAAGGCGGTACCCCAGGGATCACCGACCGATAAACCAAAGGACAAGGCCGTGAAGCTTGCTCCTAAGCCCAAAGCCCCTGATGAAGGCTGTTGACTTCATTTGAGCGCAGGGACCGGAGCGTCAAACAGAATCATCGCTTAAAGGTCAGCCTGGCTACAGTGGAGTAATACCAATTCGCTGTAAGAAACATGACGTGGCCGACAGTAGTCTTTGCGAGGGCGTCAGGCCCGAAGCAATCTTTCACCATTGAGATTGCTTCGTCGTTTCACTCCTCGCAATGACAGCTCACATCAAGCATGTTACGAAAATAATGGCGAACTAGTATAAGGGGACATTACGCCGAAGAAGGAGTTCGCTCAGAGGCTGGCCATTATCGAGGCGATCATGGGGCAGTTTCACGGATCGGTCGTGGTGGCCTGCCTCCTGAGAGTGTGCATCGGCCGAATGATCCGGAGAGACTACAGTTGATAACCCTGATCCACGGTTCTGCTTAACGGATGATGCTTCACCGTCTCGGTCGGTTGGACGTGCAGCCTTTTTGCGGGATCCCCATTCTTGGTCGTCAGGCTTGGGATGCGGGCCGCAGAGTTCCGACGGTGGAGGCTGTGGAGGTTCAAGATCACCATGATTGACTATCCGACAATCATTTTCGCTGCGCTGCTCATATTCTCTTACGGGCTTATCTCGGCAGTGTCCGAGCGTTCCCCGATTACCGCGCCCATGGTCTTTACCGGAATCGGGATTTTGGTGAGTCCCCTGGCTCTGGATCTGATGAAGGTCAATGTGAGCGCTTCCATCGTCAAGCTGATTGCCGAGGTCACCCTGGTGATCATTCTGTTCGTGGACGCATCGACGGTGAATCTACAGGCTCTGAGGAGGCATGGAGGAATTCCGATCCGTCTGCTTGGTGTGGGGCTCCCGTTGACGATGGTCTTGGGTTTCGTTGCGGCGGCAGTCATGATCAGCAGCCAAGACCTCTGGGTTGCTGCGCTGGTAGCCCTCATTCTCTCGCCCACAGACGCGGCCCTCGGCCAGGCAGTGGTGACGAGTGAACGGCTGCCCGAGAGAATCCGCCAGGCCATCAACGTGGAAAGCGGGCTCAACGACGGGATCTCCTTGCCTCCAATCATGATGTGTCTCGCCGTGCTCGCGGGAGGGGCACACGGTAGCCCACACTCAGGTTCGTGGTTGCTCTTTGTGATCCTTCAGCTTTCGCTCGGCCCCCTCGCGGGCGTAGTTATCGGCTGGTGCGGAGGCCGCCTCGTAGAAGAGGCGTCACGCAGAGGCTGGATGCAGCCGACATTCCAGCGACTCGTTGCCGGGTCGCTTGCGGTACTGGCCTACAGTGGGGCAGAGGCGTTTCACGGGAACGGTTTCATTGCAGCGTATTGTGCGGGGCTTTTCCTTGGAACCCGGGCACACGACGTGCGTGAGCGCATTCAAGAGTTCGGCGAAGCCGAAGGACGACAGCTATCGCTCTTTGTGTTCCTGCTTTTCGGTATCGCCATGGTCCCGGCCCTGGTGAGCTACTGGGATCTGGAGGTCGTCTGCTACGCCATCATGAGTCTTACCGTGATCCGCATGATCCCCGTGGTCTTGTGTCTCAAAGGCCTCGGCCTCGACACGCCGGGAGTCTGGTTCATCGCCTGGTTTGGTCCGCGCGGCATTGCATCGGTACTGTATGCACTTCTGGCGGTGGGCACGATTGGGGTCACCGGCTACGAACGATACTTCTCAGTAGTCGCGTTGACCGTGCTGTTGAGCATTTTCTTACATGGTCTCTCAGCCCTCCCGCTCACGTCTTGGTATTCTCGCTATCTGGACAGGCAGAACCCCATGCCGGGGTGATCTTCGGCACGAAACAGGGCTTTCCAAGACGACCGGTGTAATTGAGATGACAAGAGGATCTCATGTCATGGGCTAAAGGGAAGAGGGGACATTCTACTTTTGCGTGTTCGTTTGTGGCCGACCTAAGGGCCGGATTCTGAATTCGAGGCTCATGCGAGGCACGGTGGATCACTGCTCGTGTTCAGCCCAGTATCGGGCCTACTGTTGTGGACACATCCAGAAAAGAAGCGTGTTCCCTTTCTGTGCCCCCACGCGCTGATCAACCCCTTTTCGGTGAGCTTCTCAGTGGCCCGGGCCTATATAGGGGTCATGTAGGTTCAGGTCTGTTTTTGACTGATGTTGCCCTGTTGTCAGACCGAGATGAGTCAAGAGCCGACCTGAGCCCTTATTTCGAATCAAGGATTTCTATCAGCGTGGTGTGCCCGAGTCTGGCAGCAACGCCCCGCACAGTGTCGCCCTGTCGGTTCTTGATCTGCGGGGAAGCCCCTGAGCCAAGCAGCAACCGTAAGATCTCCTCGCTTCCTTTAAGCGCGGCCCAGTGGAGCGGAGTGTCTCCTCCGTCATCAGGATCATCAGCATCCGCACCTCTTTCCAGCAGAAGTTTTACAGCATCGGCTCGGCTTTCGAGACACGCCCAATGGAGCGCGGTTCTGCCATTGGAGTCTTTTCCTTGGATAAGTGCGCCTCTCGTCAGCAGAAGGTCGACCGCATCCCTGTTACCTTGTCTTGCAGCCTGGATGAGCGCCGTCACGCCGTACCGTCTGTGCTTGAGGTTTACGTCGGCATGACGATCTAACAGAAGCTTGACCACCCCCCAGTGTCCTTCCTCGGCTGCCCATGTGAAGGCGGCCCCGCCCTCGGCGCTCTCATCGTCCATCCGGGCCCCGTTGTCCAGCAGGAGTCTTGCAATATGGGTTCGGCCGGACAAACAACACCACATAAGGGAGGTCAATCCCATATAGCCACGCATGTGTATGTCTGCTCCAAACTGAATCAACAGGCTGGCTAGCTGCTCATGGCCATGGCGAGCAGCGCAGATAAGGGCCGTGTCCTCATTCCATGCTTTGGCATTGGGGTCGGCTCCACCCGCTAGCAGCAGCCGGACTGCCTCCAAGTGGCCTCCTGTGACAGCGCAGATTAAGGGAGTTCTTCCTCTGTTGTCGCGACAGTCTACACTCGCACCCTGGGCGAGGAGAGGTTTGATCTCGTGGAGTCTACCCAACTGAGCCGCGCGGAGGAGTTGTTTGGACATGGTCCCCTCAAAGCGGAGAGGTACCTTGTAGGGGCACTGCTTGCTGCGCCCAGTGAGACATGGTCCCCGCATAGTGGAGCGGTCTCTGTCCGAGAAAGCAATAACCGTACCAAGTCAAGTTGTGTAGACATACCCGCGAGCCATGCGCAAGCAACCGACATGGAACGGGTCTTCCTTTTCTGTACCTAGACTTCATGCCCTAAGAGGTGTCAGAAACCGTTACAGTTTGTAAAGTGAGACCTCCCAGGCTCAGCCCGGAATTGTTGGTGTCCTAGAATTGTGCGTAGCGTCTAGCCATGCAAGTGACGGCTATAGGAAGGCGTTTGATCGCGGTCCGGGGGAGAAAAAGGGGGCCGTCCATTTCTTCGTGTTCGTTTGTGGCCGACCTCGGGCCGGAACGCTAATTCAAGCCCCGTGCTGGCTCGGTACCCCGCTGACAGCCCTCGACCCCGTATGGAGTGCCCTGTTGTAGCCACATCAGAAAAGAAGCATGTCCCCTTTTCCTTCCGCTAATTCTCACAGTAATCTTCTATGGTGTCCGTTATTTTAATTTTCCACGACAATGTGTCTATTGTAAGGACTTTCCACAGCGTAATACCTGCTTCTGTTCTACCACATTTGGAATACATCCATATCAAATCGCCATTTGTGTCGAATTCGAGCAGGATGCCAGTCGAGTAAGTCTGAAAAAGGATAACAGATGCAGAAATCTGTAACTTCGAGGACAAGCGTCTTTACTCGTTAGGGAAGTGACCATGACCATGCCTGGCCGCACAGCCTCCTGTCAAACACAATATGCAGCTTCACTGCGCACTGGAGGATGGCTTGGTAGTATCAGGCTGTGCAACGTCATCCACCTTGGAACGAACATATGCGTCAAGCCAGAAAAGGATAGAAGACATCATAGATGATGAGGTCTTCCTCGACATCGTGAGGTTGATGCAACGCACCTTTGGGAATTCTTACGAAAGTGCCTGGGACCGCAGGTACATCTCCAATCCCTTCAACCCAGATTTTGGCTTTCCCTTTTACGACATATACGATGTCGTCGCACTCATGGGTATGCTTCGGCACGTCCGCGCCGGGGGGAAGATGGACTAGCATACAGGTGAGGTCCATATTTTCGTCCCGGTGAGACACCAAGTAAGATACTTCGACGTC
Source organism: uncultured delta proteobacterium (assembly GCA_963786905.1). Classification (GTDB taxonomy): domain Bacteria; phylum Desulfobacterota; class Desulfomonilia; order Desulfomonilales; family Desulfomonilaceae; genus CAWBBA01. The sequence goes on along the minus strand of CAWBBA010000029.1, from coordinate 50,712 downwards.
GGCAAGCTGGGGATGAGGCTCCCATTTCAAATCCTCTTTCTGAACGACCTTCGGCTTGTCCATGTTTCTTTCTCCTTAGAGCGATGTTCCCACATTCTAGCTTCCGGATGTGATTCCTGCTTCTACTTCGACATCAAGGGCTATCCCAATCCAATCATAGTTCTCCCGTCCCTTGGCAAGCGAAGCGGTGAATCTATCTTGCAGGGCGCTTGCAAAACGCATTGGAGTCCGACACTTGTTGGGCTGTGGGCCACCCAACACGATTATGCCAGCCGGATACACACAGTTGTCTCAAGCCCGATATTGCTCTAGAACGTGGACTATGCTCAACATAATTTGGTTTGCGGGTGTCGGGATGCCGTAACTCTGGCCCAGTTGCACCACCTTTCCGGCAAAAATCTCGACCTCCGTTTTGCGTCCTGCCTCAATATCCTGTAACATCGAAGTCTTGCCTTTGGGCGATAGGGTTTTGAGAACAGCATGCCACGCATCGAGATCCTGCTCCCCCAGATTCACCCCAACACGCTGTGCCAACACGAGGACCTCACGCATCAGCGTTTCCATCAATGCCTGAGCATCCGGCGACGATTGAAAGACTCCATAGGGGGCCCGCATCGCCGCAGACGCCTGGTTAATCCCCACGTTGACCATGAACTTCCACCACAGCATACGTGTCATGTCGGTGGGTGTTTCAGACACGACTCCTGCCCGTTCAAATGCTGCCTGCACACGGCGGACTCGTTCACTCGGATGGGAATTTTCAGGTTCACCAAAAATGACTTTCCCCGGATTGGTATAGGTGACCGAGTTACCCTCACGCAGGGCGTCTATTGCAACAGCAATGGCATAAAGCAATTTGTCCGTGCCATAGACGGAGCCAAGGTACTCTTCGCTGTCAAGGCCATTCATTACGGAGATAAGAGTCGTCTGATCGCCGACCAGGTTTTTCAAATCATGGACCGCTTCTGGAAGGCTGTGGCTTTTGAGAGCTACGATGATGAGATCGGCAGGCGGGGTGGCTTCATCAGGGTGAACGACCGGAATCGAATAATGTTTCCCGTTGATTACCAAACCTTCTGCCTTCAGTCTTTCATAGCGCGGCTCCCGAGCGACCAATACCGTGGACAATGAAGCCCCATCGAAAAACTTGGAGGCGTAGAAAGCCCCCACCGCTCCTGCTCCAAGCACAGCTACGTTTTTGATCTCCTTCACGGACCCCTCCAGTCCAATTGGCCTGCCTGCGGCCAGTTGGTTCTTTTTAGCATTTCCTGAACATACGCTCGGTAACATGATGCGGCAAGCAAGAACCTGAAGACTATGGTAAAAATCTCGCTTTAAGAAGCCACTCCATCAATTTTGCGAACCCCATGATATTTAAACAACATACCTTGGTGGTGACGCCCGCACAGGTTCTTTCGGGCATACAGGGTTAGCGAACAAAAGTTCCAGGGACATAATACTTAGTTTCTAACAGTGCAGTAGACGGTCGATGTAACTGAGATGACAAGATAATCTCATGTCATGGGCTCAAGCGAAAAGGTCGTCCCGCCGCGATGACGAAACAAGGGCTCTAAGTGGTTTGCCTTTCACGGGCAGCCAAGGTGGCTGGGGGTGGACGTTTGTACGAGACCATGCTAAGCCCTTTTTAGGGTCAGTGGCGGCATCCCTATACAGGGCAAGGCCCCAAGGCATCCCCCGAAATCCCTTGAGCAGCCGGGAGACTGGTCATGATGAGAACCATCGTTGCAGGGCTAGCTGGAGGGCTGGCAATGAATTTGGCGATGCTATTCACGTTCAGAATGATTGGGTTTGGTTGGAACGGTGGTGGCATCCTGCTCAACCCAACAGTGCAAAGTCACAAGCTCATTGCAGTCTGGACATCCCTTGAACCTCTACCACTCGTCGTTGCCAACCCGCCTCCCATCATCGCAGGGTTAATGCTCTTCGGGGTAGGTCACGCATTTATTTATAAGTGGATCTCTGTTGCGTGGCCACCTGGAATAATTCCGCGGGCCTTGAGGTTGGCAGGTTTACTTTTCTTCATGACATTTCTGTTCTGGGAGTTTTTCACCCCTTTCAACCAATTCGGGGAGCCGCTGGCATTAATGGGGCTTGAGATGTGCTTCTGGATGCTCATCGCCGCAGCAGAGGCGTTTGCAATTGCTAGCGTCATTGAGATCGGGAACAACGTGTAAATCAGCTATTTCGTCCCACTCTGCGCAGCAGGTGGAATGCTCAGAAAGGGCTCCTCGCTGATTTCATTCACGGCAAGCCACGGGGGTACACGATGCGGAATGCCCTTGCGATACTGTTCTTACTACTTTCGTGCGGTTCTTACGCTCAAGGACCTGAGCCGTTTCGCGTGATCTTTGATTTGAACCACGGCCAGTGGATTAAGCCACTCGATGAGTTCTTCCGCGGTGACCTCGACGTCGAACAAGGACAGGACTAGGACGGCAGGGTGCTCGTTGTGAGAATAGATCTGAACGGCGATGGTGATCCCGAGTATTTTGTCAGGACAACCTGCGGCAACGGCGGATGTGAGTATCCCATTTTTGATGGGCGATCGAGGCTCTTTTTGGGTAGCATATTCGGCTCTGTGATTTGGCTATCGAAGAGCAATTCAAGGGGAATGCCTGTCATTGAGTCCTACAGTCATTTGGGGGCATCAAGAGGAATCGTGGCGCGATATGAATTCGACGGGACAAGATATAAGGACATCTCTTCGCAAGAACTGTCAGGAGAGCCGAACGACTCGTATTTTGAGGCCCTGAGCAAAGCCGTAAGAGCTAAGTGAGGTTCAGAACCTGACCCCTTTCTTTACGGGATATTCCGGGAACATATTACTTTTGCGTGTTCGTGTGCGGCCGGGCTCGGGGCCGGAGTATGAATTCGAGCCCCCGTGCGATCACGATATCCCGCTGACAGCGCTGACCCCGTATGGGGTGCCCTCTTGTACATGCATCAGTGAAGAAGGACGTCCCCATAATTTCATGAAATGATTCCCATTGCTTTACTGCTCGTGCTGGGGCACACTGTTCTATACGCTGAGGCTGGAACTGTTTACAGGCAGGCACCCCTTCAGAAGAATTGAGGAGTGAAAAGCGGTGGTGGCAATCAAAGAATTATTCGATGCTATAGTGAAACGAGCGGAAGAAGCCAAGGCAAACGGCATAAAACCAAGGTTGACCAAATCAAATACAGAATATTTTATTACGATACCCCAGGGGTACAAGACCCGGCTCTATAAAGTAATAATCATTAAAGGGAGCACCGGAATCAGCATCCAGACTTATGACCGCGGCAAAATGCAATATAATGAGAAATTGCCCGAAGCAACGATTGAGGATGTCCTGAAGAAGCTACCACTGGACTTTCTGATAATCAGCGGGAAAGGTGACCCGGAATAAGACCCAACCGGGCAACCTGAGCCGACGTGGTAAACGTGCCTCTGACCTAAAGCGGGAGACATTCATAATCTGAAAGGTCCAATGTGTGGTGACGATTCGGCTAATGGTGAACAGCAAGTCAATCTGTGTAAGGGAGCATAAGCCATGAAAGTGGGTATCGCGCTGGGTGGCGGCGGGGTGAGAGGGCTGGCCCACGTCTCCATTCTTCAGGTCCTCGACGATTTGCAGATACGTCCTGCCGTCATATCGGGCACCAGCATGGGATCGATTGTCGGCGCCCTGTATGCGTCGGGCATGTCCGCAAGGGAGATCAGGGAGGTCATCGAAAGACGCCTCATTCTCAAGAACGACACGTGGCGGGACGTCATAGAGAAGAGGGAAGACTTGCTCAAATGGGTTTCTGCTTTCAAGCCGGACTTCTCGGGTAGTGGGTTAATCAATGCGCAAGGCATCCTGAACTCCCTGCTCAACGAAATCAAGGTAGACAGCTTTGAAGATCTCGAAATTCCTCTGCTCGTAGTTGCGGCAGACTATTGGTCGGCAGAGGAAGTTATCTTTGAAAAGGGTGAGTTGTTGCCGGCCCTACAGGCCAGCATGGCCGTCCCCGGGGTATTCTCACCGGTTTCCATAGAGGGCAGGACTCTGGTCGATGGCGGCGTGGTCAACCTGGTGCCCTATGACCTGCTTATGGGCCGGGCGGACTTCATCATCGCCGTGAACGTCAGCAGGGTGCGATTTGCCGGCGAAGACGAGATTCCGAATGCGCTGGAGGCAGTGCTTGGAACTTTCGACATCATGCAGACAACGATGCTCGCGGACAAACTGGAGAGGCTCAAACCGGACATCTATGTCTGGCCGCAGATCCGTGACATCAGGATGCTCGACTTTACCAAGATCGAAGAGGTCTTTGCCCAGGCCACCTCAGCAGCCGAGGAGTTAAGAAAACAACTATTGCGGGTGTTGGGGAAAGCCAACTCGACCTGACGGATGTATACAAACCGATAGGGCCCTGCTCATGCTTCGACGCGGGAGTCACCTGCGCAACAAGCCTGGGACGACGAGCCCCTATTTGATAAACGACTGGATGAATTCTCGCACATCTTCTTTTGTCCGGAAGATGCCGTAATGCCCTTCCAGAAGAAGATCCGCCTCCAACTCCAGAAGCCTAGCCAACGATTCCTGATAGTGTTCTTCATCAGATAGCAATCCAGGATGTATCGGACCGTGGATGTCTTGGCCGAAAAGCACAAGCTGGCCGTCAATGCGTGTAGTATACACAACCGAGCCGGGAGAATGGCCTGGGCAGTGGATGGCTGTTACGCTACCACTACCTATTGTAAGGGTGGATTGCTCACCGTGCAGTTTAACGTCGACGGTCAGCGGTTGGAGCCGGGCCCCGTACCACGAGGCTGCGGTCACATCACTGTCACCGGCCTCAAGGTAAATCGCGTCTAACTCATGGGCCACGATGCGGCAGCCAAATTCGTTTCTTACTGCTTCAGCTCCGCCGGTATGATCGAAGTGACAGTGGGTAAGCAGAAGATATTCGAGTTGCCCATTTGGGTGCAGGCATTCGGCAATGTTCTTCTTCAATCGTGAATGCCCGTGGCCGCAACCGGCATCGATAAGGGCTGCGTTGTCGTCAAAGCGTATTAGATAGATGGCTGCATCCGCCGGATCTGTCAGCCCGCTGCCGCCCACTTGCCAAAGATTATCCTTGATTCTTTTGCTCACACCAGCCTCCGTTGTCGTGTGAGAGCCTACCATACTCTTGTATGCGTGGTGTACGCAAGTTGAGGCTCCGTGAGGGATTGAGAATCACTTACAGGACATAACAGATATCTAAATAATTGGGGGTTCTGGATAGAAGGCTGTTGCGTAGCCCCGCGTTCCGTGGGACTTTCCCGAATTCGTGGCACAATGGGGCCGATGAGTGCGGTTACGCTACGGGCTCCTAACGAAGGATGCTGTCCAAGAAACCTGATTCAACCAATGTGGCGATGACTATCAGTATGACTGCTAGGGTGGTAGCCTCCACAAGGGTCCCACGCATGACAATCTCCTTTCTCCACTAATTCGTTTTCGCTGAATGTTTGGACGAGTTCTCCTGCAATTCGTTAAAGAGATAACAAGAAGTGTGCCGTTGCACGAAAGTTCAGGCTCAACTATTTGTAAAGATGGGCACTAATTGACTGGCTATCTGTTGGAATAGGCCCCGCGGCACTGCAAAAACATCCCTGTAGGTAATTTAATGCCGCGATATCTACCTTCAGGTAGGATTCATTCCGTACGGATCACGGCAAGCCCACAGCAGATAATCCTTGACATTATATTAACATCATTATATACATATATCCTCAGCATTGAATGAGGTGCCGCTTAAAGGAGGATTCTGTGAAAACAAAAGTAGTAGGGTTTATCGCTGCCTTTGTCATAGCGCCGATTTTCCCGCTGTGCTACGGGCAAGCGAATCAGGTTGACAATCGCTTAGGATACAACCCGGGAAATACCCAGACATATACGTACAGTGTGACGAATTCGGGCCAGCCTCAATACAAGGGAACCGTGCAATACGGCGACCCCGGAGCTTACACGGCAGGACCCGCTCCTGTCCGGCAGCCGACTGTCGTGCAACAGCCTGTTCAACCACGGGTGGCTTATCAGCAGACGATTCCTCAAACCCAGGGAAATCAGCAGGTTCGACCACAACCCACAACTAAGCCGAAAAAGAAGCCAGTCCAGAGCGCTCGTGCGGCCAACACCAGTCGCTTGATCACGGCTCAACCAGCAAATCAGAGGCAACAAGTACCAACGGCGAGGCAATACCAGCCGAACTATCCTGCTCAGCAGCGTCCCGTCGTCCAACAGGGATACTATCAGCAGCCCCAAACAGGCTATTACTCGAACCCCTATCAGACACAATACTCGGCGAATCCCAATTATTACCAGGGCTATTACAACAACTGGGGCTCGTCCGGGCAGGCCTGCCCTCCCGGCAGGGCCTGAGGCTTCTAACAGAGCCCCGGGCGGGGCATTGAAATTGTAGGAATCATCGTGGACGCCGGTCTGTTACCCTCCTTGCAACGGACCGGCATCCGTTTTTTTCAGCTCCAATTGCTATGACAAGCAGCACGGCAACTGATATACTGTTGTTATGATCGACAAGAGGAAACTAGGCAAAACCGGCGAAGAGGTCACCATACTGGGGCTTGGCGGCGAAGGAATCCTCAGGACCTTCGGTCATGATGATCAGGCGTATGGCCTGATAAACAAAGCCATAGACCTCGGCATCAATTATTGCGAGTCCGCGGTGGCATATTCAGGCAGTGAGTCGTACTACGGCCAGGCGTTGAGAGAAAGGCGCAACGAAGTATTTCTTACGAGCAAGTCACATGCTCGCGATAAGAAGGGGGCTCTGGCTCATCTTTCCGAGACGTTGATGAACATGAAAACGGATCATCTGGACCTGTGGCAGGTTCACGACGTCCGGACCGAAAGAGACATTGAAGAGATATTCGGACCTGAAGGCGCCATTGAAACATTCATCGAGGCAAAACGAATCGGCCTGACAAGATTCATCGGCGTCACCGGCCATCACGACCCGGCTATACTATTGCGATGCATCGACATGTTCGACTTCGACACGGTCCTGCTTCCGGTAAATCCCGCGGAGCCTTCATACGAAAGCTTTCTGCATACAGTGATCCCTCGGGCAAATGAGAAGGAAATGGGTATCATTGGGATGAAAGTCTATTTTCGGGGCTTCGCAGCAAAGCTACCATGGTACTCTTCAATGGAGCCTTTTCTCCACTACGCCCTTTCTCAGCCCATCACCACGGTCGTAATCGGATGCGATTCAATGCAACAGCTTGACGAGAATGTTGCCTTCGCAAAGTCCTTCCATCGCATGTCCGATCAGGATAAACAGAGCCTTGAAAACCGCATCGTGCCCTTTGCACGCGAACTGATGTATTACAAGCCCTAGAATTTATTGCGCTCTGGAGGGAAAACGAGAATCCGGGTCTTGTCTGGATTCCTGGTGGGACGGGCATCCTGCCCGTCATTAAGCGACAGGCAAGATGCCTGTCCCACCGAAGAAGAGCTTGCTTCACTGCGGTTGCAATGACAACCTCTACCCCTCAAGACTAAATGATTACAATGGCCGGCAGCCCTACCTTGCTTTAAGAGATTTGCAATGTTATCCTTTCCTTAACCCCTTTTTCTGGCAGGGTGTCCTGGTTGCACTTCGGAGGTGGCCGATTTCATGTCGAAAGCTGACAGGCCAATAGCCAATCCTTTAATCGTGTTACGTGAAGAATTTGATGACTGGGCTCTGCTTTTTGACCCTGATACCGGCAAGGTGGTGGGCCTGAATCCGGTGAGCGTGTTCATCTGGAAACGCCTTGACGGCCACCATACACAAGGTGAGATACTGATAGAATTGCGGGATTACTTTGAAAGCGTTCCGGAGGAGGCTGAGGTGCATCTGACGGAATTTGTTCAGGGTCTGGTGGAACGAGGCTTTGTCGGCTTCGAGGTCCAGACGAAGTGATAGTGCCATGACTCCCATGAGGACTCCACGTACGGTCGATCTGGAAATAACCGGCAGGTGCAATCTTCGCTGCAAGGTACTGCAGCCATTTCACCAGCGGAGGCGACGTCGAGGAAGATCTGCCCACGGCGGAGTGGCTGAAGTTTTTCAAAGAATTGCGTGACTGCGCTGTGATGGAAGTTTGTCTTCTAGGGGGTGAACCGTTCATTCGTGAGGATTTACAGGAACTCATAGCTGGAATTGTCCGGAACAAGATGCGGTTCTCCATTCTCACGAACGGCACTCTGATTACAGAAGAAATGGCTGCTTTTCTGGCTTCAACCGGTCGGTGCAATCTCATTCAGGTTTCGATTGACGGCTCAATGCCAATTACCCATGACAGTTTCAGGGGCGAGGGGAGTTTTCGTCGTGCGGCAGACGGTCTCAAGCTTCTGATGAAACATCAACTTCCCGCGGCTGTGCGAGTCACCATTCACAGGCGCAATGTCCGGGACCTTGAAGAGGTCTCCAAACTGCTCCTGGAAGACGTGGGCCTTTCCGGCTTTTCCACAAACTCTGCCGGTTATTTCGGATTGTGCCGCAAAAACACCCAGGAGGTCCGGCTTACCGTTGAAGAGCGATGCCTGGCTATGGACGCCCTCCTAAAGCTCACGAAGAAATACGAAGGCCGCATCAGCGCTATGGCAGGACCGCTGGCCGAAGCGCGCATGTGGCTTGAGATGGAACGAGCAAGGAGGAGTGGGCTGAAACGCACGCCCAACGGAGGGTATTTGACGAGCTGCGGTGGCCCAATGACCAAGCTGGCGGTGCGGGCGGATGGTGTCATGGTGCCTTGCGCCCAACTCGCGGGCATGGAACTGGGCCGGATCAACAGCGATTCGCTTACCGAAGTTTGGCGGGACAATGAGGATCTAAAACTGTTCCGGGATCGATCATCTATTCCGCTTGAGGAATTTGATTTTTGTCGCGAGTGCGAATATGTGACCTTTTGCCGGGGTGGCTGCCCTGCGGTGGCTGATTCCATGGTAGGTAGCCCGTATCACCCAAGTCCTGATTGTTGCTATAAACGTTTCTTCGAGGCAGGTGGAGTACTCCCCGACGAGGACTTGCTGACCACATCGCAAACCTATAGCAATTGCTAAAAGCAATGTCCGAAACTGACAATGAGTCCGTCCGGGATCGGCCGCTCGTGAGGGGCATACACAAACGATGACGGCAAAACGCAAGTTTCCACTGAATCAGATCTATTTCTATCTCACTGACGGGTGCAACCTTCGTTGCCGTCACTGCTGGATAGCGCCGAAGTACCAGTCTGAGGGTAAAGCAGCCACGGCCCTTGATTTCGAGCTTTTCCGTCACATTGTCGATCAGGCCAAACCGCTGGGCCTTTCCGCGGTAAAATTAACCGGCGGCGAGCCCCTGATTCATCCTCAGATTAGCGAAATACTGGATTACCTTCGCTACCAGGATCTGAGCCTTAGTGTTGAATCCAACGGGATCAACTGCTCGCCCGAGGTGGCCGCAAAACTCAAGGCTTGCAAAGACGCCTTTGTTTCAGTGAGCCTGGACGGCTCTGATGCCGAAACCCATGAGTGGATGCGAGGTGTTGAAGGATGCTTCGACGCGGCTGTCAGGGGGATCAAGAACCTGGTTAGCGCCGGCTTCAGACCGCAGGTGATAATGTCTCTGTTACGCCGCAATAAGGGTCAGATGGAAGCACTCGTACGGTTGGCGGAATCGCTCGGCGCGGGCTCGGTCAAGTTCAACATGATTCAGCCCACAGCACGAGGCGAGAGGTTGCATGAGGCAGGCGAGACCCTCTCGGTCGAAGAGCTGGTGCAGTTGGGACAGTGGGTGGAGAATGACCTTTCGGCCTCAACAAGTCTCAGGCTGTTCTACAGCCATCCGACGGCCTTTCGTCCCTTGAACAGGATGTTCGGCCACCAGGGGGACGGATGCGGGCAGTGCGGCATATTCGGCATACTCGGGGTTCTCGGCGATGGTTCGTATGCGCTTTGCGGCATTGGTGAAACCGTGCCCGACCTTGTATTCGGCCACGCCGTCCGCGATCGGCTCGAAGATGTTTGGAACGGCAACTCTGTTCTCCAGGAACTGAGGGAGGGTCTGCCGAGCCGACTGCAAGGAATATGCGGTGAGTGCCTGATGAAACATGTCTGCCTGGGGGACTGTGTCGCTCAGAATTTCTATCGCTCCAAGAGTCTCTGGGCGCCCCACTGGTACTGCGAGGAAGCCGCAAAACGGGCACTTTTCCCCGGGACCAGGTTATTTGCGGGACGATGATTTCTTGATCCGATGAGGAAGGATTCACTCAATGGCCGGTTGTAGACCTCCATACAGTAAGCCTCTGATAGTAGACCTGGACGATCCTGACGGAATGTACGCCTCAGGCCTGTGCAATCCAACCGGGAGCGGGGATACGGGTCGTTGCCAAAGCGGAACCAATGCTGGAGGTAATTGCAATCCAACGGGTAATACAGCAATCGGGAACTGTAACACAGGGAACGGAGCCTTCTCGAGGTGTCGGCCTGGCAACACCGCCGTAGATTGCCGGAGCGGCTCAACAGGTATGTGATCCTGGGAGCAGCCCCCAATAAAGGGGCTCATCTTATACAGAGGTACGACGCTGATAGAGCCCATCCAAAAACCATGTTCCACCAACTCCTACATCCTCGATCTGGATGATAAGCTTTCATGGCGCCTTGTTGGTAACGCCGGTACATCGGCCTGGCTCCATCAACTGGCTTCCATGATGACTTTGATGCCAGGAAAATCTGAGCAACTCCGGAAACTGTGCTTTGTCCTCCTTCACCGACCGAGATGGCTGCTCCCAGGGGACAAATGCCCTCCCGCCCATACCCAGACCATCGAACCTGCCGTACGACGGCTGGAGGATGGACAACCTTTGGACGTTGCGTGTATGGTCTCACCCCGAGGTACCTGACATTGTTTGCGAGCTGCCAGACAAGAGTAATCATGAACTGACTATCCTCACGATGGGACAAGCGCTATTCCCCATCTACCAGGCTGCGATTGACCACGGGGGATTACCCCTTCATGCTGCGCTCCTGGAGCATGGCGGCAAGGGGATTCTTATTGCAGCCAGAGGAGGCAAAGGCAAAACGACGTGCTGCCGGCTAGCACCGAGGCCCTGGAACGCTCGTTGTGATGATGAAACACTCCTCGTGCGTTCGGGGTCGGGATTCTATAATGCCCACCCGTTTCCAACGTGGAGCGACTACCTTTTGCGGCGATCCGAGGCGACCTGGGACGTGCAAAGACCCACTCAGTTATCGGCGATTTTCTTTTTGGACCAGGGCGAGAGCGATCAGATTGTCCCTTTGGGGAAAGCCGAAGCTGCGGCCAAGATCCACCAATCAGCCGGCCAGGTGTGCGGACGAATGTGGCGCAGTCTCGAAAGCTGCGTGCAACGAGAAAATAACTTGAAACTGTTCGTCAATGCGTGCAGCCTGGTCAAAGACGTGCCTGCTTTCACTTTGAGAGCGAGCTTCGCTGGCCGCTTCTGGGAGAGCATAGAGAAGGTCTTGTAGGACGCCACAGCTCGTAAATAGCGACTACTACCACAATCTTGGACATTTATGGATAGGCAATCAGATCATACTTCTGCCATATTCGATCATTTCCGATCCGCAAACCGGCAATGGATGTTTTATACCGGCCCCAGCATGAATCCCACTCTCCGTGCATCGGATATTCTCCACATCGTCCCGTATGAGCACCGAAGGATTAGGCTCGGAGATGTTATCGTGTTTATACCCTCCGAAGGGGGTCGGCCGATCGTCCACCGAGCAGTCTCCAAGAATGCTCGCGGAGTGCTGACGCGGGGCGATAACAACACTCGTGTCGATCCATGCGTCCTGGAGCGTAGCCGGATCATCGGTCAAGTAATATTCGCACAAAGTGGCGATAAATGGCGGCGAGTATACGGCGGAACCGTGGGTCGGGTGATCGGCAACCTCATGAACGTCCGTAATCTTATCGACAGGAGATTGTCTGCCGTCCTTAACGCCAAGGCTCAGGGGCCGAGCCGGCTAAAGATGGTGGGCACATGGATTTTGTCCCGCATGCCAACAAGGATCGTTCGGTTCGAAGCGCGAGGCGGTTCAGAATGGCAAGTGCTCCTGGGACGTCACTTGATAGGGCGTCTGCCGGCTGGGAGGGATCGCTGGGTCATAAGGCGACCGTTTAGGCTTTTTGTTGACGAGGCAGCCTTGCCTACCGGAGAGGCTTCCGGTGAGCAACACGAGCCTAAATAACAGGACCTTGCAGCGGTTACTGAACTTTGCAGGTTATATTGTCTAGCCGCTCAAGGACGCCGTCGAGCTGGCGACAGATATCCTCAAGCGTTTCCCGGTCGCTGCCGATTTCCAGTTCGCATCTCTGAAGTACCAAATCCTGCACGCACCTGATCATGTCGGGAATGATGTCGCATCCCAGTCGTTGGTGCGCCCCCTCTTCGGAGAGGTACGCGGCCACCGCAAAGAGGGTGCGCGGGTGGAAATTTGTGGCGCCGATTTTCCTGGAGATCTTAGTGCGGGCCAAGAGCACACGTGCGGACCGCTGAAGCCTTGCCAGCCTCAAGCGCACACCCAGATCCTGCAATTCCGAGTGTAATTCGTCGAGCATTTCGACGCCGGCAAGATCCAGGTCGCTGGTCATCTCCAGATCCAGTATCACCGCTTCCGTAGGCGTATTCGCATCCCACATCAGGCCCATTATCTGGTCCCGAATCGACTCAGCATTGGCATAGAATATACCCTCTTCTACGCGGATAATGAGAAGGCCCGGGATGATGAGATTTTCCGGGTTGTTGCGAACATTCGTGAACTGCGGCTGTCCGGGGACCTTCCCGAGCACGCTGATGCGAGATTCGGAGGCTCGTGCAATGACGAGCAGCAGTGACAGGAGCGCACCGATGATGACGCCGTCTAGCACCCCCAAGACCAACACACCGCCAAGGGCACCGATCGCGGTCCAGAACTCCGCGGGCCTCAGCCGAAACAGTCGGCGTAAGGCCGACGCTTTAAACAGGCCCCGTACGGCTACCAACACCACCGCGGCCAAGATCGGTTCCGGCAAATTTGTGAACAGGCCTGTTAGGAACAGAACCACGAAGACGAGTATCAAGCCGCCGATTCCGCTGGCAAGCTGGGTTTTCGCTCCGCATTCGTCATTCAGCGCGCTCCTTGAGAAACTTCCGGCTACCGGATACCCCTGGGTCAATCCAGCGCCCAAGCTTGCAAAGCCCAGGGCCAGAAGCTCCTGGTTGGCGTCAACCCGATAATTATGTTGCCGAGCGAACATTCGGGCCATACTCATCCCTTCGAGGTAAGCCAATATGAAGGCCCCTACAGCTGTTCGCAGCACGTCTCCGAAGACAGGGAAGGAGATGGGCGGCAAGGCCGCTGCGGGAAACCCGCCCGGGATTTCGCCCACTACACGCACGCCTCGGGCGCCGAGGTCGGTGACGCTCATTAATCCGATTGACCCAAGAACAACAAACAGTGCCCAGGGCAACCTCGGAAAGCCGCGTTCACCCGCGAGGAGAACGACGATTGCCGCAATCCCCAGCCCCAATGCCCACACATTGGTGGCACCGATATGGTGTGCAAGGTCTAACATCCGATCAAGGAAGTGGCCGTGAGAGCCCGTGATTCCGAAGAGCTTATTGAGCTGGGTGGAGGCGATATACACCGCTGCCCCCGTCGAGAAGCCCACCAGGACTGACTCAGAAATGAAATTGACGAGAAAACCCAACCGGACCCCGTAAGAAACAAGGGCGATGATTCCGACGAGCACCGCTGTGGTAGCGGCCAGTGCAGCGTAATGGTCCGGAGAGGAGATCGCTAGCGTTCCCAGCCCCGAGGCAACGAGAACAGACACTGCTGACGTTGGACCAACCGCAAGCTGACGTGACGTCCCAAACAACATGTAAAGAACCGGGGCCGTGATCGCCGCGTACAATCCTACTTGGGCAGGCAGACCTGCCAACTCCGCATAAGCTATTGCTTCGGGAATGGTAAAGGCCGCCAAGGTCAATCCAGCCGTGATGTCAGGCCGTAACGACCCCCTCTGATAGGCCGGCAACCATTGGAAAATCGGAAGGACACGGGAAAGACGCGTCATAGCTCGAAGGTTCTGTTGCTTGGATGCTTTCGGGGGCATGCGAGATTGAACTCCGTTTAGCAGTTCGCCTGGCAGGCCGGAGACTTGCTCGTCACCTAAAGATGCACCGAGCTTGCCATGCCGTGGGTCTCGAATCAACCGGAATATTTGCGCGCAGAGATGGTTTCAAATCATCAGGGACGTTATGCCCTTGTGGACAAGCCATGACATAAACAGGCGGACCCAGAGGACAAAACCAAAGGAGGCGACTACACAACACCAACACGATTCGTGCCATTCCTTTTTGCCTGGCCCCGGCTCGCCCACGCAAGAGCCGCGGGGCGCAGGAGCGCCCCTTCAGCGGCAATGTTACCGCACTAAATGCGACATGGTAAACTATCATGAGTCCCAGTATCCAAATTGCCCCGCTAGCGGTTCAAAACAATGCTGAAGATTGACAAAACAAATGCCTTGAAACCTGCTTCTGACGGCGAGATTTCCTCCCAGGAAACTCACGGCTCTCTCCTGCTCGGGGCCCACGTTTCCATTGCAGGCGGAGTCCATCATGCCATAGGCCGCGGTGAGGAACTGGGGTGTACTGCCATACAGATATTCACAAAAAACGCTGCACAGTGGAAAAGCAATCCTCTTGCTGAAGCGGAAGTGAAGAAATTCAAGAAGGAGCGTGCTCGAACCGGGATCATGGTGGTCGTCCATGATGCGTACCTGATCAACCTCGGTTCGCCGAACACGGCCCTGTTAAAGAAGTCGCAGGCAGCATTTCTGGAGGAGATGGAACGGGCAGAAGAGCTGGAAATACCTTACCTCATCATGCATCCGGGGGCTCACACAGGATCCGGGGAAGATGCAGGCATCAGATCCGTGGCGAGATCTTTCAACATCATCCTCCGCAAAACTTCCGGTTTTCGAGTTAAAATTCTCGTAGAGAACACAGCAGGTCAGGGGACTGCGCTGGGCCATTCCTTCAAGCATCTGCAGCGGATCATCGAACAGACAGTTGAATCTGAACGAATTGGAGTTTGCCTGGATTCCTGCCACACGTTTGCCGCGGGTTACGATCTTCGCGGCCCTTCGGATTATAAAAGAGTAATGGATGAATTCGACGCGGTGGTCGGCCTGGACCGCCTCAAGGCCCTACACCTGAATGACTGCAAGAAGGGCTTGGGGCTCAGGGTCGATCGGCACGAGCACCTCGGTAAAGGTACATTGGGGCTTGAATTCTTTAGGCTCGTAATGAATGATCCGCGGTTTCGACAAGTTCCAAAAATAATTGAAACGCCTAAATTGCTTGAAGGCGAGGACATGGATCCTGTGAACTTGGGCCTGTTAAGAGGACTCGTAAACCTTGAAGGTTGCGGCGATCAGTGCTGAGTGATGCGGGGGCCTCCCTCATAGGCGCTAATACAACCCCCGCGACCCGAAGTGCCCCCCTTCATAAAGGGGGGTAGGGGGGATTTTGCTTTAATCCCGCGCTCGCGGGAAAAATCCCCCTAAATCCCCTTTAGAAAAGGGGGACTTTGAAGGCGTCTCAGTAGTCCAAAGTGCCTGTAACCAATGAGGCTGACCTCAAGTTAGCACCTACGACGCTATCCTCCAATGGGTCTGAATTCGTCCGTCCATGTGCCCTAAATTTCTGGTATAGTAAGATCCGCCCAATGCAATGTGGTTAGGACTCAAGAAGCAGAGGCTACAGTTGTGAAAACTCCAATGATTGTGTTGAAAACGTCCCGTGAAATCGAGACCATGAGAGACGCGAACCGCATCGTGGCGGAAATCCTGGAACGTCTAGCGGAAATGATCAAGCCCGGTACCACGACAGGTGAACTTGACAAGGTTGCAGAAACCATGATTCTCCAGGCCAAGGCTAAAGCCGCGTTTAAGGGGTACCAGATGCGCAACAACAAGCCTTACCCCGCGGTCATCTGTTCGTCTGTCAACGAAGAGATCGTCCACGGAATCCCAGGTCCTCGGGTGCTCAAGGAGGGGGATATTGTCGGAGTCGACGTTGGGGTCGTATACAAAGGATTTGTGGGAGATGCTGCAAGGACCTATCCTGTGGGAGAAGTGTCCTCGGCAGCACTGAAACTGTTGAACGTGACCCGAGAATCTTTGTATGAAGGAATCCAAGAGGCCGTGGCGGGCAATCGCCTCCAGGACATATCCGGGGCGATTCAGCGGCACGTGGAATCACACGGGTTCTCGGTCGTGCGCGATTTCGTGGGCCACGGTATAGGTAGAAAGATGCACGAACCTCCCCAGATCCCAAACTATAAGGGGGGAGGGTGGAATCCGCGCCTCCAGGTTGGAATGGCGCTTGCCTTGGAACCGATGGTGAACGAAGGAACGTGGAAAATTAAACTTCTCGACGACGAGTGGACAGCAGTGACAGCGGACGGCAAACTGTCTGCGCACTTTGAGCATTCGATCGCAATCACAGACAACGGGCCTTTGATTCTGTCTCAAACCTGATTCCTCGGCTCTGTATGGAGAGGCTGTAGCCGAAAGCTCGTCCCCTTAGAGGCCCAATTCGTGATTCGGGTGACGTATTTCGGAAAGCTTTGGTGGGACAGGCGTCTTGCCTGTCGTTCTTGACCGACAGGCAAGATGCCTGTCCCACCAAAACCACAGTCGAGTGACCACTGAGGCGCGTAAATAGAAAGAAAGGCAATTCTCGGTCCCATGAGTCAAACTGAACCAGCAGGCCTAGAGAGGATCAAGCGTTACGACATCATCCGCCAGGTGGGCGAAGGAGGAATGGGCCAGGTATACCTGGCTATGGATAGGATTATCCGGAGACCCGTTGCCATCAAGACCTTTTCTCTGGAAACCCTGCCCGGAACTGAGATCATCAAAGAAAAGGTCATGCGGGACTTTTTCTTGGAGACTCAAACTGCGGGTGCACTTCTTCACCCCAACATTGTGGTCATTTACGACGTGGGCAAGAAAGGGGACTTGCTCTATATGGTCATGGAGTTCGTTTACGGCAAGACTATCCTGGATCATATACGTATCTCTCCCTTCAGCATTAAGAAATCTATAGAGATTATTTATGAGTTAGCGCTGGCTCTGGATTACGCTCACACGAAGGGCGTGATTCACCGCGATATCAAGCCCGAGAACATCATCGTATCGAGTCAAGGCGTACCCAAAATTACCGACTTCGGCATCGCCCGGTTTCGAAAGCACCTGAAAGACCACCGCCCGCCTCTTATCGGTTCGGCGAGGTTCATGGCTCCCGAACAGGTCCTGCAGCGAGAACAGGACCAGAGGGTGGACATCTACCAGCTTGGAGTCGTTCTGTTCGAGTTGTTGACAGGACGGGCCCCATTTAAGGCGGCGACTTCCGAGGAAACTCTGGCCAAAATCTGCACTGAAGCGCCACATCCCCCGGGACGGATCAATCGTGAGATCCCACATGAGGTTGACGCGATTGTGCTGCGCTGCCTTGAGAAGTCTCCTTCCAAGCGATTCCCTCGAGCTGGCGATCTAGCCGCGGCTCTCGGGGAATGCCTTAGATCAGGCTTGCGCACAGCCATCTCTCCTGACAAAGAACTTGTCCAAAGCTTAAAGAAATTCGAGATGTTCTCTCTGTTCTCCGATGAAGAGATCCGGCAACTGGTCAAAATTGGGGAGTTCATAACATGCCAGGCCGGCGAACACGTGATCAACGAGAATGAAAGTGACTCGAATTTTTTCGTGCTCATTGAAGGAAACGTGGAGGTGGTCAAGAGAGAGCGCACCCTCTCAGACTTCCTACCCGGTGCCTGTTTCGGAGAAATTGGAGCATTTTCCAGACAGAGAAGGTCTGCCGCCGTGGTCGCGAAAGAGGACTGCAAGTTGCTTCAAATCAACGCTCTGTTGTTCAAAGAGTTGGATCCTTTGTTGCAGCTCAAGATGCTCCATATTGTCGTAAGGAACCTGGCAAGCCTTGTCATTTCTCTGGATGGTGAAATAATGGAATTGACCGAAGGGAAAGGCGCTATACAGACATTTCCTTCGGTGTGCCCACTTTGCGGCTTTGACAACGGCGCTCCTATAGAAGTTTGCGCTCGTTGCGGAGTGATTCCGTCCACGCTTCCCCAACCGACGGACCAGCCGGCCGCAACGCAGCGGGATGAGACGACCGAGGCAACCGGCCCGCAGGAAGAAGCCAAGCTGAAATGAGACCTTGTGTCGATCCCCGGACAATCTTTAAGGGGAAAAAAGTCACGGTAATGGGACTCGGACTATTGGGCCGCGGCCTTGGCGACACTCTGTTCCTTGTCCGTTGCGGAGCCAGAGTTACGGTGACCGACCTCAAGACCGCCGATCAACTGGCTCCATCGTTGAAAAAACTTGAAGGGCTTCCAGTCACTATTCATGTGGGAGGCCATGATGAGGCAGACTTTGTCGACGCTGATATGATCCTCCGTAATGCCGACGTTCCGCGTTCCTCGAAGTTTCTGAAAATCGCTGCGGAGCACGACATTCCTATTGAAATGGACGAAAGTCTGTTCTGCAAGAACTTTAGCGGTGAAGTTGTTGGAATCACAGGCACTCGCGGCAAGACCACAACCACAACCCTTATCCATAAAATACTTTCAGAGGCTAGGTCACGAGTATTCCTCGCCGGCAATATCATGGGGCAGGCGACGCTTCCGCTTCTGGAGAGCGTCGGCCAAGAGGACACCGTAGTTCTTGAGTTGTCGAGTTGGCAACTTCAGGGTTTCCACGATGCCAGACTGTCCCCGAACGCAGCGGTGTTCACCAACATCTATCCGGATCACTTGAATCGCTACGCGGATATGGACGAATACATTCATGACAAGAAAGCGATCTTCCTCTACCAGAAGGCCGCGGATTTCTGCATCTTTAACGGCGATCAGGCCCAGACTGTAGAGTTGGCTGAAGAGGCCCCCGCTGGAAAGAGCTTCTTCAGTGCCGAGGACGTGCCGCCAACTTGGAATATTCGCCTTCCGGGAAGGCACAACAGAGAAAATGTCGCCGCGGCCTCATGCCTTGCTCGAAAGATGGGGGTCCCGGAGCGGGCCATTCGTTCAACGGTAGAAGCCTTCAGAGGAGTCGAACACCGGCTCCAGTGGCTTGGAGAAAAGAATGGTATAGGTTTTATAAACGACGCCACCAGCACTACCCCTGTGGCCGGGTGCGCGGCATTGGACTCGACTGAAGGGAAACGCATACTCCTCATAGCCGGAGGTTCCGATAAGAAACTGGACCTTCGGCCTTTTGCCGATGCCGCAGCCTCGCGAACCTACAGAATCGCCCTGCTCGAAGGGGATGCTACCGAGGACCTTTACAGTAAGATCGCGTCTGCTGGTGGAGAGCACAAGGTGGTAGGGCGCTTCGGCAATCTGGAAAATGCTGTAAAGAGGTTGCTGGAAGAAGCTGAACGCGGTGACGTCGTGTTGCTGTCACCTGCTTGCGCATCTTTCGGGATGTTTCGGAACGAATTCCACCGAGGGGAGACATTCATTCGTGTCGTACAGGAAATCATTGACAAGGACTGACAAACCTTAAAAGATGGAGATAATAAGAGGTACCACAACCGCCACACAGCTTCATGGGAGATCCTCCCGATGGAAACTTTAACCCTTTATCAAGCAAGCAGATACTGCGGCGTTTCACCTCACACCGTTTCCGACTGGATCGACGAGGGAGAGCTAAGTGCCCTCAGAATCGGCGGAGTGCATCGCCGTATCAGGCGGGAAGACCTCGAAGAGTTCCTCAAGCGGCGAGGCATGCCTATCGCCCGCGATGTGGTGGAAGGGGTCCCCAAGAGGATACTTGTGGTGGAAGATGATCCCCTCATTATCGAGACTATAGTGCGATCCCTGGAAGAAGAGCCTTATGACTACGAAATCGTCTCCGCTGCTGATGGAATTGAGGCGGGATCTCAGGTGGGCAATTTCAGTCCCGACCTCTTGATACTTGACATCATGATGCCGAACATCGACGGACACGAAGTGTGTCGTCAAGTCAAGCAAGACCCCTCGACGAGTCACATGAAGGTCATGGTACTCTCCGCGTACTTGGACGAAGAGAATTACGAGAAAATGAAGCAAAACGGCGCCGACGTCTGTTTCTCCAAGCCGCTGCCTTTAGAAATGCTCAAAAGAGAAGTGGCTCGTCTGCTGGAAATGGGATAGGGCGAGTCGTGGAATAAGTTCGCCCGCGGTAGTCTTTTTCGAGTAAACCTTATTGTCACGGAGGCCACATGAAATCGGTCCACCACATGACTCCTGACGAGATCGACGACCGCATTACAGAGATCCAGCGAAATTATATCGGCTTCTTCAAAGATGCACGCGATGGATTTTACATCAGCACTCGTGAAGGGAGGTTTTTGGATTGCAACGAGGCTCTGGTAAGAATGTTGGGCTATCGCGTCCTAGAGGAGGGTCTGGCTCTGGATTTGAACAGAGACTTGTGGATGTACCCTGAGCATCGAACCATATTTCAGAGAATAATTGAGGAACATGGATACGTCCAAGATTATGAGGCTATTTTTAAACGCAAAGACGGGCAGCCTCTGTATGTGAGCCTGTCAAGCCATGTGTGGAAAGACCATCTAGGTCGAGTTGAGGGATATCGCGGGTTCGTTGTGGATCGCACGGAAAAGAAGCTCATGTGCGACCAATTGGCCGCCACTGAAACCAAGCATAGAGACCTGTTCGAAAACATTCAGGACGGCATGTTCATAGCTGACGCAGAGGGGAAGGTGACGAACTGCAACCAGGCTTTGTGCGACATAACCGGCTATACCAAGATCGAATTCCTGGCAATGAATTACTACCAAGACCTCTTCATAGGTCCGGAAGAAGTACTGGATTTCAGGAAAAAGTTTGTCAAGCACGGAGTGGTCAAGGATTATGAATTGCGAATAAGGCGTAAAGACGGAACAATCCGCAATGTGTCTATGAGCGGATACGCGGGACGGGACAGCCTGGGTCGGATTATAAGTTATCAGGGCCTGATCAGGGATACAACCGAGCGAAACCGTCTCCAGAAGCAACTCATTCAGGCTGAGCGGCTCTCGGCTATGGGAAAAATGGCTTCCCAATTGGCTCACGAACTGAATAATCCCATTTTCGGAATCATGAACTGCTTGGAACTCATTAAAGATGCGGTGCCGGAAGACAATTACAAACGAAAGTTCGTGGATCTGGCATACAATGAGTGCAAGAGGACTTCGATACTGCTCATGAAGATGCTCAAGTTCTTCAAACCGGACGATGAAAAGAGAACCAGCACGAACATCAACAAACTTTTGGAAGAGACTCTACTGTTTTACGAAAAGCAATTCATCAATCTGAATATAAAAGTGAAGACAAATCTCGACCCGGATCTTCCGCCAATCACAGCGGTTGAAAGCCAGTTGAAGCAGGTCTTTATCAACATGATCATAAACGCCAATGCGGCTATGGAGTCTGGAGGTCAGCTTCTGGTATCGAGCTGCATGGACGACGGCGGTGAGAATATCTTAATCCGCATAGAGGACACAGGGGTGGGAATATCACCTGAAAACCTGGACCGGATTTTTGACGCCTTTTTCACTACCAAAAAGGAAGTCCTCAAGGGGGTGGGCCTTGGGCTCAGTATCTGCTACGGCTTCATAAAAGAGCACGGAGGGAACGTTGATGTGGAGAGTGAATTGGGCAAAGGGACCCGCTTCACAATCTGCCTCCCCGTGAACGCGCAGACAGACGCCACCGGACAACCCGCTCAACCCAGTCTGCAGAGTGGCTGATATGCTCTCCCCCGAAGGTCACATTTTTCTTTCGACGACCAAGTATAGAAACAGCAATAAACCGGCGTCTATTGGGCATAGAACCGGTCGTAAGCCCACCCTCTGACCAAGGTAGCCCACAGCCAGCTATTTCAATTGAGAACTTCCGGCTTCCAGTGTGCACTGGCTAAAATCTATGGGCTGATTACATCCCTTGCAGGTGTGCGGTTTGTCGAATTCGTCGGAGAAGATTTCCTTCTCTTTGCCGCAGCTGGGGCACTTGCACGTAAAAGAAGACAGATTCTTGTTGGCCTGTAATCCGGGACAATGCATCGGGGTGCTCATTTTTGAACTCCTTTGGTGTTGGCATCAGTAATTTGCAAGGCTTTTTCAAGTACAGCCTGATAAAGAATATAAATCAGTGAGCCGATTCAGGCAACAAAAAACCAGGCCGTAACTAGCCGATCCAAATTATTGCGATTTTGAAAAGAAGTGTTCGAAACTAAAAGTGACTCGGTGGGGATGAGCAGAATTGGTGGGACAGGCATCCTGCCTGTCGCTCTGAATGACAGGCAGGATGCCTGTCCCACCAATCAGTGTTTCGGATATCGAAATAGGCCTAGACTTTGGACACAGGCCTATAGTTGCAGCCTTCCTCATGCGCCTTGGAGCCCCAAAAAACAAAAGAGGATTGCGCAGTGCACAATCCTCACATAATTCCGGGTGATTGCCCCAAGGCCCGGCATACATAAACGGGGCACAAACTATGTCGTAGGGTTATCCTTCCAGGATGGACCTGAGTTTCTTTCAGCTCCTTCTTAATCTCGAGAAGGATTTCCCTGTAATCTGCGTTGCCTGAGTGCGGCAGATTCTCCATTCTTAGGTTTGGCGTCTCAAGTTCTTCTCTTGGTCTAGCCGTCCTGGCAGGCCTTTTTGCTTTTTTCTCTGCGGACACCTGCTTCTTCATCTCCTGAAGGCGCTTCTTGGCACCCGCGATGGTAAATTTTTCGTCGTACAGGAGATGTTTGATTTCAAGCAGGAGTTCTAAGTCCTTCTTGTGATAAAGCCGCTGTCGAGCTCGCGTCCGGGTCGGTTTGAGGATCTTGAATTCCGACTCCCAATACCTAAGAACATACGGCTCGACGTCCAGGATCTCACTTACCTCACCGATCTTAAAATACTGCTTCTCCGGAATTGCGATAGTCATAACGCGACCACCCCTCACATGAGAATCCAATCCATTCGGATCCAACGGTCCCTCGGAGGACGAACCAAGTGAGCCTGGCCGGTCAGTGATTCTGAAGCCTCGGCATCTCCGGTTTCTTATTCCCTCATTGTGGCGCCTAGTTCCCTTACAAGAGCACCCGCCACACGAGAATGGACCTCTTGGACTTCCTCATCAGTCAGAGTTCGATCTCCCGACTGATATCGGATCCGAAAGGCCATACTTTGGCAGCCCTCCGGAATGGATTTTCCTCGATACAAATCGAATAGGATCACGGACGCAATAATATCATGGCCCAAACGTGAAATCAAGTGTTTAATCATATCCCCTGAAACTTTTTCTTCAACGATGAATGATAAATCCCTCTCTATATAGGGGTAGCGAGGGATCGGCGTGAAAACCCTCTCCTTGCGCATGTGAAGAAACAGAGGCTCCAGCAGAATCTCAAACATGAGGACCCTTCCCGGCAAATCATGTTCCCTGGTTTTCGCAGGCGACGCCTCCCCGAGAAAACCTATGTTCTCCCCGGCAAGGATCATGTCCGCAGATTTTCCCGGATGGAGGAATGGCACGCCGGACGGAACAAAGGTCGCCTCGGGGACTCCCAAGCCTTCCAGGAGGCTCTCCAGCACGCCTTTCACGTCGTAAAAATCGACTTCCTGCTCCCGCGGAAGGTTCCAGAGTTCCGCGTGTCGTGAGCCTGTAGCCACTCCTGCCAGCCTCAGATCCTCTCTGGGGAGTTCCTCTCCCGGTACCGGAGTAAAGGTCTTGCCCACCTCATAAAGCCTTAAATTCTCTGACCGGAAGTTCATGTTACGCTTCGCCGCGGCCAGGATACCGGCTATGAGTGAAGTCCGCATGACAGCGTAATCCTCGGTCAACGGATTGATCAGGGCCAGTTCGCCGCTATCCCCAGGCTGGGTGCTGAATTCACGGGCAGCGTCACCGGATACGAAAGCCATGGTTATCACCTCGAAGAACCCCGAGGCGTTCATCAGTGCGTTCACCTGTCGGATGCGATTCAGGTTCTCGCCACTTCGGTCCGGAGACGACCTGTATCGAGGCATGGATAAAGGGATATTTTGGAAACCGTGAAGGCGAGCCACCTCCTCTATCATGTCCTCTTCCCTGTCCAAGTCCCAACGCCAGGAAGGCGGCGTGGTCATCACTTCTCCATCCTTACTGCCCGCTGGTTATGACAGTGATTCCCAGCATCGTCAGATGCGATGAAATTTCTTCTCCACTCAGGTTGAGACCCAACAGGCTGTTTACTTTGGCGGTTCTGACTGCAACCGCGGGCCTTGTAATGGGAGCGGGATAGACATCAATCTGGCCGGAAAGAATAGTTCCACCTGCCAGTTGACGTATCAATTGCGCTGCCCGATGAGCCGCCCAGAGAGTACCTTCCGGATCTACTCCACGTTCGAACCTGTAAGAAGCCTCGGTACCCATTCCCAGTGCCTTGGCGGTCCTCCTTATTCCAAACCTCTCAAAACAAGCGCTCTCGATCAGCACGCACGAAGTGTCTCCCTTAATCTCCGAATTGAGCCCTCCCATGATTCCAGCCAGGGCCACGGACCGCTTGCCGTCCCGGATCGTGAGAGCGTTTTCGGGCAGTCGCCTTTCGGTTCCGTCCAGTGTCACAAACGTCTCGCCCGGGTCGGCGCGACGCACCACGATCCTTTGGTCTTCCAATAGGTTATAGTCAAACGCGTGGAGAGGTTGGCCGCATTCCATGAGAATAAGGTTGGTAGCATCCACAACATTGGAGATGGGGCGTACCCCGGCTCTTGTCAGTTTCAGACGAATCTCCAAAGGAGAAGGTCCAATGTTGACCCCATCGACCATGGTTACTACATATCGTGGACAAAGGTCCGCGTCCGGAACGTCCACCCGGACTCGTTCAGCCACACCGACCGACCCTTTTTCCACTGATATCTGGGGAATTTTCCATGATTTTCCCGTAAGGGCTGCCACTTCTCGCGCGACGCCGAGGATCGAAAGGCAATCACCCCGGTTTGGGGTCACAGATGTCTCCAAGATGGTATCTTTTACAAACGGGAAAGCCTCAGTCAGAGAGAGCCCCGGCTCGCAGGATTCATCAAGAACGAGGACCCCCGATGCATCATCTCCAAGGCCCAACTCCTTCTCTGAACAGAGCATTCCGGGCGAGAGCACGCCCTTGATCCGGGTCTCTTCGATCTTCTGGCCGGAGGAGAGGACTGTGCCGGGAGCCACATATGGGACTAGCTGCCCCACACATATATTGGGGGCGCCGCAGACTACCGTCACCTCGCGCTTGCCTAAGTTAATGCGCGCCAGAGTTAGTTTCTCGGAATTCGGATGAGGTGTAATCTCTTCTATCTTAGCGGTAAATACCTTATCGAGTTCGTGCCCCACATGGGACACGCTATCCACCTCGATCCCTCCCATGGTAAGGAGATCGGCGATCTCTTCAGCGGATCGATCGATTTCCACGAACTCCTTCAGCCAGTTTAAGCTGACGAGCATTGCCTCTTACTCCTAGAATTGATTCAAAAAGCGGACGTCGTTCTCGTAAAAGGTTCGAATGTCGGGAATCCCATATTTCAGCATGGCCACCCTCTCGATCCCCAGGCCGAAAGCAAAACCTGTAAAGATTTCAGGGTCGTAGTTTACAAACCGATAAAGCTCCGGATCGACCATCCCCGAACCAAGGATTTCCAACCAACCTGTGTTGGAGCACGTTCTGCAGCCGCTGCCACCGCAGATTACGCACTGTATGTCCACCTCGGCCGAAGGTTCGGTAAATGGAAAGAAACTGGGGCGAAATCGCAGAGAATACTTCTCCCCGAAATACTCGTGTACAAAAGCCGTAAGCACCCCTTTGAGGTCTGCTAACGAGATCCCTCTGTCCACCCAGAGTCCTTCAATCTGCATGAACATGGGGGAGTGAGTGATGTCAGCGTCTCGTCTGTATACTTTGCCCGGACAAATGACACGGACCGGGGGCTGTTGTTTCTCCATTGTTCGGATCTGAACCGGCGAAGTGTGTGTCCTCAACACCACATTATCCGAAAAATAGAAAGTGTCCTGCATGTCTCTGGCCGGATGGTCCCGAGGGATGTTCAATGCCTCGAAGTTGTAGTAATCCAGTTCCACTTCAGGGCCTTCCGCCAACTGGAAACCTAATCCCCTAAACACCTCGATCAATTCATGGGTAACCCTATTCAAAATGTGCGTGCGGCCCGGGATCGATCTCCTGCCGGGGAGGGTGACATCAATGAATTCTGCTGCAAGCTTCTTTTCCTCCGCTTGGTCGCGCAGTGCGTCTTCCTTTTGCCCGAATTTCTCTTCCAACTCGAGCTTGATCTTATTAGCCAGCAGCCCGATCTTCGAGCGCTCCTCAGGAGGCAGATCTCTCAGGCTTCTCAGCAACGTGGTGAGTTCGCCCTTCCGGCCGAGGACGCGGGTCTTGGCATCGGCCAAGGCCTTTTCATCCTCAAGGCGTATAATCGCTTCGAGGGTTTTTTCCCTGAGGCTGTCGAGTTGCTTTTTCATGATCTCCTCACAAACCAAAAAAAAGCGGTCCAAAAAGACCGCTGTCCGTCCGCGCGAGTGTCATTCCAAAGGCTGGTAATTCATTGCACAGCTTTGCGAGCGCCATGCGCTGAGAATCGCCAGGGCTTATGTGCGAAAATTTCCCTCATCCTGCCGTGCCGGCATCGCGAGACGCGGGCACGGCGGCCCCTCACGCCGCTTCTTTGACGGGCGGAGACAGGGGAGAGGGTTTCTTGGCACACGGCTCAATGCGTTTCTATACAAAACCCACCTTCGGAAGACCTGTTTCAAGACGCAAGGGCAGTCTTTGCCTCTTGAACAACACTCGTGAATGCTGCTGCGTCTGTTACGGCCATATCCGCCAGGATCTTCCTGTCCAGAACAATGTCGGCCTTCTTCAGCCCTTCCATGAAGCGATTGTACGGAAGCCCGTTGCTTCGCGAACCAGCGCTGATCCTTGTGATCCAGAGGCGGCGAAAATCCCGCTTTCTTGTCCTACGATCGCGGTACGCGTAGCAAAGAGCCCGTTCCACTGTCTCTTTCGCTTGTTTCAGTGTTCTGCTGCGGCCTCCAACATATCCCTTGGCCGCCTTCATGATCTTGTTTCGTCTGGCCCTGCTGGCCGGTGCACATCGTACTCTGGGCATCATTGACTCCTTGGTTAGGCAGACAGCCGGGTATCTGCCGTCAAGAATGTTTCTTTCAGTCGGGACCGGGCGGAAAAACATTCCTGAAAAAGGCTGTTCCCGCCACGCTCCTTTAAGAACTTGCAACAACCCCCACGCGTCGCAGCCTTAAAGCGTGAGGATCTGAACAAGGGGGGCGCTGAGTTCACCCGTACGGCAACAACCGCCTTATCTGTTTCTCATCCCTCGGGTCGATAAATGCTCCCCCCCTAAGGTTGCGCTTCTGCTTGGTAGTCTTGCTGGTCAGGATATGGCTGTGGTAGGCCTTCTTTCTCTTGATCTTCCCACTCTTGAGAATGGTGAACCGCTTGGCCGCGCCACGGCACGACTTCAATTTGGGCATTATCAAATCTCCCTATCCCGCAGTGTGTGAACTACCCCAAGTCGCGGGATGACTACGTTAAACTTCTTTTTATACTCCATTTACCATGAGGAGACAAATGCTTTGTTATCGGCAGGAAAAAATTTTCAGACCCGCCTATCGGAACATGCTCAATTGGCGCAACCGAATCGGCGCGCTCGTGTCCTCACCTGAGGGAATATACCTCACGTACCTGGCCGGTGTCTCTTGAGAGGAATAGTATTCAAAGCCGGGCCATTGGTCGTAACTGTCGGCACGAGTCTTATTGACAGTGAGCCACGGCTTCCAATTCCGGCCGTCCTCGGAGAGTTCGACCTGCCAATTTTCGGGGACCGATTTCTCGTCCCCCCACACAATCCTTAGCCTGGAGACCGGCACAACAGCTCCCAGGTCCAGCATCAGCCTTGGAGCGCCGCCGGCGCTATCCTGCGGGACCTCCAGAAGTTGGGTTCCAGGATAGCCTTTGAGTATGTTCAGACCACTGTCTATCGGCTTATCACTGATCAGCACCTTCGCATTCTTT
Organism: uncultured delta proteobacterium; assembly: GCA_963786905.1. GTDB lineage: Bacteria > Desulfobacterota > Desulfomonilia > Desulfomonilales > Desulfomonilaceae > CAWBBA01. The sequence continues at coordinate 22,524 of CAWBBA010000029.1, read as the reverse complement.
GCATAATCCTGGAAATACGAGTTCTTCGTGTTTCCGGCAGAATCGTCCGTCGGCAGGGTCAGGCCGAACACCTGGGTCTTCACCCTGTTCACCAGTTTCTTTCGCCATTATGAAATTGGCCCCGTTGGTGAAATGGCACCAGTCAGTGAAAACCCATTCCGTTACGTCATCATAAATTCCCGTAAGGTCCACCACCTCAAAGTCTGTCTCTCGTGCCCGCTTCTTTACCTGGTCCACCAGGGCCTGATAGGTCTGGGCCGCGTCATAAAAGCCTATCTTCTGCATACCCGTTATCTGCTCTATCTTCTCTTCCATCGGGGTCCGCTTCTTCTTGCTGTTGCGAAACATCGGCTGCAACGCGAACACGTGAGGGACACGGTCGGTCTCCAAGACCTTGTGGTATATTGCGGCAGTATCCGCGACCTGGAGGATGTTACTGTCACGAAATGCGATCATTTCCGGCGTCGCGTCTTGTGGATGGGCTGCAAATCCCCGGTCTTCCATAAGAATGCCGGGCCCCTCCCCACCTTTCATTGCCAACCAGGTGAAAAAATAGGTATTCCTCTTCAACCAAAGCGTAAGGTAATTCATGATCCCTTTGCGGCTCATGTCCATCACTTCGGTCACTCGTTCGAAATATGGCCCCTCTGTAAAGTAATTCCAGTCTTTCAAAGGCCGTGCCACAGTATGGACCTCGTTGGCCCCGTCAAGGGCCACCACCAGATCAGGATGGTATAGACGCAGCTTGGCAAGGTACCGCATAAGGTTGTTCTGGTATACGTAGCCAGGTACCCCGGCGTTGATGACTCGGACCTTTTTGCCCTGGATCTTCTCGCGCACCCGAGGATCAGCATTGAGGAGCTGCTCCATGATGTGGGGAATGGTCCATCGAAATGTCACCTCGTAGTAGTCTGCCAAAGCGTCCGAAGGCGGTACCGGCCCGCGGCCGTAAACAACCGAACCGCCTGTAACCAGGACTCGATATTCGTCCGCGGGCTTGTCCTGAGGGACGTCTTCGAAGTCCTTGAAGCTCTCTTCGTTGATGTACTCGTACGAGTTTCCCAGGCGCGTGTTCCGCACAGCGGCAAAGCCGGGGGTTGGTTCGTATCCGAATTGAGGCGCGACCTTTTGCGAACTCTGGCGCGCCAGATCCATATCCCGGTTCTTGTAAGCTTCTCCAAGTGGTGACGCTTTTATCCGGAGGTACGCGTAGTATTCGATGCCAGCTAAGGCTGCCAGAACCACCGCGGTAAGAAAGCCTATGTAAAGACAGATCAGTAAGAACCGGCCAATTCTGCGGCCCCACCCTCGCGAGCTTTTCGCGGGGGCAGTTGTGGTGCTTCCCATCTGTTTTGAAGGACTTTCCACCTTTTCGTCCAAGGAAGCCGCTTCCTTGGACTGGCCAGACTCAGTCATCCGCTCCTCCTGGGACAGTTTCTACGTACGCGGCCTTCATGGCGGCTTTACCTCGTAGCGTCGGACAAGTGATGTTGGGGGAGATTTTGAAGCCCGGTCTCACGCGCCCACTCTGAAGGAGACCGCATGTCGCGGCCACGTTCGGCAGGGACAATTCGCCGGTCACCAAGAACCGGCGTTGCCTGAAAATTCGCCTGTGGGATTTCAAAGAGGGAGTCGGCGGAAAACTCTTTTGCAGGACGGCTCCCGCACAACTCCTGGCATCTCTTTTGAGAAACCCCTAGAAAAGCGTGTAGATGAAGGGCGCCGCAACAGGTGAGCTGGCAGCCAAAATGATAAAAGCTGACAGTATGACAAGTACAATCAAAATAGGCGCCAACCAAAATTTCTTGCGAACCTTCATGAATTCCCAGAACTCTCTCACCAAGGACATTCTAGCTCCTCCTCAATAGTCCGATGTAACCGTTCATCGGGAGTTTGTGACCGGCACGGAGGCCGGTCCTACTGGGCTCACGGTAGGGCCGGCGTCCCTGCCGGCCAAGCTTCGGACCGGGTAAACGGCTTTCCCGCTGAACGATTACAGTCCTTTATTGCCTTATTAATTAGAATTGCTTCCCGTATCTTTCAATGCTGGGATTGGCTTCCTGTTCCTTTTGGCTCCAGTAGGAAATCGCCTTGCTATCCAGCTTCCTTTCCATGGGATCCTTACCGATAACACGAAAGATGAGTCCCATAGGGGTTATTACAAGGAAAAAAATGATCGTCAATAGAATTCTGGACACAAAATAGCCCAGAATGACCGAGAATGCCAGCCAGAGGCTGTAGACTCCTCGAAATAACGGCGTGATGAGCCTGAAAAGGCACAAAACTACTCCCGCAATGATCCAATACCAGCCCGAGGCTGCCCCTTTCCACAAGAGCTGATATCCACCAACGGCCGCGCCGAGCATAAGGAACAGCAGGGCCAATATGGTCAGATCACGGCTTGATGGTTCCCGCTGTACTGCTCTGATTTCACTTCTGATGTCTTCTATGATATTCATCGCGATTAAACAACTTTCTCAACTATAGTGATTATCAAAAGTCTTGACTTTATTTAGCGGTCGCATCGCAGAGAATCCGTAGGCCCGGCGTCCCTGCCGGGCAGAACCGGTCGATTTTGCTTGGGAAATCACCGGCACGGAGGCCGGTGCTACCGACCTCGAGAGATCCTCTCCTATTGCCCCGTCTCCCTCGGTAGGGGCACGGCATGCCGTGCCCTTGCTCAAGGGCATCCTCGGCCCTTCAGGGCACGGCATGCCGTGCCCCTACGCTGCTTGTACCTCAGTCCAGACTGAATTCCTTTCTCCAGTCCTTATCATCTTTTAAAGCCGGCTGCTTCTTCTTGTCCAGGAGGAACGGTCCCAACGCCAGAAAATCCATTTCCGTGCGCATGAAACAGAGGTAAGCGTGTTCCGGGCTCATGACAATGGGCTCACCCCGGACATTGAAGGACGTGTTCACAATGACCGGACAACCTGTCTTTTCCTGAAAAGACCTGATTGCTTCATGATACAGGGGATTAGTCTCTTTGTGAACCGTCTGAATGCGGGCTGAATAGTCCACATGAGTGATCGCAGGAATCTCAGAGCGTGCAACATTGAGCTTGTCAATCCCCCAGAGACGATCTTCTTCATCGGTCATCCGTCGCCTGATCTGTTCATCCACGTACGCCACGAGGAGCATGTACGGCGAAGGCCTGTCCAATTCGAAATACCGACCGACCTCTTCCATGAGAACAGAAGGAGCGAACGGCCTGAAACTCTCCCGATACTTGATTTTCAGGTTCATCTGAGATTGCATCTGCGGGTTGCGCGGGTCACCAATGATGGATCGTGATCCCAGCGCACGAGGCCCGAACTCCATTCTCCCCTGGAACCACCCTATGACTTTCCCCTGCGCGATGAGGTCAGCGACGGTGCGGGGAAGGGCTCCATCCTCAAGGTAATCGTAGGGATATCCGTTGGAATCAAGAAATGTTCTGATTTCGCCTTCCTGAAAGGCAGGTCCAAGGTACGAACCGACTTGCAGATCGTGAACCTCGTCAACAACTCTCTCCTTGCCCAGGAGCTGATGCCATACGAACAGGGCCGCTCCCAGCGCTCCCCCCGCGTCTCCAGCGGCAGGCTGAATCCAAATATTTTCGAAGGGCCCTTCTCGAAGGATGCGCCCGTTGCCGACACAATTCAAAGCTACCCCACCAGCTAAACACAAGTTCTTTTCGCCGGTAAGCTTGTGGATATGCCGAGCGGTCCGGATCATCACCTCTTCCGTGACCACCTGTACGGACTTGGCCAGATCCATTTCTCTCTGCGTGAGCTTGCTCTCCGGCTTTCGGGCCGGGCCGTCGAAGAGCTTCTCAAAGGCCTTTCCCGTCATGGTCAAGCCGTACGGGTAGGTGAAGTAATCCATGTTCAACTTGAATGAGCCGTCTTCCTTGATGTCCATCAGTTCGTTAAGGATCGCATCTACATACTTGGGCTCGCCGTATGGGGCGAGGCCCATCACCTTGTATTCGCCGGAATTGACTTTGAACCCGGTAAAATAGGTGAAAGCCGAATAAAGCAAGCCCAGGGAATGAGGAAACTTGATCTCGTAATCGATCCGGATCTTGTTCCCTTCCCCCACGCCGAAGCTCGTGGTGGTCCATTCCCCCACGCCGTCCATAGTCAGGAACGCTGCTCTTCGATAGGGGGACGGGAAAAAAGCGCTGGCAGCATGAGACTCATGGTGCTCTGGAAAAACTATCTTACCCTCGTACCCAAGGCTCTTACTGATGAGTGTGGGAATGTGCAGCTTCTGCTTGAGCCAAAGCGGCATGGCCATCAAGAATGACGCCCAACCTCTCGGAGCATAGGATAGGTACGTCTCCAGGAGCCTCTCGAACTTTATGAAAGGCTTGTCGTAAAACGCCACATAATCGAGGTCATTCGCAGTGAGGCCGCCCTCTTTGAGGCAGTAATCTATCGCATCGTTCGGAAAGGCGTGATCGTGCTTGACACGAGAAAAGCGCTCTTGCTGTGCCGCCGCGAAAATGATGCCATCCTTGATCAGGCATGCGGCACTGTCGTGATAAAATGCGGAAATTCCTAAGATGTTCATCGTTTCCTACCGAGACACGCTCCAAGATCTGAGTCTAACCGACCGCTGGGACGTCTTAAGGGGCCTGTATCTCAAATATTTGGCCTGCACAGGCTCGGCCGCAAAATGCTCAAATCCGGGCCACCGCGAGAAGTTGTCCGTCTGCTTGTTGGTACCTTGAACCAACGTTTCCCAGGCTTCCTGGTTCGTTGAGAATTCTACGACCCATTGTTCCGGGACCGCGGCCTCGTCAGCCCAAACAAGCCGCAACCGACTGACAGGAAATTCCTGTCCCAGGTCCAATACCACTTCCAGTTTCTCTTCTCCAGAGACTGCACGGGAAGAATAGAGTGACTCCCCTGGAAACCCTGAGAGCATGTTCTGGGAACATTTGCCGTGGAATCTGCCGGAGGAGCGTACAAGATGGTTCCAGACGCGGCCAAATCCCAAAAGAAACTGTCCTTATCGTTCGTTGCGTCCCCGCGAGTCAGGGTCTGCCTAAAAATATGTTCCTTTACCAGGTTGGACAGCTCTTTAGCAACAAGGTAATTTGCACCCGACGTCAAGTGGCACCAATCAGTGAAAACCCATTCGGACACATCGTCAAAGTAATCGGAAAAGTCAGCGAGAAAGTACCCCTTTTTCGTCGCGCTTTCTTTCATCTTTTCAATTAGGAGATTATAAACCTTGTCCGACGGGACACCATAGTAGTGGCGGTACCCCTGAAGCCCCGCCAGCACCATCTCCTTTTCATGCTGGGGCTTCTTACTTGAATAGAACCAGGGTTGTAAGGCGATGACGTGGGGCACGCCGTCATTCTGAAGTGCCGTGTGATAGTTCTCCACAACCTTGACAACCCTGGAAATGTTCCGATCCAAGAGGCGAGACTTTTCTTCCACCGACATTGTCGAAGACGCATCCGCCGCCGGAAGATCGCCCCCGGAACCCCGTTGCGGTCGAATATTGGTATTCAGCTCCTGGAAAAGGTCCCTTCCGGACCAGAACCAAGTCATGAGGAATGTATTGTTCTTCAGCCACAGGGTAAGGTAGGAAGCGAGCCCAGGCCCATTGTAAGCATAGATGTCCCTTAGAATATTATTGAATTGTCCTTCATCGAAGTAATCCCATTGCGTGCCTATTTTGCTCACCATGGGAATTTCATTGGCTCCGTCAAAAGAGACGATCAGGTCGGGGCTATACCGGCTGAGCTTTGTCAGGTACCGCATAAGCAGGTGCTGATACGCATAACCCCAAACCGCGGTGTTGTACACCCGAATGGTCTTGCCCGGCATTGGCGCGGAGGCATTGAGGATCATTTCCATCATGTGGGAAATGGTCTCTCGGTATTCGAGGCCATACCATCCCATGGATTCGGTCGCTTCGCCAATGGCCCCTAGACCGTACGCAGTAGATCCGCCGGTAAGAAAGACTCGGTACTCATCCTGAGGCTTTTCGAGGGGGATATCCCTTGGTTCACGAAATCCCGCATTGTTGGCATATTCGTAGCGATTGCCCTTCAGGATATTATATTCCAGGCAGACTCCCGGCACAAAGTCATAGTCATAGTGTGAGACGGGCCTTGTAAAATCACGGCGGACCATCGAGAAATTCTTTTGATAGACTTCCCCCAGATAAGTCCTCCCCAATAGAAACCCCGAAAACCTGTCCAACAAGAAAAAGATCAAACCCACCGCTGCAACCAGGAATACGACATATATCGGAATTTTGACTACACGCCAGACAATCCTTCGAAGGGCTTGCCACTTACTCATTTGCCGAGGTAGAGCCCCTTGCTGGGCGTCTTTATCCACCGGACTTTGATTTTCTGAACCTGAAGTAACTTCAAGGCTTGTGCTCTTCTCTGTACCTCATGCCCCTTCTTTAGCGCAAACCTCTCCTGAGGACAAGGAGGCCGAAATATTGTATTCTGTCACCCCGCATTGGGTGACCGGCACGGAGGCCGGTCCTATCCCGCGATGGTAGTGCCGGCGTCCCTGCCGGCATTTAGACGGGATGGGATGCTTTCGCGGCGAACGGTCACGAAATTTTTATACTCCCAAAGGCTTTTGCCACGCTTTTTTCAGTTCCCAGATGTCCGCGTCCACCACCACTTGCCCATCAAGCCCTGTTACGGTCAATCGAGGGTCTTCTGTGACCTCTCCAACCAGAGCCACAGGAAACCCCTCCATGGCCTGTTCGAACGCACGCTGTTTCTCCTGAGGAACACTGACCACAAAGCGGCATGGAGTCTCGGAAAACAGAGCCACATCGTCCCGGTCCACCCCGTCTAGAGTCAGGTCTGCGAGCGTGAGCCTGGCGCCCAAGCCGCCGGAGAAGCCGCTCTCTGCAAGAGCTACCCCGAGTCCGCCGTCTGAGAGGTCGTGGCAAGAAGCCACAGACTGGAGCCCATGGCTCTGTGAAGTGCTCGATACATGTTTATGGCCAGTTCCGGGTCAGCCACCTTTGGAGCCTTGTTGCCGACAAACCCGCGGGCCGCGAAATACTCCGAACCGCCGGTCTCGTCACGTGTTATGCCCAAGACATAGATTGAATCCCCTGCCTTCTTGAAGTCCGGCGTCACGGCAAGCCGCACGTCGGGAACGATACCGACCGCGGTGAACAGCACAGTAGGCGGGATAGAGATCTTGGTATCCCCGATGTGATAATCGTTCTTCATGCTGTCTTTACCGGAAATACAGGGGATTCGATACACGGTGGAGATGTTGTACAGTGCCTCATTGGCCCGCACCAATTGAGCCAGCTTGTATTCGCCGTCCGGTGTCTTCTCGGACTGGACCGGATCGCACCAGCAGAAGTTGTCGAGCCCTGCCATGTGGTCCGGATTCGCACCGACGGCGACAATATTGCGCACCGCCTCATCAATGCACGCGGCCATCATCCAGTATGTGTCCAGGTCTGAATAGCGCGGGGCAATTCCGCAGCCGACGGCCACTCCTCGAAATCTGTCCAGAATCGGTCGAAGCACCGCGGCATCGCCCAGGCCCATCGTTGCTACCTCCGACGAGTGGTTTCACCACGGTTCCGCCCTGCACTTCGTGATCGTACTGGCGGATGAGTCGCTCCTTGGAACAGATATTCCAACGCCCCATGAGTTCCATCAGAGTCGGCGTCAGATCGGACGGGCGTGTCAAAGGACGGCTCCGGATAGGCGTTGCTCCCATCGGGCGGTGAGACGCATTCGGGGAAGACCGTCGTGCAGGAAATCTAGGGGCAGCATTGCCGCGAGCCGCTTTCCCACAACACCGTGAAGAAACCGTCGTCCGTGAACTCGCCGAGATCCGTGGCCTCCACATCCAGTTTCTTTGCGAGGGACAGGAACTCGTCCAGCTTGTCTGGAGGCACGGCGACGGTCATTCGCTCCTGCGCTTCGGAGAGCAGAATCTCCCACGGCTGAAGACCAGGATACTTTAGAGGGGCGCGGTCGAGATTCAGCTTGGCCCCACCTGATTCGCGGGCCATCTCGCCCACCGAAGACGAGAGCCCGCCTGCTCCGTTGTCGGTAATTGAGGTATAGAGGCCCCGGTCTCGAGCCACGAGCAGGAAATCCGTCATCCGCTTCTGCGTGATGGGGTCGCCGATCTGGACTGCGCTGACCGGTGAGCCTTCGTGCAGCTCCTCCGACGAAAACGTGGCTCCGTGGATGCCGTCTTTGCCGATACGGCCGCCCGTCATAACAATGCGGTCGCCGGGCCGGGCGCGCTTCAAGTGAGCCGGCTTGCCGTTAATCTCTGCGGGCATGATGCCGCCGGTGCCGCAGTAAACAAGCGGTTTGCCCAGGTATCGCTCGTCGAAGACCACCGCGCCGTTGACCGTGGGGATGCCGCTCTTGTTTCCGCCGTGCTCGACTCCTTCCCGCACGCCTTCGAATACTCGGCGCGGATGGAGCAGCCTGGGGGGAATCGTCCCTTTGTAGTCCGGCGGAGCAAAACAAAACACGTCGGTGTTGAAGATCAGACGTGAGCCGAGTCCAGTGCCGAAGGGATCGCGGTTCACTCCCACGATGCCGGTGAGCGCGCCACCGTACGGGTCCAAAGCAGACGGCGAATTGTGCGTTTCGACCTTGACCACCAGATTCCACTCGTCGTCGAAGCGGATGACTCCCGCATTGTCCTTGAACACAGAGAGACAGAAATCGTTTTCCCCGAGATCGGCTCGAATCTTTTCGGTGGATGCCTGCACGTAAGTCCGGAAGAGGCTGTCGATCTCCCGTGATGTGCCCCCCTCCTCGTACTGAATCAACGCGTTGAAGATCTTGTGTTTGCAGTGTTCGGACCAGGTCTGAGCCAGCACTTCCAGTTCGCAATCGGTGATTTCCGGGCTTAAGCCCGTCTGGGCCCGCCGTTCCAGGAACGCCGGGGAAATGAAGTAGTCCCTTATGGCATGCATCTCTTCCAGGCTGAGCGCCAGCACCCCTTCCTTGCTGATGCGGAGAAGTTCCTCATCGTCTACATCCAGATTTATGTTGCGTATTGTTGCCTCGGAACGGGAGGTCACCCGGGGACCGCTAATTGCGCTCCGGTCGTCGCCTGGGGCAAAGACGGTACGGGTCTGGATCAGGTCGTTTGCCAGGAGGTCTCGGGCTATGCGTGTCGGCCTGTTCCTTGGTGATCCCGCCCTGAATAAAATAGAGCTTGCGCGTGTAAAGACCCTCTTCACCCTGAAACTTTACCCCCAAGGTCCTTTCCACCGCTTCACGTGCCGTCCGTCCCACGTTGTCGGTTACGCCGGGTCGAAAGCCGACTTCGATAAGCCAGTCAAACGGTATATTAATCGGCTCGTCGATGACGCGTCCTGTATGACAGGGTCCTGAAAGACCTCTTCGACTATCACTTCGAGGTCGCCCGGGCTGAGATTGCGATCTATGATGAATTCGTCCGCCACGCGCAGGTTCTGCACGATAAACCCGAGGTCCGAGGCTATTCGTGCGGACATTCTGCGGCCGGCAGGGTCAGGCAAAGACGGCTTCAAAGAGACTTCTATTCTGTGGGGCATATTGGATTCCTTGAGGAATTCTCGATTCGTGCACAGACGCCCCCGGATTATACCGAACCCAGGGCACCGTCTCAATGGTAGTGAGCGTTAGCTGAATGAACCGCTTTATGATTCTCGTCGTCACACGTCAGATGATTGCAAATGCTTTGCGACGCCAAGGCAGTTATTGCAGGCTGTTAAATATCTCAAACCTCCAACCATATTCTTCATTCCGACAAAAAAACTTGACCATTAGGAACCCTTTCTTTAGTGTATTGACACTATATTTACAGGGAATAATCTATGGATCGGCAGTACATCCTCCAAGACCTTGTATTCACCTGGGATGCTGACAAGGCTGAAGCAAATCTTGGGAAACATGCCGTTTCCTTCGAAGAAGCCTGTGAAGTCTTCTTTGATCCCCTCTATGAAATGGAGGATGCCAGTGTTGAAGGAGAAAAACGTTGGGCTTTCATAGGTTACTCGAAAGCCAACCGATCCCTCTATGTGGTGGCCGTAGAGCAGGAAGAAGACATCTGGCGCATTATCTCGGCTCGTAAACTGACTCCGGAAGAGAGGCTTCGCTATGAAGAAAAAGATGATACCCAGTAAAGATCGGCCCACCAGACCGATTACGATCCGTATGCCTGTGGATGTTTTGGAGGATCTGAAGCGCGTTGCTCCAACTAAAGATTTGCCCGGCTATCAATCTCTCATCAAGTTCTACGTTAGACAAGGACTGAGGCTAGACCTGGAACGGCTCTGGGAGACCAAGGAAAAGGCCAAGAAGCTGGAAGCTATTCTCACCGAATATGGGCTCAAAAAGGAGCAAAAGAGTCGCATTTTGGAGGCGTTAGGTGGTGAACATGCTCGGACGGAAACTGTTTAGCTTAACGCAGCGGTCTCTTCGATGCGCCTCATCTCGTATCACGCTGCCTTCTCCTTCTTTGATCCGTGAGCGAGTGTTACGACTTGTTACCACGGAGAAGTCGGCTTGGGATCCGATATCTGAGACTGGCTCTCATCATCTCGTAATCTGGTGTCACTGTCATAGGTTGGAAGCAGATATGGAAATACCTGTGCTTTCCGATATCGTTGTGATTTGCGCTCTTGCCCTGGGTGTGATCTTTGTCTGCCGTCGTCTGGCGATTCCAACGATTGTCGGCTTCTTGCTCACGGGCATATTTGCAGGTCCCCACGGACTGAAACTGGTGAGCCAAGTAAAAGTAGTCGATCATCTGGCCGAGATCGGGGTGGTATGCTTGCTCTTCACCATCGGTCTGGAACTTTCGCTGAAGAGCCTGTCCAGGATTAAATTCATCGTTTTGCTTGGTGGTGCTTTCCAGGTTGTTGTGACTCTGATTGCAGGAGTCGGATTGGCGTCTGCGCTTGGGATGCCTTTGAACCAATCCATATTCTTTGGATTTCTCGTTTCTCTGAGCAGCACTGCAATTGTGCTGAAAATAATACAGCAGAGAGCAGAAACGGAAAGTCCCCACGGACGGATAAGTATCGGGATTTTGATATTTCAGGACATAATTGTCGTTCCCATGATGCTGGTAACGCCCATATTGGCCGGAAAGGCAGAAGATATAGGTCTTGCCTTATTGCTGCTAGTGGTCAAAGCCATTGTCGTTGTTTTGGCCACGGTTATAGCTGCCAGATGGATAGCTCCCAGGGTTCTCTATCAGGTCGCCAAACTCGGAGGCCGGGAGATATTTCTCCTGGGAGTAATACTTTTGGCACTGGGTGTAGCTTGGCTGACTTCGGCAATGGGGCTGTCTCTTGCTCTAGGCGCCTTTCTAGCGGGACTTATTGTATCCGAATCAGAATACAGTCATCGGGCGCTCGGAAACGTTCTCCCGTTCAGAGATCTTTTCACCAGCATCTTCTTTGTCTCCATCGGAATGTTACTGGATGTTAATTATGTGATCAACAACCCGATGCCTCTTCTTACGGTAACCATTTGCATAGTTTTGTTGAAGTTCATTATCGCGGGAGCTTCCGCAATCTTACTCGGATTTCCGATCCGAACCGCCGTGCTTGCCGGGCTTGCTCTTAGCCAGATCGGGGAATTTTCTTTCGTTTTGTCTGAAGCTGGAATCAGTGTGGGGCTTGTCCAGGCTGATGTATACCAATTGTTCCTCGGCGTATCGGTGATTACAATGATCGCCACCCCTTTCCTGGTATCCTTTGGTCAGAGCGCAGCGGACATGATAGCAAAATTACCCATGCCACAACGGTTGAAGCTTGGATTTCGCCCATTGGAGGAAAACCGCATAACTCCAAGATTGACCAACCATCTTATAATTGTGGGGTTCGGACTTAACGGACAACACCTGTCCCAATCAGCTTCCGCAGCGAAAATCCCCTATGTAATTATCGAACTCAACCCTGATACAGTACGCAGGGAGAAACTCAAAGGGCAGCCGATCTTCTACGGAGATGCATCCCATGATGCCGTACTCGAACACGTGGGCGTAAAGCAAGCCCGTATCTTGGTTATAGTAATTTCCGATCCTGCGGCAACAAAAAGAATCATAGAAACTGCTCGAAGACTGCATCCAGACCTCTACATAATTGCCCGCACTCGCTTTATATCTGAGATGGGAGCCCTGTCCGAACTTGGCGCGGATGAAGTCATTCCGGAAGATTACGAGGTGTCCACTGAGGTATTGACTCGTGTTCTGATTAAATATCTAATTCCTGAAGAAGATATTGAGAGATTGGTCGATGAGATCCGGGCTGACCACTATCGCATGCTGCGAAGCCTCGTGTACCCATCTCCCACCGTTTCAGACCTGGAGATACAACTGTCGGACCTGGATATTCACGTCGTGAAGGTACGATCGGGTTCCTCTGCAATTGGAAAATCATTACAGGAGCTGGATCTTAGAAAGAAATATGGGGTTACCGTACTCGCAATAAGAAGAGATGCCGATTTTGCTGCCAACCCCTCCGCTGGGGAGAGACTTCAAGTTGAAGATGTCCTCGTGCTTCTAGGCACGCCCGACGAAATTCGTAATGTAGTAAGCCTTATTCATAATTCTCAGGGACGTTTCGAGCCTTTTGTGACTCGCATAACTTGATCGAGGATCGCTGATTCTGTTTCACATTGTTTAGGGATCTCAATCTGCGAAAGCAGGCCGGGACCAGAGCAGAAATTTATCGCTAGTGCATGTCATTTCTTCGAGCCGTCTTTGATTGCCTTGCCACGAGAAACAAAGGAAATGCCTTGACCTGATCTTGTACCCGCCATAACGCCCTCAATAATTGGCTCATTCACTTTAATCGCTGATTTCCATTTGACCAGGAAGGACGCTCCGAATCCTCCGGTTGTATCCATTTCGCTGACAAAGAAGTCTTTTGAAGCCAGATGATTAAGTTGGATCGGACTCTCCAAATAATTTCGGACCAGATTACCATCTGAATCATTATAACTCACTGAGAGAATCGTAATCGGGTGGGTTGGATCTGTGTTGCGAACGCTGAGGGATATCGCCAAGTCATACGGATGGCCCCTCACAACATAGATGTGAGAATAAACCGGTACGTAAACCGTCTGCCCTTCGGATAGGTTGATGGGTTCGGCAATGCAACTCCCGGTGGCGAGGAAATTCCCCATCACCAGAATTCCTAAGACTAATATGATTCTTCGTGATGTTTTCATCATTGGCATCTTCTTTATTTTCTCATATTTGAACCAAGTTAAGCAAGCCCCCGGCTTTGCCGGGGGCCTATTACTTTTTCGGTTGTTCGCAGTCCTGTTGAACGAGGCCGATACGGGAAACTCTATATATCTTTTAACCTTACAGAGAGTTAGGGATTGTTATGCCCACAGTCGAAAGGCTTGCCTTTCCTCACCGTCTTCCCTCGAACCGCGGCAAGAATGCCGGAAGCCTCCAGGAGTGAATATTCTTCGGGTCGATGCATTGACAATCGCAAATGACACCTTAACGTCTTTAGCAAAGGCTTGGGGGTACGAGAAGCGGCATTGCCAGTGAGTTTCGCATGCGGTTGGTACGCCCGAAAGAATTTGCAGAACCTCAACCTCGGAGGCTTTGAATTCGGCGGGCAACCAAGAAATAGGGTGAGCGGATTTCAGACGCTATAGGGAGTTGCAAGGCTGGATTACAGGAAATTGACGCGAAGCCGCTGTGCACGCTCACAATATTGAAGAGATAAGGGGTGAGAACCATGGAATTTGAACGATACTGCGATAACCTCGCAACAGAACTGGCAGGCTGGCGTGCAAAGTTCGACGACGTTGTGCGGAAGTTCGACAGAGCCGAAACGGGCGACAAGTCGAAGGTCTATCCGCACGTCAACGAACTGCACATGATCTTGGAGGAATTCGAGGACAGAATCCGGCAGGTGAAGTCATCATGCGCGACCGGCGTGGAGCCGGAAAAGTTTGAGTTTGGGGAGAAATTCACCGGATTTAAGCCAATATATCGCGACGTCTGGCAGGACGTCTCTCCAGGCGATATCGGCGGCTAGAAGGGTCAAGGAATTGGGAGCGGACCTTCCGCTCCCTGAGGTCCGCAGGTGGACAAATTGCTTTAGCCTGAGGAGGGAAACGTAATTTATGGACGCTCAAACAAGCGATTGGCCGGCGGACCGGGTGGAGTTAATCGATTTTGTGGAGAGAAGTCGGCCATATTTCTATCAATCCTGTTTGCCCACTGAACTCAAGTTCAAGACGCTAAGCAACTCATCGGGCAAGTACACAGGGATTGTTGCTCGCCTGAAACCGTTGGAATCGCGGGTGACCAGCGCTTGCACGCCGGCGTGAATTGAAGCTTCATGAATCACAGCGTCCTCGAAATCCTCAAAACGTGACCGCAGTGCCTCTTCCAATACTGCACGACTCACCGGGGCAATCTCAAAAAGTGACAGAAGGTTTCCAAGATGCTTCTGCGCGTGGCGGGTCCCCAATGCTTTGCGGATGAGATAGTGGATTGTGGTGATAGTTGTGGCGCAAAGGTATCCGGATTCAATCACTCAGGAAGATACGCGCGTCGATGGCCTGGACCCCTGTACTCGACACCAAGAGAGGATTGACGTCTATTGAATCGATTTCAGGGAAGCGGACCATGAGATACGCGACGCGAAGGATTGCATCCTTTAAGGCTTCCCTGTCAATCGGAGGCTGACCGCGCATTCCTTTGAAGATCTCCGAACCAGGGAGTTCTTCAATCATTTCATCTATTTCCCCAGTGGAAAGAGGAGCTGTTCGGAGAGACGTCTGCCCAAAGGCCTCTACGAAAATACCTCCGTGTCCCAACAGGACCACCGGTCCAAAATTAGGGTCTCTTTTCCCGCCCACAATCAGTTCCAATGAGCCGGGTGATCGATCGGCCATACGTTGAACCAGCACGCCGTATAACCCAGCGTCCGGAGACGAACCGAAGCTCTTCAACATTTCCGAGACCGCGGCGTGAACCGCGGGGCTATCAGACAATCCAAGCTTTACCCCGCCCTGGTCGGATTTGTGGGAAACCCTTTCCGCAATAACTTTGACGGCATAAGGCCCCGGCAGGCCGGAGAGTGCCGCGGCGGTCTGGTCGAGTTCCTTGATTGTCCGGTATTCAGGGACCCTCAGCCCAACAGCCGCGATGATGTCCAGCGCTTCATGCAACAGAGGCTGGTGACCCGCTTCACTAACATCACTGATAATTGCCGCTATGGCCTTGTCGTCCGCCGGAGGTTCCGGCTTCGAGATCCCCTGATCAGCCGACATGGCAAGCCTATGCTTTTGATTCTTGATCGAGGTATCCAAAGCGAGTATGGCACGTTCCGGACTTAAGAAAATAGGAAACTCGAACTCCTTGTGCAGGCGGGAAAGCTCTGACTGCTCGGTTGAAACGCACAAGGCAACGGGTTTGGAGTATTTTTCTGAAAGTGCAGCCGCGGATTGAAGCAGTTTTCGCGATGATTCCCCCTCAATTGCGGCGAAATATGTGTGCAGAAAGCAGATCCCGTCCACGTTTTCTTGCCGAAGGGTATGCTCGATAATGCGCAGATAAACGTCAAAATCGAACAGATCGCCCAGATCAAGAGGGTTTGCAAGCCGTATCACATCTGCCCTGAGATGTTTGCGGATTTCGGCCAGGAAATCACCGCCAAATGGCGGCAGATGAAAATCGTAAAGATACGCGGCATCCGCGGCGATTACCGCATGCCCGCCCGAGCGGGACACAATTGCCAGGTTTCTCCCCTTCATCTTGGGCAACTGGAGTATTTTCACGAAATCCAGGTAATTCTGCATGTCCCTGAATCTTACCATCCCCGCTTGGCGAAAAGCCGCATCCACGACATGATCGTCGTTAGCGAGTGCTTCCGTGTGCGATTGAGCAATTACCTGGCTGAGCGAACCGATATTAGATTTGTGTACCACGATTGGCTTGGGCGAGCGGCGGGCAATGTCGATGAGGCGCTTTCCATCCTGGATTGATTCCAGATAGAGACAGATCACATTGGTCTCTGGATCTTCAACGTAGTATTCCAGAAGGTCGTTTTCATCGATGTTCAGTTTGTTACCTATCGCAGCGAACTTGCTGTAACCCAACTGCTCTCCGTGGAACATATTGAGGAAAGTCAGCGCCACGCCGCCGCTTTGAGCTATTATGCCCACTCCTCCGCGTGGAAACACGTTCTCCATGGTCGTGAAGGGCGTTGCTAAACCATTCGACGAGTTCATTATGCCGATACAATTGGGGCCTATGAAGCGCAAATCGTATCTCTCAGCGATTGCCTTCAATTGAGCGCCCAGTTCTCGGCCCATATCGCCGAACTCACCAAAGCCGCCGCTTTCGATAATGACGCGGCGTATGCCCTTGCGCTCCGCACTGCTCCATAATGTCTGGGACAGTGTTGGCAGGAGTGAGTATCACCGCCAGATCTATTGGCTCTGATATTTCATCGAGGGACTGGTGAATTTTGCGGCCGAAGAGAATTCCACCGTGCGCGCCCACAAGATGGATCACACCTGAATATCTGAATTCAAAGAGATTCCTGGCGATCTCTTTACCCAGGTTCTGCGCTCTCGTAGATACCCCTATAACCACTACCGATGACGGCCCAAATAGATCCTTCACGCGTGCCTCGCTTTTCTTCGAAGACTGACAAGTTTGAGATTCTTTAATAAAAGAGCGGGTGCCTTTTAGCCGTTTCCGCCACCCACGGGTCGCGACCTATGCCGCTTCACCGAGGTTGCCCGCGCATGTCTCCCGGCCTCAAGACTCTTTAAAATACCTGCCGCGCATTTCATTGAAAAGGGTTTTCTTACTGGTAGCACCGGCAGTTTGTATTGAGTTTCGTGGCGGTGGAGGCTCGCTCCAAAGATGCCACTGTGAGCGCAGCTAAGCAATCTCCAGTAGTAAGCAACGGAGATTGCTTTCCCGCAGAACGCGGGATTTTACTCCTCGCAATGCCAGAGCCGGCGACGTGCCCCCTGATAACTGAAGGCTTGCCCGCACGAGTGACTGGTATGAATGTGCGTTCAAAAACTGTAACATTGATGGAACGCTTTTTACAGGAAGGGCCTCCCCGAATCTTCCCGTTTGAAAATAAATTGGTATTAGCAAGCATGGTCCAAGGAGGCACTGTGGATAATTCAGCCGAGCTACATGTCAAACCGCAGGTTAATAAGGCGGCCAGGGCCGTCAAGCTGATCGTCCTGATAGTAATTATATGTTCACTGGTTACGGCATTATGGCTCTTGCCGCTCAAGCAGTACATGGTTGCCGTGCTGGAGTGGACGCAAGGCCTAGGCGCGTGGGGACCTGTCTTCGTGGTCGCCTTTTACGTGGTGGCGACCGTATTTTTCCTTCCAGGTTCAGTGCTTACGCTGGGAGCAGGCTTTCTCTTCGGCGTTCCTTTGGGGCTGGCAACCGCATGGACCGGAGCAGTTGTCGGGGCTTGTGCCGCTTTTCTCGTGGGCCGCACATTTCCGCGTGAATGGGTTGCACGGAAGGTCTCCGGCAATCCCAAATTCAATGCCATTGACGAGGCTGTTGGCCGCGAAGGGTTCAAGATTGTGTTCCTACTGCGGTTGAGCCCCGTTTTCCCTTTCAATCTACTCAACTATTCTCTCGGACTGACCAAGGTCCCTTTTAAGCACTACGCCCTGGCTTCTATGATCGGTATGCTGCCCGCGGGCTTAATGTACGTCTACTTCGGATCGGCTGCACGCTCGATTGCCGATGTGGCCGCGGGGAAAGTTGAGAGCGGGATCGCGGGGCAGATCTTCTTTTGGATAGGGCTGGTCGCAACGATTCTTGTGGCCGGCTTCGTGACGCGTTTGGCCAAAAAAAGCCTGAAAGGCGTGGAGACAGCCGCAACGACAGGAGAACAATTTACCGCAGCAACAGACCCTGCCGAGACAGAGCCTATACGAATCCTTCCGGAAGACGAATATAACCTGGAACTTGTCTCCAATGTTCATCCTCAGGATTGGACCAATCCTGAACCTGTCGAGCGATACAACCTCGTGGTGATAGGCGCTGGAACGGCGGGACTGGTCACGGCCGCGGGCGCTGCCGGTCTGGGGGCAAAAGTGGCTCTGGTGGAGCAGTTTCTGCTCGGAGGCGACTGCCTCAACGTAGGCTGCGTGCCTTCAAAGTGCTTGATAGGCTCGTCAAGGGTGTATGGCGAGATTCATGAAGCACGCGGTTTAGGCATAAACGTCCCCTCCGGCGTCGAAGTCGATTTTCCCGCAGTGATGGAGCGCATGCGCCGCCTCAGGGCCCGCATCAGCCACAACGATTCCGCGAGGCGCTTCAAGGATCTCGGTGTCGACGTCTTCCTCGGACACGCTCGCTTTACCGGACCACAGGCTGTAGTGGTGGGCGGCAAGACGCTTCTGTTCAAGAAAGCTGTGATCGCCACGGGCGCTAGAGCACTGAAGCCCTCGATCCCTGGTTTAGCCGAAGCAGGGTTTCTTACCAACGAGACTGTCTTCTCACTGACTGAACGTCCTCGTCGTCTTGCAGTAATTGGCGGCGGGCCCATTGGATGCGAAATGGCTCAAGCATTCCGCCGACTAGGATGTGATGTCGTCCTGTTTCACAAGAATCCGCACATACTGGACAGAGAAGATGTCGACGCCGCTGAAATAGTGCAGAAGAAGTTCATAGAAGAAGGGATCGACCTGATCCTGGACTCCGACCTCAAAGAGGTTAAGGTTGAAGATGGCGAAAAAATCATACACTACGAGGTGAATTCCAAGCCAGGCTCTGCGGCTGTGGACGAGATTCTTGTGGGAGCGGGGCGTGTACCCAACGTCGAAAACCTCAATCTTGAAGCCGCGGACGTTCAGTACGACGGTCGACGGGGCGTCGTGGTGAACGACCGATTGCAGACTACTAATCCGAATATTTATGCCGCTGGTGACATCTGCATGAACTACAAATTCACCCACATGGCCGATGCAGCCGCTCGGATCGTCATTCAAAACAGTCTCTTTCAGAGGGTCCAAGAAATTGAGTGCCCTCACAGTTCCCTGGTGCACGTACACGGACCCAGAGATCGCTCATGTGGGCATGTACGAAGGAGATGCCAAAAAGCGGGGAATAGCTGTAGACACTTATTTCAGGCCATTCACGCATGTCGACCGCGCTATTGCCGACGGAAAAGAAGAAGGTTTCGTGAAGGTACATGCCGAAAAAGGAACGGATAAGATCCTGGGAGCAACCATTGTGGCTTCTCACGCGGGGGACATGATCAGCGAAATAACCCTCGCGATGGTTGGGAAGCTTGGGCTGAAAACTATCTCAGAGGTCATCCATCCCTATCCCACTCAGGCAGAGGCCGTCAAACAAGTGGCCGACACGTACAACCGCACGCGTCTCACTCCCTTTGTGAAGAAGCTTTTCGCCCACTGGCTGAGCTGGCAGCGATAGAGACTGTAAACGTTCGGTGGGGAAGAAGATTCACCGCAGAGGGCGCCGAGACCGCGGAGAGCGAAAAAGACTTCAAATGAAACCACTCGGTCATCTGGATGATTTCCCGGGCCGACACACATCTCAAATGAAACGTGCCCGCAGGGCCTGTGCCTTACTTGGCAGAGAAACAGTAGAGTCCGATTTCTCTGCGTTCTCCGCGATCTCTGCGGTGAACTATTGATAGGGACGGAACAAAGATGTTTACACGACGAACCTTCATAGGGTTTACCCTCAAAGCTTCATCTCTCATCGCTCTGCTTCTGGAACCTCTCTTATTGGGGGTGAACAGCGTCTGGGCCTTTGCCAAGAAAACGATAATCCCGCGCGGGACGAGGCGCGAAGATCTTATTGACAAGAATCCTTCCGGCCTAGATTCCAATGACCTTGAGGTAACGCCTCTCGCTGAATTCGGAACGATGGGGCTCGATGACTACCAGGTGGATCTGGAAGAATGGCGGCTTGTCGTTGATGGAAAGGTCGAGAAGCCTCTCAGTTTGAAGTATTCGGAAATCCTAGATCTGCCTTCAATCGAAAAGACGGTCCTCTTGGTCTGTCCGGGAGTCTTTGTGAACAACGGAACGTGGAAGGGAATATCCATAGCTAGAGCTTCTTAAGAGGGCCCAGGTCAAAGATGATGCTGCTTACGTCACATTGCGGGGTCCTCGGGGCAATTACGAAAAGGTGGAGAGGTACCCACTGAATGACGCGGGGTCTGATCAGCTCTTCCTGGCCTATCAGGTCAACGGGACAGCACTGCCGCGAAAGCACGGTTTTCCTTTGCGCCTTGTTGCCGAAGGCCGCTACGGTAGCGAATGGGTGAAGTACGTATGGAATGTGAAAGTGGATTGATGAACTTGTTGACCTTCGAAATGGCTTAGAAGACTAAAAAGAGGCTCCGCCCCCTTGATATTGTCCAAACAAGTGCGGCTCATTTTGAGCCGGCTTTGAATGGCGCTAGGATGGCTCAACCAGCCATTGATTGTCAATATGTGAAGGTTAACGGCAAACTGGGTAGGTCATCTACCCCATTGGGCTGCCGTATTGAATGATATCAGTTTCGCGGCCTGACTATGAATGATCCGCTGAATCAAACACCGATCTGACAAAGCGCACATCCCTGGCGGTCTTGGCCCGACGTTGACCGGATGCTGGGTGCCACTGACCTGGGCACCAGGTCAGTGACGAGTTTTGCTACCAATTGCCGTCAACGGTCTCATCAACCCCAATCTTTCTGGCGCAGATACGTTCCCAGTTCGCTCGCGGTTCCCGTCAGTCCCAGTTTCTTGCGAATACTTGATCTGTGAAAAAAAATGGTCTGTGGAGACACTCCCATGATGTTTGCTATCTCCTTTGAAGTAAGTCCTGAGGAGATCAACTCACATATCCGCATCTCACGCAAGGTCAACAAGCAACCGTTTCCCATGCTGTTCTTTGCAAAGGGATCGGCTATGTTGTCGAGACTGCCGGCGAGCAAATCAATGAGGTCTGCCACCCGGTTGGGAAGGGCCTCGGCCTTGAGCCGGTCCAATATAGGTTTTACGGTCAGTGAGAAACTGTCTTGGATAGCCTTTTCTACCGATTTCTTTTGCTGGTCAATGCCGCCGATAAGAAACTCTGAGGGCTTCATTAGCCCCTTTGAGTTCTTCGCCGTACCTCTCGACCTCTTTCCGGGAGAGCTCAAGATTCTTGGCACACTCGGTGAGCTGTGCTTCGAGGGATCGGCAATATTCGGTCAACTTGTCGGCCCCGGCCTGCAATGCCTCCTCAGTCTTCTTAATGTCTGCTATGTTTCGGAGCGCTATCGAGATTGCTACTGGGTTGCCGTCGCCGTCTCGGACCAGGGATCCCTGTAACAGGGCCGGAAAACATGTCCCATCTTTCCTCAGATGACGCGTCTCCCCGCTGAAATCCCCGGCCTGAACGATGTAACGCCTTGCGGCAACCAGGCTCATCATGTCTTGTGTGCTGTGGCAGATAGACATATGCTTTCCTATCAGTTCTTCAGGCTGATATCGGTGCATATCGGCAAAAGCTTGATTTATGAAGATAAATGAACCAGCCAGGTCCGTCACCGCGATGCCTTCCGAACTCTGCTCCACTGTCGCGGTGAGCAACTTCGCATCAGCCATTTGCAGTGTACTCCCTCGCACATCCATGTCAGGAACTATCCTGACAGATTCAAGCCACACTCAACCAAGGCTACATTGCCACTACCACCTCGCAAACCAAGGTCACGCATTTGGGCGTTGTTGGCACACATTGACTGCAAGAGCCATTCTCCCGATTCGTACAGAGATGATGGACGATTGATTGGAATGCAACCTATACTATACTACACCATAGCTAACCCAAGAGAATAATTCATTTGCAGAATGGGGGGCGCGGCATGGGCGCCAACTTGAGAGTTCCACACCAAACCTGTTCCGAGAGCAAGGCAGGTCTTCTCGCCTTTTTCAAAAGTGGACTTAGGGAGATTTTGAACGGACCGGAAAAGGCCTCGGAAAACTGGGTTGTCCTTTCTCACCCTCGTGACAGAATCATTGCGATCGTGTGTGGTTCTACCTTGATTCCGTCGGCACGTGATGTTACAGTTACAAGGATTAGGAATCTGAGCAGGCGGGCTTGAAACTGTTTGTTGAATGCCCACCTCTGTGAAAGGGTCCGACTTGATCGGACCGGCTCTCGCTGGCCGCCAATTTAGCGTGTTCGCTGATTGACGCTCAACCTGAGCGCGGAGTTTTGATCGAGAGGACTCCTCGCACAATCCCCATCGTAATTCCGGATCAACCGCTGCGGCAATAGACTTTTTCCAGGAGGAAAAAGCCGGTTTCCTTAACGTCCCAGGAGAAGACTATGGATCTGAAATTCGTCCGAACGACTTGCCCTTATTGCGGATGCGGCTGTGAAATGCTGCTGGAGGTCATGGACGGAACGCTGTTGGGAACGCTTCCTTCCAAGACTAATCCCATGAACCAGGGCAAACTGTGTATAAAGGGCTGGAATGCTCATGAATTCGTCCAGAGCCCCAACAGGCTCACCAAGCCCCTCA